>NZ_CP042593.1:3687051-4916069 GCF_007995155.1 Cytobacillus dafuensis | reverse complement strand
TGATAGCCCCCCTTTGCTATTTGCTATTAAAGAAAATGCAGCTTTGGATGTATTGCATTCATACACTGCGATCAAGTGCTTTAGAATGATACATGCCAAAAAAATATAGGCTATACAACCAGTACAACCTATATTTTGTATTAATATACAAGCCTGTGTATGTGGAAAAACATATAATAAGGAAGATAAACAGGATTTCGACAATATCCACTATCTGTGGACAAGATTTTACAACCTCATGGAATAACTCATCCACATGTTATCCACACTCTGTGGATAATGGAGTTATACACATTGAATTATTAAGTGTGAAAACACAAATATGATAACAGATATTCCTAAGAGGTGCAACGGTTTTTCAGATTTTATCCACAAGTATAAGAGCGTGTGGACTAAAATTGTCCACAATGATTGATTGTGTGAAGAAGCTGTCAATATGTGTTGTGGATAATAAAAAACTTGTCGAAAAATTATCCACATAGTGAAGTAATAACAAATAACTGGAGAAAATTACTTTTATAATAAACAAATTTTTGAGTGACAGAGCTTTAAAAAGAGGTTAAAATTTCTAGGTGGAAATTAAAAATAAATAAGAATAGCTTTTTCGAATAAAAAATTGCCTAGCTTCATAAATAGGGGCTTTTGTTGCGCCAAAATCTTTTAGACACAAGGCTTATAAAAAAATTAGAGGGGTCTGAGTCTGATTAAGGCGCATACGATATTCTTCCAGTTGACAACTTTCTAGTTACATCTTTATAATTAGTAAGACTGTCTTTAACAGCTATTCCTCAGGGAGGTGTCATATAATGAAAAGAACTTACCAACCAAGCAAACGTAAAAGAAGTAAGGTTCATGGATTCCGCAGCCGCATGAGTACTCCGAACGGACGTAACGTCCTAGCTCGTCGCCGCCGTAAAGGAAGAAAAGTATTATCTGCTTAGGCCACTGAAACGTCAGTGGTCTTTTTTTCCATAATCTAATAGAAAATATTTTTTCCATTGTAAGTGAGCTTACGCTTTTCTATGAAAGGGTAGGTAAAGGTCATGAAAAAAGAATTTAGAGTAAAAAAAAATAAAGAATTCCAAGAAGCCTTTAAAAAAGGAAAATCATTTGCAAATCGGCAATTCGTTGTATACTCGCTTAAAAAGCCAGATCAAGAGCATTTTCGCATTGGCCTTTCTGTGAGCAAAAAGATTGGAAATGCTGTAACAAGAAATCAGATCAAACGATATGTTCGTCAGGCTTTTCATGAGCTGGAACATGAGATACATAATCAATACGATTATATTATTATTGCGCGAAAGCCAGTTGCTGATATGGAATTTCATGAAATAAAAAAGAGTCTCATGCATGTATTAAAGATTTCAAAGGTTTTGACTAAACAAATGCCTGGCAATAATGATAAATAGTCATAGTTTAAAAGCCGAGAATGAAATCAAATATCACCAATTAACATATTTTCTTTATAAAAGACATGATCTTTTAAAAATGTTACTATGTATTTAAGTTTGTTTTCCATAATCTTCTGAATTGGTAAAGTGATCAAAGCTTTTCAGAAGGCGATAAATGTGGAGATACATTTTTCATATACAATTTTCATAGCAGTAAGGAGGAATAACCGTTTGAAGAAAAGAATATTTCTAGTAATCGGTTTAATTTTTATGATGGCGCTACTATCAGGCTGTTCAGAAATTAATCAGCCGATTACATCCCAGAGCGAAGGCTTTTGGAATCAGTACATTGTTTATCCGCTTTCACTTTTTATTATAAAGGTTGCAGAAATTACAGGAGGCAACTATGGCTTATCGATTATTCTCGTAACACTTACCATTCGCCTAGTATTGCTCCCATTAATGATTAAACAGACAAAAAGCTCAAAGGCAATGCAGGCCATACAGCCTGAAATGAAAAAATTAAAAGAGAAGTACAGCTCAAAGGATCAAAAAACGCAGCAACAGCTGCAGCAGGAAACGATGGCATTATTTCAACAGCACGGGGTAAATCCATTAGCTGGATGTTTCCCATTATTAATTCAAATGCCAATTTTAATTGGGTTTTACCATGCGATTTCCCGAACACAAGAAATTAAGGCTCATTCATTTTTATGGTTTGAGCTTGGTTCTCCGGATCCGTATTATATATTGCCGCTCATCGCAGGTGTTACAACTTTCATTCAGCAAAAGATGATGATGGCTGGAACAGCTAATCAAAACCCGCAAATGGCGATGATGCTTTGGCTAATGCCGATTATGATCGTCGTTTTTGCCATCAAATTCCCGGCAGCACTTTCATTGTACTGGGTAGTAGGTAATATCTTTATGATTGCTCAGACTTATTTTATTAAAGGTCCGGAGCTTAAAGCGACAGCATCCGGTAAAGCAGGAGGAGCAAAAAAGTGAAACAAGTAACTGCTACGGGGACTACCGTCGATGAAGCAGTAAAGTCTGCTCTAGCTCAGTTACAGACATCCGAAGATCGCGCAGAAATTACTATTGTCGACGAAGGTAAAAAGGGCATTTTTGGAATTTTTGGTTCACGACCTGCAATTGTTAAAGTTGTTAAGAAGCAAGATCCGATTGAAGAAGGTAAGAAGTTCCTCTTAGATGTAAGTGAAAAAATGGGTGCTCAAATTGAAATTGACGTAATACATGATGGACGGAACATCCAATTTATTCTCTCAGGGGATAAAATAGCCTTATTCATAGGAAAAAGAGGACAGACTTTAAATTCATTACAATATTTAACCCAGCTAGTTATGAATAGATATTCAGATCAATATTTGAATGTTTTGCTCGATGCAGAGGATTATCGCAAAAGACGAAACGAAACCCTTATTCAGCTAGCTGAACGGCTTGCACACAAGGCAATTAAAACAGGAGAAAATGTGGCTTTAGAGCCGATGCCATCCTATGAACGTAAGGTGATTCATGCGGCTTTAGCAGAGAATAAGAAGATAAAAACTTATTCCAGTGGAAATGATCCGCATCGCCATCTTGTGATTGCGCCAAATAAATAATGTTAGGAACCCAATCAAATGATTGGGTTCTTTTTTTGCCAATTAAAAAAGGGTATCGGAAGAAATCGTTGCTATTATTGTTATTCACATGTGGATAAGTTAAAATAAAACATATTTATTCTTGGTGATTGTGGATAAAGAATCTTGATCTAAAAAAGTTAATCTTGTGGACAAGTTTTGGGCGGCATCAAAATTTTTATTAAAAAGTCATACTTGTTTTCTAAAAAAAAGTCATGTGATATTCTATTAATTTGGAGAAATAAATATTGATATGACTAAAAAATAAAAATAACTTTTTTCGAGTTAAAGAAATGTCTAGCCCCAGCGTCTACCCCCGACATGCAGGATGCACTAGTGTCGACAATGCGACAGGACGTCGCGTTTTTGTCGACCTCGAGGTCATAAGTCAGTCCGCCAAGAAGGTTAAAGAACAACCTTCTCGTCGGCCTGTCTTATGCTTGTCGGGGGTGAGCACAAAGGAAAGCTTCTGCGAATAGGCATCGCAGGAACAATCTGTTCTTTGATTGTTCCGAAGGCGCTTGCGCTTTTTTATAATAGATAAAACCGTGAATGAAACGAGGTGGAATGAATGGAGTTTGATACAATTGCAGCCATATCAACACCAATGGGAGAAGGAGCCATTGCTATTGTGAGGTTGAGTGGTGATAATGCCATAGCAATAGCGGACAAGATGTTTAAAGGGGTTGGAGAAAAAAGGCTTAAAGGGGTAGCGTCACACACTATTCACTATGGCCAAATGATTGATCCGAAGACGAATGAAATTGCTGAAGAAGTAATGGTTTCGGTTATGAAGGCTCCGAAAACCTTTACGAAAGAGGATGTAGTTGAAATTAATTGCCATGGTGGGATTGCATCGGTAAACCGGGTGCTTCAGCTGCTTTTAAGTAATGGGGCAAGACTTGCAGAGCCAGGTGAATTTACGAAAAGAGCCTTCTTAAATGGACGGATTGATTTATCGCAAGCGGAAGCAGTGATGGATTTAATTCGGGCAAAAACCGATCGAGCAATGAATGTCGCTCTAGGTCAAATGGAAGGGCGTCTTTCTAAGCTTATTACTAAGCTGCGGCAGGAAATTTTAGGGACGCTTGCACATGTAGAAGTGAATATTGACTATCCTGAATATGATGATGTTGAAGAGATGACCCATCAGCTTTTATTAGAAAAGGGCACCTATGTCAAAGAGGAGATTGAAACACTTCTCCGTACATCTCATCAAGGGAAAATTTTACGTGAGGGCTTATCAACGGTTATCGTCGGGCGTCCGAATGTAGGGAAATCCTCATTATTGAATAGCCTTGTACAAGAAAATAAAGCAATTGTTACGGATATCCCAGGAACGACACGTGATGTCATTGAAGAGTATGTGAATGTTCGTGGTGTGCCATTAAGATTATTGGATACGGCAGGAATTCGTGAAACAGAAGATATTGTTGAGCGAATCGGTGTGGAAAGATCCCGGCAAGTATTAAAAGAAGCGGATCTTATTTTGCTTGTTCTTAATTATTCGGATGCTTTAACGGAAGAAGATGAGAATTTATTTCAAGCTGTTGAGGGTATGGATGTTATTGTCATAGTGAATAAAACAGACTTGCCACAGCAGATTGATATGAACCGTGTTCATGAGCTTTCACAAAAACATAAGCTTGTTTCGACATCCTTACTAGAAGATAAGGGAGTAGACGAACTAGAAGAGGCAATTGCTTCTTTATTTTTCGAAGGCTCGATCGAAGCGAGGGATATGACGTATGTATCCAATTCAAGACATATTGCGTTATTGAATCAAGCATTAAATGCGATGGAAGATGCTCTTATGGCCGTTGAAATTGGAACACCAATCGATATCGTACAAATTGATTACACTAGAACATGGGAGCTTCTCGGAGAAATAATTGGAGATAGCGTCCATGAAAGCTTAATCGATCAGCTCTTCTCCCAATTCTGTTTAGGGAAATAGAGAAGCGGAGACATATATTTTAGAAATAACAAAAGGAGGCAGCATCATGCCATATGAAGCTGGAACATATGATGTCATTGTCGTCGGGGCAGGTCATGCAGGTTGTGAAGCTGGCCTTGCGTCCGCCCGTATTGGAGCAAAGACATTAGTTGTCACCATTAATTTAGATATGGTTGCTTTTATGCCATGTAATCCGTCAATCGGAGGACCAGCAAAAGGGACCGTAGTTAGAGAAATTGACGCTTTGGGCGGGGAGATGGCTAAAAATCTAGATAAAACCTATATCCAAATGCGTATGCTGAACACAGGGAAAGGCCCAGCTGTACGGGCATTAAGAGCACAGGCTGATAAGTTTATGTATCAGCATGAAATGAAAAAGACGCTTGAAAATGAACCGAATCTAACGCTTATTCAAGGTATGGTTGAGCAATTGATTGTAGAAGATGGTGTTTGTAAAGGGGTTATTACAAAAACAGGTGCCGTCTATCAATCGAAAGCTGTCATTATAACGACAGGGACATTTTTAAGAGGAGAAATTATATTAGGGGAGCTGAAGTATTCAAGTGGTCCGAATAATCAGCAGCCATCTATTAAGCTTTCGGAGCATCTTGAGGAAATCGGTTTTGAGCTTGAACGCTTTAAAACAGGTACACCTCCACGTGTAAACAGTCACACAATTGATTATAGTAAAACAGAAATTCAACCTGGTGATGATACGCCGCTAGCTTTTTCCTATGAAACGACTAAATTTATTACAGATCAGCTGCCATGCTGGCTTACGTATACAAGTGAAAGAACCCATCAAATCATCGAAGACAATTTACACCGGTCCCCGATGTATTCAGGAATGATTAAAGGGAAAGGGCCGCGTTATTGTCCATCCATAGAAGATAAAGTGGTTCGTTTCAATGATAAACCGCGCCACCAAATTTTCTTAGAGCCGGAAGGGCGGAATACGCAAGAGGTTTATGTTCAAGGTTTATCGACAAGCTTGCCAGAGGAAGTTCAGCATGATCTCCTCCGAAGTGTTCCAGGCTTGGAGAATGCTAAAATGATGCGTGCAGGGTATGCGATTGAATATGATTCAGTTAGACCTACTCAGCTATGGCCTACATTAGAGACGAAAAAGGTAAAAAATTTATATACGGCAGGGCAAATTAATGGTACTTCCGGCTATGAGGAAGCAGCTGCACAGGGTCTGATGGCAGGGATTAACGCCGCTATGAACATTTTAGGAAAAGAAGAGGTTATTCTGAGCCGTTCGGATGCCTATATTGGGGTCATGATTGATGACCTAATTACAAAAGGAACACAGGAACCATACCGCTTGCTGACTTCACGTGCTGAATATCGCTTATTGCTGCGCCACGATAATGCCGATTTACGATTAACGGAGCTTGGATATTCCGTCGGTCTTATTAGTGAAGAGCGTTACAAAAAATTTCTTGCTAAGAAACAATTGATTGAAGCAGAAATTGAGCGGTTAAAAAATATTATCCTTAAACCGTCAAAGGATGTCCAAGAGTTAATAAAAAGCCAAGGCGGTAGTGAATTAAAGGATGGAATTCGGGCATCGGACCTACTGAAAAGGCCAGAAATGACATTTGAGCATATTTGGAATCTCGTTCCTGATGAAGAAAAGCTCGATCAGGACGTTGAAGAACAAGTGGAAATTCAAATTAAATATGAAGGCTATATCGAGAAGTCGCTTCAGCAGGTAGAACGATTAAAGAAAATGGAAGACAAAAAGATCCCTGAGAATATTGATTATGATGCTATTACAGGTCTTGCGATGGAGGCAAGACATAACTTAAAAGAAGTTATGCCATTATCCATTGCACAAGCCTCTCGAATCTCTGGTGTGAACCCTGCTGATATTTCGATTTTGCTTGTTTATATTGAGCAAGGACGAATTGCCAAAGTGTCAGGAAAGGAATAGCAAATGAATACAGAACAATTTATTGAAGCGCTGGCAGCGAAGGGAATCAACCTTTCGCCCCAGCAAATTGAACAATATGAGAAGTATTATTCGATATTAGTGGAATGGAACGAGAAAATGAACCTAACGGCCATTACAGATAAGTCAGAGGTTTATTTAAAGCATTTTTACGATTCCATTTCAGCTGCTTTTTATTTTGATTTTAACCATCCATTTCATTTATGTGATGTAGGAGCGGGTGCAGGTTTTCCGAGTCTGCCGATTAAAATTGCCTTTCCTGAATTACGGGTTACCATTGTCGATTCTCTTAATAAGCGAATTGGCTTTTTAGAGCATTTATCGAAAGAACTTGGATTGGAGAATATTCAACTAATCCATGATCGTGCAGAAACATTTGGTCAGAAAAAAGAATATCGTGAGACCTTCGATGTTGTTACTGCTCGTGCTGTCGCAAGGCTTTCTGTCCTTAGTGAACTATGCTTGCCACTTGTGAAAGCTGGCGGCACATTTGTAGCGATGAAAGGTGCAAGTGCGAAGGAAGAATTAGATGTAGGGAAAAAAGCGATAGCCATTCTTGGCGGGAAATTGCAGCATTCCTATTCCTTTACACTTCCTGAGGAAGAAAGTGAACGGAATATATTAATCATTAATAAGGAAAAGGCTACACCGAAAAAATACCCAAGGAAACCTGGTACTCCAAACAAAACTCCAATCGAATAGTATTACGCTTTTATAAGAAATATGGCATAATTAGTCTGTATGTGCAGCTTACTAAAATGAAATTTTGCCAGCAAATGGTGTAATAGTGGTGTTTTTTTATTGGGAAAACTTAATTATTGCTGATTTTCGGCAGGACTTGTCAATTTTATAGAGAATATGTAATAGGGAGTTTCGTAAAGGTGGTGTAGGGTGATGAAGCATTCTTTTTCACGCTTTTTTGGCCTAGGCGAAAAGGGAGAACAAGCAGAATTAGAAAAGCAAGAACAGGTGGAAATTGAGAAGATAGGGGAATTCGAAGAAATAAAGAAAATCCCCATTGATCATATTGTTCCTAACCGTTTTCAGCCAAGAACGGTATTTGATGATGAAAAAATTGAAGAATTGTCACGAACGATTCATACACATGGCATTATTCAACCGATTGTTGTTCGGGAGTTTGAGAATGGTCAGTTTGAAATAATTGCTGGTGAACGTAGATGGCGTGCTATGAAGAAGCTTGGCTGGGATGAAGCTCCAGCAATTATTAAAAATTTAAATGATACGGAAACGGCGTCTGTTGCATTAATTGAAAACCTGCAACGGGAAGAATTATCCCCGATTGAAGAAGCCGTTGCATATGGAAAGCTATTGGAATTACATAACTTAACGCAAGAAGCATTAGCTCAGCGTCTAGGAAAAGGACAATCAACCGTTGCGAACAAGCTTCGGTTACTAAAGCTGCCTCAAGAAGTTCAGGATGCATTATTGTGTAAGGCGATTACAGAGCGCCATGCTCGTTCTCTAATTCCACTTAAAGATCCTGAGAAGCAAGTGAAGCTGGTTGAGGAAATTATTGAGAAAAATCTAAATGTCAAGCAGACAGAAGATCGGGTTGTCCGGCTTTTAGAGCAAAATAATCCTAAACCAAAGCCAAAAAGAAAAGCATTTAGCAAGGATATGCGAATTGCGGTTAATACAATCCGTCAATCATTAACAATGGTTTCAGAGAGCGGAATTAATTTAGATTCCCAAGAAGAAGAATTTGACGAATTTTATCAAATTACAATCAAAATTCCTAAAAAGAAATAATAAAGATGATTACCTATGAGAAATTAAGCAGACTTCTTGTTTAATTTCTCATCTTTTTTTACTGCAAAGATCCCTTCAAATCGTTCATTCCTCCTTTTCATAATAACTTCACGAGTATAGACCAAAATTTTCTCTGAGTGTTAGATACGGCACACAAGATGTGGTCACAAAGACGTTGCCACAGGACGTGGCATTCTTAGTTTTTGTTCGCTAAATAGGAAAGTTTAAGTTTAGTAACGCCCTAAAGTAAAATGTGTTATCAATTAAATATTTGCTAATAAGATCGCATAAGAAAAACTAAGGCATTCGTCAAAAAGGACTTGGCAAACGCCAAGTTTTTCTAATTCAAAATTGACTTTTACGGACAGATAACCTAAATCTATTTATGTGTGTTCTTTGAATTTTAGATGGTTAGGGTTTTACTGTCCGTTAATCTGCGATAAAATAGAATACATGATTGCTAATTTACAAGCTTGCCAGATAATTTTCCAATTAAACTAAAAACAATTCATATCTAATAGAAGATGAAATTAATGATGAAAGTAGGTGACATCGTGGGCAAAGTAATTTCGATAGCAAACCAAAAGGGCGGAGTAGGAAAAACAACTACCTCTGTTAATCTTGGTGCATGTTTAGCATACATAGGAAAGAAAGTCTTGCTCGTAGATATTGACCCTCAAGGAAATGCAACGAGCGGGGTAGGAATCGAGAAAGCAGATGTAGATCAATGTATTTATGATGTTTTAGTAGATGATGTTGAAGCGACGAAGGTCATTCGCCCAACATCTGTTGAAAACCTATATGCGATCCCTGCAACGATTCAACTTGCAGGAGCGGAAATTGAATTAGTGCCAACGATCTCAAGAGAAGTTAGATTAAAACGAGCATTAGAAGAGATTAAAGAGGATTTCGATTATATTATTATTGATTGTCCTCCATCTTTAGGCTTATTAACGCTCAATTCTTTAACAGCATCAGATGCTGTCATTATTCCTGTTCAATGTGAATATTACGCACTTGAAGGGCTAAGTCAGCTTTTGAATACCGTTCGCCTTGTTCAGAAACACTTGAATCATGATTTGAAAATTGAAGGTGTTTTATTGACTATGCTTGATGCGAGAACGAATCTAGGTATTCAGGTCATTGAAGAAGTGAAGAAGTATTTCCAAGATAAAGTATATAGAACCATTATTCCTCGTAATATTCGTCTAAGCGAAGCGCCAAGTCATGGTGAACCAATTATTACTTATGATCCAAAGTCCCGTGGAGCTGAGGTGTATATAGATTTAGCAAAGGAAGTGGTTTCAAATGGCTAAAGGTTTAGGAAAAGGGCTTAACGCTTTCTTTACAAACATGGAATCAAAAGAGGAAACTGTTAGAGAGATAAAATTGAAAGAGTTGAGACCCAATCCTTATCAACCACGGAAGGTATTTGAGGAAGAAGCCATTGAAGAGTTAAAGCAATCAATATTAGAGCATGGGATTCTTCAACCGATCATTGCACGAAAGAGCATTAAAGGCTACGAAATTGTAGTAGGTGAAAGACGTTATCGTGCTGCTAAGGCTGCAAAATTAGAGACAGTTCCAGTTGTGGTAAGAGAATTAAATGAGCAGCAAATGATGGAGCTAGCGATATTAGAGAACCTACAGCGTGAAGATTTGTCTCCGATTGAAGAAGGAGCTGCCTACCAGCTTTTAATGGAAAAACTAAAAATAACCCAAGAGGAGCTTGCAAAACGATTAGGTAAAAGCCGTCCGCATATTGCCAACCATATTCGTTTACTTTCATTGCCGCCAAAAATTCAGGCTTTGATCTCTGAAGATAAAATTTCTATGGGACATGGTCGTGCATTATTAGGTTTAAGAAAAAAAGATAAGCTGATGGCAGTAGTTGAAAAGATAATAAAGGACGGATTAAATGTACGTCAATTAGAGCAGCTTATTCAACAGCTAAATAATGTTTCACGTGAAACAAAAAAACCTGTCCAGAAGAAGGATGTTTTTATTAAAGAACAAGAAACCTTTTTACGGGAGAGATTTGGTACAACAGTTAATATTAAACAGTCTAAAAATAAAGGAAAAATTGAAATTGAATTCTTTTCAAAAGAAGACCTAGATCGAATTTTAGAGCTGTTAGAAACAAATTAACACTTATTATAAGCCATCATCTGGATGGTTTATTTTTTTTGGCTAAATAATTTTAAGTTTATTTGTGGACTAGCGAGATTTAGATAAAGTCTTTTTAAAAGCATAAGTAAAGCTAATTTATCGAAAGTAAACAAAATGAAAGTTTAAAAAAACACGAAATTTTTAAAAAATGATTGTAAGAGTCTCGTCTTCGTGGTAGTGTATGTAATTAATATTCGAATGACGAAATTTTTGAGCAAGGTGAAAAGGATGTTTCTTCTCGGTACGCTTGTAAATGGATTGTTAATCATTATTGGTACTTTATTAGGAAAAATGCTGCATCGTATTCCTGAAAATATAAAAGGAACCGTTATGCATGCAATTGGACTTGCTGTGATCGTTTTAGGTCTGCAAATGGCCTTGAAGGGCGAGAATTTCTTAGTTGTGATCATTAGTTTAGTATTTGGGGCTGTTATTGGGGAATATTTTGCTTTAGAGAATAAGCTGAATACACTTGGAGATTGGCTAGAAAGAAAAATGGGCTCTAGCAGCCAGGGAAGTATTTCTCAAGGGTTTGTTACCGCGACTCTCATTTTTGTCATCGGTGCAATGGCGATTATTGGTGCATTAGATAGTGGGATTCGTGGAGATCATGATGTTCTTTATACAAAAGCGATTATTGACGGTTTTACTGCCTTAATATTGACGACGACATTAGGGATAGGCGTTCTTTTTTCAGCTGTCCCTGTGGTAATTTATCAAGGACTTATCGCTCTTTTCGCGACACAAATTGATCAGTTTGTACCGAATCTGCTTATGGATAGCTTTATTAAAGAAATGACTGCGACTGGCGGAGTAATGATTTTTGCCATTGGATTAAATTTGACTGGGCTAATAAAAATTCGTGTCGCTAACTTACTCCCGGGTATTTTTGTTGTAGGGGTAATCGTGACAATCATGTATTATTATCAATTATATTTTTAAAGAGGAGAGGAATTGTTTTTTCTCTCCTTACATTATGATCATGTTGGCTTGCCATATTTTAAAATGAATGTTCAAATATGTTCTTGCTCAGTATCTAAATCCCATTTAAAGGAAGTTAAAATATGCTTTGGCTCATAGGCTAAGCTTGCTTTATAAATCCCATTTGCGATTATTTTCGCCATATTTAAGACAAGATGGAGCCTTGTGTTTTGCAGGACGAAAAACTCCATAAAGCCGCTCACATTGACAATTCCTGTTATATGCATATGACCAACCTCTGGAAGCTCTTTATTCACACCAGCTCCGGGTTTTACAGGTCCTTCTCCAATTTGAATGACTCCAACACTTTTTAACCGTCCTAAACATGCATCAATTCCGATAATAAAAGGATTAAAATGTTTTTTCTTAATTTCCTCAAGTTTTTCTGCCAAATTCACTGCATGAATAGGACTTTCAAGTGTTCCATATACAAAGAAGGATGATATCTTTTTTTCCTCTAAAAATGTACCAACTAGTGGACCCAATGAATCGCCTGTAGATCGATCGGTTCCAATACAGACAAACACAATAGGACGGCTGTTAATTCCATTAGGCAATAAATGGATAATTTCTGTTGCGAGCTTAGTGGCAGCAGTCAAATCATCATACATGATCTTCAAAATGCCGTCCTTTTTTTCAAACAGATTATGTTTAAAATTCATTGGTTCCACCCCTTTTTATAAAAAGCACAAGCGGCTCGATTACGCTCAGGTTATAGCGTAAGACGGGCTCCCGAGAAGGCTGATCTTTAACCTTCTTGGCAAACTGGCTTAATCTCCGTATTTTTAACAGTATACGGATAAAAATAGCAATCTATACATGCTGATAAGATTTGTAAAGTGAACTATGTGTAAACCTAAAACCATTTACAATTAAAGGAAATGATGTATTGCTACAAAATATGAATAGAAATTGTTAAAATAAATTAATCTTTTCCATCTTTCTAGAGTCTTTTCTACTCTATGTTGCTTGCTAGGAAAAGATGAAATAAGCTTTAATAAATCAATAGGAATTTTTTAAGGGTTATTAATCCAGTTAAAACCCGATATTTATAAAGAAGTGCAGGTGGAAAAATGAGCAATATTGAAAAATTTATAAACAAACAAGTAGAAAATCTTTCTACAGAAGACGTGTGGATGGATATTGGAGGAATCGTCTTAAAAGTCTTTTTAATTATTATTTTTACGAGCCTTTTTATTAAAATAGGGAAAATGGTCATTCATAAAATTTTTGAGGTAAGGGATCGCAGCTCACTTATTCGTACATCCGAACGTCGAGAAGCGACTTTAGTGAAGCTGTTAGTTAACATACTGTTTTATTTTGCTTCCTTTTTTTCATTCATATTAATCTTGGAAACATTGGGGATTGATGTAAAAGCCTTATTAGCAGGGGCTGGAATTGTTGGCTTAGCCGTTGGGTTTGGGGCACAAAGCCTGGTGAAGGACATTATAACTGGTTTCTTTATCATTTTCGAAGATCAATTTTCTGTTGGGGATAGTATTCAGATAGATCAGTTTACAGGAACTGTTGTGGAGATTGGACTAAGAACAACAAAAATCAAAAATTGGACAGGTGAGGTCCATATTTTACCAAACGGGAGCATTAATCAAGTAACGAATTTTTCAATAAATAATAGTGTGGCCTTTGTAGATGTAAATATTGCATATGAAAGCGATATAAATAAAGCTGAAAAGGTGCTGCAGGAATTATTAGAGGAACTGCCTGAGAAATATGAGGAAATGGTGAAGCCTCCAGAATTATTAGGTGTACAAACAATGGATGTTTCGAATCTCACGCTTCGAGTAACCTGCGAAACATTGCCTACTCAAAATTTCTATATTGCAAGGCAATTGAGGAAGGAAATTAAGCACTGCCTTGAGGAGAATGGGATTGATGTTCCGTTTCCTCGTCTTGTTATGTATTCTCGAAGTGAAGTGGATCTTAAAAAATCAAAAGGTTAATTTGGGAGGTTATAATGGAGCAAAAGGAGTTTAATTTAAATGATGTTGTCGAAATGAAAAAACAGCATCCATGTGGAACGAATCGGTGGAAAATTATTCGAATGGGAGCCGATATTCGGATCAAATGCGAGGGCTGTGCTCATAGTGTATTAATCCCTCGAAGGGAATTTGCACGTAAAATGAAAAAGATCCTTGTGAAGCATGAGGAGTAAAGCGCCTGCTTGCGCTTGTCGCCGATAAGTGGGTGCCTTGCGCTTGTCGCATTGTCTAGCTCCAGGCACCATCGGCTCGAGGTCTTAAGCCAATCCGTCATGAAGGTTAAAGAAGAACCTTCACGCCGGCTTGTCTTAAGCTTGTCGCCGATAAACGGGTGCCTTGCGCTTTTCTGGATTACTCTCTATAATTGTGAGGGACTAAATGACTGAATGAAAGTTGATTTTAATAGATATTTATTATTTGAGGAGTGACATGGATGGCTTTAACAGCTGGGATTGTAGGGTTGCCGAATGTTGGGAAGTCTACGTTATTTAATGCTATTACCCAAGCGGGAGCGGAGTCTGCGAACTACCCGTTTTGTACAATTGATCCAAATGTAGGGATTGTAGAAGTACCAGATGAGCGCCTAAATAAACTAACTGAGCTTGTACAGCCGAAAAAAACAGTTCCGACGACATTTGAATTTACTGATATTGCTGGAATTGTAAAAGGGGCAAGTAAAGGAGAAGGTTTAGGAAATAAATTTCTATCACATATTCGTGAAGTAGACGCTATATGCCAAGTTGTTCGCTGCTTTGCGGATGATAATATTACCCATGTTTCAGGAAAAGTTGATCCGATTTCTGACATTGAAACGATTAACCTAGAGCTGATTTTGGCTGATCTTGAATCAGTTGAAAAGCGCATTGCTCGTGTTGGGAAATTGGCGAAGCAAAAAGATAAAGATTCGGTGTTTGAGCTTGAGATTCTTGAGAAGTTAAAAGAAGCCTTTGAAGCGGACAAGCCTGCTCGTACAGTTGAATTTACTGAGGAGCAAATGAAGGTTGCAAAGGGACTTCATCTTTTAACGATTAAACCTGTTCTATATGTAGCAAATGTTGGAGAAGACGATGTTTCAGATCCAAACTCAAATGAATATGTACAGCAAGTGAAAGAGTTTGCGAAGAATGATAATGCTGAAGTCATTGTTATTTGTGCAAAAATCGAGTCAGAAATTGCAGAGCTTGAAGGGGAAGAAAAAGAAATGTTCCTGCAAGAGCTTGGAATTGAAGAATCTGGACTTGATCAGTTAATTCGTTCTGCGTATCATCTTCTTGGCTTAGCGACTTATTTTACCGCAGGTGTTCAAGAAGTACGTGCATGGACGTTTAGAAAAGGAATGAAAGCTCCGCAATGTGCTGGGGTTATCCATTCCGATTTTGAAAGAGGCTTTATCCGTGCGGAAACGGTATCCTATGATGATTTATTATCTGCTGGCAATATGGTGGCTGCACGTGAAGCAGGTAATGTTCGATTAGAAGGAAAAGAATATATTGTTCAAGACGGAGATGTCATCCACTTCCGTTTCAATGTGTAAAAGGAAACTCTGCAGAAAATTTCTGCAGAGATTTTTTTTTGAAATTGTTGAAAAAAGTGATATTTATATAGAATTTTACGAAAATACAAAATTAATAGGAAATTCCCTTTTTATTTGTTATTATTTTGGAAGATAATGAGTGGAAAAAGGGGATTTTTTATGGATATTTCTAGAATTATCGTTAAAAATGTTTTGCTGTATATCATTATCCTAGCCGCTCTTCTTTTAATTGTGTTGTTTCCACGGAATCCTGCGCTTTCGGTTGGCGGGGGAAATGCCTTGACAGTAGAAATGGAATACCATTTTTCCTGGCAGGAGTATAAAAATAATATCGTTCAGTATTTGCAGCATGTCTGGAACGAAAAAAGCCTAGGAGATACTCGGCATGCTCGTTTAACTGTCGAGGATGAACTAAAGCGTTTTTTTCCTAACAGTGTAAAAATCATTTTACCAGCTTTTTTCCTTAGTCTAATTTTAGGAATAGGAAAGGGGATTTTTGATTATCGACATAAATTTAATAAGATGAATGTGCTTGGTAATGGTTTAACATGGCTTTTGCAATCCATCCCTGATTTTTTCATTGTTATCAGCCTTCAGTGGCTTGTCATTTTTATTTTTCCTTCAGTTCGTCTTTTTAGCCAATCTAACTGGTATGGTTTTTTGATACCAGCGCTTTTAGTGTCGATTTATCCAATGATGTATGTGGCAAGAATTACTTCATCTGCTCTATCGAATGAGGATGGTCAATATTATATTCAAGTTGCGAAGTCAAAAGGGCTTTCCATGTCAAAAGTGATTAATAAGCATATTTTACGTAATAGTATGAAAACGATATTAACCCATATGACTTCCTTGATGGTACATATTCTATCCAGTCTAATGATTGTTGAATATTTACTTGGTTATGAGGGGATGGCTTATCGATTGTTTACCGCTCTTGGTTTTAATATATCTGTTCATATGGGGTCATTTAGAGGATTTGAGCCTGGGATGATTATTGGGATTGGTCTATGTTTTTTGCTGCTGGTCTTACTTTCCCAGATTCTTGGCTTTATTATAAAAAAAAGTTTGCGTATTCCATAAGGGGGACATCGTGAGAAACTATTATTTAATAATCGGTATATTGCTGGCTGGGATTTTAGCCTTTTTCACATTTATTGGTCCATCCCTACCTTTTGTCGATTCGGAATTGAAAGGTGAACGGGTAGTTTTTCCTGAACCAGGAATCATTAAAACAGCTCCATTTCCTCCTTCTGAGAAGTTTCCTTTAGGCTCAGATCGGGATGGACGAGATTTATTGAGCTTATTAGTAATGGGAGCAAAAGATACCTTTATTCTTATCTTTTTGGTTGTCATCCTTCGATACATAGTGGCCATTCCTTTAGGCATGTTTGGAATGAAAAATAAAGGATTTTTTTCATGGATTATTAAGTGGTGGAACCAGCTATTTTCAAGCTTACCTGTTATTTTTACAACGGCATTAATTCTTACACTGCCATTTCTGATGTTTCATGAGCTTAGATTTTATTGGTCGATCGTCATTATTGCTCTTGTTGAGGTAGGAAGGGTGGGCTTAATTATTCAACAACAGGCATATTCCGTTTCTCAGCAGCCATTCATTGAGGCAGGGATTACCATTGGGGTAAAACCAATCAAAATGATGACATCACACTACTTTCCGAACCTTTTTCCAAGCATCATTGTGAATTTTTTTATTGATGCTGGCAGAGTCGCGATTCTGATTGGTCAATTAGCCATGATTAATGTGTTTATCACACAGGAGCTTGTGCAGCTTTCCTATGGGTACAGTGAAATTTTTAATACAAGTGGCGATTGGGCTACAATTATTCGTGAAGCACGAAGAGATGTGATAAGAGCATTTTGGATTCCCTTCTTTCCGATGCTGGCTATTGTCATTGCCACTCTGACTTTTAATATTCTTGGGGAAGGCATGCGACAGCATTTTAATCGACATTTGCAGTAGACAATGAAGGAGAAATATGGGTCCCTTTGCAAGAGGAATTGCAAAGGAACCCATATTTCTCTATTTTATTACAATAATTCTAAAATTTTTACAATTTCTTTAACCTTTTATAGCATCCCCTTAATAATCTCCCTTTAAGATTAATAACATACATAAGTTATTAATAGTTTAAAAAAGAAAATGAGGTGCTAAAGGATGACTGAGTTAAATAGGCGTAAGTTTTTAACGTATGTTGGGACAGGAGTTACAGCATTAACAGTGGCATCAACTGGTTTGGGTACATTTGCTCCAAGAGCAGAAGCGAAAGGAGTAGAGGCAGCATCACATCTTTTTGGATTCCAAAAAAAGGTATCTGGTCTGAATTTTAATCCAATTACCCCAACTGATAAGGATGATCTTGTTCTTGCAAAGGGGTATAAGTATGATGTTGTCGCTGCCTATGGTGATGTCATTAACAAAAATGGGGATACATTTGGCTTTAACAATGACTTTACTTTGTATTTTCCGATTGATGGAGATAATAGAGGTCTTCTATGGGTGAACCATGAATACTCTAGTGAACTATTTGTTCATGGAGCAAGAAACGCAAATGGTAAGTACACACCAGCCCAAATAGAGAAAATGCTATATACTCAAGGAGGTTCTATTATTGAGGTATATAGAGATAAGGACGGCGTCTGGAGAATGGATACGAACTCTAAGTATGCTCGTCGTATTACTGGGCTAACACCATTTCAGTTAACAGGTCCTGCAAAGGGATCAAATACAGTTGGTTCAGCAACTAATGTACAAGGTACATTTGCTAACTGTTCGGGTGGAATGACATTATGGGGAACAGTTTTATCAGCAGAGGAAAACTTTGAGGACACAGCGAAGGATGCTGGATTGAATGATACGCATTATGGATGGATCGTTGAAATTGATCCATTTGATCCAAACTTTAAACCACGCAAGCATACAGCATTAGGACGTTTTAATCATGAAAATGCGGCTGTCGGCTTAACGAATGATAATCGTGTAGTTGTCTATATGGGTGATGATAAAAAAGATGCATGTGTTTATAAGTTTATCAGTAAAAATAAATATGTTGCATCAAGAGGAAAAGCGAATGCGGATTTACTAGAAGAAGGAACATTATATGTA
Source organism: Cytobacillus dafuensis (assembly GCF_007995155.1). NCBI lineage: Bacteria > Bacillati > Bacillota > Bacilli > Caryophanales > Bacillaceae > Cytobacillus > Cytobacillus dafuensis. The sequence continues at coordinate 4,897,540 of NZ_CP042593.1, read as the reverse complement.
GCGGATATGGGAAAAGGAACATGGGTACCATTAACAATCGATAATGTTCGCAAAGCAGCAAAGGATAAAAAGGAGATTTTAGACAAGTATAAGACGCAGGCTGATGTTGTTGTATACTGTCATGAGGCTGCACTATTAGTTGGTGGAACTCCAACAGACCGTCCAGAAGATGTGGAAATTAGTCCTTTTGATAAGACTGTCTTTATTGCTCATACTAATAACGATAAACATGGAAATTTCCATGGACATATTACTAGATTCCTAGAATCCAACGATGATCTCGGAGCTCTTACTTTTGATTTTGAAATTTTTGCAGCAGGTGGAAAACAAAGTGGATTTAGTGCACCGGATAATTTAACATTTGATAGTTTAGGAAACTTATGGACGGTTACTGATATATCTTCAAGTAAATTAAATAGTGGAATTTATAAGCACTTTGCAAATAATGGAATGTTTGTCATTCCGACTATTGGTGAGAATACCGGAGAAGCCTTCCAATTTGCTTCAGCCCCTAGGGAAGCAGAATTAACTGGTCCAAGCTTCACGCCAAATGAAACAACGTTATTCATATCTATCCAGCATCCTGGAGAAGAGACAGATGACTTAAAAAAACCAACAAGTATGTGGCCGCATAGAAAAGGAGATTCCATTCCTCGTCCAGGTGTTGTAGCTATTACTGGATTTAAGTATTAGGAGGATACTATGCTATCAAATATCGGTATTCCAGGACTAATCCTGGTTTTAGTACTAGCACTTATCATTTTTGGTCCATCAAAGCTACCTGAAATAGGAAAAGCATTTGGGACGACATTAAAAGAGTTCAAGAAATCAACTCGTGAACTTGTTTCAGACGAAAATCAAAACGAAGATAAAAAATGAGATAAAAAGGAAGGGAATTTCAATTTCCCTTCCTTTTAATATTGCAGTATTCTTCGAAATGAATCATCCTTTGATAAAGCTTGTATTTTGAAGTAAAGCATGCATTGCAAAAATGGTTATTATATGCTATAATTTCATCTTGTGAGTAATGAACAATTGCTCCTTGCCCTTTTGAAAAGGGCCGCTTAGACCAAAAGGAGGTGAAAGTGATGAGAAAGTACGAAATTATGTACATCATCCGCCCAAATATTGAAGATGAGGCTAAAAAAGCTCTAATTGAGCGTTTTAACTCAATCTTAACTGAAAATGGTGCGGAATTGAATGAAGCAAAAGATTGGGGTAAGCGCCGTTTAGCTTACGAAATCAATGATTTCCGCGATGGCTACTACCAATTAGTAAATGTTAATGCTGAAGCTACAGCTGTTGACGAGTTCTCTCGTTTAGCGAAAATCAGCGAAGACATTATCCGTCATATCGTAATTAAAGATGAGAAATAATAGATAAACACTTTTAACTATGAGAGTTCAAAAAGGAGGACAACCTGACTTTTTGAACATTCTCTAAAATGTTCCATGTGAAACAATAGTTGGAAGAAAGGAGTTGATTCTGATGATGAACCGCGTTGTTCTTGTCGGACGTTTGACAAAGGATCCTGATCTACGATACACACCAAATGGAGTAGCGGTTGCTTCATTCACTCTTGCTGTTAATCGTACATTTACGAACCAACAGGGTGAACGAGAAGCTGATTTTATTAACTGTGTTGTTTGGAGAAAGGCAGCTGAAAATGTAGCGAACTTCTTAAAGAAGGGAAGCCTTGCAGGTGTTGATGGAAGAATTCAAACTCGCAGCTTTGAAGGTCAGGATGGAAAACGTGTATATATAACAGAGGTTATGGCTGAAAGTGTTCAATTCCTCGAGCCGCGTAATAGCGCTCGAGCAGAAGGTGGAAATTTCGGTGCACCTAGAGATCAGGATTTCCCATTTGGAAATAACAATAATCAGAATCAACAAAATAACAGAAATAATCAAGGGTATACACGTGTAGATAACGATCCATTTGCAAATGACGGTGGCCAAATCGACATTTCAGATGATGATCTGCCGTTCTAACCTGATTTATTTTTGAACGAAATAATCAATAAAGGAGGGAAAACACAATGGCTATGGGAGGACGTAGAGGCGGCCGTGCAAAGCGCCGTAAAGTTTGCTTCTTTACTGCAAACGGAATCACTCACATCGATTACAAAGATGTAGATTTACTAAAAAAATTCATCTCTGAGCGCGGTAAAATTTTACCTCGCCGTGTAACTGGTACAAACGCTAAATACCAACGTAAATTAACTGTTGCGATTAAGCGTGCACGTACTATGGCATTATTACCATATGTTGCAGGTGAATAATCTCTAATAATCAAAAGCACAACAAGGATATAAAGTCCTGTTGTGCTTTTTTTATTTCTCATGTTTTTTTGACACATCAATAAATATATCGGCAATGAATTAGGATAAGGGTGGAGAATGGTATCCCCAACCCAATTATCATACTCCTCATATTACCCTTCCTTTACTCTGCTATAAGAAATCCATTAAAAACCATATATATATTACTCTGATTATTCTCGAAATTAAAAATTTTGAATCAAAATATAAAGCTTTGTTTTTATGTTACTATTATCATGGTAAAAATGTAGGTGTGTTTATTGACAAACTCAAGGCGGCGTAAGCGAATTATAGTCTTTCTTAACTATAAATAAGTTCATGTTTGCAAAGTCCCCACCCTATTTATCATATTTTATACATATTAGTGGAGGAAGGGTATGCTTAAATCAATTAAAGCCAAAATTATTTTATTATTTGTCCTGCTCTTAATTGTCACTTTGTCAACTGTTTCGGTTTTTGTCGGCTACCAAACAAAATCACAGTTCGAAGAAGATGTTGTTCAGCAAACAAAAAGTATTGTCTCAGAAATGAATAATACAATTGAATTATTTGCTAAGTCTTATTCAAATAGCATTCAGTATTTAGCTGCATCTCAGCAAGTATTAGATTTTGTAAAATTTGCAGAAAATACTGAGAACAGCCAAGCATCAGCAGATTTAGAAAAAGAATTTAAAAATTTCATTGATAAGTATGAGAGTGTCACTTCCATTTATGCAGCAAGCGAAAATAATTTAAAAATCATTCCGGCTGCTGATTTAGGCTCAGATTTTGATCCAACAACAAGAGATTGGTATAAAAATGCAGCCGCTAACCCAGGTGAAATTATTTGGAGTGAGCCCTATGAGGACCCAGCTTCAAAGAGTTATGTGGTGACTGCTTCCTATGCTGTCAAAGAAGGCTCTAAAGTCATTGGGGTTGTTGGATTAGATATCCAACTAAAGAATATTACGAATATGATCAGTAAATTGGAAATAGGCTATAATGGCTATCCATTTATTTTTTCAAAAGAAGGAGTAGCAATTGTTCATCCTTCTAAACAGAGTGAAAACCTTTCGGACCTTCCTTTTATTAAGACTATGTACGAGGATCAGGACGGGGAGGGCGTTGTTGACTATGAATTTGAAGACGATGATAAGCTACTTGTTTATCATACGGTTCCAAGTACTTCATGGAAGATTGGAACAGCTTATTCCTATAAAGATCTGCTCGAGAGTGCAAAGAGCATTCAAATAGACATCTTGATTATCTCTATCATTGCGCTCGTTATTGCAGTTGTTGTTACCTATTATGTATCAGCGAAGATTACGAAACCAATTTTCATCTTGAAAAAGGCTGTTAAGCAAGTGGCAGATGGAAATTTAACGGTGAAAGCAAATATCTCTTCTAAAGATGAGATAGGCGAATTAAGCCTCGATTTTAACGATATGGTTGATAATATGAAATCATTGCTGACAGTTGTTCAAACATCCGTTAATAATGTAACCATATCAGCTGAAAGCTTAAGTGCTGTATCTGAAGAAACGAATGCTTCCAATGAGGAAATTGCAGCTGCCATTAATGAAATTGCCAAAGGGGCTACACAGTCTGCAACGGAGGCGGAAACAGCCCATACGTTATCAGGTCAATTAAATAATCAAATTAATGATATTAGTCATCATACAGGTCAAATGAATTCTTTGGCTGAGAAAGCGGATGAAATAAATCGTTCTGGTATCAATCAAATTAGCCAATTAAAAGGATCGTTCGAAACATCGAAGGGCTTCCTTGATTCAATGGAAAATGTTATTCATGACTTAGAGAATAAAATAAAACAAATTGAAATGGTATTGTCCACAATTACAGATATAAGCTCGCAAACGAATTTATTAGCGTTAAATGCAAGCATTGAAGCAGCTCGCGCTGGCGAACATGGAAAAGGGTTTGCAGTTGTGGCTGAAGAGGTTAGAAAGCTTGCAGAGCAGTCTGTTGTAGCAACAGATGAAGTGAAGAAAACGATCACGGATATTCAAAATGGTGCACTCTTAGCCGTGGATTCGATGAGCAAAACAATGGAAACCTTTGATCAGCAATCAAAGGTTGTTCATGAAACCGAAATGAATTTCCACTCTATATCTGATCTAGTTGAGAAAATGAAGAAGTCTATCATCTATATTTATTCTCAGGTTGATCAAGTGACTGAAAATACGGGTGAAGTTGTAAGCAGCATTCAAAGCATGGCAGCCATGTCAGAAGAGGCTGCAGCGTCTTGTGAGGAAGTGAGTGCCTCTACGGATGAGCAAGTCAAAGCCTTCCAAACAGTTGCAGAATCAGCAGAGAAATTAACAGAGCTTAGTAATGAATTAGAAGCAGTAGTGAATAAATTTAAGCTGAAATAGTAGATGAAGGGGTATCGATTAGATATCCCTTTTTCGCTGCTTAGGGAAGTTTGGTGTTAAAAGTTGAATCGAACAATAATACTAGCTAAAATAGATTTTATGGGTGAAAAATCCCGGTTTAAGGGGTGAGATATTGAGAAATGTACATAAGTTAACAGAAGGTGCTGTTTTATTAGCTGCTTTCGCTGTTTTATTGTTAATAACGATCTATATTCCATTTTTAGGAATCGTCAGCAATTTATTTTTAGCCGTTCCTTTTATTTTATTTGGCACAAAAAATACGCGCATGTATGCAATCGTTTTTCTCATTGCTTCTCTCATGATTTCGTTAATCGTGGGAACAGTTCTAGCCATTCCGCTGACCCTTTCCTTTGGATTGACTGGGCTCGTCATAGGGCAATTAATCAAGGAGGGAAAAAGTCGAACCGTCTCGTTTATTGCATCTACTCTTGTTTTCCTCATAACTCTATTATTACAATATGCAGTTGCCGTTGTTTTTTTCAACATAAACTTTATTGAAGACATTATGAGTATGATGACGGAAGCATTCAATCGGTCGAAGAGTATGCTAGAGGCTTTTGGCCAAAATTCAACAGGAGACGTCATGGATCAATTTGAAGCAGCGTTAAAGATGCTTGAGTCACTGACACCAAGCCTGTTTGTATTAGCCTCCTTATTTGCTGTCATATTGATCGAACTAGTTTCATTTCCAGTTGTCAAAAGATTTGGCGTCAAGGTGGAGAGCTGGAAGCCATTCAGAGAGATCGTCTTTCCTAAAAGTATTCTATGGTATTATTTAGTCACTATTTTGGCCTCTTTTGCCATTAAGCCTGAGGAAGGAAGCTATTGGTTTTTAGCGTTAGTCAATATTAGCTTTATCCTTCAGCTTTTGATGGTGCTGCAAGGCTTATCATTTATTTTCTATATTTGTTATAAAAAAGGCATGTCAAAGGGAATTCCTATTATTGCAACAGTCTTCACTTTCATTCTTCCAATTTTTCTTTATATTGTGCGGATATTAGGTATAATTGACTTAGGGTTTGATCTAAGAAAGAGATTAGAAAAGAGTGAGTAAATGTATGTTCAAGAGGAGGACTATTTCCTTAGACGCTGACCATCCTCTAAACACTATTGTTTGGGAGCTGAAAGCATGCCTTCATTTTTAGAAAAGCGGTCCATTCGTTATCCAATCTTTGGATTGATAGGCATTATTGTGGTGCTTCTCGGAGTATTGGCGTATTTTAACTGGATTATTAGTATCATTGGGGTTCTTCTAGCTGTTCTGCCCTTTTACTTTATTTTTAAAATGGACTATAAACAGAAAAAGGAGACCGAGGAGTATATATCCACTTTATCTTATCGGGTAAAAAAAGTCGGTGAAGAGGCTCTCTTGGAAATGCCGATTGGAATTATGCTGATTAATGATGATTATTACATCGAATGGACAAATCCATTTTTAACGTCATGTTTTGATGAAGATACGTTAGTAGGAAGATCTCTTTATGATGTGGCCGATTTGCTTATTCCATTAATCAAGCAAGAAGTGGAAACGGAAATCATTACTCTTCATGATCGGAAATTCCGTGTTATTCTAAAGCTTGAAGAGCGCCTGCTTTATTTTTTTGATGTGACAGAACAAACAGAAATTGAAAAGCTGTATCAAGAAGAAAGAACTGTACTATCCATAATCTTTTTAGATAACTATGATGAATTAACGCAAGGAATGGATGACCAGACAAGAAGCAGCCTGAATAGTATTGTGACATCTATTTTGAATAAATGGGCGACAGATAATGGAGTCTTTCTAAAGAGAATATCTTCTGAAAGATTTATTGCTGTCTTTAATGAACATATTCTTCACCTACTTGAGAAAGGGAAATTTTCCATTCTTGATGACGTTAGAGAGACAACATCTAAGCATAATGTTCCATTAACCTTAAGTATTGGAGTCGGTACAGGTGTATCCTCGCTTCCTGAACTCGGTGTTTTGGCACAATCAAGTCTTGATTTAGCCTTAGGGCGTGGTGGGGATCAAGTGGCCATTAAACAGACAAATGGGAAGGTAAAGTTTTACGGAGGAAAAACAAATCCAGTCGAGAAGAGGACACGTGTGCGTGCCCGTGTAATTGCTCATGCTTTAAAAGAGCTAATCACTGAGAGTGATAAGGTTATAATTATGGGTCATCGAAATCCAGATATGGATGCAATTGGAGCGGCCATTGGAATTCGAAAAATTGCTCAAATGAACCAGCGAGAGGGTTATGTTGTCCTTAATCCAAACGATAATGATACGGGCATTCAAAGGCTAATGACAGAAATTCAAAAGAATGAATCGATGTATTCGAAGTTTATTACGCCTGCGCAAGCGTTAGAAATAGCAACAAACAATACGTTATTGGTCATTGTGGATACGCATAAGCCATCTATGGTTATTGAGGAAAAATTAATTCAAAAAATAGATCATGTTGTCGTAATCGATCATCATCGCCGAGCGGAAGAATTTATTCATAATCCATTGCTTGTATATATGGAGCCATATGCCTCTTCAACGGCGGAGCTAGTGACGGAGCTGCTTGAGTACCAACCTAAATTTGCAAAGGTTGAAATGCTTGAAGCGACTGCTCTATTAGCAGGAATAATCGTCGATACAAAGAGCTTCTCATTAAGGACTGGTTCAAGAACCTTTGACGCGGCATCTTACCTACGTGCTCTAGGGGCTGATACAGTACTCGTGCAGAAATTTTTAAAAGAGGATGTAGATACGTACATCAGACGAGCGAAATTAATTGAAAAGGTGTACTTTTATCGTGAGGGTATTGCGATTGCAAAGGGGCAGCCGGATCAGGAATTTAATCAAGTGTTAATCGCACAAACGGCTGATACTTTATTAACAATGGATGGTGTTCTTGCTTCCTTTGTCATTTCGAAACGATCAGAGCATTCTGTTGGCGTTAGCGCCCGATCATTAGGAGATATAAATGTTCAAGTTATTATGGAAAGTCTTAATGGCGGAGGACATTTAACGAATGCAGCCACCCAGCTTACAGATCTTTCAGTGGATGAAGTGGAAATGCAATTACAAGCTGCTATTGACGAATATTTGGAAGGGAGAAAAAAGGAATGAAGGTTATTTTCTTAAAAGATGTTAAAGGAAAAGGAAAAAAAGGCGAAGTGAAAAATGTAGCAGATGGCTATGCACAAAACTTTCTTGTTAAACAGGGCCTAGCCGTAGAAGCAAATCAGGCAAATGTTAGCACATTAAATGCTCAAAAGAAAAAAGAAGAAAAGCTTGCTGCAGAAGAGCTTGCTGATGCGAAGAAACTAAAGGAAAAAATGGATAAAATTACATTAGAATTCTCAACAAAAGCTGGAGAAGGCGGTCGTTTATTCGGTTCTATTACGAGTAAGCAAATTGCGGAGGAGCTCCAAAAGGCTCACAATATAAAAATTGATAAACGAAAAATTGAACTGCCTGATGCAATCCGTTCATTAGGCTATACAAAGGTTCCTGTTAAGCTTCACTCAGAAGTAACATCTACATTAAATGTCCATGTAAAAGAAGCAAACTAAATTTGGAAGTTCCATTTCCAAATAAACATGATAGAATGAAATAGCATGAAAAAATGTGATCGGTTCTCGCTGGTCACTTTTTTTCTAAGCTTATTAATTATTGGTGAAAGCTACCAACATGAATAGATTACTTGTACAGGATGTGCTGACGTCGATGTTCGCCACAGGACGTGGCGGTCCTTAGTCGATGTTCCATTAGGCGCTTCTGCATTTCTAATAAGGAGGTTAATAAGATGAGTGAATTGTTAGCTGATCGCCTTCCACCGCAGAATTTGGAAGCGGAGCAGGCGGTTCTTGGTGCTATATTTCTTGAGCCATCTTCCCTCACTTTAGCTTCTGAAATATTGATTCCTGAGGATTTTTACCGCGCAGCCCACCAAAAGATCTTTAACGTCATGTTAAAGCTGAATGATGAAGGGAAAGCGGTAGATTTAATTACAGTTACGGAGGAGCTTGGAGCAGCAAAGCTTCTGGAGGACACTGGCGGCGTTAGTTATTTAAGTGAGCTGGCTGGGTCTGTTCCGACAGCTGCGAATATCGAATATTACGCAAAAATTGTTGAGGAAAAATCTTTGCTGCGCAGACTTATCCGTACTGCAACAGGGATTGCTCAAGATGGATATGCTCGTGAGGATGAGGTTGAGGCTCTTTTAGGTGAAGCGGAAAAGAGTATCCTAGAAGTGGCTCAACGTAAAAATGCAGGAGCCTTTCATAATATTAAGGATGTACTTGTTCGCACCTACGATAATATCGAAATCATGCATAACCGCAAGGGCGATATTACCGGAATTCCAACAGGATTTACGGAGCTTGATAAAATGACAGCGGGCTTCCAGCGCAATGATTTGATTATTGTCGGCGCCCGTCCTTCCGTCGGTAAAACAGCCTTTGCCTTAAATATTGCTCAAAATGTTGCCACAAAGACAGGAGAAAATGTCGCGATTTTCAGTCTTGAAATGGGTGCAGAGCAGCTTGTTATGAGGATGCTCTGTGCGGAAGGAAATATTGATGCACAAAGACTCCGGACAGGTTCGCTTACAGACGAAGATTGGGGTAAGCTGACAATGGCGATGGGCAGTCTTTCAAATGCCGGTATTTTTATTGATGATACACCAGGTGTACGGATTACGGAAATCCGTTCGAAATGCCGCCGCTTAAAACAGGAGCATGGTCTGGGTATGATTTTAATCGACTATCTACAGCTAATTCTCGGAAGTGGGCGGTCAGGAGAAAATCGTCAGCAGGAAGTATCGGAAATTTCACGTTCATTAAAACAATTGGCTCGTGAATTACAGATTCCGGTCATTGCTCTTTCTCAGCTTTCCCGTGGAGTGGAGCAGCGTCAGGATAAAAGGCCAATGATGTCAGATATTCGTGAATCGGGAAGTATTGAGCAGGACGCTGATATCGTTGCATTTTTATATCGTGATGATTATTATGACAAAGAATCAGAGAATAAAAATATTATTGAGATCATCATTGCTAAGCAGCGTAATGGTCCTGTTGGTACTGTATCGCTTGCATTCGCTAAAGAATATAATAAATTCGTAAACTTAGAGAGACGGTTTGATGATTCTGCTGTTCCTCCTGGTGCGTAGAGAACTAGTTTAATAGCTAGTTCTTTTTTTATTTTCATAATTTGGAATATTTACGAACAAATTTTCATATTTTCATTGGAAATGTTCGTGTTTTGTTGACTTTTGGTTGTATAAATTGATAAAATGAGAATGTTTGAAATGGATATAAGAAAACACCACTTATTGTGGTGATGCATGAAATAGAACGTTTTGTACATGATAGAGCTGGACAAAATGATTAGGAAATTCGGAGGTGCTTTTAATATGTCATCAGTAGTTGTAGTTGGAACACAGTGGGGAGACGAAGGGAAAGGAAAAATTACCGATTTCTTATCTGAGAATGCTGAAGTTATTGCACGTTATCAAGGTGGAAATAATGCTGGTCATACGATTAAGTTTAATGGTGAAACTTACAAGCTGCATTTAATTCCATCAGGAATTTTTTACAAAGATAAAATAAGCGTAATTGGAAATGGAATGGTTGTAGACCCGAAAGCTCTAGTTAAGGAACTTGCCTACCTTCACGATAAAGGAGTTACAACTGATAACCTTCGTATTAGCAATCGTGCCCATGTTATCCTACCATATCATTTAAAATTAGATGAGGTTGAAGAAGAAAGCAAAGGCGCGAATAAAATAGGAACGACTAAAAAGGGAATTGGCCCTGCTTATATGGATAAAGCTGCTCGTATCGGAATCCGAATTGCCGATTTATTAGATCGTGAAGTTTTTGAAGAGAAGCTTGCCCGTAATCTTGAAGAAAAGAATCGATTATTCGAGCGCATATATGAAACACAAGGATTTACGAAAGAGGAATTTTTAGACGAATATTATGAGTATGGCCAGCAGATTAAGCAATATGTGTGTGATACATCTGTTGTTCTTAATGATGCTCTTGATGAAGGCCGCAGAGTCCTTTTTGAAGGAGCACAAGGTGTCATGCTTGATATTGACCAAGGTACGTACCCATTCGTTACCTCTTCAAACCCTGTTGCTGGAGGTGTCACAATCGGTTCTGGTGTGGGTCCTTCGAAAATTAAGCATGTTGTCGGAGTATGTAAAGCTTATACAACACGTGTTGGTGATGGCCCATTCCCAACAGAGCTTGATAATGAAATCGGTCATCAAATCCGTGAAGTCGGCCGTGAATATGGTACGACAACAGGTCGTCCGCGCCGTGTTGGCTGGTTCGATAGTGTCGTTGTTCGCCATGCTCGCCGTGTAAGTGGTCTTACAGATTTATCTTTAAACTCAGTCGACGTCTTAACAGGCATTGAAACACTGAAAATCTGTGTCGCTTATCGTTATAAAGGGGAAGTGATTGAAGAATTCCCAGCAAGCTTAAAGGTTTTAGCTGAATGTGAGCCTGTATATGAAGAACTGCCAGGATGGACAGAGGATATTACTGGCTGTAAATCATTAGACGAGCTTCCTGCAAATGCCCGTCATTACATTGAGCGTGTATCTCAATTAACTGGTATTCCGCTTTCAATCTTCTCAGTTGGTCCTGACCGCACACAGACAAACGTAGTGAGAAGCCCTTGGCGTCAAAACTAAGAGGGATAAATTGAAAAAAAGCTGTTCATAGAGCAAAACCGCAGTGCAATTCAAAAGAGAATATGCACTGCGGTTTTATTTTTATTCTTTGTAAATGTTGATCTATGCTTAAAGTTTGATCGTTTCCGAATAAGGATTAATCGTTCCTGTGAAAAAGAAAAAAGAGAGAAATCGGTCACAAATAAAGAATAATCGTTTCCGTGAAGAAAAAAAGGGGAGATTTCAGTCACAAATAATGCCAAATCCTACCCATAAATTAGAAAAAAAAGATACCGTGCATGATGAAAATATCTCTCTACCTCTTAATTATGGATACAAGTTGAATGCTAACCTACATGTCTGGTAAAAAATTATTTGGTGGAAAATGAGAATACAAGGTCAAAAAGAAAATAGGACATTCAAATGAGATGCCCTACTCTTATTAATTGTTATTAATTTATTTTTTAAAAAGGCATTGCACTCTTATATAACTCTATGATAATATAAAAAGCGTCGTCATAAAAGTATACGAGCCATTAGCTCAGTCGGTAGAGCATCTGACTTTTAATCAGAGGGTCGAAGGTTCGAGTCCTTCATGGCTCACCATTTTTTTAGGCCCGTTGGTCAAGCGGTTAAGACACCGCCCTTTCACGGCGGTAACACGGGTTCGAATCCCGTACGGGTCATGGCAATGACAAATCAGTAAGCGGCTGGCAAGGACGGCCTCCTTGCTGATTGGTCATAATATACATAATTGGCTCAGTAGCTCAGTCGGTAGAGGATTGCGAAAGATTGCAGTCCAAAGCATAACCTCCCCGAATAGCAAGCTGTAGCAATCTGCGACAAATCACGCAGAGATTTGAAGCACAGTACGACTACAAACATCATTTAGGAAACAATATTATATTGGCTCAGTAGCTCAGTCGGTAGAGCAAAGGACTGAAAATCCTTGTGTCGGCGGTTCGATTCCGTCCTGAGCCATCAAATAACGCAAACAAAAAGGAGTATGATAAAATTCATACTCCTTTTTGTTACAAAAATGTAATAGATCTAATAGTTTTTCATAGTCAGCTTTCTCTCTACTTTACAATCTTCTCTACAATCTCCGTCCCAAAAAAACCTTATAAACCCAATAGTATTAGGATTAATTTACTATTATTCTTCTTTTTTCTGACAAATAACGGCATTGTTTTTTTGGAAAAATGGTAATAAATTGTCATCAATTATACATTTCTGTTACATTATCAAGTCTACTAGTCAATTGGAATCGATTTATGGTAGAATATAGAAGTGTCAAATTTTTCTTGAATTAAAAAATAGTTACATAGCACTATATGAAAGTGTATTTGTTGCCGTAGTCTAGGAGGATGTAACAATGCAAGATTCATCTAATAACTTTACAAAAATAAAAAATCATACATATAAAAATTTTAAATTCGCATTAAAAAAGATTGCAATTACGTCTATTGCTATAGCTGGGATCACATTTGCTGCGGGTGCTTCTGCTCATGCTAGTACCGAAAATCTAACAACTGTCTATTATGTTTATGTAGATGATCAATATATAGGCACCGTTACAGATAAAAGCAAAATTGAAAGCTTAATAGACCAGAAGGTAGAAGAGGAGCAATCTCTTTATCAGAATTTGAATCTATCATTGAATTCAGAAGTGTCTTTCATTCCAGAGCAAGTATTCCATGCTAACTCTGTAGCAAATAATTCACAAGTAGCCGAAGAGATTGTGAAGGAAATTAATGTACAAGCAGATGCTACAGCTCTAGTTATTGGTGGAAAGCCGGTTGCCTATGTTGAAAATAAAGATAAGGCAAAGGAAGTTCTTGATCAGCTTAAATTGAAATATGTTTCAGAGGCTGAATTGAAAGCAGTAGAGGCAAAAAAAGCCGCTGATACGGCTACATTACCACCGTTAAAGGAAAATGAATCTCGTATTTTAGACGTTCGACTGTCTGAAGAAGTTTCAACTTTCGATGAAAAAATTGAACCAGCTAAAATTATGTCTGTTGAAAATGCGGTCAAGCTTCTCGAAAAAGGCTCATTAGAAGAAGTTAAGTATAAAGTAAAAGAAGGGGATGTGCTTGGTGGAATTGCCCAAGCTCATAATCTAACTACGAAACAGCTTCTATCTATTAACCCTGGATTAACAGAGGAATCAACTCTGCAAATTGACCAGGAATTGAATGTGACGGTTTTAAAACCATTTGTTCAAGTTATTGTTGACAAGGAATACTTTACTAAAGAAGTCATGCCATTTGAAAAAGAAGTAGAAGAAACTGAATCTATGTTTAAAGGCGATACAAAAGTAAAGCAAGAAGGGAAAGATGGGGTGCGTGCAGCAACCTATCGCATTTCTGAACAAAATGGACAAGTCATTACGAAGAAATTATCAAAAGAAGAAGTTCTTCAACAGCCAGTTAAACATATTGTTCTAAAAGGGACGAAGGTTATTCCGTCTCGAGGTGATGGCAACTTTATATGGCCAACAGGTGGCGGATATATTTCAAGCGATGTTGGATATCGTTGGGGAAGAATGCATAAAGGACTCGATATTGCAAGGCCGAGTGATCGTACAATTAAAGCAGCTGATAATGGGGTCGTTGTTTCTGCAGGCTATGATGGCAGCTTCGGAAATAAAATTGTCATCGACCATCAAAATGGCTACCGTACCATTTACGCTCATCTTGCATCAATAAGTGTGAATCCAGGCCAGGTCGTATCAAAGGGTTCTAAAATTGGGGTTATGGGATCTACAGGAAATTCAACAGGTGTCCATCTACACTTTGAACTTTATAAAAATGGAAGCCTACAAAATCCATTAGATTATATTCGCTAATTTTTAACCATCCAAGTCTCTAGTTTCGGAACTAGAGGCTTTTCTTTTTCAAAGCAATCCCTAAATTTACCTTGACTTATTGAAGGCTCTGCCATCTAAAATAGATGAATTCACATTTATAACATGTTAAAGTAAAATTGAGAACATACATGGATAAAACGAAAATCTAATAGATCCAAATAAATTAATATATTTGAAAAGGAGAAACCTATGGAAAGAAAAATTCTAGTAGTAGATGATGAGAAGCCAATTGCGGATATTTTGCAATTTAACTTGAAAAAAGAAGGCTTTGAAGTGTTCTGTTCGTACGATGGAAATGATGCGCTAGAGAAGGTAGAAGAAATTAAGCCAGATTTGATTCTGCTTGATATAATGCTTCCGCAAAGAGACGGAATTGAGGTTTGCCGTGAAGTAAGGAAAAAATATGATATGCCGATCATTATGCTGACGGCAAAGGATTCAGAGATTGATAAAGTCATTGGGCTAGAGCTTGGTGCCGATGATTATGTGACGAAGCCATTTAGCACGAGAGAGCTCATTGCTCGAATTAAGGCTAATTTAAGGCGACACTCTCAAATTACTGCAAATACAGCTGAGGAGGAGGAAACAAACGAAATTACGGTTGGCTCCTTGATCATTCATCCTGATGCCTATATTGTTTCCAAGCGTGGGGAATCGATTGAGCTGACTCATCGTGAGTTTGAGCTACTCCATTACTTGGCTAAGCATATTGGCCAAGTGATGACACGGGAGCATCTGCTTCAAACTGTATGGGGCTACGATTATTACGGAGATGTTCGTACAGTCGATGTAACGGTCAGACGCCTTCGTGAAAAAATAGAGGATAACCCAAGTCATCCCACATGGATCGTCACGAGAAGGGGAGTTGGGTATTATTTAAGAAATCCTGAACAGGAGTAAGGACATTCAATGAAAAAAGTTGGTTTTTTTCGTTCTATTCACCTAAAATTTGTCATTATCTATGTGCTGCTTATTTTAATTGCTATGCAGATTATTGGTGTATACTTTGTTAGGCAATTAGAATTTACGCTTAAAGATAATTTTAAGACAACCATCCAAGATCGGGTGAATTTGCTCGCTTATTATCTAGAGGAACAGATGATGAAGGTGCGAGTGCCAGATGAAGACCCGTCTCTTGAGGAGGACGTATATAAATTACTGAGGGATTATTATTCTGAGGATATTAAGGAAGTTCAAGTAATTGAAGCCGATACGTTAAAAATTCTTGGTACCTCAGACCCTGATAATCAAGGCCTCGTAGGTCAACGAACCACGGATAATTTAGTAAGGATGACGATTGCTACAGCTCAGCCAGTAACGGAGGATTTGATCGACCGTAATACCGGCAATAGAATTTGGGTTCTTGTCACACCCATTAAGATAAATGGGGAAGTGAAGGGTGCGATTTATCTCGTTGCAAAAATTGAAAATGTATATGATCAAATGAAGCAGATTAATAATATTTTCATTTCTGGAACAGCGATAGCCCTTGCCATTACAGCTATTTTAGGTGTTCTACTTGCTCAAACCATTACCCGTCCGATGTCAGATATGAGAAGGCAAGCCCTTGCCATGGCAAAGGGGAATTTCTCACGGAAGGTTAAAGTGTACGGAAATGATGAAATAGGTCAATTAGCGATGACCTTTAATAATTTAACGAAGAAATTGCAGGAGGCACAAGCGACAACGGAAGGGGAGCGGCGCAAGCTGTCATCTGTCCTTTCGCACATGACAGATGGTGTGATTGCAACAGATCGTAAAGGCAGGGTTATTTTGATCAATGAGCCGGCTGCTGAGATGCTGAATGTTTCACGTGAAACAGTATTGTCAATACCGATTGTGTCTCTGCTTGGTCTTGACGAGGATTACACGTTTGAAGAATTGCTCTCTGAACCCGACTCCGTTATTTTAGATTTCAGCAAGCCAGCAAACACGTTAATATTACGGGCAAATGTATCTGTGATTCAAAAAGAAACTGGATTTGTTAATGGACTTATTGCCGTCCTCCATGACATAACTGAGCAGGAAAAAATTGATATGGAGCGTCGAGAATTCGTTGCGAATGTTTCCCATGAGCTAAGAACGCCATTAACAACAATGAGAAGTTATTTAGAGGCACTCGCAGAAGGAGCATGGCAGGATGATGAGATTGCTCCAAAATTTCTTGAAGTTACTCAGACTGAAACCGAGCGGATGATTCGTCTTGTTAATGATCTGCTGCAGCTTTCGAAAATGGATAGTAGGGATTACAAGCTTAATAAAGAATGGATCGATATTATCTCTTTCTATAATCGAATTATTGACCGCTTTGAACTTTCAAAACAACAGAATGTCACATTTGAGCGCAAGCTTCCTACTCATTCAGCATTCGTTGAAATCGATGGAGACAAGCTTACTCAAGTCATTGATAACATTATTTCGAATGCCTTGAAGTACTCCCCAGAAGGCGGCAAAATTACGTTCCGTCTTGAAGAGAAGAATGATATCGTCGTGATCGGTGTTTCTGACCAAGGAGTAGGGATACCGAAAAACAATATTAATAAAATCTTTGAGCGTTTTTACCGAGTGGATAAAGCAAGAACGAGGAAGCTAGGCGGTACTGGTCTTGGGCTTGCCATTGCTAAGGAAATGGTGGAAGCACATGGCGGTGAAATATGGGCAACGAGCAAGGAAGGAAAAGGGACGACCATTTCTTTCAGCCTGCCTTACCTTCGTACTGAAGAGGATGATTGGGAATGACTTATGAAAATATTAAATCACTCATATTAGTCATTTTAGTAGGCTTTAGTGTGCTTTTAACATGGAGCATTTGGACGTACCAGCCAAATTATGAAATTATGGAAAAAGCAAAAACGGTTCAGGAAGTAGAAATTAGTGCGAAGAAAGAAGCAAAAGAAATTATTAAACCGGATCGGATTTATTACCATTATGATAAAGACAGGCATTATGGGACGATCGATCCAAATGAAATAGAAAAAGTAATGGCAGAGATTAGCAGATGGAATTTTTCAGATTTTGTCAATATTTCAAGTCAAATAAAAAATTATTCTTCTTTCATCCATAATCCTGGGAATGCGGTTATTCTATTTCCTGATTCGATTCCATTTGAATTTTTTCGAACCATTATTAATACGAAGGAAAAAAAGATCCCTGAATTCTCTTTCGATCGAATTGTCATCAATCTAGAAGAAGTACAGAAGGATCATGGCTTTGTCTATTTTGTTTCTACAGAAAATGAGGAAGTTTACAGAAGTCATGTACCAGCATCGTTCGTGCATAACTTCAAGAATAGCTTCTTTAAAAATGCCGAATACAGTCTAAACTTTGCAAAGTATTTCCCTTATAAGATTGCAAATGATCGAGTTCTATTCTTGCCTGTGGAAGAGACGAAAATGCAGCGCTATCAATATTTATCAACACCCTTAGATTCTGAGAAATTTATGAATGCCTTATTTAAAAACCCAAGTGTCGTTCAGAAAAATGATCCAACCTCGGGAGAAGAATATACGAACGGATCAAGCATAATGCGTGTGAATTATGATGAAAGCACCCTTTCCTATATCAATCCTGTTGAAAACAATGAGAGTTCTTTTATTTCTAATAATCTTTTAAAAAGAAGCATTGATTTCATTAATGAGCATGGCGGCTGGACAGATGATTATAATTATCAATTTGTATCCATGGATGAACTGGATCACCAAGTGCTTTTCCGCCTTTATGACGACAAAGGGTATCCTATTTTTAGCGAAGGCAGCGGCATTTCTGAAATTAGCCTAACATGGGGTCCAAATGAAATCTATAAGTATTTACGCGGTAATTTTTCGATCGGTTTAGAGATGGAAGCGTCAGACACGACGTTAAGCTCTGGGGAGGAAGTCATACAGTTTTTGGAATCGGAAGGATATAACATGGATAACGTAGAGGATCTTGTAGTGGGATACACCATGGAGAAAAATGCAAGGATCATCTACTTAGAGCCTTCCTGGTATTATCGATACAATCATACATGGAATAAATTATCGATGGATGATATAGAAGGAGGGCAAAACCGTGGATTGGAGTAGGATCAAAACTATTTTCATCTTAACCTTCCTTGTCCTTGATATTTACTTAATGTATGAATTCTTTACATTGAAGGATTCGAGTCAGTATGAATATATAACGGAAGCATCCTTTGAAAAGCGGCTTAAGGCTGACGAGATTGAGTATAAAGAGCTTCCGAAAAACCATACGAAAGATATGTATTTAAGTGCGAAACCGAAGAATTTCAATAATGAGCTAATCGAATCGCTAGAGAAAACAAAGTTAAAAGGCCAGGAGCTTGAAGTGAGCTCGGACAATGCCTTAGTGTCTAAGCTTGATAAACCGTATGAGCTCAAAGATAAGTTTGAAGTGGCAGATGTCAATTCCTTTGTCAAAAATAATGTTTTGAATGGAGATCAATATCGTTTTTGGAAGAAGAAAGATAATGTAATTTATTATTATCAGCAATTCAACGATAAGGTTTTTTACCATAATAATAGCGGTCAATTGGCCATCTACTTGACTGATGGAGAAAATGATATTGCATCCTATCGGCAAACGATGCTTGAAGATATTGAAGAGCTATCTAAAGAAGAGAAGATTATTCAACCTTTAAAGGCCATTGAAGCATTGTATGAAAATGGTTCTCTGGAGCCTAAGACTAAAATTACAAAGGTTGAGCTAGGGTATTATACTTTTGTTCAAACGAACACGTCACAGGTTTTGACACCTGCATGGCGATTTGTCATTGACGGTAAAGAGGATTTATTTGTCAATGCCTTCGAGGGTCAGATTTTCCAATTAAACACCGAAGATAAAAATATAGTGGAGTGAGAGAATATGTCTTTACAATTCAGCGTTCTCGCGAGCGGAAGTACGGGGAATGCCGTCTTTGTCGAGACGGAGGACCATTCATTTTTGGTTGATGCGGGATTGAGCGGAAAGCAGATGGAAGCTTTATTTCAAAAGATTGATCGAGATATGGGGAAACTCTCCGGATTATTAGTGACACATGAGCATAGCGACCATATTAAAGGAGTCGGGGTGCTTGCCCGCAAGTATAAATTGCCGGTCTACGCAAATGAGAAGACATGGAAGGCGATGGACAATTTAATCGGACAAGTCCCTGTGGAACAGAAATTTACCTTTGAGATGGAGACAGTGAAAGCATTTGGCTCTTTAGAGATTGAATCCTTCGGCGTATCACATGATGCTGCAGATCCGATGTTCTATGTCTTTCATCACCAAGGCAAGAAGCTTGTCTTAATTACCGATACAGGCTATGTCAGTGATCGGATGAAGGGACTGATTTCTAACGCGGATGCTTATGTGTTTGAAAGCAATCATGATGTTCAGATGCTCAGAATGGGACGTTACCCATGGAGTATTAAGAGAAGAATTTTAAGTGATGTCGGCCATGTGTCCAATGAGGATGCAGCAATTGCGATGGGCGAAGTGGCTGGGGATCGGACGAAGCGGATTTATTTAGCTCATTTAAGCCAGGATAATAATATGAAGGATTTAGCGAGAATGTCTGTATCACAAACACTCGAAAGCAAAGGAATTATTGTAGGAGAGCAGTTCGAATTGTATGATACAGATCCGAAGATTCCGACTGCCTTAACAGCGGTCTAAGGATTGAATGGTTAAAAGAGTACGGATGAGAAAGTCTATAGGGTACACGGACAGAAAATTGATTTGTTTATTGAATCACTTTCTGAACGCGTACCTATAGGCTTTTTTTAGTACGTTAAGAAAGTATAAATTGCCAGCGCAGAAGATGATTCGACGTATTTGCCAATTTTAGGAATTAAGTATAAGTGCAACTACGCCTCTGTCTTCGCCTTTCCAAGGCTCGCCAATCGGCGAGTTTTCTTTATGGATTTTTAGTAGATTCTTTAAAATGATGGATTATAATATTGAATTAGGAGGAAGAATAAATCTTAGCACTTATTTCTTACACCATTAGTTAAGAATGAGGAAAGGAATGGTCCAGTATGGGTTACTATGATCAAGATTATGAAAACAGTAATAAGAAGCAAAAGGGAAATAAGGGCGGTTATTTTTTGGCGAGCCTTGTTGGGGTAATTTTAGGTGCCATTCTTGTCATTATTGCCATCCCGATAATTTCAGGTTCTGATGTTTTTCCATTTTCTGCGCAGCCGGATGAGCAGGTGCAGGAAAACGCCGGTAATAAAGGGAATCTTCCTACACAAAATGTATCCTTAAATGTAGTATCAGATGTGACAAAAGCGGTGGATAAAGCAGGAGATGCTGTTGTTGGAGTAACCAATATTCAAACGACCAGCTTCTGGGGAGAAGGCGGCAGTGTGAATGAACCGGCTGGGACTGGATCAGGCGTGATTTATAAAAAGGCTGGTAACAAAGCGTATGTTGTGACAAATCATCATGTGATTGAGAACGCCAACAAGATCGAGGTTACTTTCGCAGATGGGACTAAGGTGCCCGCTGCGCTTAGAGGCAGTGATATATGGACGGACCTTGCCGTTCTTGAAATTGATGAAAAAAGTGTGAAAAAAATTGCTGAGTTTGGCAACTCGGATGCTTTAAAGCCTGGCGAGCCAGTTATTGCAATTGGAAATCCTCTTGGCCAGACATTCTCAGGTTCTGTTACACAAGGAATTATTTCCGGAGTTGAGCGTACAATCCCTGTAGATATTAATGAAGATGGGGTTGCGGACTGGAACGCAGACGTATTACAAACTGATGCTGCGATCAACCCAGGAAATAGTGGAGGAGCTTTAGTCAATATTAAAGGCCAAGTCATCGGCATTAACTCGATGAAAATTGCTCAGCAAGCGGTAGAAGGCATTGGATTGGCGATTCCGATTAATTCTGCTCAGCCGATCATCAATGATTTAGAGAAATTCGGAGAAGTGAAAAGACCTTATATGGGCGTAGAATTAGTATCAGTGAATGAGATTTCTAGGTATCATCAGCTTGAAACCTTAAAATTGCCAAGTGATGTCAATTATGGTGTGGCGCTAAGAAGGGTTGTACCGAACGGACCAGCTGCTCAAGCAGGATTAAAGGAGCTTGATGTCATCGTTGAAATGGATGGAGAAAAAATCTATGATGTTGTCGATCTTAGAAAGCTTCTCTATAATAAAAAGAAAATTGGCGACCAATTAGAGATAAAATATTACCGTGGTGGAAAGATTCATAAGACAACCATGAAGCTAAGTGAAGAGACGTTATAATTAAATCGTTTTGAGGGGCAGGAAAGCGAAGAAAGTGCTTTCCTGTTTTTTTAACGCCAAGTTTTTCTAATAGGGAAAAAGACGGATATTAACATTGTGCATAACATTGGATAGGGGTCGACACTTTCGATTTAGGTTCTGTTTTGTTAAGATGTAGTGTGGATAAGTGAAAAAAATAAAATTAATAGAAATTATCCACAATTCGAATAATGAGAATAGGTGTATTTTTATATGAAAGGATTGGAGAAAATGATTTATAGTTGTGAGGAACACATTGATATAGCAATAGATACAGTCGTTGACGAGCACGAAACCTTCCCGATTTTAACCAAGATTTCAGAGGAGGAAAAGTTATCAACAGCCTGTGAATATTGTCGAAATTCGGCAGTATATCTTGTGGCGAACGAATGATCCCACACAATATGTGGATAGAAAATGTGGATATGTGTATAACTTATGTGGATATCTTGTTTGTAAAGTGAGGATTACGTGTGAATATCTCCATTATTACCGTTGGAAAACTAAAAGAAAAATATTTAAAGCAAGGAATAGATGAATATTTAAAGAGACTTTCAGCCTATGCCAAAATGGACATTATCGAAGTTCCGGATGAAAAAGCGCCAGAAGAACTTAGCGAATTGGAAATGCTGAAAGTCAAACAAAAGGAAGGCGAACGCATCTTAGCAAAAATCAACCCAGATGCCCACGTCATTGCCCTTGCAATTGATGGGAAAATGAAATCATCAGAAGAGCTGGCTGATGGAATGGATAAGCTAGCCACTTACGGAAAAAGTAAAGTAGCGTTTGTAATTGGTGGATCGCTTGGGTTGAGTGAGGAAGTGTTGAAGCGGGCGGATGAGAAATTAAGCTTTTCGAAGATGACATTTCCGCATCAGTTGATGAAATTGGTTTTGGTGGAACAGATTTATCGGGCGTTTAGGATTATTAGGGGTGAACCGTACCATAAATAGAGAAGAATTAAGCGTTATTAAAAAACAAAGTAAAAAGGATCGATTCGTCAGATCCTTTTTACCTACTAGATGGTTCTATTTAGCTATATCTCAAATAACCCTTTTGTTCATACATTTGAATTATTACGATTTTATTTTCTATTTAAAGCATTTACTGCATTAATAGAACCAAATCCAGATTCTCCATCATATCCCGGCTTAAACCAGTCATCAGCAGAGCTTTGGATAATATGTTTAACTTGAGAAGGACTTAAAACGTCCTTTCCATATTTTGCAATAATTACACCAGCAAGTCCTGCCGTTTTAGGAGCAGCCATGGATGTTCCTGCATAAAAAGCATATCCACCTGGAACAGTAGATAGACATAATTTATTTCGATCTCTTAATGCTGGATCGCCTGTTTCTAGCCAAGCAGTACCATAATCACCACCAGGAGCGATTACATCAATTTTACCTACACCATAGTTCGAATAGTAAGTTAGATTCTTCTCAGCTCCGCCGGCAGATACACGAATCAAAGACTGGCTACTTGGGCTTCTATGTGTTGCTCCCTTATCATCTCCTGAAAGCTTCCCTGGACTTGAAATGTCCACTCCTGCATTTCCAGCTGAGCCCACAACTGTTACTCCCTTTTTAATAGCATATTGGATTGCACGGTTAAATAAACGAACGTCTGCAACAATTTCCTTGGTTGCATATTCTGGATTTTGGAACCAATCATATCCACCTAATGACATGTTTACGACATCAACATTATCATCAGCAGCAGTCATTAGAGCATTGGCAATATCAGAAGTGGCAGCTCCACCATCAGGGCCAAATACTCGATACGCAGCGACCTTTAGTTCAGGACCGATTCCTAATACTCTACCATTGCCTGCAATGGATCCAGCAACATGCGTACCATGACCATCTTCATCCATTGGACTCTCTATACCAGGAACAAAAGACTTTCCGTATGCATAGTTGTCCTTTATATCTGCATGAGTAAAATCGATACCTGTATCTACTACAGCGACTATAATATCTTTATTATTAGTAGATTTTCCTGTTCCTCCTGTCATATTCCAAGATGCACCATTGTTTGTTACTTGCTTTATATCCCATTGGTAGGTGTTATAAAGATCATTTGCAGATGAGGCAGAGAATCCTTCTTGGAGAAATTCAACATCTACAGGTGCTTCGGGATAAATCGTACTCTCAAAACCAGCATCCAAAACATTTGAACTTTTTTGGATTTCAGACAAGAAAGTAGGGTTTTCTGAAGTTACCTTAACAGCACCCAAATTAGGTAAAGCTTTTTTTACTTTACCACCAGATTTTTGAATTACTTCTAAATAGTTTGATGGGAGATTCGTATCTGATTTAAAGACAACTATGTAGTTCTTGTCCACTGATTGAGCATGTCCAACCCCAAAGCTACCAAGAAAGGCAGCAGCACTCAATGTTACCGTTAATGCACCTGCAATGAATTTTTTTTTCATTAATATCCCCCTTTTGTTTTGAGAATTTTCTAACAATTATTATTATATAATTCCCTAATTTATACTACAATGGGGTGATTTTGTTTGATTCTGTCATTATATAGAATTAATTTACAAAAATTTTCGACAAGCTTTGCATACGCATCTATTAACGTATTTTGCAATCTTATTATTAGGCGCTTCAATCCAACAACTTATAATAAGGGATTGGCATGGAATACAATTTGATTATGTTGTAAGTAATACTGAAGAATAAAAATCGCATTTAGAGCAGTCACGGAGAACCATATCATAAGTAAATTAGTTTTTTAATTCCTATTATGATAGCATTTAATGAGATATTGAAAGAGGAAGTGAACGTAAATGATAAACATAACGATTCCAAAACCAAGTGTGACCATTACGAAACAGAAGAATCCTGAGCTAAGTAATATCTATGGGTTTACTGATTTTCATCTTATCCCTAGAGATAAGGGTGGTATTTTTATGTTTTATAACAATAAACATGAGCTATTATTTGTTGGGAAAGCAAGGAAGCTGAGACCAAGAATTAAAAAGCATTTTGAGGATACTGTATCCCCAATCAAAATGCATAGAGATGAAGTCACTAAAATTGAAGTTTGTGTTATTGAAGACCCTGTACATAGAGAAATTTACGAAACGCATATTATTAATGAATTAAAGTCTAAGTACAATATCGATAAAGTGTTTTATAAGTAAAGCTTCGTCAGGAGAGGCAATAGGTGTAGTCAAATTAGATCATACCTATTGCCTTTTATCATTAGATCGATTAAAGGATGAGAACTGTTGGGTAGTAAAGACAAAAAATTAACGACCTATATATATACATACAACTGTTATGAAGAGGAACGCTCATTATGTGCTTTGGAAATGCGTTCATTATTTGGGCGTGAGCCTCAAACTAGCATTGTGGAAAGTCATGTAAAGATTGATCCTAGTCGAAGTCCGTTTATTAAGGAAAGAATTTCTGTCATTTATGAGGAGGAAAGCCTTCAAAATCTCCTCAAACAAGTAGAATCCTTACAAGTGACTGGTGAAACGTATAAAGTAGTATATGTAAAAAATGGTGATCGTTCAAAAACGGAAAAGGCAGGATTTGAAAACCGGCGTGCCATTGAGAAGGATATTGGATTACATATTAACGGTGTGGCTGATCTTCATCACCCAGATCGATTGTTTGGCGTCATGGTAGTAAACGGAAGATGGGTATTCGGTGACTATGTTAAGAGTGAGCCTGTTTGGTTGCGGCATCAACAGAAGCCACATAGTTACTCTACTGCGCTTAATACACGTATGGCAAGAGCTGTTGTAAATATCGCTGTTCCTAATCCAAGTGGGATAAAGGCCATTGACCCTTGCTGTGGAATTGGAACCGTCCTAGTGGAAGCTTTATCAATGGGAATTGATATAGTGGGGAGTGACAGAAACCCTCTTGTTCTTGGTGGAGCAAGAGAAAATATCGCACATTTTGGGCTGTCTAGTGAAGTGAAACTAGCAGATATCCGTGACGTCACAAATCAATATGATGTAGCGATAATCGATTTACCCTATAATTTGTGTTCTGTCATCACGCTAGAAGAGAAGACTGAAATGCTCCAAAGTGCGCGTAGGTTTGCTAAAAAAGTCGTAGTGGTAACCGTTGAACCAATTGATGAAATCCTCGTAAATACGGGATTTGTCATTATGAACCGGGCTGCCGTTAAGAAAGGTTCATTTACTCGCGAAGTGATTGTATGTAAGTAAATTCTTTTAAAAAATATGTCAATTTGAAAGAAACCATTACACAAACCTAAATAACTCATTTTTCATCCATTGATAAACAGCAACAATATTTCCTGTTTATTAATGGATAAAACTAAAAAAGTATTTCCAAAATAACATCTCTATTGGAAGATCTAGTTAAAAAGACATCCTCTTACGTTTAATCATTCTGCTTTAACCTCTGTTATTTAATGGAATTCCTCTGCTTCTTTTATCCTTATATTCCATGTTGGAAATTAATCCTAATCTATCATTTTTATTCGATTTACATATATTTTACAAAAAGTTCAAATTCTACATACAATTAGAGCCTAAACTTTTCCATGAACGCAAAAGGAGGATGAATATGAGAGAATTTGACAATAATCGTAGAACATTCTTAAAAAGCACGGGAAAGGGAATAGGAATTGCTCTTGGTGCGACTATTGTGAGTTCGTTGCCTATCGGGACGGCGTCAGCAGAAGAGAACAACAAATCTAACAAACTACAATATCCCTTTACATTAGGGATTGCTTCTGGCGACCCGCTACCAGATGGGGTTGTCTTATGGACAAGACTTGCGCCGGATCCATTAAATGGGGGCGGCATGGATAACCATCCATACCCAGTCCATTGGGAAGTCTCACTTGATCCCGATTTTGAAAAAGTCGTCAAAAGAGGAACTGAACTTTCCAAGCCTCAACTTGGCCACTCTGTCCATGTAGAAGTTGAGGGCTTGAAACCTTCCACATGGTATTATTACCGATTTACAGTACGCGCTGAAGTCAGTCCAACAGGCAGAACAAAGACGGCACCGGCCAATAATAGCGAGGTTGATCAGCTTAACTTTGCCTTTGTTTCTTGTCAAAACTGGCCTACCGGCTTTTTCACAGCCTATCAACACCTGGCCCAGGACGACTTGGATTTGGTCGTCCATCTTGGAGATTATATTTACGAAGGAAGTGTTAATTCAAAGGTTCGTCCATTGAATTATACTGCTCCTGAAATCTATACGATTGATGATTATCGTAATCGTTATGCTCTGTACAAAATGGATAGCGATTTACAGGCTGCCCATGCTAATTTCCCATGGATCGTGACATTTGATGACCATGAAGTGGATAATAACTTTGCGGGGGATATTCCGCAGGATCCAGACAAACAACCAACTGAAGAATTCTTGAAACGGAGAGCTGCTGCTTTCCAAGCTTATTACGAACATATGCCGCTTCGCCGTACATCGTTTCCGCAAGGTAGTGATATCCAAATGTATCGCCGTTTGTCATTTGGTAATTTAGTAGAATTTAATGTTTTAGATACTAGGCAGTACCGAGACGATCAGGCAAATGGAGATGGATGGAAACCCCCAACCTCTGAATCTGAGGATCCAAGCCGTACCCTTTTAGGTGAGGAACAGGAACAATGGTTATTAAATGGATTGGCTGTATCACAGGCCAAATGGAAAGTACTCGCTCAACAAGTCTTCTTCGCTCACCGCGATGGTGATTTTGATCCTGACGAAGAGAGTGTAAGTATGGATGCCTGGGATGGATATCCTGCCGCACGCCAACGTATTGTGGACTTTATAGCTGAAAACGATATTAAGAATGCCGTTGTTCTTACCGGGGATGTTCATACCAGCTGGGCAAATGAAATCAAGGTAGACTTCCATGACCCTGATTCAAAAAATGTGGGGGTTGAGTTTGTTGGAACTTCTATTACTTCCAATGGAGACGGATCTGATGTAAACAGCAATACACCTCAGTACCTGAAGGAAAATCCGCATATTAAATTCTTTAATAACTATCGTGGATATGTGCGCTGTAAAGTGACACAAGACATTTGGCAAACAGATTATCAGGTCGTTAAATATGTAACAAGACCAGGTGCCTCAATCAACACACGTGCCTCTTTCGTTGTGGAAGATGGAGTACCTAGCTTGAAGCAATTAGTATCGAATCCAGTGTAGAGTTGAGAATCTAATTTACTTTTGATAATTGAATCTATGACTTTCAAAAAGAGAGTGATTGAATGGAAATTTGATCATTCTCTTTTTCTATGGGGGCTACTATCCTTGAATTCGCCTTGTAGGTTATCCAATAATAATGTCTCTCATCCAATCTTTCCTTTCCTATATATAAATCTCCTATTATAAATAAAAATACGGACCTTTTTATTCTGTCATCATACATCTCCTTCCATAATGTGTAATTATATAAAGGGCTAGTAACTGGATATATAAACAAAAAAGTAGAGAAAAAATAGCCGTTACTATTTTGTCATAACGGACATAAAATAAATCAATGATAACAGGATTTAATGGAAATCAACTGGATAGAGGTGATTTTTGAATGGACGATACCAAGATAACTGGGAGGCCGATCATTGCGATTACTGGAAGTGCAGGGAAAACGACAACAAAAGAAATGATCGCTTCTATATTGCAAAATCGTTGGAAAACATTTAAATCTTTTGAAAACGGGAATGACGTTTGGTTTACATCTCAGTATGCAAAACAACTAGATCCATCTTATAATGCAGTTGTTTTAGAGTACGGTATGAGATACTCGGGTGATATCACTAAACATTGTAATCTGATCCAACCCAACATAGGGATTATAACTAATGTAGGAAGTGCTCATATTGGGAATTTCAATGACCAGGGAATAGATGGGATAGCTACCGCAAAGTCAGAATTGATTTTAAACATTAAGCCGCCAGGGATGTTGCTATTAAATGGGGATGATATCAATTCAAAACTATTAAATATTAAAGGGTTTAAGGGTGAAATAATAACAGTTGGTTTCACAAAGGAGGCCAATTACTATGCTAGCCAAATTGCTTACACCAAAACTGGTATGATCTTTCAAGTTCCTATTAATGGAATAGATTATACCTATAAAATCCCGGTTTTTGGGAAACACAATGTTTATAATGCTTTATTTGCTATTGCGCTTGCACATCGGTTAGGATTTACATTTAATGAGATTATGGTTGGGTTAGAAACCTATGGTAAAAATTATCCTGACTATTATAAGTTGGATGTTCAACGCTTTAAAGATGAAATTACATTAATTTCTTACACTTATGATGCAAAGCCAAGTGCAGTGAAAGCAGCAATTGATGTTTTAGTTAATATTGGAGAAGGGAAAACTATTGCATTCTTAGGGGATATGGTTGAATTAGGAAACTATTCGATCGAAGAACATAAAAAGGTAGGCAGATATTTAGCCGCCCAGAAAAATATTAATTACCTTTACACTTTTGGAAAAGATGGAAAGTACATTGGACAAGAAGCTGTAGAATCAGGTTTTCCAAATGATAATGTTGTAAATATTTCCTCTATTGATCAATTTGTTAACACCATAAAGGAATCCTTGACACCGAAAACTACACTTCTGTTGATGGGTTTTATTTATGATAAAGAATCAAACCAAATAGAATTATATGAAACGGTAAAATATATATGTAGTATATTATCAAAGTGATGATAAAGTTTGGGTAAATCGCCGATAACCGTAAGCCAGATTTTTTTCCTACATTCACTTGACCATACTAAAACAAAACCCCCTAAGTTGAGATTCTAGTCCAACTTAGGGGTTCACTTCAATTCTGGTTTTCTTCAGAAGGTGTTTTTAGTCTACAATTGGAATAAGAAAAAACCGTTTGAACATACTCCCGAGTTTCTTCAATTGGAGGGATACCACCATACTGTTTTACTTTATCAGGCCCGGCATTGTATGCAGCAACTACTAATTCCCAATCCTTAAACTCATCAAAAAGCTCTTTTACATACCTGGCCGCCCCATCAATCGATTGAATCGGGTCACAAGGATTGACAGACAACCAATTGGCGGTTTGTGGCAATAATTGCATTAATCCAATGGCTCCTTTTTTTGAAACTACATAGGGGTCACCACTACTCTCAGCCAACATAATACCAAATAAAATTGGAAAAGGAATTTCGTATTGTAGTGAAAATTTTTTTATGGGTGTTATCCAATTTAAGATCCGATCATTATTTATTAAATCTGGAGGCAGAATGATGTCATCTATTTCGGGGAATTCTTTAATTCTTAGTACCTGATCGATAAAAATGGTATCAGAAGAAAGATTGTTAAGTTCTTTCAATTGACTGAAGGTGACTCCAAATTTTTTTGATAAGCCCCATAAAGTATCTCCTTCTCTCACAGTGTAATGTGTAAATTTTCTATTATCGTTTTTGCTCACTGTTCTACTCCTCTCGGGTAAAAAATAAGGATTTCCCTTTAAATCTTTAATATCTCATTTATGCTTCCTATTTTTAACTTTTTATCCAAAGCTTTTTCAATTAAATATGGAAGTGCTTTAAGCGAGGATTCAGTTGGGTGCATCAAAATGATTGAGCCATTTTCGATGTTAGGAGCAATATTATTAATGATCTCATTGGGATTTTCAATCTTCCAATCGAATGTATCCAGTGACCATAAGATCGTTACCATATTCTCTTGTGCAGCTGCTTCAATGACTCTTGTATCAAATGATCCATATGGAGGGGTGAAGTATTTAGGTTGCACTTCTAATACTTCGTTTATTATTTCATTGGTTTTAGTAATCTCCAAACGAATTTCTTCTGCCGATAGGCTTCTCATATCCTTGTGAGAATAGGCATGATTTCCAATCTCATGATTCGAATCTTTAATCATAAGGGCTAATTTAGGATGCTGTTCAACCCACCTTCCTTCGAGAAAAAAAGTAAGGCTAATATTCCTTTTCTTAAGTAAATCTAACAAATTTATTAGATGCTCATTTCCCCAAGCTACATTTACTATAAAAGAAATCATTGGAATGGCTTCATTGCCATAATAAATAGGCATCAAGAATTTATTTTCCATGTAGAACCCCTTCTTGCTGTTGATGATTATTTAATATATGTACAAACCAAATAAAAGGTATACATAGATATCATAGTTTTTAAAATAGGACTCTAATAATTTTTCAGTAAAACACATTTTTGTTAAAGTGGGCCAACTCCCTATACATCTTTCTAATAGAGACATATCATATTTTCAAGGCTCTTTTAATATCAAAATAAAATGGGTACTGGCAGTTGGTGAGAAAGATAATGAATGTACAGAAAATGGATATTTATGTTGATGGCTATAAGGTTCAGTGCAATTACTATGAAGATAATGGATATATTATGATTCCAGCATTATTTTTTAAGCATACTTATGTTTTAGTAGACTGTGATAGGGAACAACAGTCAATAACACTGAAAAAAAATAACCTTACAATAACATTCTATAAAGAGCAATTTGTGGTCTTATTAGAAGAAGAAAATCAAACAAAATACGACACTTTAGTGGTTATGCCTTTTGAGTATGATGAAAAAATCTTTGTCCCGTTTCAATATGTCAGTCAAAAACTAGGAATGTCTATTTTAGAATGTTCAAATTCCCATACAATAAAGTTACTAACCAACCTTTCTTTTAAAAATGATGAAACTGTTTTTTATAAGGGACGGGCAAATAAAAAAAGGGCAGCATTAACTTTTGATGACGGACCAGATATTATTAATACTCCTAGGATATTAGACATCCTCTACGAAAAAAAAGTTCAAGCAACTTTTTTTGTAATTGGTCAACAAGTTCGTTACTATCCCGAAATATTTAAAAGAATTATTAATGAAGGACATGAGGTAGGCAACCATAGCTGGAGCCATCCAAATTTTATAGAACTAACAACTGCTGAGATTAAAAATGAAATTGAATCCACCGAAGAGGTAATTAGGTCACACATGGGAAGATCGACATCAATCCTTCGTCCCCCATATGGTTTTTTTGCTAAATCGGACATTCAAATAATCAATGAATTAGGCTATAAGGTAATTTTGTGGTCAGTAGATACACTGGATTGGTTTGGATTAACAAATGAAGAGATTATTTCAATTGTAGATAGAGATTTAACAGAAGGGGCAATTATTTTACAGCACTGCTTTCATTCAACAACAGGTAGGCTTGATGGAACAGTTAAGGCTTTACCTAAGATTATTGATAAGTTAATAAATGAAGGATATGAAATTGTTACGGTCTCGATGTTACTGGAATAACGATTAAATTAAAAATTTTTATCAACCAAGAGTAGTAAGGAGTGATTTAATGCGCATTTTATTCTTGGAAAGTCATCCAATGTGGATTCATGGATTACCAAACGGATTTATCGATGCGGGGCATCAAGTAAGAATTTCTGGTCCATTAGATGATCTGGACATTCCTAAACTGATTTCAGAATTTCAACCAGATTTAATTATTACAATGGGATGGGGTCCTGAAAATTCAACGATAGACAAACAAAATAAAATTTATGAAGGTACCAAAAATGAAAATGTTCCACATGTATATTGGGCAACAGAAGATCCGACATCCACTGAAATTTTTACGATGCCTTATATTCGTCGAACCCATCCGGACTTTGTGTTTACCATTTGCCGGGATCAGGTAAAGTACTACAGAAATTTGGGAATCCCTTCGGATCATTTAGATTTTGGATATCATCCAAAAGTTCATTTTCCTGTAGAGATTGATTCTCAGTTCTATTCTCCTGTAGCCATTGTTGCGAATGGCTATCCAAAAAAGCTTTCTTATTTCCCAGGTCACTTCCGTCATCAATCAATGAAAAACTTAATTAAACCATTATTAGAGAATAATATTCGTATAGATTTTTATGGAACCAATTGGGAACATATGGGTCCGCATTTGGGTGTAGAAATCCCCAAGGATTGGATTCGTGGATATATTGATTATAAGAGTGCTAATAAAATATATGGTTCTTCTGATATCATAATAGGTTTGCAAAACCTGCCGACACAATTAACGCAGCGAACATATGAAGTACTGGGATCTGGAGGATTCTTACTAACAAACAGCACATCCGAAGTCAATCGGGTCTTTACGGCGGGACGAGATTTAATTACATCATCATCCCCTGAAGAAACTCTTGAAATGGTTAATCATTTCCTTCATCAGCCGAAGGACAAGCAAAAAATTAAAAAGCAGGGCCTTGAAGCAGTACAGATTCACTCTTATAAAGTTAGAGCCCAATATATGTTAGATGTTTTAGAGAAAAATGGGGTCTTTAAAAAAGGGAAAAGTGTTTACAGTTTAAAAATGGAAAAAAGAACTACTTATCAACAGGGTGAATTTGAATATTATAAAGTTCAAAATGGGGATACGCTGTATCGAATATCTAAGGAATTTGGTGTGGCCATTGATCAGTTAAAGCAGTTAAACGGATTAACTTCAAATATCATTGATACGGGCTTACCTTTGAAAATTAGATTACTAGAAAAGAAAATGAAGGATGTTATAGATAATAAATACGATTACTATACCATTTGTCATGGAGAAACGTTGGGAAAGATTTCAAAAGAGTTTGGCATTCCAGTAGAAAAACTTAAAAATGATAATCATTTAGTAACAGATTATATTTACGCTGGTCAACCCTTAAAGATTGATAGGGAGTATACCAACTCAATACCATTACCTTCTGTTCTCATTTCTAAAGGTTTAAAAGATGACAAAATGATTTCCTTAACATTTGATGCTGGCGCTAGTGCAGAACATACGGAAATGATTTTAGATGTTTTAAAAAGTAATAATGTACAAACAACAATGTTTTTAACGGGGAAATGGGTAGAGAAATATCCACTTCTTGCGAAAAGAATCGCTTCTGACGGCCATGAAATTGCAAATCATACGTACAATCATCCGGACCTGACGAAATTGACTAAAAATGAAATCATATTAGAATTAAAACGGACATTTGCTTGTTTTGAAAAGGTTCTTGGTGATAAGGGGAGCCCTTTTCTTCGTCCACCATATGGAAATTGGAATAAGAACGTTCTGGAAGCAGCAGGTCAGATCGATATCCCTTTTACAATATATTGGAGCATAGATACGATTGATTGGCAAGAACCGACTGTAGATACCATTTATAAACGTATTTTGTCCAAGCTTACAGGTAATGACATTGTATTAGCCCATCTAAATGGGAAACCTACTGCAGCTGCTATAAATCTAGTCATACCAGAACTCAAAAAACAAGGATATAAAATAGTAAAAATAAGTGAAATGCTAAAAAACTGAGTTTTTAATTAATGAGGGAAAATTATGCGTGTATTGTTTTTAGAAAGTGATCCAATGTGGATTTATGGTCTTCCAAATGGATTTTGCGATGCTGGACATTTCGTCATGGTTTCGGGTCCTCTGACTGAAGATAGTATTGTTGATATACTATCAAGTTTTCAACCAGAGTTAATCATTACGATGGGTCACACAACTGAACATACAAAAGAAAAACAAAAAATGATCAGAGAGTATGTTACGTGTACAAATATTCCCAACGTCTATTGGGCAACAGAAGATCCAGGGTATACGCTGAACTTCTCACTTCCTTTAATTCAAACAATTGAACCTGACTTTGTTTTTACCATTTGTCCCTCCAGAGTTGATTTTTATCGGAAAGAAAACATTCCTTCGGCACACTTAGATTTTGGATATCACTCAAGTGTTCATTCTCCTTCCGAAGTTCATGAAAAATATAAGGTATCTATTGCAATTGTAGCGAATGGTTATCCAATGCTTTATGAAAAAAGGCCGGATCACTATCGTTTTAAAGCACTTCGTTCACTCCTCAGTCCATTTCTGGAAGAAAATATAAGAATTGATTTTTGGGGCCGATACTGGGACCAAATGGAGCAAATCCTTGGTAAGAAAATTCCCGATGAATGGATTCATGGGTTTATCCCTTATACGGAAGCAAATAAAGTGTACAGCTCTGCGGATATTGTTTTAGGTGTACAAAATCACGATACCCAATTAACTCAGCGTACCTATGAAGTGCTTGGATCAGGAGGTTTTTTGCTTACAAATGATACATCTGAAATTAGGAGATTATTCTCGCCAGGTCAAGATCTTATCGTTAGTAATTCTTCTGAAGAAACGATTGACCTTGTAAGATACTATTTAAGTCATCCTGAAGAACGTATGAAAGTAAAGAAAGCGGGTATGGAATCCGTAAAAAAATACTCATACGAGCAACGGGCGAACTATATAATTGAAACACTCATCGGTGCTAGTATTCTTTCGAGCAGTACGAAAAACAATGGAGCAGGAAAATTAATTCATTATGTTGATACATTAAAGGAAAATTATGAGGTTTATGTAATTCAGTCAAATGATACTTTATGGAGTATATCAAGAAAATTTGGGGTAAGTATTGACGAAATTAAGAAGTTAAATAGACTTAATTCGGACATTATTGAAGTTAACCATTTTTTAAAAATAAAAAAGAAATAACTAAAATTGTAAATTCTATTAGATAAAAAAAGAGGTGAAAAAATGCGTATTCTCTTTTTAGAGAGCGGGGAAATATGGAGTAATAATTTAGCTAGAGGATTTACTGCCAATGGGCATGATGTTTTAATTTCAGGTCCGATTAATAAAGAGAATCTATCCAACATGATTGAAACCTTTAAACCTGATTTTGCTATTACCATCGGGTGGGGAGAAGAACACACAAAGGACAAGCAGAATCTAATACGACAACAGATGGAATCAAATAAAATTCCTCTAGTTTATTGGGCTGTAGAAGACCCTGCTTATACAGAAGTTTGGTCTATTCCATTAATAAAGACTATTAAACCCGACTTTGTTTTTACTATAAGCCCTGATAAGGTAGATACCTATATACAATTAGGTATTCCTTCGGATTATTTAGATTTCGGATATGAAGAGACTATCCACCATCCAATTGATAGCAATTCCAAATTTGAGTCACAAATTGCAATTGTTGCAAATGCATATCCCAATATTTTAGAAAACTATCCGGAACATTTCCGCCATAGGTCTTTAGATATCTTAATTCGGCCACTTCTTAAGGAAAATATTCGTATTGATTTTTGGGGTAGAAATTGGAGTGAAATGGGTGAATATTTTGGCGTTAAAATACCGAAAGAATGGATCCATGGTTTTCTTAATTATGCAGATGCCAATAAAGTGTATTGCTCCTCAAAGATTATATTAGGTTTACAAAACTATCCTAACTTATTGACTCAACGAACCTATGAAATTTTAGGATCGGGCGGCTTTCTCTTAACAGTAGATACACCTGGCGTTAGGAAAATGTTTACACCAGAAAAAGATTTAGTTGTCTCTTTAACCCCGGAAGAAACCATACAGAAAGTTAATTACTACCTTAATCAATCCGAAAAAAGATCCCAAATCCAAATACAAGGCCGTAAATCGGTTGAAGTACATTCATATAAATTTAGAGCAAACCAAATAATCAACACATTAATTGAAAATGATATTCTAAAAACTCGTTTAAAAGAAACTAAAGGAAAAGGAGAAATTTTATATTTTAGTCCAAATAATCATTACGAAACCTATGAAGTTCAAAAAGGAGATACTTTATATAAAATTTCTAGAAAATTTGATGTATCCATTGAGGAATTAAAAACTTTAAATGTGTTAACCTCTGATTTGATAGTTGAAAATCAAATACTAAGAATAAGAAAAAGCTTTTTTAGTACATGCACTAATCCATTTGACTGTTAATGCCAACGGAGATGTCACGGCAATAATCAGTGAATTAAAAACCTCATTTTGATATGTTATGGAGAACCATATCATTAGTAAATGAGGTTTTTAATTCCTGTTATAATAGCATTTAAAGAGATATTGAAGAAGGAAGTGTTTTATAAGTAAAGCTTCTATTCCGGAGAGGCACTAGGTGTAGTCAAATTAGATCATACCTATTGCCTTTTATCATTAGATCGATTATCCGTTTATTAAGTAAAGAATTTCTGTCATCTATGAGGAGGAAAGCCTTGAAAATCTTCTCAAATAAGTTGAATCACTTACAAGTGACTGGTGAAAAGTTTAAAGTAATATATGTAAAAAATGGTGGTCGTTCAAAAACGGAAAAGGGGCTGTCGTTAAGAAAGGGTCATTTACTCGCGAAGTGATTGTATGTAAGTAAATTCTTTTAAATATAGGTTTATTATTAAAGCATTCTATCCTAGTTAAGTTTGAATAAATCAGTAACGATCACTCAACTATGTAGTTTTTTTGCCTTGCTATACTTATAATAAGAAAAAATAGCTGGATTAGAGATAAATTTTCTTAAAAGTTTTATTAAAATAAACACCAAGGAGATTTTAATGATGAAAGTGGGATTTATTGGGACAGGGAATATGGCAAGTGCGATTATTAAAGGAATGATTAATAATGAGCATACAAAAGCGGAAGATATTTTTGTATTTGATGTAGATACAGAAAAGATGCATCTGTTTGCTTCTGAAACTAAAATGAATGCATGTGCATCTAGCGAAGAGGTAGTAAAACTGACAGACATTTTGATTTTAGCGGTTAAACCAAATCAATTTGAGGTGGTTTTGTCGCCATTGAAAGAATTGATTAAAGACAACAAACCGCTGATCGTTTCAATTGCAGCAGGTACTTCTATTGAAAAAATTCAAAAGCTTATAGAAGCAGGAAATGACCAGGCGATCATTAGGGTAATGCCAAACGTCAATGCCATGATTGGTGAAGGTGCTGCAGCTGTATGTGGAAATAAAGCAGCTAGTAAGGAACAAGTGAACTTTGTTTTAGGAATGTTTAATGCGATTGGTATGGCAATTGAATTACCTGAAAATCATTTCAGCACCTTTACGGCCATTGCAGGCAGCTCACCAGCTTATGTGTATTTATTTATTGATTCATTGGCTCGTGGGGCTGTAAAAAATGGATTACCGAAAGATTTAGCAAATAAAATTGCAGCACAAGCTGTTTTAGGAAGTGCTAAGATGATTCTTGAAAGTAACGAGGATCCATGGGTGCTGATTAATAGAGTTTGCTCTCCTGGTGGAACAACGGTTGCAGGATTAGTGGCATTAGAAGATCAAGCTTTCATCTCAACCGTGATCAAGGGTGTTGATGCTACGATTAAAAGAGATGAGGAATTAATGAAAAAATAATTCTAGCTGGTGTTCCGAATTTATAAGTGTTCCGAAGGACATAACCATTAGTATTAGAAGAGTAGAATATGAGAGCATCTTAATCTAGGATAACTCTTTGATTATAAATTATTAGGCATGATTCGACATATAATTGAATCATGCCTAATGTATTAATAGAAAGTAATGCTAAAAGAAAAATAATACGTAAAACATTACCATAAGTAGATGAGGTTATAAGCTGAGTTTTTTTGCTAGATGAGGAATTCCGGCAGTAGCCACCGTAAGGGCTATGAAGAATTAATAGATTTAAAGTGGATGTTTTGTCAAATAAAGTAGTTTAAAAAATAATAAAGTTGTTTAATTTTCTTGTTATGTTAACGAGGGTACTTAATCCTCTTGACATCAAGAAACAATTACCATACAATTTAATTCGAATTCTAACTAATATAAGAGGGATACACATGAATAGTCATCTGAACACATCAAACTGGGATTGGGAACAGGGGCCAATCGGACGAATGACCAAAGTAGCTTATATCACCTTAAGGCGTGAAGTTGAAGAGCATCTTAAGCAAATCGGACTTACACACACTCAATGGAGCGCATTAGGTATTCTTAATCACTTTCCAGGAATCACTTCATCGGAGTTAGAGATAATCCTCATGATCGAACGCCCAAGTGTAACAAGTCTTATGAATGGTTTAGAAAAGAAGAAGTTAATTATTCGTAAGAACCATCCAGACGACGCACGCTATAAGCAAATCTTCTTGACGGATGAAGGAAAGAAGATGGCAACGGAGACGCAGCAGATTACGCACCTTGTTGAGGAACGGGTTAAAGAAGGTTTCTCAGCTGATGAATTTGAAACGTTTAAAAAGTTACTCATCAAATTGGTTAACTTGTTTGAGAAGAAGTAAGCCTAATTTTTTTTAAAATATTAGTTAGAATTCTAATTATATTCATCAAAGGGAGTGAATTTTCATGAACAATGAACAACAGAAAGAACAGAACCCTAAAATATCATCGTGGAGGGGATTTCATCATATAGCTTTAATAACACGGAATCTAGATGAGACGATACGTTTTTATAAGAATGTGTTAGCGATGCAGGTTGGGACTGTTTATCCGGCGTTTAAGAAAAGGGGAAGACATTGTTTTATTAGGCCCGGCAACGTAGAAACGTGGGGCATTCATTTCTTCGAATATCCGGACGCACAAATTTTCCGAAGCGACGAGGAACTTAAGCGTTTGTCCAAGAATCCAGCGGCAACGGAGCTATACAGCTTTTTGCCGGGTGCCCTTCAGCACATCGCATTTGCGATTCATTCTGAAGAGGAGGGGCTTACTTTGAGAGCAAAACTATTGAGCGAAGGTATTATCATGACTGATATTTACGATCAGGGCAAAATAAGAAATTTTATTTTCACGGATAACAATGGAATTCAATTAGAGGTGGCGTGGCCGAAAGCGATTACTAATTGAGAGTCAAGTGTTTGTTTAGCTAACTGGTTCGTTAGTTGCCTTACTAAAAGCAGCAACCGCCAGTATAGATCAATAATTATGAATGACATTGTTATACATGGTAGATAGATTTGGTTCTTGAAAGGAGTGGATATCTTATGAAGTTCATGAAATCGCAAATGAAACAATTTGTCAAAGATAATAAGGAATTGCAAAAGCGTTTAAAAGAGTTGATGGAAGAACACGGCCTTGAGAAAAACTTTGCACTTAAGGCTTTGTATCATTCAGATGTTGCTGACGGAGGAAAGTATCAGTTAAAATACCAAGCACTAGACTTGCCAAAATCGAAGGAGTAACAGGGGAGAAATTGGCATTATTACAATACTAGTAGATTTTAAACAGAAAGGGGGAAGTAATTATGCACTTGATTGAGAAGATTGGTAAGCGGTTTTGGTATATGACTCCAATATCGGAGACCGACCGGCCCATTCTTGGGATGGTTGTTGGGAATCACAAGACATTAATGATTGATGCGGGTAATTCGGAAAAGCATGCCCAATATTTTCTTGATGAACTTTCAAAAAGGCAAGTCTCCCATCCTGATATGGTCGTACTTACTCATTGGCACTGGGATCATATATTTGGTCTAGCAGCTTTAACTAAGACTGTATCTATTTCTTCCAAACAAACTAAAGAGGAAATGGAGAAATTAATCCATCTTTCGTGGTCAGACGAGGCATTAGCTGAAAGAGTTAAAGAAGGAAAGGAAATTGAATTTTGTGCGAATGCAATTAAGAAGGAATTCACGGGTCGGCGAGATATAACCATTGTCTTACCTGATTTAACCTTTGAAAATCAATTGGAAATCGACCTTGGAGGAGTAACTTGTATCGTACAGCATGTTGGAGGGGACCATTCCTTAGACTCTGCAATTGTGTATATTAAAGAAGAAAAGATTCTATTTTTAGGAGATTGCATTTACCCTGATATTTATTCTGAAAAAAGAAATTATACAATCAAAGGAATACTTCCGCTTTTAGATAAACTAGAAATGTTTGATGCAGAAACATATATCCTTTCCCATTGGAAGCCGATTTCAAAAGAGGAATTTAATCAGGAAGTTACCCTGCTTAGAACCATTGCAGGATACACAGATATTTTTAAAGGGGATAAACAGAGAATAATAGAAGAATATGAGAAATACACAGAGAGGGAACTTACAGAAGATGAAATGGCAATAATAACCGAGTTTGTAAATGGATATTAAAATGGACTAAGTGAGGTTATTTTTTAGTTGGAAATTCCAGTATGATAGCATTTTAAAAATCAAAAAAGAAGGAGAAAGCTTGATATATAAAGCCTTCTCCTTTTTTAGCTATATAAAATTGTTGTATAGTTGTGCTTGAATAATTATTTAAAAACAGGAACCTTTTTCAGAACAACACAAAGAGGAATGGCTACACAGATTCCCACAACGATCTGAGTTATATTTCCCG
Source organism: Cytobacillus dafuensis (assembly GCF_007995155.1). NCBI lineage: Bacteria > Bacillati > Bacillota > Bacilli > Caryophanales > Bacillaceae > Cytobacillus > Cytobacillus dafuensis. The sequence goes on along the minus strand of NZ_CP042593.1, from coordinate 4,856,871 downwards.
GAATGGAGGCCAATGGTGCAATCCAACTACCATATAGAACCCCTTCACAAATGTAATAACCCGCTAACATCACGGGGACTGAAATGATAATAGCTAGTAGATTGAAGGGAACACTTTTACCATTGCGGCCATTCGACCAAGCGATTTTTCCAACGATATACCCTTGTAATCCCCGAACCACAAAGGTGAAGGGTGCCCACAATGTCCAACCAGAGATTAAGTCGAATAATCCCATCCCAATAGCACCAGCCATAGCTCCTTTTTTAGGACCAAACAAGATGGAGGCGGTAAAAAGCATAGCTGTTCCAAGATGAACTAAACCACCATTTGCCGCAATCGGTAATCTGATATTCAAAAAGAAAGTAGCAACGAATACAAGTGCAATTAACATGGATGTTAGAATCAAATCAAAAGTTTTTGTACGTGGTCTTGCATAACTTTGTGTAGTTTGCATAGTCATAAATCTTCCTTACTTTTTTAGAATTTATTGATAACATTAGCAAAGGACTGGCCTTTTTAAAAGTATCACTTTAGAGTAAATGGAAGGGGTCAGTTTGTGGTAAAAAACGGACAAGTTTATTTTTTATTTGTAAAAATCATATGAAGTGCTAGAAATCTATATTAAAATAATTCTATCAAAGGGAGAGAAGGATTATTAATGTGGATTGTAGCAGCAGTACTGACGATGTTTTGCTTTGGAATCAATAATATGATTTTTAAGTTCACGTCAGGAAAAGGACTATCAAAGGTTCATATGCAGTTTTTCTTTTATCTTATCGCGTTTTTATTAATGCTTGGCTATGGAACAGTCGTAGGGTTTGCACCATTTAATGGATTAACAATTGTACTAGGTACGGTCATCGGAATATTGAATGCAAACGGTAATATTCAAATGTCAAAGGCGTTTGAAAAAGGACCTGCGAGTTTAACGGCACCGCTTATTAGCACAAATACGGTTATTCCCATACTAAGTGCGGCACTTATTTTCCACGAGAATATTACACTCATTCAGTGGATTGGCATTATTGTAATGCTTGCTTCTGCAGCTATCATTCAATATGTACCAGGTAGTGATATTAAAATGGATAATAAGCCGTGGATGTACCGCGTTTTATTATCGATTTTATCGTTTGGTGTACTCGGTGTGCTGATGAAGACGTCTTCGCATTTACATATTGATTCAATCAATACGCTTGTTTGTATGTATGGTGGCGGTGCGGCTTATTTAATCATTAATAGCTTTATTATGAAGGAAAAATGGCAGCGTACAGAGCTGAAATTTGGGGCAATTATTGGATGTATTAGTGTTGTAGGTTATAGTAGCTACTTTTTTGCTATTGATACAGGAGTAGCGAGTATTGTATTCCCAATCGTTAGTTTAAGTTGTTTAGTGGTTGTTCTCGGCAGCTGTTGGCTATATAAAGAAAGACTTAAAATGTATCAAGTCATCGGGATTATCTCCGCACTAGCGGGTATTGTGCTAACAAAAATTTAACTAACTATAACGTTATTTTTTCAGAGGAGGGGAGCCTATTGAAGTGGATTTCTAAAAAGAATAAGAAACCCCTTTTATTATTAATCATTATTATTTTTATTATTGCTGGTCTACTTGATATCAAATACGAAGGATTATTCTTTCAACTATTACCTGAATCGATTCAATCCTATTTAGCTGATATTTTTTAAAGAAGTGGATTGGATCTTATAGAATACCCAAAAGGGTTAGTTCCACTTGATTAACAAGATAACTCATATAGATTCAATGTGGTGAACCGTATCATAAGTATAGGTAAAAGATGGATTCTTCAAAGATATCGAAATTTACATCCAATTCTATTGAAAAGGTAGGTCTTACCTCAAGTCAAGGGTCATGTACGGAAGTAAACGAAGTGGTCACTTGCAATTTAGTTACGATCATGAACGGGGGATACAGCGACAGTTACTATAAAGGTCAAACCTAAAACCACAGGCATTAGAATTTGTGTAAAAGTTACTTGTAAAGAATTTACACGTGAAGAATGCTTTACTTTTTCCAAAACTGTGACCCTGAAATCTTCTCCCGGTACAGAAGTAAAGTGCCAAGTCAAAGACTCCGATTGCACCTGTACCAGAATAGCAAAAAATAAATTACGCTGTAACTTAACCTTTACAGTTCTAACTTAGTCGGTACAAACTCTCCAGCTTAACATCCCTTTCATAGGAGATTGTAATCCAAGAAATTGTAATGGTTAAGCATAAAAGATGAAATACAAGAATGGACATTATCGTTAGTCTATTCTTTTATTTCTTTAATCTAAATAATTCGCCCCTTGTCACTTTTCATTTAGTTTAATTAAAGAATAACTCCACATTTCTCCCGCATCTATTACCCGAATGACTAAATCTACTAAACAAAGAATAAGAAACCCCTTTTAATATTAATGTTACATTATTTATCATAAGGACAGAATAGGACCGAATATTTTTACCTTGAAGGTCTGTTTAAGCTAATAGGGAAATTTAAGTTTATTAACGTACTAAAGTAAAGTGTGTGTTCAATTGAATATCTGCTAATAAGATCGCATAAGAAAAACTAAGGCATTCGCCAAAAAGGACTTGGCGAACGCCAAGTTTTTCTAATGAGAAAGGGGAAGTTCGGTAAAAAAGGGGGGTTATTTTTGAATTTGGGGAGTAGTCAGTGGAATGGTTATCTTGATGCGATAGATTCTGCTTTAGAGAAAGGGATGGCTGCAAAGGAAGTGGTTTGCTCCATTACGACTGGCTTTCGTCAGATATCTTCGTTACGGAATGCACCGGGGTTGAACACGTATCATGCTACTGTAGCTGACATTGGCTACGGTTTTGATGCTGTAAGAGGAACGATTGAACGGCTTCGTAAGGGTGAAACGATTTCTCTTGGAAAAGAAATGCTTGTTTTTGATCTAGATACTTTGCGAATTAGCGAAATTCAATTGCATCCCAATTTTGAGCTAGTAGCAAAGGAAGAGACTCCGGATACCCATTATTTAATTGAGCAAAGTCGGCTTTTGAACCAGCAAATCGCTAAAAGAATTAACGAGGCCAACCGGTTTGGCAAGGCTCTTTTGGATTCTGAAACGTGTCCAGAACGTTCAAGCCATTCCACGCCTTTAGTAGACTAAGTAAAGGGAGAGAAGGGAATGCCGCAACAATCTTCCGTTCATATGACTGAAGAGGAACAACAGCGTTTAATAGAATGGTGGGAAGCGATGGAGCGAGGGACAGTAGTGGTTAAGCGCTTAGTTTCGTACATTACGGAACTAAGGTTGCACCCTGAATCAAGCCGTGCAGACGGGATGATTTTGTTTTATCGGGCTGCATCGGAGATTTCCTATGGTTATGCAGGGATGAGGGGCTGCATCCGGCGCGCTTTCACACCTGAATATTCCGAGTTTCTCCGCAATAATATCGTTAGGTGCCATAGCTTTGCACGGAGGTTTTCTGTTGATACAAAGGTTCTTCTGGAACGAGTCGCTAAAGAAATCACTGGGGCAAACGCGATGCAGATTGTAGATAGAATCCGCGAAACACTTCGTGAAAATGACGCAATGCTAACAGAAATAGAGAATAAAGCGGATGCATTTTTTGGTAAGAAAACCTTTCAAGCTTTGCAAACAAGTCTTATGCAATCTATTACCATGCTTTCTTCTCAATAGGAAAAAATGCCTGTCACTCCCTGAGAAATGTCGAAGCTGCAAAGTTCATTCGACATTTCCAGGGCGATGACAAGGGATCATTTATCATAATTCTATTTCCTGGTCGCCACGTTTTTCTAGATTTTTAGCCGTTTTACTTTGGGCAACATCCTTTTGGTCTTTAAAAGTGCCCATGAGAAAATCATAGGCTGGGTTCGTAACACCATACCAGTAATTTTCATTTTTGAAGTGATGCCATAAATGAACCTTTTTCATCCAACGCCCCCATGGTGATATTGGTTGAAGGGGGCGGTGGGCGATATAATGCTTCCACTCATAAAATAATAAAAAGAGCATGATACCTGCAATAAATGCGTTTGTCATGACAAAGCTGGATGAAAGAAAATAAAAAATGGCTCCTGCAATCGCAATGTTTGGCACACTATACCATATGGGCAAAAATAATAAATGTAATTCGTTCGGATTTGTATGGTGGTCATAATGTAGGCGCTTAAGCATTTTTAACAAAAATGCATTCTTTGGTGGCTTCAGATGAAAAAGAAACCTGTGTGTAAAATACTCAGCTAAGGAATACATAATCATTCCCAGAATAAAAGCACCCCAAATTCCGATAGAGGTTAAATGAAGAATCATAAATCCGAAGCTAATGAGGAATAGACAGCTCATGATTAATATATCAGGGTAGGAAAAATATTCTTTAAAATATTTCATTCATCACGCCTCCAGCTTTCTTTATTTTTTTCTATCTTTCCAGAGAGCCAAGCTTTTCTCCATTGTTGTCTTAGACAATCTCTCCGCTTCCATTGCATCTCCCTTTAATGAAGCTTTTAATAGGTCTTGGTAATAGTTGAACGACAACTCACGATGTTCTTTTATAGAAAAATATCTTTTTGCCATATCTACATAAATGGAATCGAAGCTATTTAAAATGAGTAGAAAGATCGGATTGGCAGCAAGGCCAGCACATCTTTTTTGCAAATCCCAATCAAATTTTGCGTAGCTTTCTGCACGATCTTCCAGCTGCTCTAGATTGGCAAGGAGAGCAACCACTTTAGGTTGATTACATGTAACAGCATCACGAATATAAGTCGGAGTTAACGAACTTCTTACTTCTAATAAGTACTTGATAAATTCATCTGTAACGGATTGATGATTCTCAACAATGTTGACAAGTGTCGTTAGATTCCCATTGCTCCAATAATCATTAACAATCGCTGGCATTCCTTTTCTCCCTGTTATCCATCCACCCCTTCCTAATCGTTGAAGTGCCTCTCGAATAGTTGGGCGACCAACACCAAATTCTTTCGCAAGCTCTCTTTCTGGCGGTAAAGTACTCCCTACAGAATAAACACCAGACAATATGGATCTAATTAATTCATTCTCAATTTTATCGGAAGAGCGTTCCTTTTCTTTCAAGCCATCGTCTCCTTTATATTATGGTAATACATGTTAAAGACAGTGGTAATACCAAAAATTATATATTAGGTTTGAATTTTCTGTCAATAAAAGTGGCAAATTTTTATGTGGACGGACTTCTCACTTTTACCAACTATTTAAAAGCTTAATAACTTATCAAAATAATAGTAAATATTTTAATCTACTAATAATAGTGATACACTATAATAAGGTTATAATTGATCCAGAAAAGGTGTGTGACTGTCGAGCCCTGGCTTGCTGTGATGCCTAAGCAGGAGCGCCTACATCCTTTCTGTAAATCTTAGGATATAAGGATGGTAAAAATGAGTAACAGACAAACTAAAACAGACGTTATCTTAATTGGTGCCGGAATTATGAGTGCCACTTTGGGAACACTCTTAAAAGAATTAGTACCGGAATGGGAAATTACAGTGTTTGAGAAGCTCGAAAACGCAGGTGAGGAAAGCTCTAACGAATGGAATAATGCGGGAACGGGGCATGCTGCACTGTGCGAGCTTAACTACACGGTCGAAAAACCGGACGGTTCTATAGATATAAGTAAAGCGATTAAAATTAATGAACAGTTTCAGGTATCAATGCAGTTTTGGTCTCATCTTGTAAACAGCAATCTGATACAAAATCCACAGGATTTCATTATGCCATTGCCTCATATGAGCATGGTACAAGGAGAACAAAACGTAACGTTTTTAAAGAAACGTTTTGAAGCGCTGTCAAACAATCCCCTATTCCAAGGGATGGAATTTTCCGATGATCCGAAAAAACTGATGGACTGGATTCCGCTTATTATGCAAGACCGCTCATGGGATGAACCGATAGCGGCAACAAAAATTGACTCTGGAACGGATGTCAACTTTGGTGCTTTAACGCGCTTGTTGTTTGAGCACTTAGAGAATAAAAATGTCAATATAAATTACAATCATAGTGTTAATAATATTAAACGTACTAGCGATGGCTTGTGGGAATTGAAAGTGCAGAATACCTTTAGCGGTACTGTCGAACGCCATACTGCAAAATTCGTCTTTATCGGAGGCGGGGGAGGAAGCCTGCATTTACTACAAAAATCAGGTATTCCTGAGGGAAAACATATTGGCGGTTTCCCGGTAAGCGGAATATTTATGGTGTGTAATAATCCAGATGTTGTAGCGCTGCATCATGCAAAAGTATACGGCAAAGCTAAGGTCGGTGCTCCGCCAATGTCTGTTCCGCATCTTGACACAAGATTTATCGACGATAAAAAATCGTTGCTATTTGGACCATTTGCCGGCTTCACACCAAAGTTTTTAAAAACCGGTTCAATGTTGGATTTGGTCACTTCCGTAAAACCAAATAATGTCTTAACTATGTTGGCTGCTGGCGCAAAAGAGATGTCATTAACAAAATACTTGATTCAGCAAGTTATGTTATCGAAAGAAAAGCGCATGGAAGAGTTACGAGAGTTTATCCCGAATGCAAAAAGCGAAGATTGGGATTTAGTCGTAGCGGGCCAACGTGTACAAGTTATCAAAGATACTGAAGCTGGCGGCAAAGGTACACTTCAATTTGGTACGGAAGTTATTAGTGCTGCTGATGGCTCGATTGCAGCATTACTAGGTGCTTCTCCAGGTGCTTCTACTGCCGTTCACGTTATGCTTGAAGTCATTAAAAAATGCTTCCCGCAACATATGAATGAGTGGGAACCGAAAATTAAAGAAATGATTCCTTCTTATGGCGAGTCACTATTGGAAAATCCAGAGCTTCTGCACAAAATTCATACTTCAACAGCAGAGACGCTTGGTTTAAGCGAAAAAGAGGTAGTCTATAATTAATTCTTTGGATGTAGAAACAAAGGAATTTAATAAATAATAGAACATCATTAAAAAAACATAGAATCTTTGATCTATCTATAGATTGAAGGTTCTTTTTTTTATAAATTCGCAGTTAGAGAGGCTATGGAGAACCGTATCACCTCAGGCTGTTGACAAACGCTCGCTTTCTTCGTTACTCACCTTCCTTTGGTGCTCATTACCCATCCACGGTAACTCCGCTCCTCGTAAGGCTTCGTGCCTCGAAAGTCAAACGTTTTCAATCAGCCTGGAAAGGTGACGAATTATACTTTGTCTACACTCTCAGGTGATACAATTTTGTATCACCTTTTTAACACATTAAGAAAGTATAAATTGCCAGCACAGAAGATAAATCGACGCAGTTGCCAATTTTAGGAATTAAGTGTAAGTGCAACTACGCCTCTGTCTTCGCCTTCCAAGGCTCGCCAATCGGCGAGTTTTCTTTATAGATTAATTTGTTTTGTTATTGCGTAATCATTGCCATTTCGGGTCACAATGATTGACCATTTGGAATTAGCTAACAAGACTTTTGGTTTGGACTTCCCTTCGATAATCCAATTTCCGATAAACAAGTGCAAGCAACATCGCTGGTATAGTGCAAATGATCATCCCAATAAAGGCGTATCTTGGTTCAATTTCGTATAAATACCCGCCGAAGATGGTGAACGCCGCTGTGCTCCAGCTAAGTGCCAGAGCAGAGTATATCCCTTGTGCCTTCGGAATCTGTTCATGTGGAATATGTTTGATTAAGTATTTCATAAAGGCATAATGCGCCATAGCAAATGAGCATGCATGTAATGCTTGTGCGATAGAGAACACAATGACATTTGGAAAGGCAAATACTAATATCCAACGAACGGTTGAACCAAGAGCTGCTAGTGTCAGTAAGGAGCCTACTGAAAATTTTCGGAAAGTCCGATCAGCAATGGAAAAGAAAAGAATTTCTGCCATTACGGCAATGTTAATAATTACACCAATTAAATATTGGGGTGCGTGGATTTCTTGTAAATATATATAGCCATAGTTGTAATAAGAAGCGTGTGCCGCCTGCAGTAAAATCACGATGACGAGCACCAATCCAAAGTGTTTGATACGAAATAATTTCAACATGCCATCTTTTTTTGTTTCACCCGCTTGTGGTTTTTTAGATAAAGCAGCGGGTGCATGCATAAAACCCAGACATACGAATACCAATGTGCCGAGTAACAGCGCCCATAAAATCACGTCGTCCCCAAGCGCCCCTGTAAAGAAGGTTAAGATCATGCCAGCCGCGACAAACCCGATGGATCCCCAAGAGCGGCTCTTCCCGTAATGTTTTAATTGTTTACTCTGTACAAGAACGCTTGCTGCACTATCTAATGCAGGCATCAATGTAGGATAAAAGAAATGCAAAAATAACGTTACAATAAGTAAGCTAGCAAAAGAATCTGCCGGAATATAACACAGAATGGCTATCAGTGTGCCGATTGACATTCCATTTAGTAAAGTTTTACTGCTAAATTTCCCTGATAAATAAGGAAATGCAAATAAGGTAGAAAGTCCTCGTGCAGCCAACCCTAAACTCATAATCAAACTCGCTTGTGAAACCGTAATTCCTTTTGTATGAATCATCCAACCAGTCCAATAGGGTAGAAAAACACCCCATGTCATATAGAAACTGAAGAACTGTCTGTTCATCCAGCGTTGTGTATTCATTGTGAATCCCCCCAATATTTGCATAATAACAAGAAGATACGTACAATAATATGAGATATCTCATATTTTGGGTGTGGATGATGGAAATATATAAAAAGCAGAAAAGGCAACATTATTTGGAGGAACACTCCATTTCGCATTTATTTTCTTTTCCGATTGAAGAGTTTATAGAAGTACGCGAATATAAGCGTGATGAATGGATTATTCGAGAAGGCATGCGGCCGGATTATTTCTTTTATGTCATTGAGGGAAAAGCTAAAATTTACGTAACGTACCAAAATGGGAAAGTTTCCTTGATCAATTTTATCAGTGCACAAGATTTTATTGGGGAAATGGAACTATTAAATGAGGTGTACTATACAAAAGGGATACAAACCTCCACAAAGACTATTTGTTTTGCAATTCCTTTTCATCAATGCCGCACACAAATGCTCGAAGATACGACATTTCTTCGAGCGCTAACCAAATTTTTAAGTATAAAAGCAACACGAATGTCTGCAAAGTATTCACAAAGTCTTGCCTTTCCGCTTGAAAACCGGCTAGCGGATTTTATATTGCAAACCGCTGATGCAGGTGTATATAAGGAGAAACATGTAACAGTGTGTGATTTTCTAGGTGTATCCTATCGCCATTTATTGCATGTATTTGCACAATTTTGTGATAAAGGGTATTTGGAAAAGGAAGGACATCACTATCGCATTCAACAGCATAATAAATTAAAAGAACTTTCTGTGATATTGAAGAATGAATAACGGATCTATTACTGATGTTTGCTGCAACAAACAGAAACAATGGGAAATTTCGAGTCAAAAAAATTTATTAAGTTATAGAGCCATTTGGAGGAGAAAACTAATGAAAGTATATAAAAAATGTCAAAGCTGTTCCATGCCATTAAAGAAAGAAGAAGACCGTGGGACTGAGGAAAATCTAGAAAAAAGTTCTATGTACTGTATGCATTGTTATCAAGAAGGGGAATTCACACAAAAAGAAATAACAATAGGAGAAATGAAAGAATTTGTTAAACAAAAATGCATTGAAATGGGGGTTCCGAAATTTTTAGCTGGCATGTTTGTCAAAAACATTCACAAGCTTGAGAGATGGAAATAGAATGCATTTTAGGTATGGCAGTGTTTAATTTAATAAAAGCTGAAATATACAAGATTTAATGAATATTGTATATTTCAGCTTTTTTATTTTCCTCATTTAGTTATCTATACGCATGGCATTTTTAGGGATAATCCCCATTTTATTGGTTAAATTAATAAAAATTGAATGGAACCTAGGAGAAGTATAATGATGGATCTTTTTAGAAAATTATTTTCGAACAAACGTGCAGAAAAAAGCCCGTCCATTAACGTGTTTCCTTCCTTGCAAAAAAATAAGGAATACATTCAAAACCAGCTGTTTCATTCAAGTGATCTGAAGTGGCGGAGCATTAGGTTTAATCAATTGGAGGGGCTCATTGTCTTTTTTGAATCCCTGTCTGATCAACAGAGAATTCAAAATGAGATCATTCGTCCGTTAGAAGAAAAAAAAGAAGGAACCGTAGATGCAATCATTGCTTCTGTGGATATTGCGAAGAAATCGGATCTCAGCCAGTTGCCCCAATCGTTAGTTCAAGGAAATTGCGTATTGTTATTTGAAGGGACAACAGAAGCTTTTATTGTTGGCATGGCGGCAGAAAATAAACGAAATATTTTAGAGCCAGAAAACGAAGGGGCCATTCGAGGCGCTCATGATGGTTTTATAGAGCACCTCATCACGAATCTGTATCTGGTTCGAAAGCGTATTGAAAATCCGTCCCTGGTCGTCCGTTACTACCAGGTCGGAAAGGCAACCAAAACAAAATTGGCTCTTCTCTATATGCAGGATCTGGCGAATCCGGATTTGGTTGAAGAAGTGGATCAAAGACTTGGTTCCATTGTGATGGACACCGTGATTTCACCTGGATTCATTGCCGAAATGATTGAGGATAACCCATCTTCTCTATTTCCGCAAATTTTATTTACAGAAAGGCCAGATCGGGCAGTAGCCCATTTGATGGAAGGTCGTGTCGTTATATTATCTGATGGAGATCCAACTGCGCAGATTTTGCCGGTGACTTTCTTTGCGTTTTATCAAAGCCCGGATGATTATCACAGCAGGTGGATTGTCGGATCGTTCATTCGATTGCTTCGTTTGGTGAGCTTTATCATCGCATCTCTAGTACCTGCTTTATATATTGCCATTATTGGCTTTCATCCCGAAATTCTTCCTGTAAATTTGATTTTTACCGTGAAAAGCAGTATAGACAAAGTTCCATTTCCACCTATTTTGGAGGCTTTGCTTATGCAGATTACTTTAGAAGTGCTGCGTGAAGCAGGAATTCGTTTGCCGAGCCGAGTAGGTCAAACTATAGGGATTGTTGGCGGCTTGGTCATTGGCGAATCGGTCGTACGAGCTGGATTGATTTCGTATCCCATGGTTATCGTTGTCGCTTTAACCGCTATTTCTTCATTTGTGGCGCCGTCTAATGAAATAAGTACCGCAACGCGTATTCTGGGTTTCCCGCTTATGATCCTGGCCGCGATGTTCGGTTTGATCGGAATCATGTTTGGTATTCTTTTTATTTTAATCCATTTATGTAAATTAGAGAGCTTTGGTACAGCCTATTTTGCGCCTGTTATGCCTCTTCGAATCAAGGATTTGAAGGATACTTTTACACGCTTTCCAATTTGGAGCTTGAATCAGCGTCCTCATGATCCTCATCCGAAAAGGGTAAATCAAGAAAGATATTCAAGGGGGTGGCTACATGATGATCCTGAAAAAGAGTAAAATTACTCAGGGTCAGCTCATGTTTTTTGTTATACAGTCTCAAGTGGGGGTTGGAATCTTATCCCTTCCGAATAAATTGCAGGCAACTGCTAAAGGAGGAGCGTGGATCTCTAGCTTAATTGCCGGATTGGCCGTACAAGTGATTATTTTGATTCTTTGGGCTCTTTGCAAACGGTTTCCTTCTGATACGATATACAGTTTCTTGCCGAAAATCACTGGAAAGTTTCTTGGAAAGCTGCTTGGTTTTGCTTATATTGTCTATTTTCTGTTTTCTGTTAGTACGGTCTTAGCCTTTTTTGCTGATGTCGTTGGAAGGTGGGTGCTGCAAACAACACCAAGATGGGCATTATTAATTCTTACTCTTTTCACCTGTGCATATTTGGTTAAAGAAAACCTTCGAGTAATTGCCAGGCTTTTTGTCATATCTTCATTTACGATCATAGTAATCGTGATATTATCCTTGTTCGGTTATGCCCATGCAAATATTACATATGTATTTCCTATCATGGAAGCTGGGTGGGGGGAGATCATCAAAGCTTCGAATGCAGCATTGTTTCCTTTAGTCGGGTACGAAGTCATATTAGTCATTTATCCTTTTGTTGAAGGGAAAAGCAGTGGGAAATTAAAGGCAGCATCTTTAGGGAGTTTGGTGATTTCACTTTTATACACATTTGAGGTGTTTACAAGTTTAATCATTTTCAGCCCGGAGGTTATGCCTGCCATTTCGGAACCTCTTCTTTATATGCTAAAGGGTTTCTCTTTCCAGATTATTCAACGGATTGATTTAATCTTTTTATCCTTATGGATTTTTATTGTTAGCACTGCAATTGTTTCTTGGTTATACATGGCAACAGCAGGTTTAGGTCACTTCTTTCACCGGGGTGAACATAAAAAAGCAGTCCCTTATGTCGTTTTCATTGTCTTTATTCTGGCTATGATTGCTCAAGATCCAGCAATTACTGACCTTTACGATCGAATGATTAAGATACTCCATTATACCTTTGTGGTTGGGCTTCCTTTGATCCTGCTCATCTTCTCATATCTTTTAAGAAAAAAGGAGGCCCAAGCCAGGTGAAAAGAATTTACTTATTAAGTATTTTTATTTTTGTTCTCCTATTGATGACTGGATGTTGGGATCAAGATCTTTTAAAGGATGCTCGTTTGATTTATGGAGGAGGGGTTGATCTCGAGCCGAATGGAAAGATTCTATCCACCTATGTCATAAGGGACGTACCTGTTTCCGAACAACAGAGCCCTAAAAACGAGTTGATATTCACGGTTGGCAGTACGCCAAGGGAAACCCGCCATAGAGCGGATGAGAGGATATCCCGAAATCTTCGTGCGTACAGAAATCGGATCATTGTTATTGGAGAGGAGATGGCAAAACAAGATATTCATCAGCTCCTCGATATTTTTTACCGCGATCCTAAAAGCGCTTTCAATGCTAGGATTGGAGTAGCGAAAGGGAGAGCGGAAGACATATTTTCCCTTAAAAAAGTAGGGAATGTCTTAATTGAAGAAGAAATTGATGAATTAATCAAGAGCAAAGAACAAACTACAACCGTTCCTAAGGTAACCGTTGAAACGATTTTCCCTGTGATGATGGACCCCGGAGAAGATTTTGTTCTTCCATACATCATGGAAAATGGGAAACGAGTGGACGTTTCGCATAGTGCCATGTTTCATAAATATCAATTTACAGGGATACTAAGCCAGGATGAATCTACTATGTATTTACTTTTAAAAGATAAAAAAGGGAAATCGGCGACCTTCACCCAAAAAATAAGTTCCGAGAAGGATCAAAAAAAAGTCTATAATTTTATGACCTTTAATGTAGAAAAATCAAAGCGAAAGAGGAAAGTGTTGATTCAACCAGACGGTCAAATTACGGTTAGGCTGGATCTAAAATGGAAGGTGAGTGTCCTTGAATATCCTAACGATCTCTTAAATGATAAAAAAACAGTTGCCCGATTAAACAAGCTTCTATCCAAAGAGATGACGGATTTAGCAAATAAAACGCTAAAAAAAATGCAAAAAGCCCGCTGCGACGGATTAGGTATCGGCAGACAACTCATTGCGTTCCATCCCGATACTTGGAAGAAGCAAAAGGAAGACTGGGGAAGCAACTATCAAAAGGTGCATTTTGTTCCAAAGATTCAGGTAGAAATTATAAAGAAAGGGATTATAAACTAACGAGTGAAAGATCACTTTCCCCTTTATGACCTTTGGCCAAATCCCTCAACTAAGAGGATTTGGCCAAAGGGGATAGTGATCGTAATTTTTGGCTAATAGGAGTAGAAGGGGCAATAGAATATTGCTAAAATAGTAGTAAATTAAACTGAAGGATTTTAAATATGATTATGAATAAATGGATGTCTAAATTATCATTAAAAAAAATGACGACATTACTAGTTTTAATGTCAGTCATCGTTTCGTTGATCGCATGTGCCACTCTTTTAAATTTATATGTGTTGGAACGAGAAAACAATGTTGTAAAAGAAAAATTAAAGAATATTGGTAGAATGGTTGCAAAAGATCCCCGTGTCATAAATGAGGTTGAAAATGATTCATCTAGTTCAGCTATACAGGACTACACATTGGAAGTGATGGAATCGACAGGTGTTAGCTTTGTTGTTGTGCTCAATAATGAGCTTATTCGAAAATCACATCCAGATGAAAGTGTCATAGGAAAACCTTTTTCAAATATAGAGGATGCCAAAAAATCATTAGACGGTTCTGAGCATTTTTCAAGGCAAGTTGGTGTGCTAGGAGAGGGTACGCGTTTCTTTACACCTATATGGAATAAAGAAGGCCAGCAAGTTGGAATTGTTTGTGTTGGTTATGTTCAGAAAACAATCAATAAAGAACTATGGAATGCACAGAAAAACCTGTTATTGGGATTAGGATTTGGGCTTTTTGTGGGAATATTGGGGGCACTATATTTAGCACAGCAATTAAAGAAAATTTTATTAGGACTTGAACCTAAGCAGATCGTGGCCAATATTAAGGAACGCGATATTATTATCGATTCAGTAGGTGAAGGGATCATTGCTGTTACGCCAGATCGAAAAATCCTTTTACAAAATTTAAATTTTACAAAACTCATAAAGAATGCCAAGTTTACTGGGGACAATATGAAAGATGGATATCTCGATAAAGATATCTTTTCAACGTTTTTTTGTGAAGTATTTACAACAGGAAAGTCCATTTCCAATCATGTCATTGTAGTGAATCAGTTTGAGTTCATCGTTAATATTCAGCTTATCTATATAGAGAATAGGATCTATGGAGCGGTAGCAACTTTACGTGATCAATCAGAAATGCAACAGCTTATTCGAGAGCTTAGTGGAACTGAACAATATATTGATACCCTGCGTGCTCAAAATCATAAATTTATGAATCAATTGCATACGATTTTAGGATTAATTGAATTGGAAAAATATCAAGATGTCGCTCACTTTATTCGTGTATTAAATGCTGATTATCACCGAGAGATAGGGTTTGTATCAGATAAAGTTAAAAGCCCAGCCGTTGCAGGCTTCTTACTTGGGAAAACAAGCGAGTTAAAGGAGCAAGGTGTCAAGTTAACAATAGATTCAGATTCTTATTTTCCAAATATAAAAATGGGTGAGATGCTTCATGATTTGCTTTTATCAATGGGGATCTTACTAGATAATGCCAAAGAGGCTATGGCGTTAACATCCATAAAACAATCGACGATCTTTCTTCACTATGATGAGGAGGAGGAAGTGATCTTAATTGAAGTGAAGGATACAGGAATAGGCATGGATGAAGGGTTGATGGAAAGGATTTTTGAGAGAGGTTTTTCAACAAAAGGCGGGGCTAGGGGTTATGGATTGGATGCAATTCAATCAATTGTCAAACAATATCATGGTCTAGTTGATGTACAATCAGAAGTAGGGAATGGAAGTATCTTTCGAATGGAAGTACCTTATAAACGGAGGAACATAGATGATTAAAGTTATCATAGTTGAAGATGACCCTATGGTTGCAATGATCAATCAGCAATTTATTGAGCGGTTTGAAGGATTTCATATTGTGGCTACTGTCGGCAGTATTGGGGAGCTATGGAATGTCATTAATGAGGATATTCCTGATTTAATCTTACTGGATGTCTATTTACCAGGAGAAACGGGGATTGATTTTTTACAATCAGTACGTCAAAAACAGCTTTCAATACCCATTATTATGATTACAGCCGCTCACGACATACCAACCATTAAGAAAGCGCTAGAGTATGGTGTGATTGATTTCTTAATTAAACCCTTTTCATATGAAAGATTTGAACTAGCCATAGAGAATTTTCTCCAATACCACTCACTAACTACTAAGTTAGAAAAAACGGATCAGGATACGTTAGATCAAATATTAATAAAAGAGAGAGGTCCTTCATGTTTACATCCTGCCGGAAATGAATTGCATTCAACATTGCCTAAAGGATTATCAAAACTAACCTTAAAAAAAATTCTTCATGTGGTAGTGGATCAAAAGGGGTATTTTTCAACAGAGGATATTGCGAAAACCGTTGATTTATCACGTATTTCAACCAAAAAGTACTTGCAGTATTTAAATGAGATTGGTTATTTAAGTGAAGAATTAAAGTATTTAGCAGTTGGACGACCGATTATGGTATTTCATATCGTTCCTGAGAAAGAGCATTTAATCATGTCTTTTAAATAATTAAAAAGGGTCAAACTTAATACAGTTTGACCCTTTTTCATGGAAATAGTAATCAGCCCTTAGTAACAAGATCTCGTTTTTTTGGTAAAGGGACAGCATTGGCTGTGTGCCCTTTTGTGATAATATCATGTAGGTTTTCAAAGCTTGTTTCAATCATATTGGTAAGTGCTTCATCTGTATTCGATCCCATATGAGGTGTCACTAGGACACGAGGGTATAATTCCAGCAGTGCCTGTACAGTTGGATCTAAGCTTTTTGTTGTATTGTCAAATTTTTGGAAGAATATTTTTTCTTCATTCGCAAATACATCTGTTGCAAAGCCTTCTAGTTTACGAGATTGAATGGCTTTCAGAATGGCTTCATTATCTTGAAGTTCACCCCGAGCAGTGTTAATGAGAATGGCTCCATCCTTCATTTTTGAAATGAATTCAGCATTGACCATCTTTTCATTTTCTCCCGGAATATAAGGTACATGAATACTTACGATATCACTTTCTTTTAATAAATCGTCCAAATCCATAAAGGTAACCGTTTGTTTCGCTGCATCGCTTTGGAATAAATCATATCCAAGAACTTCAGCACCAAGTCCTTTAAAAAGTTTCGCTTCCGTTAACCCAATTTTACCAGTTCCAATAATACCAACTTTACAGTTTCTGATTTCCTTGCTAAACATAGCTTTATCTACTGTGAAATCTTTATTCGCTGTTTTTGTTGTCGTATAGGTAGTATGTCTTAATAATGACATGGCAAGAGTTAATGATAGCTCTGCAATGGCATTTGGAGAGTAAGAAGGAACCCTTGCAACATACATGTCGTAATCTGCTGCTGCTTGCAAATCAATATGATTATAGCCAACCGTACGTGTGAACAAATATTTTACACCGTATTCTTTTAATTTTAGAATGTTTTCCTCATCTGCTATGCAATTTCCTCTTAATAAAACAGCATCCATCCCGATAGCAGTATCTATATTGTCATGTCTAAGTAAATCTTCAATCAAGACTAGCTCAAAATGATACTTATTTAATTGATTAAAAAACGGTACCTCATTTTCCCTAACTCCGTAACAAGCTACTTTTAATGTCATGATCCATTTCTCCTTTGTTATATACTGTGTTAAAGCTCAGTGTTGATAATGCTATTTTGTTGTTGATTGGAGCGGGCCGCCCGCGATCGCTTAGTGCCTGCAGCGGAAATCAACAGGGAAGTTTAATATAGATTTATCCAAATATTCCTGTACTACTAATTAAATTAATGGCGACAATCCATATTGGAATCATCACAACGGCAGTGATCGTTGAAAGCAAAGACGCATTAGAAGCAAGAAGTGCATCCTTATCAAAACTAATTGCATAGGCAGCTGCTACAGTAGCAGTTGGTGTCGCCATCATAATGACAATAACCCCTAAGCTAACAGCACTCATCGGCAGAATTCCTGTTAGTGATAGAATCGCGAGAATAACAATATTGATAATAGGAACGAATACAATTTTGTTTACACTGTAGAATAAAGATGTACGATCTGTTATAGCTGTTTTGAAATTGACAGCACCGAGTGTTGCTCCGATAGAAAGCCAAGCAAGTGGTGAAGCGAGTCCAGATAAATAAGTCATAGGTTTATATAACCAAACGGCAGTCTGGTCGATTCGTAAAAATCCAAAATTGGATATTGTTCCATCAGCAGCTGCAACGGCCACTTGAGGCAGATAGCCTTGGAACATCCAAATGAATAGTCCTAGAAAGGTAGCAATGACAATAGGATTTAAAAACATTTCTTTTATATTTTTTGCTTCCATTTTTAGTCCACTCATTTTGATATAACCATAGGAATATAGAAAAATTCGATATCCAATATTAAAAATGGACGCGTACAGAACACCCTCAGGTCCGTATATAGCACCTACAATAGGAATACCAAAGAAGGTTGTTGAACCAAAAATGGTTAAAACACGCAAGGTATCTTGCTTGTCCCCTTTATATTTAAGATACATAGGTTTAGATACAAAAATTAAAATAATGTAAATAAGTAGTCCCCAAATTAAAATGTTCATTCCTTCAGATAAAGTTTTTTGATCAATATCCATCAAAAAGGATGTGAAGGCCATAGCAGGTAATGCAACGGTTAATACGACCTTTGATAGCATTTTTCCAATCTGATCATTAAAAATGCCTTTTTTACGACAAAAGAAGCCTAGTAGAATAATAAAGATTGTTGAAGTAATGGCACTTTGAATATTCTTGTCAGTAAGCGTTGTCTGAATAATTTCAAACATATTCATGGATTTTTCCTCCAAATCGATTCATTTGTGAACTTTTTCACAAATACCTATAAAAAATTTTAAGCCGGCTGTTTCTTACAAATCCATCATAAGTTAATTTGTCTTAAACAAAAATAAAATGTAATTAACATAATTTATGTAATTAAAGTAAGTGAAATGTTGAGCAAAGTATATGTGACTTCATCGTGATAGGAAAACGTATGCTTCCTTTCGATAATTACAAATCACTTTCTTTATTTACGTATTCTAGAAATGCTAGAATATTTTATTTACATTTAGAACGGAAATAGGATTCTATTATTTGTTCACATGAATGATATTTTACTAATGATTTGAAAGCGTTTCATTATAGACCGCTCTTGTGAACAAAATAAATGTATTAGGAGGATGAAATATGAACACAAATGAACTTCATTCAACAGACACAATTGTAATTGGGGCTGGTCCAGGAGGATATGTGGCAGCGATTCGTGCTGCACAGCTGGGACAAAAAGTTACGATTGTTGAAAAAGAGAACCTTGGAGGGGTTTGTTTAAATGTAGGCTGTATTCCATCAAAAGCATTGATTACAGCTAGCCATCACTTTCATCAAGCTCAAAATCTAGATGCATTTGGTATTTCAGTTCATAAGGTCGAGGTAGACTTTTCAAAGGTCCAAGCTTTCAAAGATGGTGTTGTCAAAAAGTTAACAGGTGGAGTCGGAACGCTTTTAAAAGGAAATAAAGTTGAAATCGAGAAAGGTACGGCTACTTTTGCTGATGCGAATACAGTGAAGATTAGCAGCAGTGAAGGAGAAAAAACAATTCGTTTTAAACATGCGATTGTGGCAACAGGATCACGTCCAGTCGAACTGCCAACTATGAAATTTTCTAATAGAATCATTGATTCGACAGGTGCATTAAATTTAAAGGAAATTCCGAAGAGTTTAGTCGTTGTTGGCGGAGGCGTAATTGGAATCGAACTAGCTGGAGTCTATGCTAATTTCGGTACAAAAGTAACAATTTTAGAGGGACAGAGTGATCTACTGGGTGGAATGGATAGTCAGATTACTTCTATTGTGAAGCGTAACATGAAGAAAAAAGGTGTTGAGATCTTTACAAAAGCTTTCGTAAAAGGTGCGAAAGAGGCAGATCAAGCAGTAGAGGTTACGTTTGAAATAAATGGAGAAGAAAAAACATTGCAAGCAGATTATCTACTTGTGAGCGTTGGAAGAAAACCGAATACAGATCAAATCGGTTTACAAGAAATTGGTGTAGAAATCGATCTTAAAGGAATCATAAAAACGGACAAGCAATGCAGAACTTCCGTACAAAATGTTTATGCAATCGGGGACATTGTAGCTGGACCGCAGCTTGCCCACAAAGCTTCCTATGAAGGGAAAGTGGCTGCTGAAGCGATTGCGGGAGAAAAGGCAGTTGTGGATTATACTTGTATACCAGCTGTTGTATTCTCAGAACCAGAAATAGCGGTTGTCGGTCTTACGGAAGAGAGTGCGAAAGAAAAAGGAATTGATGCTAAGAGTGCGAAATTCCCATTTGCAGTTAATGGAAGAGCGATTGCCCTCAACCAAACAGAAGGCTTCGTTAAACTGATTACACGACAAGATAATGGAGTTGTCATTGGAGGACAAATTATTGGACCGAGTGCTTCAGATATGATTGCTGAGCTTTCATTAGCGATTGAAGCAGGATTAACAGCTGAAGATTTGGCCTTAACCATTCATGCCCACCCAACTCTAGGGGAAATTGTAATGGAAACAGCAGAAGTCGAGCTTGGACACCCTATCCACATTGTAAAATGATAAATTGAAACTCAATCAGTGGGGGTTTTCCGACGTACAGGATGTGCTAGTGCAGATGTTGCGACACGACGTCGCGTACTTAGTCTGCACTCATCCCCCACTGATTGTTAGTTAATCTACGATAAATCGTTCGTTGGCATAAGCAAATGTGTCTAAGATGAACTATTTATGACTTCTGTAACTTATGAAAGTGATATGTAACTTTGTAAAACGCTTTCATCGTTTTCTTTTATTTTACAATAGTATTGTAAGTAAAAAAGGAGGGGAATAAGTTGGAAAAGAAAAAATTGATATCTATTTGCCTCGCATTTGCAGTATTTTTTATTATCATATTGCTTCCAAATCCTGAAAGTCTTCCGATTGCAGGACAAAGGGCACTAGCAATTTTAGCTTTAGCAGTCATTCTTTGGGTGACTGAAGCGGTGTCGTACCCAGTAAGTGCTGCCATTATCGTTGTACTCATTACGGTTTGTATAGGACTTTCACCAACGATCGAGGATCCATCCGTCACTTATACTAGTCAAGGTGCATTAAAACTAGCGTTTGGCGGATTTAGCTCTTCGGCTGTCGGACTTGTGGCAGGAGCATTATTCATCGCTGCAGCCATGGAAATAACAGGTTTGCATAAACGTCTGGCCCTATTCATTATGTCAAAAGTAGGGACAAAAACGAGCAGTTTAGTTTTTGGAACAATTTTAGTTAGTATCATTCTTGCTTTGTTCGTACCAAGTGCAACAGCACGTGCAGGAACAATCATTCCGATTCTAATGGGAATTGTAGCAGCTTTCAGTCTTCCAAAAACAAGTAGATTGGCAGCTTTACTTATCATAACAGCCGTTCAATCCATTTCTATCTGGAACATTGGTATTAAAACGGCAGCTGCGCAAAACATGGTTGGCTTAGGTTTTATGGAACAAGCATTTGGTTCTAATATTACATGGGGACAATGGTTTATATACGCAGCACCTTGGTCCATCATCATGTCCATTTTCTTATTCTTTATTATGAACAAGCTCATTAAGCCTGAAATTGGAGAATTAGAAGGCGGAAAAGAAATTATCAGTGCTCAATTAAAGGAATTAGGTAAGATTTCAACAAAAGAATTACGATTAATCATTATTTCACTCGTACTATTAGTCCTTTGGGCAACAGAAGGAATCCTACATCCATTTGATTCTACTACTGTTACCATTGCGGCAGTTGCTTATATGCTTTTCCCTGGTATTGGAATTTTTTCTTGGAAAGAAGTTGAAAGTAAAATTCCGTGGGGAACGATTATCGTATTTGCAATCGGAATTTCGTTAGGAACTGTATTATTACAAACTCAAGGTGCATCATGGTTGTCAGAAAATACATTAGAAGCTGTTGGATTAACCAGTATGCCACTTATTTTTATCATCATGATTCTAACTTTATTTAACATTTTAATCCATTTAGGTTTTGCTAGTGCAACAAGCTTAGCTTCAGCTTTTATTCCAATTGTTATTGCACTCGTGGCATCAATGGAACCAACGTCCTTTAATGGACCAGGGCTTGTGTTAATTCAACAATTTGCTATTAGCTTTGGATTTTTATTACCAGTAAGTGCACCACAAAATATGCTTGCATATGGAACAGGTGCCTTTACAACAAAAGACCTTTTGAAATCAGGTATTCCAATTACTATCGTAGGTTATGCCTTAATTGTCATTTTCAGTTTAACGTACTGGCAATGGGTAGGTTTGCTCTAAGAAAGAGGAAAAGTTCAAACTTCCTTTTAAATCGTTAACATAATTATAAGGGGTGTCAAAGTATGAATAACAAAACTAGCTCGTGGCATGATGTCTTTGGACCTAACTTAGGTTATTTGTTAGAACAGTATGATCTGTATTTGACTGATACGAATTTAGTGGACGAAAGCTTACAAGGGTTATTTGCGGCGTGGGGTGAACCACAATTAGAAATGACCCAAAATAATGAAGAAGGACCACAGCAAGGATATTCACCGACATTCGTTATGAATAAAATGAAGAAGCTTGTAGATGTATTGAAACTAGCGGAAAATATTCGCACAAATGGTCATTTAGAAGCAAATATTTATCCATTAGAAAAACAAGCTCCATCCAATTTACTCGCTTTGTCTTACTATGGTCTAACAGAAGAAGACGTGAGGGAAATCCCAGCAGAACTGATTTGTCCAGAGAAGAAGGGACAATTATCGGATGGGTTAGCAGCGATTCAATATTTAATGGACGTGTATACGGGCCATATCGGTTTCGAAATCGGGCATGTTGAACCAGAAGAAAGACTATGGCTTCAAAGCAAAATTGAAAATAATGATGGTGCATTATCCTTTTCAACAGCAAAAAAAGCGGATCTTTTAAGCAAGTTGTATAAAGCAGAAGGATTTGAACAATTTATTCAAAAAACGTATGTTGGGCAAAAACGTTTTTCTGTTGAAGGATTAGAAACGCTTGTTCCTTCCATTGAAGAATTGGTCGCTTTATCAGCAGAAGATGGAATTGAAAACGTCATGATCTCGATGGCACATAGAGGTAGATTGAATGTCCTTGCACATGTATTGGAAAAACCGTATGAAGCTATGTTTTCCCAGTTCCAACATTCAACATGGGTGAACGATAATCCTGATTATTCGGAAACAAAGGGCAGTACAGGTGATGTTAAATATCATATGGGGGCTGTAAAGAACAGACAAATCCAGGATAAAAAAATTAAAGTCACCTTAGCAAATAACCCAAGCCATCTGGAATTTGCAGGTTCAGTAGTAGAAGGTTATGCAAGAGCAGCTCAAGATGATCGTTCTGAAAAAGGTTATCCGAAGCAAGATGTATCTAAAGCACTTGCACTATTGGTGCATGGAGATGCCGCTTTCCCAGGCCAAGGTGTTGTATCAGAAACCTTGAATTATTCAAGAATAAAAGCTTATCAAACAGGTGGAACCATTCATATTATTGGGAATAACCGCATTGGCTTTACAACAGAGAGTGAAGATTCAAGATCAACAAGATATTCCAGTGATATGGCGAAAGGATATAGTATACCTGTTTTTCATGTCAATGCTGATGCTCCAGAGGCAAGCTTGGCAGTCATGCGCTTAGCATTCGAATATCGTCAAACATTCAAAAAAGATGTTTTAGTTGATTTAATTGGTTACAGAAGAATGGGCCACAATGAAATGGATGAACCAATGGCTACAAACCCAGTAACCTATAACATTGTCCGAAAGCATCCAACGATTACAGCTGTTTATAAGCAGCAGCTATTAAATGAAAAATCAATGACAGAAGAGCAAATAAAAGAAATTGAAACAACCGTATTAACGATGTTTTCAGAGGCGTATAAAAATATTGATAAAGAAGCTTCAGAAGTTCGTTCGATTGCAGAATTACAAGCGGAACATCATCATGAAATTCCAAAAGTAGATACTACTGTCGATAAAGCAACTTTAACAAATATTAATGCCGAGCTTCTAGAATGGCCTAAAGGCTTCAACGTGTTCGGCAAGCTGCAAAAAATATTGAGTCGTAGACTAGAAGTTTTTGAGAAAAAAGGAACGATTGATTGGGCGCATGCTGAAGCGTTAGCTTTTGCAACGATCTTGAAGGATGGCACTCCGATTCGATTAACTGGACAAGATTCTGAGAGAGGTACATTCTCCCACCGAAACATTGTTTTATCGGATGAAAAAACGGGTGAAAAATATTGCCCATTGCATGCAATTAGTACATCAAATGCATCCTTTGCTGTTCATAATAGTTCACTTTCGGAAGTATCAATTCTAGGCTTCGAATACGGTTACAATGTTATTTCACCTGAAACGCTTGTACTTTGGGAAGCACAATTTGGTGATTTTGCAAACGGTGCACAAGTCATCATTGACCAATTTATTTCGGCTGGTCAATCCAAATGGGGTCAAAAATCAGGAATGGTCATTTTATTGCCACACGGTTATGAAGGCCAAGGACCTGAACATTCTAGTGCTAGATTAGAACGTTTCCTTCAAATGGCAGCTGAAAATAACTGGACTGTTGCGAATCTGTCTTCCTCAGCTCAATATTTTCATATTTTGAGAAGACAAGCAGCGATATTAAATACAGATGAAGTAAGACCTTTAGTCTTAATGGCTCCAAAAAGCTTATTACGTAATGCTTCTGCTGGAGCGTATTTAGAGGAATTTACAAATGGTCAGTTCCAACCGGTTATTGAACAACCAGGGCTAGGAAGCAAACCAGAACAAGTAGAGCGAATTGTATTCTGTACAGGTCGACTTGCAGTTGAATTATCAGATCATGTGGCAGATTCAAAAGCCTTTAACTGGTTAGATATTATTAGAATTGAAGAATTGTATCCATTCCCAGAAGAGCAAATTAGAACCTTAATGGGCAAATATAAAAACCTAAAAGAAGTGATCTGGACTCAGGAAGAACCAAAAAATATGGGTGCATGGAGCTATATCGCACCAAAGTTAGTACGTTTAGTGTCAGATCAAATTAAAGTTTCCTATGCTGGTCGACCAGAAATGTCCAGCCCTTCTGAGGGAGATCCAATTATTCACAAAAACGAACAACAAAGAATCATCAATGAAGCATTAACACCAACGAAAGAAGCGGTAAGTATTTAATTGTTTTTGCGAAAGACGAAAAGCATAAGCTGACGGATTGATTTTTGAACTTGTTAATCCATTGGAAATTCATATTTATTAAAGGATGTGTAAAGAAGATGGCAGAAATAGTCGTTCCAGAATTAGCTGAATCCATTACAGAAGGTACTATTGCTCAATGGCTAAAACAACCAGGTGATCAAGTTTCAAAAGGTGATTATCTATTAGAGCTTGAAACAGATAAAGTAAATGTGGAGATTATTTCGGAATTTAGTGGTGTATTAAAAGAACAATTAAAAGCAGAAGGCGATAACGTAAATGTTGGGGAAACGATCGCTATTATTGATGAAAGTGGAGTTAGCAGTCCTGCACCACAAGCAAATGAAGAAAAAACAGTTGAAGAAAAAGCAACTCCAGAAACAGCGCCTGTTGTAGAAGCAGTTACTGAATCTTCAAGCGATGTGATTGCTTCCCCTGCGGCAAGGAAATTAGCGAGAGAACGCGGAATTGATTTACAAAATGTATCGACTGTCGATCCATTAGGAAGAGTTCGCCAACAAGATGTTGCGAACCATGTATCAGAAGGTCGTCCAGCTGCAAACACAGCACCTGCGGCAGCACCGCAACCAGCTGTAACTGATAGCAAACCAGTAGAAAGAATAAAAATGTCTCGCCGTCGTGCAACCATTGCCAAAAATCTTGTAGAAGTCCAGCATACAGCTGCCATCTTAACAACATTCAATGAAGTAGATTTGACTGCTGTTATGAATCTAAGAAAGAAAAGAAAAGACGCATTCGTGAAAGAGCATGATGTAAAACTAGGATTTATGTCGTTTTTTACAAAAGCTGTCGTCAGTGCTCTAAAAGCCTATCCGTTATTAAACGCAGAGATTCAAGGAAATGAATTAGTCGTTAAGAAATTCTATGATATTGGAGTGGCTGTTTCTACTTCTGATGGCTTAGTTGTTCCAGTTGTACGAGATGCAGACCGGTTAAATTTTGCTGAAATTGAAAAAGAGATTGGACGTTTAGCATTGAAAGCAAGAGAATCAAAACTTGCTTTATCCGATCTTCAAGGTGGTACATTCACGATCACAAACGGTGGTACATTTGGTTCTTTATTATCGACACCAATCTTAAATGCTCCACAAGTTGGTATATTGGGCATGCATTCTATTCAAAACCGACCTGTCGCTGTAGATAATGAAAGAATTGAAATTCGACCTATGATGTATCTTGCACTTTCTTATGACCACCGTATTGTAGATGGAAAAGAAGCGGTTGGATTTCTAGTGAGAATAAAACAACTTCTTGAAGACCCAGAAAAATTACTTTTAGAAGCATAAGAATAGAAAGTCTTACTTTTTGAAGGAGGCATAATATGAATATCCATGAATATCAAGGAAAAGAAGTCCTCAGACAATATGGTGTATCGGTTCCAAACGGAAAGGTAGCTTTTACTGTTGATGAAGCAGTTGAAGCGGCAAAAGAGCTTGGAACAAAGGTTTGTGTAGTTAAAGCACAAATCCATGCTGGTGGACGCGGTAAAGCTGGTGGTGTTAAGGTTGCCAAAAACCTTGAGGAAGTTCGGCTTTATGCTAATGAAATCTTAGGTAAAACGCTTGTTACACATCAAACGGGTCCTGAAGGTAAAGAGGTAAAACGGTTACTGATTGAAGAAGGCTGTGATATTCAAAAAGAATACTATGTCGGCTTAGTATTAGACCGTGCTACATCACGTGTTGTTTTGATGGCCTCTGAAGAAGGCGGAACGGAAATTGAAGAAGTTGCTGAAAAGACGCCGGAAAAAATCTTTAAGGAAGAAATTGACCCTGTTGTTGGATTAACTGCCTTCCAGGCACGCCGCATTGCTTTTAATATCAACATACCAAGCATTCTTGTTGGACAGGCTGTTAAATTTATGATGGGCTTATACAATGCCTACATTGATAAGGATTGCTCCATCGCTGAAATCAACCCGCTTGTTGTCACTGGTGATGGGAAAGTAATGGCACTGGATGCTAAGTTAAACTTCGACTCCAACGCACTATATCGTCACAAAGACATAATGGATCTTCGTGATTTGGAAGAAGAAGATGCAAAGGAAATTGAAGCTTCCAAACATGACTTAAGTTATGTAGCTTTAGATGGAAATATCGGCTGTATGGTTAATGGCGCGGGGTTAGCGATGTCCACAATGGATATTGTAAAGCACTACGGAGGAGAGCCAGCTAACTTCCTTGATGTTGGGGGCAGCGCTACAGCTGAAAAGGTAACAGAAGCATTCAAAATCATCCTTTCTGATCCAAACGTAAAAGGTATTTTTGTTAATATCTTTGGTGGAATTATGAAGTGTGATGTCATTGCAACAGGTGTTGTCGAAGCAGCAAAACAAATTGGCTTAACAGTACCTCTAGTCGTTCGTCTAGAAGGGACAAATGTTGACTTAGGCAAGAAGATTCTAGCTGAATCAGATATTGACATCATTGCAGCTGAATCTATGGCTGACGGTGCCCAAAAAATCGTTTCATTAGTGGGTTAACTGGATATCAGAAAGGGGAATTTGACGTGAGTGTATTTATTAATAAAAATACAAAAGTCATTGTTCAAGGGATAACAGGTTCAACTGCACTATTCCATACAAAACAAATGCTTGAGTACGGTACAAAAATTGTTGGTGGTGTGACTCCAGGTAAAGGTGGCCTTGAACTAGAAGGAGTTCCAGTATTCAATACAGTGAAAGAAGCAGTTCAAGCGACTGGTGCTACAGTGTCAGTTATTTATGTCCCAGCTCCATTTGCCGCTGATGCGATTATGGAAGCAGTTGACGCAGAGCTTGATCTTACAATCTGTATTACTGAACATATTCCTGTACTGGACATGGTTAAAGTAAAACGCTATATGGAAGGAAAGAAGACACGTCTTGTCGGTCCGAACTGTCCTGGTGTGATCAGTGCTGATGAGTGTAAGATTGGCATCATGCCTGGATACATCCATACGAAAGGCCATGTGGGGGTTGTATCTCGTTCTGGTACTTTAACTTATGAAGCGGTTCATCAGTTAACACAGGCTGGAATTGGACAAACCTCAGCAGTAGGGATCGGTGGTGATCCGGTAAACGGCACAAACTTTATTGATGTTTTAAAAGCCTTCAATGAAGACCCAGAAACATACGCAGTAATTATGATTGGAGAAATCGGTGGTTCTGCTGAAGAAGAAGCTGCTGAATGGGTGAAAGCCAATATGACGAAGCCTGTAGTCGGATTTATCGGCGGACGCACAGCACCGCCAGGAAAACGAATGGGACACGCAGGAGCCATTATATCTGGTGGTAAAGGAACAGCAGAAGAAAAAATTCGCGTCATGAATGAATGTGGAATTGAAGTGGCAGATACTCCATCTGTAATGGGAGAGACACTGATTAAGGTTCTTAAAGAAAAAGGGCTTTTTGAAAAGTGCAAAACAAACTAAATTTTCAGTAGGTAATAATGATAAACATTGAGGTATAACAGTCTTTTGACTTAACATTAGAAATACTTTTGGGAGCTCCTATTGTAGAAAGTTTGCTTGTGTGAACAAACATCCAACATTTCTACAATAGGAGCTTTTATGTATATGTCTACAAAATACTTTGATTAATTTACTAATTCTGGAACCTGTGAGAAGCTAGTGGGGACAGGTTCACAGTCTAAGTTTGAAAACTATTTAATTTTTTCTGTTTGTCGAAGATTAAAGGTGTAGACAGCAATTCATCTTCATCTATTTTTATCTTTGGAAGAGTAAAGTAAATGGAAGTTCCTTTGCTTACTTCACTCTCTGCCCAAATTTCTCCGCAATGTTTTCTTATAATTTCTTTGCAGATCGCGAGGCCTAAACCATGTCCTGTCTCTTTGGCCTGACCTTTTTTTGTATAGGATCTGTTAAAAATGGTTTCTATATCATTCGGTTCGATCCCGGTTCCTGAATCATGTACGGCAAAGGTTACATAATCCGATGTATCATCGATGATTAATTCAAGTTGAATTTTTCCCGCTTTTGTATATTTTATTGAGTTGTTTATTAAATTGGAAATCACTTGATCGATCCTTCTAATATCGACATAAACTAATGGATAGTACTGATCTGTTAAATTTGGAATGGTGATGATATAATCTAGGCCACTTTTCTTAACGTCCCATTCATATTGTCCGCTAAGATGGTGGAAGAGTTTGTTAACAGCGACATTTTCCATTAAGAAATGAATATTTCCTGATGTTAGCTGAGATAAATCGAATAAATCTTGAATTAAATGATTCAAGGAGATTATACGATCCCTGCTTCTTTTTAAATAAATTAATTGTTTGTCAGGTGTTTCTACTATTCCATCAATTAATGCCTCAATATATCCTTGAATGGATGTTATTGGAGTGCGGAGATCATGTGAAATATTTGCTAAAAAGTCGCGTCTAAGCGTTTCTTCCTGTTCAAGTTTTTTATTGGCTTCGGCAAGGTTGCTTATCGCAGCTTCAAGGTCAACTGTACGTGCTTTCACTTTATCTTCAAGCATCATATAAACTCGCGCATTGAAAATTGAGATAGCAGCCTGTGAAGAAAGAATCATAAGTATCTGTATTCTATCTTCTGTAAATGCGTGAGAAATCATATTGTTTTCTAAATATAAAATTCCAATTAGCAGATTTTGATACTTAATTGGCAACGAGAGTACTGATTTCGGTTTTTTTGATTTTATATATGGGTCTTCTGTAAATAATCCTATTTTACTTGCATTTTCAAGTACAATTGGCTCTTCCGTTTTATGAACATAATGAATAAGCTGCAGGGGAATTTCATGATGTAAATCATTGATGACCAATGGATAATCTAGAATAGATATTTTTTGTAAATCGCCTTGTATAGCAAGATTTAACTTGGCTTCTTCATTAAGAAATAAATACCCCTTTTCTGCACCAGCATTTTCAATCATAATTTTCATCATGACCACCATTAATTCTTCATAATTGATTTCCTTTGAAATTGCTAGCGCTGCTTTAATTATTGTTTGCGCATCGAGATTTAATCCTTTGGACGATTCTTCTCTAATATGCGGACTTAATCCTGGGTATTGGCTACTAAGATCTTCTGCTTTTCTAATTGTTCCCCAATTTAGAAATTGTTCGTATGCCATTTTCAGATAATAATGACCTAATTGCCTATAACCAATATTCATATAAAAATGACCAATACATTCATAAGTAATTGCCTCATCCTGTATAAAACCATTCTCACTAGCATAATGGGCCGCTTTTTCATAATGTCCAGCGATATCTTCCTTGCTTTTTTCCAAAACTTTCAAAAACTCTGCTTTCATTAAAAGATATTTATGTTGATAATTTGCGGGTGAATTTTTTGACCATTTTTTCATTTTTTTGATATGTTTCTTCATCGTCCGAATATAAACTTTTTTTTCTGCTGAATTCGAATTCTTATAAAAACGACAAAGCCATAATGTATGGTAAAAATAATAATCTGGTGTGATGACAAGGACATTCGTTTTATTAATTAAACGTGTCAGCTTTTCAAGTATTTTTTTTGCATGCGCCTCTTCATTTAATAAAAATGCCATTTGCAGTCTTAATGTGTAATGAATAACGTCTCCAGACTGATCATTGTTAGTAATAGGCATATCAAAATCCGGCTTAATATCCTGATTCATTAGCACTTCAAGCCAATGCTTCATTTCATTAATAAAGTCCACAGATATTCGATAATTAATACTTTTAACAAATTCCAGCTGTGTATTGACCCCTGCCAATACATCTTCAAGCCTCTCTCCCTTTAAGAGAAGAGTCATAATGATGAAGGAGCTTGTTGCCCCTGCTAAATGAATATTGCCAGATTCCACACTATAATGCTGTGATTCTCGTAAATAATCAAGATTTTTGTAAAGCGGGTTTTTCCAATGGTTAACAAATGTTCCGAATACAAAAAATACCCTTGCCTTTAAATCTATTCTATTGCTTTGCTCAACATGCTTTATAGCAAGGTTTCCGTATTCATAACTGGCAGTGAAATTTCCAAAACCTGCACTTTGAATAAGCGAGAAATTATTAAATACTAAACTAGAAGTGTCTGTTTTACCATATTTTAGTGTGAATTGAAATGCTTTAAGCATTAAGTACGTTGAAAGGTTTTGATTTACATGGAATGACGGCGCATTTAAATTAATTAGTGTTTGCAGAAATAATTTTTTCGATTCCTCCTTCATTTCTGGTAAATCGAGAAGGGATGCAGGATTTTTGTCTATAAGAGAAAGCTTAATAAGTAAAAGCTCCTTTGCAATATCAGTCTTACCTGGATTATGTTTAATTTTCCAACTGAATAATTGCATGCCTTTAAGACCAGCGTCTACAGCTTCATTTACTCGATGTAAATGAGTAAATAATTTGATCATCATATTATATAACTTTATTTTTTCTTCTTTTGTATGGGCTTTTTCTAATACCTCATTAAATGCATGCTCAGCTTCATCAAACTTGCTATTTAAATAAGCCGATTCTCCTAACCCTTTCATTATTTGAAAGGTTAAAGCATAGTTTTCTTTCCATGAATTTTCATGCAAAAGCTTCCTCGCATGGGAAAAGTAGACGTAGGCCGCTTGAAATGCAGCTGCTTTTATCGCTTCATTACCCGATACCGCATTTAAGGATGCCAGTTCCTTCCGCTCCTCAACTAACAATAACCGGTCGCTAAAATTTAAATGGGAAACAACCTCAAATAAATCTTCCTTATCTAAATGGGTATTTCCGTTCGATTTTAAATGCCTGCCAATATTCAAATGAATAATTTGTTTTTCATCTAATGTTAGGAGCGAATACAATGCTTGCTGCACTCGATCATGGATAAATAAAAAGTCTGCTTTTTCATTCTGATTATTTTCATTAACCAAAACTAAAAAACCTTTATTTACAGCAGCTAAAAGTAAATGATCTGTTAATTGATTATCCATATTCAATACAGCAGCTAATTTATTGCCATCTACTTTTTGGCCAAAGCATGAAGCAGCTTTTAGTATTTCCTGTTCTTTTTGTGGAAGCTTTTTTATTCGGCTTATAACATAGCTGACAATGTCTTCATTTATTGATAGCTCTTTTAACACTGTGTAATGAATCTTATGCGCGGTCCCATCAGCTTGGACAATTTTTTCTCTTGATAAGCTTCGGAAAATTTGTGTAATAAAAAATGGATTTCCAGCTGTAATTTTGTAAATAATCGAAGATAACTGTTTACTTTTGCTGCTATCTTTCTCAATATCATAGTGAACACATATCCATTGCATAATTTGTTCTTCTGTAAGGGGTTGAAGGGGGATGACGATATTGTCATCATGAACTGCAAGAATATTTCTCAATGCATCATTTACCGGTTTATTTTCATGGAGATCAGTTCCATCTCTATATGCAATCATGATATATACTCGATTTGAATGATTATTTGTGACTAAATAACAAATTAACTCTAATGATGCAGCATCAGCCCATTGAAGGTCATCAATAAAAAATATAAGCGGACAATCATCTGAAATAAGTTTAATCAATTTATGAAACATGATTAAATAGAGGCTGTGATTATCAAATGATGATAGACCCTCAATAATCGGCTGGTTTCCGATGATCCATTCTATTTCAGGCAGAAGAAATGATAGTGAACTAGCATTTGGCCCTAGTTCATGTAGAATTTTTGTTTTCCAGATAGATAGTTCTGCTTCTCCCTTTGATAAAATAATGCGAATCCATGTTTTGAAGGCTTGAATAATTGGCGTATAAGGAATATATCTATGTAGTTGATCAAATTTTCCCTCTAAAAAGATTACCCTATTTTCTATGACACTATTTCGCATTTCGTATACCAGAGAAGTCTTTCCGCTTCCAGAAGTTCCAAAGATAAAAGCGGTTTTTTGATGGCCGCTTAATACATGTTGCAGTCCTTCAGTTAAAATATTTAATTCCTGCTCTCTGCCATAAAGAGTATTTTTTCTTTCGCTTGTCTGTTTGTTTAATATACGAAGAGGGAAATTTTTGACCCAGCCTGTTTTTAAATATTCATGATAACAATGCTCGAGGTCCTTCTTTAATGAATTAGCTGACTGATAACGTTCATCGGGTGATTTCTCTAAGAGCTTCAAAATGATAGTAGAAATAATTTCTGGGATTTCAAGTTGGAATTCTGAAGGTGATTTTGGAAGCCGTGTTAAATGAGAGTGGATAGTTTCTGAAAGACCTGCAGCTGCAAAGGGCAATTGCTTTGTCAGCATTTCGTAGAAAATAATCCCTAGTGTATAAAGGTTAGCGCGGGAATCCGCATGGACATTCATTCTCCCTGTTAATTCAGGTGAGATATAAGCAATTTCCCAAGCAGGAAGTATTTTATTCATTCGGTTACTTTTTAAAGTTTTCCCTTTTATTATAGAATTGAAAATTCCTAATAAGAATACTTGTTGTTTTTCAGTATTGACCATGAAATTATACGGGTTTAAATGAAGAAACATAAAGTCTTTATCATGAGTATTTTCGACAATTTCACATAATTGAATAGCTAAAACAAAAAATTCTTTTAATGAATAGGTTTGTGTATATACATATTTTTTAAAAGGGACACCTCTAAACGGTTCATAAACAGGAAAAATCTCATTGTTTTTTTTCTCTAGTCGCATAGGTGGGACAATACTTGGATGATTCATTTCAGAAATCAATTCAGCTTCTTTCTGTAAATGTTCAAAATCATATGAAGATAAGAGAGAAGGCTCAATTACTTTTTGAATAATGACATAATGGTGATCTATGGAGGAAAAGCCCATGTAATATTTTGCGAATTGGTCAGCATCTTTTTGTTTTAATCGCTTATATCCAGATAGATTTATCAATTTCCTCATCCTTTGGCAAAACTTTAATAAAACTTAAAGTGAATTTATACAGTTCTTATAGTATATATACTAATCTATTTTTAATATAAATTAGATATTGGAGGTCAATATGAAGGAAAAGTATTTGTATGATCGAAAGCCTTCTACTGAGAAATTGAATCAGGTAAACCTAGATAAAGAATGGCTATCCCTTATCATCAAAGCAAAAGCATTAGGTATTTCCTTATCGGAAATAAAAGAAATTTTAAGAAATCACTCCTCAGTTATTCAAAAGCATCGTTAAACTTATAGCCTATTCCTCTCACGGTTTGCACATATTTAGGTTTTGCAGGTTCTGTCTCAATTTTTTTTCTTAAGTTACTAACATGTACCATCACGGTTCGATTATCTCCGAGACTATCCTCACCCCAAATGAGCTGAAAAAGTTGTTCGACACTATATACTCTGCCAGCATTCCTAGCTAAAACGCATAATAATTGATATTCTTTAGCAGGTAAGGTGACTTTTTCTCTTCCTCTTTTTACGACACACTTCTCCATATCAATAGTCAAGTCGGGAAAATGGAGAATGGGGTTTTCCCGAGTTTGCTGTTCTTCACTATTATCAAAACGGCTTTGCCTAGCTCTTCTTAATAATGCTTTTATTTTTGCTACTAACACAGCTGGACTAAAAGGTTTAGTTATATAATCATCTCCGCCGATTCGTAAGCCTAAGATTTTATCGATATCATCTTCTTTCGCACTCAAAAACAAAATAGGAATATTTGATTTTTTTCGTATGGACTGACATGTTTCAAAACCATCCATTCCTGGCATCATTACATCTAATAAAACTAAGTCAAAATCATGCTCCTCAAAAAGAGTAAGTGCCTTCTCACCGCTCTCTGCCATAATTACTATATAGCCTTCATTATTTAAATAAAGATTCAAGACCTCCCTGATATCCTGATCATCATCAACGACTAATACTTTCTCTGCTCTCATAAACATCCCCCTAAGAGTAACCTTTTTACTCCTTTCACTTTTTAATAAAAATAAATGAAATATGCAGTCCCTTTCATCTTATATTACTATAAAAATACCAAATACTCCCTAAATTTCTAATAGATAAAAAATAATCAAGTGCCGAGTATCATTCCGATAATACCTGTCATAATGACAAAAAAAAAGCCGCAATCTTAGAGATACCGCCAATTTACCTGAAATGCTCAAAGCAATTGGCGTTGTGATGGAAAAGGGACAATTTGCGAGCGGGGATAAACGAATTAATTATTTGAAAATTTTAGGTTGAAGGTTGATAGAGGATCTGATAAGATAAAACAAATGAAAAGACTATGTGTGACTGGCGAAAACGGATAACCGTGGGGGAGCACATAGTGTCGAGTAGCCGTTCGCCTGGGCAGAGGTAAGGAAAGTTTTCCTTGCCTCTTTATGTTTATAAGGGGGATCGTGGAGGCGAATCAATACAATATATTTATTTGGATATTCCGCTAACTAAAAACTAAATAATAGATGCTATGATTGTTATGGATCACACTATAACAGGAGCAGCTTCTGGAGAGAATGCAGTTTAACAGCAGCGCCGAAGGGTTCAAAATCTCAGGCAAAAGGACAGAAGAGAGACAAATATTAATACCTATTTGTTTTTTTGACGTCTAAAGAGATTGGAGAACACCAGTCTCTTTTTTTACACTTTAAGAAAGTATAAATTGCCAGCGCAGAAGGTGATCCGACGCAGTTCCCAATTTTAGGAATTAAGTACGACGGACAGGATGTCCTAGTCGGGCGAATGCCACAGGACGTGGCATGTATGAGCGCGATAAGTGCAACTACGCCTCTGTCTTCGCCTTTCCAAGGCTCGCCAATCAGCGAGTTTTCTTTAGTAGATATAAAAAACTATTATATTTAAAGAGGAGAAAACGAAAATGAACACAGTGACTGAAATAAAAGTAAAAACAATAAAAACGTTAAATAATATTGCAGAAAACGGATTGAATGTATTTAATAAAGATCAATATACAATCGACAATGTCAGTGAAAACCCTGATGCTATTGTTGTTCGCAGTTTTAATATGCATACAATTGAGTTCGGCAATCATTTAAAGGCCATAGCACGCGCTGGAGCGGGTGTCAATAATATTCCAGTCGACAAATGCACAGAACGTGGAATTGTAGTTTTTAATACCCCTGGAGCGAATGCGAACGCAGTAAAAGAACTTGTGTTAACTACATTAATGGCTTCATCTCGTAATCTTTTTGCTGGTGTTGGCTGGGTAAAGACATTAGAAGATGAAGGAGAACAAATTCCTAAGCTTGTAGAAGCAGGAAAGAAACAATTTGTTGGAAAAGAAATTAAGGGGAAAACTCTCGGTGTAATCGGTTTAGGTGCAATTGGTGCGCTTGTAGCGAATGATGCGCTCGATTTAGACATGGATGTGATTGGGTTTGACCCGTTTATCTCTGTTGATACAGCTTGGAACTTGTCCCGCAATGTACAGCGCGCTTTGACGATTGAACAGTTGTTTGCTAACTCTGATTATATCACTGTACATGTTCCGCTAACCGATGATACAAGAGGAATGTTCAATGAAGCATCCTTTAGCATCATGAAACCAGGTGTTCATATTTTGAACTTCTCTCGTGGTGAGCTTGTGAATGAAAAGGATATGGCGGTTGCACTTGAAAGTGGAAAAGTAGGGCAGTATATAACGGACTTCCCGAATGAGAATGTGTTAAAAATGAAAAATGCCGTTCCAATCCCTCATCTTGGTGCTTCTACGATAGAGTCAGAGGAAAACTGTGCCATCATGGCGGCTCGTCAGGTAAGGGAATTTCTTGAAACAGGTAATATTAAAAACTCAGTAAATTTTCCAAACGCTTCCATCCCTTATACAGGAAAGCGTCGTTTGACAGCTTTCCACCAAAATGTTCCAAACATGGTTGGCAAGATCACATCTGCTATATCAAACTATCAATTGAACATCGCTGACATGGTTAACAGGAGCCGAGGGGATTACGCCTATACGATCATTGACATTGATAATAAAGTAAACGGCGATATCATTCCTAGTTTGGAGGAAAAAATCAACGAGATCGAGGGTATTATAACAATTCGTATGATTTAAATAAAGTGATCGTCAGAACCGTTCTAAAACATTCAAAAGGGACGAGGTTCCTCGTCCTTTTACTCTTATTTTGTACGTTAAAGAAAGTATAAATTGCCAGCGCAGAAGTCTGGCTATTTGTATCGTAATCCTTTACCGTCCCAACCCCATATATTTTAATAGAAGAATAATATAATTATTATATTGAAGCAGGGAAATAAAAAGAAAAAGCAAATGGACTCGGCAATTGATAAAAGATTCTCGAATCCATTTGCTTTTCATTATTTCTCTCAGTTAACCGCGTTTGAAGACTGTAAGTAATATACAGGTTAATCCCCTTTCTTAAAATCTAAGATTCGTAACACAAAATTTAATGGAACGTTTTACATAAAGCGAACCAATGATTAAAAAGATTGAAACAACAAGTGAGACAGGAATACTTAAAGCGACAGGAAGATCAATGCCATGCCAAATACTCATTTTAATTTGTTCAAAGCCGACTGTTCGTAATATGCCAGCAAGTACTGAGATTAACGCACTCAAAATCAGTCCAGCGTATAGGACGGATAGGACAGGGATTGTTAACGAGCACAAAAAGGTCCGTATCATTTTTTTTATTTTCATTCCTTTTCACTCCTTATGATATGCTGTACTTTAGCGTCTGGAGAGATTGTATAGCTTTCTTTATAATAAAGTGTTTGGATATGACAATTTTTTCCGATTGCTACAACATCCCCTTCGACAATTTCCGCATCTGTATAGGAAAGCTGCAGGTTTTTCCCTTTAATATATTTGCAAGTCAGCTTTTTTTTAAATAAAGATAAAGATATCTTATCCTTTTCTACACATGCTTCATCCGTGATAAGCCTTTCGATTTTACTTTCACCTGACAATTTTAACTGAAAGTGATTTGCCTGTATTTCCTTCGCAAGAACAAATCCGATGGAATCAAATTGTTCGGCATGAAGAATTTGTTCGATTGTCAGCTTTCCTGTACTGGTAATTTTGGTTGTTTGAACAGTCCTCATCTTTAAATTACCTGCATTCGAAATTTCTTTAACCTCACAACGGTCTTTTATGACACATGATCCAGTATTTTTTAAAACATCTGCTATAACATGAGCATGAAAAGAACTATGTCCATGAGTAGAGATTTCTTTTAAGCGTACTTCTTGGTATAAAGCAACGGAGCCACGAATTTTTAATACTTCACATTCTGAAGCTAATTCTTTGATATTGCCATTTGTAAGGGTTATACTGCGTAGCTTTTGAGCTTGTTCAATTATCATTCATAAACACCACCATATTTTAATTAATATATATTTTAATTACTAAAACATATATTAATTAAAATATATTCATCCTTATTTTGTCAAGAACAAAAAATTATGCCGTATTTGGACAATAAAAAAAGGATTTCAACTTTATGAAATCCTTAAAAAATTGTACTCATTAACTTATTCACATCTATTAATACTTTCGCTATATCTGTTAGCTTTTCTTGTGAAAATTTTAAAAATAATTCTTCGACCTTAACTTCACCACTATTCGTTAAGATCATTTTCACGACTCGTCGGTCTTCACTTTCTCTTACCCGTTGTACTAAATTCAATTTTTCTAGTTTGTCGCACATCGATGTAACAGCTCCAGGGGTTACATTGAAAAAATCAGCAATTTCAGTTGCTTTCATTCCCTCATTGAATTTCAGCTGAAGAAGAAGAATAAGCTGGCTTTGGGATAGCGACTCTCCTTCAGAGAGCAGATTTACAAACATCTTAGACTTCTGTTGTATTTCAAGCATTTCTCTCATAATGATTTCAACATTGTGCATTTGACTATTTTTTGACATATGATCACAGCCTAATATAATATTTACTAATTAAAATATATAGTAAGTATATAATTAATCTCGGCAACTGCCAATCCCCATAGGCAGCTTAAATTAAATGCCATTATTATTGTGCTTACCAAATATAGTGGTAAAGCAGAGGAGACATCTATTGAAATCCGTTTTAAATTACATGAAATATTTATCACAGTAAGAAAGATGAATCGTATCATAAGGAAATGGAATTTTTTTATAAGTAAATGGCTATCAAAGTGGTAAGATATTGATAAAAGAAATTCAATTTATATCCGAGGGAAAATACTATGTCAAAACAACAAAAAAAATCAAAATATTTTGCAGGAATTTCATTAGGAATTATGGGGGCAGGATTTATCTTAACGATTCCTTTCCAAGAATCTTTTATTGTCCGATTATTGCAAGGAGGTTTTGAGGCGGGTTTGGTAGGAGGGCTGGCAGATTGGTTTGCCGTCACAGCTCTTTTTCGCCATCCCCTTGGTATTCCGATTCCACATACTGCATTACTACCAAAAAACCGTGATAGAATGACCAGAGCTCTTATTTCCATGCTTGAAAATGATTGGCTGACAAAAGAAAGTATTCAGGAGAAAATGAAACAATTTCATATTGCAGAAAAATTAATACAGGTTGCAGAGATGGAATTATATTCGGATTCCTTTAAAAAGTGGATTAGCTCTATTCTTCATCAGACAATCAATCATGTAAATTTAGAAAAAATAGCCCCTTTAATTGAAAAGGAGCTAAAGGAATACATTCTTACTTTAGATGTGAAGAAATTACTTCAATCACTCGTCAATCAAGCTTTAAATCGAAATTTGGATGAAAAAGCCTTGGACTATATTCTGGTTGAGGCTGAAAAGTGGATAGCGAAAGAAGAAACAAAAATGAAAATAGGGGTAACGGCGAAACAATTACTTGATAATACGGAAGCGGATGGCTTTTTAAAGTTAGCCCTTAGCTCTTTTAGTAATTTTATTAATGAGGAAAAGCTTGGGAATATGCTTCAACCCTTTATTTTGAAAAGAATCATTCTCCTTCAAAAGGAGGATAATCCATATAGGCAATTGATTCTTTCTCGAATTCAAAATGAGTTAGAAAGTGTGCTAGATAGAAAAGAACTGGTATCTGAACTAAATGAATGGAAGAATACATTCGTAAATGACTGGAGCCCAACTGATCAAATTACAGTGATGTTGAAGAAGCTGCAGAATAAATTGATGCTACTTATCGAAAGTGAAGAATTTATAGATCAATATGTACTTACATTTATTAGAGACATCATAGATAGAATGAAAGAGGCTCCTGAAAAAATCGATAGCATTGAAAATTGGATTCAAAAACAAATTTTCAATATTATTAACAAAAACCATTCCAAAATAGGCATTCTTGTAAAAGAAAACCTTGATAAGCTGGAT
The DNA here is from genome assembly GCF_007995155.1 of Cytobacillus dafuensis. NCBI lineage: Bacteria > Bacillati > Bacillota > Bacilli > Caryophanales > Bacillaceae > Cytobacillus > Cytobacillus dafuensis. Next base: position 4,816,763 of record NZ_CP042593.1, on the reverse strand, counting down.
AACGAAACGCTTATCGATATAATGGAAAATAATATAGGTAAAGATTTACAATGGATCCGAGTAAATGGAGCAATTTGCGGCTTTTTAATAGGAATTATCTTAACGATTATTAAAGCTGTTGTATAGAGCTAATATTTTTTAAATAAGGCAGGGAAATATATGAAGGCTAAAGCTTTGAAAAGCGAAAGGATAGGGGAGTTTATTGCTTATTGCAAGAAACACAGGCAAGAAGTAGATGAATCATTTCTTTATGACGAGGATCTAAAGGAATTTGAGCCTAATGATGAAAATCCTACTTATATTATTTCCGATACAAATGGGGAGATCATAGCAGCAGTTTCATTAATCATGACTGATTATTTTAGGAGAGGAAGAAAAGCACGTTTTAGAATTTTTCATTCGAAAATTAAGGATATCGATTGTTATAAGTCGCTCATGCAAGCTCTTTTAAGTCATACTGAAGGTCTTGATAAGGTTTTTATCTTTATTCCAACGACGGATAAAATAGGAATGGAGTTCATGGAAGAATTATATTTTACTGTAGAGAGACACGCCTTCTTGCTTGTAAGAGAGAACTTGGAAGTACAGGATTATAACTTACCAGAGGATTATGTCATTCGCTCTTTTAGACCAGGAAATGATGAAGAAATATGGTGTGAGATTAGAAACGCCAGTTTTGCAAAGCTTAAGGGAAGTGAAACACCGATCATTCCTGAAATGGTTACGAAGATGATTCTAAGCGAGGAATATATAGAAGGCGGTATGATGATCCTGTTCCATAAGGATAAACCCGTTGGCATCGTAAGAGGAGCGTTAGACGAATATGAGGATGAACCGATCATGAATATCGGACCGCTTGCCATCATTCCAGAATATCAGGGTAGAGGATTAGGAAGGGTGTTATTAAGAGCTTCCTTGCACTTTGCTGAAGAAAAATCCTTTAAAAGGACCATACTTTCCGTGAATGGTGAGAATGAGAGAGCAAAAGCTTTATATATCCAAGAGGGCTTCAAACAAGTTGAAGCCGTTACATGTTATGAATATCATTTGAATTCGTAATGAAGGAGAAAAATAGTTTAAAAGACCTGTAAGGGTGAACTGTATCAAAAAATGAATTATAAGCGTGTAGCAAGCCGAGGGAAATTTTTTTCCTCGGCTATTTTTCATCTTAAAATAATACAATTAATAAAATAGTTTTGTCTGAAGAATATCTAGGGCGCGTTCAATATCCTCTAAATCTTCTTTCGAAGCATTTTGTATTCGATTTAGAAAACGAGCTTCTATAGATGCAAAGGCTTCATTCATCATAGTTTCCCCATCATTCGAGAGACGAATATATTGTTTTCGTCGATCTTCGGTATCATTTATCTTTTCAATTAACCCTTTTTCACTTAATTTTCTAAGCTCACGACTTGTGTTTGGCATAGACATATATTGACAATCGCTAATTTCACTTGGAGTTACAGGCTGACTAACCGTTATATGTTCAAGAATATTATATTGAACTTGCGTGATTGAATCTGACTTGGCATTTTGAGTTAATTCATGTGTCACACGATGAACAGAAGATGTAAATGACACAAGTTTATAAAAAAGAGCTTTTTTGTCCATATCTTTCACCTCTTACAGTCAAGATAACAAAAGTGTTATCAAAATACAATTATCATTTGACAACAAAAAGGGAAGGGTGCTACTATTTACTTATCAAATGATAAGTAAGAGGTGAACGATATGAAGATGCTAGTAATTTACACATATCCTAATCACAAAAGTTTAAATTATGCATTTTTACAAAAAGTTATTAGAGGAAGTAATGAAAACCCTAATATAAAGGAATTAAAGGTTTTAGATTTATATGAAGAGGACTTTGATCCACTTCTAGTCTTTAACGAGGAAAAACGAAGACGTGATATGCATACTGATTCTGCTACGGAGAAATATAGAAATCAAATTTCGTGGGCTGACAAGATTGTCTTGATCTATCCAATTTGGTGGGGAAGACCTCCGGCAATGCTTTTGGGATACATAGATCAATTATTTTCTTCCGATTTTGCCTATAGGGATAAGAAAGGACTTTTCCCAGAGGGGCTTTTAAAAGGAAAGTCCGTTGTATGTGTGTCGACCATGAAGGGACCTGTTCACTATCCATTTCTCTGGTTGAATAATGCACATAAAGTTCTGATGAAAAGAGCCTTATTTAATTTTGTGGGAATCAAGAAAGTGAAGTTCTTTGAATTTGGGAATATGGAAAGTCCAAAGGGAAATCAAATAAAAAAGCTAGAAAAAATTTATCATTATTTCAAAAATATAGACCGTTAAAAAATATACACCGACTAAACTTCAGTCGGTGTATTTCACTTTTATACATATAAAACTTCACATCGGTGTTACTCCGAAAATGGATGATTAAGAATAGTGGGTTTGATCCATTACCGTTTACAAGTATTAATACCGAAAATAGTATACAAAGGACAGAAACGAATAATTGAAGTAAGTATGAAAACAATTCCTAAAATGCCTAGATATTTCACATTACCATCAAGCATAAATAAGCCTAGCATTAATACCCCAAGTACAAGTCTTAAAATACGGTCTGGACTTCCAATATTTACTTTCATAAACGTTACCTCCATAATTGTTCAAAAAGATAAATCTTCATCGGAAGGAAGTCTATCTTTTCCTTTATGAACAAATTTTGTTATAAATTAATTTTAAGTTATAACAGAGGAGCTAACAGTGACTAAGTCACATATTCACACTTTTGTCATGTTTAGTTTTTTATTTAATAATCCTTCGCGATTAACCATGGAGATTTTTCCTCTAGAGATTTGAATGAAACCTTCCTTTTCAAGTTGCTTCATCATACGACTAATGACTTCACGGGCCGATCCCAGATCAGAGGCGATTTCATCGTGAGTCATGCATAATACGGAGCCATTTTCTTTTAGGTGATCTAGTAGGAATGTAGTAATTCGATCATCAATTTTCCGGAAAAATAGGTTATCAAATAAAGTCATCATATCAATAAACCGGAAAGACACTTGCTGATAGATTTGATTTTGAAGTAATGGTTTCATGCTTAACCAGCGTTTGAGGTCCTGATTTGGAATAAGGAAGAGCTTTGAATCTTTCTCTACAATTGCTTCAGCAGGGTAAGGATGCTCTGATAATGAACTGGTAATGGTTAAAATGCAAGGTTGGCCAGAATAAATTCGATACAAATTTATTTCTCTTCCATTATTCCCCGATTTACACACCTTCATTTCACCTTCATAAAGAAAGGCAGCAAAGCTGCACATATCCCCTTCTCGAAAGAGTATGTCTCCACTCTTAGCAGTCATCCAATGAATATGTTGAAGCTCATCATCTGATAATGAATTTAAAAATGGAAATATTAATTTTGCTTGCTCCATCTTCTCACCTACACGATTCGTCAATAGTATGGTTACCTAATAAAACAGTTCGTTCTTAATGTATGAAAATGTTACCAATCATACAACTTTTATTATAAGGTATTTGACATACTATAAGTCTAAAATCATGAATAGTTTGATATTCTGTCAGTTTTTTATCAATCTTTCGTAAAAAAAGTTTAAATCCTTCTAGGTGGTAAAAGGGGACTCTTAGATAGTAAAAGAAAACCTCGATAGGCTGGATAACGAAATGATTATCGATAAAATGGAAAATAACATAGGTAAAGATTTACAATGGATCCTACTCTTTTTTTTGTTTCTAATAAGCACCTGTAAACATGTAATGTTTAGATCTAATTATAAAAGAATATCATTACAAAAAATTAATATTAGATTAATATTTATTAGGTTTAATTGAATTGTAAACTATAAATCTACTAGGAGGATTTATGAGATGATAAACAAGAAAATTGCGAAAAAAGGAGCTGCTTTAGCACTTGCTTTAGCTGTTACAGTTCCAGCATTGTCACCTGCAGCAGCGGCTGCTCAGAAAGATATTAAAATAGAATCTGTTAGATTTAATGGAATGAAAGCACCAGCTACTATTGATGAAATGGTAAAAACGTATACAGCTGCAACCGTTGATGTGAAATATAACAATGGAAAAGTAAAGACATTTCCGTTGTCTTACAACTACCTCTTTAAATCGGAAGACGAGGTTGCAACAGCTAAAGGTGGAAAAATCCCTGCAGGAACACCGATTGATGTAAAAGGAAATCCAATTAAGGATCCTAGCAGCACAGACGGAAAGTACTTTGTCTCCGATGCTCCGGATTCAAACAGCTTATTGATGCCTATTGACGGCAAACTTTATATGGTTACACATTATGAATATCAAACAATTGATGCTGCTGGTAAATCAGCATACGGTTTAGTTCCAGCATCTATGTCTTTAACTGAGTTGAAGCAGGACAAAAAAACAGGTGAACTTGAACCTATAAAAGTAGAAAAAATTGATTTTTCAGCAGTAAATGGACTTTGGATTCCATGTAACGGATCTTTATCTCCATGGAATACACATTTAGGTTCTGAAGAGTACGAGCCAGATGCACGTCTTTTCTTAAACCCAACTTCGAAAGTAAGAAGTCAAGTTGAAACATTCTCTGAATTCTATTTTGGTGATAAAGCAAAGGCTAATCCTTATTTCTATGGGTACACTCCTGAAATTGCAGTAGAGAAGAATGGTAAAACATCGGTTGTTAAACATTACAGTACAGGACGTTTCTCTCATGAGTTAGCTAAAGTAATGCCTGATAACAAGACTGTATTTTACGGTGATGATGGTGGTAATACAGGACTGTTTATGTATGTAGCTGACAAAGAAAAAGATTTATCATCAGGTACATTATATGCAGCTAAATTTAAACAAACAGGTACTGAAAACGGTGGTTCAGGAGACTTACAATGGATTAATTTAGGACATGCAACAGATAAAGAAGTGAAAGATATTATTGACAGCGGCATTACATTCAATGATATTTTTGAAACTTCAGATGCTCCTAAAGAAGGTTTTACAGCTATTAAAACATACTCAAATGAAGGAAAAGTTGAGTACCTAAAACTTAAACCTGGTAAAGAAAAAGCAGCAGCCTTCCTTGAAACACGCCGTTACGCAGCAATGCTTGGTGCGACTACTGAATTTAACAAAATGGAAGGTGTAGCATTAAACGAAAAGGATAAAAAAGTTTATATTGCTATTTCCGATCAAAGTAAGGCCATGGAAAAAGATTCAACAGGAAAAGACCCAGCAGACCATATTCAATTACCAAAAATTAAAGCTGGTGTAACCTATCAATTAGATTTGCAAGGTGGTCAAAAAGATAGCGAAGGAAAGGCTATAAATAGCTCTTATGTAGCACCTTCAATGTCTGGATTGGTAGTAGGGGAAGACCTCCCTGCTGCTGATGCGTATGGAAACACTGCGAATGTAGATAAAGTAGCTAATCCAGATAACTTAAGTTACTCTGAAGCAATGAGAACACTCTTTATTGGTGAAGATAGTGGTGCTCACACGAATAACTACGTTTGGGCTTATAATGTCGATACGAAAGAATTGGATCGTATTTTATCTGTTCCAACAGGAGCAGAAGCAACTGGATTATTTGCTGCTGATGACCGCAATGGTTTCTCATACATTTTCAGTAATTTCCAACATCCTGGTGATGAAGTAGATGGTAAGTCAATTACAGCTGTTAATAAAGATGAATTATTGAAAGCTGTTGACGAACAAATTGGTATTAATAAAACAGGTGGTATTGGTTATATCTCTGGTCTACCTTCTTTAACAAAAATGCCAGATATCACTGCACCAGGTGTTCCAGTAATAAACAATGTGACTGATTCTGCAACATCAATCAGTGGTAAAACAGAAGCTAATTCAGTAGTGAAATTGTATATAAATGAAAAATACAGCCAGCAGACAAAGGCTGATAAAGATGGAAACTATAAGTTTAAAATTTCTAAGCTAAGCGCAGGCACAAAAATTAAGGTAACGGCTACTGATGAAGCTGGTAACGAAAGTGCTGCAAGTACTACTACAGTAATTGATAAAACAGCTCCTAATGCTCCTAAAGTAGATAAAGTAACAGTAAAATCTAAATCAGTTACTGGTACAACTGAAAAAGATGCTACTGTACAGGTGTATAATGGGAAAACATTATTAGGGGAAGCAAAAGCAAATTCAAAAGGGAAATTCACAGTAAAAATTAAAACCCAAAAAGCAGGCACAAGCCTAACCGTTATGGCTAAAGATAAAGCTGGAAACAAAAGTAAATCAACAGTAATAAAAATTGCTTCTAAATAATAAACAAGTTCATTTATTGGGTCTATAAAAAAGAAAAGGGCTGTCATAAAAGTGATTAAAAAATGACTTTTGTGACAGCCCTTATTCGTTTTTATTTGGCTCTAATATTTGTTGGGGTCAAGACAATTTGATAGAGAACCGTATCGCAAATAATGGGTACCGTTTTTACTAAAAAAAGGTAATGACTAAATGTGTGAAGGCATTACCTTTAGTACTTTCATTTTTCTATTCGTTAAAAATGATAACCGTATAAAAATACATTAAGTTTTTCCTTTTTTGAATTAAAATAAATTTGTTTTTCTTTTATACGTTCAAAGTTTTGACTATCATAAAATCCATAGTTACATCTATTATCTGTATATAGATATAAAGATTTCACATCCGTACTTTTCATATAATTAAACAAATGATGAATTAGAGACTTTCCAACCCCAAGACCTCTAGATTCCGCTGATACAATAAATAATTGTATACAACCTTGAAAATCATCTTTTTTTCCTTGTATGAGTTCTTCATATGTGTCTTGAACCTTTGAAAATTCTTTCATAAATTTTTTATTGTCTTTATTAGCTATGCTTACTTTCAGCATGGTATAGGCAAGACTTAAAATATTATGAGCTTTCTTTAAACGATTTTTGTCATTTTTTGAATCCCCCAAAATAACACCAATAATCTTATTGTTTTTTACTGCTACTTTGCTAAATGTACTTTCTAAAATACAACATTGTAAATAGATGTTTAATATTGAATCTAAAAATTTCTTATCCTCAATAAATTTATTGAAACCAAATGCCTCACCAATTAATTCTTTAATGGAGTCATAATCTTCTTTAACGAGACTTCTGTATATTACTTTATCCATATTTATCAAATCCCTTTGATATAAGTAAATTTTAATTTAGTATTTTATTGTAAATAGCTTATTATGATACTAAAGTCTCCTCTAGCAGGAGAGTCAATGAATAATGTGAAAAAATAAGGGAAGTGTTTAGGGTGAAAAACTTATTTTCTATTGGGGAAGTTGCTAAGATAAAAGACATTACAATAAAGGCATTAAGATATTATCACCAAATGGGTATTCTTATTCCAAGATATATTGATGAGAAAACAGGTTATAGATTTTATTCTATAGATCAATTTATTTATATAGATATTATAAAAAGTTGTAGAGAGTTAAGAACAAGTATAAGTGAACTCCAGGCGATATTTAAGGATTGTGATACTGATAAATTACTTAAATTTTTACAATTAAAAAGAGATGAAGCAGAAAAAAACATCAAAAAAATGCAAGAAGTAATTAAAAACATTGATACCTTAAATATGCAGGTAGAAAATTCTAAGGATTTATTAAATGATGATGAAATAGCTATCAAATTCTTTGAAGAGCGTTACATAATTGTAGCACCATGTAAAGAAGTGGGAGGTTTAAAGGAGTTACTTTACTATTCGGACTTAGAGAAAATCCTTCAAGATAGAGAAGAAAAAATGTCAATGGATAGAGGTATCATATATAACTTAAATTCAGAGGGCAATGTAGAACCTAAATATGTTTTTAGTCAATTTCAAGGGACTTCTTATATTAAAATTGAAGAAAATGTAAAAATATTACCAAAGGGACAGTATTTAACTTTAGCCTATAGTAAAGAGAATGAGGAGGAACGTAGAAGAAAAATGGTTAAATATATAAAAGAAAATAACTTGAAAATTGATAGTTTTATTGAAGTGGAGTTATTTGCTGATTTCTTTAATACAGAATCCTATAGTTGTCAAATTCAAATGTTTATCCCGCATTAACGGGCAGTAAGACCCCCACCTCAAGATTGAGAGAGAAGCGAGGAAGATAGGTGGGGGACAACTGCCCGTAAAAGCCCGACGACGGACACGATGTCCTAGTCAGGCGAAAGCCACAGGACGTGGCGTTTTGAGCGTGATTGGTTCAACTAACCATCAGTGGGGGATGAAAAAACCCCCCACTGATGGAAGTTTCACTTTATTGGAAATAATGAGTCAGTTGACTGTAATCTTCAATCCTAACAAAGATCCTATAGAACGAAGTAATTCATCGATCTATAGGATCTATTTTGTGGGGGTAAAATTCAATAACATTATTCGTATCAGCAAAAGAACTCTCTTATTTACTGCAAACTGACAATTTTTAGATTCTGTGCTTGCAAGTGCTCAATGATTTTGGGCAAAGCATCAATCACAGCTTGAGATTCGTGTAAAAGGATGATAGAACCGGATGATTCCGTGTTACGAATATAATGAAATATCTTATCTGCATCACGAGATTTCCAATCTTCCGTATCCCTATTCCATAGTACAATTTTGTTTTGGTGATGATTGACTGCATTTTTTGTCTGGTCATTAAACGCAGCATAAGGTGGTCTGAAGAGGGTTACTTTGTCATTCGTAATATCCTCTATCACTTTATTTCCTTGTATAAATTCATTTTCTTGTTTTTCATAGGAAAGGTCCGACATGATTAGGTGATTCATAGAATGGCTGCCAATCGAATATTTATTTGATTGAACATATCGAACATCGTCAGGACGTTTTTTTGCATTCGTTCCTATAAAGAAAAAAGTACCGCCAACCTTGTATTTCTTTAAAATATCAACGATCTCCACTGTATATTTAGAAGGTCCATCATCGAAAGTAAGGGCCACATTGCCTTCTGGAAGGCTGTATGCTATGGACTCATCCAGTTTTATATAAGGAGGACTAGATTCATCTTCTACTAAGTTAGCAGCTGGCGTAACAACGTTATTATTATTTACTTCATTGACATCAACAGTTTTAGCTTCTGCAATTGGAATAGTGTTTTTATTGATTGCAGGCTCATTTAAATTTGAGTGATTTGAATATCCAAACAGTATGGAAAAAATAAGACAAATCATGACAACGCTTACCCATTTAAATGGAAGCTTGTACCCTTTTGGAATGACTACTTCACTTTTCTCTTCCACCTTTTTTTCTTCAATTGCTGATAGCTTAGCAGATAAAAATGGAAGATTTTCAAAATCGTTAACGCTTTGTGTGTTTTTAATAGAATCTAAGTTGTTTTTGTAATCTGCTGAACAAGCAAAATAAATTCGTTCACTTTTTTCACGGTATGTCCTTGTCATATAACTTATGTATTGTTTTTTGATTGTGTCCAATGTTGTATGTAACGATAATCTGTATTTGTGATTTTCATCAAATACAGATATGGTTTTTAAATTTTCAGCTGTATTACTGTCAATTTCCCAAAATAGTTCATCTTCTTGTTCAAAGGATAACTTTATGCGTAAATATGATTTTTCGTTACTTTTTTCAATCGCTACTAGTTCAAGTATTTTTCCGTGGTAGACTGACATGGTTGCCCTCCCCTCTCTAGTTGTCTCGAACGAGCGGCTAGCTGTTATTCTGATTGATTAGAAGTAGTTGCCTTTGTTGTGAAAGAAAAGGACATTTTCTCTGTAAAATCATTAATGGTTTGCATTAATTGAGCCTTATCATCAACGAGCTTCCGATATTGTTCAGCATATTTTTGATTTTCTATTTCTAGGTTTCTAATTTTATCTTCAAGCTCATTAATTTTTAACATACTTTGATATTGAGCATTCGTAGATTCTTCAGTAAGCTTGTTGTATTTAGCTGTTTCTGTTTCAAGCTGATTGGAGATTTTCTCAAATTCCAAGTTTGATGTAAGCTGATATTCCTTATAGTCCTCAAGGAGTTGATCATATCTCATTTGTTTGTTTGTCAGGTTATTTTCTAATTCACGAATTTCCTTATTCTTTTCTTGTATAAGCTGGTCTTTTTTAATTTGATCATGCTTATAACGATTGATCGTTTCATTTGCTGTAAATAATTGATCTTCAAGCCCTTTATATTTATAAGACTGCAATTGACGATCCTTAAGCATGTTTTCTAAAGAAACAATGACATCCAAAGCTATTTTATCCTGGTCATCTTTTGAAAATAGGTTTTTATTACTATTTGTAACGGGCGGTTCATACTCGTTCATAGTATTAGCCGGCTCATCTACAATCACTTCAGTTACGATTTCCTTCTGTTCTGCACTATTTTTTTCTGCTTGGTTTTGATAAGACAGGACGCCTTTAAACCAACCAATTCCTTTTTTATCCATTTCACTAGCCAAAATCTCATCTCCTATATATGAATATTTAAGATCAAAGACCTATCCATACTAAAATATTAACATACAAAATATAGTATAATATATTAAAAAAGTCCTAATTTTGTAGGATTTATGTCGAAAAGTGTAAACTATTGTATAAATTAAGCTAAATAAATAGCCCTACAAGATGAAGTATCACCTTGTAGGGCCTTTTGTTTTAGTTTTCTTCTACTTCCTTACGGTTTTTCTTGAATAACTTAGATAATACTTCAAAAACAATTGGGACAATAAATAATGTTAATAACGTCGAGCTTGTTAATCCACCGATTACTGTAATTCCAAGCCCTTTTGAGATTAAACCGCCACCGCCTGTGCCAAGTGCTAATGGGATTAGCGCACCGATCGTTGCGATTGCTGTCATTAGGATTGGACGTAGACGTGTAGAGCCAGCTTCTAGAACCGCTTCACGCATACTCATACCATCACGTTCCATATGAATAATACGGTCCACGAGTACGATGGCGTTCGTTACAACAATACCGATTAACATTAATAGACCCATCATGACAGAAACAGAGATGGTTTCACCAGCGATAAATAAACCAACAAATGAACCAATTACTGCAAATGGTAATGAGAATAGGATCGCAAATGGTGCGACACCTTCACGGAATGTTACAACAAGAATGAAATACACGATTGCGACTGCCGCAAGCATGGCAACACCAAGTTGAGTAAATGTTTCCGTCATATCGGCAGCTACACCCGCAACACCGACTGTTACACCTTTAGGAAAATCTAATTTATCAATAGCTTTATCTACTTCAGATGTCGCTTTTGAAATATCTTCATCAATGACTGTTCCTGAAACAGAAGCGTAGTATTCACCCTTGCTACGTGCAAGTGTATTTAAAGTTGTACCCTTCTCAACGGTTACAAGCTCAGAAAGCGGCATTGTCGTACCAAGTGCTGTTGGTACTTGTTTTGCTAAAATATCATCGATTGATTTTGGTTGTGCAGCTTTTTCCTGCTGAACGATCACATCTAGTGAGTCACCATTCTTTTCAACCGTAGTTAGAACATCTTGTGTTTTTGTTGGGTTTAGCATCATGACGATTTGACCCGTTGTTAAACCATACTTCAGTAATTCATCTTGTGCTACTTTGAATGTGTACTCAACATAGGCATCCTCTGCAGATGAAGAAACGTCTTTTATGCCTTCATTTTTCTTCATAATGTCTTCTACCATTTTTACAGAATCATTTAGTTTATCTAAATTCTCACTGTAGAATGTATAGCTGATTTCATTTGCAGGCATCGACATAGACGAGAAGTTCTGACTCTTCCATTCGCCAGTTTGGTCAATGTTAAACACATACTCTTCAATTTCCTCACGGGCTTCTGGGAAGTTTTCCATTTCAGGATCAAAGATTAGGTACATTAATGCACCGCCTGCTCCGCCACCCATCATGGCTGCCGCTGGATCGCCGCTTTCCGTTACCGATATTTGAACGATGTCAATATCATCCCGTTTTAGCATCTTCTCTTCGACTTCACTAATATTTTTTAACGTATCTTCTGGCAGCTCGCCTGCTTTTGGTGTGTATGTTAAATACATTACTTTTTCTTCTTCACTACCCATAAAGCTAAAACCGATTAATGGCGTTAATGCCAAACTGCTTGCTAATAAGACAACAGCAAGGATTGAAGTAATCACTTTATGGTTAAGTGCCTTATTAAGAAGCCCTTTGTACCATTTAGCCAATTTACCAGCCTCTTTATGACTGCTTTCTGTCTTCTCGCTATATAATTTTTTCTTAAATAAGTAGTGAGATAATGCAGGAACAATGGTTATGGCAACAATTAATGAAGCTCCAAGTGCAAACGTCATTGTTAGTGCGAACGGCATGAACATCTCGCCGACCATACCGCCAACAAAGATAAGCGGGGCGAATACCGCAACCGTTACTAATGTTGATGACAGGATTGGTTTGAACATTTCAATTGTCGCTTCACGTATAAGAGCGCGACCTGTTAATTTCTCTTCTTTTAAATGCATACGACGATAAATATTTTCAACTACTACAATAGAGTCATCGATTACACGACCGATGGCAACTGTAATTGCGCCAAGCGTCATAATATTAAGCGTTATGTCCATCCAGTTTAGTATCAATAAAGCCATGAAAACCGAAACAGGAATAGAAATGATCGAAATAATGGTTGATTTAAAATCACGTAGGAATAGAAGTATGATTAATACGGCAATTAAACCACCAAATAACGCTTTTTCAATCATCGTTGAAACCGATTGTTCAATTGGTTTTCCTTGGTCAAGTGATACATCGATGATAAGACCGTCGATGTTTGCCTTTTCTTCTTTCATCAACTTTTTCACACTGTTTACAACTTCTACAGTGTTTGCTTGTTGCTCTTTGACGATTTGAATGGCAATGGCATCTTTACCGTTTGTACGTGAAACCGATTGAACTTTACCAACTACATCAATTGTCGCAATGTCGCTAAGTTTCACAAATGGTGAAGGATTGCTTGCTGATGGTGTGACAGGAATAAGCATATTCTTTAATTCATCAGCTGTCATGAACTTGCCGTCTACTGCTACAGCTTGTTCACCTTCTTCAAACTCGTAAAGTCCTAATGAAACGGCTAGATTACTTGCTTGAATGATTTCCTTTACCTTATCTTCGGTTAAGCCAAGCTCATCCATTTTTGCTTTGTTATAAGTAAGGTCCACTTCTTCAATATGCTGACCTGTAATCGTTGCAGACGCAACACCATCGATTTTCTCAATTTTCGGCAGTAAAATTTCCTCTACTGTTGACGTTAATTCAACAATATCCTCTTTCGAACTACTTACACTTAGTGCAACAACTGGCATCATGTTCATGCTAATGGCCGAAGTTGTTGGCTTTTGTGCTCCTTCTGGTAATTTCACTGCATCCAACGCAGATTCTAATGCACGTTTCGCCTCGTCCATATCTACACCGTAGTCGTATTCCACTTGAATACTTGCCATGTTAGAATATGAATTTGAATAAACGGCTTTAACGTCTTCAAGACCTTCTACTGCTTTCTCTAAAGGTATGGATACTTCTTCCATTACTTTCTCAGGAGTTGCTCCAGGATATACGTCCATTACCATCAAGTAAGGAATTGAAATATCAGGAATTGTCTCCATATTCATTCGTGTACCTGAATAAATACCAGATGCAGTAATGATAATTGTAAGCAGCCATACAGCTAGTTTATTACCAAGAACAAAATTGACTAAACCTTTCACTGTGACACCTACCTTAAATTGACATATTAAACTCAATTATTTATAATAATGACTAATGGGTCATTTGTCAACGAAAAACCTAGGAGTGATCAAATGATTAAAAAACAATTAATTATGGAAAAGGCGTTAGAGCTTTTTGCGAGGCAAGGATTTGAAGCTACCTCGGTTCAACAAATAACAGAGCATTGTGGTATTTCAAAAGGTGCTTTTTACTTATCCTTCAAGTCAAAAGATGAATTGATTATAGCATTGATTGACCATTTTATGATGCAATTTACTTCTGATATTGACTATATAGTCAGATGTGCAATTAGCGATGAGGAACTTTTATATAAATTTTATTATGAAGCATTTCAATCTTTTCATAAGCATTCTGATTTCGCAAAAATCATTATGAAAGAGCAATCGCAAACATTAAATAAAGAACTCATTTTAAAGACGCAATACTACGACAAATTAATTGAGAACATTATTTTATCGATGATTGAACGTATATATGGTGAAGAAGTTAAAGAGACAAAATATGATTTAATTTATTGTGTTAAAGGCTTCATGAATATATATTCACAATTAATTCTATTCTATAATATTCCGTTAGATTTGAAATTACTGTCGGAGTCGCTTGTGGAAAAAACAAATTTACTAGCTCGACATACGACCGTCCCATTTATTTCGCAAGAGCTAATCCAAGTATTTACGCAACCGATGAATGAAGAAGTAACAAAGGAACAGATCCTTGAAATTTTGGAACAAAGAATAGATGAAATTGAAGAACCTATTGTAAAAGAATCGGTCATCCTGCTAAAGCAGCAACTGCTTGAACCGACATTCAGTCCTGCTATTGTGAGAGGATTACTAGAAAATATTAAAAATCATCCTCATTGTAAATGGATTTCTTATTTACTTCGTCGCTATTTTGATTTTTAAAAATCTAAGAAGGTTTGGGGGGCAGTCCTAGCGAATTCTTAGTAAATAGAATTCGCTATTAGAGTGGCTACGATGAATCGTTTACCTTTGGAGGTCCTTATATGAATAAATGGCATAGAGTAGATTGTGAATCACCAATTGGAGTTATTGAAATAGTGGCAACAGATGAAGCGATTTGTTCTATCATGTTCTCTGAACGGGATAAAGCACTATATCGTTTTAAAGAGGATACTCCCAAGGTTTTAGTAGATTGTTCTAGTCAACTTGATGAGTATTTTAAAGGGGCTCGCAATCAATTTACATTCCCTTATATGATGGAAGGAACGGACTTTCAAAAATCGGTATGGAACGCTTTAACAAGGATACCCTGCGGTCAAACCGGATCCTATAAAGATATTGCTTTTTCGATTGGTAATGAAAAGGCTGTCAGAGCAGTTGGTAGTGCAAACGGGAAAAACAAGTTAAGTATTGTCATTCCTTGTCACAGGATTATTGGTGCAAATGGAAAATTAACGGGTTATGCTGGTGGTTTGTGGAGAAAAGAATGGCTCCTTCAACATGAAAATTCTTTCCAAAAACGATAAGTATTATAGACAAATAAAATGTAAACTCTACCCCTCATAAACCAGAAAAAAGGCATGGAAGGTCACAGATTTCTGCATTTTCTAAATGACAATCTGCTATCGTCCTTCCATTACCAGCCTTATTGTTTTTTAACGGCAATAAAAAGATCAATCTCATTATCGGAGCTATCTGGCTTATATCGTTCATCCCACAGCTCAAAATCATACCTAATTGGTATATAGCCATTTTCCCCTATCCATTTGCCATATAAGTAATCGTACGTTTTGTGTAATTCAGCTTCAGGTCCTTGGTGTGTATAGGCTACATATAAGTTCTCCTCAACGGTATGGTGGATTGCTCCCTCAGGAACATCACTTGAATCGGAGCCCTCATAACCGACAATTTGTGTGAATTGATCTTCAAATGGGTTAAAATCCTCTTTCAAAGGATAAATTTGAATTAAATAGACATGATTTCCCAGTTTATTTAAGAATTTATCTGCATTCTCCTGTAGTTTTTCAAATGCTTCCTTACATAGGTTTTTTTCCTCAATTTCCCGAAGATTTGCTTCAAAATGATAACCGATTACCTGAAATGATGGTTTCTTAATAACTTTAGGTTCCAAAATTAGGCATCTCCTTCACAATCTAATGAATTTTTATTTATCCACTATGACGCCGAACATATTGCCATCCAAGTCATAAAAATCAAAAC
The DNA here is from genome assembly GCF_007995155.1 of Cytobacillus dafuensis. Lineage (NCBI taxonomy): Bacteria > Bacillati > Bacillota > Bacilli > Caryophanales > Bacillaceae > Cytobacillus > Cytobacillus dafuensis. Next base: position 4,800,855 of record NZ_CP042593.1, on the reverse strand, counting down.
ACATGACGGGACCGTGATCTTTAATTTCTGTAACCTCTACCCCTTTCAGTTGTAAGTGTTGGTGATAAGCTTCTATATCTGTTGTTGTAAAGTTATAGTAGGCATTGTAGTGTTTAGCGTTAATGGCAAACTCTATTTCTTGCTTTTCCTCTACTTTTACGAGCGACAAATATTGTTTTTCCACGGTAAAATAAAAATCTGCTCCGGTGTTTCCAGGCCATGTGCCTACATGATTAAGTCCAAGCTTCTCCTTATACCACTCGATTGCTGTTTCAACATTACGAACAGGTACAAATATGGCTCCAATTTTGATCAAGTTAATGCTCCTTCCTAGGATAATAGAACTTTCAGTAAAAGGAATGAAAATTAATAGTAGGTCAAAGAAGTGTAAGATTAGGAAAGTGGATTTGAGTGTAATGGTATTATCTGATTTAGTCATAGGGGCAGTAATCGTGAGTATTTTCCCATTATTAGTTTTCGCTGTCTTTTTGTTTTTTCCTTTTTTAAATTTCGGGGATATGTGATTTTACTCAATAAAATGGCTGCTTCGCTGTTAAAAGTGAAAAGCTAGTGTAATGACTAAACCCCTTGGCAATTCATAACCAAGGGGTTTAGTGTTATTAAATAATATTTTTATACTTCTTTTGACAAAGAAGCTTCTGGCTCCCGTTTCCTAATAATATAAACGAGTAAATATACGAGCGGAGTAATGAATATTGATGCAAAAAATTTAAAGATGTATTGTGTCACGATTAAGCCGCCTAATACAGCTAGAGGCATTGTTCCTATGAAGGCAATCGTAATAAAAATGGTCGTATCAATCAATTGACTCAGCATGGTTGAAGCATTATTTCGTAGCCATAATTTCTTTTGCCCATGTTTGCTCTTTAAACGGTTAAACACAAAAACATCTAGATTTTGACTTACTAAATAGGAGATAAGGCTTGCAACGATTACTCGAAAACTTCCATTTAAAATCGTTTGAAAGGATTCCTGATCTTTAAAAACAGGAGCTGCTGGCAAGTGGACGGTAATAGCAATAAAGATAAGAGCAAGAATTTGTGTCATGAGTCCCGCCTGAACCGTTCTTTGCCCTGCTTTTTTTCCATAAACCTCTACAATTACATCGATAATAGGATACGTAAAAATATAGACAATGACAGCAGCAGGAAGTATAGCCCAATCTCCTATGCTAAAAAGCTTTACAGCCACTATATTTGCTAAGATTAATAGTCCTACAAAAATACCATTTAAATATAAAATCATTTCTTTGCTCCTTGTATAGGAAATTATAATTTTCGTTATCTGTTGATAACTTGAGATATAGTTTATCTACGTTTAGCTCCAGCGCCTACCTCCTCGAGGTCACAAGCCAATCCTCCCAGAAAGGTAAGGAACACCTTTCCGAGAGGCTCGTCTTGTGCTTGTCGGAGGTGAGCAAGGCGCTTGCGCATTTGTTCTTCCCTTAACGATTATCTATTTTTTCAGGATAGATATCATGGTTCATTAAACGAAAATGGGCCATTTCCTCGTACTTTGTACCAGGTATTCCATAATTGCACCAAGGATCAATAGAAATTCCACCACGTGGTGTGAATTTACCCCAAACCTCAATATATCTTGGTTCAAGTAATTTGATTAAATCGTTCATGATAATATTGACGCAATCCTCATGGAAGTCACCGTGATTCCTGAAACTAAATAGATATAATTTAAGGGATTTGCTCTCTACTATTTTTTTATTAGGGATGTACGAAATGTACATCGTTGCAAAGTCAGGCTGATGTGTTAATGGGCATAAACTGGTGAACTCTGGACAATTAAATTTTACGAAGTAGTCACGATTGGTATGAAGATTATCGACTGCCTCTAATACCTCTGGAGCATAATTAAATGTATATTTTGTTTGTTGATTACCTAATAATGTTAAGTCCTTTAAACCTTCTTCATTGCTTCTGCCAGACATGAAAAAAACCCCCTTGTAAAATTGTCCCGAGACTTTTTCAAGAGAGTTTTCTTAAGCCATTCTATTTCAACTTATAGGATCAAAAACATAAAAAGCCATGTCCAGTATGGACATGGCGTATTGTCATGTATCCATAGTTTTTTATAGAGGGTATTAGCTATGAACCTCTCCCGCTAAAAGTACGGGTATTCTCATCACAATATAATATAGAATAATTCATAAATCGTCAAATGGGATTTTAACCCTTTAGCTGCAATACTATAAGTCTTTACCTTATCTTGAAATAAATTTTTAATACTGTCTTTACACTAGCTCAAGAAAAATTTAAAGTTCTTCAAATAAAATGGAAGTAGATGTAGCAATCAATTTAAATACCCTTCAACAAACTCTTGTTGTTATGAAAATAAATAGAAAAAGGGGCAAAGACAATGATGAGAAAACTACATTTGTTATATGATTATGAATGCCGCTTATTTAATAAAGTTAATCGTTATTTTCATAACAGACTGTTGAATCTTTTTTTTCGCCGTATCACTCATATTGGAGGAGCGACCGTTTTGATTACAACGCTCCTATTACTGATGTTTATTCTGAATGGACAGAGCAGGATGACGGCTGTTTCCAGCGCAGTAGCCTTAACCATAAGTCATATACCAGTACACATTGTCAAAAAAATGTACCCTCGTAAAAGGCCGTATATGATTTTGGCAAGTGCCCATTTTCCCTCAAATCCGTTGCAAGACCATTCATTTCCTTCAGGGCATACAACGGCTATTTTTTCGGTAGTGATTCCTTTTGTCTTGTATATACCTATTTTAGCTTCTGTGCTGCTTCCTTTAGCGTTTATTGTCGGCTTATCAAGAATTTACCTTGGGTTGCATTACCCTTCAGACGTAATAGCTGGCGGGATATTAGGAGCAAGCTTGGGGAGTCTCTGTTTTTATTTTTTTAATGTATAAATAGGATCAACCTTCGATCCTCGAAAAAAAGGAGAATGACAGATAATGTCATTCTCCTTTTTGTGCCTTACCATTTATCGCAGATTAACGGTCAGTAAGACCCCCACTTCAAGGTTGCGAGAGAATCAAAGAAACCTAAGTGGGGGATCAACTGCCCGTAAAGGCCCGACGACGGACACGATGTCCTAGTCAGGCGAAAGCCACAGGACGTGGCGTTTTGAGCGTGATTGGTTCAACTAACCATCAGTGGGGGATGAAAGAAAACCCCCACTGATGGAAGTTTCACTTTATCCGACTGCATGCAGAAGGAAATTGGTTAAGAACAGGATAGAAATAATAAAGATTGATAGAGAAAGCTGTTTTTGTTTATTTGTAAAAATTTTCAACAGCGGGTAAGCGATGAATCCGAATGCAATTCCATCCACAATGCTATAGGTTAACGGAATCATAATAATAACAAGAAAAGCCGGAAATGCTTCTGTAAAATCAGTGAAATCAATATTTACTACATTTGTCAGCATCAATCCTCCGATAATAATGAGGATCGGAGCAATTGCAGAATCCGGTACTAGTTTAATAAAGGGCATGAAGAATAGAGATGATAGAAATAATAACCCTGTGACAATAGAGGTTAACCCTGTTCTTCCGCCTGCTGTAATACCTGCCGCTGTTTCTACCGTTGAAACAGGAGGACTTGTACCTAAAAATCCGCAAACGACTGTAGAAATAGAAACGGCTTTTAGTGCTTTCTCATTTTTTTCAGGCTGCTGCAGCATTCCATTCACTTGGGAATGAAGGATGCCGATATTCTCAAAAACAAGCACTAAAACGAGTGAAAAGGCAGCTGTCCAAAACGGAATGGTCGCTAATTTTCCGAAGTCTGCACTAAGAAAGACATTTTTATAATCCTCAAAGGAAATAAAGCTAGTATCCATTGCCGAAAAATGAACAATTCCAAAGAAATAGGATACGATCGTACCTAAAATGATACTGATTAAAAAATTTCCTGGTACTTTCTTCAAAAACAAAAATAGCGTTAGGATTAAATTAATAATCGAAGCTAGGACAATCGGCGTAGACAAGTCACCAAGCGCCACAAAGCTTGTCGAGTTTCCAACAATAATTCCACTCTTTTGCAAGCCAATAAACGCAATAAATAAGCCAATTCCAACTGTAATCGATTCCTTTAACGAATGCGGAATGGCTTTTGATATAATCGTGGATAATTTTGTAAAGGCCACAATGACAAAGAGAATGCCTGATACGACAACTGCTCCTAAAGCTTCCATATAATTTAACCCTAATGAACCTACAATCGTATAGGTAAATAAGGCGTTGATTCCCATTCCGGGAACAATGATCAATGGTGCATTTGCAATAAATGCTGCCAATAAACAACCAATTAGTGAAGAAAGTACAGTGGCAATGATACCAGCTTCAAGCGGTATTCCTGCATCCTTTAGAATATTTCCATTTACGGCAATAATATAGACAATGGAAAAGAATGACGTAAATCCTGCTAAAACTTCCTTTTTTATCGTTGTTTCGTGCTGCTTAAGCTTGAAAACTCCTTTCATATTGTAATCACACTTTCATGTTGCCCTCTCCCACCCGCATGAAGTAAATAATATTTCAATTCAACTTATGCCGGGAATATTATAACACAGAAAATGGGGAAGACAAGAATGCTACAAAAAAGAGCCACTAACCTATTTTTGGGAATAGATTTAATGGCTCTCCTTGAATTAAATTTCCAAATAACTAAAATCTTTATTACGGTCGATGATAAAGAAAAATTTTCTCACTTATTGATGAATTGAGAATCAAAGCATGATACCAGTAATCGCCGCAGCCAGTAAGCTTACGAGTGTTGCTCCATAAAGCAATTTAAGACCAAACCTAGCTACTTGATTTCCTTTCTTTTCATTCAAGGCTTTTACTGCTCCTGTAATGATACCGATGGATGAAAAGTTCGCGAAGGAAACAAGGAACACTGAAATAATCCCAACGGTTCTGCTTGATAAAGAGTCAGCAATTTTTCCTAAATCCATCATAGCGACAAATTCGTTTGATAATAATTTTGTTGCCATGATTGTTCCGGACTCCACCACTTCATTAGCCGGAACTCCTATAATAAAGGCAAGTGGTGCAAAAAGATAGCCAAGGGCTACTTGGAAGCTGATTCCGAAAATCGCTTCAAACACTGCATTAATCATGGTTATGAGGGCAACAAACCCGATTAACATGGCACCAACGATAATTGCCACTTTAAAACCATCTAAAATATATTCCCCCAGCATTTCAAAAAATGATTGCTTTTCTTCTGCTTGAACTTCAAAAATATCCTCTTCTTCGGATACTTTATATGGGTTGATAATATTTGCAATTATGAATCCGCCGAATAAATTTAACACAAGTGCCGTAATGACATATTTCGGTTCAATCATCGTCATATAGGCACCTAATATTGAAGCTGAAACCGTTGACATGGCAGATGTGCACAATGTATAAAGGCGATGTTCAGGGATTGAAGGGAGCTGTTTCTTAACAGAAATAAATACCTCTGATTGTCCAAAGATAGCTGATGCAACACCATTAAAAGACTCAAGTTTTCCAAGACCATTCACCTTACTTAATACGAGACCAAGATAATGAATGATAAAGGGAAGGACTCTCAAATATTGTGCAATCCCAATTAAAGCAGAAATAAATACAATGGGCATTAATACGGTTAAGAAAAAAGGCATTGTTCCTTCATTGGCGATGCCACCGAATACAAAATTGATTCCTTCTCCTGCGTATGCCAATAGATGCGTAAACAAGTTAGATATCCCTTGAATGACGAAAAGACCTGCTTCTGTATTAAGAAGAAGAAAGGCTAGTCCGAGCTGCAAGACAAGCATGATCAAAATGGGCTTAAACTTGATGCCCTTTCTATTATTACTCGCGATATAAGCCAGTAAAAAAATAATGATTAATGCTGCTAAAAATAAAATTAATTTCAAAACAGTATCTTCCTTATCTAAGTTGGATTCTATAACAGTCTTTATAAATATTTTTTTATATTACCATTAAATTATTCACATGCTTAATTTTTTTAATAATGCCACTGTTGAGATAGTGGTTTCACATCAGATTACTAGCTAGTATCTTGTTACCAGTTTAATGGATAGTAATGCTTCTAGGATTAGGTTTCCCTCTAGAAAAGAAACTCATGTAAGTTAATTATTCTAAGATTGAAAGGCATTTGAAAGTTTTTTGTATAATGATAATTTCCTAATATTATAAAAATTTTATTGTTGTTGGAACAATAATAGTGTACGATACATAGTATAGATTATACTGTATGACACATAGCAAAAATGGATGATGAGGTGACGAGATGGATGCTTTGCTGAATTCGTTAACGACGGAATTAAGAAGAGGGACTTTGACTTTGGCTGTTTTAAGTCAGTTACAGACACCTCAATATGGATATTCTCTTGTCCAGTTATTGGAGAAGAGTGGGATTTCGATTGACCAGAGTACCCTATATCCATTGCTTCGCCGTTTGGAAAAACAAGAGTTAGTGACGAGCAGCTGGGATACTTCTGAGAGCAGACCACGCAGGTATTATGTATTAAGCGAATATGGAATTAAGATTTTCCACCAATTGAAGAAGGAATGGGAAAAGACATCTGAGGAGCTATACAATTTATTAAAAGGAGAGGAATGAAATGAATCTGATTGAGCTTTATATTCAGGAAGTAACACGGAGACTTCCCGAAAAAAATCGTGAAGATATTGCGCTTGAGCTGCGTTCGACTATTGAGGATATGCTTCCTAAGGATTATTCGGATCAAGACGTAAAGGCAGTGCTATCGAAGCTTGGCAATCCAGCAGTTCTTGCTAGTGGCTATTCAGATCGACCAATGCATTTAATTGGACCCTGTTATTATGAAATATATATCAGTCTGTTAAAAATGATTTTGCCAATAGCGATTGCCATTTCCACGATCCCCTTAGTGGTCGATAGCATTTTGTCATATAACGGTGATCAAGTGCTTTTAGAAGTCTTGCTTTCCTTTTTAGGGGAAGGAATATTGAATGTTTTCAGTACGGGTATACAGGTGTTTTTCTGGCTAACACTGGTCTTCGCTATATTGGAACGTACCGATCATGGGAAAATAACAGTACCTATAACAGCTCGTTTTAAGGAATGGACTCCAGAAGATTTAAAGCATATTCCTTATATTCCTAAGGAAAAGGCCATTTCAAAGATGGATGTATTTGGAGGATTATTATGGACAGCGATATGGGCAACTGTTTATTTTAATGCAGCCAAATTACTAGGGATTTATGAAAAAGGGGAGCGTGGTCTTGAATTTATCGCTCCAACCTTTAACCATGAGGTCTTGCTTTCCTATTGGCCAATCGTTGTCATCGTAATCGGCATAGAAGTAGCCTTAACCATTTATAAATGGATCACTGCACAATGGACAATAAGGGTCGCATGGCTCAATGCGATTGTTCATATCGTTTCGTCCATTGCTATCATTGTCATGTTCAGCGATACAAATTTGCTGAATCCAACATTTATTGAATATTTGAATGAATTATTTAGTTTCTCATTCGACCTGAAAAGCAAGATTATGTTGGGTGTCATGATCATATTCGTTTTCTTTGCTGCATTAGATACGTATCAGGGCTTTCGAAAAGCTAGAATTCCTTCGGATAAAAACAATACCGTGAATCGGCATATGTAAAGGAATATTCTTCAAATTGGTATTAAAAAGGATATAGATTGGTTTTCGGAATGTGAATGCTGAAGATCTCTATTTTGATATATTGGCAATATATGAAGATACTTGTTCCAAGATTTGAGGTGAACGCATTGAAAAGGGCTTTTTGCATAGGAGAAGCATTAATCGATTTCATCCCTGTTCAAAAGGGAAAATCATTGAAAGAAGTGGATGGTTTTGAGCGTGTGGCTGGCGGAGCGCCGATGAATGTCGCCATTGCGATTGCAAAATATGGCGGCAAATCGGTGATGCTGACAAAAATAGCGAATGATCATTTTGGGGATTATTTAATCGATGTGCTTAAAGAAAGCAATGTAGACACTTCGCAAATTATCCGAAGTGATGAGGGTGAAACGGGTTTAGCCTTTGTTTCTGTCGATCAATTTGGAGAAAGAACCTTTCATTTTTATCGAAAAAATGCTGCCGATTTGTTGCTTTCAGCGGATGAGGTGAGTTCAAAGTCGTTTCAGGAAGGGGATTTTCTTCATTTTTGCTCAGTGGATTTAATTGAAAGTCCAATGAAACACACCCATAAAAAAGTAATTGATGATTTTCGGAACATAGGTGGAATCGTAAGCTTCGATCCGAATGTGCGGCTTCCTTTATGGCCCGATGCAGAAAGTTGCAGACTAGCCATACACCAATTCTTGCCACTAGCTGATATTGTGAAAGTGTCTGATGCTGAATTAACCTTCATAACAGAAATCGAGAATGAAAATGAAGCCATCCAATCTCTTTTTGTTGGCCATGTCAAAATCGTTATCTATACAAAGGGGAGTGAGGGGGCCATTATTTTCTTCAAAAACGGCGAAAAATATGAAGATAAAGGATTTACAGTAAGTGTTGCGGATACAACAGGTGCAGGCGATGCCTTTATCGGTGGATTTTTATCAGAATTACTGTCACTTAATATAACAATCCATAATCTATGTCAAAAGATCAAAGAAAATCATCAGCGCTTACTTACCTTTGCCAATGCTAGTGGGGCTTTGACTGCTACAGTTAAAGGAGCCATTCAAGCTGCACCTGGAAAAGACGAAGTATTAAAGCTAATCGCTGCCCAGCAGGGAAAAAAGTAGAAAAGAGGCAGGTATCCTTAGGAACCTGCCTCTAGTTATTTTTCGTATAGACGGGAGTAAAAATGGCCCTCTTTGTTTATCAGCTTTTAACTACTCCATATTTAGTAGAAGATAGTGTGTCTTTGCTCGAAAGTGTTCGAATGCTAGAGGCGATAAAAAACTGAGCCGTGTAATATGTGGACATAATAAGTGCATTTGAGTACGGAATATCGGATACGAACATGTTCCATGATAATATGGAATCAGATATTACAAACAAAATACTGCCTATCATGGCCCATTTATCACCAGTCATAATAGCAGACCAAGCCATTAAAGAAATAATGATCACATAAGCAAGGACAGGAAAAAATAATTCGCTATTACCATCTTGAATGATTGAGGCTAACAATCTTTTACTAAAAATAAACGCGTAAACAGCGATTGGTATAATCATTGCAAACCGAATGATAGAAAAGCTCCAGTTCTTGAAAAATCCAGTCAAATAAAAGAGGTGACCAATAAGAAAAGCAGCTAAACCATAGACAAACCACCACTGAATCAAGAAGTCGCCAAACATACAGAATATCAAGCCTAAAAATAGAATCCAATGAGTACTCTTTGCTTGAGTGGGAAATTGTCGGAATGCATAGAAGATAATTAACCACATCGGGATTAACTTAAAAAGGATCTTAATGGAAACCGGCTCAGACGGAATAATAAAAATATAAAGTAAGCCCATAATCAAAATGAGCAATGGCAGTACATATTTTTTCAAAGTCATCATCTCCTTCATAATCATTTTATAAATATAGTTTATTAGATTTTCTTCATGAATATATAATAATCCTCTAATCTTCTTATAACTAATTTTCTGCTTTATCGCAGATTAACGGGCAGTAAGACCCTACTTCAAGTTTGCGAGAGAATCAAAGAAACCTAAGTGGGGATCAACTGCCCGTAAAGTTCCGTAAAATGAACACAGACTAAAAGCGCCACATCGTGTGGCAACGTCTGCGTGACCCACTTCCTGTGGGCCGCAACTAACCATCAGTGGGGATGAAAGAACCCCCCCACTGATGGAAGTTTCACATTATTAAATTAGTTAGGAGTGAAAACCCCATCCCTGATGAGTGAAAAGCCATTTGCGTGTATGATACAATCGTGATAACAATATTTATTGCAGATTAACGGACAGTCATACTAATTCATTTTTTCCTAAGCACAAGGGAGATGTCCCTAGGAAGGAGCTAGTCCATTGAATGCTGAAATAAATCATAAAATCATTAAAGAAATGTGTGGCACAGTCTCCTTCAAAAGAGGGGACTCTTTTTATCGCGCTAATAAAGTTATATTAGAATATTACAGTCCTGCCCGGTGTGAGGCGACAGTTAGAGGAATGGAAGCTTTTTATGTCACAATTGAAAAGGATGAGAACGGCAGTCTCCTTACTGCTTGCAGCTGTCCTACGCTCGCCTCTGTTAAAACGGATTGTCAGCATATTGCCGCCGCTTTACTGGCGATTTATGAGCATCAACAACAAGATACAGCTCCTATAGTTCAAAGAGAATTTTCGTCTGACTCTACAACAAATCAAGCGTTGACAGAAGGGCTTCTGTCTCTTTTCAATCATCAGCCTATCCGTTCAAGCAGTCATCAGCATCATTTTGAAAACAGGAAAGTGCTTGATGTGGAATTTACGTGTAAACCCGTCTCGATTGGAAAAGGGCAATTCATGTTCGGGATTGAAATGAAGATTGGTTCGACCCATGTGCAGCCTATCCGTGATTTCCTTGAGCAAATAAAAGGAGGAAATCCGAGCTTAATCTCCCAATCACTAACTTACGATTCAAGCCTTCACTGCTTTCAAATGGAAACCGATGCTGTTATTCAGCAGCTCATCCAAGTCGTTCATGATGAGGAAGTGTTTGTTGACTCACTCCAGGATCAATTCGACTGCAGTAATCGTATGCTGCTCATTCCACCTTCTTCCTGGGAAAGGCTCTTGCCGTTGCTAGTAAAAGCCCCATTGGTAAAGCTAGAATATGACGGAGAAACATATGAAGGGATTCTCTTATCGGAAGAATTGCCTCCTTTACATTTTTCTTTTACAAAGACGGAGAGAGGCAATTATCAACTAAAAATTAATGGACTTCATCGATTACTCGTATTGAATTCCTATCAGTCTGTTTTATCTAGGGGGAAATTAATCCGGCTAGAAAAGGAGGACTGCGTGCGTCTATCGGAACTAAAGCAAATGCTAGAGCTTTCCGGAACGAATCAAATTCCGATCCTCAAGGAGCAACTCGAATTTTTTATGGAAAAAGTGGTACCAGGTTTGAGGAGACTTGGCGAAGTCCAAATCTCTCCATCTATAACGAATCAGCTTATGCAGATTCCGCTGATAGTCAAGCTATATTTGGACCGTGTAAAAAATCGCCTGCTTGCTGGATTGGAGTTTCACTATGAAAATATTGTCATAAATCCACTAGAGGACCGGAATATCCAGAAAGAAGCAGCGTTAATAAGGGATGAAGCAAAGGAGAATACAATCCTGCAGCTTATGGAGGATAGCTCATTTGCTAAAACAGAGGGCGGCTATTTTTTGCATAATGAAGAACTGGAGTATGAGTTTTTGTACCATGTTGTTCCAAAGCTGCAGAAGCTTGTACAAATCTATGCAACGACAGCAGTAAGAAATCGAATTTTTCGAGAGAATACCCGTCCTCAGATTCGCGTGAAGGTCAAGAAGGAACGGACGAATTGGCTGGAATTCAAATTTGAAATGGATGGCATTCCTGAGAAGCAGATACGTGAAGTTTTAATGGCTCTTGAGGAAAAACGGAAATATTATCGGCTGCGGGACGGTTCACTGCTCTCGCTGGAGGCAAGAGAATTTGAAGAAATTCAACGTTTCCTTCATGCCATTCCGACTCAGAATGAGGATTTAGAAAGCGGCTTGAATATGCCGATTGTTCAGGGACTTCGCCTTCTTGATTCTGCCGACGAAAGCAGTGTATTTACATTAGAAGAATCATTTCATCAGTTCTTGGAAAATATCCTCAATCCAGACAGCTTAAAAATCGAAGTGCCAAAGAGTGTAGAACCGATATTGCGCGACTATCAAAAACATGGCTATAAATGGATGAAGACACTCGCAAGCTTTCAATTCGGAGGCATTCTCGCAGACGATATGGGACTTGGAAAAACGCTGCAGAGCATTACATTTATTCTATCAGAGCTATCTAATATTCGAAAAAAGAAGCAGCCTGTCCTGATTGCTTGTCCATCCTCCTTGATCTATAACTGGCTTAGTGAATTCATGAAGTTTGCCCCAGATGTACAAGCTGTTGTGATCGATGGCCATAAAACAGAGAGAGTGAATCTACAAAAGAATGTTTCGGATATAGACGTCGTCATTACATCCTATCCGTTGTTACGAAGGGATATCAAGTGGTATGAAAAACAAATTTTTCACACCGTGTTTTTTGATGAAGCACAGGCCTTTAAAAATCCTATTACACAAACCGCAAGAGCGGTAAAGAGGATTCAGGCTGATCATCGCTTTGCTCTTACTGGCACACCAGTAGAAAATTCGTTGGAGGAACTGTGGTCCATTTTTCACGTTGTGTTTCCTGAGTTATTCATGGGGTTAAAGGAATACAGCCATCTTACAAGGGGGACCATTTCAAAAAGGATTCGTCCGTTTTTACTTCGGAGATTAAAAGAAGATGTCCTAGCGGAGCTTCCTGAAAAAATTGAGATGGTCGATTCGGTGGAGCTGCTTCCTGAGCAGAAAAAGCTGTATGCTGCCTATTTGGCAAAGCTGCGGCACGAAACATTGAAGCATCTCGACAAGGAAACCATACGGAAAAATCGCATAAGAATCCTTGCAGGGTTGACCCGGCTACGTCAGATTTGCTGTCATCCCGCTCTATTTGTAGATGGCTATAAAGGCAGCTCAGCGAAATTTGAACAGCTGATGAAAATAATCGAGGAATCCATGCATTCTGGCAGAAGGGTACTGATTTTTTCACAGTTTACAAAAATGCTTCAAATCATCGGGAGAGAATTAGCGCATCAAAGGCTTCCTTTCTTCTACTTAGACGGCCAAACACCTTCAGAAGAAAGAGTAAAAATCACCAATCGATTTAATGCAGGCGAACGCAATCTATTTCTCATCTCCTTGAAAGCAGGCGGAACAGGACTCAATCTAACGGGCGCCGACACCGTGATTCTGTATGACCTTTGGTGGAATCCTGCAGTGGAGGAGCAAGCGGCCGACCGTGCCCACCGTATTGGGCAAACAAAGATTGTCCAGGTCATCAAGCTTGTCGCACGAGGGACGATTGAAGAAAAAATGAACGAGCTGCAAGAGAAAAAGCGAGATTTAATTGAAGAGATCATTGATTCAAATACTAACGGACCTGCTCTAACGGAAGAGGATATTCGGAAAATCTTTGAAATGCCTTTAAGTGAATGAACTTGTTTAGAGTCAATCTTAGAAATGGATTGGCTCTTTTTGCGCATTGTAACTAGACTACTTTAACTGGAATTGGTTTATTACCAATAATTCCTGCTAAAGGTTTCGGCTTGACAATTTTGTAAATAGAATTAAAATTAAGGCAAATGTCCCCCACTTTTTTACAATTTTCAAACCCCACTCTTAAAAAATCAACCATTGTAATGCAATCTTCATAAGTAACCTCTTCATTTAATAAAATCGTTCTTATCCTTGGATTGGTTAACTCCCTCTGTTTGAAATCACTTCAATTCGCTCAGGATTCACGCTTTTTCATTCATAAAAAAATTAATATTCGACATTTTTTTCTATTATGTAAAGGAGATGATGCTATGGCATCTATTTTGTATGCAGTAAAAAGTCCTCAGTTGAAATCACTGCTGCTGAAATAGAAAAATACAAAACTGAATTTACAGCGGACGAAATTGATCAAGAGAAAAGCTTTTTAGCTACCTTTAAAGGTGGGAGATTTACGATACAATTCGGCAATCCCTCAGACAATTTTCATTTGTCCTTTGAGGAGTACACGGAGAAGATGATCAAAAAATATGGAGGGATAGACTTTTTAGTTCCTATTGAAGAATAGTTGATAGTCAGTGAGAGAAATAAGTTAGAGGGGAAGTGTAATATGATCATAAAAACGCGCTCTGAATCAGCAGAATTAATGCTTTTGAGATCATTAAGTATACGAATGAGTTTATCAGAAAAGGAAAGAAGTAATTTTTTGAACTTAGAAAAGGGATTTAAAGGGGAGCAGCAGTTTGATAAATGGTTTGAGACGAATTTTTCAAATGAAGGATTGATTCTAAATGATTTATTGCTAGAAAGCAATAATACCATTTTCCAAATTGATTCATTGCTAATCACTTCAGATGTGGTTTACCTTTTAGAAATAAAAAACTATGAAGGTGATTTTTATAGGGATGGCGATAGGTGGTGCACATTATCGGGAAATGAGATAAAAAATCCGTTACTTCAGCTTAAGCGAAGTGAGTCCTTATTCCGACGATTACTTCAAGATTTTGGATATAAAATATCGGTCGAAGCTAATCTTATTTTTATTAACCCCGAGTTCTTCTTGTATCAGGCTCCCCTAAATCCTTCAATTATTTTCCCATCACAGTTAAACCGCTTTATGGACAAATTAAACAAGAAATCAACTAACTTAAAAGATAGACACCAAAAACTCGCAAAACATTTAGTCTCTATTAAATTAAAAGACTCACCTTATACACGGCTGCCAGATTATTGCTATGACCAGCTTGAAAAGGGGATTAGCTGTGGTGGCTGCAACACATTAATGGATGATATCGACGCGAAAGAAGAAATATTGGAATGTAAAAAGTGTGGTAATAAAGAAGATGTCCCAGCTGCAATTTTACGAAGTGTGAGGGAATTTAGTATGCTTTTTCCCGATAAAAAAATCACTACTAATACGATTTACGAATGGTGTAAAGGAATTAGGACGAAGAGAACACTTCAAAGAATTCTTTCGCAGAACCTTAATCTTATAGGATTTGGTAGACCATCTTTTTATATTTTCTTTCAAGCTAAACCTGATTAGTTAATAGTAACTATACAAATGTACAAGTAGTCTTGATTGTTCTTATTGTAGGCATGAAATCGTATAAAATGTGATTTTCTATCCTAAGGAGCTGAAAGAAGTCACTGAACTGCAAAAAGTGCACCCCCGTGTCCACATTGAGGCGGAAAGAAGCCACGAAATAGGAAAAAGCGAAGCTCTGTGTCCACATTGAGGCGGAAAGAAGCCACGAAATAGGAAAAAGCGAAGCTCTGTGTCCACATTGAGGTGGAAAGAAGCCACGAAATAGGAAAAAGCGAAGCTCTGTGTCCACATTGAGGCGGAAAGAAGCCACGAAACAGGAAAAAGCGAAGCCCTGTGTCCACATTGAGGCGGGAAGAAGGCACGAAACGGGAAAAAGCGAAGCCCTGTGTCCACATTAAGGCGGAAAGAAGCCACGAACCCAGAAAAGGCGGCAAGCGGTCATCAAAGAGAAGTATTACTTCTCCCACTCCAAAGAAAAATCAGTTTACCTTCACAAAACTCAAAAACCCCCTGTTTTTTCGACTTAAATGGAATATATCAACCTACTAAAGTGCATTTTTTGTTGAAATAAAGTTTCATAATATTATTGTTTTTTGAAATTTTATTTTATATAATGTGAATTAAGAAATTTCAGAGAATGGTGATGTTTTTATGAGCACTGAAATTAACTTTATCGAGGAAAGCATTCATACCTTTAAACCAACAGAGAAAAAAGCAGCAGAATATATCCTAAAATATCCTGATAAAGTGGTAAATCTATCTGTTCAGAAATTAGCAGAAAAAGCAAAGGTAAGTGAGGCTACTATTATACGATTATCAAAGTCGTTAAAATGTAAGGGCTTTCAAGAGCTGAAGTTAAGAATAGCTTATGAACTGGCAAAATCTGAAAATACAAATAGCTTGTATGATGATATTCCAAGCGATGATTCGATGAAATCCTTTATTCAGTCTGTCTCGCAAAACAATATACAATCAATCCAAAATACACTTCTTGTCCTTTCAGAGGAAGATCTGGAAAAAGCGGTTTTGCTTATTTCGAATGCTCGACAGGTGGCTGTGTATGGAATTGGTGCTTCAGCGATCATAGCGCAGGATTTTAAACAAAAATTAACCCGTATTAACCGTTGGTGTGAGGCTGCTTTTGATGGGGATACACAATTGACGGTTTCTGCAAACCTTTCCGAGCAGGATGTTGCTTTTGGCATCTCCTATAGTGGTCAAACAAAAGATGTAATTGAATCAGTTAAGGTGGCAAAGGAAAATGGTGCAAGTATTATTACCTTGACCAAATCAGGGGATAATCCTCTATCTTCCTTGGCGGATGTAAAGCTAAATACGACATCTTTAGAAAGAAATGTTCGAAGTGGGGCTACGAGCTCGCGAATTGCCCAGTTAAATGTCATAGATATTTTATTTCTAGGCGTGACGAAATCAAATCAAGATCGGAATATCCGTGCATTGGAAAGAACCCGTAAAGCCGTGCGGATATCTAAACAAAATGGTTAGAAATTACTTGCATCAACTTGTTGAAGATAGGCATATTCCTGGCGCAGTTCTGTATATTTCTAAGAATAAAGAAACGAAATTTTTTCAATCGTTTGGGTCATTTTTAGATAAAAATAATCAAAAGCAGTTAATCAATCAAGATACGATTTTTGATGTTGCGTCCTTAACGAAAGTAATGGCAACGCTTCCATCAATATTATTGCTGGCTTCTAAGAAAGAGATAGAATTAGAGAGCTCTATTCATTCTTTTTTACCAGCATTCAAAAATAAAGATATAACCATCAACCATTTATTACAGCATATATCAGGACTTCCTGCTGATCTTCCTTTTCATGATCGAAATACGCAGAGAGATGTCATGAAAGAGATATTGGATACAAACCTAGTCAATACACCAGGAACCACAGCATTATATAGTGATTTAGGCATGATTCTATTAGGAAAAGTGATTGAAAAAGCTTCTGGCCAGCAGCTGAATGTTTTTACAAAAGAGAATATTTTTGAGCCATGGGGTTTATACGATACTACTTTTCTATTACCTGATGAAAAAAAGCAGCTAGCTGCATCGACAGAATGGTATAAAGATTACTACATTCAAGGGGATGTCCATGATGAAAAGGCTTTTCAGCTGAGTGGGGTGAGTGGAAGTGCAGGAGTATTCTCTACTGCTAAAGATGTGGCTATATTTGCATCCAAATGGCTTTATCCAGTAGAGCAGGATTTAATTCCGCAAGACTTTTTAAGAGAAGCCGCTACACATAGACAAAATAATCGGGGTCTCGGCTTTGAGGTGTGGAGTGGAGCTGGAGATTCACTCTCAATCGGGGAGCTTTGGCCAATTGGATCCTTTGGGCACACAGGGTTTACAGGCACAAGTGTATGGATGAGCCCATCGGAAAAGTTAGCCGTCGTATTTCTGACAAATGCAGTGCATTTCGGCAGGGAAACAGCGATAAAAAAGATTAGAAAGCAGCTTCATTCGTTCATTTACTCCGCGTATATCGCAAATCCACTGTAGAGTGATCCTAGCTAATTTGGAAACTACATTTACAGTAGGCGTGATATAAGCTCAACTATCATCCATGGGTGATCGTTGCTGATAGTTGGTCTTCACTTTGTGGAGGTAAATATATATAAAATTTTTTAAAGGAGGTTAATTGTTATGAAAAAAGCGAGAAAAATTTGGTTGTTTGGTTTATTTTCTTTTCTATTAATTTTTGCTTCAGCATGCTCTAAAGATACTGGCAGCTCTGAGAAACCAGAAAAAACAGATGAAGGAACAAAGGAAAAAGTAACTTTATCCATTGGAAGCTGGAGAACAGAGGATACAGCTGGCTATGCTAAGGTAATCGAGGCATTTAATAAGCAATATCCAGACATTAAGGTTGAATTCAAGCCTTCGAAAAACACAGAATATAACACGATTCTAAACACAGCGCTACAAAGTGGTGAAGGTCCAGATATTTTCCATCTGCGTCCATATGCACCTGGTATTGCATTAGCAGATGCAGGCTATATTGAGCCATTAGATGGATTAGAGGGCTTAGATGCATTTCCTGAAACAGCTCTAGCAGCTTCAAAAGGATCAGATGGAAAGCAATATGGCGTCCCTTTAAATATGAGTACGACTCAAATGTTCTATAATAAAAAGATTTTTAGTGGTTTAGGCTTAGAAGTGCCAAAAACATGGGATGAATTCATCGCATTAAATGAAAAAATTAAAAAAGAAGGCATTATCCCAATTGCATTAGGAACGAAAGAAGGCTGGTTATTATCAGCTGCACACGGAATTATCGGACCTGCACATTATGGCGGAAATGACTTCGTAGAGAAAATCACAAATGGTGAGACAGACTTTAAGAGTGCTGAATTCGTTAACTCTATTAAAGCGATGGATGAGCTAAAAGCATACTTCCCTGATAACTATGAAGGACTTGGGATGGAAGATATCCGTACATTATTCTTTACTGGTAAAGCAGCGATGTTCCCAATGGGAAGCTGGGAAATTGAAGTATTGCGGAAAATGAACCCTGATTTAGAGCTTGGCTTTTTCCCAATGCCTTCTGCAGTTGGAAAAGATGCAACGATTACGGCTTGGGCAGATGGATCATTTGCGGTAAACGCAAATTCCAAGCATAAAGAGGAAGCAAAGAAATTCCTCCAATTTTTAACGACAAAGGAATTTGGCGAACTATTTACAAAAGAATTTAAAATGATTAGTGCGAATCCTGAAGTTAAATCAGACGACGAATTAGTCAATAGTTTAAGTGAAGCTGTTACTAAGATTTCTACTCCGTATATGATGGTTGTCTATTTTGCTGGAGGAAACCCTACTTCTAAGGCAACATTAGAACTTGAGCTCCAAGGCATGTACCTTGGCCAGCAAACACCAGAAGGAGTTGCAGGGAAGGTTCAAGAAAATGCAGAAACTTGGTTTAAGCCGTTTCAATAAAAAGTAAGGTGGCGGTGAATATGCAGACAGAGTTAAACACAGAAACGATAAAGCAGATTAAGCAAAGGAAGTGGAAAAGATGGAATATCCATCTTTTCCCTATTCCCGCCCTCGTAATATATGGTTTATTTATTGTTTATCCTTTACTTGCGGCCCTTTCCTACAGTTTTTTTGATTGGAAGGGAATAAAAAGAGGGGCCTTTATCGGGTTTGATAATTATAAAGATCTTTTTACCCTCGAACCATTCAGCAGCATGTTTTGGAAGGCCTTTTCGCATAATGTTTTGTACTTTGTTGTGCAAATGGTGGTTCAGAATGGATTAGCCTTCCTCCTTGCATTCATTATTTATCAAAAAATTCGAGGAGCAGAGTTTTTTAAGATCGCTTATTTCCTGCCAAGACTGTTGTCTGTTATTGTAGTAGGATTTTTATGGAAGCTTATCTTTAATCCCAACTTTGGAGCTTTAAATGTGCTTTTAGGAAAATTTGGGCTAGAGTCTCTTCAAGAAGCATGGCTGGGGAATCCAAAGACTGCACTTATGGCTATTATATTGGTGAATTGTTGGTTTGGGCTTGGCTTTTCTGTATTAATTTTTCTCGCTGGCTTTCAATCGATTCCGAAAGAATTGATCGAAGCCGCAAGATTAGACGGGGCGAATGGCCTTAAGATGTTAACAAAAATCTTGCTGCCTCTAATGGTTCCATCCATCATGATTATCACCGTGCTAACATTTATTCAATCATTTGAAGCCTTTGAATTGGTTTATGCGATGCAAGGATCACAGGGGGAGCCTTATCGTTCAACGGATACACTAGCAGTCTATTTCTATAGACTTGCCTTTGGAGGATCCTCTGGAGATTCCACGGCAATCGGACTTGGGTCTGCTTTAGCGGTTGTATTATTTATCTTTATATCAACATTTACGGCTATTTTATTGAAAATGATGAAGAAAAAAGAGATAGAGATGTAAGGGGGAAATAAGGTGAAACATACGATCTGGACCAGACCTATATACTATATTATTGCCTTTTTATTTGCCTCTATTAGTCTGTATCCTATTATACTAATGATTCTTTCCTCTTTTAAACCGAGTGCTGAAATATTTATGAGTCCACTCGCGTTTCCAAAAAGCTTTAGCTTGGATACGTATCGTAACCTTTTGGATCAAATTCCATTTATGACTTATTTCTATAATAGTGTGTTTGTAAGTGTTGTTTCTGTTTTGCTTATTCTGATCACGACATCATTAGCTGCTTTTTATATTGCTAGGTATACATTTTGGTGGAATAATATTATGTTCTTCTTTTTCTTAATGGGGATGATGATCCCTATCAAGCTAGGAATTGTTCCCCTGTTTTTATTAATGAAGGATCTTGGCTTAACAAATTCCTTATGGTCTTTGATTATGATGTATACAGCTCAAGGGATACCTCTATCCATCTTAATCCTGACAGGCTTCTTCCGAACAATGCCAGCTGAGCTGGAAGAAGCGGCTCGGATTGATGGAGCAAGTGACCTTCGTATTCTATGGAATGTTGTATTGCCATTAATGCGTCCTGCCTTAGGGACAGTCATGATTATTAACTTCATTTCTGCATGGAATGATTTCTTCTTCCCTTTGATTTTTATCTCAGATGAGATGAAAAAGACGATTCCAGTAGGGATGATGAAGCTATTTGGAGAGTATTCAGCCGACTGGGGAGCATTATTTGCCGGCTTGACGTTATCATCACTTCCAATGATTATCCTATTCTTCATCGCTTCAAAGCAATTTATGGAAGGGTTGACAGCTGGTGCCGTTAAATAATGATTTATTTATAGGCTTTGATGGTGGAGGTACGAAAACGATCGCTATCCTTGGAGATTGCTATGGTAATATCATTTCTTCTGCAACAGGTGCCTCCACCAACTTAAAGTCAAGGCCGCAAGAAAAAGTGAAAGCTGTTATCCATGAGTTGTTAGAACAACTTCTTCAACTGGAGAATACGAGGATACACCAAATAAAAGGTGTATTTGTATCGACAGCTGGAGGCGATCGAGAAGAGGATCGAAAGCGCTGGGAGCAATGGACACTTGAATATGGGCTTCAGCCTAATCGGATCATCGTAGAAAATGATGCGGCAGGAGCTTTAACAGCAGGTACAAAAACGAAAGATGGAATTGTATTGATTGCAGGAACAGGCTCGATTGCTTACTTTGTAAAAGATGGTATGGGAAAGCCTGTACGTTCAGGGGGCTGGGGTTATCTATATGGCGATGAAGGCAGTGGCTATGATATCGGAAATCAAGCACTAAGAATGATCGTCCGGTCACATGATGGAAGAGATGATAAAAAAGAGGCATTTACAAGCTATATTTTAGAGCAGGTTGGCTTAGAAAGCCCTGAACAACTCATAACCTTTATATATGAAGATCCTTACCCGAGGAAATTAATCGCTTCTATTGCCGAACATGTCATTTCTTTAGCTAAACATGGAGAGTCAAATGCTAAGGCAATCATTCAGCATGCTATAGATAGCTTAGTAGAATTAGTTGTTTCCATTATTCGTCGTGAACGAGACGGGAACGCATATCCATTAGTCATTTCTGGAGGATTATTTCATTCAGCCTATTTTAAAGAGGTATTTGAACGCTCGATAAGGATAAAAGGTTGTCATATTCCGATTATTTCACCTAAGTATCCTCCTGTAGTAGGTTCATATATCCGTGCTCTTCTTCAAAATGGAGAAATCATAACAGATGAAGTCGGACATAACATAGATAATTCATGGGAAAGAGCCCTAAAGAATGTTTAACAAATATGGAGGCAGAACATATGAATGAAATGAATCCTACATCTTTAACGGAAATGAAAAATAAGGAGTCTGAGAATTTACATCTATTTTCAACTCTCGAAATTATCCAATTAATGAATCAGGAGGATAAAAAGGTACCAGAAGTTGTTGAAAAAGCATTGCCGCAAATAAGTAATGCGATTGATGCTGTAGTAGACGCCCTTAAGCGTGGAGGCAAGCTGTTTTATATTGGGGCGGGGACGAGTGGACGTCTTGGCGTGTTGGATGCTTCTGAATGTCCGCCTACCTTTGGGGTATCTCATGAATTAGTAAACGGTATTATTGCTGGTGGAGAAAAAGCTGTTCGTTATCCAATTGAAAATGCTGAAGATAATCGAGAAGCGGGAATCGCTGAGGTAGATCGTCTATTGACTCAAAAGGATATTGTCATAGGCATAGCTTCTAGTGGAAATACTCCCTTTGTACTAGGAGCCCTTGAAAGAGCGAATGAAAAAAACATTTCTACGGTAGGAATTTCATGCAATATAGGTTCGAATTTAGCAAGAATATCCAAGTACCCAATTGAAATTCCAGTTGGACCTGAAGTCGTTACAGGTTCTACACGCTTAAAAGCGGGAACTGCACAAAAAATGGTATTAAATATGATATCAACTGCAAGTATGATCAAGATGGGCAAGGTCTACAAAAACTTAATGGTAAATGTTCAAGCCACAAATGAAAAACTGAGACAAAGATCCATTTCCATCATTCAAGATGTTACAGGTGTGGATGAGGCAGTGGCCAAGGAAATGAGTAAGAAGGCGAATGGGGACACGAGGATTGCCATTTTAATGATCTTGTTTTCAATAGAATGTGAAACAGCAAAATCCATCCTTAATGATTATAATGACCATTTTCCAAAAGCATTAGAAGAGCTTCAAAACCAAAAGAGTTAAAAAACTTGGCATTTGCCAAGTTTTTTTCATTAGCTAATAAGAAAGTTTAAGTTTATTAACGTACTAAAGTAAAGTGTGAGTTCAATTAAATATCTGCTAATAAGATCGCATAAGAAAAACTAAGGCATTCACCAAAAAGGACTTGGCGAACGCCAAGTTTTTCTAATGGTACACAGAAAGTTGATAAGATTTTCTTATTAATTTTCATAAAAACAATTAAATTTATTTATGTACCAATTAATTCTATACTTTAAGAAGGGGGTGTAAAATATGGAATATGTGTTGCTTTTTATTATTGGTGTTTGTGCGACAACGCTAGGCACGCTGGCGGGTGGAGGAGGGCTCATTAGCTTTCCAGCAATGCTGATTATGGGGATACCTGTCCACTCTGCAATTGGTGCGAACAAAGTATCGAATACCATTAGTTCCTTCTCAAGCTTCTATCACCTTTATCGAAAAAAAGAAATCTCGCTTAAAGAGTCATTTTGGATCATACCTGTTAGTCTTTCAGGTGGAATAAGCGGAGGCTATATTGCGTCGAAAATATCTGCAGAGAATATGTCGATCATCGCAATGATCCTTCTTATATTTGCGTTCATCGCATCTTTTAGTGGAAAGGGTAATTTCAGTGGTGAAGAGCCTTTGAAAATGAACAAATTCAGTGTGCCTGGTCTCTTCGGTATAGGGATATATGATGGACTTTTTGGACCTGGCCAAGGAACCTTGATGCTCTATTTATTTGGTTATTTGAATATTGCCTATATCCAAGCTGTAGGATTGGTTCGGCTTGCAACTTTTTCAAGCTGTTTTGGAGCAGCTATCACCTATATCGCAACTGGGAAAATTATCTGGCCCCTTACCATTGCCCTTCTTCTTGGCTCCCTAACAGGTGCACAAATAGGTGTACGTATTGCCAAAAAACTAAAACCACAAATCATAAAACCCATCCTGCGAATGGTAACAGTTGCTCTAATTATTCAAATCTTTGTGGATCAAGTTCTTTAAATATTCATTAGTTCAATAATCTTTACATTTTATTTATCTCGAATTAAAATATATTTAAATCAAGATAAAAACACGATGTTGAATGAATTTTTTTAAGATTTAGGCTGTGCTAAAGCCCAGTGTTGATAATGCTATTTTGTTGTTGATTGGAGCGGAAGGCGCGAGATCCTCGAAAATGCATTCGCATTTCCTTCGTGCGGTGTTTATTCGGGGAAGATTATTCAACGTCCTGCGGGAGAAGCGAGTCAAAGGGAGACCCCGCAGGAGCGATAGCGACGAGGAGGCTTCCGGACCGCCCGCGGAAAGCGAGTGCCTGCAGCGGAAATCAACAAGTGAGTATAACACAGCCAAGATATAAATAATAATAGGAATGAAAATTTTAAGTAAAGGTAGGGTAAAAATGGAAAAATTTCATCAGAAACCAAATGTCTTCGTTGGTGAGGTCAATATTAAAGTAAAAGATTTACAAAATGCTATTACTTTTTATCAAAATATAATGGGTTTTCAAGTTTTGGAAAAAAAAGATCAAACCGCAGTTTTAACGACAGATGGGAAAAACCGCATTTTAACACTTGAACAGCCTGCTGATGTTATTCCGAAAGCTGGGCGTACGGCAGGCTTGTATCATTTTGCGATTTTACTGCCATCTCGCGCGGATTTAGCTGTATTTTTACGGCATTTGCTTCAGACCGGTTACCGATTTGGAGCAGCGGATCATTATGTAAGTGAAGCGTTATATCTTAACGATCCAGACGGTAATGGAATTGAAGTCTATCGGGATCGCCCTTCTCATGAATGGACGTGGAACAACGGTTTAGTGGACATGGCAACCGTACAGCTTGATGGAGAAGGGATTCTTGCTGAAAGTAATGCGGAATGGACCGGTCTGCCTACTAATACGATTATGGGGCATATTCATCTTCATGTAGGAGATCTTCATAAAGCAGAAGAGTTTTATACAAAAGGGCTTGGCTTTCAGACGGTTAGTTACTATCCTCAAGCTGCATTTCTTTCTACCGGAGATTACCATCACCATATTGCTATCAACACTTGGCAAGGAGTTGGGGTTCAAGCGCCGCCAAAAAATAGTGTCGGTTTAAATTGGTACACCCTTGTTTTTCCTGATGAAGCAGCGAGAAAGCAGGTGCTCGCACAGCTGCAGCAATTAGGTGCTCCAGTAGATGAAGAGGGAGATTATTTTGTCACTACTGACCCATCGGGAAATCAAATTCGATTAATCATTTAATAGTACTTGATAAGAAAAGGGATATCCTGATAATAGGATATCCCTTTTCTTAGCTAATAGGAAAGTTTAAGTTTATTAACGTACTAAAGTGAAGTGTGTTTTTAATTAAATATCTGCTAATAAGATCGCATAAGTAAAACTAAGGCATTCGCCAAAAAGGACTTGGCGAACGCCAAGTTTTTCTAATCAAACAGAAGAAGCGTCAATCTCAGGCTTTGCTGTTCGCTCTTTCTTGCCATGCATAAAGTAGTAAAGGATCGTAGTCATGAGAACAACAATGCCAATAATGACATACAGCGTACTGTAACCTGTCATAGGGATGACGAATCCAAGTAAATAAGGGCCAAATCCAAGCCCTGCATCAAGAAAAATAAAGAAAGTCGACGTGGCCAATCCCATTCGATGAGGTGGGGTCAATTTAACGGCCACTGCTTGGGTGCATGATTGCATATTACCGAAGCCTAAGCCAATAAGGGCACCCGCTAATAATAATGTGAGACTGTTGCTTGCTGTACTTAAAAGTAGCATTCCAGCACCAAAAATTATAAAGGCTGGATACATAATGAAATTCGCACCCTTTAAGTCCATGATCCGCCCTGTGAACGGACGCGAAAGTAACACGGCGATTGAGTATACAATGAAGAAGAAGCTTGCTGTATTTACCAGATTGATTTCCATTGCATAAAAATTAATAAATGAAAGGACGCTGGAGTAACAGAAGGCGATAACGAGCGTAATGATTGCGATGGGCAGTGCCTTTGGCTCAATAAAAGTGGAAAGCTTGAAACCCTTTATTTCATCTGTAGAGACGGATCTATCCAATTTAGGAACATTCAAGAAAAGTGAGATAATAAAACAAATGACTCCTAACGCCACGCAGAAACTAAAAATCATTTTGAAGGTTGTGTGCTGGCTCATATAAAGCCCGATGAATGGTCCGATTGCTGTGGCCAGTGATGCACTCATGCTGTAATAGCCGATACCCTCGCCTTTACGTGTGGCAGGGATAATCTGAGCTACAATCGTTCCTGTCGCTGTACTAGCCATGCCAAGAGCAATTCCATGTATAAAACGATTGAAAAGTAAAAAGCTGATCCCAAAATTAGCAAAATATAATAGCGTCGTCGCAATAAAAAAGAGCAGCCCAATAAATAAGGTTCTCTTTCTGCCGATCGAATCAATCATCCGGCCAATCACAAGCCGTCCAATTAATGTACCGATAATAAATATCCCTGTAACAAGCCCAGCTTCGCTTGTAGATGCATCAAATTCATTAACTGCATAAACAGCAATAGTCACCATTAATAAATAAAAAATTAAGGTTAAAAAGAAGTTGACGGAGGAAACAACAATAAAATCCTTCGTCCATAGTTTCGGTCTTGAGTGTGTCAAAGTTATTTCCCCTTACTCTATAATATTTTTTCGGATATCCTTCATGATACGGATTGCTTCAAACTGCTCTTTCTCTGTAATTCCTTTAAGAATGCTCTGTTCAAATTGATCAATCGTTACACGGACATCCTCATAAACTTCTCTCCCTAGGTCTGTAAGCTGCATTCTCTTTTCACGTTTGTCTTTGCCGGGGACTTGTTCAACATATCCCAGTTCCTCCAAGCGATTCATCGTTCTCGTTATGGTTGGTTTCTCTACGTACTGAAAATCGGAAAGCTCGACAAGCGTAGCAGAACCGTGATTGGCTAAGTAAAAAAGAATTGACCATTGAGCTCTGTATAACTGATGCTTGGCAAGTTGAATATTAAGTTTATTTTCAAAAGGCCGGTATAATAGCATAAACTGGTGAAAAAATTCCCTATACACTTTCATGGGAAATCCCCCTTTTTAAATAAAATAGTTATCGATGGTAATAGTTAGCTTCGATAACTATAATAATATAATAGAATGACAAAAATATAAATAGGCATAAAGACTTACGATTAACCAGTCTTATGTTAAACATATGTTGAATTTTAGATAATTTTGTTGAATTATGGAGGAGTATAGTTTATTATGAATACGTTATTAATGAAAAAGTCCTATATGTAAAGGCAAACTATTCGAAAGAATAGGACGCAAAGCCAAGGGTCTAAGGGTTTATAGTGAGTATAATTTCCTATAAACTACGACAGCCGGTTGCCCAATTTTTGGATTGGTTTATAAAAACCTTAGGCTATTCTATGTTTTCAGAGAATAGTCTTTTTTCTGTTTTTTTTAAACATAAAAGGAGGACTAGCTAGAATTGAGTAAGGTTTGGAATTTAGAAGAAATTGAGTATTTAAAAGAACAAATTGGTGTCAATAAAATCACGACAATCGCAAAAACAATGGAGCGCTCTTATCACTCTGTGATCGTAAAAATGAATCGATTAGGAATATCGAATACAAAGCTGCACACAGGATTGATTACAATTGGAGAACTCGCCAAGCTGGTAAAGGTAGATAGAAATACAGTTAAATGGTGGGTTGATAAGCATGGGCTGCCCTGTACGAAGAAGGTAACAAGAAAGTCAAAAGGTTTTTATTTCATAGATCCATCTGACTTTTGGAAATGGGCAGAAGAAAATAAAAATAGAGTTCAATTTTCGAATATTGATTCAAAGGTTTTATTACCTGAGCCTGATTGGGTTCAGGAGGAGAGACTAAAGGAAAATGATGTTGTCAAAAAGAAAGCCTACAAGGCATGGACAACAAAAGAAGATCAATTCCTACTACAACTGCGAAGTAAAGGCCTAACTTTTACAGAAATCGGTGTAAAAATGAACAGAAGTTCTATTAGTGTGGCACGCAGAATGAAAAGGATTTTATAAAGTGAAACTTCCATCAGTGGGGGGTTTTTCCATCCCTACTAATGGTTAGTTGAACCAATCACGCTCAAAACGCCACGTCCTGTGGCTTTCGCCTGACTAGGACATCGTGTCCGTCGTCGGGCTTTTACGAGCAGTTGTCCCCCACCTATCTTCGTCGCTTCTCTCTCAATCTTGAGGTGGGGGTCTTACTGCCCGTTAATACGGGATAAATTTGCTAGCTTTTTAATCTGCAGAGTAAAAAGAGATAATGAAGGAAGAAGGGTGCAAAATAGAGCCAAATATACCGTCACTGATCAGGGATAATTCCCTGTTCAGTGAATATCAACCACTTACTAATTCTAGTAATGATTCAGTTTTTGCCTATGAAGCCTTAATGAGAACGACACCACGAATAAATCCACTTATTGTTTTTCAACAAGCACAAATTGACGGATTGTTATATGAGCTAGATATAGCTTGTATTTCTAATGCTATCAAAGAATTCCCTAAAGAATATTTTGGACATTATTCATTATTTATAAATATTTTGCCGACCACGATTTTACATAATGAATTTAAAAGCTTTATCCATAACCTCCTAATACATTATCCGATGATCGAGGGGCAAATTGTTTTTGAAATTAATGAAAATGTTGTCATGGAAAGCATATGGGAGCAAAGGGAATTTCTAAATCGTTTAACTTTCATAAAATCATTAGGTTTTCATATCGCTTTTGATGATTTACCTGTTTCAAAGGCTTCCTTTCATATCATTGAAAACCTTTCCCCTGATTTTGTTAAGCTGGATCACACAAAGTCAAAAGGGTTATCAAGCTCAAAGGAAAAACAAGATTTAATTTCTCTATTTTTAGAATACACGGATAAAAAAGTGAAATTAGTGTTGGAAGGCATTGAAACAGAGGAGGATCTATTGACCGCCAAACGATTAGGAGTCCCATTACTTCAAGGCTTTTATATATCAATGCCGAAGCGATTGCAGATGTTTGACAGAGTACTAGAGATAGAGGTTTAAACTTAATAGCTAAAAAATGTTATTTAGGTTTTCATTCTTGATTTTACTTGTTAAGGGGTTGCTGCACTCTTCGAAATATGTCGATATTATGGTTTAAAAGGAGAAGTAGAATGATCCGCTAGTGGTGATTTTGCTTCTTTTTTGCTTTTATTGCCACTTTTATATAGATAAAAGAGTATCAAAAATCATAGTCACAAAGAAGTATTTATTGTAGAATTTTGTAATAATTTCACTAAATGGTCCAATAATGCAAAATTAGTTAATAAATAGGGAAATTAGTGAATGGTTATGAAAGAAAGGTGGGAGTTAAGAAGACTCTTGTAGTGAAAGATAGTATGTAATATTATTTCCAAAACTATGAAAAATAGGTGATTACTTTGAAGATCAAATTAAAATTAGGGATGAAGATTAATTTAATAGTTTTGTTTGTTATTCTCTCTTTATCAGCGATTATAGTAGTTGTCGTAAATAAGGAAATTGAGAATGGAATAGAAGAATTAGCTGTTGAAAAGGCAAAAGGTGATGTAGCTCTTGCCTATAGATACATAGATGAAAAATATCCTGGGGAATGGTCCATTAAAGGTAACCAGCTTTATAAAGGAACTGCTCTCATGAATGGAAATGAAGAAATTGTAGATGAAATTGCTAAGGATACAGGGGATACTGTTACGATATTTCAAGGGGATACACGTGTATCGACAAATGTGATAAAAGACGGAAATCGAGCCGTTGGAACACAAGTTTCCCAGGAAGTGTCAGATGTTGTTCTTAAAAAAGGTGAATACTATTATGGTGAAGCAAATGCTGCAGGAAATATATATCAAACAGCCTATATGCCTATTAAAAATGGGAATGATGAAATTATCGGTATCTTTTATGTTGGTGCTTCTCAGAGCATTATCGAAAGGATTATATCCGATGTTTTAATGGAGGTTTTAACCATCCTAGGTATCGTGATTATCTTGTCGAGCCTTGTTATTTATTGGTTTTCAAGAAGAATAGTAAAGAGATTAAATAATATATCATCCGCTCTTGAATTAGCGGGAGATGGGGATTTCACGAAGAAAATTAGTGATCAAACAGGTGATGAAATAAGTAATCTCTCGATAAGTTTTAACCGAATGTCTGATAATCTTAGGAATATGATAAACGAAGTAAACAACGCTTCGGAGCAAGTTTCTTCTTCTTCCGATGAATTAACAGCAAGTGCAGAGCAAACAAATAAGGCCATCGAAACGATAACAGAGACCATTCAACAAGTAGCTCATGGTGCCGAGCATGCGACAGCTAGTGTACAAGAAAGTGCAACTGCACTAGAGGAAGTTAGTAGTGGAGTACAAGCTATTGCTGAAGCAGCTTCTTCCATTTCAGAAGCAAGCTTTCAGGCAACAGAAAAAGCGAAAAGTGGTGGAGAATATGTGGCGAGCACGGTTCAACAAATCCATGCAATTAGCCATTCTGTTAAAGAAAGTGGAGAGATCATTCAATTATTAGATAAGCGTTCAAAGGAAATTGGTGAAATTACGAGTGTCATTTCTGATATTGCAGAGCAGACGAACTTGCTGGCGTTAAATGCAGCTATTGAAGCTGCAAGAGCAGGTGAACATGGGAAAGGATTTGCGGTTGTGGCAGATGAGGTGCGGAAATTGGCAGAACAATCTCAAAAATCCTCATCCCATATTTCAAGCTTAATCGTTGAAATTCAACAGGATATGGTGCATTCGA
Source organism: Cytobacillus dafuensis (assembly GCF_007995155.1). Lineage (NCBI taxonomy): Bacteria > Bacillati > Bacillota > Bacilli > Caryophanales > Bacillaceae > Cytobacillus > Cytobacillus dafuensis. The sequence continues at coordinate 4,770,522 of NZ_CP042593.1, read as the reverse complement.
ATAAATCAGTCAAGCAGGTAACAGAGGATGTGAAGGGCGGGCTGAAAATAGTCGAACAGACAGAAGGCAGCTTTAAAGAGATCCTTCACTTTATGGAGCAGCTCGCAGATAAGATTCGTGATATGGCCGCAACAGCAGAACAGGTATCTGCAAGTATTCAGGAAGTTACGGCAACTGTTTCCAGCATTACCCGAATTTCAGCCGATGCTTCCGAGCATTCACAAAATGTCGCAGCATCAACAGAAGAACAGCTTGCTTCTATGGAAGAAATATCATCATCCGCCCAAACACTGTCCAAACTGGCAGAAGATATGCAAATGTTAATTAGCAAGTTTAAAATATAAATTTAATTTTCGAATTTTTTTGATATAGACCATATAAAAGGAGAAGAAGAAATCATCTTGTACAGGTGATTTTTTCTTCTTTTTTCTATGTAGAAATGAGTCCGACGACATTTTACAATTCAAGGTTGAGAGTAGATATTCATGATTGTTTAACTGGAAAAAATTTTTTTGAAATGTAAGCGCCCTCATTTGAAATCTAAATTCATATCTAAAAAATCTAGCGTATAATATAAAATTGAATATGACTAATAGGAGTAGAGATCAGTGGAAAAGCAAAATAGTAGATATAGATGGGTTGTTTTTGCAACGGTATTGTTTACCTATTTTTTAATCGTTAGTCAACGAACAGCGCCTGGACTTATTACAGATCAATTGATGAAAGATTTTAATATGACAGCATCGACCATTGGATTACTGACAAGTATTCAATTTTTGGCATATGCTAGCTTACAAATACCGATTGGGTTATTGTCAGATCGTTTTGGCCCCAATCTTTTTCTTATTTTAGGGACGATTTTAAATGGAGTCGGAACGCTTATTTATAGTCTGGCAACGGGTGAAGAAGTGCTGCTTATTGCCAGATTATTAGTGGGAATTGGAGATGCTGCTATTTGGGTTAATTTAGTATTAATATTAAGCCTTTGGTTTAAAGGGAATGAATTCGTTGGATTAATTGGCATAGCGGGAATGGCAGGAAGCTTTGGATTCTTGTTGGCGACGGTTCCCTTTTCAGCTTGGATCACCTTATGGGGATGGAGAATACCTTTTCTAGCAGTAGGAATTATTCTATGTCTTAGCGGCATCGCCCTTTATTTTGTTCTCGTTGTCAAACCAAAGAAAATGTTTCCCAATAAAACAGATAAAAAGGAATCATCACCAAAAGCAGAGCAAAAACGGGAAAAAACGCTCACGTTATTACGACGTATTCTTTCGAACCGCCAAGCGTGGGCTACATTTTTTTGCCACTTTGGAGTAGTCGGAACATATGTAGGATTTATTGGCTCATGGGCAGTCCCGTATGGAATGCATGTGTATGGAATGGCACGATCAGATGCAAGTCAGCTCATTATGGTTGGTCTTATTGGAGCCCTTCTTGGTGCTCCAATAACAAATTGGATGGCAAACCGCATGAATTCAATCAAAAAGCCGTATACTGCTGTACATTTCGTAACTTTTTTATGCTGGGTTGCTTTTCTTATGTTTGGCGGAAAACCGCCATTTTTCATGCTTATCATTCTTTTCTTTATCATAGGGTATTGTAATGGGGCAAATACTTTAACATTTGCAGTTGTACGCCAATCTTTTGATACAAAAGAGGTTGGTTTTGCTTCTGGGTTTGCGAATACGGGTGGATTTTTAAGTGCTGTCCTGCTGCCTGTAATTTTTGGAAAAGTATTAGATCATTTTCATGCAGCACCAAGTTATGTAGGTTATCAATACGCTTTCATCATTCCGGTCTTATTCTCCATGCTCGGATTACTTGGAGGAATAATGATTAAAGAACAGAGACAAGAAGCAAAGGGAACAGTTTAAAACAAATCGAATCACTCCCTCGAATTTTGCTGAAATAAATTGTAAGAGTTTCCTAGTAATTTATATTATTCAAATAATTTTTGGTATATAATCATATATATTTCGATTATCGAATGGATCTTGAAAGGAAATTAATATGTGGACTAACAAAAATGTTTGGATTATTTTAACGGGGGAGCTTGTTGCAGGACTCGGATTATGGATGGGGATTATCGGAAACTTAGAATTTATGCAGGAGAAGGTACCCTCGGATTTCATGAAATCTGTCATCCTTGCGATTGGATTATTAGCTGGGATTGCAGTCGGGCCACTTGCGGGGAGAATTACAGATCAAAAACGAAAAAAGACTGTCATGATTTATGCAGGTCTTGGCAGAATGGTTAGTGTTATATTTATGTTTATTGCTTTGTATATGGATTCCGTTATATGGCTTGTTGCCTTTGTTATTTCCATTCAAATGGCGGCGGCTTTCTATTTTCCAGCACTGCAGGCAGCGATTCCTTTAATTGTCGAGGGAAAAAACTTATTAAGAATGAATGGTGTACACATGAATGTGGCGACGGTTGCCAGGATCCTAGGTACGTCTCTAGCTGGCATCTTACTTGTAGTGATGTCTCTGTTTATGCTATACCTATCTTCTTTTATCGCTTATTTTCTATTATTCGTCTTTACATTATTTTTAAAAATTGATGAACCAACAGAACAGAAGAATACGGTCAAACAAAAATCAAAAGGGAGTTTTAAGGATGTACTGCCTGTCATTAAAGGGCTGCCGATTGTATTGATGACACTTATCCTGACACTGATTCCTCTGCTATTTTTAGGTGGTTTTAACCTCATGGTGATCAATATAAGTGAGATTCATGATGATCAAATGATCAAGGGGATTATTTATGCGGCAGAAGGAATTTCCTTTATGCTAGGTGCTTTTGTTGTGAAGAAAATAAGTGATCGCTGGTCTCCGTATAGCATTATGTTTTTCTTTTCGTTGATTGTCGGATTTGCACAAATTTCATTGTTCTTTGTCGAAATGAAAATTGTAGCTGTTGCTGCATTCGCGATTGTTGGCTTTTCATTGGGATGCTTTTTTCCGACGGCTGCAACGATCTTTCAAACAAGAATGCCAAAAGAATATCACGGGCGCTTCTTTTCTTTCCGTAATATGTTAGAAAGGGTTATGTTCCAAGTGGTTCTTCTAGGTACAGGATTCTTATTAGATCTCGTAGGTCTGCAAATAATGGTCGTTATATTTGGTATGATCTCAGTAGGATTATCTGGTTTCTTCTATTTTCGCTTTAAGCGGCATTCCAAAGAAGAGGATACCAAAAAAGCTGTTTCCTTATAATCTAAAATCAAAAGGGCTATCTTAAAAGGAGTATAAACTTTTCCTTTAAGATAGCTTTTTTTTATGAATTTGAATCATTATACAAACAGGAGATGAAAGAATGTTCCGTGTTATTTTACTAGCTGCAGTACTTATCTTTAGCTCTATATTTCCTTTTTCAGGAATTGAGATTCAGAGAATTGTGTTTGCAGAGCAGATGGATCTTGAATTTACACCTTATTATGGGACAGGACCTAGCTTTGTCCAACCAGAATACATTGCCTATCTCTTTCCAATGCCAGGCATGAAATTCAGCACTCCTGGATTTGAAAAAGGAAAAACCGTGTTCACAAGCCAGGAAGAGATGATGTCCTTTTTGAAAAATTTATCAAACAAATATAAGCATGTTTATCTTGAGACCATTGGTAAATCGTTAGAAGGCAGAGACATTTCATTGCTAATATTCACAAAAGACAATCCTAAAAAAGTAAAAGAAAATAAGAAAAAGCCGCTCATTTGGATTCAAGGACAAATTCATGGAAATGAACCAGCTGCAGGAGAGTCCAACCTTGTCGTGGCACAGCTACTGGCGGAAGGGAAGCTTGGTGATGTTCTTGATAAGGTGAATGTTGTCATTGTCCCCCGTATTAATCCAGATGGCTCTTATTATTTCAAGCGATTTAATGCGACTAATCTTGATGCAAACCGTGATTATATGAAGGTGGAATATCCTGAAGTACAGGCAATACATAAAGCCATAAACGAGTATCGGCCTGAGGTAGTGTTAGATACACATGAATATACCGTAAATCCAAGTGTATTAAAGGATTATGGAGAAAAAGGATCAATTACTTACTACGACGTGCTTATTACATCTGGAAAAAACTTGAACATTCCAGAACAGCTTCGTATGGCATCAGAAAATCTCCTTCTTCCTGACGTTATGAAGGAATTGGATAAAGAAAAGTTGACTCACAATGATTACTACACTCTTAGCAAAAATGACAAGGGAAAGCTTGTGGCTACTGAAGGAACCGGAGAAGCACGCATTGGCCGAAATGCGCTTGGCTTAAAAAATACGCTAGCCTACTTAATCGAAACCCGAGGCATTAATATCGGACGCGCAGACTTTGAACGTCGCGTTTATGCTCAAATGATTGCTCAAACGAATTTCATTAAATCAACGGTGGCAAATGCAGATAGGGTTAAAAAAATCGTTAATGATGCTCGCAATGAAGTCATTGAAAAAGGAAAGCGGGTTAATGATCAGGATAAAATTGTGATAAAGAGCGAAAACAAACTGATCCAAGACCAAACTTTAGATGTCGTTGATCTGGCAAAAGGAGAGCGAAACGCAATCACGATTGACTGGATGGATTCCACAGAAGCCTATGCAACACTAGAACGAGAGCGTCCGACTGCCTATATTATGCCGCCTGCCTATCATGACATTGCACGCAAACTGGAAATCATCGGAGTAAAGGTCCAAAAGCTTGATAAGCCAATGATTCTTCCAGTTGAAAGCTACAAAGTTACAGATAATAAAGTTTCAACAACTTTAGAGAACGGACATTATACAAATCAAGTGACAACAGAGGTAACTGAGAAAAACAAATACTTCCCTAAAGGCAGCTATGTGTACACGATGGCTCAGCCAAATGCAAACTTTATCGCATTAGCTTTAGAACCTGAGTCAGTCGATAGCTATATCACCTTTAACTTCATCCCTGTTCAAAAAGGAGATGAGATCCCAGTCTACCGTTATATGGAGGAAGAGAAGCTTCCTAAGAAATAAGTCACGATCCAATAAGAAGGGTTCAAACAAATTAATTTGTTTGAACCCTATTTTTATTTCTAGTAAGGTTTTACATAAGATCAGTAGCAACTTTTTTCTCAGTAGTAAATACAACTGAATTAATTTTTTGCAACGATTTTACGTTCCCATTCGACTTTATTGTGAAAAGGAGGGAAAAACAAGAATGGACATTGCAAATTTAGTAACAAAGGCGAAAAAGGGAAACGAAGAAGCATTTGAACAACTTATAAGCTCAGTTCGCCATAAATTATATCGAACTGCATATTCATATGTAAAAAATGAACAAGATGCTCTTGATATTTATCAAGAAACCATCTATAAGGCATTTACGACGCTGAATACATTAAAAAAACCGGAAGCATTTCAAGGGTGGATTACGAAGATTCTTATCTATAAAGCAATTGACTTTATTCGAAAAGAGTCAAAGCATTTTCCAACTGATAAGGAAGAGTTGTTTTCACAGCTAATGACGGAAGAAAATATTGATACTATCACCTATTCATTGGATTTAACAGAAGCCTTTAATCATTTGTCTCCTACATATAAAGCCATCATTTTGTTGAGATATTATCATGATTTATCAATAAAAGAAATTGCTGACATCATGAATTATCCAGAAGGCACGGTGAAGTCTCATTTAAACAGAGCAAAAAAAGAGCTGAGACCGATATTGAAGGAGGGCTATATTTATGAATAAAGATAAGATTCATCAATATATGAATGACATTGAGGTTCCTGTTCAAAAGTTAGTGGCTAGAGAAAAGGCAGCAATTTTTCAAGCGAAGAAAAAAAGAAAGGCTGGAAAAGCGGCGAGGTATTCGATTCTTGTCGCCTGTGGATTATGTGTCTCTATTTTAGGCTCTGGCTTCGTATCAACAGGGATGGCCACTGCATTAGCAAAAGTACCGATCATTGGTCCAATTTATGAGCAATTTCGCGATATTTCTTCTGATAAATTACAGCGTGACAAATTAGCAACAGTCATTGAAAAACAAGATAGTCAAAATGGTTTAACCATGACAGTGAAGGAAGCGGTTTACGATGGTGGACGATTAATTGTAACAGTGGCTTATACGGGAGAGAATGCATTGTCCCTTGAGGAGACAAAAGTAGGCAATAATGAAGTCTTAATCAACGGGAAACAACCCGAAGTGGCGATTGGATCGACGACTCAGGATCCCATAAACGAAAATACGATTATCGAGTACCACCAGTTTACTCTATCGAAGTTTAATGAGTTTGGTGACAACATTGATGTTACAGTACAAGGTAAAGATTTATTTGGATATTCTGGTGAGTGGAAAGTGGACTTCCCCTTGAAAAAAGTTCAAGGGGAAATTCAAGAATTTCACCCTCGGGTAAAGGCAAGTACATCTGATCAGATTTATTCTCATACAGCTGAAAAAATTACGTTTTCTCCGCTTTCAACGAGAATTGATTTAACTTCAGATTACCCGAAAGAAATGGATGAGAACGATACCTGGCCGTGGTTTGAATACGTGATAAAGGATGACAAAGGAAAGGTATATGAAGGCCTTGATCAGCAAATAGGGATGTCAGGTAAATACGGTAGAAAAGTCGTCTTGGCACTACCTCCAATGGAGAAGATACCGAAATCCTTCACGATCTTACCTTTCGTTAGAGATGACGAAGGAAATGAGGAGGAAATGAAAGAATTAGAGTTAGTTATCCAATTGGATATGAAGGAATAGTTTTCAAAATTTAGTTCATATAAAGTGAAACTTCAATCAGTGGGGGGTTCCTTCATCCCCCACTGATTGTTAGTTGAACCAATCACGCTCAAAACGCCACGTCCTGTGGCTTTCGCCTGACTAGGACATCGTGTCCGTCGTCGGGCTTTTACGGGCTGTTGATCTCCCACTTAGAAATTTATTCTTAACTCAACTCAACTTCTTGAAGTGGGGGTCTCACAACCCGTTAATCTGCGATAAACTATTGATGCTAGGTCATGACGAATAATGTCTGCTCCTTTGGAAAATCTATAAATGTACTTTTGATAAAAAGGAGAGTAATGACATGCCGAAGAATCGTAATGCAAATGAAGAACAACAGCAAGTAATTGCAGCACAAAATCAAGCAGGGCAATTTGACAAGACGGATACAGAGTTTTCATTAGAAGAAGGTGTGCAAGGAGCGGTAGCGAAGAGCCAAGCTTTCCAAGCGCAAAACCAGCAGCCAACATACGAGCCAAACAAACCATTTTAAACAAAATGCGAATTAAATCCCGTCCTATATAGGTGCGGGATTTTTATTGGTTAGTTAGTAAGGAGATCGCATTAGAGAAACGAGTATTCCTAGCGAACGCCAAGTTTTTCTAAGCTAACAGGAAAGTTATAGTTTATTAACGTACTAAAGTAAAGTGTGTTTTCAATAAAATATCTGCTAATAAGATCGCATAAGAAAAACTAAGGCATTCGCCAAAAGGGCCTGGCGAACTCCAAGTTTTTCTAATGTTTTTAATATGGTTATACTATAATTAAAATAAGTGAAATGTTCTAGATGAAGAGCAGTAAGGTGAATTTTATAAAAGTAATGAAAGGGGTTGGAAATAATGCCTGAACAATATGAGTTGGCAACATTTGCGGGAGGCTGTTTTTGGTGCATGGTAGCGCCATTTGATGAACAGCCGGGAATTAAAGAGGTCATCTCGGGTTATACGGGAGGCTATACAGAAAACCCTACATATGAAGAGGTATGCTCAGATACAACAGGGCATTATGAAGCGGTTCAAATTACATTTGATCCAAGTGTGTTTCCTTATAAAAAACTACTTGAGCTGTTTTGGCAGCAGATTGATCCAACAGATCCAGAAGGACAGTTCAATGATCGTGGCCATTCTTATAAAACGGCTATTTTTTATCATAATGAAGCACAAAGGGAATTAGCTGATGCTTCGAAGCTTGAGCTTGCTGCGAGTGGTCGCTTTCAAAAGCAGATTGTAACAGAGATTCTTCCGGCAGGTCCTTTTTATAGGGCGGAGGAAAAACATCAGCATTATTACAAAAAGAACTCGTTTCACTATAATCTTTATAAAGAGGGTTCCGGCCGAGCGAGGTTTATCCGCGAGAACTGGTCAAACCGCAAAAATGATGAGCAATTGCGCAAGGAACTGACGCCGATTCAATTTGAGGTGACAAGAAGAAATGGTACTGAGCCGCCATTCCGAAATGAATATTGGAACCAAACGGAAGACGGGATCTATGTCGACATCATTTCCGGTGAGCCGCTTTTTAGCTCAAAAGATAAATATGATGCTGGCTGTGGTTGGCCAAGCTTTACGAAGCCAATACGACGAAATGAAATTGAAGAAAAACTTGATACCTCACACGGAATGCGGCGGATTGAAGTGCGAGCAAAAGCATCCGATTCTCACCTAGGCCACATATTCGATGACGGACCTGGCCCTGATCATTCAAGGTATTGCATTAATTCAGCCGCGCTTCGGTTTATCCCTAAGAATAAGCTCGAAGAAGAGGGATACGGACAGTTTCTAAGTCTGTTCAATTGATGAAAGCAATCATTATTCCTTGTTGAAAAAATAGTAGTAGCCCTTCTGTTCTTAAAAAGAATGGAAGGGCTGCTTTTTTTCTCTTATTCATGTTAATTTTGCAACAAAACTATCTGCAAAGGCGTTACGGCCGAGTAGTGGGTTGTTCTGCTTAAAAAAACGAGCCTCAGATTATAACGAGGCCCGTTTTTCTAAAATTCTATTTTTTTAAAAGACTCCATATCGTATTCTTGAAAATCTGCGTTACAGTTAAAAGTATCGTCCTAACTTTTTAGTAATAAACGGTATTTCCAATGCCGCCGGTTACTGAAATGACATCGCCGCTAATCGATGCAGACAAAGGTGAAGCCAGGAAGGTAACGACATTTGCAATTTCCTCCGCTGTAATCAAGCGACCGAGCGCATTCATCGACGCGAACTGGCGTAAAGCATCCTCATCCGTAACCCGTTCTCTAAATGCTTCCGTACTTACAATCCCTGGATAAATCGCATTGACGGTAATTCCGTGCTTCCCTAATTCCATTGATGCAGATTTTGTTAAATGAACAACAGATACATTACGCGGACCGGAACTAAAATAATTGCCGCCTATTCTGGCAGCCAGACCGCTTATATTAATGATACGTCCCCAATTATTTTTGATCATATAAGGTGCTACAGCACGAATACTGCGAAAATAGCCCAAATACTTTTCTTCAAAATCTTTCAGAATAAGTTCATCTTTAATGCTGTTAAAATCCTCTGGCTCTTGACCGCCAACACGTGCCCCACTGTTGATTAGAATATCAATACTCCCCATCGCCGCAGCTGAATTTTCAACTAATTTTAGGATAGAGTCAGGATTCGTGGTGTCTGCAACAATCGGATAGATATTTCTTTTTGTTTCCTGTGCCAATTCTTCTGCAGCGATTTTTAGCGAGGATTCGTTTCTTGAACAAATCGTACAGTCGACACCTTCCAGAGCCATTTGGCGGGCAATCGCTCTACCAATGCCACGGCTTCCTCCTATAATTAGTGCTTTTTTTCCAGATAACTTTAAGTCCATAGCTGCAACCTCCTAGTTTAAATTAACACGATATATACGACAAAGTTAAAAGTGATTTTTGTGATTATTAACTTATTTCTTCATTTCATTCTATCTATAAATAAAACTTGAATCAATTTCATAATGTATAGCTACTGAATCAATTATTAACCAAAGTGAACAAATTAAAATGAACTCTAGAGTCGGAGAGATATCTATAGTCACTTGACAGGTAGACACTGCCGATACAAATTTACTGCCCTATCTAGCATAGTGTTCAAGGAATTTTTAACAGTGCTAGATAGGGCAGTTTATCATTTTTAAAGCAGCATTTTAATATGTTTACAAAAATGTTTACATGTACACAAAAAGTAAACAAAGTGTATGCATATGCGTTTACATGTATGCAATCACGTTTACTTCTTTTTATATCAATACGTGTACAAATTTGTCATCGATGTATACGGATTGTTTACAAAATGACTGCCAGTTTACGAGTTGTTTACAAATTTACAATTTGATTTAATTTCGGTTGGTATTATTGAAGAATGTATTCAGCCCCTTTAACCTTAATACAGAAACACACAACATACATAACTATTAATAAAAATAAATTTATTGATTGAGGAGAAGGATGTATTTATGACGAAATCCAGAATTGCAGCGATTGATGTAGGAAATGATTCAGTTAAGTCTATTTTTGGGGAATTAGAGTACGAATTAAATATTCCTAACATTGTCGCAAGGGATACAGAAGATCGTCCCGTAATCGGAATTGAAGAGCTAGATAGTAAAAATCCGCTAGATGGTATTCATATTAAGGTGCACTCACCAGCATTGAAAGAGAATAACGTGATATATCGAATCGGTATGCTAGCTACAAAAAGCAATAATGCTGCAGAACTTGATCCGGGCAGCAGTAAGTCTGAGGAAGATCAGACGTTAGTTATGCTCTTTGCCACATTGGCATTAGATGCGGTAAGGGAGGAAAATAAGGACATTTTCCAACGGACGAAAAATGTGATTGATGCCAACTATACGCTAGGAACTGGTCTTCCTCTTCGTGAAGTAAAGGAAGGCAAGGACGCGGGATATCGCTCGAAATTAATGGGCTCAGTCCATCAGGTTGAATTTCTAGTTACACCAAAGTACCAAGGACTTAAAGTGAATATTAAATTTGGCGAAGTAAAGGTGTATCCCGAAGGATTTGCGGCCTATATTAACCTTGTGATAGACAATCAACTTAAGATTATTAATAAAGATTTAATTGATAAAAGGATTATCATTCAAGATATCGGGGGCTTGTCAACAGATATCGCGGTCATTAAGAATCGAAATGTCGATGATGATAAGGCACAAGGCTTTAATCTCGGAGTATCGGAATCATTGGAAGCGATAAGAGAAGAAATCAGATCCAAGCATGGTGTTGAATTAGATAGCCGCAGAGATGTGGTAGAAATTATTACGAAGAAAAATGACCGTAATCATATTATGGTTAAAGGCAGCCGGACAAGCGTTCATGATATTACAGATCGAATCCTTCTTGATTTAGCAAAAAAACAATATCGGTTGCTGCGAAATGTATGGCAGAAAAACTCCCAAACTGAAATCTGCTATTTTGTAGGGGGAGGAGCCGCAGTTCTAAAGGAATATATTAAAACATTAAATAATAATTTAGATGGCTATAATATTGATTTTTTTGAAGATGAAAAAGAAAGTATTTGGATGATGGCCAATGCTTATTATAAGTTAATTACCGATTTTGTAAGGAAAACAGAGAAGCCGAAAGCGGTCAAAGAGCCTGTTAAGAGCTAAGGTGATTCTATGGATAAGTCTAAATCGGGAAATATTAAGAGGGGGCAAGCCATTTCTTTTCGCGTCCCTTCTGATACACCTGACCATTTATTAAAGCATCTGCAAAAGCTAAAGGAAACAGAAAGAAGAAATTTCTCAAGTAAAATTGCTGATTTTGTCCTACAAGGAGTCGGGAAATCTTATTCAAGGGAAAGGGAGACAATCACAATTCCCCTCCCACATAGATTAAATAAATCCCAGCGAGATTGGTTAAAGCATGAACATTCAGAGGCATTGCTCGGAAATATTATTTATCAGCTGTTAACTGACCCCATTCGATCTGTTTCATTACTAGCTTCATTAAATAGTAACTCTTTAGATATAAATGAAGCATTGTATCTCCAAGAAGAAACAGCAATAAAAGATCACGAAGTTGCAGCTTCCTATGTTGGCAGCCAATCAAAATTTATTGAGGAGACAGCCTCAGACCCGGATTTAGACATAGTGAATGATGATTTAGATACATTTGATTGGGATAGCGCAAAACATGCTCAGCATCCTATTGCAGATGAAGAAAATGACGAAACAGAACATGATTTAGATGACCTGCTGGGTGATTTTCTTGCTAAAATGAATAAGTAGAATAAAGTGAAACTTCCATCAGTGGGGGTTTTTCTGCATCCCACACTGATGGTTAGTTGAATCAATCGGGCCTTTACGGGCAGTTTGATCCCCCACTTACTCTTCATTGTTTTACTCGAATCATTGAAGTGGGGGTCTTACTGCCCGTTAATCTGCGATAAAAGAATATTTCTTTCAAGAATTGAACACATGATAGGGTATATTAAAAAGCCGGAGAGAATAGGTTAAGCTCTCCGGCTTTAAATTTTTTAGAATATATTAACAAGATTTTTGGTCGCTAATTAGAATCGGCTGGAGTGCTTCTTCAAGTGCACTTTTTTCTTCATTGTTTAATGCAACTAATGGCAATCGAACACCACCAGCATATATTCCCCTCATATTTAAAGCTGCTTTTACCGGTGATGGGCTAGGGGCTGCAAATAATGCTTTCATAATCGGGAGAAGGCTGCGATGGGCTGAAGCTGCACCCTCGACATCACCGTTTTTAAACAGATTGATCATGTCTTGCATTTCGTTTCCGATAATGTGTGAAGCAACAGAAACAATTCCTGCTCCGCCAATTGCTAGAACTGGTAATGTTAACCCGTCATCACCACTGTATAGCGTAAAGTCATCTGCTGTATCGCTAATGATTTTTGCCATAGCATCTAAGTCGCCGCTTGCTTCCTTTACAGCTACAATATTTTCAATCTTTGATAGTCTAACAATTGTCTCTACTGATATGTTCACTACGCTTCGGCCTGGAATATTGTAAAGCATGATAGGTAATGCTGTTGATTCGGATATCGCTTTAAAGTGCTGGAATAATCCCTCTTGAGAAGGCTTGTTATAATATGGAGCTACGAGCATAATTCCATCAACACCAGCTTCCTCTGCCTGTCTTGTTAAGCTGATTGAAGCTCTTGTATTATTTGACCCTGTTCCTGCAATAACTGGGACTCTGCCGTCTACTGCTTTGACAACAAATTTAGATAATTCAACTTTCTCTTCCACCGTTAGGGTTGGAGATTCCCCTGTCGTCCCTGCCACAACCAATCCATCTGAACCATTTTCAATTAAATAATTCACTAAAATTCGAGTAGCTTGAAAATCAATCTCCCCATTTTGATCGAATGGGGTAACCATGGCTGTTAAAACTTGGCCAAAATTCATTACTTCACACCCTTTTTAATTTTTTTTAAAATTAGAGGTGATAGGGCTGCTCGAAATGGAACGCAAAAAAGCAGCAACGAGGGACTCGCTGCTGCAGTAGAAACAATAAAATAACAATAATCGTTTCCTGTGCGATAGCCCTCCATATAGTTCCCTATATGACAGTCCTGTATTTATTCAACACAGACCCAGCTTTAAGAACATGAGATTCTAAAAAAGCTTCGGCAAATTCCCCTTTCCATAATCATCCTAGGACCTCATTATCCTCCGATTATGTACTGATGGTTTTTGCGCCTCTATCCTCACTTCAAATGATCTTGAAATAAGAAAGTATTTAATTGTATACAATATAACTGAAAATTCATTTGATTACAAGGGGAAATCCTGTATTTGCACTTCACTTAAGAGAGCGTGGGTATTGTCTTCTGAGTCCTTAAAGAAGGTCATCCACGTTTCTGTATCACCTATTTTGGCAACAACATGAGGTTCATCGATAAAGCTAACTCCCTTGTCGATAAGATCCTCATAAGCTTTTTTAATATTTTCAACTTGAAAATAAATAACAGAGCTTGAGTGAGCAAATTCCTCTTTTTCGGGCAGGCTAAGAAGCAATCTAAGCCCATTGCACTCAAAAAATGCCATACTGTCTGTATTGAAAAGAAGCGGGAGCCCAAGCTGATTTTTATAAAAACCAATGGCTTTTTCTAAATCTTTAACAGGTACTCCAATTTGTCTAACCTTTTGAATGGTGTTCGTTCCCATTGTCATCTCTCCTAAAATACTAAATTTTCTGATAGGTAGATTATACATAAACAGGGAAAATAATACGATAAAGATTAGTAGTTTTGTTTTTTTTTTAGTAGTAATAAGAAAAAGAAATAACTTTTTCGCTCTTTATATTATCTTTTCACTATGAAATATTAATACAAAGTTTTTTTTATTGGCTGTCACAAAATCCTTTCCTCATTCGTTTTGATTACAGAATAAATGTAGGAGGGATTTTTTATGTTTAAATATGATGTTGCAGTCGTGGGTGGAGGATTGGCTGGGTTGACAGCAGCTAATATATTGGTGAGGGAAGGAAAAAAGGTCGTTGTTTTGGAAAAATCGAATCATCTAGGTGGAAGGGCGATGACAAATGATAAAAATGGGGTTCTTATGAACTTGGGACCGCATGGATTGTATATGTCAGGGGATGCTACAAACATTTTAACTGAACTTGGAATATCTCTTCCAGGTGGGAATGCTACGAAAGCTATTCATATTCACGGCATTTTAAATCATGCCGTTCATGTCATTCCAACAGATTTTTCATCGATCATGTCATCAACACTTATATCGTGGAAAGCTAAATTTATGTTCGGCAAATTAATGTTAAAGATTATGAAATTAAATATTTATTCCATTCCGGAAGTTAGCCTTAAGGAGTGGGCAGATTCTGAAATATCCGATCCGATGGTGAGGCATATATTTTATTCGATTTGTCGTTTGACTTCCTATACGAATGCCTCGACTTTACAGCTTGCAAAGCCAGTATTGAAGCAGGTGAAGCGCTCATTAAATGCGGGTGTCTTATATGTTGATGGAGGTTGGGAAACGATTGTCCAAAAACTTAAGAAGCAGGCAGAAGCGTGGGGGGCTGAAATATTAACGAACAAAAATGTAACAAATATTGATCATCATGAGCAATATCAAATCATACAATGCTCAGATGGTACGGTCATTCACGTTCCTGATTGTATCGTTGCAGCCCCTCCAAAAGAGACAATGAATATGATCAATGGTGCAGAACATACTTCGTTACGTCTATGGAATAAACAAGCAATTCCTGTTACGGCATGCTGTTTAGATATAGGGATTAAAAAGTTACCTAACCCACAACATCAATTTGCGATAGGACTCGACCAAGCTTTGTTTTTCACAAACCAATCAAGGGCTGCAAAGTTAAGTGAGGACGGAACATTGGTTGTAAGTTTAGCAAAATACCATAATCCAATGGAAGAAATTAACGTAAACGCAGATAAGCAACAATTAGAATCAGTAATGGATTTGCTTCATCCCGGATGGCGAAAAGAAGTCGTAGTGCAACAATTTTTACCGAAACTAACGGTATCGCATGATTTTCCACATGTAAAACGAAAAGAAAATCCGGGTCCAAGCATACCAGAAATGAAAGGAATCTTTATAGCAGGAGATTGGGCAGGACATGAAGAAGTATTAGCTGATGCTGCAGTTGCGAGTGGGAAGCGTGCAGCGCGAGAAATTTTAAAAGCAAACGAAATGATTTTAGCAAAGGAAGGTTAATCGTTTTGGAGACTGAAAAATTGTATCAGACGTATAAACCTTTGTTATTTTCGATCGCCTACCGAATGACGGGAAGTGTTGCGGATGCAGAAGATCTTGTACAAGAGGCGTTCCTAACGTATAACCGTGTTAGCAGCGAAAAAGTCATTGAAAACAAGAAAGCGTATTTATGTAAGATCGTGATGAATAGCTCTATAGACAAATTGCGATCAGTTGCTAGTAAGTGCGAGGTTTATGTTGGAGAGTGGCTGCCAGAACCATTGGTAGATGCAGAAAATGACCCTTTTCATACTTATTTGATGAAGGAATCTATCTCGACCGCTTATCTCTTGCTTTTGCAGCAGTTATCTGAAGATGAACGAGCTGTCTTCCTATTACGAGAAGTTTTTCAGTATAGCTATGAAGAAATTGCAGTTATTATTGAAAAATCATCTACCAATTGCAGGCAGATTTTTCACAGAGCCAAAAAAAGCATGGAGAACCGCCCGAAAGCTTCTACATTGGATTTCCAATCGATGAGAAGCAGCGTAGAACAATTTACGATGGCGCTACAAAAAGGGAATATTCATAAAATGTTGGAGTTAATGAAGACAGATTCTGTATTTATTTCTGACGGAGGTGGCAAAGTAAAAGCTGCGCTAAATCCAATCTATACATCAGAGCGAATTGTCTTTTTGTTTACAAGCATTATGAAAAAGCTACCTGAAAACTCAAGAATGGAATTCGAAGTTGTAAATGGATATCCAGGCGTTGTCGTATCAATTAATGGCTATGTCGCTTATGTCATCTCGATGGAGTTCCAAGATGATAAAATTTGGCGTATTTATATGGTGGCCAATCCGGATAAATTGGAACACTTGCAAAAATAAAAATGGCAGTCAATAATTTTTACCTTTTAAACCATATTATTTTCTGAGGTGAAAATAATTAGAATCTTCAGACAAAAGAGGGCAACAATGATTAAAGCATTGATAGACTAAGGTTTTCTTTTTAAGAGTTAAGATAAATGCGGTTTCCTGACGCTACCTTAGCATAAAGAAATTATCATGAAAATGGCTTACGAAACATATGGTGAAAAATAGATTGTTAATAAGACAGGGAATTTCCTTTTTAGGAGATTCCTTTTTCATTTTGATCAATATGCTAAAATATTTAAATAATCAGATTTTAGTATTGTAAAGTAGTAGAGCAACCGTTATGATGTAATAAAGAAAATGGGGGAGCAACAGCACTGCTTGCTTATGAAAATTCTTATGTACCGGTTGCGCTTTATATCATATTAGCTTCAGCTATTTCCCTTATTGCAGTAGCAGCTGTTCGTGATCGCAAGAATGAGGAATTAGACTCGGAAGCTACTAATATTAGTGGAATCGCCCTTGAAGCGGTTCTTTAATCTAGAAGGAAGGTAACGCGCTATGCTTATATTATCAGAAAAACAGATTCGCTCTTTATATAAGATGAAGGATGCGATTCATGATTTAGAACAGGCATTATCTAACTACATGGAGGGGAAAATTCTTAATCCGCACAGAACTGTACTTGAGTTCCCTGAAAAAAGCGCATCTGCACTTTATATGCCAAGTGCAATGGAACCAATTGGGAAAACAGCGGTAAAGGTAGTGACCATTTTTCCACATAATCCATCTTTAGGAAAGAAAACAACACAAGGGATGATTGTCTTGAGTGACACTAATAATGGAGATCACCTTGCTTGTATGAATGCATCTTATTTAACTAGGCTGCGCACTGGAGCAGCAAGTGGTATTGCAACGAAATACCTTGCGAAGGAGACGGCCTCAACAGTAGCTGTGATCGGCTGCGGGGCAATGGCAGAGGAGCAGCTTCAGGCGGTGCTTGAGGTTCGAGACATTAAGACGATCATGTTATTTAACAGGACAAAAGACAAGGCCCATTCCTTTGCTGAAAGAATTGCCGATTTCAGTCCAGAGTATGAAGGTGAAATCATCATCATGGATGAAGCGGATGAGGCAGTGTCTAGAGCTGAAATTGTCATCTGCAGCACCCGTTCCGAAACCCCTGTTTTTTCAGGGAAGGCATTGCAGCCGGGAACACATATTAACGGAGTAGGCTCCTATCTCCCTCATATGCAGGAAGTAGATGTCGAAACGCTTTTGAAATGCTCAAAAATTGTTGCCGATACAATAGAAGGAGTGAAGGATGAAGCGGGTGACTTCATTATTCCTGCAAAGGCCGGGGAGTGGAGCTTTTCTGCCTTGCATGGTGAGCTTGGGGAATTGATAACCGGACAAATTTCGAGCAGAGAAACAGAAGATGAGATCACATTTTTTAAATCAGTAGGTATTGCTTATTTCGACCTTGCCGTTGCCGCTGCTGCCTACGAAAAAGCTATTCAAGCAGGTGTAGGGACTGAAGTGGACATTTAATAGAATAAGGAGCAAAAAAAGATAAAGTTTTTCTTTTTATGCTCTTTTGTTGTTGATTGGAGCGGAAGGCGCGCGACTCCTGCGGGAGAAGCGAGTCAAAGGGAGACCCTGGAGGAGCGATAGTGACGAGGAGGCTTCCGGACCGCCCGCGGAAAGCGAGTGCCTAAGCGGAAATCAACAGGGAAGTTTAACATAGTAGAAAATAGAAAAGGACAGGGGATGCCTGTCCTTTTTAAAGTAATATTATTGAACGCCCTTCATATAGCTTTGAATTTTTGGAGCTAATACGAAAAGGATGATGGAGAGCACAATAGACGCTCCGCCAATGATTCCAAAGTACATTATTTCTGTTTCAGGCGTATAGAATTTAACAAGTTGTGCATTGATAGCCTGTGCAGCAGCGTTTGATAAGAACCATAAGCTCATAGTCTGCGCTGAGAATGCTGCAGGTGCTAGTTTAGTTGTAGCTGATAATCCAACAGGGGACAAGCATAATTCACCTAGAACAACAATGAAATAGCTAAGAACAAGCCATAGTGGACTTACTAATGCATCAGCACCGCCGAAGTATGCTGGTAAAAGAATGACTAGGAATGATAAACCAGCAAACAATAGACCTAATGAAAACTTTTGTGGAACAGATGGCTGGCGTTTCCCTAATTTCACCCATAACCATGCAAACATAGGTGCAAAAATGATAATAAATAATGGGTTTAGTGATTGGAACCAAGCAGGTGAAATTTCAATGCCTGCAAATTCTAATTGTGTACGTGTATCCGCATAGCTGGCAAGGATGGTTGCACCTTGCTCTTGAATCGCCCAGAACATAACTGCTGCAATGAACAGAGGGATATAAGCGATAATTCTTGAACGCTCCACAGCTGTTGTTTTAGGACTGCGGTACATGACAATAAAATAAGTAGTCGGGATTAATATACCTAGAATTCCGACAAGAGCAATAAAGCTATCAAATGTTAGATAACCAGTAGGAATGGCAATACCAATGAGGATAGCAAGAACAACTACAGCTGCTCCAAATATTGTATATACTTTTTTCTTCTCAGCAGGTGACAGTGGATTGTGGACAATTGTTCCGGCAAGGCCGAGGTTTTTTTTCTTTGTAAAAACAAAAATTAAAAGTCCAAAAAACATTCCGACTGCAGCAATACCAAAGCCTAAGTGGAAGCTATAATCCATCACACTTCCGACAATTAACGGAGAGAGGAATCCTCCAAGATTAATTCCCATGTAGAAAATACTGAATCCAGCATCGCGTCTGTTATCTTCTTCGCTATATATTTCACCAACAACACTTGAAACATTTGGTTTCAATAATCCCGTACCAAGCACAATCAATACCATAGAAATAAAGAATAGTGTGACATTTCCGGGAATAGCTAAGCAAAGATGACCAAGCATGATTAAGATTCCGCCATAAAATACGGCTTTCGATGTTCCGAAAATCCGGTCAGCAAACCAGCCGCCAATGATTCCAGACATGTATACCAATGATCCATAGATGGACATTATTGAAAGGGCAGTAGTGTGATCAAGCCCTAAACCGCCTTTAGAGACTTCATAGTACATATAGAAAACAAGGATTGCCCTCATTCCATAATAAGAGAATCGTTCCCAGAACTCTGTGAAGAATAATGTGAATAGGCCTTTAGGATGACCGAAGAAGCCTTTTTGGGGAACGCTTTCAACAATTTTTTGTTTATCAAAGTTTGCCATGAAAAAACCTCCTTATGTTATACTATAATACTTTTGATTGTTTTTAATTGTCAAAAACAAAATTTGCAAAAAAATAAATAATCCTGCATAAACATTGATAATACTAGTTATTTTGTAAATAATCAATTAAAAATAAGTTTTTTTAAAATAATAAATTTATTTAGATAAAAAAGAATTTTTTCATAAAATGGCCATTCTGAAATACCTGAAGGTTTCCTGCCATTGTTCAAATGATATATAATACCTAAAAAGGGGGAGAGGAAATGGAAGGGAAAATCCAGAATGCAGTTCAAGATTATTATCCAGATGATTTTGCATGGTGCTATGGGTGTGGGCGCCAAAATGAGAGTGGTCATCATTTCAGAACAGTATGGCTTGGGGAGCAGACGGTAACCATTTATACACCGAAACAGGAGCATACTGCAATTCCGGGTTTTGTCTACGGCGGCTTAATTGCCTCGCTAATTGATTGTCATGGGACTGGATCAGCAGCATTAGCCTTGCACCGTAAAAATGGTCATGAGATTGGGGATGGGACAGAGCCAGCGCGGTTTGTGACAGCTTCATTAAAAGTAGACTTCGTTAAACCAACCCCACTCGGTGTGCCGTTAAAAGCGGTTGGAACGGTTCAAGAAATTCATCCGAAAAAGTGGAAAGTAGACGTTGAGGTATTTGTGAACGACGACGTTTGCGCACGTGGTGAGGTTGTTGCAGTCGTGATGCCAAGTACATTTGTGAAAAAGGATTAATAAGCTACATAATTGGAAAAAAGCAGGTTAATCCCTGCTTTTCTTATGAACATTATGAAGTTGGGAAATGGATTTCGATGCGAGTTCCGCTAGGAGAACTCTCAATTTTAATCTTCCCTTTATGCTCTTCAATAATATTTTTACAAATCATTAACCCTAAGCCAGTCCCTTTTTCCTTTGTTGTAAAAAAAGGTTCGCCTATGCGATTTAATAAATGCTCTGGAATACCTGAACCTTGATCCACAATTCGAATTAGAATGGACGTGGGAGACTGCTTGAGCACATCAATATGGATCATGCCGCCCCGAGGCATCGCTTCAATTGAATTCTTTAGGAAATTTATAAATACTTGCTTTAATTGGTTTTCATCACATTTAATAAGTGGGATGCTAGGTTCAATATTTTTAATGATTTGGATATTATTCAAATTTGTTTGGGATTCCAATAATGTAAGGACATGATTTAAAATTACTTCTATGTTTTTGAATTCAAATTTCGCTTCTTGCGGTTTGGCAAGTAATAATAATTCATTCAGAATGACTTCAATTCGATTAATTTCAGAGCCAATCACATCGAAGTACAGTTTATTTTCCGTTACGTCCTTCTCCATCATTTGAAAAAAGCCTTTGATGGCAGTTAAAGGATTTCTAACTTCATGTGCTATCCCAGCAGCTAATTGCCCTGCAATCGTCAGCTTTTCTGAATTGATCATAAGCTCCTGTGCTTTCTTACTCGCACTAATATCTCTAATGTTTACATGTACAGCAGGCTCATCCCGGAAAGTGGTTGGAATTGCTTTTAGTTCAACAGTGATAATCTTTCCATCCATACGTATAAACCTTTTTTCTAAAGGACCTACCGATTCTCTGCAAAAATCTCTTTTTTTATACGCCTTGTGATCCTTCTTATGTATGAAATCAAAAATGGTTCTTCCGATAATGTCCTTTTTACTGCTCAGACCAAGAAGTTCAACCCCTGTCTTATTAATAAAAACACATCTTTCTTCTTTTAGTATAATAACTCCATCTGGGGATTCTTCAACTAAACGATGATACCTTTCCTCACTTTCTCGCAGCTTTGCCACAGTACGTAACTGAACCGAAATATCTTGGATTTGACTTATATAGAAACGAGGTTGATCATTCTCATCCCTTACTAACGAAACATTCATAATTGCCCAGATTTCATGGTTGTCTTTATGGATATAACGTCTTTCCATTTGATATGATTTTCTTTTTCCTTCTGTCAATTCTTGAATAATAAGTTTATCAATAGCTAAATCGTCGGGATGCAAAAGATCTTTCATCGATAAATGCAGTACCTCTTCCGCTGTATAGCCGAAACTAGTACATAGAGACTGATTTACTTTTAATAGTTTTCCATCAAGTGATATTATCGCCATTCCGATTCCGGCGTTTTCAAAAGCATGGATGAATAATTGTGGATTCTCTACATTAATCTTATCCAACATTCAAATTTACCTCTCATCAATGTGATCGTGAATACTTATTATGCCTACTGATTAAATGTGAAAAAGTATGAAGATCCTTAGCTATATAATAGCATTTTTCAACTAATTATTGACAGAAAAAACAAAAAAATCTATTAGCGTGCGAAATCTAAAAAAAGAAATGATAAAATAGAGGAAAAAATTTGTAAGGTGATAATATGGCTCAAGGGAAAACAAATGCAATGCGTATTCTTGACGCAAAAAAAGTAAAATACGAATTGATGACTTATGATAATAAAGATGGGAAAATTGATGGCGTTTCAGTCGCGCAAAAAATCAATAAAGATCCAAAGGCGGTTTTTAAAACACTTGTTGCTCATGGAACGAGCAAGCAATTATTTGTATTCATCATTCCGGTCGAAGAAGAACTCGATTTAAAGAAGGCTGCAAAAGCGGCAGGCGAAAAGAAGATTGAAATGATTCCGGTCAAGGACATCCAAAAGCATACGGGTTATATCCGCGGCGGCTGCTCACCAATCGGCATGAAAAAGCAATATCCAAGTTTTATTGCTACACAAGCCTCTGAGCTTGGGGAAATAATTGTCAGCGGCGGTAAAATAGGTGTTCAAATTGAAATAGCTACTGAAGATCTGATTCAAGTCATACAAGCTAAATTAGAAGATATTTGTAAAGATTAGTAAGAAGATGGGGGTGCAAAATCGAAAAGATTTCTGCACTTCTTTTTTTTTTGAAAACGAAAGGACAATGCATGAGCAATGGAAGTAGTGAGCCGTTAAGATAGGCTTTCACCCATCAATGCTTTTTTGCATATGGTAAAGATGAATACAAATTAGGCAATTGAACGGGAAGGGACGTGTAATAGTGGCTGGAAAAATATTAAATTACTATGGCGGAGGAAATACAGCACGTGGTTTTTACAGCTTATTCGAGTCAAACCTGCAAGGGCTCGAACGGTTATTCATTTTAAAGGGCGGTCCTGGAACGGGAAAATCATCGCTAATGAAGTCAATCGGTTCAGAATGGGCAGATAAAGGGTACGATCTTGAGTACATTCATTGTTCTTCAGATAATAACTCAATAGACGGGGTAATCATCCCTGCGCTCAAGGTAGGGATTGTAGATGGAACAGCTCCTCATGTCATTGAACCGAAGGCACCTGGAGCGATTGAGGAATATGTCAATCTTGGAGAAGCTTGGGATTCAAAAGCGCTAGCAGTGAGAAAAGAAGAAATTGAGAATCTTACCGAGCAGGTCAGTCAATCCTTTGAAACTGCTTATAATAAATTGAGTGAAGCACTAAAAATACATGACAAATGGGAAAACATATACTTTGACAATATGGATTTTGCAAAAGCCGATCAGCTGACGAACCAGCTCATTCAATCTTTTTTCGGTAATATGTGTTTAAATAAGCAATCGAATGTGAAGCACCGTTTTTTAGGAGCAGCAACACCAAAGGGTGCAGTGGACTTTGTTCCGAATCTTACAGAGGGGCTTCCGAAACGGTATTTTATTAAAGGCCGTGCGGGCACTGGGAAATCTACTTTGCTAAAGAAAATAGCTGCAGAGGCGGAGAAACGAGGCTTTGATATTGAAATTTATCATTGTGGATTTGATCCTCATAGTCTGGATATGCTGATTCTTCGTGAGCTTGGTTTTGCGATCTTTGATAGCACGAGCCCTCATGAATATTTTCCAGACCGAGCAGGAGATGAAATTATTGATATGTATGAAATTCTAGTCACGCCTGGTACAGATGAAATTTTTGCTGAACAAATAAAGGAAGTTAGCCAGCAATATAAAGGAAAAATGAAAGAATCTATCTCTCATTTAGCTCATGCTAAAACGCTGCGGGATGAATTAGAAGATATATATATTCATGCAATGGATTTTGCGATCGTTGATAGTTTGAGAAATAGCATTCGCTCGGAAATTTTACAAAAGGCTGCTGAAGGATCTAAGTGATTAGACATGTTCTTGGCTAAAGGTATGTTTAAGTTTATCGCAGATTAACGGGCAGTAAGACCCCCACTTCAAGGATTCGTGTATGCAAAGAAGAGTAAGTGGGGGATCAACTGCCCGTAAAGGCCCGATTGGTTCAACTAACCATCAGTGGGGGATGAAGATAACCCCCCACTGATGGAAGTTTCACTTTATTCACGTCTTAAAGTGAAATATCCATTAGGTTTCTGTCAAACACCATTGTAGGCGATTTGCATACATTAAAAGGAAGGCATAAAGAGAGGAGGTAAAGACCTATGGATTTTAGAAACTATCCTTATTCATTTCCTTATGATGAAGAAGTGTCTATATCTGATGAAAGAATGTTTCCAGGAGGAATGCCAGGCGGGATGCCAGGAGGAATGCCAGGAGGAATGCCAGGGGGAATGCCAGGAGGAATGCCAGGAGGAATGCCAGGCGGGATGCCAGGAGGAATGCCAGGCGGGATGCCAGGCGGGATGCCAGGAGGAATGCCGGGCGGGATGCCAGGAGGAATGCCGGGCGGGATGCCAGGAGGAATGCCAGGCGGGATGCCAGGAGGAATGCCAGGCGGGATGCCAGGAGGAATGCCAGGAGGGATGACAGGGGGAATGCCAGGAGGAATGCCAGGGGGAATGCCAGGAGGGATGCCAGGCGGGATGCCAGGAGGAATGCCAGGCGGGATGCCAGGAGGAATGCCGGGCGGGATGCCAGGAGGAATGCCAGGGGGAATGCCAGGAGGAATGCCAGGCGGGATGCCAGGAGGAATGCCAGGGGGAATGCCAGGAGGGATGCCAGGAGGAATGCCAGGCGGGATGCCAGGAGGAATGCCAGGGGGAATGCCAGGAGGGATGCCAGGGGGAATGCCAGGCGGGATGCCAGGAGGAATGCCAGTTGGCAACCCAGGTGGAGTCCCAACTGGACAGCAAGGAGGACCGCCAAGCATGCCTCCCCCAACCTTCACACCACAAATGCAGCAGGTTACTCCTTTTGCTGTAGATCCAGGTGCTATACGTGGCTGTTTGTTCCGATTTACTTATATTTGGCTGGTAAGTGGCCGCAACTTCTGGTTTTATCCAACATTTGTTGGAAGAAACTCTGTTGCTGGGTGGCGCTGGAGAAGGAATCGATGGGTATACTACGGAACAGACCTGCGCAACATCAGTTCCTTCCGATGCTTCTAGTTATTTTCGGTGTCAGACATCATATAGCGAAAAGACGGGATCTCATGAGCCCGTCTTTTCCAGTTTAGAATATAATATGTGCCGCTAAAACAATCACGGGCAATGTAATAAGGGTTCTTTCTAAAAAGATAATGAATAGATCCTTTAGTGAAACAGGGATTTTTGACCCAAGTAAAAGGCCACCGACCTCTGACATGTAAATTAATTGCGTCACCGATACACTTGCAATAACAAAGCGAGTCATATCGCTTTCAATGGATGCACCGATAACAGACGGAAGAAACATATCAGCAAACCCAACTACTAATGTTTCAGAAGCAGCTTTTGCTTCGGGAACTTGCATAATTTCGAGCAACGGAATGAATGGCAACCCTAAAACTTGGAAAACAGGTGTGTATTCAGCAATCACTAATGCAACTGTACCTAGTGCCATTACAATCGGCGCTACACCCATCCACATATCCAAAATATTCTTTGCACCTTGTTGAAAAAAGTTTTTCACACTTTGATTTGCTTTTGCTTTGTCTACAGCTTGGAAAAGCCCCCAGCTTAATGAAGTATACCCTTTTGGAACCGACTCATCCAGCTCCTTCGTATGATCACGATAATACGTATCCGGCTTTCTTGATAGCGGCGGAATTCTTGGGCAGATAATCGCTGCTACCAATCCAGCAATCGTAACCGTCGCATAGAAAGGGACAAATAAATGTTCTAAATGCACCTGTGAAATCACGACTAAGCTAAACGTTATCGAGACGACAGAAAAGGTTGTCCCAATTATCGCTGCTTCCTTCTTCGTGTAAAACCCATCCTCATACTGCTTGCTTGTTAACAAAACACCAATCGTTCCGTCACCAAGCCAAGAGGCAGCACAGTCAACAGAAGATCTTCCTGGAAGCTTAAAAATCGGCCGCATAATTTTTGTAAACAAAGTGCCAAAGAATTCTAATAGCCCAAAATCTAAAAGCAATGGCAAGAATAAACCGGCAAATAAAAAGACAGAAAAGAGAATGGGAAGCAGATTATTTAATAATAATCCTCCCGTATTTTCTGACCAAATAGCTTCGGGTCCAATCTGAAAAAAGGTCATGACCGCAAAAATACCGCCTAATATTCTAGCAAAAACCCAAACTTTTGGGACATTAAATAAATTATTAAAAAAGTGGTTATTGACAATCAAAGCAGGCTGGAAAAACTTTGTTACTAAAGTACCTATTAATGTTAATAAAATAATAAAAACCATAATCCCTGAGAGGTAAGATGCGAGAACCTCTTGAATCCACCCTGAGAAAATGGCAATGGGAATCGTAATGTCTCCCTGATATTTAATCGGAACCATAAATAAGGTAATCCCTATAAGGGAAGGAATAAGAAATTTTAATATATCTTGCAATGAATATGTTCTTGCTAATTTGTTCAAATCTATCACCTATGTTGTTATATTTATAAGCCAAAAGTAATTTTAATGCATAATTGGATAAATGCCAACTATTTTATTCTATCTTCCACTGCTTTCCTCTTTATTTTATCCATTCATACCTCATTAACCCATTTTATGTTAAAATAACGAATAGTCAGAAAAATTAAAAAGCAGGTGTGATTAAATGCTTCAATTTCGTATGTACTGTATGTTTACAAGGAAAGCTTTCCTGCGCTCGGCTGTTTATCGATTCGATGTTTGGTCGAGACTTGGGTCTAATCTCATCTTCCTGCTTATGTGGGGATCTATTTGGACCGCTCTTTATGCTGGAAGGGAAGAAGCAGGCGGCGTCAGCTTTGAATCCATGCTTACCTACATAGTCATTAGCCAATTTTTATCAGGGATTAATGGCGCGGGCACTCCTCTTTGGGAGATTCAAGAGAAGGTGAGAACAGGAGATATTGCTCTTGAGCTAATGAGGCCCTTCAATGTTCCCCTGCGCTATTTATTTGCGGATTTTGGCAGTGTAGCATTTTATATCATCACTGCTCTTTTACCGCTCTATATTGTTTTATTTATTTTTATGGATTTAATGGTGCCTACAAGCTGGCTGACTTGGGTTTATTTTATCGCAGCAGCCTTTATTGGATTTTTAATTCGATATTGCATCGAAATGGCATTTGGACTGTTATCCTTCTTTTTAGTCGAAACAGGTGGGATTGTGGATATATTCTATTTTGCGATGTCACTGCTGTCTGGCTCTGTAATTCCACTTTGGTTCTTTCCTGATTGGCTGGAAAAAATCGCAGTCTACCTGCCATTTCAAGGAATCTATTACATACCAAATGCTATTTTCATTGGTGAAATTTCCAGCGGGGAAATCCTTTTCTCGATTGGCATACAGCTTTTTTGGGTCATCGTATGTTTTTTCCTCTTGAGATTTGTCTGGAATCGCGCCTCACATAAAGTCATCGTTCAAGGGGGATAGAATATGCCTATTCTAAAATATGTGGATCTCTATTTTAAGCTTGTTTCAGCAGGTATTAGAGCACAGTTTCAATACCGCTTTGCTTTTTTCATGCGAATTATCGGTTTGATTACGGCATATTCAGGTACGGCAATTACAATGTGGGTCATGCTATACCGGTTTCAGGAGCTCGGTTCATGGAGCTTTTTCGAGATGCTTTTCCTATTTGCCATAGCTATATTATCATGGGGTTTTTGTATTATCTTATTCTTCCATTTTCGCAGTTTAGATACGTACATCATCAATGGAACCTTTGACCGGTTTTTAGTCAGGCCGATTAATCCGTTTTTCCATTTTATGGCGATGAAGTTTGATGTCGCTTCTTTCGGTCAGTTTATTTTTAGTATTTTAATATTTATTTGGGTCAGCATTGAACTAAATATCGGCTGGACAATTGGGAAAACCTTATTTTTATTAGCGTCTATTATTGGAGGAATTCTCATTCAAGGAGGAATGCTCGTCATCATTTCGGCGCTTGCGTTCTGGACGACGAAATCAGAGCAGTTTTATTGGGTAGCGATGTACCCGGCAAGGAATTTAACGAACTATCCTTTAGTGATTTATCCAAAGATTGTTCAATGGTTTACAGCCTTTGTCGTTCCATTTGGATTCGTGAATTATTTTCCTGCTGCCGTTATTTTAGAAAAAGAAACACCGTTCTTTCCTGCCTATATCGGATATTTTTCCCCATTGGTAGGGTTGGTGTTCTTTATGATTGCCTACTGGATCTGGATGCTCGGATTAAGCCGGTATAAAAGCACAGGTTCATAGATGAGGAGGATGACAATGCCGATTATTGAAGTAGAGAATTTAAGAAAAGACTTTATGATAGCCAAAAGAGAAACAGGCATGATGAGTGCATTGAGAAGCTTAGTGAAACGAGAATATACGAAAAAAGAGGCAGTCAAGAACATTAGCTTTTCGATTGAGAAGGGAGAGGTCATCGGTTATATTGGACCGAATGGTGCAGGTAAATCAACAACCATTAAAATGCTGACGGGGATATTAGTGCCAAGTGACGGAAAGGTTCTCGTAAACGGGATTGTCCCTTATGAAAATAGGCAGAAAAATGCCAAGAACATTGGAGTCGTGTTCGGGCAAAGAACACAGCTATGGTGGGATCTGCCTACAATTGAATCTTTCGATCTTTTAAAGGAAATCTATCAAGTGTCTAATGAAAGGTATAAGAAAAATATGGATACCTTTACGGAAATACTAGGCTTAGATGAATTTTTAAATACACCGGTTCGACAATTATCTCTTGGCCAAAGGATGCGTGCTGATATTGCGGCATCACTTTTGCATGACCCGCCTATTTTGTTTTTAGATGAACCGACGATTGGTCTTGATGTTGTTGCGAAGGAGAAGATGAGAACCTTCATAAAGGAAATTAATCAGGATAGACAAATTACCGTTATTCTGACGACCCATGATATGGAGGATATTGAAAAGCTCTGTGAACGGATGGTGCTCATTGATCATGGTACGAAAATGTATGATGGTGAAATAGCGTTAGTGAAGGAGAGATTTGGGAAAACACGCACCTTAATTGTTGATTTAGAAGAATCTAAACAAAGACCTCATCTTACTGGAGGAGAGATTTTTAAAGAAGAAGGCAGCCGCTTCTGGATCAAATTTAACCGTGATGAAGTATCGGCCTCGGATTTGATTTCACAAATTACAAAGACTCATAACATTAAAGATTTAACGGTTGAAGAGCCTGAAATCGAATCCATTATTAGCAAAATCTATCAAGAGGGGTTTCAGGACCTGCCTGAAACGGTTAGAGTATAGGCAAATTTTGAAACAATAAAAGAGTAGGATTAGCTGAATGTTTGTCCTTTTGCCTTTGTAAACAAGAGTTATAGCGAGTAGGTATTGCTCTATCCCCGCTTAATAGTAATAAACATTAACTTTGTTTAGGGACCATTAAAGGTAAAGATAGGAGATATAACGGTCAAATAAAACCCGAAATAGACCATTAAAGGTGAAAATTTGAGAGAGAGTAGCCAGAAAAAGCCTGAAATAGACCATCAAAGGCGAAAAAAAGAGAGAGTGTGGTCAGAAAAAGCCTGAAATAGACCATTAAAGGTGAAAATTTGAGAGAGAGTAGCCAGAAAAAGCCTGAAATAGACCATCAAAGGCGAAAAAAAGAGAGAGTGTGGTCAGAAAAAGCCCGAAATAGACCATTAAAGGTGAAAAAAAGAGAGAGAGTGGCCAGAATAATCTCGGAATAGACCATCAAAGGCGAAAAAAAGAGAGAGAGTGGTCAGAAAAAGCCTGGAATAGACCATTAAAAGCGAAAAAAAGAGAGAGAGTGGTCAGAAAAAGCCCGAAATAGACCATCAAAGGTGAAAAAAAGAGAGAGTGTGGTCAAAAAAAGCCTGAAATAGACCATCAAAGGTGAAAAAAAGAGAGAGAGTGGTCAGAAAAATCTCGGAATAGACCATCAAAAGCGAAAAAAAGAGAGAGTGTGGTCAAATAAAGCCCGAAATAGATCCTAAAAATAAAAAAGTTAGAATAATAGTCTCTAACAGCACATGCGAGCCAGTTAAATACCAAAAAGCCTGTGGAGCACACAATTAAAATGCGATTCAAAAAAGAATCAGAATTTTGCCGTATACCCCACAGGCAAGACAAGTAATTTAGGCTTTATTTAAAAAAATGTAAGACCGAGCGAAATAATGACACCCGATACGACTAGCGTTAGGACACAATATCCCATAATATCCTTGGCTCTCAAACCGGCAATGGCTAAAGCTGGAAGAGCCCAGAATGGCTGAATTAAATTTGTCCATGCATCTCCCCAAGCCACCGCCATGGCTGTTTTTGGAATAGAGGCATTTAATGCCTGAGCCGCTTCAAGCATGATAGGTCCTTGTACAGCCCATTGGCCTCCTCCCGACGGAACAAAGATATTCACAATCCCAGCACTGATAAAAGCAAAGAATGGGAAGGTAAAATCATTTGAAATCGATACGAAGGCTTCCGAAATAACAGCTGCTAAACCTGAAGCAGTCATCATGCCCATAATTCCTGCATAGAAAGGGAACTGTATAATAATTCCGCTTGCCCCTTTTACTGCATTAAGGACAGCATCAAGGAAATGCTTTGGAGTTCCATGGAAAAGGATGCCTAAGAATAGGAATAAGAAATTAACAATATCAAGATTCAATTTAAATCCGTTAGTAGCAAAATAATAGAATAGGAATACTAATCCGAAGATCCCGATTAATAAAGAAATAATACGGCTGTTTTCAAGCTTTTCAGCAGGCGTCATTGCCCCTTTTTCTAAAGTGGCTGCCTGAACATCATCCTGTAAAATCGCTGGATCAATCGTAATCGTTTCTTCCTTGGATGGCATCATCATTCTATTAACAAATGGAATAATTAAAAAAATACCTCCTACAATCACCATATTAAATACAGCAAAAATGGTTTGATCCGTTGGGATGATTCCAATCATATCCTCTGTAAAATGGCCTTTTGTGGCAATCGTTAAAGGCACAGACCCTGATATCCCCCCATGCCAAACGACAAATCCAGAGTAAGCGCTGGCAATTAAAAGACGGTAGTCTACATTTTTCACCTTTTTCGCTAATTCCTTTGCGAATAGAGCTCCAATAACAAGTCCGAATCCCCAGTTAATTAAGCTGGCAATGATGGAAACAACCGTGACAATAATAATAGCCTGACCTGGCGATTTCGCAGTGCTTGCAAGTGCGCCTAACCCTTTTTTGAAAATCTGGCTGCTTGCTAGTACGTGGCCTGTAACTAATACGAGCACCATCTGCATGGAGAACGTGAGAAGCCCCCAGAAGCCAGTGCCCCAATGCTGAACCATTTGATATGGCCCGCTGTCAGTGAAAATAAGCCCTAATCCAAAAACGACAAAAGTTAAAATGATGACAAATAAAAATGGATCGGGCAAGAACCGCTGCATGACGCGGTTAAAAAAAGAAACTAACGACTTCAATGGTATTAACCTCCTAAAAAATAAACTGTTTACCACTATTATTTTCGACAAAATTACCAATATTCCTCTAATTCAGAATAATTAAACGAAACCTTTTACTTGTTTCGGTGATATGAGAAAAAGGTTAGCCGGTAAAAAGGCTAACCTTTCTGCTCAATTAAATGAATGTTCAAACTGCTGTTCAGCAAGCTCCCGATAGAGAGAATGGGTTTCTAGTAATTCAGAATGTGTCCCAGTACCTGTAATGGTTCCAGCCTCAACAACGGCGATCTGGTCCGCATCAACAATCGTTGATAA
This sequence comes from Cytobacillus dafuensis, assembly GCF_007995155.1. Lineage (NCBI taxonomy): Bacteria > Bacillati > Bacillota > Bacilli > Caryophanales > Bacillaceae > Cytobacillus > Cytobacillus dafuensis. The sequence continues at coordinate 4,738,817 of NZ_CP042593.1, read as the reverse complement.
GCGGTGGGCGATCATTAAAGTCGTTCTGCCGTCCATGAGTTGTTGAAGTGCCCTTTGAACAAGATGCTCGGAGGCGCTATCAAGATTGGATGTGGCTTCATCAAGGAGAAGGATCTTTGGATTGCGGATAATGGCTCGTGCAATAGCAATTCTTTGCCTTTGTCCGCCGGAAAGCTTCATTCCTCTCTCTCCTACCTCTGTTTCATACCCATCCGGCAGCCGTTCAATAAATTCTGCTGCGTGGGCAAGCTTAGCGGCTTCCACGATTTCTTGATTAGATACTGTTCTTTCTATTCCATAAATAATATTGTCTTTTATGGAGCCCGACATAAGGGGACTTTCCTGTGACACATAGCCAATTTGGCTTCTCCATGAACGGAGGTTGAAATCTTTAATATTTGTTTCGCCTAGCCTGATCAACCCGCTATCAGGTTCATAAAAGCGTTCAAGCAGTGCAAAAAGAGTTGTTTTTCCTCCGCCGCTTGGTCCTACGAAAGCAGTTGTTTTTCCAGCAGGAAGTGTTAAATTTATATTTTTGATAATCGGATTTTCTTTGTAAGAGAATGAAAGATTTTGGAACGTAAGATTTTGAGCAGGGTCCTCCACAAGAAGTGTCTGTTCGGATGGCTCATTATTTAGGCTTAGGATCCCTTGGATTCGTTCCGTTGCTCCAATTGCTTTTTGAAAAGCTGTAAAGAATGAAGCCATTTGCGTAAAAGGAACAATGATTTGGAACATATAAATAATGATGGCGACAAGCGAGCCTGCTGTTAAATCACCAGAGGCAACGCGTACCCCTCCATAGCCAATGAGAATCACAAGGACAAGCATCATCACAAAGGTCATAAATGGAGAAATGATTGCTTGAATCCTCGCTTCTCTCAGCCCGAATTGGAATAGATGCTTTATTCCTTTTTCGCCACGGGCTTTTTCTGCATTTTCCGCATGGTAGGCTTTCACAAGACGGATGTCTGTAAGAACACGACCAAGGTTACCGGAAAAATCAGCCATTTCATCCTGTGTGGCTTTTGATATTTTATACATTTTTTGTCCGAGCGGCATAATCAATCCGATCGAAATAGGTACAGAAATAATCATAATTAAGGTCATTTTCCAGTCGATCATTAATAGAATGGAAACGGCTCCGATAATTGAGATGAGCCCTGTTAAAAATGTAATCATATGCTGTGTAATAAGGGTTTTTACAATATTTGTATCCTGTGTTAACCTGCTCATTGTTTCCCCTGATTGATGCTTGTCAAAAAAAGGAATTGGCAAGTGTAAAATTTGCTTCCATAGTCGTTTTCGAATAGAAGCCACGATCGACTCTCCAATGTAAGTCATGAAGTAAAACGAGAAGCCTGAAGAAATCGTTTGGATGATAAAGGCGGATGCCAGCAAAACGATCAAGGAAGTTTCTAGTGCAGATGCTGCAAGCTGATCAACGAGATTTTTTGTAAAAAGCGGAACAATCAACCCTGCCCCCGTTTCAATGAGGCTTAGTACGATTGCTAAAATAAAAATCCACTTTGGAGGATTTGCTTCTTTTAATAATTGCCAGAAGGATCTCCAGTTTGTACTGCTTTGGCTTTTTTTAGTCACTTTACTTTCCATCGACAATCACACCCTTCTTTCTTAAATAAATGTCCATTGCCTTTGTCACCCATTCTTCCTCCTCTGAAGTAAATGGGGAATGAAAGAGCTGTGGATCATCATCAATGACAATATCTTTTTCGTAAAGATCTTGGATCAATTTTAGATCGTCTCCAGTAATTTCATGAACAATTTCCATATAGTCCTTTATCAGCTCTTGAACTTGACTGCTCGCAGGATCCTGCCCAAATTGCAGCTTTAATCCAGAGAAAATCTCGAGAGCCTTCTTATTCAATTCCAGCTGCTTCTCCTCTGATATATTAAACATTGCGTCAACCTTTTGCTCCTCGATAAATCCTTTCAGCCACTCTTTATGCTCACTTTCCATCTGAATATTATTAATAAGCGAGATAAAGATGGAGGAATCGACCTCCCCATCATCGTCTATAATATGAAGGGCATGATCGAGTGCACGGATTACGTTTTCGATGTGCAGCTTTTTTTGCAGCATTTCTTTTCTCTGAAAAGTTAGGGAATCCTTTAAATTCCATTCGTTCATATGAATAAACTCCGTAATTTTCTCTAATGAATAGCCTAAATATTTTAGTGAGACAATTTTTTGCAATTTAATTAAATCATCATCTGAATAATATCTTCGTCCTGACTCTGTAATGAATGCAGGCTTCAAAATGCCGATTTCATCATAGTAACGAAGAGTTCTAATAGTCGTACCAGTCTTTTTTGAAAATTGTCCGATGGAATAGTTGGCTGTCATGGTTTTGCCTCCCCATTTATCGCAGATTAACGGGCTGTAAGACCCCCACTTCAAGAAGTTGAGTTAAGAATAAATTTCTAAGTGTGGGATCAACAGCCCGTAAAAGCCCGATTGGTTCAACTAACAATCAGTGTGGGATGAAGGAAAACCCCCACTGATTGAAGTTTCACTTTATTATCTATATTAATCATAAAACCTAACGTAACGAGAGATGCAAGCAAAAACTTATTTAATCACCAGTAAATGTAAAAAAAGTCAATTTGACTGTCTTTATTGTCAGAAAAATGTTAAAATTAAACAAAGGGGTGATGAAATATGTGGTATCTCCTTATTTTCTGTATCGTATTACTTGGTATTGGTGTCATCGTCGATTGGTGGAATAAAAAGAATGGAATTCGAAATTTTGATCCAAATGAAAATGAAAAGCATGTTTCAGAAATGGAAAAAGCATATGTCGAATCCTATATGCATAATATGAAAAATGATCATAGCAACGGGCCATTTTGATAAATGGGCATACTGCATAAGGGCAGTGATGCCTTTTTTAGTTTAAAAAAGGAGTACATAACATGATTCAATTATTAGTTGACCTTTTTGAGCAGAAAAGGAATAGGGAAAAGGCGATCCCGATGGAAAACTATATGAAAAATCACTTTCCTTTCCTTGGAATTAAAACACCGGAAAGAAATCAGTTGATGAAGCTTTTTTATCAGGAAAGCGGAATATTGAAGAAAAGCTTTCAGCCGGACTTAGTGACTGCATTATGGGAGAAGGATGAAAGGGAATACCAGTATGCTGCGCTCGATTATATCGGGCGCTCTTTAAAAAAACTGGACAAGCAGCATCTGCCGCTCATGAAGAAGCTTATTATGATGAAGCCATGGTGGGATACAGTGGATCTGCTAGCTTCGAAACCAGTGGGAACCATTGCAGCCAATCATCCGGAAGTAATTTCAGAAGAGATAGATACGTGGGCTTATGGTGATCATTTATGGTTAAGGAGGACCGCCATTCTTTTTCAATTAAAATATAAAGAGCGTACAAATGAAGAACTATTATATCGCTATATTCAGCAAAATAAAGAGAGCAAGGAGTTTTTTATTCAAAAAGCCATCGGCTGGACATTGAGGGAATACTCCAAAACAAACCCCACTTCTGTAAAGGCATTTATAGAATCCACCCATCTTCCTAAATTAAGTGTCAGGGAAGGAAGCAAATATATTTAGTAAAAGTGGAATCTGGCTGATAAGTATAACAATAAAATGAATTAGAAGGTGAAAACATGATTAAATGCATTGCAATTGATATGGATGGAACACTCTTGACAGCGACACAGCAGATCACAGATGAGAATATTGCTGCCATTCGAAAAGCGCAGTCACAAGGAGTGGAGGTTGTGATTGCAACTGGAAGATCCTTTAAGGAAGCAAGATTTGTTTTAGATAATGCGGGGCTTATTTGTCCTGTAATTTGTCTAAATGGGGCAGAAATCCGCTCGGTTAACAATGAAACTATTGCGGCAAACTCTCTTGAAAAATCGATTGCGAAGCAGGCTGCTTCCATTCTTTCAGAGAAAAATGTTTATTATGAAGTTTATACGAATCAAGGAACATACACACTGGATGAGGACAAGGCTATTTCCATAATCGCGGACATTGTTTTAAGTGCAAATCCAGAAGCAGATATAGATCAAATCATGAAGGTGGCGAAAATAAGACTTTCGAAAGGTCTAATCCAAAAAGTAGACAGCTATGATGCTATTTTTAATCATAACGAGCATCAAATTTATAAACTATTAGCTTTTTCGTTTGAGCATGATCTTTTAAGTTCTGCTAAGGAAGCTTTACTCCAGCTCGACCAATTATCGGTAAGTGCCTCTGGGGATGAGAATCTTGAGTTAACAAGCTTGGATGCTCAGAAGGGCATTGCCCTTGAGGCATTTGTGAATGAAAAAGGAATCACTTTACAGGAAACGATGGCCATCGGTGATAACTACAATGACCTTTCTATGTTTAAGCGAGCAGGCAGAGCGGTCGCAATGGGGAATGCTGATGAAGTGATTAAAGCGCAGTGTGATGCAGTAACATTAACAAATGAGGAAAGCGGAGTTGCCAAAGCGATATTGGAGGTTTTAGCCTAAAACACTTGTATGGGGAGGAACATGAATGAAGCATGTGCTCGGCATTATTTTTCTTGCCATTGTTTTCGTTGTAGGCTGTTCAGGTGCAAAGGAAAAGAAAATAGAGGAACGGGAAGTAAGTATCCCATATGCAGATTTGGAAGTTTTGGCTGATGAACTGCAAATACCATGGTCAATTGATAAGATTGGAAGTACCTTTTATCTTTCGGAAAGACCTGGGAGCATCTTCAAAATAGAAGAGGGGCGAAAGGAACGCCAGAAGGTATCTTTTGAAAAATCATTAGCCACAGCTGCGGAAGCTGGATTTCTTGGGTTTGTACTAAAACATGATTTTTCACAATCGAAGGAAGCCTTTGCGTATTATACCTATGAGGATCAAACAGGGCAATTTAACCGTATTGTTGTGCTGCAGCTAGAGGACAATGTCTGGAAAGAAAAGCGCCTGCTGTTAGATAAAATTCCGAGCGGCCAGTTTCATCATGGAGGAAGACTTGAAATTGGGCCGGACGGCAAGCTATACGCAACGACTGGAGATGCGGCCATTAATCCGGAAATTGCTCAGGAATTGAATTCTTTAGGTGGAAAGATTTTAAGAATGAATCTAGATGGCTCCATTCCTTCTGATAATCCTATTCCGAATTCCTATGTATACAGCTATGGCCATCGTAATCCGCAGGGACTTGACTGGTCTTCAGACGGTACACTTTATGAAAGTGAGCATGGCCCTTCAGCAAACGATGAGATTAATAAAATTATAGCTGGGAAAAATTATGGATGGCCAGTCATCAGGGGTACAGAAAAAAAGGAAGGTATGGAATCGCCTTTATTTACTTCTGGAGAAAATACGACTTGGGCGCCATCAGGAATGGCTTATTCGAACGGGAAGCTTTATGTTGCGGCATTGAGAGGAACTGCCGTATTGGAATTTAACCTGCAAACAGGAGAACAAAAAGAATTCATTACCGGTCTAGGTCGAATCAGAGATGTGTTTATAGAGGATAACACGCTCTACTTTATTAGCAATAACACGGATGGCCGCGGGGTCCCGCTTGAGAAGGATGACAAGCTATATAAAGTTCAACTTTAATCAGTGGGGGTGGGACCCACTGATTATTAGTTGAACTTATCACGCTCAGTACGCCACGTCCTGAGGCTTTCGCCTGACTAGGACTTCCTGTCCGTCGTCGGGCCATTACGGGCTGTTGGACCCCACTTAGAATTTTTTATTTCCTTAATTTCTTTTTTCTAAGGGTCTTACGACGCACAGGATGTGCTAGTGCCAACATTGCCACAGGACGTGGCGTTTTTGTTGGCCAGCCCGTTATTCTGCGATAGAGTTCAACTTTAATCACAGAACTATAAGTATTAGGGGCTGTCCTAAAATCATCAAATTGATTGTAAAGGACAGCCCCTTTTAATGTACATGCCGTTTTTTAACTTGCTAGCTATTTATTAGTCTCCTCCTTATCATCTTTCTTTTTATCGACTTTATAGATATGGACACCAGGCTCTGCGTCCTTATCTATATTAACTGAGCAACCAGAGGCGAGAAGCAACGAAAATATGATAAAACAAATGGACCAAAGCTTATTTTTATTCTCAAACATAATTTCCACCCTCTTGTAAAATGCATTAGTGACCTAGTTAGATAGTACACTAATACAAGGTGTTCTGTCAATGACTTCCAATTGTTTATTAATCATTTATAAGATAGTAAAAAAAGGAGCTGAATGATCAGCTCCTTTCTGAAATATTCTTTTTATAAACTCGGCAATCTTGGTATTTTCTTAGACACAGACTGTGTCTAACACCAATTAATTTGCAGCTAGCCCTCTCATTAAAAATTGTATCGTAAGTTCGATTTCTTCCTCATCGTTCCAGTCCGCTTCCGGAAGAAATAAGTATCTGGCTATGAAATAGCCCATAATCGTTGTAATCGTCAATCTTAGGATTTGTTGGGGTGGAAGATCAATAATTTGCCCTTTTTCCTGATAATACTCTGTTAATTTTATAAATCGATCGAAGACCTTCTTGGCAATATGCTCAGTGAATTGTTCCTTTAGCTCTGGGTGAAAAGGAATTTCCTGAATTAAAATTTTAAAGAGTGGTAAGTTTTTCTTCAAAAAAGCCGCTCGGTTTTCAATCATCGCTCTAAGAAAGTCCTCAAAATGCTCGTACTTCGTATCTAATACTTTATATAAATCCTTAATGACAAATGGAGCAAGTAATTTCGCCATTGCAGGAGCAACAATTCCTAAGAGCAAATCCTTTTTTGTTTTATAATGCCTAAAAATCGTTCCCTCTGCTACTCCAGCTTTTTTTGCGATTTCACTTGTGGATGTAGCAGCATAACCCTTTTCTGAAAAAGACTCGATCGCTGCTATAATAATTTTTTTCTGCTTATCTGTTAACTCTTCTTCTTCGTCGAAAAGTTGTGTAATCAATGAATCTTGATCTGCTATGATGAACAACCCCTTTTTACACACATATCCTAAAAATATTATAAATGATTTTGCCAGTGAAAAGAAACGAGCCTATTCTAGGAGTTAATGATTAGAGCTTTCGATATTTTCTTAATGCGGCAATATTGAGTATCATGAACAACAACGAGAAACCTAATAATATAAGCAAATCTTTATAAATCATATCCCATCCATATCCTTTAATCATTACACCGCGCAATGCTTCACTTGCATAATACAGCGGTGTTATCGGGCCAATCCAGCTAAGCCAGTCTGAGACAGTTTCAAGATTGAATAGACCTGAAAAGAAGACCTGCGGGACAATGACAAGCGGAATAAATTGAATCATTTGCAGTTCATTGTTCGCAAAGGAAGATAGTAAGATTCCTAATGTTAAGGCAGTAAGGGAAACGAGTAACGTAATAAGCAGGACATAACCGAATGCACCTTCCATCATCATGTCTAATACATAGATGGAATACCAGGCTATGATCGTTGCTTGGATCATGGTAAAAATACCAAAGCCAATGACATAACCCATGACAATCTCCCATTTTCTTAGCGGGCTAGATAATAATCTTTCTAGTGTTCCAGTCGTCCTTTCTCGCAAGAAAGACACACCGGCAATAAGAAAAACAAAGAAAAAGATAAAAAAACCTAGCAGGATGGGGCCAATATAGTCGAACTGTCTCATTTCACTTGAGCCATACAAATAATCAACGGCTATTTCCTTCTGGGGAGCATTCTGTTGTAAAGGCTTTAAGGCCGTTTGCATCCATTTCATAACGGACCCATTAATACTAGGATCACTTCCTTCTAAAACAACAGAAGGCTGTTGATTTTCAAAAAGAAAATATGCATCGAGCTCATGATTTGATAAAGCTTTTTTTGCCTGATTAATAGAATCATATTGTGTGATTTCAGCATCATCTAAGTTTAGTTGATCCTGGATCTGCTCAGGAATATCTACAAAACCAATTTTTGGAATATAATCATCCCCATTAAAAACCAAATAAAGCATGGATAATACAAGGATTGGAGCAAAAATTAACAGGGCCATTGTCCTTTTATCACGAATAATTTGCCGAAGAATTCGAATGACTAGAGCCTTTATTCTCATATTAAGCACCTCCGTACACTAGGAACGCTTCTTCAATACTAGTGGACTTTGTTTTATTTTTCAGCTCTTCAGGAGTCCCTACAGCAATGAGCTTTCCATCTCGGATCATCCCAAGCCGATCACATTTTTCTGCCTCATCCATCACATGAGTGGTCACGATAATCGTTGTTCCGATCTCTTTCAGCTCATAAAAGGCATTCCATATGCTTTTTCTTAGAACTGGATCGATGCCCACAGTCGGTTCATCGAGAATGAGAAGCTGAGGTTGATGTAAAAGAGCAATGGCAAGCGAAAGACGCCGCTTCATTCCACCAGAATAGGTTGATACAAGCTTATTTATGTGTTCTGATAACGAAACTATTTCCATTACCTCTTTGATTCTCTGTTTTCTTTTTGCTCCTTTTAATCCATACAGGGAAGCAAAAAATTCAAGGTTTTCTTTCGCGGATAGTTCCCCATATAAGGCATCAGATTGAGCCATATAACCTGTTTTTTCGATTAGCTTTAGGCTTGGCATTTTTTCTTGAAAAAGATAAATTTCTCCTTCTGATGGGAGATCAAGGCCGACCAGCTGTTTAACAATTGTTGTTTTGCCAGCACCTGAAGGGCCAAGGAGACCGAATATCTCCCCAGATTTCATTTCTAAGCTGATATTCTTGAGGACTTGATGTTTTCCGAAAGATCTGGACACGTTGTGGATAGTAACAATTTCCTTCTCCATCCTTTTCACCTCATTCTTAATAGTGAGTAATCACTCACATTTATTTTAAAATGATTTTTTTCATTTGTAAAGTGAGTAATCACTCATTATTGCGATAAAATTAAAGCCTCTTCCGGAAGAAAGAGGCTCTTTAATAGTGTCCATCTTTTGCAGAATGAGAGTTGTCATGCACCAATTAGATTATTGAATGGATGCAAACCTTTTATACAAAAGGAAAATTGCTAGGGCATGCGTACAAGCTGCAATGATTAAATTTACGATAGTAAGAGAAAGAGAGGATTGAATACCTGTAAAAAAGGCAGCAGCAATCCAAAAAGGAGGGAGAAGTCCTCCTAAGTACTTCCAATTACCTGAAACAAAATAATAAAGGAACGGAACGAGTAGCAGTACACTTGCAGCTTTAGCCACTGCTAGCCCTTCGACTTTATTTTTAGCAAAGCTAATAATGAATAATGTGACAAGAGGTGCTTCAATCCCAGAAAAAAGGATGACAGGCATCGTATAGGCCGAAATGACAGATTGATACCCGGCAAGGAAGAGGGCAGTAACTGATAAGCAAGTGCTGATAAGAACAGGTCCTCCTAATCGATAAATTAAATAGCCTCGCTGAGATAAGGGCGTAACAGCCATATACATTAATAGATTCTCATCTTGTTCATCAAGAATGACAAAAGCGGCAAACATGCCAAGCATGACAGGCACTGTAAGCAAAAGAATAAGCGCAAATAATTCAGTATAAAGTTCAGGTTGGAATACGATCTTATCTTCTATGAATGTTGCAAAGGCTGGTATGCCAAAGCGGAAAAGCAGGGCCAACAAAAAAGGAGCAATGATCGCTACAATAAGCATAAAATCGCGATAAAAATATTTCATATCAAATATAGTTAAAGCCATTATTTTTTTCATTTGTCATCCTCCAATTTTTAAAAGGACATGCTTGGTAAAAGATTGATAGGCTAATTGAAAAGCAAGAATGATGAATAAGAAAAGCGTCGATAATGAATATATCCAGCCTTCCACTGATAAAGGAGAGAAGGCATTTTCCATTAGTAAAAGCCCTGCTTTTCCAGGCAGCAAATAAAAAAGAGGGGTATGGAAAAGGTCTATAACATCCAATATAGGGAGAAAAAAGACCGTAACGAATAACGGTGAGATAAGTAAATATTGATTAATGGACTTAACACGAACAGCAAAGATTAAACCTAGCAAGGTGGCAAAAACTGAATTAAAGAGAACTCCTAGCAGCAAAGGCAATGCTTTATAGGTTAATCCGAACGTACAAATGTAAATGAGCATAGCGGAAGCAGCAGAAAGAACTGAAAGTGAAATCACTTTTGACCAAATAAACTCCGATATGCGGATGGGTGTGACGAATAATTGGTTATGAATCCCTTGGTCTTTTTCTAATAAAATTATGCCACCAATGAAAAAGGAGCCGAGAAAGGAGCAATCTGAAAAAAGAAAGACCAAAGCTGTCTTCTCTTTTACTTCAATTGGTACAAAAGATAGTATTAAAATATAGAACGTGCTAACGAATAAATAGACATAGTAAAAATAATGTCTAAATTGAAATTGAATATCTGCTTTAATGGAGGCGATAAGTCTCATTGCAATCCCCTTCCGGTTACTTCAATAAATATATCTTCTAAAGTGGCTTCTTGTGTATGAATTGTTAAGATTTCATGGTGCTGAATGAGCTGAATAAAGCGATCATCCTTCTTAAGCCGATCGAGGTAAAACTCAGCTGTCTTAATTTCTTGCTTCTCTTTAAATTCAATTTGAACAATTTTTTTGCTTTTTTGCCGTTTTAAATTTTTCGGGGAGTCGATTAAGCTAATTTTTCCATCGACAATAAAAGCAACTCGATCACAAAGTTCCTCAGCTAATGCCATATTATGAGTAGTGATGACGATCGTTTTCCCCATCCTTTTTAGATCCATTATCTTCTCTCGCATAATTCTTGAATTGGCAGGATCTAATCCAGAAGTTGGCTCATCAAGAAAAATAATATCAGGGTCGTTTAGTAAAGAACGGATAAAGTTCAATCTCATTTTCATCCCTTTAGAAAAAGCAGCCACTTTTGTATTTTGAAATTTCTCGAGACCTACAGAATGTAAAAGCTGGATAGGATCCGCAGTCTCGACAGAATAAAGACGCTTAAAGTGAAGCAGATTTTCTAATGCTGAAAACTTGCTATAGAAATTAGGGAACTCAAAGGTAACCCCAATTTTTTCGTAGTAGTCCCTGTTTAAGTCTCGCACCTCTTTATCAGCTACTTTGACTGAACCTGAATAGCCTTTTAATAAGCCAATTAAAATTTTTTGTGTTGTGCTTTTTCCAGCTCCAGATGGTCCGAGAAAGCCAAAGATTTCCCCTTTTTGAATAGAGAAGCTGATTCCTTGGATGATCTTATCCTTTTGACCCGGGTATGCATATTCAAGATTGCTGACATCAATCATCATTCATTCTCCTCGCAAATATTTTGTCTGCAATGGCTTCAGCTAGAAATTGAATCGTTTGATCATAATGTGCATTTCCTATAGCCTTTTCGTGAACGGCTAACAGAAAGAATGAACGAATTGCACCGCTAACTATATCTTGTTCTTGTTTATCTTTGATTCCCCATGAATCCAGCAAAGGAGCAAGAAGATCGGTATCCTTATGAATATGCTCTTCCACTATTTCTTTTGGAAGCTTTCGAATTAATGTCTCTAATTCACCCTCGAAAAATAACTGGCGGATAAACGGGTTGTCTTGAATGAGCTGGATTCCTGATAATAAGAATGCTGCAAAGGTCTTTGCTGTCATAGCTGAAGGTAATTGCCTCGTAATGATGCTCTTTATCTTTTCTTCTTCCTCTTCTAAAATGCGAAAATAAATTTCTTCCTTTGATTGAAAAAATAAGTAAAAGGAGCCTTGGGCAATCCCAACTGCATTTGTTAAATCTTTAATGCTTGTTTTTTTAAAGCCATGAACGGAAAAGAAGGAACGACCTTTTTCCAGTAGCTGTGTGCGTAAATATATTTTTTCTTCCTCAGTAAAGCCTCTCAATGTAGAATGACCTCCTTATTATGAATATATGAATTAAATAACTTTATATTCATATAGAAGATAACACAAATAAATTGATAAGAAAACAACATTTTATTCATAGATTTCTTCTGCTAAAGCACCTATATTATGTGAAATATGTCACATTCAATGAATCGAAGCTTCGATAGAATGTAGAGAGAAAACTGGGTGAGGTGTATAAGAATGAACAGCCATGCAGCCATACAAAAATCAGATCTGGAGAATTTTTTAGGGAAAATTGAGATTTTTAAAAATCTCCCAAAGCAAACAATCCGGTTAATGGATAAGAGAATTGTCAAAAAAAGCTTTAAAAAGGGAGAGCAGGTCTTTTCGGAATATGAAAAGGCAGAAGGAATATACTTTGTTCATTCCGGCATAGTGAAGATGACAAAGCAGGATGATCAAGGAAACGAAGTAATTACTTGTATAAAGAAAAAGGGAGAAATATTCGCAGAGGTATGCCTCTTTAAAAAAGAGGGGGCGTGTTATCCTGCAACTGCCACAATGATTCAAGAAGGAGAAGTTTACTTCTTAAACTCGGAGGATTTGGAGCAGGAGCTAATGGTCTCTCCAGAAATGGCTGTTCAAATGATCCGTTATATGAGTGATCAACTGCGAGATTTAACAGTGATATTAAGGGATGTAGCTCTTTTAGATGTTTACATGAAAACGATTCGGACATTAGATCGACTAGCAGAAAAATTTGGTGCGAGCCACAGCAATCGGATGTTCATTGAGCTGCCTATTACCGTTCAGGAGTTCTCAACATTGGTCGGAGCCTCTCGGGAAAGCGTAAGTCGAGTATTCTCAAAGCTAAAAAGGGATGGAATTATTGAAATTAGAGGGAAGACGATTGTTATTTCAGATTGGAGCAAATTTTGTTCCCTATATCATAAGCTTTAACAAAGCCAAAATATAAACAGGATTCTAGTTCGAAGAATTCTGTTTTTTTGTTATATAATAGTTGTATTGATTATATTTTATTGAGGTGCAGAACATGGCGGATTTTCGTTCAAGTGTGATTATTCATAAACCGGTCAAGGCAGTATTTGATTATATTACCAGCATGGAGAATACATCAGAAATAATGCCGAATGTAGTCAAAATGGAAAAGCTGACTGAAGGACCAATTGGCAAAGGAACAAAGTTTAAAGAAACAAGATCAGTAAGAGGAAATACTGTAAATGCTGATATCGAAATGGTGGAATATGAACAAGATAAATTATTTAAAACCCGGAGCGATTCAAATGGTTTGATTGTGGAGTATACATACATCTTCCATGAAATAGAAGAAGGAACACAGGTAGAATTAGACGCATCTGTGAAGACAAGCGGGTTAAGAATGAAATTAACAAAACACTTTATTGTCAAGATGATCAAAAGGGAAGACGGCTTTCAGCTTGAATATTTAAAGGAAATGCTTGAAGATGGGAAAAGTGAGGATGAGTGATTGTCCTTCGTACATAAAGGCTTTTTCTAAAATGCCTGCTGACAATTTTATATATAGAAAAAAAGCAGCTTTCCGCAATGAAAAGGGAAAGCTGCTTTCTATTTTTTATTCTATTTCATATTTCCATTCATTCATCCCTTTTTCGACATTAGAGACATGCTTAAAGCCGTTTTCGATAAGAATTTCACTTGCCTGTGCGGAGCGATTTCCGCTTCTGCAAATGATTAAATAGTGTTGATCCTTATCAAGCTCATCCAATCGGTCCTCTAATTCAGGGAGGGGAATCAATTTAGCTCCTGGGATATGCCCTTCATAAAACTCATCTTCTGAACGAACATCAATGACAGTAACTTTATTTGCATCAATTAATTCTTTTGCTTCATCGATGCTTACATTTTCATAAGAAGCATTTGAACTGCATCCAGCTAAAAGACTAGCTATGAGAATGAAGAAGAAAAACTTTTCATCGAACACACTCCCAAGCTTTAACTTAGAACGGATAGGTCCAAAACCTTTCATAATGAAACCGCGCTATTACTTCCGGATCTTGATTCTCTAAATTTATCGCCGTCTGACTTACCATAAGCTGCGTTTGGGATACATGCGCTTTGATTGCGGCAAGTTTTTGATTGGCATAAGCAGCTACATGATTGACGATATCTGCTTGGCCAATTTCCTCCTCACAGTTATGGGAAAAGGCAACACAATGAACCTTGGGCCGGTTTTCTGCTGGCATCTCTTTGACAGCTCGAATCACGGCTGCTCCGCAGGCATCATGGTCGGGATGCACGGAGTATCCAGGGTAGAAGGTAATAACTAAGGAAGGATTCACATCCTTAATGATGGCGCTCATATGGCTAGCTAATACTTCCTCATTCTCAAATTCCACCGTTTTATCACGATAGCCAAGCATTCTTAAATCAGTGATTCCGAGGATATTTGCTGCATCCTGTAATTCCTTTTTGCGAATATGGGATAATGACTCCCTTGTAGCAAAAGGAGGATTTCCCATATTTCGTCCCATTTCTCCCAACGTTAGACAGGCATAGGTAACAGGTGTCCCGTTTTGGGTATAGGAAGCAATCGTTCCTGATACACCAAATGCCTCATCATCGGGATGAGGGAATACAACAAGAACATGTCTTTCTTTTTCCATGTGGTGTTCTCCTTTCCATGATAAATTAATTTCGGATTTTTAGAATCCTATCGAATAAGGGGAATTGGCGGAAATTCTGCCAATCTTACCTTTCACTTTTAGAAGGGGGTTTCGCTTAGTTGCAGGGCAACAGCAAGCTTGCCTTCGAAATCATGTCCAGCTAAAAGGAGACGACCCTTTTCATCAATTTCAAAATGTGTAATTCCCTCTGCGTATACCCAGCCAAAGTTCATTTTGAGCCCAACTCGATAAGGGCCTTTCCCTGTTATTTTTCCGTGCTCATATTGTAGAAGGGCATTTCGAATATAGGCGCCAGAAGAGAAAAAAGACTTATCGAAATGGGAAGCATATGCTCCATTTGTTGTTTCTAGATGAATATACACATCTTTTTTTGCCAGGCGGTCAATCTCTTTTTGGACTTGCTCAATGATAACCTGTTCCATTATGGGCCTCCTTTCCATGCTTTATCAAATCTAAATTAGTATATGAATCAAGCTTTTAAAAATAGTTCATCAATTACCCATACATTTTACTAAATAAAAGTCCTAAAAGCGAAACTAATGCTTAAAAAAACAGAGCTCAAAGGCTCTGTTCATAGATTTATCGCAGATTCGCATTTTGAAGTAACTTATTCTGATTCTAAACGTCCTGCACCAAATTTGCGGTGAGCACAATGCATAGTAGGCCCAACAAATTGGTTTAATTTAAAGCCATGGTTGATGGCAGCTGTAATGAATTCTTTTGCGGTTTGAACGGCTTCCACGACAGATTTGCCTTTTGCAAGCTCTGCTGTAACGGCAGAGGAGTATGTGCAGCCAGCACCATGTGTATAAGTCGTAGTAACGCGTTCGCTTTCGTATAGCTTGAATTCCTTGCCATCGAATAGAAGGTCAACTGCTTTCTCATGTTCCAATTTGCTGCCGCCTTTAATTAACACGTATTTTGCACCAAGCTCATGAATTTTGACAGCTGCTTCCTTCATATCATCAACTGTTTTAATTGGACCTGTTTTCGCTAATTGCCAAGCTTCAAAGAGGTTTGGTGTGACAACAGTTGCGCGAGGAACAAGGATTTCTCTTAATGCATCTGCTGTTTCAGGATGAAGGACCTCATCCTCTCCTTTACAAACCAAAACAGGGTCAATGACGACGCGGTCTAATTTATTTTCATCAATTGTTTTTGCAGCAAGCTCAATAATTTCTACGGAACCTAGCATGCCTGTTTTCATCGCATCAATGCCAGTTGATAAAATGGTTTCCAATTGAGCTTTTAGCGTATCGATAGCAATTGGAAATACATTATGACTCCAATCATTTTTTGGATCCATTGTTACGATTGTTGTAAGGGCGGTCATTCCATATACGCCAAGCTCTTGGAATGTTTTAAGGTCAGCCTGAATTCCAGCGCCTCCGCTTGTATCTGAGCCTGCAATTGTTAAGACTTTTTTCAACGACATGTGCAAATTCCTCCTTGAAGTTTTACTTCTTAAAGATAGACTGTGTTAAAAATCAGTGTTGATAATGCTATTTTTTTGTTGATTGGAGCGGAAAGCGAGTGCCTGCAGCGGAAATCAACAGGGAAATTTTAACATAGCATAAAGATAAGGTTAATCTTTTTCTAATTATAACAATATTCACTTTGGGGAGAAACTTTAAAATATGATTCTTTAATTTCCAGTTGATTTTCTCTATGATAATGATAGGTGATGAAAAATGAGGAGAATTCTATACATAGAAGATGATTTAGAGATTGGCAGCTGGGTAAAGGAAGATTTAGAGCAACGAGGTTTTGAGATTCAATGGTTAAAATCAGGGGATGGGTCTGAGAAAATCGTAGCCAATCATGACCTTGTCATACTTGATGTGATGCTTCCTGGCCTTGATGGCTTTACAGTAGGCCAACGGTTAAAAAAAGAGGCACCTCAAATCCCAATCTTAATGCTATCAGCCCGTACAGCTGTAGATGATAAGCTGCAAGGATTACAATTTGCTGATGACTATTTAACAAAGCCCTTCCATCCAGACGAATTGGCTGCAAGGATTGAGGTGTTGCTAAGAAGATCAGGTCTATCACTTTCAAATGAGCTGCATCTTGGTCATATTCAAGTTAATCTTTCCGAAAATACGTTTAAGGATCAGCGTACAGGAGAGGAAATTATTTTGACGGGTAAGCAATATCAGATTTTCATGCACTTCCTCCGTCATCCGAACCAAATTTTAACGAAGGAACAAATCTATGAATCAGTATGGGGTGAGCCTTATCTAGAAGGCGATAAAACACTGATGGTTCATATTCGATATCTCCGTGAGAAAATAGAAATAAACCCAGGTACTCCTGAAATAATCGAAACCATTAGGGGAATTGGCTACAGGGTGAAGCAATGAAACTGAAAAACTCTTTATTGAACCAATATTTATTAATTATATTTCTAGCCATTTTAATTTTGCCAATTTCCTTTTTCCTTATTTCAATCTTATTTTACACTCAATTTAGTGGTACAGAGGAATCGAATAAATATCAAAATGGTATCGATTTAGAATCAATGTGGCATGCAGAAGCACAAAGCTTAGCAGGTGCTACAGACGAGCAAATAAATGAAAAATTAAAGAGGCTTCAAACAGAATATTCTGAAGCAACAATGTATTGGGTGGATGAAACAGGTCAAACGAAATATAAGCTGCCGGAAAATGCAACTGTACCGTCGTCATGGTCACCATCTCATACTATAGATTTTATGAAAAAAAACCGGGGATCAAGCGTTGACCCTTTTACTGTAGTAGCATTAATTGGTGAGCAAAAAGAAGAAGGCTTTATGGTTATGCAGGTACCTCGGTCTGCAATGGAAACAACAGGGGATAGTATAGCGGATAAGTATGATTATTGGATTATGCCTTCAGTTGCGGTCGTATTAACGATCTTTATTTTCATCTCATGGATATTCTTTTCTAGAATTAGGAAGCGTCTATTGAGGCTGCGGCAGGCCATGTCAAGTCCGGCAGAAAACGGTATTCCTGATCCAATTAGTGTTTTCAAGAAAGATGAAATTGGCCAATTGGAAATAGAATTTAATGAAATGATTCATCAGCTTGAAAGCAGCCGTCTCCGTGAAAAAGAAGAAGAGGCGCTAAGGAGACAGCTAATAGCGAATTTATCGCATGATTTAAGAACACCACTAACTACGATAAGAGGCCATGCTTTCAGTTTGAAAAAAGAAGTGTTAAGTGAAAAGGGGAAGGAGTCTCTCGATTTAATCGATAGCAAAATAAATTATCTTGGTGAATTAATAGAAAATCTACTTTCCTATACCTTACTCACTTCGGGAAAGTATCCATACAATCCGAAAAAAACGGATATCGTCCGTCTAGTGAAGACCTCCTTTGCAGCATGGTATCCAGTGTTTGAAAATAGGGGCTTTCAACTGGAAATTGAATTCCCAGAAAAATCCTTTCATTGGGACATCGATTCACAATGGATGGAACGTGTACTGGATAATTTTTTCCAAAACATCAACCGTCATGCAATTGAAGGGAAGTATATTGGTGTGAAGGTAGACGTGGAGAAGGAGCAAATCATCATTGCCGACCACGGTCCAGGAATGAGCGGGAAATCGGCAGGAAAAGGAGCAGGAATTGGGCTTTCCATTGTTTCTCTCATGCTAAAAGATATGAAGCTCCATTGGGATATTCAAACTGGAGAAACCGGAACTATTATTCGAATAAGTAGGAAAGAACAAAGCTGACGCTGTCGGCTTTTTTTTCTTTTTTGGCTGTGTTAAAGCTCAGTGTTGATAATGCTATTTTGTTGTTGATTCTCGCTGCAGGCACGAGATCCTCGAAAATGCATTCGCATTTCCTTCGTGCGGTGATTATTCGGGGAAGATTATTCAATGTCCTACGGGAGAAGCGAGTCAAAGGGAGACCCCGCAGGAGCGGTAGCGACGAGGAGGCTTCCGGACCGCCCGCGATCGCTAAGTGCCTGCAGCGGAAATCAACAGGGAAGTTTAACATAGACTCTTTTTTTAAACGAATTTTAAACTTCATCCACCCTTCTTTTTAACCAAGGCTGGTTAAGATGGTAATCGAGGTGATAAGGATGAGTGAATTTATTATTGAAACAAATAAATTAACGAAAAAATTTAAGAATCGGTATGCAGTGGAAAGTGTGAACCTTCAAATTAAGAAGGGTGAAATTTACGGATTTCTAGGACCGAACGGAGCTGGAAAAACGACAACGATCCGCATGCTTCTCGGACTGGCGAAGCCTACATATGGTTCTATTCAAATTTTTGGAAAGGATATGAAAAAAGAAAAGCTTTCAGTATTAAAGAAAGTGGGGTCATTAGTTGAATATCCTTCCTATTATGGTCATTTAACGGCGTACGAGAATCTAGAAGCGATTCGTATTTTACTAGACGCTCCGAAATCAAGGATAGATGAAGTTCTTTCTATTGTCAGATTATCGAAGGAAGCAAAGAGACCAGTTAAAGGCTTTTCCCTAGGAATGAAGCAAAGATTAGGGATTGCAGCAGCATTATTAGGCAAACCGGAATTGCTGATTTTAGATGAGCCGACAAATGGCCTTGATCCATCAGGTATTCTTGAAATTAGAGAATTGATTAAAAGCATGCCTAAGGAGCATGGAATTACGATTCTAGTCTCGAGCCATTTACTTTCCGAAATGGATCAAATGGCTACCCAGGTAGGAATTATTACAAAGGGGAAAATGATTTTTCAAGATTCCATTGAAGCTTTAAGGCAAAGGTCGAAAAGCAAAATTGCGATTAAAGTGAACGAAGCTGAACTAGCATGGAGAATGCTTCTTTCAAAAGGCATTCAAGCAGAGATGGAGAATAAGCAGATCTATTTGCCGCATTCCTCTGATGAAGTTGTCTCCACTGTTGTTGAGGAGCTTATTCATAACCGTTTCTCCGTATTTCGAGTTCAGGAGGAGAAAAAATCATTGGAAGATATTTTCCTAGAGTTAACAAGCGGGGAGGGGAGTCTTTAATGTTAAAGACCTTCGCTTCAGATTTGATAAAAATAAAACGAAAAATGATCTGGTTTTTAATTTTCCTTGGGCCTTTTGGAGTCGTGGCATTAGAAGCAGTCAACTTTGGTCTTCGCTACGACTATTTAACAAAGCTCTATGCAGACGATTTGTGGGGAGGACTAATTGGCGAAGCTCGTTATTTAGCCATTCCAGCTCTTATGCTCGGATTAACGATCATTGCATCGATGATTGCCGGCATTGAACATCAAACGAATTCGTGGAAGCAGCTGTTAGCTTTACCTGTATCGAAGCTGAGAGTTTTTACAGGTAAATTTACTTTAGCCGCCGTTTTACTTTTTGCATCAAGCACGCTGCTCTTCATAGGAGTCATTATTTTAGGTATTATTCTGAAATTCGGGACAGAGATTCCTTTTCTTTCCCTGCTAAAAATGGCATACTTCCCTTATTTGGCGGCCATGCCTTTCGTTGCTTTCCAGATTTGGTTGTCCATTACAATGAAAAACCAAGCCATTCCATTGGTCGTAGGAATTGTTGGCACCATTTTATCGATGATGTCCTTTAACTTCCCAGATTGGTTCCCTTGGAAATGGCCATCTTTGGAAAATGGATGGGGTGACCCGATTTATTCAGTATTTGCTGGATTGGGCTTAGGGCTCATTATCTACTTAATGGGCAGTATTGATTTTGGCAGAAAGGATGTGCAATAGCATGGGGAAAGTGTTGCGATCAGAATTTTTAAAGCTAAGGAAATCATCTATATGGCTGTTAATGTTTATTAGCCCGGTGTTAGCCACTTTAGCGGGCTTAGGGCAGTCGGTTGAAGATACCCCTTATAAATGGGAGATAACCTTAAGTGCCATGTCTTTTTTACATGCGTTATTATTTTTCCCTTTGTTAACAGGTGTTTTTTCAGCATTTGTTTGTCGTTATGAACATCTTGGAGGCGGTTGGAAGCAGCTTCTAGCTATGCCAGTTTCACGCAGCAATGTTTATATCGCGAAGTTCCTTATTGTGATCGGCTTACTTGCCATCACACAGGTTTTATTTGCTGGAGGGTTAGTTCTTGTCGGGCAGCTAAAAGGATTCGAGGGGGCATTGCCTTGGAAAATGATCTTAACAAGTGCAGTTGGGGGCTGGATTGCAAGTCTTCCTCTTGTAGCACTGCAGCTATTTGTCTCTGTTGCTTGGTCAAGCTTTGCAGCCCCTCTTGCGATCAATGTCATTTTTACGCTGCCTAATATTTTGGTTGTGAATTCAGAGCAATTTGGACCTTACTATCCGTGGGCACAGCCTTTTTTAGCTATGATGCCAACAACGGAGGAAAGCTTCGGTGCACTGAATGTGCCAATGGAAACTCTGATGATTGTTATTCTCGGAAGTCTAGTTCTGTTTTTTCTATCAGGCTTCACCTATTTTCAAAGGAAAGAAATCTAGCATCCTTCTATTTTTGGAAGGATGTTTTCCTTATTTATGTCGTAAACTTGTACCCAATGCCTCTGACCGTTTGGATAAAGGGATACTCTGAATATTGGGCGATTTTCTCGCGCAAATTTTTAATATGAACATCAACGGTTCGTTCATTAATCAATTTTTCTTCGTTTTTATAAACGAGTGTGATCAATTGTTCTCTTGAGAATACTTGATCTGGATGAGTCATAAATTGATAAAGCAATTTGTATTCAAAAAGGGTTAAATCAAGTACAGCATCCTCGAATTTGGCCATACCGACAATCGGCTTTAGAGTCAATCCTCGATAGCTTATTTTGCTGCATCTGTTCGCCGTTCTTCTTAATACGGTTTCGACTCTTGCTGTTAATTCGTCAAGACTGAAAGGTTTTGCCATATAATCATCTGCACCTAATTTCAATCCTTCCACTTTGTCCTTTTCAGTATGGATGGCGGAGAGCATAATAATAGGTACATTGCTTTTTAAATCTTGACGAAGCCAGGAGCAAATCTCTTTGCCGTTTATTCCAGGAAGCATAATATCTAAAATGATAAAGCAAGGGTCGTATTTTAAATATTGTTCCTTTGCCTCAAATCCATCTGCTGCTTCTAATACCTCAAAGCCAATTTTTGTTAAAGCCATTTTTATTAATCTTCTGATTCGTTCCTCGTCCTCTACGATAAGAACAGTTTTTCCTCTTAGCTTTTCCATCAAAAGATCACATTCCTTTGTAGACTTTTTAATATCAATCATTTCTATTATATAGAAAATACTTCCTTGTTTGGGTTATATCATGAATTGTTCACTAAAATGAAAAAACCCGGATAAATCCGGGTTCTAGTCAATCATATCCTCTTTACTTTAAAGATAAGAAAGTATAACTTTTCTCGAGTTAGAGAATTGTCTAGCTCCAGCGCCTACCCCCGACGTACAGGACGTACTAGTGTCGACAATGCGACAGGACGTCGCGCTTTTGTCGACCTCGAGGTCGTAAGCCAGTCCGCCAAGAAGGTTAAAGAACAACCTTCCTGTCGGCCTGTCTTATGCTTGTCGGGGGTGAGCATAAAGGAAAGCTTCACGAATAGACAACGCAGGAACAATCTGTTCTTTGATTGTTCCGAAGGCGCTTGCGCTTTTCTTATTTCTTTTCAGCGTTATCAGTCTTTTTCCCTGCAAGTGTTTCGTATGCTGCATCATCTGGTGCATCGCCATTTGGCCAATCATAAATTTTATCAGGGAAATCTGGGCGCATTTGTGAATTAATATATGCAGCAAGATTCATTGCTTCTTCATCTGTGAGTGAGCCTGGTGCATATCCGCCTACCTCTGCTTTTGGCATATATTCTTGAATGAATCCAGCTGATGTTCTTAATCTGGCCATTCCAGCTCCGATATTATAAGAATCATCTCCCCAAAGGGCAAGCGGAGTTCCTTGGCCGCCATTTTCTCCATGGCATGAGATACAGGCTTTATTGTATATTTCTCTTCCATTTTCAATATCAACATTCTCAATATCTGCTTCAGATTTTTTTAATTTTGCCCAAGGCCTTTCAGTTGTTCCATCAGGGACATTTTGTGAGATGTAATCGTAGAAAGCAACCATCGCTTTCATTTCTTGTGAATCCTTTGGAAGCGGTTTCCCGTTCATACTCCTTTTAAAGCAGCCATTAATCCGATCTTCAAGTGTAACCTCTTTACCAGCCCTAGGATTATATTGTGGATGGGTTTTTGAAATACCAACTAGGTCTAGTGAGCCTCCATATCCCCCATCAGCATGACAGCTTGCACAGTTTAATGTGTTTCCAACATACCCATCTAATGCTGTGCTAGTTTCCGTTGCGTATTTGTAGCCAAGCTTAATCAATTCCCCTTCTTCTCCTTCAGGAACATCGTCAAGACTTGGAGGAGCATATGGATGCTTAGCCACTTCTTCCGAAGGGTCTTGGCTGTCTTCATTATCTACTTGTGAATCTACTGCTACATTTTTATCTGAATCTTTCACAACGAAAAAAGTTATGGAAAATCCCACAACTAACAGTGTAGCAATGGCAAGAACAGATGATAGAAATAATTTGTTCTTCATGGTAATCTCCCTTCCTATTTGGAAATTGTCATTTCAAGGATTTGAAAAATATTACTAATTTTCGCCTTCAGTATAGGGGGGGATTATTAAGATTTGATTAATTTTCTCTATCCTATAAATTTGAACATTCTATGAAGACACAAATCATTCACAAATTAAAAATGAACATATTGTGAACAATCAGAAGTTATTAACATTTTCACTGTCTGCATGTGATAAATATTACTGTTTGTTTATTCGCGGGCAGTTAAGATGAAACCGAACTATTATTAATCCAATAATTTAAACTATAGCAACATAATAATTACACAATAGTCTT
Source organism: Cytobacillus dafuensis (assembly GCF_007995155.1). Lineage (NCBI taxonomy): Bacteria > Bacillati > Bacillota > Bacilli > Caryophanales > Bacillaceae > Cytobacillus > Cytobacillus dafuensis. The sequence continues at coordinate 4,715,469 of NZ_CP042593.1, read as the reverse complement.
ACTTTTTTGTGACTTTAGTCACGGAATAATATAGTATTCCTTCTTAGAATACAAAGAGGTGCATTCCACATAAAGGAGAGAAAGCAATGAATAAAAAGGGGTGCCCAGAAGAGTTTCCTATAACTCTCAGAATCAATGGATATGAAATGGCTGTTTTTCAGCTAACGAATCACGATTTAGAAGATTGGGCATACGGATACTTGTTTTCAGAAGGTATGATTGCTAGTCGAGAGGATATAAGGTCCATTCATTATGATGAAACGACAGGAATACTTGAAGTTTCCCTTAAGGATGGTTTTGATCCAGAAATAATGTTTTCGAAGAAGAAGCATTATACAGCTGGCTGTGGAAGAGGAGTCACATTTTTCTCGATGACAGATGTGAAAACGTTTTCTAAGGTGCAGTCAGAAAAAACCTATCTATTAAGCTATATTTTGAAGAAGCGAAGCGAATTTGCCAAAAACTCTCCATTGTATGCGGAAACAGGAGGCATGCATGGTGCGTGTATCGTTCATGCAAATGGTGAAATAACTGTTCGAGAGGATATAGGCAGACATAACGCTGTGGACAAAATTATTGGTCATGCCATCCGGACAGGCTGTAATCCGAAGGAGTTGCTTCTTTTGACAACAGGACGCGTTTCCTATGAAATGCTTTCTAAAGCAGCAAAGTTTGGATTTGCTGTTATCGGCTCACGGACAGCAGCAACAAAACAAGCTATTCAATTAGCCAAATTTTTAAATGTCGAAGTGGTTGGTTATTTAAGGGGAAGAATGGCTATTCCTTATACATCATTTGGAAGGGTCATCAATGACCTCGAAGAAAGAATTTAGGGGTTTACCCATATTATTTGGTTTAAATAGATCCTATATATGAAAAAAGGGGGAGAAAGCATGGATTTTACTAGAAGGCAGTTCTTAAAATTGTCTGGTGCTGTAGCGGCTACGATTGCTGTGGTTGAACTAGGCTTTGACGATAAGAAGGCAAGAGCAAAGTCAAAAGATTTTAAAATTGCAGAATTAAAACCAACATCTACTATTTGTCCATATTGCTCAGTAGGATGTGGAATACTCGTTTACTCGAAAGATAACGATGTTATTTATACAGAAGGTGACCCAGATCATCCAATCAATGAAGGGACCTTATGTAGTAAAGGAACAACAGTACGTCAAGTTTATACGTCTGAAAAACGGATAACAAAACCAATGTACCGTGCTCCAGGAAGTAATAAATGGGAAGAGGTAGATTGGGACTGGGCACTTGATAAAGTTGCTAAAAATATTAAAGAAACGCGTGATCGTACATTTGTTCATAAGGAAAATGGCGTGACCGTGAATAGAACAGACGCAATCGCCTATTTAGGCGGAGCGGCTCTTGATAATGAAGAATGTCATTTATTGCAAAAATTATTTCGTGCCGGTCTAGGGTTAACTTATATCGAGCACCAGGCCCGAATATGACATAGTTCAACGGTTGCCGGTCTGGCACCTTCATTCGGTCGTGGCGCAATGACAAATCACTGGAATGATCTTCAGTATGCCGATGTACTAATGGTCATCGGTGCGAACCCTGCTGAGAATCACCCGATCAGCTTTAGATGGATCTCTAAGGCTATTGAAAAAGGCGCAAAACTTATCTCGGTTGATCCGCGCTATACTAGAACATCGCAGATGGCTAGTACCTATGGTCAGCTCCGCTCTGGAACTGATATCGCCTTCATTGGCGGGATGATAAACTATATTCTTGAAAATGAGCTGTATCATAAAGAATATGTATCATCCTATACAAATGCCTCTTATATCGTTGATGATCAATATTCGTTTAAGGATGGTATTTTCAATGGATATGATGAGAAAACAAGAAAATACGATAAAAAGCAATGGGGCTTTAAAAAGGACAAGGAAGACAAAATTATCAAGGATCCAACATTAAAAGATCCTCGTTGTGTCTTCCAGCTTATGAAAAAGCACTATTCTCGCTATGATATTGATACAGTTGTTGGTGTAACAGGCACCGATAAAGAAACCTATAAAGAAATTTGTAAAGCATATGCTTCAACAGGAGAAGTAGGAAAGGCAGGTACAATTCTGTATGCAATGGGAGGCACTCAGCATACAGTTGGTACACAAAATATTCGTTCTTACGCTATTCTCCAACTATTGTTGGGGAATATAGGGATTGCCGGGGGCGGTGTGAATGCGCTTCGTGGGGAATCAAATGTTCAAGGCTCAACAGACTTTGGTCTGCTTTACCATAACGTCCCAGGCTATATGGAAGTGCCGACTGACGCTGATGTAACGTACCAAGGATTCCTTGATCGCATTACACCAAAGGCTGGTTATTTGACAAATAAGCCGAAATTCTTTACGAGCATGTTGAAATCATTCTATGGTGACAATGCTACAAAGCAAAATGAATTTGGGTATCATTTTATGCCAAAGTTAGGTGCTGGCAAAGATTATTCTTATATTCGATTATTTGAAGCCATGTACCGTAAAGAGTTTGAAGGATTAATGATGTTCGGTGCCAACCCGGTAGTAGGGGGACCACATGCAAGCCAATCTATTAAATCACTAGCCAATTTAAAATGGATGGTGTCGATTGACTTATTTGAAACAGAAACATCTTCATTCTGGAAAAAAGAAGCAGGATCTGATCCAGCATCAGTTCAAACGGAAGTTATTTTCCTTCCAGCATGCTCATCCTATGAAAAAGAAGGCTCGGTAACAAATTCTGGGCGCTGGATGCAGTATCGCTGGCAGGCAATTAAACCAAAAGGTGAGTCAAAAGCCGACTTAGAAATAGTTCATATGCTAGCACGTCGTCTTAAAGAGCTGTACAAAAACAGTCCGAATCCTGCTGATATGCCATTGAAAGCTTTGACTTGGAATTATGGTGAATCCGATCATCCAGATATCGACTTAGTTTGCCGTGAAATAAACGGTTATGATGTGAAAACGAAACAGCAAATTAAAGGCTTTGCAGATTTAAAGGATGATGGATCAACGAGCAGCGGCTGTTGGATTTACTGCGGCTTCTATCCTGAAAATGAGAATCTGGCGAAGCGCCGGGATAACACGAATGAAGGCATGAGTAATTTCTTGAACTGGTCGTATGCTTGGCCAGCAAATCGCCGTATTTTATATAACCGTGCAAGTGCCGACTTGAATGGAAAAGCATGGAGTAAAGATCGAGTAGGGATAGAATGGAATCCTGTTGAAGGGAAATGGAAGGGAAATGACATTCCGGATTTCGCAGCAACAAAAGGACCGGATGATCCAACATTTATAGATCCATTTATTATGATTGCAGGTGGTAAAGGAGGATTGTTCGCGGGTATTAATGAGGGACCATTCCCAGAGCATTACGAGCCGTATGAAAATCCAATTTCCAATGCATTCTCTAGTGTTCAATTAAACCCAGCTGTTCAGTTCGGTGAAAAAGCAACAAATGTTAAAGGCGATGTTTCTAAATATCCAATTGTTGCAACGACTTACCGTGTATCCGAGCATTGGCAATCAGGCAGTATGACTCGAAATGTTCCTTGGTTGGCTGAGCTTGTTCCGCATATGTATATTGAAATTAGTGAAGAGCTTGCAAAAGAAAAGGGTATTGCCTATAAAGATAGAATAATTGTTTCGTCAGCCCGTGGTGAAATTGAAGCATATGCATTGATCACAAAACGCTTTAAGCCTTATAAGCTAAAAGATAAAACAGTTCACCATATTGGTATGCCGTGGCATTTCGGTTATAACGGAATTGCAACAGGTGCAACTGCCAACGTCTTAACTCCAAACATTGGAGATGCTAACACAACAATTCCTGAATTTAAGGCGTTCCTTTGTGATATTAGGAGGGCGAAATAATGGCGGATTATATTAAATTTGTTGACGTGACGAAATGTGACGGATGCCGTGCATGTATGGTGGCGTGTAAAAACTGGAATGACCTTCCTGCTCAACCAGAGGAGTTCACAGGTAGTATTCAATCTCATAACACACTTACAGCAAATACTTGGAATGTCATTACCTATGACGAACAAGTAACGGCAAACGGTAATTTTGAATGGTTGTTTAGACATAAATCTTGCCATCACTGCGGAGAAGCTTTCTGTGAAAAAGCATGCCCAGAGACTGCGATTAGCCACACAAAATTCGGTTCTGTTGTTGTCGATGCAGATAAATGTGTAGGCTGTGGATATTGTGTGAATAACTGTCAATTTGGTGTGATCCAACTGGCGACTTATGTAGATGACAAAGGCAAAGAGTACCGTAAAGCACAAAAATGTGACCTTTGCACAGGTCGCTTAGAAGAAGGACTAAGACCTGCATGTGTAACATCTTGCCACACAAACTGCTTAGTTTATGATGAGAAGGAAAAAGTGTTAGCGGAAGCTGAAAAGCGTTTAGCAAAAATTAAAGAACGTTTCCCTAATGCAAATATTTACAATCCACCAGGGATTAAAGGTACAACGACAGTTTATCTTCTTGCAGATAAGCCAACTGTTTATGGCCTTCCAGAAGATCCAAAGGTTGCTCTTTCCCAAATTGTTTGGAAGGATTACGCACAGCCACTTGGGAAAATGATGCTAGGTGCAACAACGATGGCAGTAATTGGTGCAGCGATTTCTACTGCGATTAATAAAGGAAAAGGTGAACATGAAGGAGGTCAGGATCATGAGTAATGAAAAAACCCCAAAAACGATTAAACGATTCAATAAAGGTTTTATCGTAGCTCACTGGGTAAATGCAATTGCATTTTTTACTCTATATATTTCAGCCCTTCCTATGTACACGGAGTTTTTTGACTGGCTATATGTTGTTTTTGGTGGACCAGCTGGTGCTCGCTTAGTGCACAGAATCGCTGCGGTGGCATTTATGTTACCTCTATTCATCATGATCATTTTTGATTTCAAAGGCTTTAAAAATTGGATGAAAAATATATTCTCTTGGAAAAAGCATGATTTAATGTTTTTCCCACAATTTTTAAGAGAGTTCTTCGGACTAAAAGCGAAGGTTCCGAAACAAGACTTCTTTAATGCTGGTGAAAAAATAAATTCTTGGTTAATGATTGTAACAACACTTATGCTAATTAGTTCAGGGTTAGTAATGTGGTTTCCAGCATTTTTCCCATCTGCAGTTTTATGGTGGGCATACCCAATCCATAATATCGGCCTCGGCTTAGCTGTCGCTGTCGCTGTTGGTCATATTTATATGTCTCTAGTAACTGCTCGCCCTTCAATGAGAGGTATTACAAAAGGGGATGTTACTGAAGAGTATGCAAAGGACCATCACGGACGTTGGTATGATGAATTACAAGAAGAAAAGCAACAAAGGAAACAAGCTTAATGTGAACTTGGAATAAATATGCGAAAGAGCTACCCTGAATGAAGGGTAGCCTTTCCTCTATTTGCATTAGTTAAATAAAACCGAAAGCGGTGTTTTTTATGGCAAAAATAAATGTGCTTGATTCAGAATATGAAAAGCTGCAAAAAGATATTCAGGCGTTAAACGATAAATGGAGTGAGCAATGTTCCGATATCATCATAAATGGAATCGAGAAAATAAAGGATATGAAAGCTCCATATCTCTCGCAGCTTGAGCTTGCAATAGACTTTCATCAATACCGATCCTTTATTGAAGAGTTGCTCGCATTAATAAGTTGCAATAAATCAGAGTTGAAAATTTCAGCAGATAAAGCAATTTCACTTTTAAATGACGATGTGCTTCAACGCTGGTTCAAAGAAGCAATTGCTGTGAATGATATTTATTTTAAAAAATTTGCTGAAGAAAATGATCTGCCAGAATGGCTTCCTATGTTTGCAGCTGAGCATGCTGTTCGCCCTTATTTACAGAAAGCAGCAGAAAAGTTAAAAGATAAATTGAAAAAATCGGATCATAATCATGGCTGTCCTTCCTGTGGTGAACCTGCTCGTTTTGCTATAATTGATAAATCGGGCAAGAAGGAACTAACATGTCCTCGCTGCCTCCATTCTTGGGAAGAAAAGAAAATTAGCTGTGCCCACTGTGGAACAGAAGGAGATCTTGTCATCATCAAAATTGAAGAGGAAGAAAGTGCAGAAATCCATGCGTGCCACAAGTGTAAAGGGTATACTAAAGTTATCGATGTAAGACAAATGTTCAAAAAGGAATCTCCAACCTTATTAGATATAAAAAGTATTCACCTAGATTATATAGCTCAAGAGAAGGGCTTTGGTATTCCAGAAGTTACGGGAGCTCATTAATTTTTAGGCAGGTGATAATATGCGGACAACGGGAATCATAATGGCAGGCGGCAAATCGAGCAGGATGGGAACGAATAAAGCCCTTTTAAAAATAGAGGGTAAATCGGTTATTGAAAAAATTGCTGCAGAACTCAAAAAGTCAGTCTCTGAAATTATCATTGTGACAAACACATTTGAAGATTATCAATCTCTCGGTTACCCGATGGTGCACGATCAATGGAAGGGGATGGGCCCCCTTGCAGGAATACATGCCGGTTTGGAAGCCTCTCATACAGATAAAAATCTAGTGGTTGCTTGTGATATGCCGTTTATATCATCAGAATTAGGAACGATTTTGCTCACTTTTTTAGAAGATTACCAGGCAGCTGTTCCTAACATTTCTGGACAGCTTCACCCTTTGTTTGCAGCATATCGTAAAGGTGTTCTTAAGGAATTGGATGCATCTTTACAAAAGCAGGAGCTGCGAATACGACAGTTTTTAGATAAGGTTAATACAAAGACCGTCACAGAAGCCGATCTTCAAGAGGCTGAATTCCATTATAGAGAACGTCACTTATTTAATATGAATCATCCAGTGGAATTTGAAGAGGCTTTAAAAATAGAAAACGGCCATTTGGAATAAAAACAGCCTATGATAAATAAAGAAAGCAGAGATTAAAAATGAAATTTTTTCAGGTTAAATCGGTTGAAGAAACATTCAAGTTAATAAGTGATCAGATTAAACCATTGACTGAATATATAACAAAGCCTCTTTTTGAAGCGCTTCATTTCGTTTTAGCTGAAGATATTTACGCAAAGGAAAATGTTCCGGATTTTCGCCGCTCATCGGTTGATGGATATGCGGTAAAGGCAAAGGATACATTCGGTTCCTCTGAAAGCATACCTGGATTTCTTACTCTCGTTGGGGAGGTAAAGATGGGGCAGGCCCCGCATCAAGCCATTCAAGCTTCTGAGGCTATGTATGTTCCGACAGGTGGCATGCTGCCAGAGGGAAGTGACGCAGTCGTAATGATTGAACACTGTGAGGATTTGAGCGGTCTGATTAATGTATACAGACAAGCAGCTCCAGGAGAAAATGTCATTTCTGTTGGAGAAGATATGCGGCAAGGTGAACTTTTATTGAAAAAGGGCACGATGCTTCGCTCACAAGAATTAGGCGCACTCGCTTCACAGGGGATTACAGAAGTAGTTGTTGTTAGAAAGCCGGTTATTGGATATCTATCATCAGGAGATGAAATTGTCCCAATCGACACTGACAAGCTTGCACCAGGTCAGATAAGGGATATGAACAGCATGACGATTGGGGCACTTGTGAATGGATGGGGGTTCACCTTCCTATACGGAGGAATCGTACCTGATAATCGAGAAGAGTATAAGAAGGTAGCAGAAGAATTATTAGCCAAAACAGATTGTTTAGTCATTTCTGGAGGCAGTTCAGTTGGAACAAAGGACTATTCTGTAGATGTCATTCAATCACTTGGTGAGCCTGGTGTGTTCGTCCATGGTGTGGCGATAAAGCCTGGTAAGCCTACTATATTGGCATTAGCAGATAAAAAGCCTGTCATTGGTCTTCCGGGTCACCCGGCTTCAGCGGTCATTATTTTTCATCTGTTTGGAAAAGTTATTTTAGAACAGCTGCAGGGCTTAAAGTCTCAGGAAAAGCAGCTAACCTTTGCAAAGGTAACGAAAAATATTCCGTCTTCTCCTGGAAGAACAGACTTTATTAGAGTCCGGCTTTTTGAAGAGGAAGGACAATGGTATGCTGAACCGATATTTGGAAAATCTGGTCTCATTTCCACTCTCGTACAAAGTGAGGGGATGATTGAAATTGAGGCTCCGAAAGAAGGAGTTCAAAAGGGGGAACTCGTTCCGGTAAGAATATTTCAATAAGGGGTAGGACCAATGACAACAAATCATTATAGAAGAAAAATATATTTGGAGGACAAGCCACGGCTTGAGGCAAAAAATGAGATGATTAAACATTTTAGGCCAAAAAGGGAAGTAGAGTGGCTTGAATCAACAAATTCTATAGGTAGAGTTTTGGCTGAGCCGGTTTTTGCAAAAAGTTCAATGCCGCATTATCATGCATCAGCAATGGATGGGATTGCTGTAGTCGCTGAACAAACCTATTCAGCTCATGAGCAAAATCCGATTCAGTTAAAACGAAATGAAGATTTTATCTATGTCGATACAGGGAATCAAGTACCATCACCATTTGATGCCGTTATTATGATTGAACACGTAGAGGAGCTTAATGAAGAGACGGTCGAAATCATTGAGCCCGCTTCACCCTGGCAGCATATTCGTCCAATTGGGGAAGACATCGTGCAGGAAGAAATGCTTTTTCCGCAGGGGCATATCATTCGTCCAGTTGATATCGGAGTGCTTCTTGCATCACGTACATTAACCATCCCAGTGATAAAAAAGCCATTCGTTACAATTATTCCTACTGGAAACGAGCTTATGGACCCAGGTGATGACATTGCCCCTGGTAAATTAATTGAATTTAATGGAACTGTTATCGCGAATTATATATCAGAATGGGGTGGGGCCCCTCAATTAAATGCCATTGTGAAGGATGAGCCTGAGCAAATTAAAGCGACTCTTTTGAAAGCCTCGGAGCAATCTGATATCGTCGTGATTAATGCAGGATCCTCAGCTGGCTCAAAGGATTATACAGTCCATATGATTGAAGAGCTGGGAGAGGTCTTTACTCACGGGGTAGCAACTCGGCCAGGTAAGCCTGTGATTATTGGAAAGATTAACGAAACGATTATCATTGGTATCCCGGGATATTCAGTATCCGCCTATTTAGCGTTAGAATGGTTCGTAAGACCATTGATTTGTGAGTTTTTGCAAGTTTCGGAACCAAAAAGGCTGATGCTAAAGGTGAAGCTAGGACGCCGAATCGTAGGGACGATGGGTGCTGAAGATTTTATTCGTATGAATATTGGGTTTGTTGCTGGAGAATTTATTGCCAACCCGCTTTCACGGGCGGCAGGTGTAACCATGTCGCTTGTCCGTGCTGACGGACTTCTTGTGATCCCTCCGACGAGCCTTGGCTATGAACAGGGAGAGTACGCAGAGGTTGAATTGCTAAAGCCTTTGGAAGAGATAAAAAATTCCATCGTATTTATCGGAAGTCATGACTTAACAATTGATCTATTATCCTCTGAAATGAAGAAAAGGAATAGAAGCTCTAGCGTTATGTCATCTCATGTTGGAAGTCTAGCAGGAATGATGGCTATTAAGAAGGGTGAAGCTCATGTGGCTGGAATCCACCTGCTGGACCCTGAATCGAAAACATATAATAAAACCTATATTCAAAGATTTTTAGCAGATAAAGAGGTTGTTCTTTATCCATTTTTAAAACGAAAACAAGGCTGGCTGTTGTCGAAGGGCAATCCGCTTGAAATAAAAACATTAGCAGATATAAGAAATAAGGAGGCCCATTTTGTTAATCGACAAAAAGGCGCGGGTACAAGAATCCTTTTCGACATGCTGTTAAGAGAAAGTGAAATGAGTGTTGAAGAAATCATAGGCTATGAACGAGAAATGTTTTCTCATTTAGGTGTTGCTGCAGAGGTGAAAGGGGATCAGCATGCTGTTGGTCTTGGAATCTATCCTGCTGCAAAATCAATGGGACTTGATTTCATTCCAGTCTCAGATGAGCATTATGATCTACTGATGACAAAAGATTTTTATGAAAGCGAGCAAGGCAGATGTTTAATCGAAGTCATTCAGTCTGTGGGATTTATAGAGAAAGTAGAAGGAATTGGCGGTTATATGATAGAAAAGAACCCAGAGCCAATTTATTTTAATAGCAAATGTGAAGGATAATTTTTTAAAGGAAAGGACGGGTGAGCAATTGAACTTCTACGAGATTTCTAAGGAACCTATTATCATTCAGGAGGTCATTGATAAGGTTGTACAGCGCGAAGCAGGTGCCATCACAACCTTTATCGGGACCGTTCGTGAGCTAACTCATGGGAAAAAAACTTTATACTTAATTTATGAAGCTTATGAATCGATGGCGGTGAAAAAGCTTGAGCAAATTGGCCAGGAGATAAAGGAACGATGGAGTGGTACCGAGGTTGCGATTACTCATCGAGTCGGGAAGCTGGATATTACAGATATCGCAGTCGTAATTGCTGTTTCCACCCCTCACCGAGCGGATGCGTATGAGGCGAATCGGTATGCTATCGAGCGAATTAAGGAAATCGTCCCAATTTGGAAAAAAGAGCATTGGGAAGATGGGGAAGAATGGATCGGAAACCAACTTGAAACAGTTGCATATCCAAAAGGAAAACCGGAGGAGAAGGACTTAAATGAATAATATCTTATTCTTTGCTCATTTACGTGATGCGGTAGGAAGAGAATCTGTTCAGCTAGATGCTAGCGGTAAAACAGTCGCTGAGCTTAAACAGCTTATTACTGATAAATATGAAGCAGTGAATCTTGAACATGTCATGACAGCAATTAATGAGGAATTTGCTTCAAATGAGGATGTTATTCATGATGGTGATGAAGTAGCCTTTATTCCTCCAGTTAGCGGAGGTTAATCGAGGGGAGTTTTGATCATGGATGAAAGGTATTCCCGGCAAACTTTATTTCCTTCCATAGGAAAAGATGGACAAGAGAAAATCCGTTCAAAGCATGTTTTAATGATTGGGGCTGGAGCTCTAGGCTCAGGAAATGCAGAAATATTAACAAGAGCGGGGATTGGCAAGCTGACAATTGTGGACCGCGATTATGTGGAAGCGAGTAATCTCCAGCGTCAGCAGCTTTATACGGAGCAGGATGTTGAAAAGAAGCTTCCTAAGGCAGCAGCGGCGGCCAGCAGATTGCGAATGATTAATTCAGATGTAGACATTCAAGCGGTTATTACGGATGCTACTGCATTAAAACTAGAGGAACTCGTTCAAGGTGTAGATTTAATTATTGATGCAACGGATAATTTTGAAACGAGAATGGCGATCAATGATATTTCTCAGAAGTATAACATCCCATGGATATTTGGTGCGTGCGTCGGCAGCTTTGGCATGAGTCTCTCCATTGTTCCAGGGAAGACACCGTGCTTAAATTGTTTACTTAAAAAAATGCCCATTCAAGGAATGACCTGTGATACAGGAGGGATCATTGCCCCGACCGTGCAAATGGTTATTTCACATCAAACCGCCGAAGCTTTAAAAATGCTTGTGGAAGACTGGGATGCTGTCCGATCTTCTTTTGTAAGCTTCGATTTATGGAGAAATCAATATACGAGTATGAAGGTTTCGAAAGCAAAGGATGAAGGCTGTCTGTCATGCGGAATAAATCGAACGTATCCATATCTTGACAGTGAAAATATGATGAAATCAACCGTCCTTTGCGGAAGAGATACCGTACAGATTCGCCCGCCAATGCAGCAAGATCTTCATTTAGGAGATTTGTCTCGACAGTTAACATCTCTTGGATATACTGTCAAAGGGAACCCTTACTTGATCTCTGTTGAAATGGGCGAACAGCGGCTTGTTATTTTTAAAGATGGACGAGCATTGATCCATGGTACAAAAGATTTAGCACAAGCAAAAACCATATACCATCGTTTGCTCGGTTAAAAAGAGTAAAAGTCCTAACCTTTTGGTTGGGACTTTTTTTAAATTAACTAGAAAAAACATGTATATTGTTGAAATCCTGTAGGTTTTACGTGGATTTTACAAAAATCAGCACGTTTCACGTGAAACAGACATTTTTTGACTATTAAAGAGGAAGAGAATGCTGTCTAATCGAAAATTCATATGGTTTCATGTATAATGTAGATTGAATAATTTGGAGAATGATTAGAAAATGAAGACAAATAGAATTGATTGTTTAAAGTGTAGATTTTTCTATGTTACGTGGGATAATAGATTCCCAAGGGGATGTAAAGCTTTTCAATTTAGCTAATAGGAAAAATTAAGTTTATTAACGTACTAAAGTAAAGTGTGATTTCAATTAAATATCCGCTAATAAGATCGCATAAGAAAAACTAAGGTATTCGCCAAAAAGGACTTGGCGAACGCCAAGTTTTTCTAAAAACGAATAATCTTCCTTCAGTAGAGGTAATGCGAGCTTCTGGCAAGCCTTGCTTGCGTTTTGAAAAGAAAGATCTTTGAATATAATAGATATTAGAATTTTAAGAGGTGATGATGTTGAATATTTCCGTTCAGCAATTGCTTGGAAAGATTGAAAAGGAATTAATGGAAGCGAAGGAGAGTTCAACAACTGCCAGGATAAGGGAAAGAGTCCAAGCTATGAAATCACTTTGTGAACTCATTCTTGATGAGCCTGAGACAACAAAGGGAATCTCTTCAACACCAACCGCATTTATGCCCCCAGCCGTCCAACCAGTCCAACCAGCTAGCATTCAACAGCCAAAGAGATTGGAAATGGAGGATGAGGCAAACGGGGAATCATTATTTGATTTTTAATATCAAATAAGTTTGAACTATATCATTGAGATGCGAGGGAAAATGAAATGAAGTTATTTATTATTCTAGGGGCTTTGAATGCTTTTCTATCAGTGGCATTAGGAGCATTCGGTGCTCATGGACTTGAAAAATGGGTAGAACCAAAGTATATGGAGATTTGGCAAACAGGTGTACAGTATCAAATGTTCCATGCAGCAGGCTTATTGGTGATAGGGGTGTTGCTTGGCAAATTGCCGGATAGTTCTTTATTATCTTGGTCTGGATGGATGATGTTAATTGGTATTATTCTTTTCTCTGGAAGCTTATATGTATTAACGCTCACAAAAGTAGGTATACTGGGTGCGATCACTCCGTTTGGCGGAGTTTCCTTTTTAGTAGCTTGGGTGCTGCTGATCATTGCTGCTGTTAAGCATCTATAACAAAAAGAAGCTTTGACCATTGTGTCAAAGCTTCTTTTTGGGGTTGAACACATATTTACTTTTCAATGTTGATACTGGCTGAAATCTAAGTATTATCGTGGGCTATATTGCGATAGCATACCAGGTGGTGGGGTAATTCCGGGATATTCGTATTCGATTGGCTCACTAAATACCACATAATCCAAATAAACCATTGGGATTAAGTATCTCACACCTGTTTGCGGATCACTTATTATGACGTGGTCTCTGCCGGCTGCTTCTATAATACCTTCAAATTTTTTTTGTTGCTTGTCTTCGAAGGTAGCAAAGATCGTTACAAGCTTCCCTTTGTTCAAACGCAAAATGTTTTCAATGTATGACTGTTCAAGTGGAAGCATACCAGTGACTTGCGGTGCTGTAGTTGTTTGCGGGACTGGCATTGGCATAGGCGCAGGCGGGACTCCATACGGCGTAGTCCTTTGTGCAGAAGCACCTGCAAATGGCTGCTGATACCCATAATATGGTGTAGTTGTGTACGGATTAAAATTAGATTGACTCACTCTTTTTCCCCTCCCAAAAATCAAAATCATTCAAAACCCATAGAGTGGAGCTCGCGGCCACTAAAGCTAAACGATATAGTAGTGCAGTGGAGCAAGGTTTTGCTTATTTAATTCTCAAAGCAGCTTTAAAACAAAAAAGTGGAGTTTAATCATATTTTCTCAATAGGGTCCGAATCTTAAAGTAACGATTGAAAGATTTCCTTGCGATACCTTGAGAAAAATCAATAACATTGAAAAGGTATGGATAAACACTCACTAATTCATAAGTATGTATAAGCCATTTTTTTTATTCCAATATTTTATCGTGGATAATTGCGTCAGCTTTTCGCTAGTTTTAGGAGAGATCTTCTAGGAAATGAGGACCAAAAAGGAGGATCATCCGTTCATTTCTACGTAAAAAAACTCCCAGACGGGGCTGGGAGTTTAAGAGATTAATTTACATGCAGCAGCTTGCTTACTCGATCTTCCTCAAGAAGATTTCCAATGAAGAATGAGCCAAATTCGCCGTAGCGAGCACTTACTTCATCGAAGCGCATTTCGTATACAAGCTTTTTAAATTGAAGAGCATCGTCCGAGAATAAAGTAACGCCCCATTCGTAATCATCGAAGCCAACAGAACCAGTAATAATTTGTTTTACTTTGCCTGCGTATTGTCGGCCAATCATGCCATGGCTGCGCATCATGTCGCGACGGTCCTCCATCGGAAGCATATACCAGTTATCATTGCCTTGACGACGTTTATCCATAGGATAGAAGCATACATGCTTCGCTTTAGGCAAAATTGGGTAAAGACGAGCAAGAATTTCAGGACTTTGATATGGATCCTGATCGGAAGGTAAATAATTGCTTAATTCAACGACTGACACATAGGAATAAACAGGTACCGTATATTCTGCTAACTTGGTCTTATTGAATTCATTTTCAATTTCATTAATTTCCTCTAATGTCGGTCTTAAGATCATCATCATAAAATCAGCTTTTTGGCCAACGATTGAATATAATGCGTGGCTGCCTTTTTTCTCACTTTGAGTTCTGTTCCACTTCTCAACAAGGGATAAGAACTCATGAATAGCCGTTTGGCGTTCATCACTTGATAACAACTTCCAAGACGTCCAATCAATAGCACGAAAGTCGTGTAAACTATACCAGCCTTCAAGTGTTTTTGCTGCTTCACTCATTACGATCACTCCTAATAGACATTTCTCTAACTTAAGAAAAATTATTTTTCCTTTTAATTTTTACACCATAACTATACCATAGTTTCTCCAATTAACATGTTAATAAAACTTGAAATAGAGATGGAAGTAGAAAGAGTATGGCTAAAATGTGGATATTTTGTTACAGGCAGCAAATATTAAACTTTGTGAATTTGGGGAAAAATGGTCAAATAGCTAGAAATGATTTGAAAAGACTATATTTCTATTGGAATACTGGTCAGTATTTAATATCTTGAAATTACAATTATGTACGGTATTCTAAATAGGTGAAGTGAAATAAGCATCAAGTATTATTCTTAAATACATAGATACTTACATCCAAAGGAGAATTCGAATGAGTGACTTATTTTCATTGCTAAAAGAAAAGGTAAATGGCCAAAATGTAAAGATTGTATTTCCAGAAGGGGTGGACGAGCGAATATTAGGAGCGGCAGGAAGGCTTGCTGCTGAAAAAATCATTACCCCAATCTTGATCGGAAATATTCAAGATATTGAGTCAAAAGCTAATCAAATGGGTATTTCTCTGGAAGAGGCAGAAATCTATGATCCTAACCAATATGCGATGGTGGATGAATTGGTTGCGGCATTTATAGAAAGACGGAAAGGGAAAGCTACTGAAGAGGAGGCACGCAGGATCCTCCTTGATGAAAACTATTTCGGTACGATGCTTGTTTATACAAATAAAGCAGATGGGCTTGTTAGCGGTGCAGCTCATTCTACAGCTGACACGGTTCGACCTGCACTACAAATTATTAAAACAAAGGAAGGAGTCCGAAAAACTTCTGGTGTGTTTATCATGGTTCGGGAGGATGAAAAATATGTTTTTGCGGACTGTGCCATCAATATTTCTCCTAACAGCCAAGATTTAGCCGAAATTGCGATTGAGAGCGCAAAGACAGCGAAAATGTTTGACATGGAAGCACGTGTAGCCATGCTCAGCTTTTCAACGAAAGGATCAGCGAAATCGCCAGAAACGGAAAAAGTGATTGCGGCCGTTGAAGAGGCAAAAAAACGAGATCCACTTCTAATCCTTGATGGAGAATTTCAGTTTGATGCAGCCTTTGTTCCGTCTGTTGCCAAGAAAAAAGCTCCAGACTCGCCGCTGCAAGGTGATGCGAATGTATTTATTTTTCCAAGTCTTGAAGCGGGAAATATTGGCTACAAAATTGCGCAGCGCCTAGGTAATTTTGAAGCAGTTGGTCCAATTTTACAAGGACTAAATCGACCTGTGAATGATTTATCTCGTGGCTGCAATGAAGAGGATGTTTATAAATTGGCATTAATAACGGCGGCACAGGCGTTAAATCATTAAGGACAAGCAGTTTCAAAGAGCCGGGCTTCATGCCCGTCTCTTTTTTTCTGCCTTTTTAGCTGTTATAATGGGGTCTGGCCGATATAATAAAAAATTGACCGATATAATTGAGAATTAACCGATATATGGCGAAAAGTAGCCGATATTTTAAATGCAGAATGATAATGAGATTAAAAAATAGATAAAAAAGGATCATTTTTGATGGATTTGTTCCTTTTTAGATAAAAGGAGTACAAAAATGAGTGATTTATTACAGCAAGAGCAATGGAGAGTTATCGATCAATCGGCTCTAGCCGTTCATTTAAATGCTTTATATTCATTCGGGATGGACGATACGTTATGTACATCTGTCGGGGCGAACGCGGCTCCACCGACAGCTCGAGCTTGGGTTCATCATGATACCATTGTATTAGGGATACAGGATACGAAGCTCCCTTTTATTAAGGAAGGGATAGAGTATTTAGAGGGGAAAGGCTACCGTGTGATTGTCAGAAATTCCGGTGGACTTGCGGTTGTATTGGATGAAGGTGTATTAAATCTTACGCTTGTTTTTCCTGAAAGTGAAAAGGGCATCGATATTAATCGTGGATACGATGCGATGTGGGAACTTATTAAAGAAATGTTTTCAGATTTTAATAAGGAAATAGAAGCGAAGGAGATTGTAGGCTCTTATTGTCCAGGAAGCTATGATCTAAGTATTGGAGATAAGAAATTTGCGGGTATTTCACAAAGGCGTATTCGAAATGGGGTTGCCGTGCAAATATATCTTTGCGTAAATGGCAGCGGAAGTGCTCGTGCAGAACGGATTGAACATTTCTATTCCCTTTCAAGAAAAAACGAAATAACAAAATTTCAATACCCAGAAATAAAGCCGTCTGTCATGGCTTCTTTATCTGAATTATTGCAGGCGGACTTGACGATACAAGATGTAATGCTTCGTTTCTTGCTAGCCTTAAAAAATAAAAGCAATCACTTATTTTCAGGAGAGCTGTCTGGGGAAGAACCTTCTTTGTTTGAGGCTTATTATAACCGAGTAATGGAACGAAATGAAAAAATACTAGGTGAAGAGAAATAGTAAAAAGGGATTGTCCCATAAGTTGTCTGGCATCCATATAATACACAATATCTAGAATCTCACTCGCTTATTGATACTAGATATTGTTCTTGGTGCCTGACACCTATACTTTGGGGACAACCCCTTTTCTTAATCGAAGATTTGTTGCCTTCTCCTTCTCCCAATATAGGAAGTTTTATTTATAGAAAAATTGTCCTTTTTTTGAGTTAGAGAAATGTCTAGCTCCGAAGTACAGGACGTACTAGTGTCGACGTTGCCACAGGACGTGGCGTTATTAGTCGACCAGCGTCTACCCCGACGTGCAGGACGCACTAGTGTCGACAATGCGACAGGACGTCGCGTTTTTGTCGACCTCGAGGTCACAAGCCAATCCTCCCAGAAAGGTAAAGAACACCTTTCAGTGAGGCTCGTCTTGTGCTTGTCGGGGGTGGACACAAAGGAATGCTTCAGCGAATAGTCATCGCAGGAACGATTGTTCTTTAATTGTTCCGAAGACGCTTACGCTTTTCTATTACTCGGCTAATTTTTCCAAATTTCCGTTTCGGTCCATTTTAAATTTTGTTGCGGGTCTTTCTTCTTCTTCAAAAAGGACAAGCTTACGAGCGCGGTTCATGATCTTCATTAAGGTCTCGTAATCTTCTTGAATCGTTTCTGTATTTTCCTCCAGATGAATGATTTTGCCTTCTAATTCATTATTGCGACTCTTAATCTGCGCATTTTCACGCTTTAATCTTTCATTCTCATTTTTTAAAATTTCCAATTGAATACTCGAGTGTTTTAAAGTTTGTAAGTATGAAATGACATGATCAAGATTTAATTCTGAACTAACTTGATAGCTTATTTCCTCAGAGTTAACCGGGACAGTGATCGTTTCAATGGTTTCCACGATTTCCACCTGCTCTTCCATTGGAGGAGCCATAAGGGTAGTTGCAGTTATAGACACTGACTCAACCTCTGATATAGATGGTACTGGCGGTGAATAAAGTAGCTTTTTCTTTCCGCTTTGTTCCTTTCCGAGCAAACGATGCCTTTGCTTTCTCTGCTTTTTAGAAAGCTGCAATGCTTTTTCATATTGGTGCCTGACAACCGCATTCCAGCGAAAACCGCAGGCTGCAGAGGTTCGGTCTAATCGATCTCCTACTTCCTCAAAAGCATTTAATTGTGTACTGCCTTCTCTCACATGTCTTAAAACAGTTTCAGCTAGTAATAAATCATTTTCTTCAGTCCATGCATCTTGACGAACTTTCATGTTCTCAACTCCTAATTCATTTACATTTTGATTCCTTAATCTAAGCATGGACATTTAAGAAGAAAAATATACAATTTTGGATTAAAAGGATAGTAGATTTTTTTCTTTTTCCATTTTTTCACTAGATAGATATTATGAACGGCTTAAGATTCATAATATGCTGTCGCACTATTGTCTTTGACTATGTTCAGGTGCTTGCATTACTAGGAAAGAAGCTGTAAAATACAGCAAGGAGCTAGATAAGTAAGAAAGAAGAAAATCGGCTCAATTTGATCTAATAAAAAGTTTGACCGTAGAAAGGTTGTAATAGATATGGCAAACGAATTTCGTGTTTGCGACGATTGTCAAGGTGTTAACCTAAAAACATTAATCCCTCGTCTAAAGGAAGTTGATCCTGAAGCGAAGATAGAAATAGGCTGTCAGTCTTATTGTGGACCTGGACGGAAGAAAACATTTGCATTTGTGAATAATCGTCCGCTCGCTGGTTTAACAGAAGAGGAATTAATGGAAAAAATTAATAAAAAGCTTAAGAAGTAAAATCACCTTTTGAAAATGATCTTAAGGTGATTTTTATTTTGGCAGTGTTAAAGCTCAGTGTTGATAATGCTAATTTGTTGTTGATTGGAGCGGAAGGCGCGAGACTCCTGCGGGAGAAGCGAGTCAAAGGGAGACCCCGCAGGAGCGATAGCGACGAGGAGGCTTCCGGACCGCCCGCGATCGCTTAGTGCCTGCAGCGGAAATCAACAGGAAAGTTAAACATAGCCTTTATTTCAAAGCCTCATCCATCAAGGTTCTGTCGAATTATGATGAAATGACATAAATTCGATAATGAATTGCTAGTAAATTAAGGATATAATATAGACATATTAGAAAATCGGAGGTAAAAGATGGCATATCCGGTGGAGAAATTACGTGAAGAAAAGGTTTTTAAAGATCCTGTACATCGGTATATTCACGTGAGGGATAGAATAATCTGGGATTTAATTGGGACGAAGGAATTTCAGCGTCTCAGAAGAATTAAACAGCTTGGAACAACCTACTTAACCTTTCATGGTGCCGAGCATAGCCGATTTAATCATTCTCTTGGTGTTTACGAAATTACACGACGGATTGCCGATGATGTTTTTCATGAAAGACCTGAATGGAATGAAGATGACCGACTCCTCTCATTATGTGCCGCATTACTCCACGATTTAGGACATGGCCCATTCTCCCATTCCTTTGAAAAAGTATTTGATTTAGACCATGAATATTTTACAAGAGCTATTATTCTCGGAGAAACAGAAGTTAATAAAGTTCTTCTAACAGTTAGTAACGATTTTCCTATAAAAGTAGCTGAAGTCATTGCAAAAACTTCAAAAAACAAATTAGTAGTTAGTCTTATCTCAAGCCAAATTGATGCAGATCGGATGGATTATTTGCAAAGAGATGCCTATTTCACAGGGGTTAGCTACGGCCATTTTGATATGGAACGAATATTGCGTGTCATGCAGCCTGGAGAAGATCAGGTTGTCTTTAGAAAAAGCGGCATGCACGCAGTTGAGGACTATATCATGAGTCGCTACCAAATGTACTGGCAGGTGTATTTCCACCCTGTTACGCGAAGTGCGGAAGTCATTTTGACAAAAATTTTGCACCGGGCTAAGGATTTACAAAAACAAGGTTATTGTTTTAAATCAGATCCGCATCATTTTCATTCCATGTTCAATGGAGCCATCACACTAGAAGACTATATCAAGCTGGATGAGGCGATCGTTCTTTACTACTTCCAAATGTGGCAGGAAGAGGAGGATCCAATTCTACGAGACCTTTGTCGTCGCTTTATGAATCGCAATTTATTTAAATATGCTGAATTTGATCCTGCAAAAGAATATAAGAAGCTTGCACAGCTATCGATTTTGTTCCAAAAAGCAGGCATTGATCCGGAATATTATCTTGTTGTCGATTCATCCTCAGATCTACCTTATGATTTTTATCGTCCAGGAGAAGAGGAAGAACGTCTGCCAATTCATTTGTTAATGAAAAACGGAGAAATTCGTGAATTATCTAGAGAATCCGAGATCGTAGACGCGATTTCTGGAAAAAGAAGGACAGACCATAAATTGTATTATCCTGCTGATGTCCTCAAAGACAATTCAACTGCAAAAGAAATAAAGGAAGAAATTCGTAAACTATTAGAGATAGACGAGTCACGGTATTAATCGGAGTAGGAGTTGACGAAGCTTGTTAAAAGATCATGCTAAAATCATTCATGCCATTGCAGCATCAGAGGAAATTATCGGACGGAAAAAGCTGCAGAAAATGGTTTATATCGCGAAAAAACTGGAATTCCCATTTCAAGAGAGGTTTCAATTTCACTTTTATGGCCCTTATTCAGAGGAATTGACATTAAGAGTTGAAGAGCTGTGCAATATGGGATTTTTAAATGAAATAAAGGAAAAAAAGGGCGGATACTATCAATATCGATATACCTTAACAGAAAGCGGCAAGGAGTTCTTAAGTCTAAATGAACAAGTTTCCATGCCTAATCTTCAAGATTGCATGTCTGATATGAACTGCCAAAATGCAAGATTTCTCGAACTTGTGTCGACGATATTATATTTTGATAATCTTCCGAAAGAAGAAGTTCAGGAAAAGGTCTTTACATTAAAAAGCAAGCAACGCTATACAGAAGAAGAAGTAGGGACTGCTTATCAATATATTGAAAGCTTAAAGGGAAAAGCCGGGCATTAATGAAACTGCCTGATAAAGTAAAGAAATCGGCTAATTAGCCGATTTCTTTCATTTGAACCTCAGGAAAAACCTATTGGTCACTCAATCGTTTTCCTGCGACCGCATAATGGTTTTTAGACATTTCTTCAATAAATACGACGACATTTTCCTTCGGTGCTCCTGTTGTTTCACTAACAGCGTCTGTTACCTTTTCTACGAGTGATTTTTTTTGTTCCTCTGAACGGCCTTCAAGCATTTTTACAGTTACATATGGCATAGTCGGTTCTCCTTTTTAAGAATAAGAATGTATTACTTTTCTTGAGTTAGAGAAATGTCTAGCTCCAGCGCCTACCCCCTCGAGGTCACAAGCCAATCCTCCCAAAAAGGTAAAGGACACCTTTCCGAGAGGCTCGTCTTGTGCTTGTCGGGGGTGAACAAGGCGCTTCCGCTTTTCTTATATGAACTCAGTTTTTCATATTTCTGAAAAATGTGCAAGTGTTTGGAATGGATTGGTCCTTTTTCTCTTTGCAGGTCATTTCGTGCTTACTTAAGTTTGCCTGTAATGAATCTACTCGATATAATTTAAGTGCAAGAATGGATTTAAGATAGATTTTCAAAAATAAAATCGTATCAGAGGAATTCTCCTTATCTGTAAGGAATTTCCTTAAAAAAGGGGTTATGAAAGTTGGAACAATTTTTGGCCTTTTCATTGAGGGAAATTCCATATGTCGCCCTTACGTTAATGATAGCCTTTACTATTCATGAATTTGCTCATGCCTATGTCGCATATAAATTTGGAGACCCGACGGCAAAAAATCAAGGCAGATTAACTTTGAATCCAATCCAACATTTGGATCCATTTGGAACCATTCTTATTTTTATCGCTGGCTTTGGGTGGGCTCGTCCTGTCCCGGTCAATCGATTCTTCTTTAAAAACCCAAGATTAGCTGGAATATCTGTCTCCATTGCGGGACCAATAAGCAATTTTATTTTGGCGATTCTTGGGTTTATTATTTGGTATACGCTGCTAGCATTAGGACTTGCTGCATCGGTCCCATCGTTTGTACCAGATTTTTTAGATGTTTTTATTCATCTCAATCTAGTATTATTTGTCTTTAATCTACTCCCATTCCCACCACTGGACGGGTATAGGATTGTTGAAGATTTGGTGCCAGCCACAATGAGGCCAAAGCTTACTCAATTAGAAGCATATGGGTCTGTAATATTTTTAATACTTGTGATTACGCCGCTTGATCAATATACAATTCAGCCGATATTTAGAGTTGTTCTGCCCGTACTAGTAGATGGTTTGGGCCAATTCTTTAGTGGTATATTTTTGTAAAATGTTTGGATAGTGTGAAATTGCCTTTTTAATAAAACTTCTTTGAAGGAGGACTATACTTTGGAAGAGAAAAAGAAGAAAAATATTGGCTTCAATATTATTAAAAGTGATCCAACTGCTGGACATAAGGGGTTTGGCACTGGAGCACTAAGCTTGGACAATGTATCACCTGTTATTCTAGATGTAGAAGCAGGAGAGGCTGCAATTGAAGTGGGTGCTATGCACGCTCGCAGCCCGGTAGAGAAGGGTATTAAATTTCTTCCCAATAAGGATGAGGTGCCGAATGGAAAGCCTTACTGGCTCATTTGGGTGACAATTGACCGGAAGGAAGATGGCCCATACTATGCAGGTGTAACAGCTTGTGAAATGACAGTTGACAGAGCCATTCGCCGAGGCTTTAAATCATTGCCAGAGCATGTGAACCGGATGGATAAATCCATAAAAAGACAAATTATCGTTGACCATATGGATGACAAATCGAAGGGAATTCTTACTGAGTTTTTGAAAAACCATGATTTAGGGATGTGGGAACGCTCTATACAACAACTTAAGGATGATTTACAAGTAAATTAAGAAAAAAACTGTGAATTTATGACCAAATTGTGACAGTTTACTGACTTAAATTTCTAACTACTTGCCCAAATCAGATAAAAAAAGTAAACTATTTATCAGTGTGAAGACACTGTATAGAACTAGGACACGAAAAACCTCGGGGTAATCCCCGAGGTTTTTCACATTGTTTTTCCGCTTTTCTATGTCTATTTCCAGCGCCTACCCCCTCGAGGTCACAAGTCAATCCTCCCAGAAAGGTAAAGAACACCTTTCCGTGAGGCTCGTCTTGTACTTGTCGGACTTGCACAGGATGTGCTGACGTCGATGTTCGCCACAGGACGTGGCGGTCTTTAGTCGACGTTCCTTTGCAAAGGCGCTTCCGCTTTTCTAGCTCCAGTCAAATAATTTTTTGTACCAGGGCTTTTTAGTCGGCTTTGCTTTTTTAGCAGGAGCCTCTTTCTGATATAACAAATGATCTGTACAATATTCAGTCGGTTCTGTTCCCTCAACAAAGTAGGTTAGCCGCTTAATCGGGCAGTTATCTGTGGCTAACTTTCCGTTTTCTGGATTTACATAGACGCCAACCGTCCCTTTTGGCGGCTTGAAGCCTTTTATTGGCATGCCTTTATGTGCATCCTCCATAAAACGGATCCAAATATTTTTTGCGTATGATTTGTCGGCGGTCAAATGGATGCTATGCCCTTTATCATAGCCAGTCCATACGGCTGAGACGAGTTGTGGAGAATAACCGATCATCCAGCTATCCGTATCTGTAGACCCCGATTTTCCGGCATATGTTCTAGTCATGTCATTGATGATAGTCCTTCCAGTGACACTTGTATAACCGTTAAGCTTCGGATCAAATATTCCCGTCATCATCTGTGTCATGACAAACGCCAATTCAGGCTTTAAAATGGGGAATGCCTCTTTTTTATTCTCGAAAATAATATCCCCTTTATAATTCTCTACACGTTTGATTAAAACGGGTGAGACCTTTTTTCCTCCGTTAGCAAATATGCTATAGGCATTAGCCATTTCAATCACACGAACGCCTGAGGTTCCGAGCGCCAAAGAAGGAACTTTGTTCATTTTTGTAGAAAGTCCAAATTTTTTAGCTGTATTAACAAGTGTATCAACGCCCAAAAATAAATGGGTTTTCACAGCGTAAATATTATCAGAAAGGGCAAGGGCCTGCGCCATTGTAATCTCTTCATTGGCATATTGGCTATTAAAATTCTTTGGTGAATATTCTGCTCGATCATCATCAAATCGAAAAGTTGTTGGCTCGCTGCGCATCATCGTGGAAGGGGTAAACCCATTCTCTAAAGCAGCGTAATAGAGCAGTGGCTTCATTGTAGAACCGGGCTGGCGAATCGCCTGAACAGCTCGATTAAAAGGGCTTTCTTCGTAATTTCTGCCTCCAACGAGTGCCTTTACATGTCCGTTTCTCGGATTCATTGATACAAGGCTAGCCTGAATTTCGGAGTCTTTTGAAATTAATCTTTCAATAGTCTGTTCAGCAATGGCTTGCTGCTTTAGATCAATAGTTGTATACACCTTTAAACCGCCTAATTCAATCGTCCGGTCGTCAAGTTTTAGCTCCGTTTTTAAGGCGTGACG
The DNA here is from genome assembly GCF_007995155.1 of Cytobacillus dafuensis. NCBI lineage: Bacteria > Bacillati > Bacillota > Bacilli > Caryophanales > Bacillaceae > Cytobacillus > Cytobacillus dafuensis. The sequence goes on along the minus strand of NZ_CP042593.1, from coordinate 4,690,736 downwards.
AACAGCATCCTGGAAGTATGGTGCAGTACTCGTTTTTGTATGAAGATGTTTGCCGACAATTGTGAGTGGTTCAGTTATAGCAGTCATTGCAGAATTCTTGTCAATATAATGGTTTGTGACCATTGTCTGTAAAATAATTTTTTGTCTTTTCTTCGCGTTTTCCATGGATACAAGAGGTGAATAAATACCCGCCCCTTTTGGTACGCCTGCAAGAATAGATGCTTCTCCAAGGGTTAACTCATGAGCAGGCTTGCCAAAGTAAAACTGGCTTGCCGCTTCAGCTCCGTAAGCGCCATGCCCATAATAAATCGTATTTAAATAGCCCTCTAATATCTCCTTCTTTGAATAATTCATTTCGAGCCGAATGGTGTAGAAGGCTTCCTTTAATTTGCGCTCCCATGTTTTTTCGTGAGCAAGAAATAAGTTTCGAGCATACTGCTGGCTAATTGTGCTTGCTCCTTGAACCTTAGCCATTGCTTTAATATCAGCGATAAGGGCACCAGCAATTCGCTTATAATCAAATCCATTATGGGAATAAAACTTTCGATCCTCAATTGAAATTGTGGCATCCACAAGATAGGGGCTAATTTCTGAAAGCTCTACCCAATACCTCTTTTGGCCATTATGACTTTCTCCAATCACTGTTCCATCATCTGAGTAGAATAAAGTCGATTGCGGGACAGCAAGTGGTGGTGGCCCAAGCAGCTTTGCATAAAGCAAAATACCAGAAGCCAAAATGATCGCTATTGCGACCCCAATGAGGCTTAATATAAAAAATGCCCGTATATATTTACCTGCTTTTCTGAAGCGTTGATTTGTTATAATCTCCATTGTGAATACCACCACCTTATCTGGGAAAAATTACATCTTTCCATAGTATTGAAGAAATGAAGCTGTTTTAAACATTTTTCTCTAGTAAAAGCATTTTTTTCTTGCATTTTTGCTAGATTCATCTATACTTTTTCTCATGTTTGTATTTATTGAGTTTGGGAAGTATAAAAAAAGCGATAGTGCTTAAACTTGAATAGTTCTCTCTAACTCGAAAAAATTTATACTTATTCTAAAAAAAATGCAGATTTTAACCGAAAGGAATGATCCAAAAATGGGTGGACTTTGGTTTACAGAGAAACAAACAGAGAATTTTGGAATTACAATGAAGGTGAAGCGCACTTTACATACAGAACAAACTGATTTTCAAATGCTTGAAATGGTAGAAACAGAAGAATGGGGAAATATGCTTTTACTAGATGGGATGGTCATGACATCTGTTAAGGATGAGTTTGTGTATCATGAAATGGTGGCTCATGTGCCGTTATTTACTCATCCTAATCCTGAAAAGGTGCTTGTTGTCGGTGGAGGAGACGGTGGAGTAATCCGTGAAGTTTTAAAACACCCAAGCGTGAAAAAAGCAACGCTTGTCGATATTGACGGAAAAGTCATCGAGTATTCTAAAAAATACCTTCCAGAAATTGCAGGCATGCTTGAAGACCCTCGCGTTGATGTACAAGTGGGAGATGGATTCATGCACATTGCCGAAAGTGAAAATGAATACGATGTCATTATGGTTGACTCAACAGAGCCTGTAGGGCCTGCTGTTAATCTATTTACAAAAGGTTTTTATGCTGGAATTTCTAAAGCTTTAAAGGAAGACGGGATTTTTGTCGCGCAATCAGATAATCCTTGGTTTAAAGCAGACTTGATTCGCAGTGTTCAAAAGGATGTAAAGGAAATTTTCCCGATCACACGCCTTTATGTAGCGAATATTCCAACATATCCAAGCGGTATGTGGGCCTTCACAATTGGTTCTAAAAAATATGATCCATTAGAAGTAAGTGAAGACCGATTCCATGAAATCGAAACAAAATACTATACAAAAGAGCTTCACAATGCTGCTTTTGTATTGCCAAAATTTGTACAGGATTTAGTGAAATAGTTCGGCAGAAAATGCTGATTGGCTGAAAAACTGTTTAGGTTAATTACTTATGAACGAGGGATGACAATGGTACGTTTTGATGAAGCTTACTCTGGTAATGTTTTTATAAAAAGCCATCCAAATTATGAAGAAAGTGAAGCGGTCATTTACGGAATGCCGATGGATTGGACAGTAAGCTATCGTCCAGGCTCCCGTTTTGGCCCAGCGCGCATTCGTGAGGTCTCCATTGGACTTGAAGAGTACAGTGCTTATTTAGACCGAGAATTAGAAGAAGTGAAATATTATGATGCCGGTGATATCCCTCTTCCATTCGGGAATGCGCAAAAAAGTCTTGATTTAATTGAAGAATTCATTGATAAGCTTTTAGCTGAAAATAAATTCCCTATCGGAATGGGCGGAGAGCACCTCGTCTCTTGGCCAGTTATCAAGGCAATGTATAAGAAATATCCGGACCTAGCTATCATTCACATGGATGCTCACACTGATTTACGTGAGAATTACGAAGGGGAGCCACTATCTCATTCAACTCCAATTCGAAAAGCATGTGATTTAATGGGACCGCAAAACATTTACTCATTTGGAATCCGCTCTGGTATGAAGGAAGAATTCCAATGGGCGAAAGAAGTCGGTATGCATATTTCCAAATTTGATGTCCTAGAGCCATTGAAGGAAATCCTTCCGACACTTGCAGGACGCCCAGTGTATGTTACAATCGACATCGATGTGCTTGACCCGGCACATGCACCTGGAACAGGAACGGTTGATGCAGGGGGCATTACATCGAAGGAGCTCTTAGCTTCTATCCATGAAATCGCCCGTTCCAATGTGAAAGTCGTCGGCTGCGACCTCGTGGAAGTAGCGCCAATCTATGATCCATCTGAACAAACAGCGAACACAGCAAGCAAGTTGATTCGCGAAATGATTCTTGGGTGGGTAAAATAGAGGAAGTACAGAGCTAAATTCGTTGATTTTTCCAGTTTATTGTCTTCATTCAAGCTCAATGAGGTCAAGTTACGTTAATGAAGTTAAACCAGAAACGGAGACAAGCTGTCTCCGTTTTTTTCAAGTCATTGTCCTTGAAATGTAGAACCTGTTGCTCAATTCAACTATAATGAAATGAAAAGGAAGTGTTGCCGTTGCCTAAGGAACAAATGCCTGTAAAAATAAAAGTGAAAACGGACATTCGCGAAGGAAGCAGCAAAGATACTTTTGAATTAACAGCGTTTGGTCGATACTACATAAAAGAAAATGCCCGATTTCTTCAATATGATGAGGCAATGGAAGAGGGAATGGCAAAAACGATTATTAAAGTATCGGATCAGGAAGGTCTTATATTACGAAGTGGAGCAGTCAAAATGAGGCTTCCTTTTAAAATGAATAAAAAGCTTCAAGGGAACTATCATACCCCGTATGGCGTGTTTGAGATCGGGACAATGACAAAAAGGCTTGACCATCAGTTTGATGAAGAGACAGGCTCAGGTTCAATCGACCTTTTATATGAATTAAAAATGCAGGGGGCTTCCACGGGAACATACCATTTATTCATTACATTTGAAGAGGAGGAAGAACAATGAACAGTGTAGAGCAAATGCAAGAAAAGCTGAAGCTAGAAATCAAAGCTGCTGTTATGAAGGCAAATTTAGCCTCAGAAGAACAAATTCCAAATGTTATTTTAGAAACACCTAAAGAAAAGGCGCATGGTGATTATTCTACGAATATGGCAATGCAGCTTGCACGTGTTGCTAAAAAGGCGCCAAAAATGATTGCAGAAGAGCTAATCGCTCATTTTGACAACTCAAAGGCTTCCATCGAAAAGATTGAGATTGCAGGTCCAGGCTTTATCAATTTTTATATGGATAATAGCTATTTGACAAACTTGATTCCAGCCATTCTTGAGGCAGGGGATCAATACGGGGAAACGAATGTTGGTGCGAATCAAAAAATTCAAGTTGAATTTGTATCCGCTAACCCGACTGGAGACCTTCACCTTGGACATGCTCGTGGTGCTGCAGTAGGGGATTCCCTATGTAACATTCTCGCGAAAGGAGGATATGATGTTTCCCGTGAGTACTATATTAATGATGCAGGAAACCAAATTAATAACCTCGCATTATCTGTTGAAGCTCGCTATTTTCAAAGCTTAGGCATAGAAAAAGAAATGCCTGCCGATGGCTACCATGGAGAAGATATTATTGGAATTGGGAAAAAGCTTGCAGAGGAATACGGCGATAAATTTGCGGGCGTCGATGAAAAGGAGCGTTTCGACTTTTTCCGTGACTATGGTTTAAAATACGAAATGGCGAAGTTAAAGGCGGATCTTGAGGAGTTTCGCGTACCGTTTGATGTTTGGTACTCAGAAACATCTCTTTACAATAATGGGAAAATTGATACCGCATTAAAAGCTCTTAAAGACAATGGCCATATCTTCGAAGAGGGCGGTGCAACATGGTTCCGTTCCACTGTATTTGGCGATGATAAGGACCGTGTACTCATCAAAAATGACGGCTCCTATACGTACTTAACACCAGATATTGCTTACCATAAGGATAAGCTTGAGCGCGGCTTTGAAAAGCTTATTAATATTTGGGGCGCAGACCATCATGGATATATCCCACGTATGAAGGCAGCCATTCAGGCATTAGGCTATGACCGGGATGCACTTGAAGTTGAGATCATTCAGCTTGTTCATTTATACAAAAACGGCGAAAAAATGAAAATGAGCAAACGGACAGGAAAAGCAGTAACAATGCGTGATCTTGTAGAAGAAGTAGGGCTAGATGCAACCCGTTATTTCTTTGCGATGAGAAGTGCAGATACTCATATGGACTTTGACTTAGATTTAGCCGTTTCGGAGTCCAATGAAAACCCTGTTTACTACGCACAATATGCTCATGCACGTATTTCAAGCATTCTGCGTCAAGGTGAAGAACAGGGCTTGACTGCAGGCAGCAACGCAGATTTCTCTTTAATTTCAGCGGAAAAGGAAATGGACGTTTTGAAGAAGCTAGGTGAATTCCCGCAAGCAGTCGGAGAAGCCGCGCAAAAACGTCTGCCGCATCGTATTACGAATTATATTTTCGAATTGGCATCCACTTTCCATAGCTTCTATAATGCTGAAAAAGTATTAGATGCCGATCATCCTGAACGTACGAAAGCAAGACTTGCCTTAATTAAAGCGGTCCAAACAACTTTGAAAAATGCACTCGCTTTAATTGGCGTTTCTGCTCCGGAAAAAATGTAATATTAAAAAGCTGGCTCACAAGGAGAAAACTCCTTATTTCGAGCCAGCTTTTTCTGTTTTGATCAAGGGAAATTGGGGAATATAAGAAAACTGGCATAAATAAGGAGGACATTATGAAAATTGTGATCTTATCACTAATCACTGGTTTTTTAGTCGGTTTTCTTTTTGCTTTGCTTAAGCTGCCAATCCCTGCACCACCAGCGCTTGCTGGTATTATTGGAATTGTTGGTATTTATCTAGGCTTTAAAACGTTTGAGCTGATTACGCCATTTATCCAAAATATGATGAAATAAGAAAAGCGCAAGCGCCTTCAGAACAATCAGAGTTCAGATTGTTCTTGCGATGATTATTCGGAGGAGCTTTCCTTAGTGCTCACCCCCGACAAGCATAAGACAGGCCGACGGGAAAGGTGTTCTTTAACTTTCTTGGCGGACTGACTTATGACCTCGAGGTCGACCAAAGCGCGACGTCCTGTCGCATTGTCGACACTAGTACGTCCTGTACGTCGGGGGTAGGCGCTCCTCCTAAAAGCTCCACTTTTAGTCGTGCGATGCATATGCTGCCGAAGCATTCCTTGTGGAGCTAGACAATTCTCAAATTCGAAAAAACTTATACGTTCCTTTGAAAAAAGGCGGCAGTCAGCCGCTTTTTCATACACCTTAAAGAAACATTCTTATCGAGCGGGCAACAATTTCTTTACATGACCGCCACGGGTCAAACTGATTTAATTCCTTAAGCGTCAGTTTTTTGGAATGATGAATATCTGTTTCAATCACCTTTAGCACCTTTTGAATAAAAGCATGATCATAAATGTAACAGTTAATTTCATAGTTTAGAAATAGACTCCGATGATCAAAATTAGCGGTGCCAATATCGCAGATTTTGTCATCAATGATACAGGTTTTTGCGTGATAAAAACCATTAAGAAATTGATACACAATCGCACCCTGACTTATCAATTTTCTTAGAAAAGGATAGGAAGCTTCCTTGACAAAAGGATGATCAGCTGTCTTTGGAACAAGAATGGTGAGGGTGACTCCTCTGCCCCGTGCAGCTAATAAATCATTCAATAATCTTTTGCTCAGAATAAAATAGGGTGAGCCAATGATGATGCTTGTCCGTGCATTTCGAATCATGGATGAGAAGGTTTCCTCTAAATAGATTCCTCTAGAGGGAATAATTTGATGCTGACAGCTGCCTTTTGGCAGAGAAGGAAAATAAATGGGGTTTTCTAATAAATGTATTTTCTTCTCATTATACCAATCCGTTAAAAATTCCTTTTGTAAATCTGCAGCACCTTCACCAATCATTTTTAAGTGATAGTCTCGCCAAGGACTTAGCTTTGGATCTAAATTAATATATTCTTTGCCAATGTTAAAGCCGCCAATATATCCAATCTTCCCATCAATGACGGTTATTTTTCGATGATTCCTTGCATGTAATGAATAAAAAATAAAAGGAAACCGCAATGGATGGGAGAAGGCAAACTTGACTCCATGACTCTCCAATGACTGAATGGTATTTTCCTTAATTAAATGGCTTCCAATCCGGTCAAGAAGAAGGCGAACCTCCACTCCTTCTTTTGCTTTATCCTTCAATATATTCAAAAACTCTGTACTAAATTGATCGTCTTTTACAATATAAAATAAAATATGAATATGATGCTTCGCCTTCTTTAACTCGGAAAAGAAATCGGCGAATAATTCTGGTCCATCTGTATACAAATCAATATGGCTATGTCGGAAAGGAGGATCCTGTCGTTTTAAATGTTTTATCTGATTTTTTCTTCCAAGGTAAAAATCAAGCGATAGCCAAAGTAGGATGAAAAGAAGTATGATTATAAGAATAAATAATACTTTCATTGCTATCTGCTCCCCGAAGTTGTTTCCAGTTATTATCTCCTGCATAGGCAATTCTATAATATTTTCTAGTTAAAAATAAAAAACTGGTTGACTGAATGCTCACTCATAATATAATAGATACAAGAAATAAATTCTGAAAATTTGGTTGTATTAAAAATTTTAGACTAGTGAGTAATACAGTCCATTTTGAATTTTCACGAAAGGAGAGTTAATTATAGTGACAGGATTATTATGGGTGAATTTAATCGGCTTTCTCCTTGTAACCGCTTACGCAATCAGTTTATTTGTGTATGTCATTAAGACGAGAATTGAATATATCAAACTCGGAAAAAAGGTAGAGTTCGATAACAATGTGAAAGAACGTCTCGGGAAGATTTGGGTCAATGTGTTTGGTCAAAAGAAACTTTTGAAGGACAAGAAGAGCGGGATTATCCATGTTATGTTTTTCTATGGATTTATTCTTGTCCAGTTCGGTGCCATTGATTTTATCATAAAGGGGATTAAACCAGGTGCACATTTGCCACTTGGCCCGTTATACCCAGGTTTCACGTTTTTCCAAGAACTTGTGACCTTAATGATTCTAATAGCTGTGATTTGGGCTTTTTATCGCCGGTATGTGGAAAAGCTCGTCCGTTTAAAAAGAGGCTTTAAATCGGGACTTGTTCTTATTTTCATCGGGGGCTTAATGCTTTCCGTGCTACTTGGAAACGGTATGAGCATGATTTGGCATGGTCATGAGGGATCATGGACTGAGCCCGTTGCTTCTGCCATTGCTGCTGGTTTCTCTTGGATGGGAGAAACAGCTTCCATCGTTGTATTCTATATTGCGTGGTGGATCCACTTAATTTTCTTATTAGCTTTCTTAGTTTATGTTCCGCAGTCCAAGCATGCTCACTTAATTGCTGGGCCAGTGAATGTTTACTTTAACCGTCTTGAGAAGCCAGGGAAATTAAAGAAGATTGATTTTGAAGATGAAACACAAGAGAGCTTTGGTGTTGGTAAAATTGAAGATTTCAACCAACTGCAAATGATTGATTTCTATGCTTGTGTAGAGTGCGGACGCTGTACGAATATGTGTCCTGCAACTGGAACAGGCAAAATGCTTTCACCAATGGATTTAATTCTCAAGCTTCGCGATCACTTAACGAATCATGGAGCAGTCGTAACCTCTAAGCAGCCATGGGTGCCAACCTTTGCATTTTCCAATACAATGGGAAATCAGCTTGCCTTATCCGCAGCAGGAAAGGCTGCAGAAGAAGCGGCAGCAGGCCTTGCTTATAGCCCGAGCTTAATTGGGGATGTCATTACGGAGGAAGAAATCTGGGCTTGTACAACTTGCCGAAACTGTGAAGATCAGTGCCCGGTTATGAACGAGCATGTGGATAAAATTATTGACCTTCGTCGTTATCTTGTTTTAACAGAAGGGAAGCTTGACGCAGATGCACAGCGTGCGATGACAAATATCGAACGCCAAGGAAACCCTTGGGGATTAAACCGTAAAGAGAAGGAAAACTGGCGCGAGGCTCGCGAGGATGTTCACGTACCAACCGTTAAAGAAATGAATAAAGCTGGGGAAGAGTTCGAATATCTTTTCTGGGTTGGTTCAATGGGATCCTTTGACAACCGCAGCCAAAAAATTGCCCTTTCTTTTGCAAAGTTGATGAATGAAGCTGGCGTAAAGTTTGCCATCCTCGGAAACAAGGAAAAGAACTCTGGTGATACGCCAAGAAGGCTGGGAAATGAATTCTTATTCCAAGAGCTTGCCACGAAAAATATTGAAGAGTTTGAGAAGAACGAAGTGAAGAAAATTGTTACGATTGACCCTCATGCCTACAATATTTTTAAAAATGAATATCCTGATTTTGGATTAGAGGCTAAAGTGTACCATCATACAGAGATCCTTGCGGAACTGGTAGAAGAAGGAAGACTTAAGCCGCAATACCCAGTAAATGAGACGATTACATTCCATGATTCCTGTTATTTAGGGCGCTATAACGAGGTATATGATCCACCACGTGAGATCTTGAAATCGATCCCTGGTGTGAAGCTCGTGGAAATGGAAAGGAACCGTGAGACAGGTATGTGCTGTGGTGCAGGCGGAGGATTAATGTGGATGGAGGAAGAAACAGGCCACCGTATCAACGTATCCCGTACAGAGCAAGCATTGGCAGTGAATCCATCGATCATTAGCTCAGGCTGTCCATACTGCTTAACGATGCTTTCTGATGGAACGAAGGCAAAGGAAGTAGAAGAAACTGTTCATACCTATGATGTAGCGGAAATCCTTGAAAAATCAGTTATCGGGTAAAGAAAACTCGCCGATTGGCGAGCCTTGGAAAGGCGAAGACAGAGGCGTAGTTGCACTTATACTTAATTCCTAAAATTGGCAACTACGTCGAATTATCTTCTGCGCTGGCAATTTATACTTTCTTAACGTGTAAAAAGAACCACTTGTATCGTAAGAAAGTGAACTCTCAATAAACGGAGTTCTAAAAGCACGTTTTTCGTAAGTCTGCGATATTTAATAATTTGTAGAAATTGAAGCACAGCAAAAGATTATCTCAGAAGCAAATTCTGTAAGATAATATTATGAATTTTGCGCAAAGTGTTTCAATTTCTACTATTTTTAGAGTAAAATAGAATATAAGATAAAGCGCTTTCAAAATTCCTGATGCATCTTCTTTTTTTGCAAAGGTATTGAGCGAGCGTTCAGTCGTTAGCTAGTCCATTATAAAGTGAAACTTCCATCAGTGGGGGGGGTCTTTCATCCCCCACTGATGGTTAGTTGAACCAATCGGGCCTTTACGGGCAGTTGATGCCCCACTTAGGTTTCTTTGATTCTCTCGCATCCTTGAAGTGGGGGGGCTTACTGCCCGTTAATCTGCGATAAATAAAACAGCTATGAACGAAAGCAATCAACATTATTTTTTCATCAAAATTTTTTGACTATAAAAAATATTAAATTTAGGAAGGAGCAATTCTAATGGGAAAAACCGTAATCATAGGGGGAGCAAGAACACCATTTGGGAAATTTGCAGGCGGGTTAAGCAGCTTTTCAGCATCAGATCTTGGTGGATTTGCTGTGAAAGAGGCTTTAAATCGTGCTGGGGTCAACCCTGAGGAAGTTGATGAGGTTATTTTAGGAACGGTTCTTCAAGGAGGGCAAGGTCAAATTCCATCTAGACAGGCTGCACGAAAAGCTGGTTTGCCATGGAATATAAAAACAGAAACTGTTAATAAAGTTTGTGCTTCAGGTATGCGCAGTGTAACGCTTGCTGATCAAATCATCCGTCTTGGTGACGAAGAGGTTATTGTAGCTGGAGGCATGGAGTCGATGAGTAATGCGCCATACTTCATGCCAAAAGTTCGCTGGGGATTGCGTATGGGAGATTCTGCTGTGAAAGATCTAATGACACATGATGGCTTAAGCTGCAGCTTTACTGGAGTTCATATGGGTACGTATGGAAATGGGGTAGCGGAAGAATTCGAGATTAGCAGGGAAGAGCAAGATGCTTTTGCTTTTAGAAGCCATAAGCGTGCAATTGCTGCTATAGAGTCAGGGAAGTTTGCCGAGGAGATTGTGCCTGTTGAGGTTCCGCAAAGAAAAGGAGAACCAGTCATCATTTCCGAAGATGAATCTCCACGAAGGGATACTTCCATTGAGAAGTTAGCTAAACTTGGCTCTGCCTTTGGTCAGGGCGGTACGATTACAGCTGGGAATGCGCCTGGAGTCAACGATGGAGCTGCAGCATTAGTTCTGATGAGTGAGGGAAGAGCAGCCCGAGAAGGAAGAAAACCAGAAGCCATTATTCTAGGTCATTCAGCTATTGCGGTTGAAGCAAAGGATTTTCCGAAAACACCTGGCCTTGTCATCAATGAGCTTCTAAGAAAGACTGGAAAAACAGTTGATGAGATTGACTTATTTGAAATTAACGAAGCGTTTGCAGCAGTCGCTTTAACAAGCGGAAAGATTGCAAATCTAGATGAAAATAAAGTGAATGTGAACGGTGGAGCTGTCGCACTAGGTCATCCTATTGGAGCGAGCGGCGCAAGAATCATATTGACATTGATGTATGAATTAAAGCGATTAGGCGGAGGAATCGGAATAGCTGCAATTTGCAGCGGCGGCGGTCAAGGTGACGCCATTATGATTGAGGTACCGAAAAACTAATTTGTCTTTTTGGGCGGTTTACTAAAGAATGGGGGAACAGAAATGAATGTACAAAAAATCATGGTAATCGGTGCAGGACAAATGGGATCAGGTATTGCGCAAGTATGTGCACAAGCAGGATATAGCGTGCTATTAAATGACTTGAAGCAAGAGTTTGTCGATCGCGGCCTTGGGATAATCAAGAAGAATCTGTCCCGTCAAGTAGAAAAAGATCGGATAACTGCTCAGCAAATGGAGGAGGTATTAAGCAATCTTACTCCATCTACAGATATTCAGGATGCCAAAAACGTCGATTTAATTATTGAAGCGGCTGTTGAAAATATGGAAATCAAAACAAAAATTTTTAGTCAGCTTGATCAAATTGCTCCAGAGCATGCCATCCTTGCGAGCAATACATCTTCCTTGCCAATCACAGAAATTGCTGCTGCGACAAAGCGTCCTGAAAAAGTAATTGGCATGCATTTTATGAACCCAGTGCCAGTAATGAAGCTTGTTGAAATTATCCGTGGGTTAGCCACAACGGATGAAGTCTATCAAACTATTGAAGATATAACAAAAGCATTGAAAAAAGTACCTGTTGAAGTAAATGATTTTCCGGGCTTTGTTTCAAACCGAGTGCTAATGCCGATGATTAACGAAGCGATTTTTACTCTTTATGAAGGAGTTGCTACAAAGGAAGCCATTGATGAGGTAATGAAGCTTGGAATGAATCACCCGATGGGACCATTAACTTTAGCTGATTTTATCGGACTTGATACTTGCCTTTATATTATGGAAACGCTTCATGAAGGATTCGGTGATGATAAATATCGCCCATGTCCGCTTTTAAGAAAATATGTAAAAGCTGGCTGGCTAGGAAAGAAAACAGGCAGAGGCTTCTACGTTTACGAATAAGACTAAAGCAATGACAAATGGCAATCGGCGCAACGCCGATTGCTCTAATTGCGACCCCTAACCTCAAGGGATACCATTTTTATCGCAGCAGATTACGAAATAAATTGAACACTATACAGCAGAGAGTTAGTAACGGAGGGATAGCATATGAACTTGAGATTCACAGAAGAACAGGAAATGATGAGAAAGATGGTGCGTGATTTCGCGCAGTCGGAAATTGCACCATTTGTTGAAAAAATGGAAAAGGGTGAGTTTCCTCGAGAAATTTTACGAAAAATGGGGGAGCTAGGCCTAATGGGAATTCCAATTCCTGAACAGTATGGCGGTTCAGAGATGGATTTTACCTCGTATATTATTGCGATCAATGAATTATCAAAAGTAAGTGCAACGGTTGGCGTTATTCTTTCCGTCCATACATCAGTTGGGACGAATCCAATTCTTTACTTCGGTACGGAAGAGCAAAAGCAAAAATATATCCCAAAGCTTGCTTCAGGAGAATACCTAGGGGCATTTTGTTTAACAGAGCCAAGTGCTGGATCGGATGCAGGCAGCCTGAAGTCAAAAGCGGTTAAAGACGGAGATCATTATATCATTAATGGCTCAAAAGTATTTATTACAAACGGTGGAGAAGCGGATGTTTATATTGTTTTCGCTTCGACAAATCCTGAGCTTGGAAGTAAAGGGGTTTCTGCTTTTATCGTTGAAAAAGGTACTCCTGGTCTTGTAATCGGCAAGGACGAGCATAAAATGGGCTTGCATGGTTCAAGAACATTACAGCTTAGCTTTGAGGACATGCGCGTTTCGGTGGAGAATCTTCTTGGTGAAGAAGGGGAAGGCTTTAAAATTGCAATGGCTAATCTCGATTCAGGTCGAATCGGCATCGCAGCGCAAGCTCTTGGAATTGCAGAAGCAGCACTTGAAGCTGCAGCAGCGTATGCTAAGGAGCGTGTTCAATTCGGCAAGCCGATTGCTGCCCAGCAAGGTATAGGCTTTAAATTAGCAGATATGGCAACAGCTGTTGAAGCGTCAAAGCTATTAATCTATCGTGCGGCTAATTTAAGGCAGAAAGGTATAAAGTGCGGCAAGGAAGCGTCTATGGCAAAGCTTTTTGCCTCCAGAACTGCAGTAGAAGTGACAACAGATGCCATTCAAGTATTTGGCGGCTATGGTTATACAGAGGATTATCCAGTTGAACGCTATTTCCGTGATGCAAAAATCACTGAGATTTACGAAGGAACAAGTGAAATTCAACGTATTGTTATAAGTAAGCAGTTATAAAGTGGGGTAAGTCGTTCTTTCAATAGAATTTTCTATATTTTAGATAAAATCAAAATAAACAGGCGAAAAAACAATAATGGGGGATAGGCAAATGAACTTTCAATTAACTGAAGAGCATGAAATGATTAGAAAAATGGTGCGTGATTTTGCAAAAAACGAAGTCGCCCCAACTGCTGCAGAGCGTGATGAGGAAGAACGCTTTGACCGCGAAATTTTTGATAAAATGGCGGAGCTTGGCTTAACAGGTATTCCATGGCCAGAAGAATACGGCGGAATCGGCAGCGATTATTTAGCCTATTGTATTGCAGTTGAAGAGCTTTCAAGAGTATGTGCTTCTACAGGAGTTACGCTTTCTGCGCATACATCTCTAGCAGGCTGGCCAATTTATAAATTTGGCAGCGAGGAGCAAAAACAAAAATATTTACGCGCTATGGCTCAAGGGGAGAAAATTGGCGGCTACGGATTAACTGAACCAGGAAGCGGATCGGATGCAGGCGGAATGAAAACGACTGCTCGTTTAGAAGGCGATCATTATGTGCTTAATGGTTCAAAAATCTTCATAACAAACGGTGGAATCGCTGACATTTATGTGGTCTTTGCTCTTACTGACCCTGCTGAAAAGCATAAAGGAACAACAGCATTCATCGTTGAGTCTGGATTCGAGGGCTTCTCAGTTGGCAAGAAGGAGAAAAAGCTTGGAATTCGTTCTTCACCAACAACAGAAATTATTTTTGATAATTGTAAAGTTCCAGTAGAAAATGTACTAGGTCAAGTAGGAGAAGGCTTCAAAATTGCCATGATGACACTTGATGGCGGTCGAAACGGGATAGCCGCTCAGGCTGTAGGTATCGCACAGGGAGCTCTAGATGCATCCGTTGAATATGCAAAGGAGCGCGTTCAGTTCGGCAAACCAATCGCTGCTCAGCAAGGAATTGGCTTTAAGCTTGCAGACATGGCAACAAGCATTGAGGCTTCTAGATTATTAACCTATCAAGCTGCATGGTTAGAATCCGAAGGGCTTCCATATGGAAAAGAATCGGCTATGTCCAAATTACTAGCTGGCGATACAGCCATGAAGGTAACGACAGATGCTGTACAAATTTTTGGCGGCTACGGCTATACGAAAGATTATCCTGTTGAACGCTTCATGCGTGATGCAAAAATCACACAGATTTATGAAGGAACACAAGAAATACAGCGACTCGTTATTTCTCGTATGCTAACAAAATAGGAGAGGATCTGTTCCTCTTTTAATTAAAGGACTGCTTTGGCAAACTTCTAAATGTTTATTAGACCATTAAACAAAGGAAAACAGCCAAAAGCGGTCCGAAAGCATTCGAAAGAGACCACTGAACCAGAGAAACCGAGAAAGAGTGGTCCGAAAGAAAGCTAATAAGACCACTGAACCAGAGAAATCGAGAAAGAGTGGTCCGAAAGAAAGCTAATAAGACCACTGAACCAGAGAAATCGAGAAAGAGTGGTCCGAAAGAAAGCTAATAAGACCACTGAACCAGAGAAACCGTAAAAGAGTGGTCAGAAAAAACCAGATAAGACCACTAAACCAAAGAAGCCAATAAATGTGGTCTCTATCTTTTACAACAATAGAGGGTGCGCTCAAAATAACAATCATAAACTGAATAAAGCATAAGAATGTATTAAGTCAAATTAGATGACTATTTAACTGAAGCGCCTCCCCCCTCGCAGAAGCAAGTTAATTGTTTAGAAAAGGCGCTAGCTCTTTTCCAAAATGGTGGTGTGAAATGAAAAAACGTGAAGTTCAGGCGTCTGTTAAGGACGAACGCCTTGTGAAAAAAAGACGTGATCAGATGATTAAGGGTGCGGTAACCCTTTTTATCCAAAAAGGATTTCATCGTACAACAACGAGAGAAATTGCAAAGGCAGCTGGTTTTAGTATCGGAACATTATACGAATACATCCGGACGAAGGAGGATGTATTATACCTTGTTTGTGATAGCATTTATGACCAGGTCAGCGAACGGCTTCAAAAGGATCTCGATACAAATCGGGGAACAATTGAAAGCTTAAGAATGGGGATTGCTGATTATTTCCGGGTTGTTGATGAAATGCAGGATGAGGTTCTTGTCATGTATCAGGAAGTAAAATCATTATCAAAAGACGCTCTCCCATATGTTCTAAAAAAGGAAATAGAAATGGTGGAGATGTTTGAACAAATTATTACTGGGTGCGTAGAGAACAAGGAGTTAGATTTGCCAGAGGCTCAGATTAAGATGATTGCTCATAATATTTTTGTTCAGGGACAAATGTGGGCTTTCCGCCGCTGGTCACTGAAAAAGTTGTACTCAATTGAGGATTATATTAACCTGCAAACGGAATTGCTTTTCCAGGGGATAAAAAGCCCTGTGTATAATGAAAGTAACGTTTAATTTTTCTGAATTTTTCTAACTATCTATCTTAGAAATCTAGAATGCACTAGTGTGATTTTACCGTTGAATAAGGGAAGCTTCGTCAGAAAAATACATCGCAAGACAATAAAATGAGAGGACGTAGGTATTAGACCGCTTTCATAATGAAGGAACTCTACGTCTTACGTTTAGGAGGAGAAAAATGAGTAATCTAGAAGTATATAAGCCAAAGAATCATATTCGATTTGTAACTGCTTCTAGTCTATTTGATGGTCATGATGCTTCTATTAACATTATGAGAAGAATTATTCAAGCAAGTGGAGCAGAAGTCATCCATCTTGGACATAACCGTTCAGTAGAAGAAGTGGTAAATGCAGCGATTCAAGAGGATGTTCAAGGAATTGCTATTTCTTCCTATCAAGGAGGGCATGTTGAATATTTCAAGTATATGTATGACCTGTTAAAAGAAAGAGGTGCTTCACATATTCGTATTTATGGCGGTGGTGGAGGGGTCATCATCCCAAAAGAAATAAAAGAACTGCATGACTACGGAATCGCAAGAATCTTTTCTCCTGAGGATGGTCGCCAGCATGGCCTTCAAGGCATGATTGATATGATGATTAAAGAATGTGATTTCCCGACATATACACTAGAAGCAACGGAGCAAATTGAGAAGCTTCAAGAAGGGAATATCAATTCAATTGCAAAGTTAATTACTCTAGCTGAACACCATGTCAATATTGATAAAGAATCAGCAGCAGCACTAGACTCTGTAATGGAACAAGTGAAATCATTGGAAAAACATGTGCCGGTTCTAGGGATTACAGGGACAGGAGGAGCTGGGAAAAGCTCTCTAACAGATGAACTAATCCGCCGTTTTATCAATGAAATTCCTGACAAGAAAGTTGCGATTTTATCAGTAGATCCGACAAAGCAAAAAACAGGCGGGGCTCTTCTTGGTGACCGTATCCGTATGAATGCCATTTTCAATCCTCGTGTTTATATGCGAAGCTTAGCAACAAGGAAGTCGAAAAGTGAATTATCACTTGCTATTAAAGATGCCATTTCAGTGGTAAAAGCGGCAGGCTTTGATCTAATCGTTGTAGAAACGAGTGGAATAGGTCAAGGGGATGCTGAAATAACTGAAATTTGCGACGTTTCTATGTATGTAATGACAAGTGAATTCGGAGCGCCTTCTCAGCTTGAGAAAATTGACATGATCGATTATGCCGATTTAATTGTCATCAATAAGTTTGAGCGTAAAGGCTCAGAGGATGCTAAACGCCAAGTACAGAAACAATATCAAAGAAGTCGTATGCAATTTGAAAAGGAATTGGATGAAATGCCTGTTTACGGCACGATCGCGAGCCAATTCAATGATCCTGGAACAAATGCTGTCTTTGCTGCTATCATTGAAAAATTAAATGAAAAAGCAGGTACAGCATGGCAAACTAGTTTTTCAAAATACGCCCTCGTTGAAAAGCAAAATGTCATTATTCCGAATGAGCAGCGCTATTATTTACGGGAAGTATCAGAAACGGTGCGGAGCTATCACAAGAAGGCAGAAGAACAGGCCGATTTTGCACGCAAGCTATTCCAGCTTGAAGGTGCTCTTCTTGCTGTGAAGGAGCAAGAGGCAAATGAGGAAGTGATTGCTTCCCTTGAAGCAATCAAATCGAATACCCTGTCCCAGCTCACAGCGGAAACGAAGAAAATTCTTGAAGGCTGGGAATCACTAAAGGAAAAATATACAGGCGACCAATTTGTTACAAGAATTCGTGATAAAGAAATCGTCACAGTATTAAAAACAAAAAGCTTATCTGGATTAAGTATTCCAAAGGTTGCTTTACCTAAATATAAAGATTACGGTGAAATTATCCGCTGGGTTTACAGAGAAAATATACCAGGATCCTTCCCGTACACAGCAGGTGTATTTCCATTCAAGCGTGAAGGGGAAGATCCGAAAAGACAGTTTGCTGGGGAAGGTACACCGGAAAGAACGAATCGCCGTTTTCATTATTTATCAAAGGATGATGCAGCAAAGCGTCTAAGCACAGCCTTTGATTCCGTTACTCTTTACGGAGAAGATCCTGATTACCGTCCTGACATTTATGGAAAGGTTGGGGAAAGTGGAGTCAGCATTTGTACATTAGATGATATGAAAAAGCTGTACGCAGGCTTTGATCTATGCCATCCATCTACATCCGTATCGATGACGATCAATGGTCCAGCTCCAATTATTTTAGCGATGTTTATGAATACCGCTATTGAACAGCAAGTCGAGAAGAAGGAAAAAGAACTTGGTCGCGTATTAACAGAAGCCGAATTTACTGAAGTTAGAGCTTTAACATTACAAACAGTAAGAGGAACGGTTCAAGCTGATATTTTAAAAGAAGATCAAGGCCAAAATACATGTATTTTCTCAACAGAATTTGCGCTTCGAATGATGGGTGATATTCAGCAATATTTTATTGACCAAAAAGTACGCAACTACTATTCGGTTTCCATTTCCGGCTATCATATTGCGGAAGCTGGGGCAAATCCGATTTCGCAGTTAGCCTTTACACTTGCGAATGGCTTTACGTATGTTGAGTACTATTTGAGCAGAGGAATGGATATCAATGAGTTTGCACCGAATCTATCGTTCTTCTTCTCTAATGGTCTTGATCCGGAATATACGGTACTTGGACGTGTGGCACGACGTATCTGGGCGACTGTCATGAGGGATAAATATGGGGCAAATGAACGAAGTCAGAAGCTTAAATATCATATTCAAACATCTGGACGATCACTACATGCTCAGGAAATTGATTTCAATGATATCCGTACGACTCTGCAAGCGTTAATGGCGCTGCATGATAACTGTAATTCTCTTCATACGAACGCTTATGATGAAGCTATTACAACACCGACGGAGGAATCTGTACGCCGCGCGATGGCGATCCAAATGATCATTACGAAAGAGCACGGCTTAACAAAGAACGAAAACCCGCTGCAAGGTGCATTTATTATTGATGAGTTAACAGACCTTGTGGAAGAACAGGTTCTGCAAGAATTCGAGCGGATTAATGACCGTGGTGGAGTTCTTGGAGCAATGGAAACGCAATACCAGCGTGGAAAAATCCAAGATGAATCCATGTATTATGAAATGAAAAAACATACAGGTGAGCTTCCAATAATCGGTGTAAACACCTATCTAAATCCGAATCCTCCTTCTGAGGAGGAAATGAATAATATGGAACTGGCGAGAGCAACGCAAGAAGAAAAAGAAATACAAATCCTAAACCTGCGCAGCTTCCAGGAACGAAACAAGGACAATACAGAAGAAGCTCTTAAGCGCTTAAAGGAAACGGCCGTAACAGGCGGGAATATTTTTGCTGAATTGATGGAAACCGTCAAAATGGCAAGTCTTGGCCAAATCACGCGAGCACTTTATGAAGTAGGCGGACAATATAGAAGAAATATGTAAATACCGGGAGTTGAAAAAAGAGAAATCGGTGAGTAAGCCGATTTCTTTTTGTCGTACACAATCTTTACCAATTCCTTTATAATCAAATTAATTGAGAGAGCTGGAGAATCGTTACTTCTGGATATTAAGTTGCAGGATGTGGAGATGTGAAACAGTTATTTATGTTTGCGGCCATAATGGGGATTGTTATTGGGACGTACATTCTTTATCAAAAACAGCTTGGTGCAATTGCATTTTTTTTATTATCATTCTATTTCTTTTCTCTAGCTTATAGCCAGCTCTCCGAAAAAACACATGATGACAATGAAGAAAAAGAGAATGGACGTGAGATATAGCTAGCATAAACCCTAAAATTTTGTTTATAATGAAGAATATGCATTCTTAAGGGTTGTATAAAAGCATAGAAATCAATATGGTTAAAACGATTAACAGCTCATTTATAAAATAGGATAGGTGAGATGGTCAAGTATTTGGATTCATGATTGTTGTAAGTGAATCTGGCTTTAGTTTTTTTAATGTTTATTTTCGCTTTTCTAGGAAGCGTTACATAGGGAAAGGACGTGCTAATATTGAATTTAAATGAACTTACTAAAGAAGAATTACAGGAAATGTCTCTCATTGAAATCGCTTATGAACTATTAAGAAGTAGAAAAGAAGCGATGGCTTTTAAAGAAATTATGGATGAACTTATTAATCTACTTGAGCTATCAGATGATCAAGTAAAAGCAAAAATTGCCCAGTTCTATACAGATTTAAATATTGATGGCCGCTTCTTAGGTTTAGGAGACAATAGATGGGGTCTGCGAGTCTGGTATCCAGTTGACCAAGTGGAAGAAGAAGTTGTTACAGCTATTAAACCGAAGAAGAAGAAAGCGAAAAAGGCTCAGGAAGATGAGGATCTTGATGATTACGATGATCTAGATGACGAAGATATTGATTATGATGATATTGACGATTTAGATGACGAAGATGAGCTATTAGACGATGAAGATGATGAGGATTTGCTTGAAGATGATGAGGATTTAGAGGATGATGAACTCATTGAGCGAGATGAAGAGTATGATCTTGGTGATGAGGACGAAGAGCTAGATGACGAAGATTCCGACTTAGACGAGGATGAAGAGGATATATAATCATCTTGACTTTTCTTTATTAGGCTTGTAGAATCATTTTTGGGCTCCTTAAAAAAGGAACGATTCATTAGACGCGAATAGCGCTCCCTTACTCGTGATGAGTAAGCGGAGCGTTTTTTATTTTTTTAAGGAACCAGATGACCCCCACTACAACCGCACAGCCATTTCCGAATGAATGCTGCGCAATAAATTAAATTCATTATTTTAGTCTTTAAATAAAGGCGAATATGCACAAACTTAAGATGAGGGGGAATTATGATGACGAAGTATATTTTTGTAACAGGTGGCGTTGTGTCATCACTTGGTAAGGGGATCGTTGCAGCTTCTCTTGGCCGTTTATTGAAAAACAGGGGGTTAAGTGTTACGATTCAAAAATTCGATCCCTATATTAATGTGGACCCGGGAACGATGAGTCCTTACCAGCACGGAGAGGTCTACGTAACGGGTGACGGAGCAGAAACGGATCTGGATTTAGGTCATTACGAGCGTTTTGTTGATGTGAACTTAACAAAATACAGCAGTGTGACAACAGGAAAGATTTATTCAACTGTTCTTCGAAAAGAACGTCGTGGCGAGTACAATGGTGGTACCGTTCAAGTTATTCCTCATATCACAAATGAAATTAAAGACAGAGTTTTCCGTGCAGGACATGAAACGAATTCAGATGTGGTCATTACAGAAATTGGTGGAACTGTAGGGGATATTGAATCACTTCCATTCTTAGAAGCTATTCGTCAAATCAAAAGTGATATTGGCCGAGATAATGTCATGTACATCCACTGTACGTTAGTGCCTTATATTAAAGCAGCGGGAGAAATGAAAACAAAACCAACACAGCATAGTGTAAAGGAATTAAGAAGCTTAGGAATTCAGCCAAACGTGATCGTCGTTCGTACAGAAATGCCGATTTCACAGGAAATGAAGGACAAGCTCGCATTATTCTGTGATATTGATAAAGAAGCCGTTATTGAATGCAGAGACGCTGATACTTTATATTCCATTCCACTTGCTCTTCAAGATCAAAATCTTGATAGCATTGTTTGTAACCACTTAAAACTAGCTTGTGGTGAAGCGGATATGACAGAATGGAAACAGCTAGTTGAAAAGGTAACAAATTTATCTAAGACAACAAAAATTGCCCTTGTTGGAAAATATGTTGAGCTTCAGGATGCTTATATTTCAGTAGTTGAAGCGTTAAAGCATGCAGGCTATGCTCATGATTCAGATATTGAGATTAAATGGATTAATGCTGAAGAAGTAACAGAAGGCAATGTTTCTGAGCTATTGAGTGATGTTGATGGAATTCTTGTTCCTGGAGGATTCGGCGACCGCGGAGTAGAAGGGAAAATCCTTGCGATTCAATTTGCCCGTGAGCAGAAAAAGCCATTCCTTGGTATTTGCTTAGGGATGCAATTAGCTTCTATTGAATATGCTCGAAATGTTTTGAATCTTAATGGAGCACATTCATCAGAACTTGATCCAAATACAAAGCATCCTATTATCGATCTTCTTCCGGAGCAAAAGGATGTTGAGGATTTAGGCGGAACATTGAGATTAGGTGTTCAGGCGTGTAAACTAATTGAAAATACAAAAGCGTATGAAGCCTATCAGGATGAAGTCATTTATGAACGCCACCGTCACCGCTATGAGTTTAATAACCATTACCGACAAGAGATGATTGATGCAGGATTTGTTTTCTCAGGTACAAGCCCAGATGGACGCCTTGTTGAAATTATTGAACTTAAAGATCATCCATGGTTTGTGGCATCACAATTCCATCCAGAGTTTATTTCAAGACCAACCCGTCCGCAGCCTTTATTCCGTGACTTTATAGGTGCGTCAATAAAATTTAATGAGATTTAATTAGAAAAGCGCAAGCGCCTGAAATGGAACGTCGACTAAAAACTGCCACGTCCTGTGGCAAACATCGACGTCAGCACATCCTGTGCAAGTCCGACAAGCACAAGACGAGCCTCTCAGAAAGGTGTTCTTTACCTTTTGGGGAGGATTGGCTTGTGACCTCGAGGTCGACAAAAACGCGACGTCCTCCCAAAAGCTTCTCTTTTGGTCGTGCGATGTGTTGCTGACGAAGCTTTCCTTGTCCTGTCGCATTGTCGACACTAGTGCGTCCTGCACGTCGGGGGTAGGCGCTGAAGCTAGACATTTCTCAAACTCGAAAAAAGTTATACTTTCTTATTATTAGAAAAGGGGCGAACTCTTAAGTCGATTGCTCGGCTTAGAGTCGCCCCTTATTTATTAACAATGTTTTTTATTGTTGAGATATTTCAGCCTTTGGATAATTTAGAAAGAAATCAACTACTCGTCGATTTTTCTAATCTAGCCTCCAACATTTAATTACTCATATTCTTCAAGAATTTCTTCAAGTATGAACTTAATTCCATAGTACACATAAAGTGCAGCCATTGATGCGGGATAGCCGAAGCGGTTGCCGGCTTCGTCTGGTAACAGACCTTTTGTGAGCTTTAGGTCAATATGGATATCAGCTAGTTCTGCTAAGCCTTTATCATTAGATTGAATCGAAGATACCGCAACAAAGGGGATTTTTTTCTCTGAAAGGAATTCTGCTAGCTTGATCACCTCTTCATCTGCGGCATTTCTCGTTACAATAAGAAATCGGTCTGTTTCAGATATTTCTTCCAGTGGTTTATCAATCGACCAAATGGAGGCGTTTTTTAAGGGCTCTTGACTTTCTGTTGCTTCATATCCAACAGCCTTCATTTCCTTTGTTGCAAAAATGTAGATCCTTCCACTTCCGATAGCAGCCTGTGCAAGAAGCCTAGCCCCATCCTCCATCGCAAAATCTTCTTTTTCCTGTATGCGATTAAATAGCCCAGTTAGCTGAGTTGAAAACATTTTTAACATCATTCTTCCCCTTTACTAGATTCTAAAATAATTAGCAATGTTAATGATCATCGTTTAACACTTCCTAATAATTAACTCAATTATATGGAAAGTGGACAAAAAGGTAAAATTAAGGATAGCAAATTTAAATGACGGCAGGATTTTATAGGTGGAAAATAGAATTAATGAGAGGGGGAAAAATAAAAATATGATTGAATTTTTTTATACGAAGGGAAGAGGTGGGTCGATTGAAGGGGAAAATTTTAATTGTAGATGATCAGTTCGGAATCCGTATTTTACTTAATGAAGTGTTACAGAAAGAAGGGTACGAAACATACCAGGCTGCTAATGGCGTCCAGGCGCTTGAAATTGTCTCCAAACATTCACCTGATTTAGTTCTGCTCGATATGAAAATCCCAGGCATGGACGGGATTGAAATATTAAAAAGAATGAGAGTGATTGATAAGGAAATTCGTGTCATCATTATGACAGCTTATGGAGAACTAGATATGATTCAGGAGGCTCGGGATTTAGGAGCATTAACACATTTTGCGAAACCTTTTGATATTGATGATATCCGAGCGGCTGTGAAGAAGTATTTGCCGTTAACAAACTCCTATTAATCGTCATTTATATTGAAAAAAAGCTAATGGATAATGGCATTTCTTTTTTCATTTTGGTATGATACAAATGAATTCCAAAGGATCGATTTCGTTTGAACAGGATGGTACATATTCAAATTTATAAAAGGAAAGACTTTAATTGAAACAATTTCAGTCTTTCAAATCTCTGAAAAGAAGGTATATTGGACCGCCATATTAAATAGATGGCGGAACGGATGCTTCTTTAGCTTTTTTGCTAAAGAGAATTATCCATATCCTTCACAAAAGAATCCTGTGAGAATAAGAAACGATGATGATTAAGGAGGAAGAAAGATGCCTTTAGTTTCAATGACTGAAATGCTTAATAAAGGAAAATCCGAAGGCTATGCGGTAGGTCAATTCAACTTAAATAACCTTGAGTTCACTCAGGCCATTCTTCAAGCAGCAGAGGAGGAGAAATCCCCTGTTATTCTTGGTGTGTCCGAAGGTGCTGCCCGTTATATGGGTGGATTTAAAACGGTTGTAAAAATGGTAGAAGGCCTGCTTGAAGATTATAAAATTACAGTACCAGTTGCGATTCATTTAGATCATGGGTCTAGCTTTGATAAATGTAAAGAAGCAATAGATGCCGGCTTTACTTCCGTTATGATTGATGCTTCACATGATCCTTTTGAAGAAAATGTGGCTATCACTTCAAAGGTAGTCGAATATGCACATGCAAAAGGAGTATCTGTTGAAGCGGAATTAGGAACTGTTGGTGGACAGGAAGATGATGTTGTCGCTGATGGGGTTATTTATGCAGATGCAAAAGAATGCGATGAGCTTGTCAAACGTACGAAAATTGACTGTTTAGCTCCTGCTTTAGGTTCTGTACATGGTCCATACAAAGGGGAGCCAAAACTTGGCTTTGCTGAAATGGAAGAGATCGGAAAGCTTACAGGGGTGCCACTTGTTCTTCATGGCGGCACTGGAATTCCAACAAAGGATATTCAAAGAGCAGTTTCTTTAGGAACTGCAAAAATTAATGTAAATACGGAGAACCAAATTGCTTCTGCCAAGCGTGTGCGTGAAGTATTAGCGGAAAATCCAAATATGTACGATCCACGCAAATACCTAGGTCCTGCTAGGGATGCCATTAAAGAAACAGTCATTGGCAAAATGCGTGAGTTTGGTTCTTCTGGTAAAGCTTAATAAGAGCAAATATTTTAAGGAAACCGCCTTCGATCACAGAGGCGGTTTCCATTCATTATTAGAAAAGTGGAAGCGCCTTGATCACCCCCGACAAGCACAAGACGAGCCTCCCGGAAAGGTGTTCTTTACCTTTTTGGGAGGATTGGCTTGTGACCTCGAGGGGGTAGGCGCTGGAACTAGACATTTCTCAAACTTAGAAGAGTTATACATTATTTTTAAACAAACAAACCGGAAATAACGAATTATTGTTACCGATCAAATGAAGGCCTTTTAAAATAATGAAGCCAAACCCATACTATATGGTGGCACGAGCAGAGCAAAGCATTATCACATATTTACACAAACTAAATATGTTCATCCATTAATTTTGAATATAAATGAACTTTGCGGCGCTCCGACCCCATTTCCACAAGGAGGAAATCATTATGAAATTTTTTATTGATACAGCAAATATGGAAGAAATTAAAGAAGCATATTCATTAGGCATTGTGGCAGGGGTAACAACAAACCCATCTTTAGTTGCTAAAGAAAAAAATGTTTCTTTCCCCGATCGTCTTCGTGAAATCACGGATCTAGTCCCTGGTTCTGTAAGTGCGGAAGTTATCGCTCTTGATGCAGAAGGCATGATTAAAGAAGGTAAAGAATTAGCAGCGATTGCTCCAAATATAACAATTAAAGTTCCAATGACACCTGATGGTTTGAAAGCTGTCCATGCTTTTTCAAAAGAAGGTATCAAAACAAATGTCACTTTAATTTTTAGTGCTAATCAAGCATTGCTTGCAGCAAGAGCTGGTGCAACGTATGTATCTCCTTTCTTAGGAAGACTAGATGATATTGGCCATAATGGGCTTGATTTAATTTCAACCATTGCAGAAATATTTGCGATTCATGATATCAAAACTGAAATTATTGCTGCATCCATTCGCCATCCGCAGCATGTGACGGATTCAGCATTACGAGGAGCTCATATTGCTACGATTCCGTTCAAAGTTATTAAGCAGTTATTCAATCACCCGCTTACAGATAAGGGAATTGAAGCCTTTCTTGCTGACTGGAATTCACGTTCATAAAAAAACCTCATCGTTCTTCGTGCCTATTACTAAAAAAATAAATTAGTTTAAAAAGGTTTTATACAAGTTTGAGTTTTACTCATCGTCTATTTAGGGTAAAGTGTTAATGAGTAAATATTGGAATTCTGACTTAATTTTAACTTTTTCTAATATCATGACATGAGAATTGTTTTTTCGTGTAAACTAGAAGATAAGGATTATAGTCGGAATTTTTATGAGTGTTTAATAAAAGGACAAGCTTATGACCAGAAATGGCAATCTCGTCGATTTCTACTATTTAAATATCTAACAAGCACGCATTGTTTTCTTATTTTTTTACGGCGTAGAAGGGAGAAAAAAATGGAAAAGCTTATGATTGCAGGCGGTTACCCTTTAAAAGGAACTGTTCGAATTAGCGGGGCAAAAAATAGTGCAGTGGCATTGATTCCGGCTACAATTCTGGCTGATTCGCCTGTTATAATTGAGGGACTGCCAAATATTTCGGATGTTCAAATTTTAAAAGGACTGCTTGAAGAACTTGGAGGAACGGTTCATTTTGATGGAAATGATATGAACGTTGATCCGTCCTCTATGATTTCCATGCCTATGCCGAATGGAAAAGTGAAAAAACTGCGTGCCTCTTATTATTTAATGGGTGCCATGCTAGGAAGGTTCAAAAAAGCAGTCATTGGCCTGCCAGGAGGTTGTCATCTTGGTCCAAGACCTATTGATCAGCATATTAAAGGCTTCGAGGCCCTTGGTGCAAGTGTGACAAATGAACAAGGTGCGATTTACCTTCGAGCAGATGAGCTTATAGGAGCTCGAATATATCTTGATGTTGTCAGTGTCGGAGCTACAATCAACATAATGCTCGCTGCTGTAAAAGCAAAGGGAAGAACGATTATTGAGAATGCGGCGAAGGAACCGGAGATCATAGATGTTGCAACTTTGCTCACAAATATGGGAGCAAAGATCAAAGGAGCGGGAACGGATGTAATTCGAATTGATGGTGTCGAGAATCTTCATGGATGCCAGCATACGATTATTCCGGACCGAATCGAGGCGGGAACTTATATGCTTCTAGGCGCCGCAGCAGGAGAAGGAATTACGATTGATAATGTTATCCCTCAGCATTTAGAATCCCTTATTGCTAAGCTGAGAGAAATGGGTGCTCATATTGAAGATGGGGATGATCAAATATATATTAAGCCAGCTGACAAAATGAAATCAGTTGATATTAAAACACTTGTTTACCCAGGGTTCCCAACAGACCTTCAGCAGCCGTTTACTTCTTTATTAACTAGTGCGGTCGGGACCAGTATGGTGACAGACACTATTTATGGTGCCCGATTTAAACATATTGATGAATTACGAAGAATGAATGCTAATATTAAAGTTGAGGGCCGTTCAGCCATTATTAATGGCCCTGTCAAACTCCAAGGTGCTAAAGTAAAAGCAAGTGACTTACGTGCAGGTGCAGCATTAGTGATTGCTGGCTTAATGGCTGAGGGTATTACAGAAGTTACCGGGCTAGAGCATATTGACCGGGGATATAGCCACCTTGTCGAAAAACTAAATGGACTAGGTGCAACGGTTTGGCGTGAAAATTTAACAAAAGAAGAACTAGAACAAATGAAAAATGCTTAGTTGAAAGAAATTATTGGATTTTTTTGGAATCTAAAAAATGGTTTCCTATCCACTTAAACATTCAACAAATGACATTCAAGCATGAAATCTAAACAGCATAGAATTAGAGGGGGAAGTTAGGATGGAACGAAGTCTAACAATGGAGCTTGTCCGTGTAACAGAAGGAGCAGCATTGGCATCTGCCCGCTGGATGGGAAGAGGAAAAAAGGACGAGGCAGATGATGCGGCAACAACTGCTATGCGAAATGTGTTTGATACTGTGCCAATGAAAGGAACAGTCGTTATTGGCGAAGGTGAAATGGATGAAGCACCAATGCTTTACATAGGCGAAAAGCTTGGTACAGGCTACGGTCCACGAGTAGATGTGGCGGTTGACCCACTCGAAGGAACGAATATCGTTGCATCAGGCAGCTGGAATGCATTGGCGGTACTTGCTGTTGCAGATCATGGCAATTTGCTTCATGCTCCGGATATGTATATGGATAAAATCGCCGTTGGCCCAGAAGCCGTTGGCAAAATTGATATTAATGCATCCGTATTAGATAATTTGAAAGCAGTGGCAAAAGCGAAAAATAAAGATATCGCTGATGTTGTGGCAACCGTATTGAATCGCGACAGACATGAACATATTATTCGTCAGCTTCGAGAAGCCGGAGCAAGAATTAAACTAATTAATGACGGTGATGTTGCAGGTGCAATCAATACGGCATTTGATCATACTGGAGTCGATATTTTATTCGGATCTGGTGGTGCGCCAGAAGGAGTTATAGCTGCTGTTGCACTTAAGTGCCTTGGGGGAGAACTACAAGGAAAGCTTATACCTCAGAATGATGCTGAAATCGAGCGTTGCAAAAAGATGGGATTAGATGTAAACAAAATTCTTCTAATGGAAGACTTAGTTAAAGGTGATGACGCTATTTTTGCAGCTACTGGTGTGACGGACGGTGAACTTCTTCGCGGTGTGCAATTTAAAGGATCATATGGTTCCACACATTCAGTCGTTATGCGAGCGAAGTCAGGAACAGTACGCTTCATTGATGGTCGCCATAGTCTTCAGAAAAAACCAAATCTAGTCATTGGTTAACTTTTTTCAAAGTCTATTGGAAAATGGATTCTAAGAACAATAATAAGAGGATCATAAATAGATAAGAGGTTGTCCCAAAGCAAAGGTGTCAGGCACCACGAACAATATCTAGTGTCAATAAGCGAGCGAGATTCTAGATATTATGAATAATGTGGATGCCAGACAGCTTATGGGACACCCTCAACCCACTTCTTCCTGCCAAAAATACTTGTTTCCGATGTAAAAAAATCTAGTTGATTAAAACTTCTATTAAAGGGTAAAATAGAGATTGTTTTTGATTAGAAAAGATCGGCGTTCGTAAGCATTCTTGGCGAATGCCTTAGTTTTAGTATGCTAATATACTTTAATATTCCGATTAGATAAGAAAGGAAACCTCGATTACTAACCATTCAAATGGTTGGATTAGAAGTATGGCTCCTTATTACTTATCCTCAGGTTATATGTAAATATATAATAATAGTTTTGCCTCAAAAATTTATTTTCCTGTTTTTGTATTTATTAGTAAGTCTGAGTATTAGTGTAAATAAAAAAGATGTTTGAAAATTCAAAAGTGTGGTGTCAATATGGGATTAAATATTTCAAGTTTAGAAAATATGAAATTAAAAGAGCTTTACGAGCTTGCCCGCGAATATAAAGTTTCTTATTACAGTAAATTAACAAAGAAAGAATTGATTTTTTCCATTTTAAAGGCGAGAGCTGAAAAAGAAGGATATTTCTTTATGGAGGGTGTTCTCGAGATCATCCAATCAGAGGGCTTTGGCTTCCTCAGACCAATTAATTATTCTCCTAGCTCAGAAGATATTTATATTTCCGCTTCCCAAATTCGTCGTTTTGACTTAAGGAATGGAGATAAAGTTTCTGGTAAGGTTCGCCCTCCAAAGGAAAATGAACGCTATTTTGGCCTGCTGCAAGTCGAAGCCGTGAATGGGGATGACCCAGAATCTGCAAAGGAACGGGTGCATTTCCCTGGCTTAACACCTTTATATCCAGATAGCCAGATGAAATTAGAAACAACACAAAAGCATCTTTCCACTCGAATTATGGATGTGCTTGCTCCCGTTGGCTTTGGCCAGCGTGGTTTAATTGTTGCCCCGCCAAAAGCAGGTAAAACAATGCTTTTAAAGGAAATTGCGAATAGCATTACAACGAATCACCCTGAAGTAGAGCTTATCGTTCTATTAATTGATGAGCGTCCAGAAGAGGTAACAGATATTGAGCGATCTGTTGCAGGAGATGTTGTCAGCTCAACCTTTGACGAGGTTCCTGAAAATCATATTAAGGTGGCAGAGCTTGTTCTGGAGCGTGCGATGCGTTTAGTTGAGCATAAGCGTGATGTTGTCATCTTAATGGATAGCATAACAAGATTAGCGAGAGCCTATAACCTTGTCATTCCACCGAGCGGCAGAACATTGTCAGGGGGGATTGACCCAGCTGCATTCCATCGTCCAAAGCGCTTCTTCGGTGCAGCTCGTAATATTGAAGAGGGCGGCAGCTTGACGATTCTAGCTACTGCTCTAGTGGATACAGGTTCACGGATGGATGACGTCATTTACGAGGAATTCAAAGGAACGGGAAATATGGAGCTTCACCTTGACCGTTCACTTGCTGAGAGAAGAATCTTCCCAGCGATTGATATCCGTCGCTCAGGTACGCGTAAAGAAGAGCTTCTTATTCAGAAGGAGCAGCTTGATATGCTTTGGGCAATTCGAAAATCAATGTCTGATTCACCTGATTTTGCGGAGAAGTTTTTGCGTAAACTAAGACAAACAAAATCAAATGAGGATTTCTTTGCTAATCTTGCAGAGGAAATGAAGGCAAAGCGATCGCACTAAAAAATTGGAAGCAAAGGCGATCTCGATTCTATAAAAGCTAAGTTAGGGAAAACAAGAAATTTCCTTTTCTAGAATTGAATCAAATATTGCAAAATGGGATTTGCCTTGTTATAATAATTCCAGTGTGTTTTTATAATTATACGGTTATCAATTTTGATTACCGGTAATAGATAACTCTGTTTCAGAATGATTCAGGGCGGAAGGAGATGAAAAGAATGAAAGCAGGAATTCATCCAAATTATAATAGAGCAATGGTGAAATGTGCATGTGGTAATGAGTTTGAAACGGGTTCTGTTCAACAAGAAATCCGTGTTGAAACTTGCTCTGAGTGCCATCCATTCTATACAGGACGTCAAAAATTCGCTGAAGCTGGCGGACGTGTTGATCGTTTCAACAAAAAATACGGCCTTAAGCAACAACAATAATAAAAACCAAGACAGGCAAGTTTACTTTCTTGCCTGTTTTTTATTGTCTAAAAGGAGGACAGGCCTTCTATGTATGTTATGAAACATCACGGGTGGGTAGAGGTTATTTGCGGAAGTATGTTTTCGGGTAAATCTGAAGAATTAATTCGTCGTGTGCGCAGAGCACAATTTGCGAAGCAGCAAATGGTTGTTTTTAAACCACAAATTGATAATCGATATAGTGATGAAGAGGTTGTTTCTCATAATGGAACCGCCTTTACTGCTATACCTATTTCACAATCCACAGAGATTTTTGAACATATTCATTCTGAAATTGATGTCATTGCGATTGACGAGGTTCAATTTTTTGACTCTGAAATCGTTAAGGTAATTCAGCATCTTGCTGATAGTGGTCATCGCGTTATTGCCGCGGGACTTGATCAGGATTTTCGCGGAGAACCGTTTAGTCATATGCCTGATTTAATGGCGATCGCGGAATTAGTTACTAAGCTTCAGGCTGTTTGCGCGGTTTGTGGGTCACCTGCCAGCCGTACACAAAGATTAATTAATGGGGAGCCTGCGTCATATGATGATCCAGTCATATTAGTTGGAGCTTCAGAAGCATATGAGCCTCGCTGCCGCCACCATCATGAAGTGCCAAAATCACCAAATATTTTAGATGGAAAAAAGAAAACTCAATCTTTATAATTTCCACCTATATTCCTTGAAAAATCTGTCTGAAATTATTCAGGCAGTTTTTTTATTTTTTGATGAAGTGGCGGATATATTACTAAAACTCGCGGAAATAGTCATAGTATTGGCGGATAAAACACCTGAAGTGGCGGATATATTCTCAGAACTAGCGGATAAACCTTTTAAAATGGGCACAGAAGAGATCCGTTGGTTGAAATTGGTAGGAACAAACTCCTGTTATAGCGGAAAAGCTATATAAAGGAGGTGTTTAGAAATGAAAAGATTTGGTGTTTTTATTCTGCTTCTTGCTTTTTTGGCAGGCTGTACTAACTTTAATCGTGGAGTTGAAGAGTTTTCTGGCACAAATGAGGACAATGACGGGATGACCAATGTTACTAATCGGCTTGACAGAGAAGATACACAGGAATGGACGATGGATTCACAAAATCCGAATTTCCTTCCATTAGATAGAAAAGATAATGTTAATAACCAATCAGATATTAATAAAGCTCGTCAGGTTATCGAGGAAACGGGTGCCTATCGTGCTGGCCAAGTGTGGATAAATGGGGATGATATGTGGGTAACTGCTTATAAAAAAGGAATGATGACTGAAAGTGAAAAAGTAGATGCTGCCTCCAAGCTCCGAAAACAATTACTAAAAGCCTTGCCGCGTTATCATATCGAAGTAAAAATTCAAGAAGACCGTACGTAAAACGCCTTGCGCTATAGCAGGGCGTTTTTTCTTAGGCTAAAGAAAAAATTGTTGATAAAAAACCGAAATGCGATATATTAGTTATATGAATTAACACAATTTTTACACAATTAAGGGAGTGAACAATATGCGCCCGATCATTATTGGTATATTTGCGGCCTTCTTTTTTGCTTTTACATTCGTACTCAATCGATTTATGGAGCTTTCCGGGGGAAGCTGGATTTGGAGCGCTTCATTACGCTATATATTTATGATTCCCTTTTTGTTTGTACTTGTTCTAGGCAGGCGCAACTTAAAACCCCTTTTGATAGAAATGAAAAGGAATCCAGGAAAATGGTTTTTATGGAGTTTTGTCGGATTTGGCTTGTTCTATGCTCCTTTATGCTTTGCAGCAGCTTATGGTCCCGGATGGCTGATTGCTGGAACATGGCAAGTGACAATTATATCTGGGTCGCTTCTTGCTCCATTATTTTTTGAGACAAAACAAACAGTGAAAGGACCTATTAAAGTTAAAGGGAAAATTCCATTAATGGGCCTCGCGATGTCCCTGATTATTCTCCTTGGTGTAGGGCTAATGCAGCTCGAGCAAGCAAACGTATTATCCATAAAAACATTTATGTTAGGAGTTTTACCAGTGCTCCTTGCGTCCTTTGCGTATCCGTTAGGAAATCGTAAAATGATGGAGATTTGCGATAATCGGTTAGATGCCTATCAACGAGTACTTGGTATGACAATGGCAAGTTTTCCATTTTGGCTTCTTCTAGCTTTTTATGGTGTAGCTACGGTTGGGCTTCCTAGCACTGGCCAAACGGTGCAATCTCTCTTTGTCGCGCTTTTCTCTGGGGTGATTGCAACGGTACTCTTTTTTAAAGCAACTGATTTAGTAAAAGGGGATATGCAAAAGTTAGCAGCTGTGGAAGCTACTCAATCCTTTGAGGTTTTATTTGCGGTATTGGGAGAGCTGCTCATTCTATCAGCGCCTGCACCAACCTACGTAGCGTGGATTGGCATTCTTTTAGTCATCGTGGGAATGGTACTGCATAGCTATGTTTCAAATAAAGAAAAAGGTGAATGGAAAAAAAGCCGATATACTGCTGAAAGTGACCGATATACTGAAAAGGAAGCTGATAATATGCTAAAAGTAGCGGATACACCGAAAAAATAGAGCGAATTGACAGTCTTAATCAATATCGATATATTGGTTTTATGAAAATTATAAAAACGATTGCGCGTCCAGCGTTAAGAGATCAAGTATATGAATCATTGAAGAAAGCAATCATTACATTGGAGCTAGAACCTGGCCAACGGATTATGGATAAAGACTTGGCATCTGAATTTGGTGTCAGCAGGACCCCAGTAAGGGAAGCTCTTAAAAGGCTTGAAGATGAGGGGCTTGTTGAGTCTTTACCAGGTTCACAAACCCGAATTACTCAAATCCATTTAGAGGAGGCGAAAAATGCATTCACGGTTGTCGCTGCATTACATAGATTAGCAGCACGACTTGCCGTACCAATTATTTTAGAGGAACATATTCATCTAATGGAAGAAATGAATGCAAAATTAAAGAAAGCATTAGATAATAAGGATGTCTTCGGTGCGGTAGAAGCTGATGATCAATTTCATGAAATCCTATTATCTGCCTCTGGCAATCAAGAGATCCGTTTAGCCTTGGAACGGATTATGTCAAAGGTACGCAGACTTGAATTTTCAAAATTTAGTTCTCTTGATGGGATGAAATCAGTTGATCAGCATAACGAAATCATTTCGGCCTGCAGGAAGAAAGACGCCAGCTTAGCATGCTCCCTCGTAGAGGAAAACTGGCTAAGCTTAGGGAGGATTTTAGTCGGAGATTCAGAATCAAATAAATAAATTATCTAATCGTACGGTTTATTAAAAAATCCATTATGACATCGTCTAAGTATTCAAGCGTAAAGCCTTCTGAATCAAATCAGGAGGCTTTTTTCGTTCTCACTATCTGCAATAAAAACAGAACATCCAACATTTATAAATATTTGGGAGCACATCCTTTCACAACTATTTTTGTTTTTAAACTCCTAATTTATTTTGACTGAGCTTTACACCTATACTATAATTATAATGTTATGGACATGAATGATTAATATTTGTTTTACTTGGCGATCGCCAAGTTTTTCTAATATATATAGCTCGGAAAAAATAATTAGAGGTGAACTGCTGTGTTTGATCGTCTTCAATCTGTAGAAGATCGCTATGAAAGATTAAATGAGCTTTTGAGTGATCCAGATATCGTAAATGACCCAAAAAAGCTGAGAGAATATTCGAAGGAACAATCAGATATACAAGAGACTGTTGATACGTATCGTGAGTATAAGGATGTTCGTGAACAACATCAAGACGCGAAAGCGATGCTTGAGGAAAAATTAGATCCAGATATGCGTGAAATGGTAAAAGAAGAGCTTGAAGAGCTTGGAGAAAAAGTAGAGGAACTAGAAGATCGCTTAAAGGTTCTTCTCATTCCGAAAGACCCGAATGATGACAAAAACGTTATTATGGAGATCCGCGGGGCTGCTGGCGGTGATGAAGCTGCTCTTTTTGCTGGTGACTTATATCGTATGTACAGCCGCTTTGCTGAGACGCAAGGCTGGAAGACGGAAGTCATGGATGCTAGTACAACTGGAGTCGGCGGATATAAAGAAATTATTTTCATGATCAACGGAAAAGGTGCTTATTCAAAGCTGAAATTTGAAAATGGTGCCCATCGTGTTCAGCGTGTACCAGAAACAGAATCTGGCGGTCGTATTCATACGTCAACGTCGACGGTTGCTGTTTTGCCTGAATCGGAAGAAGTGGAAATTGATATCCATGAAAAAGATATTCGTGTCGATACATTTGCTTCAAGCGGACCAGGTGGACAGAGCGTTAACACGACAATGTCGGCAGTTCGTTTAACACATCTTCCAACAGGTATAGTTGCATCCTGTCAGGATGAAAAGTCGCAAATTAAGAATAAAGAAAAAGCAATGAAGGTTTTACGTGCTCGTATCTATGATAAGTTCCAACAGGAAGCTCAGGCAGAATATGATCAAGCGCGTAAATCTGCTGTTGGTACAGGTGACCGCTCTGAACGAATTCGTACGTATAACTTCCCGCAAAATCGTGTAACAGATCACCGAATTGGTTTAACAATTCAAAAGCTTGATCAAATTCTCTCTGGAAAACTAGATGAGGTTATCGATGCTTTAATTCTTGAAGAACAATCTGCAAAGCTAGAAAGTGCTTCAAATGAGTAATCCTAAACTGAAAGTATATGAAGCCCTCCAGTGGGCTTCTTCTTTTTTAAAGGAAAAAGAACGTGACGATAATGCGGGCGAGTTATTATTACGACATTTAATGGGAATAGATAGGGCAAAATTTTTAGCAAGTTTGCGTGAGGAACTTGAAGCTGCTACTTTTGAAGCTTTTCAAAAAGCAGTCATTCTTCATGCGGATGGGAAGCCAGTCCAATATATTATTGGGTTCGAATCCTTCTACGGGCGCGATTTCAAAGTGAATGAGGACGTTCTTATTCCACGTCAGGAAACAGAGGAATTGGTCTATCATGTTTTGCAGCGGATCGATCAGCTTTTTGGAAAAGGGGACCGGCTCGAGCTAGCAGATATAGGAACGGGAAGCGGGGCCATTGCGATTACGCTCAAGCTAGAGAAGCCAGATTTAAATGTAACAGCAACAGATATTTATAAACCGACGCTTCTTTTAGCACAGGAAAATGCACGAACACTTGGAGCGTCGATTCAGTTTGTACATGGCGACCTGTTAAAGCCGTTTATCGAGGGCGGCAAACAATTTGATGTCGTTATCTCGAATCCACCATATATACCTGATGGAGATATGGAGTGGATGTCAGAGGTCGTGACAGAGCACGAACCGCACCGGGCACTGTTCGCAGGTGTAGATGGTTTAGCCATTTATAGAAGACTTGCAGAAGAACTGTCATTCGTTATAAGGGATCAGGCTTTAATCGGTTTTGAAGTAGGAGCAGGCCAAAGCGGTGCAGTGGCAAGGCTCCTTGAACAAGCATTTCCTCATGCGAAAATTGATATTGCTTATGATATAAATGGGAAGGATCGAATGGTATTTGCCGAAATTGGTTTTGAATAAGTAAAAAGGTCAAACGTAAGAAGCCGCATTCGCGGCTTTCTTTTTACACGTTAAGAAAGTATAAATTGCCAGCGCAGAAGATGACCCGACGTATTTGCCAATTTTAGGAATTAAGTACGAAGGACAGGACAAGGAAGGCTTCGAAAGCGATTAACATCGCACGACCAAAAGAGAAGCTTTTGGGAGGACGTGGTATGTAAGAGCGCGATAAGTGCAACTACGCCTTTGTCTTCGTCTTCCAAGGCTCACCAATCGGCGAGTTTTCTTTATTTTGCAAATGTGTCCCATTCTAAAACTTCTTGGACGTGCATATGTTGAAATAGCAAGTCCAAGGAGGAGAAAAAATGGAAGCTATGTTCGGAGAGATATTAACATTATCATTAATGGCATTCGCCTTAGCTATGGATGCCTTTTCAGTAGGATTAGGTATGGGTATGTTTAAGCTCCGCCTTAGACAAATCTTTAAAATTGGAGTTACAATCGGTTTTTTTCATATTTGGATGCCTCTTCTCGGTATCATTGCAGGAAGATTTTTATCGGAAAAATTTGGTGAGATCGCTACCTATGTGGGTGGTGGATTGCTTCTAATATTAGGGATTCAAATGTTTTTGTCAGGATTTCGCAAGGAAAGAGGGTATATGATTACCCCTGTTGGTACGGGATTAATGCTATTTGGCTTTAGTGTGAGCTTAGATAGCTTTTCAGTTAGTCTGACTTTGGGGATTTATGGAGCAAAGACGATATTGGTTTTATCATGCTTTGGTATTATGGCTACCATCTTAACTTGGTTCGGTTTACTCATTGGCCGAAAAGTTCAAGGCTGGCTTGGCCCTTACAGTGAAGCCCTCGGTGGCAGCATCCTCCTTGCATTCGGGCTCAAACTCCTTTTTGGGTAAAAATTCATCCCCCTCTCCATACATATTTCCGATTTTTTTAATATGAATCTATTCTTTTTAGCGTATAAGAATCCCACCTCTAAGCGTTGACGGTGGGATTTATTAATTTTATTTGCTAGATTTATCCCGCATTAACGGGCAGTAAGATCCCCACCTCAAGATTGAGAGAGAAGCGAGGAAGATAGGTGGGGGAAACTGCCCGTAAAAGCCCGTAAAATGAACACAGACTAAAAGCGCCACATCGTGTGGCAACGTCTGCGTGACCCACTTCCTGTGGGCCGCAACTAACCATCCATCAGTGGGGGATGAAAGCCGACTAAGAACGCCACGTCCTGTGGCAACGTCGGCACTAGCACGTCCTGTGCGTCGAAAAAACCCCACTGATGGAAGTTTCACTTTATATGATTTTAATAGTTTAAGATTCTGCTTCTTTGTCCACAATGAGTTAGTGAAGGGGCGTGGCGGAATTGAAAACAAAAACAATTGTAAGATTATATATAATGATGTTAAGTATAGGAACGATTTTGAGTTTATATATACCGAAAACGGAAGTGGTGGCAAATGAACCACTTATTATTCCGAGTGAAGCGATTAGACTGCGAATTCTAGCTAATAGTGATAGAGAAGCTGATCAGGAATTAAAAAGGCGTATAAGGGATGCCGTAAATGCTGAAATTACCGAGTGGGTGGCAGAATTAACATCAATTGAAGAGGCAAGAAGATTGATTCGCTCTAGGCTACCGGAAATACAGAAAATAGCTGAGAATATTGTAGAGAAAGAAAAATTAACGCAAGCAGTGAAAATAGATTTTGGTAAAGTAGATTTTCCAACAAAGCTATACGGTGAATTCCTTTATCCTGCAGGGGAATATGAAGCAATTCTTATTACGCTTGGTGAAGGGAAAGGGGCGAACTGGTGGTGTGTATTATTCCCGCCACTATGCTTTCTAGATTTTTCAAACGGAGTAGCTGTAAGTGACGGATTTGAAGAAGATGACCAAACGTCCCAAACACAAACAATAAAAAGCCCAGCGGAAGTGAACGAGGATATCGATATAGTTGAAACAAAACAAGAAAAAAAGCCATCTAATCAAGAAACGATAAAGAAAGAAGCACCAGTTTTTGTTGATAACGATGAACAAGAGGTTGAAGTAAAGTTCTTCTTTAAAGAGCTTTGGGATAAAATATTTGAATAAATGATATTAGATAAAAATCTATTAAATGGCCCTCATAATGAAATAGATAATAGAAGAGTGAAAAATAGTTCTACTTTCCTTATTTCCTCATATTCATAGAATAGAATATAAAAAATGAGGTGGGATTGATGGAAGCTATCATTAAATGTGCAGGGCCAGAGGATGTTACAAGATTAGAATTGTTTTTGCAGAAGGCGAATTTAAGCACAGAGGGCATCCAGGAATCAATTGAATATTTTTTGATTATGGAAAATAATATGTCGGATTTGAAAGCGACAATTGGGATTGAGCCAATTGGGAAAATAGGTTTGCTTCGATCACTAGCAATAACGAAGGATGCATCTGAAAAGGAATTAATTCTTCTTTTTGAACAAATCCTAAAGTTGGCAAGAGATAAACAGCTAGAGACCTTATACCTTGCTTCTAATAAAAAGAACTCCATTGAGTTTTTTCAATTGCTTGGCTTTGTGCAGGAAACGTCAGACTTGCCTGCAGCACTCTATGAGTCAGAACATGTAAAGTATATTTTGACTGTGGATAACTCCTATTTCTTGAAATTATCCATCTGAATTGTGGGTATCTTGGCAAAGTTATTCACAATAAAGCTTTATCTATCCACAAATTGTGGATAATACTTGAGTTATCCTCCATCTTCTTTTATACTTTCAAAAGTAAATAACATAAAAATCGCGGGAATAAAGGACTAGGTTAAATTTTCCTAACGTGATTAATGAAGGTGGACAAAATGAACACGAAAAGATGGTCGGTGGATAAATATGTGGATGAACTCGAAAGATATCCACAAATTACACAAGCTGCTAACCTATTAATAAACAATGAAGTTGTTGCATTTCCAACCGAGACGGTATACGGATTAGGCGGAAATGCCGAAAATGATGACGCAGTTGCAAAAATTTTCACGGCAAAAGGAAGACCGAGCGATAATCCACTGATTATCCACATAGCTGAAGAAGTGCAGCTGCAGGATTTTGTCGAAGAAATACCTGAAAAGGCGAAACGATTAATGAAAGAATTCTGGCCTGGGCCGTTAACCCTTATTTTTAAAAAGAAAAACGGCAAGCTTTCAGATAAAGCAACAGCTGGATTATCTACAGTAGCTGTTCGAATGCCAGACCACCCGATAGCCCTTGCCGTTATTAAGCAAGCAGGTCTTCCGATTGCGGCTCCAAGTGCGAACCGCTCAGGAAGACCGAGCCCTACAACGGCAGAGCATGTATGGGAGGATCTAAATGAGAGAATTGGCGGGCTTATTGACGGAGGGCCTACTGGAGTTGGTGTGGAATCTACCGTATTGGATTGTACCGTAATGGTCCCAACCATATTAAGACCAGGTGGAATTACAAGGGAACAGCTTGAAGCAGTAATAGGGGCGGTAAATGTTGATCCAGCGCTTGTTGACACGGAGAAGGCACCAAAATCACCTGGGATGAAGTATCGCCATTACGCTCCCGACGCACCCCTTTATTTAGTAGAAGGATCGAAGGAATTCATTCAAAAGCTCGTGAATGAAAAAAGAAAAGAAGGTCTTTCCGTCGGAGTCTTAACAACGGAAGAAAATAGGGACTATTATAAAAGTGATTTTGTGTTTGCTTGTGGAAAACGTGCTGAGCTTGATACCGTTGCAAGTTCTTTATATGAAGCATTGAGGTATTTTAATAGTACGAAAGCCGATGTTATTTTTAGCGAAATGTTTTCAAATGATGGTGTCGGAAATGCAATTATGAACCGTCTGATGAAAGCAGCAGGACATCGTGTGATTAAAGGCTCATAAGGTGTCAGGCACCGCCAAAAGACATTTTGATCATATTGTTCGCGTGATGTGGACAAAGGTGTTGTATGAATATTATTTTTTTTATGTGGAAAGGGTCAAAATACCCTTTCTTTTTTTTCTAATTCCAGGTCTCAACTCTTAACTCTAAAAAATGATAATTGTTTTCTTACTAGATTTCATATTATTGTATAAAAACAAGTTGAACTTTGTAGAATTGTTGATAAAAAAGGAATAATTTTTCATATAGAGACTATTGTATCTAGGAGATATGTCTTATAATGAATAGGAAGGAGGCGCAGCTATGACTCATGTTTTATTTGTGTGTACAGGGAATACATGTCGGAGCCCGATGGCTGAAGCCATATTGAAAAGCAAGAAAATCCCTGGAGTTGAAGTGAAATCTGCAGGTGTATATGCATTTGATGGAAATGAAGCGTCTGTTAATACAAGAAGAGCATTAGAGGAACAAGGGTTAACTCTTAATCATCAGGCTACATTATTAAATGATAGTTTGGTGAATTGGACGACGTTTATTTTGACAATGACAAGGAGCCATAAGGAAGCGGTTATTAGCATGTTTCCAAGCGCCACAATGAAAACATTTACTTTGAAGGAATTTGCGGGAAAGAGCGGAAACGGCGATATTATCGATCCTTTTGGTGGGCCAATTGAGGTCTACAGAAATACCTTTAAGGATTTGAGTGAAACAATTTCTGATATCATGAATCGATTACAAAGCGAAAAGCCATAACTAGGGGGATAGCAATGGGAGAGAAGCATCGGTATAAATTTGGTTTGAGGAAGAAGCTTGTTCTTTTTATCACGATCTTAGCATTCATTACATACACAACAAGTGCATTCTTTATTTATATTCTATATCCGCTAATTAAGAAATCTTGGCCTGTTGACGAAGTTCTATTTACGATTATTACATTAAGTCTCGGGATTATTTGGTCGGGAATTTTAGCCTTTTTCGCGGCTGGCTTTATTATCAAGCCTTTACAAAAGCTAGAGAAAATGGCTTTAAAGGCGGCGCAGGGAGATATTCATGAAGATGTAGAATTGGCGAAAACGGATGATGAAATCCGCTCGCTTGGCGTTGCCTTCAATGATATGTTATCGAATTTAAGGCAAATGGTTCATCAAATTGACGAAAACTTCAGAGAGACAAATGATAAAGTCATTGCTATTTCAAAGGAATCTGCTATTGCAGCTGAACAAGCAGATTCCATTGCAAGAACGATTAACGAGATTTCCATAGGGGCTGACAATTCCGCTATTTCTATTCAGTCTACTGCTGAATCTGTAGAGGATGTCATTAGAATTGCGGAGGAAGTTCAGGAAAAGGCAAACGCTTCTGAAGTTGTGTCGAGAGAAATGGTTCAGGATCTTCATGAATCAAAGAAAATCATTCATTCTCTTGTTTCAGGAATCGAGAAACTTGCACAAGAAAATCAGGAGTCACTTCAAACTGTCATGCGTCTAGAGGAGAATGCGACAAAGGTTGAGCAAATCATCCAGCTTGTCGGTGATATTGCGGCCCAGACGAATCTTTTAGCCTTGAATGCATCCATTGAAGCAGCTCGAGCAGGGGAGCATGGAAAAGGCTTTGCTGTTGTAGCAGAGGAAGTAAGAAAGCTTGCTGACGAAAGTGCGAAGGCTGTACAAGGCATTTCGGAATTAATTGCAAACATCCAAGCTGAGGTTCAAAATGTTGTTAAGCAAATTTCCGAACAAGTAGAAACGGCTAACAGTGAGGCGAAAAAAGGAACAGAAACGAATACTGTGATCGAAGAGATGACGAAAACGGTCAATGAAATGGCATCATTCGTTTCTACCATTACGATTTTAGTAGATCGCCAAATGGAAAGCATTCAGCATACTTCTACGCAATCCCAAGAAGTGGCTGCTATTGCAGAGGAGACATCTGCTGGTGCACAAGAAGTTGCAACCGCAACAGATCAGCAAACGGCAGTAATGGCAAATGTTGAAAACCTTGCAATTGAATTAAAAGAGCAGGCTGAAAAATTAAAAAATACCATCACTAGATTTCAGATTTAATAGAGAGGAGGGCCTTCGATTTTTCGGAGGCTCTTTTCTGTATAAAAATGAAATCGACGACATTTTACATACAAGGTTGAGAGTAGATACTGATGATTGTTAATAAGAAGGTTTGAGTTTATTTTAGTACTAAAGTAAAATTGAAATATAGATGAAGTCTCTGCTAAGGAGATCGCATAAGAAAAACTAAGCTTAATGTCAAAATAATAGCAGGTGCTAGAAAGTTTACTTCATAGGAGGATTATGGAATGAAAGTTGCAATTGCTTCAGATCATGGCGGCGTTAATATTCGCGAAGAAATAAAGAATTTAATGAATGAAATGGGAATTGAATTTGAAGATTTTGGCTGTGAATGTGGAACTTCTGTCGATTATCCTGATTATGCATTGCCAGTCGCTCAAAAGGTAGCGAACGGTGAATTTGATAAAGGCATTCTCATTTGCGGTACTGGAATTGGCATGAGCATCGCGGCCAATAAGGTGAAAGGCATCCGCTGTGCGCTCGTGCATGATGTATTTAGTGCGAAAGCAACTCGTGAACATAATGACAGCAATATGCTCGCGATGGGTGAGCGTGTGATTGGTCCAGGTTTGGCACGCGAAATCGCGAAAGTATGGCTGACGACTGATTATGAAGGCGGACGTCACGAAAATCGTGTTGGGAAAATAAAAGCTTACGAAAATCAATAAAGTGAAACTTCCATCAGTGGGGGTCTTACTGCCCGTTAATCTGCGATAAAGTGAAATTTTTATCCGATAAAAGAGGAAGCTTCCGGAAAGGGTGAGCTTTTTTGAAAGAGTTAATCGAAACATGGGAAATACAGTTATCCAGCATGATTAGTGAATTTAGTGAACTGGTTCCTCTAAATGATAGGCATATTCTTGTCATTGGCTGCAGCACGAGTGAAGTGGCAGGGAAGAAAATCGGCACTGCTGGCACAGAGCAGGTGGCTGAGATGATTTTTTCCCAACTAAGGATACTAAGCGAGAAGACAGGTGTCGCACTTGCTTTCCAATGCTGTGAACATTTAAATCGTGCATTGGTTGTTGAAAGAAAAACAGCCTTGGAAAAACATTTAGATGAAGTCAGTGTTGTTCCTGTTCGTACCGCAGGCGGTGCAATGGCAACATATGCTTTTGAACATATGGCAGATCCCATTCTAGTTGAGCATATTAAGGCAGATGCAGGGATAGACATCGGCGATACTTTTATAGGCATGCATTTAAAGCATGTGGCAGTTCCGATTAGAGTTACACAGAAATCGTTAGGTGAGGCTCATGTCACGCTGGCAATGACAAGACCTAAGCTAATCGGCGGAGCTAGAGCTGTTTACGAAAGAAAAATGGAAAATAAAACCTGCAACTAAAAA
Source organism: Cytobacillus dafuensis (assembly GCF_007995155.1). NCBI lineage: Bacteria > Bacillati > Bacillota > Bacilli > Caryophanales > Bacillaceae > Cytobacillus > Cytobacillus dafuensis. The sequence goes on along the minus strand of NZ_CP042593.1, from coordinate 4,646,844 downwards.
AGTCTTTGTGTAATGCAAAGGCTTTTCTCTTTTAAATCATTAAAGCTAATTCAATCTCTTCTTTTCCCTAGTAAAACATGATAAGATATAGTGGAATTTTCAAAATAGAACCTTTATATATCTATTTGATATAGTTCGAGGAAAAAGGGAGGCTTTTAGGATGAAGCATTTAGCGAAACAAGATGAGCTAGTTTTCAACTCAATTCAAGATGAATTAGGGCGCCAAAGAGCAAAGATAGAATTAATTGCTTCTGAGAACTTTGTCAGTGAAGCAGTAATGGAAGCACAAGGTTCTGTACTTACGAATAAATATGCAGAGGGCTACCCAGCTAGACGCTATTACGGTGGCTGTGAGCATGTTGACGTAGTGGAGGATTTAGCTCGTGATCGAGCAAAAGAAATTTTTGGTGCAGATCATGTCAATGTTCAGCCGCACTCTGGTGCACAGGCAAATATGGCTGTGTATTACACGATCTTGGAGCATGGGGATACGGTTCTAGGTATGAATCTTTCTCATGGTGGCCACTTAACACATGGAAGCCCGGTCAATTTTAGTGGAGTTCAATATAACTTCGTTGAATATGGCGTTGATGAAAAGACTCATATGATCGATTATGATGTCGTCCTTGAAAAAGCACGCGAGCATAAACCGAAGTTAATCGTTGCAGGTGCAAGTGCTTATCCACGTGCGATTGATTTTAAACGCTTCCGTGAAATCGCTGATGAAGTCGGTGCTTATTTAATGGTAGACATGGCTCATATTGCTGGACTTGTTGCAGCTGGATTACATCAAAGCCCAGTCCCTTATGCAGACTTCGTTACGACTACAACACATAAAACTCTACGTGGTCCACGCGGAGGAATGATTCTTTGTAAAGAAGAATTTGCGAAGAAAATTGATAAATCTATTTTCCCTGGAATTCAAGGCGGTCCGTTAATGCATGTTATTGCAGCAAAAGCCGTTGCACTTGGTGAAGCTCTTCAAGAGGACTTCAAGACCTATGCGAGCAATGTCATTTCAAATGCAAAGCATTTAGCAGAAGGCTTGCAAAAAGAAGGACTTGATCTTGTTTCAGGTGGTACAGATAATCATCTTTTACTTGTTGACCTGCGCTCCCTTGGTTTAACAGGTAAAATTGCTGAAAAGGTTCTTGACGAAGTAGGCATTACTGTGAATAAAAATACAATTCCATACGATCCAGAAAGCCCATTCGTTACTAGCGGCGTTCGTATTGGTACTGCTGCAGTCACTTCCCGTGGCTTCGGTGAAAAGGAAATGGAAGAAATTGCATCCATCATTGCTTTCACACTTAAAAATTACGAAGACGAAGGCAAGCTTGAGGAAGCAAGAAATCGTGTAGTATCACTAACTAGCAACTTTACTTTATATCCTGAATATTAATACTAAAGGGTCTGACTTAGGTCAGATCCTTTTTTTAGCTAATCGGAAAGTTTAAGTTTATTAACGTATTAAAGTAAAGTGTGTTTTCAATAAAATATCTGCTAATAAGATCGCATAAGAAAAACTAAGGCATTCACCAAAAAGGACTTGGCGAACGCCAAGTTTTTCTAATGGAGGTTGCGGAAATAATGAGCAATGTGGCGGAAATAATAATGAAACTAGCGGATATATTTAAATTGTAGCGGATATTCTAGCAAAACTAGCGGATATCCGGGAGCTAAGAGATATTAAAGCAATAAATTTCCTTCATTAGCGCCTTAAACAAGACTTCTTTGACGATTCTTTTACAATTCAAATTGAAAGTTGCTCTGTTAAAATTTTTTCTGTAAAATTAGACGAAGTGCAAGTTAAGAAAATTGTCGAAGGAAGTATTTCTTTACTTATTAATATTGGGAAAATGAGTAAAATTGAAAAGGGGAGATTTTTCATGGCAAAGGTATACGTATTTGATCATCCATTAATTCAGCATAAGCTTACATACATTCGTGATAAGTCTACAGGAACGAAGGATTTTCGTGAATTGGTCGATGAAGTAGCAACTTTAATGGCATTTGAAATTACAAGGGATATGTCATTGGAAGAGGTTGAAATCGAAACACCGGTTAGCCCAATGAAATCTAAAGTTCTTTCTGGCAAAAAGATCGGGATTATCCCGATTTTACGAGCTGGAATTGGAATGGTTGATGGGATTTTGAAACTGATCCCTGCGGCAAAGGTAGGTCATATCGGTTTATACCGTGATCCGAAAACATTAAAGCCTATTGAATATTATGTGAAGCTCCCTAGCGATGTGGAAGAAAGAGATTTTATCGTTGTTGATCCGATGCTTGCAACAGGTGGATCTGCGGTGGAAGCGATCAATTCTTTGAAAAAGCGCGGTGCTAAACATATTAAATTTATGTGCTTAGTAGCTGCTCCAGAAGGAGTCGAGGTATTAAAGGAAGCTCATCCTGATGTAGATATCTTTATCGCAGCTCTAGACGAAAAGTTAAATGATCATGGCTATATTGTACCTGGTCTAGGTGACGCAGGAGACCGTTTATTTGGTACAAAATAAAGTGAAACTTCCATAAGTGGGGGTTTTTCGAAGCACAGGACGTGCTAGTGCCGACGTTGCCACAGGACGTGGCGTTCTTAGTCGGTATTCATCCCCCACTTATGGTTAGTTGCGGCCCACAGGAAGTGGGTCACGCAGACGTTGCCACACGATGTGGCGCTTTTAGTCTGTGTTCATTTTATGTGCCTTTACGGGCAGTTGATCCCCCACTTAGGTTTCATTGATTCTCTCGCAACCTTGTAGTGGGGGTCTTACTGCCCGTTAATCTGCGATAATTTTAGAATATAGAAATCAAACTGGTCCTATTTTTTAAGGGCCAGTTTTTTTCTTAAGTCTAGCTTTTCCTGTGTACAAATGAAATTGTCGTCGGATTCGTTGAGCAAACCTTGATGTACGAAGTAATCACCAGCGCAGCGAAATGAAACCGACGACATTTTACAACTAGGTTGAGAGCAATACTCATAATTGTTTCTTATGTATAAATATCCTCCATTAAGACACCCTAAGCCAAAAAGGGTGATTTTTATGCAAAAACTTATCACAATCTCAACACTCTTCCTACTATTGTTACTTCAGCCATCTGCACATGCACGAACCCTTCATCACCCTCCCCTTCCAAAAGAATCCGCAGATATCGAAAAAGTATCGATTATTCTATTAAATAAAGAAAAAAGCGAACAAGAAATTAGACAATTCATTCGTTCCACTCCTAATCTAGAATTAAGGCATATTTACAAATACGCGATTAATGGCTTTTCAGTGAAAGGCAAGCAATCTGACATTGATAAGCTTTCTAATCTTGCAGGAGCAACAGATTCTCCTGTTCATACATATCAAGTTCACGCTGAAGAAAGCATCAAAATGATCGGAGCTGAAGAAGTTAGAGGTTTATTTGATGCGAAAAACCAAAGATTAACGGGTAAAGGAATAAAGGTGGGAGTGATCGACACAGGAATTGACTACACACATCCAGATTTAAGAATCAATTACGGGGGAGGACATGATTTAGTAAACGGGGATAATGACCCGATGGAGACAACTGAGAGAGAGGGAGAGAGCACGCTTCATGGAACACATGTTGCTGGTATTATAGCGGCAAACGGCAAAATCAAAGGGGTAGCTCCTGAAGCTACCATAATTGCTTACCGGGCACTTGGTCCAGGTGGAAACGGAACGACAGAGCAAGTGATTGCCGCGATTGATCAAGCAATAAAGGATCAAGTGGATATTTTGAATCTATCGCTTGGAAATAATGTGAACGGACCGGATCTTCCGATAAGTATGGCTTTAAATAAAGCAGTAGAAAAGGGAATTACCGCCGTAACTTCTTCAGGAAATTCTGGACCAAATACCTGGACGGTTGGATCACCAGGCACGGCCTCTAAAGCGATCTCGGTAGGTGCTTCCACTCCTACGCTGAACATTGCCTATTTAGAAGCAGCTGGGAAGAAGTTTAGGCTTGAACCGCTCCAAGGATCAGTCGAATGGGATTTCAATAAATCATATGAAATCATGTTCGCTGGTTTAGGAAGTAAAGAGGAATTGAAGGATGCTAATGGAAAAATTGTGTTGCTTGAAAGAGGCGAGCTAACGTTTACCGAAAAGGCGATAAATGCTTACGAGGCGGGAGCAATTGCCGTTATTATCTACAATAATACGAAAGGGGCATTTTTCGGTAATTTAGAGAAGGGGGTTTCGATTCCTGTTACGGCCGTGTCTAAAGCAAATGGGGAGAAGCTAAAAAAGGAATTGACCAATAAGATGCAGTTTGCAAGGACTTATATAATAGAAGAAAAGGATGTTCTTGCAGATTTTAGCTCCCGAGGTCCTGTCACCTCTACATGGGAGATTAAACCTGATGTCCTAGCTCCTGGAGTCGCGATTAACAGTACTGTTCCAGGAGGGTACTTACCTTTGCAGGGAACAAGCATGGCCGCACCACATGTTGCAGGTGCATGTGCTCTCATTAAGCAAGCTCATCCTGATTGGGGTCCCGAAAAAATTAAAGCTGCCCTTATGAACACTGCAAAGCCGCTGTTAAACAAAAAAGGAGAGCCTTATCGAACCTTTGAGCAGGGTGCCGGCAGGATCCAAATCGAGAAAGCTTTAAAGACAAACACGCTTGTGTTGCCGGCCTCTCTTCAATTTGGAAAGTTTCAGCTTTCTGACCGGCTTCATGAGCATAGTGGATTTGTTACAATTGAAAATATCGGGTTAAAAGCACAGAACTACGCATTCTCCATTCCGCGTGCAGAGAAAGGATTAAGCTGGAGACTGCCTCTCCCCCTTTATTTAAAACCGGGGGAGAAAAAAAGAGTTGAAATCAAATTATCCGTAGATCCCCATCTATTAGACAAAAAAATTTATGATGGCACACTTATTCTGAATGCAGGCGCAGAGAAAATAATGCTTCCTTACCTATATGTACTTGAAGAACCAGATTATCCAAGAGTAATGGGATTTGGAATTGGGAAAGGCGATCAAAAGCAAACCTATCGGTACGAGGTTTATTTACCGGGAGGTGCAGAGGAATTCGGAATTGCTATGTTTGACTATGATAGTCTTCGATTTATTGGCTTTCTAGACTGGAAAAGAAATGTTGGTAAAGGAGAGCTAAAGCAAGAGATTAAAAGTGAACAGCTTCCAAGGCCGGGATTGTATGTCATAAAGGTATTCGCAAAAAAGGCCGGAAAGGAAGACGCACTTGAATCGTTTCTGGTTATTCAGTCAAATGGGCAACTGGCTGAACAGCATGACCAAAAATAGATTATCGCAGATTAACGGGCAGTAAGACCCCCACTACAAGGTTGCGAGAGAATCAAAGAAACCTAAGTGGGGGATCAACTGCCCGTAAAATGAGCACAGACTAAAAGCGCCACATCGTGTGGCAACGTCTGCGTGACCCACTTCCTGTGGGCCACAACTAACCATCAGTGGGGGATGAAAGCCGACTAAGAACGCCACGTCCTGTGGCTACGTCAGCACTAGCACGTCCTGTGCGTCGAAAAACCCCCACTAATGGAAGTTTCACTTTATCAGCTATTGAAAATGGGATGAGGCAAAAAGCGCATTCCATTTTCAATAGGTTAGTAAAATTAAATTGTGATCAAACTGTGAACGTACCAAATTTTAGCCTTTTTGTTAGTGACTTTTTTCACTACAAACACATTGACATTGACAAGTCCCTATTGTATGCTTACAAAGGGTATAAGATGATAGGGTTTTCATAATCTTTTTGCAGTTATTATTCCCGAATCTGCATGTTCTAATATTGGAAAAGCAGAACCTCAAAACTCACTTACCATTCTCCTATTTTTTTAGAGAGGATGCGTTATGATGCGTCAAAAAAACCGCAACCTAATCCAAGCTATGGGTTTAATGTCAGCAATTCTTTCACAATTAGTAGGATCCATCCTAATCGGCATTTTCTCAGGAAGATGGCTAGATCGGTATGCGGGTACCGAGCCGCTGTTTCTAATAATCGGCTTACTGCTCGGATTGGCAGTGGGAATATTCGCTATGCTTCGCTTGATTCAACATTTCTTCACAGGAGAATAATTAAAGATGTCAGATTTAAAAACCATGTATGTTCGCCAACGCAAGTACATATTTTTGCTGTTGTCTTTTTATGTTCTCGGCTGGGGATTCACGTCTTACCAATCTATCTTTCTAGGGTTAATACTGGGTACAGTAATGAGCCTCTATAATTTGTGGTTAATGACGAGGAAGACAGAGCAATTTGGAGCAGCAGTAGAAAAGGGAGAAAAGGTTCGTTCTCTTGGAACGGCTTCAAGAATGGCAACGGCAGTGTTAGCTGTTATGATTGCTATGAAATTTCCAGAACATTTTCATCTTATCAGTGTAGTATTTGGATTAATGACATCCTATATCGTCATTATGATAGATTTTTTTCTTCAGACATTTTTACGTAAATAGCAGGAAGAGAGGTGAAAAATATGCAACATGGAGCTCCTATACGTGAGTTTATGGGCTTAACCTTTAACTTAGGGAATATTATGATGATTACAATTGCAAGTGCCATTGTCTTTATCATTGCTGTTCTTTCTACTCGTCGTCTTGCTATGAAGCCAACGGGTATGCAAAACTTTTTCGAATGGGTAATGGACTTTGTCAAAAATATTATTAATAGTGCTATGGATTGGAAAGATGGAGGAAGATTCCATATTCTTGGTATCACATTAATCATGTATATCTTTGTTTCCAACATGCTTGGTCTTCCTTTCTCAATTTCTTACAATGGGGAATTGTGGTGGAAATCGCCAACAGCAGATCCAGCAATAACCTTGACATTATCAGTCATGGTTGTGGCATTAACGCATTTTTATGGTATTAAGGCCAAAGGAGCGGGAGCTTACGGGCGAGAATTCTTGAAGCCTTTCTGGATAATGTCCCCTATTAAAATTATTGAGGAATTTGCAAACGCCCTCACATTAGGCTTGCGTCTTTACGGAAATATTTATGCTGGGGAGATTTTGCTTTCATTATTAGTTGTAGATCTTGCGGGTAGTGGATGGGTTGGCAAAATTTCGGCCATTCTCCCAACAATTGCATGGCAAGGATTTTCAATCTTTATCGGTGCAATCCAAGCGTTTATCTTCTGTATGTTATCTATGGTTTATATGGCACACAAAGTGAGCCGTGACCATTAATATATAACTGTTCATTTACTGAACAAACACAAATTAAAAAATTTATTATACAATTCAAGGAGGAAATTAGAATGAGTTTGGGTGTATTAGCAGCAGCAATCGCAGTTGGTTTAGCAGCACTAGGTGCTGGTATTGGTAACGGTCTTATTATTTCTAAAACAGTTGAAGGTATGGCTCGTCAGCCAGAAGCTCGCGGTATGCTTCAAACAACAATGTTTATTGGTGTAGGTTTAGTTGAGGTATTACCAATCATCGCTGTCGTTATCGCGTTCATGGTAGTTGGACAGTAATTCCTTGATACACAATTTGAAAATGGCGAAGATCATTCCATGAGAACCTTCGCCATTCCTTTATGTATTACAATGAAATGTTTTAAAGAATAGATGATTTTTCTTAAGTGAACGACTCTTGAAGGGAGTGAATCGAGGGTGTTATTGAACAGTTTTGTTTTAGGTTCATCAACCGGTTTTAACGGTGGGGATATGATATACCAGCTAATCGCTTTTATCATATTATTACTTCTTCTTAAAAAATTCGCTTGGGGTCCTCTGATGGGTGTTATGAAACAGCGTGAAGACCATATTGCAGGTGAAATTGAAGCGGCTGAACAAAGTCGTGAAGAAGCGAAAAAGCTTTTAGAAGAGCAAAGAAGCCTTTTAAAAGAAGCCCGTACAGAGGCACAAGGATTAATTGAAGGTGCGAAGAAGCAAGGCGATGTGCAGCGTGAGGAAATCATTGTAGCAGCACGTGCTGAGTCAGAACGCTTAAAGGAATCTGCTAAGCTTGAAATCGAACAGCAAAAGGAAAAAGCTGTTGCGGCCATTCGCGAGCAGGTAGCTTCTCTATCTGTCTTAATTGCTTCGAAGGTTATTGAGAAGGAATTAAGTACAGAGGATCAAGAAAAGCTGATTAACGAATATATTCAAGAGGCAGGAGAAGGCCGATGACAGGCTCTACAGTAGCAAAGCGCTATGCGTTGGCTCTTTTCCAGCTTGCACAGGAACACCAGCTTCTGAACCAAATGGAAGAAGAGCTCCGTGTAGTTAAGGATGTAGTAAATCAAAACTCTGATTTAAATGCAGTATTGAAATCTCCGAAGCTTCCAATTGCGAAGAAAAAAGAGATTTTAAAAGGTGCATTTGAATCTGTTAGCACTTACGTGTTAAATACATTAATGTTATTAATTGATCGCCACCGTGAGGATCATATTTCTGATGTGGCTGATTATTTTATAAGCCTTGCGAATGACGAAAGAGGCATTGCAGAGGCAAAAGTTTATTCCATCCGCCCACTAACAGAGGCGGAGAGTGAAGCATTATCTGCATCATTTGCAGCTAAAGTTGGAAAAAAATCACTTCGTGTTGACAATATTGTTGATTCTAATTTACTGGGCGGCATCAAGCTTCGTATCGGAAACCGAATTTTCGACGGCAGCTTGCGCGGTAAGCTAGATCGTCTAGAACGTCAATTGTTAGGCTAAGATTCGTAGATAGGGGTGAAACTCATGAGCATCAAAGCTGAAGAAATCAGTGCGCTGATAAAAAAGCAAATCGAAAACTATCAGTCGGAAATTCAAGTGAGTGATGTAGGTACGGTTATCTCAGTAGGTGACGGTATCGCTCGTGCTCATGGCCTCGACAATGTCATGGCTGGAGAACTTATTGAATTTTCAAACGGCGTTATGGGTATGGCACAAAACCTTGAAGAAAATAACGTCGGTATCATTATTTTAGGACCATTCACAGAAATTCGTGAAGGCGATGAAGTTCGCCGTACAGGACGCATCATGGAGGTTCCGGTTGGGGAAGAGTTAATCGGACGCGTGGTAAATCCACTTGGACAGCCTGTTGATGGTATGGGTCCAATTAATACAACTAAAACACGTCCTATTGAAGCATTAGCACCAGGTGTTATGGATCGTAAATCTGTACACGAGCCGCTTCAAACGGGAATTAAAGCGATTGACGCATTAGTGCCAATCGGACGCGGACAACGTGAGTTAATCATCGGTGACCGTCAAACAGGTAAAACTTCTGTTGCAATCGATACGATCTTGAACCAAAAGGATCAAGATATGGTTTGTATCTACGTTGCTATCGGACAGAAAGAATCAACTGTTCGTAACGCAGTTGAAATGCTTCGTAAGCATGGTGCATTAGATTACACAATCGTTGTAACTGCTTCTGCATCACAGCCAGCTCCATTATTATTCTTAGCTCCTTATGCTGGGGTAACAATGGGTGAAGAGTTCATGTACAATGGCAAGCACGTTCTTGTTGTGTATGATGACTTAACAAAACAAGCGTCTGCTTATCGTGAGCTTTCATTATTATTACGTCGTCCTCCAGGCCGTGAAGCTTATCCAGGGGATGTATTCTACTTACACAGCCGTCTTTTAGAGCGTGCTGCTAAGTTAAGTGATGCTAAAGGCGCAGGTTCCATTACTGCATTGCCATTTATCGAAACACAAGCAGGTGACGTTTCTGCTTATATCCCAACAAACGTTATTTCCATTACTGATGGACAAATCTTCTTGCAGTCAGATCTTTTCTTCTCCGGTGTTCGTCCGGCGATTAACGCAGGTCTTTCTGTATCACGTGTAGGTGGATCCGCACAAATTAAAGCGATGAAAAGTGTTGCAGGTACATTACGTCTTGACCTTGCTTCTTACCGTGAGCTAGAATCATTTGCCCAATTCGGTTCTGATCTAGATAAAGCAACACAAGCGAAATTAAATCGTGGTGCTCGTACAGTAGAGGTACTTAAACAAGATCTTAATAAGCCGTTAAAAGTAGAGAAGCAAGTTGCCATTCTCTATGCACTTACTCGCGGCTTCTTAGATGATATTCCTGTACAGGATATTCGTCGTTTCGAATCTGAGTTCCTTTCATGGTTAGACCACAACCGCAAAGAGTTGTTAGACCATATCGCTACAACGAAAGTGCTTCCAGCTGATGAGGATATGGGTGCTGCAATTAACGACTTTAAGAAATCATTCGCAGTATCTGAAAAATAAGATAATACTTTATTTAAATAATAGGCCAAGAAAAAAGATTAGAAGAAACAATTTGCAACCTGATTCCTTCTAATCTCCTCTCTGGCTTCTGATATTTAAAATGATCTTATTTTTTGGTCTGACAATAGGAAAGCTAGCAGTTCCTACTAGGTGCTGCGTGCTGACATTCTTTGAAAAAGGGTGGTGAGAACCTGTGGCATCATTACGCGATATAAAATCTCGTATTACTTCTACGAAGAAAACGAGCCAAATTACAAAAGCAATGCAAATGGTATCTGCTGCGAAAATGAGCCGTGCAGAAATAAATGCTAAGTCATTTGTTCCCTACATGGAAAAGATTCAGGAGGTTACTGCTTCTATTGCGTTAGGAAGTAAGGATGTATCCCATCCAATGCTAACGAGCCGTCCAGTTAAAAAGACCGGCTATCTCGTTATCACTTCTGACCGTGGTCTTGCTGGAGCTTTTAACAGTAACGTCTTAAGGCATGTATACCAAACCATTAAAAGTCGCCATAAATCAAATGATGAGTATGCAATCATTGCAATCGGCCGTAATGGACGTGATTTCTTCAGAAAACGTGGCATGAATGTCATTCTTGATATTGTCGCCGTTGCTGATCAACCAGAGTTTGCTGAGATTAAAGACATTTCGAGCAAAACGGTTGGAATGTTTACAGATGAAACATTTGATAAATTATATATGTACTATAACCACTATGTCAGTGCGATTCAACAGGATGTAACGGAGAAGAAGTTGCTTCCGTTAACGGATATCTCCTCTTCTACAAAGCTTACATCTTATGAATTTGAACCGTCTGCTGAAGAAATTCTAGAAGTATTGCTTCCTCAATATGCTGAAAGCTTAATTTACGGAGCACTTTTAGACAGTAAAGCATCTGAGCATGCTGCAAGGATGACGGCTATGAAGAGTGCCACGGATAATGCGAATGAGCTTATTAACTCTCTAAGCCTTAGCTACAACCGTGCTCGTCAGGCAGCCATCACTCAAGAAATTACTGAAATCGTTGGTGGAGCAGCTGCATTAGAATAATTCGAAACATAATTGCTGGATGAGGCTCAGGGCCAACGAAACCCTGTGCTTCTCTTAAGAATATGAAAATCATTTTTACCATGTGGTTGAGACAATAGAGTTGGAAAAAGTGGTCAACACAAAAGCTGATCACTTCAAATCCGATATCTGACCACTCGTCTCTAGAAATTGTTAGGAGGGAAAAAGATGAACAAAGGACGCGTTCTTCAAGTCATGGGTCCAGTTGTTGACGTAAAGTTCGAAAGCGGACAACTTCCTGAGATCTATAATGCATTGACGATCGTTAATAAAGCGCGTAACGAATCTGAAGTTGACATCAACTTAACCCTTGAAGTTGCCCTTCATTTAGGTGATGATACAGTTCGTACCATTGCGATGGCTTCAACTGACGGCTTAACTCGCGGCAGTGAAGTAGTAGACACTGGTGCTCCTATCTCTGTACCTGTTGGGGATGTAACACTTGGTCGTGTATTTAACGTATTAGGTGAAAATATCGACCTTGATGCTCCACTTCCAGCAGATGCTCGTCGTGATTCCATCCACAGAGAAGCACCGAAATTTGAGCAATTATCAACTGAAGTTGAAATTCTTGAAACTGGAATTAAAGTAGTAGACCTTCTTGCTCCATATATTAAAGGTGGAAAAATCGGTCTATTCGGTGGTGCCGGTGTAGGTAAAACCGTTTTAATCCAGGAATTAATTAATAACATCGCTCAAGAGCACGGCGGTATTTCTGTATTCGCTGGTGTAGGTGAGCGTACTCGTGAAGGTAACGACCTTTATCATGAAATGACAGATTCAGGCGTTATTAAGAAAACTGCGATGGTATTCGGTCAGATGAACGAGCCGCCTGGTGCACGTATGCGTGTTGCCCTGACAGGACTAACAATGGCTGAATATTTCCGTGATGAGCAAGGCCAAGACGTATTATTCTTCATGGATAATATCTTCCGTTTCACGCAAGCAGGTTCTGAGGTTTCTGCGTTATTAGGCCGTATGCCTTCAGCGGTAGGTTACCAGCCAACTCTTGCAACGGAAATGGGTAAATTACAAGAGCGTATCACGTCTACAAACGTTGGTTCTGTAACATCGATCCAAGCGATCTACGTACCAGCCGATGACTATACGGATCCGGCTCCTGCAACAACTTTCGCTCACTTAGATGCGACAACAAACCTTGAGCGTAAGCTTTCTGAGATGGGTATCTACCCTGCGGTGGATCCTCTTGCTTCAACTTCTCGTGCGTTATCACCAGAAATCGTTGGAGAAGAGCACTACTCAGTTGCTCGTCAAGTTCAATCAACTTTACAACGATATAAAGAATTACAAGATATTATCGCGATCCTAGGTATGGATGAGCTTTCAGATGATGATAAGCTTATCGTTCACCGTGCGCGTCGTATTCAGTTCTTCTTATCACAAAACTTCCACGTTGCTGAACAGTTCACTGGTCAGCCAGGTTCATACGTACCTGTAAAAGAAACTGTTAATGGTTTCAAAGAAATTCTTGAAGGAAAATATGACCACCTTCCAGAAGATGCATTCCGTCTCGTAGGTAGAATCGAAGAGGTTATCGAGAGTGCAAAGAATATGGGCGTAGAGGTTTAATTTCGGACCAGGAGGGTAAAAAATGAAGACGATTAAAGTCAGTGTTGTTACTCCCGATGGCCCGGTGTATGAATCAGATGTGGAAATGGTAAGCACGAAAGCTCAAAGCGGTGAGCTTGGTATTTTACATGGTCACATTCCAATGGTTGCACCGTTACAAATTGGAGCCGTCCGTTTGAAAAACGGCGGAAAAACAGATTTAGTAGCAGTAAGCGGCGGCTTATTAGAAGTTCGCCCTGACAAAGTAACGATTTTAGCACAATCAGCTGAAAAAGCAGATGACATTGATGTCGATCGTGCGAACCGTGCGAAAGAACGTGCGGAACAGCGCTTGAGTGATCAAAAGCGTGATAACATCGATTTCAAACGAGCAGAACTTGCTCTTCAGCGTGCAGTCAATCGTATCCACGTTTCAGAAAAGCATTTTTAATAAGCGATCAAACACTTCTCAGCGATTTGCTGGGAGGTGTTTTTTATTTTAGATGAAAAAATGATCACTGAATACGATAAAGATGAAAAGTCGAATGATCCTGTATTTGAGGAAAGAGGGAGAAAGCGGTCACATAGAAGAGCCGAATGATCCCGAATTTGAGGAAAGAGAGAGAAAGCGGTCACATAGAAGAGTCGAATGATCCCGAATTTGAGGAAAGAGAGAGAAAGCGGTCACATAGAAGAGCCGAATGATCCCGAATTTGAGGAAAGAGAGAGAAAGTGGTCACATAGAAGAGCCGATTGCACCCATATTTATGAAAAAGAAACGAGTCACCATGATAGAACTTCGGAAGGATTTTAGTCATAATAAAAGAATAATAAGCTAATTACGTTTATTACTTAACAAAAATTGAAATGAATAAAAGAATGAAATATTAATATAGGAGGGAAACACCGATGACATACGATGAAATAATAAAAAATCTGGAGGAACTGGGGACGGAACAAACGAAAAAGACATTCTTGCGCCACGGGGCCAAAGAGCCTTTGTTCGGAGTGAAGGTTGGGGATTTAAAGAAGCTTGTGAAATATGTAAAAAAGGATCAAGAGTTAGCATTAAAGCTTTATGATTCTGGGATTTATGACGCGATGTACTTGGCGGGGATTTCGATAAATCCTAAATTAATGACAAAAGAGGAATTACTGGATTGGGCATATAAAGCAAATTGGCATGCGGTTGCTGAATATACGGTTGCTGGGGTAGCAGCTGAAAGTGAATTTGCTCTTGAATTAGCGAGAGAGTGGATGAAGTCAGAGGAAGAAATGATTGCCGTATGTGGATGGAATACATATGCAAATTATTTATCTATCACTTCCGATGAAGAGCTAGACATGGCTGAAATCAAGTCGCTCCTAAAACAAATAGAGCAAACCATTCATGAAGAAAGAAACCGAGTGCGATACGTGATGAATGGTTTTGTGATATCAGTAGGCTCTTATGTACAAGCTCTATCCGCCGATGCTAAAAAAGTCGCGGATCAGATTGGAAAGGTCCATGTAAATGTAAGAAATACAGCATGTAAAGTTCCTCTTGCTACCGAATATATTAAAAAGATAGAAGACAAAGAGCGCGTAGGAGTAAAAAGAAAAACCTGTATATGTTAATGGTGGACAGCCTTGCTAATAAAGCAGGGCTGTTTTTTGGGATGTCTGTATAATTTGTCAGCCAAATCTTGAATTTTATTAGCTAAATTCACTCATTTATCAGCCAATGCCGAAAATCAGTCATTACAGGAATTAAACAACTTGGTTATTTTTTTGAATTTTTTTAATAAGAGTAGTAATAAGAAAAGTAAATTTGTTGATATATCTCACTGACAAGGAAAGGGTTTTCATTTTAAATATAGTGGGGATGTGTTCACGGATTTGTCACTTAAACGCAGCATTAGACTTGTTCCGTGGACGAGAGAATTTCCATAATTCTCTAGGGTTTATCGACACAAAATGGTAACAATGCTATAATGGTTACGGTTACAAATGTAAAGGTAGGGAAAATTCAATAATATTGGAGGGGATGGACATGGAGATGCTAAATTTATATCAAAATAACTATTTGATTGTTTTTGTGTTCCTATGTCTAGGAATTTTGTTACCTGTGGTGGCCCTGTTTTTAGGGAAACTTTTGCGGCCATATAAACCGTATGAGTCGAAGTACACCACTTATGAGAGCGGGATTGTGCCATTTCATGATTCAAGGGTACAGTTCAATGTCCGCTATTATATTTTTGCACTAATGTTCGTTATTTTTGATGTAGAAACGGTATTTTTATATCCGTGGGCTGTTGCGTACGAAAAACTCGGAATCTTTGCATTAATAGAAATGTTAATTTTTGTGTTCATGCTAGTAATAGGACTTATTTATGCATGGAAGAAGAAGGTGCTGAAATGGACTTAAAACTGGAAAATATTTCACCTGAAGAAATGGAAGAGCTGCAGCGTAATGTATTTATGGCAACATTAGAACAAATAAAAGCTTGGGCGCGGAGTAACTCATTATGGCCAATGACCTTCGGGCTTGCTTGTTGTGCCATCGAAATGATGGGTGTCGGTGGTGCTCACTACGATTTAGACCGTTTTGGGTCGTTTTTCAGAACATCTCCTCGTCAATCAGATGTCATGATTGTTTCAGGTACAGTGACGAAGAAAATGGCACCAATCGTTCGCAGACTGTATGATCAAATGCCAGAACCAAAATGGGTCATTGCGATGGGATCATGTGCGACTGCAGGTGGTCCATATGTAAAATCCTATGCAGTTGTAAAAGGCGTTGATCAGATTGTACCAGTTGATGTTTACATACCTGGATGTCCTCCGAATCCGGCGGCATTAATATATGGGATAAATAAATTAAAGGAAAAAATCCGCTACGAGGCTAAAACTGGGAAGAAGGTGATCTAACCTATGAGCGGGGAGAAGGATCTTGAGCAGTTAAAAAAAGAGGCTGCTGCAAAGGCAAAGGCAGCCGCACTAGCCAAAATGAAGGCGAAGGAACAGGTCGAATCAAAAGAGGAAATACCAGCAGAAGACCTTGATATAGCAAAACAAAAAGCCGCCGCCGCTGCAAAGGCAAAGGCAGCCGCACTAGCCAAAATGAAGGCGAAGGAACAGGTCGGATCAAAAGAGGAAGCACCAGCAGAAGACCTTGATATAGCAAAACAAAAAGCCGCCGCCGCTGCAAAGGCAAAGGCAGCCGCACTAGCCAAAATGAAGGCGAAGGAACAGGTCGAATCAAAAGAGGAAGCACCAGCAGAAGACCTTGATATGGCAAAACAAAAAGCCGCCGCCGCTGCAAAGGCAAAGGCAGCCGCACTAGCCAAAATGAAGGCGAAGGAACAGGTCGAATCAAAAGAGGAAGCACCAGCAGAAGACCTTGATGTAGCGAAACAAAAAGCCGCCGCAGCCGCAAAGGCAAAGGCAGCTGCAGCAGCAAAAGCGAAAGCAGCTGCTCTAGCAAAGCAATCTGACGCAGCTGGAGATGACGAAAAGGCTAAAGCGATTGCTGCCGCGAAAGCAAAGGCTGCAGCCGCTGCAAAGGCAAAAGCCGCCGCAACCGCAAAAGCTGAAGGCGGAGCAGGTGATGACGAAAAAGCAAAAGCGATAGCTGCAGCAAAAGCAAAAGCCGCCGCGGCCGCAGCAGCAAAAGCGAAATTAGCTGGTGGGAAGGTCGAAGCAGAGCCGGCTGAAGAGAGTAAACCATCACCAAACAAGCCTTATCTTGATAAATATGTGAAAGTCATTGAAGAGAATCTCGGACAAGATGTTTTAGAAGATTACTATATCAATAGTCTTTCCAAGGATGTTCCAACCTTGGTAGCTAAGAGAGAGTCATATTTTAAAGTGGCAGAATTTCTAAAATATAATGAACAGTTAGGATTTGATTATTTATCTGAGATCCATGGGACAGACTTCGAAACACATATGGAAGTGTATGTTCACCTTTACTCATATAGAAATAGCCAGTCTGTTGCATTAAAAGTGAAGATTGATCGTAATGAACCAACAATTGAATCATTGCAGCCATTATGGGCAGGAGCAAATTGGCCTGAATGTGAAGCATATGATTTGTTAGGTATTCGCTTTACGGGACACCCGAACCTCCATCGGATTATGCTTGGGGAAGAATGGGTTGGCCATCCGTTGAGAAAAGACTATGAACCGTATGATGTGGAGGTGTAACCATGATACGTACCGAAGAAATGCTCTTAAATGTGGGACCTCAGCATCCAAGTACGCACGGTGTATTTCGTCTCGTCGTTAAAATTGATGGAGAAATAATTACTGAAGCGAAACCAGTCATCGGTTATTTACATCGTGGGACGGAAAAATTGGCTGAAAATCTGCAGTACACACAAATCATTCCTTACACAGATCGGATGGATTATTTATCTGCAATGACGAATAACTATGTCATCTGTCATGCGGTTGAAACGATGATGGGCATCGAGATCCCTGAACGTGCTGAATACTTGCGTGTCATGGCGATGGAGCTTGGAAGGATTGCCAGCCACTTAGTTTCGTGGGGAACATTCTTATTAGACCTTGGTGCAACAAGTCCATTCCTTTATGCATTCAGAGAACGGGAAATGATTATTAATATGCTGAATGAACTTTCAGGTGCTCGTTTGACATTTAACTATATGCGTGTTGGCGGAGTAAAATGGGATGCGCCTGAGGGCTGGGTTGAAAAGGTAAAAGATTTCGTTCCCTATATGCGTGAACAGCTTAAAGGCTACCACCAGCTCGTAACGGGTAATGAAATTTTCATAAATCGTGTTAAAGGCGTCGGTATTTATTCAAAAGAAGATGCCATCAACTACTCATTAAGCGGGCCAACACTTCGCTGTACCGGGGTGAAATGGGACCTTCGTAAGGATGAGCCATACTCAATATATGACCGTTTTGATTTTAACGTCGTGACCAGAGAAGAAGGAGACGCTTGGGCACGCTATCATATTCGCTTGGAAGAAATTGAGGAATCGCTAAAGATTCTAGAACAAGCTGTAGAACAATTTCCTGCAGAAGGAGAAATTTTGGCGAAGGTGCCAAAGATAATTAAAGCACCAAAGGGCGAGGCTTTCGTTAGAATTGAATCTCCACGTGGAGAAATTGGCTGCTATATTGCAAGTGACGGTAAAAAGGAACCATATCGATTAAAGTTTAGAAGACCATCATTTTATAATCTTCAAATTCTCCCAAAATTGCTTGAAGGAGAAAACATGGCAAACATGATTGCGATTCTAGGAGGAATTGATATTGTCCTCGGGGAGGTGGACGGTTAATGGTAGAAGATCTATTACATTCTAGTGCCGGATGGCTTAATTTCGGTATTTTCTTCTTACTGGCCGTCGTATTGCTTTTAGTTGTGTTAGGCTTTGTAACATATGCGATTTTAGCAGAGCGGAAAGTTATGGGATTTATGCAAATGCGCCACGGTCCAAACCAAGTCGGTGGTCGGTGGGGATTATTGCAAACAGTGGCAGACGTCCTAAAGCTTCTATTAAAAGAAGATGTCATTCCGAAGCTAGCTGATCGCCCATTATTTATAATAGCACCGGTCATTGCGTTTGCTCCTGCATTTATGGTATTAGCGACGATTCCTTTTACTGATAAGTTCCAGTTTGCTGACATCGGCGTAGGGCTGCTTTATTATATTGCGGTGTCAGGCATTACGACTGTCGGAATTGTTACAGGCGCATGGGCTTCGAATAATAAATACGCCCTTCTTGGGGGAATGCGTGCAGCTGCACAAATGATTTCTTATGAAATCCCACTCGTTATGTCTGTTGTCGGCGTTGTTCTTTTGACGGGCAGTTTAAATTTAAATGACATTGTCGAGGCACAAAAAAATGGCTGGTTCATCGTATGGCAGCCAATCGGTTTCATTGTCTTTTTCATTGCAGCAGTTGCTGAATTAAATCGTGTACCATTTGACTTGCCGGAAGCAGAATCAGAGCTTATTGCTGGATTCCATGTTGAATACTCGGGTTTCCGCTGGGCATTCTTTATGCTTGCAGAGTATGTTTATTTCTTTGCAATGGCAGCTTTGACGACCGTATTATTCTTAGGCGGCTGGCTACCGCTTCCATTTTTAGACTTTATTCCAGGAGCCGTTTGGTTTGCTCTTAAATTTACAGTTGTTGTATTTATTTTAGCTTGGTTCCGTTCAACATTCCCACGTGTTCGTGCAGACCAATTAATGGAATTTGGTTGGAAGGTGCTTTTACCAATTGCGTTGGCAAATATCTTCTTAACCGCTTTATTAAAGGAACTAGTGAAATTATTCTAAATAAGCAATTTGATCATTTGAAAACAAGGGGTGAAAAAACATGCTTGGATTAGCGAAAGGTTTATCATATACCCTAAAAAACTTAACACGCAAAAAGGTTACTTATGATTACCCGAATGAGCCGCTTCCATTACCAGATCGGTTTCGCGGGATTCAAAAATTTTATCCTGAAAAATGTATTGTATGTAATCAGTGTGCGAATATTTGCCCGACTGAATGCATTCAGTTAACAGGTAAAAAGCATCCAGACCCGAATAAAAAAGGAAAAATTATTGATACGTATGACATTAACTTCGAAATATGTATTTTATGCGATTTATGTACAGAGGTTTGTCCAACAGAAGCGATTATTATGACAAATAACTTCGAATTGGCCGAATACAGCCGTGATGAATTATTTAAAAATCTAGAATGGCTTGACGAAAATGATGAGAATATACGGAAGGTGAATAAAGCATGACGTTATCAGGTGAATTTCTAGCGTTTTTGTCACTTGCAATAGTGGCGGTAATGGGCGGAGTGCTTTTATTGAACCTTACCAAAGTCGTGCATATGGTAGTGGCGCTTGTTTTTACATTTATAAGCATTGCGGGAATTTTTGTTTTACTATCAGCTGAATTCCTTGCAGTTGTCCAAATCTTACTTTATTCCGGTGCCATTACAATTATCATGCTATTTGGAATTATGCTTACCCGCCATGATGATACGAGTGAGCCGAAAGCAGGTAGCTTACGCAAGGTGCTTCTGTTTTTAGGTGTTCTCGGATTTGGATTTGCAGTTTATATCGGAATTTATAACCTCGATTTTGGGCAAGTGCCAAATACATTGCATGAAAATAATACTGAGCAAATTGGAATGGCCCTTTATTCGAAGTATATCATTCCGTTTGAATTAACCTCAGTCTTGTTATTAGCTGCTCTTATCGGAGCGATTGTTTTAGCGAAGAAGGATGATGAGAAGGGAGCGGAGAAGGAATGAGTTCAGTTCCCATTTCAGCCTATCTGGCTCTAGCGTTAATATTATTCTGTATTGGTTTATACGGCGCTTTAACAAAACGAAATACAGTCATTGTCTTAATTTCTATTGAGCTCATGCTAAATGCAGTGAATATTAACTTAGTAGCTTTCAGCAAATACGGTGCTGCGCCTGCGATTACAGGTCAAATCTTCGCCCTTTTTGCCATGACAGTCGCTGCAGCAGAGGCTGCAGTCGGATTAGCGATCTTAATTGCTCTTTATCGTAATCGAAAAACCGTTAATATTGATGAAATGAATTCTATGAAAAACTAGAGGTTCTCTAACTTGGCCTCAATCAAACACGCTGATTCAACAGAATAAAAAAACTAAGGCAGTGTGTTCAAAAAAGGGGATTGTGATATTGATGGAGAATGCATGGATCATACCGCTTTTCCCGCTTTTATCATTTTTATTCCTTATCTTTTTCGGCAAACGGCTTAAAGATGCGAGTGCTTACATAGGAATTTTGCTTTCGCTTGCATCATTTGTCTACTCCTTGTTGGTGTTATTCGAAAGGTTTTCTTCGCCAACGCATAAGACAGAGGCTGTTTGGCTGACGATCGGGGATATTCAGTTAACAGCGGGTTTTGAAGTAAATCAATTAAATGCATTAATGCTTGTAATTGTTTCACTCGTCAGCTTCCTTGTACATACATATTCAAAAGGATATATGCACGGGGATGATCGATTCCATGTTTACTATGCTTATTTAGGTTTATTTACCTTTGCAATGCTAGGGCTTGTTCTATCACCTAATCTATTGCAAACATATATTTTCTGGGAGCTTGTCGGTTTAGGTTCATTCCTATTGATTGGTTTCTACTTTTATAAGGAAGAAGCGAAAAAGGCTGCTAAAAAGGCGTTTATCATGACGCGTATTGGGGATGTGGGCCTTTTAATCGGAATGATTCTCTTATTCTGGCAGGTTGGCAGCTTTGAATATGATGAAATCTTTGCAGCTGTAGCAGCTGGAGCTGTTTCATCAACAATGATTACATTGACAGCTATTTTAATATTTATTGGAGCTGTTGGGAAGTCTGGTCAATTTCCACTACATACATGGTTGCCAGATGCAATGGAGGGACCAACTCCAGTTTCAGCCTTAATCCACGCCGCAACAATGGTTGCAGCTGGGGTTTATTTAGTGGCGGCACTGTTCCCTCTATTCGCAGCTAGTGAAACCGCGTTGATGACAGTTGCGACCATTGGTGCCATTACAGCTATTTTCGCAGCAAGCATTGGTCTAGTCCAAACAGATATTAAAAGAGTACTAGCATACTCAACAGTCAGTCAGCTTGGTTATATGATGCTCGCGCTCGGATCTGCTGGTTATGTAGCTGGTGTGTTCCATTTAATGACACACGCTTTCTTTAAGGCATTGCTATTCCTTGCTGCAGGAAGTGTTATCCATGCTGTTCATACACAGGATATTGAGAAAATGGGCGGATTATGGAAGAAGCTTCGTGTGACAGGTCCATTGTTCTTAATTGGAACATTGGCGATTAGCGGTGTACCTTTATTTTCTGGATTCTTTAGTAAAGATGAAATCTTAATTGCAGCATGGGCACATGGGAATACGGTGTTATTCTGGCTCGCTGTTATCGCAGCATTTTTTACGGCATTTTATATGTTCCGTTTATTCTTTATGGTTTTCTCAGGGGAATCCCGCTCGGATATGAGCCATGTAAAGGAGTCACCAAGCGTGATGACGGTTCCGATGGTTATTCTCGCTATTCTAGCTGTTGTAGCTGGCTACGTGAATACACCATGGTTCGGAACATATCTTGGGGACTGGTTAACAGAAGGCAATGCTGCTCTTGGACACGGTCATATTGAAGGTCCATCATGGATTATGATTGTAGCAACGGCCGTTTCGCTGCTAGGAATCTACCTTGCTTGGCTGATTTATGGCAAGCGTTCTTTATCACGCGACTGGCTTGGCGCACAAACGATGTACAATATTTTATATAACAAATACTATATTGATGAATTTTACGAGCTGACAGTAGTAAAGGTGATGAAATTCTTTAGTTTACTCCTTCACTACATCGAGAGCTTCATTGTTGAAGGGCTTGTAAAAGGGGTATCAGGAGCTGTATCTGGCTTTGGCGGATTAGGTTCGAAGTTCCATGATGGCCAAATTCAAAGATATGGAACGGTTGCTTTTGTCGGCTTAGCCATTTTAATTGTTGTATTTGCCGTAACAGGGGGGTATTTGAAATGAACTTTGACTACTTTCTAACCTTTTTAGTTTTCTCCCCTCTGCTTGGTGTTTTAGTATTATCCTTTATACCGAATACGAAGGAATCTGTCATCAAAACAGTTGGATTCTTAGCGACTCTTCCTGCTTTGATTTTGTCACTTGTAGCCTTTTTTCAGTATCGGTCTGGGGCATCTTTGGAAGAATTAAGTGAAAATGTACGCTGGGTTCAATTCGGTGATCCGAACAGACTAGGAGACTTGTTTTCTATTAATTATGAGCTAGGGGTAGACGGTTTTTCCCTCATCATGATTGTATTAACGGCGATCCTTTCAACTCTAGCAGCCATTGCTTCCATGTATATTAAAAAAGAATGGAAGGGTTATTTCATGTTATTCCTTCTTCTTGAAGTAGGGATGCTTGGAGTATTTACTGCTGAAAATTTAATCTTATTCTTCATCTTTTTCGAAATTACACTTATTCCGACATTCTTCCTTATTGGAAAGTGGGGATATTTTGAAAAGGAAAAGGCTGCATTTAGCTTCTTAATTTATAACGGTTTAGGATCAGCAGTACTTCTGATTGTGATCATGGTGCTATTTGCCCGTACAGGGACATCTAATATTAGCGCACTTGCTTCCATTTTAGCAGCTGACAGTCAAAATATACTCTTTTCTTCAGGGACAAAAATGGGCTTGCTCATTGCAATGTTAATTGCTTTTGGGGTGAAGCTTCCAATTTTCCCATTGCATAGCTGGATGGTCCGAGTTCACGTACAGGCGCCACCATCTGTCGTTATGCTTCACGCAGGGATTTTATTAAAAATTGGTGCTTACGGAATTATCCGTTTCGGAATGGGGATTTTCCCAGAGCAATTCCAGGACTTAGCTGTCATAATTGCAGTCCTAGGGGTCGTGAATTTGCTTTACGGAGCATTCCTTGCATTGATTCAAAAAGATTTCAAAATGGTTCTTGCTTACTCATCCATTTCCCACATGGGGATCGTCTTAATTGGGCTTGGCGCTATGAATGAGGCGGGAATACAAGGAGCTATTTTCCAAGTGGTGTCACATGGTTTGATCGCAGCTCTTCTATTCTTCCTTGTTGGTGTATTTTATGAGCGTCTGGATACATCCAATATTAAGAACCTTGGAGGCTTGGCAAAGGGGATGCCGATTACAGCTGGCTTTTTGCTTGCAGGGGCAATGGCATCACTAGGAATGCCAGGCATGTCAGGGTTTGTTAGTGAATTTATGGCCTTCCTTGGTTTATTTAAGGAAATGCCGATTTTGGCTGCAGTTGGGGCACTGGGTATTATTTTAACAGCTGTTTACCTGCTTCGAGCCGTTTTAGGTATTACGTATGGAAAAGCGCATCGTGAGTTTGACGGTGTAACGGATATTCGCAAGCAGGAATGGGTTCCGGCGGTAGTTTTATTAGGAATCATTGTTTTGATTGGTGTATACCCAAGTGTCTTAAGTGAACCGCTGAATTCAACAATTGAAACTATTATCTTTAAGATTGGAGGGTGATGAAGGATGGATCTCGAAACATTATTATCGTATAAATGGAGCATCATGACACCTGAGTTCATCATCCTAGGTGTAGCAACATTACTTTCTTTATTAGATTTATTTATGCCGAAGTCAGTGAATAGAAAGGTTCTTGGCTGGATCGGTTTTACTGGTATATTGGCAGCCATCGCTTCGTTAATGAGCTTGCTTGGACATGGCCCAGAATCAATCCTATATGATACTTTCAGATTGGATTCATTTGCAAAGGCATTCAAGCTGTTATTGCTAATTGGAGCTGCATTTGTCATGCTTCTTGCGATAAGCTATGAGCCGCAGGAAGGGATAACGGAGTATAGAGGAGAATTCTACTATCTTTTCTTAGCTGCTTTACTTGGCGCGATGATGATGTCTTCTAGCGGCGATTTAATTACACTGTTCGTTGGCCTTGAGCTTCTTTCCATTTCGTCCTATATTCTCGCTGGAATACGGAAGAAAAACCTTCAATCTAATGAAGCATCCATGAAGTATGTCATTAATGGCGGGATTTCGACAGCGATTACCTTATTTGGGATGAGCTATGTTTATGGAATTACAGGAACGACGAATCTACTTGATATGGCTCACGGCTTACTAGCACTTACGAATATTCAGCATATTTATTTGATGGGTCTTGCTTTATTTATGATTCTTGTCGGTTTGTCATTTAAGCTGGCAACGGCACCGTTTCATATGTGGGCACCTGATGTGTATCAAGGGGCACCAACACCTGTTACTGCCTTTTTGAGTGTTGTTTCAAAAACAGCAGGATTTATCATTATTGTTCGTATTATGATGGTCGTTTTCTTCACCACACCATCTTCCGATTTGCCAAATTCAATGCCGCTTTTAATAAAGGTTCAGGATTACATTGCTTTCCTAGCAGCGGCAACGATGATTATCGGGAATGTCATTGCATTAAGGCAGAAAAATATTAAACGATTATTCGCCTATTCAAGTATCGCTCAAGCTGGATACCTTCTCGTTGTATTGGCATCTATGTCCGCATTTATGTTTGATACGCTTTGGTTTTATCTAGGAGCATACTTGTTTATGAACCTTGGCGCATTTGCGATCATTCAGCTGATCACGCAAAAAACAGGCTCTGAGGATATTTCGCAGTTTGCTGGTCTATATCGAAGAGCACCTATTCTTGCGCTCGCGATGGCGATATTCATCCTAAGCTTGGCAGGAATTCCAGGAACAGCGGGCTTTATTGGAAAACTAAATATCTTTATGGGGGCATTAGCTGTACAGCCAGCCCATTATGTATTAGTGTCGATCATGATCGCGACAACAGTCGTATCTTATTTCTACTATTTCGGCATTATGGTCCAAATGTTCTTTAGACCAGCAGCTGAGCAAGAGAAAATTAAACTGCCGATCGGCCTTGGTGTTGTGATTGGTGTCTGTGTATTTGCAACCATTCTCTTTGGGGTAGCACCAAGTATTGCATTTGATTTCTTACACGAAAACTTTCATTCATTTAGTGACTTCTTCCAGTAGGAGGAGTATTACAGGGGAAAAGGCTTTAAAAGGGGTAAGGATAAATAATTTAATCAGGCTCTTTCGATGGGGGAATAAAACGATCTATCCGTGATTACGGATAGGTCGTTTTTTTTAGGAAATAAGTCTTTTAACTGATTCCTTGAAGTTTCAGCTTGCTGAAATGAGCTTTTTATTATTTTTGAGATAAAAAGGGATTGCTTTCTGTACTTGGAGTTTAGTTTCTTACTTTGATATCCTAGGAAGCCATCAACAGCGTATAGAGCCTGGGACTTGTGAAACTGCTGTATTTTTGTCCTTATAGGACTAAAGTAAAACTATTAACTAGTTAAAATCACCTGTCTTCAAAGAACTTTATTAACTCAATCCTGGCCATGTTTTTCATGACGAACAGTTATTAAACAAAGGAATTGGTGTCTGCCCCGCCGAAACTTCGAGGACACCGGTAACCAAACCGGGTTAATGGTGCCCGTCTCGCCGAAATTTCGAGAACCCCGGTAACCAAACCGGGTTATTGATGCCCGTCTCGCCGAGATTTCGAGAACCCCGGTAACCAAACCGGGTTATTGATGCCCGTCTCGCCGAGATTTTGAGAACCCCGGTAATCAAACTGGGTTAATGGTGCCCGTCTCGCCGAAAATTTGAGAACTCCGGTAACCAAACCGGGTTAATGGTGCCCCTCTCACCGAGATTTAGAGATCCTTGGTCATCAATCAGTATTGATGGTTTCCCACCACTCTAATTTCCGAGTACATCAGTTACGAACTTGTGCAATCGAAGTCCGTTAATTCAATTTTACCCTACTCACAGTAATCAATCACAATTTTCTTATCTTTCATCGCTCTTGCAAGAGTAATTCCTATTCTTAAAGGGAAATTAATGCTAATATTAAAGGCGGATTGTAAAAAAATTGGCGGTGATTTATGAAGGGAGTTTGTATTCATGATTTCAGGATTTGGACAGCAGGCCTTACTTAGTATTATTTCACACTTAGTTTTTATTGCACTTTCTTGGTGGGCACTTCAGGCACTGCGTATTGATCAGATTTTGCGTCCTAACCATGTAATTCAAGCAAGGGTACTCTACATATTATTATCGATTGCAATCGGGTCGACAGTAAGTAATTTTTTCCTTGATTACCTTTTATGGTCAAAGCAGCTGCCCCTTATTTTACAAACCATTCTTTAACAATTTAGAAACGGTTTTTCACGAGTTTCAAAAAAACGAGAAAATATCCGAAAACTAGCAAATATAGGTCTTCGTACATGTTTTCATTCACTTGGTAATTGAGTACAATTCTATTTGGTGTGCTTCCAATTAATGAATAGAGATAAATAATCCCAAATATTACGTTTGTGAATATAATAAAGCAGTGAGGGTTATAGTCTGTGTTCAATACTGAGTGACGCCTTGTGTATTTCTTATTGTCAAAAAGTGACGACATTTCCCAAGTATGCTCTTCTTCTCCTTGGTAACAATGGTACTAAGGGAGAGGAAGCAGATATGAAGACCACAAAATTAATTTTGTTAATTATTGGAATAACCGGTTTAGTGATAATAAACATTGGAAATAAAACGACTGTAGCAGAAGGAGAGCTTGACCTCTTGGCGTTAGCCTCCATTTTACAAGACGAAAATATTTTGATCACTGAATGGTCTTTACATGCAAGAGAAAAAATGGAAAATGTCGAAAGCCTTGAGCAGGTTCAGAACTTAACAGAGGATTTAAAACAACAATTTTATAATTGGGAATGGACGAGTAAGTCATACGAGAAACATTTGGAAACAGTGGCTGTTTTAAACTCTAATGCCCAAAGTGAAACAATAAAAATTCTTACGACCCCCATAAACGGTCAAGTTCAGACGTATGTCATTTATGAGGTTAAAGGTAAAGGTTGGCAAGAAAAAGTAGAGCAAAAGATATCAAAGCAATTGGAAAGCAGAATTTCTGACATTTTTCGTGGAAATGCCACATTTTTCTCTTGTTTAAAAGGCGAATTCAATGATAGAATTGAAAAGACTTTGTCTAATGAAATGGAAAATTTATTGACAGCCTTTAATGCAGAAGAAGTTGAAGCTTTAAGTGAGGGGAATTTCATTTCCACATCGGCTTATTCAACCATGTTTGATAAATCCATTGCAACGAAAGGCAAGGATATGAATTTGCAAATTGCAATTAGAAATCAAGGATTGGGCGGGGAGACTACCCTTGTAGTTGGCACACCCATCATAACGATTGAATATTAATATAGAGAAAATGGACGCGGAGGGGAATACATTTTGGAAAAAATCATCGTCCGCGGCGGAAAAAGGCTAAGCGGTATTGTAAAAGTAGAAGGAGCAAAGAACGCTGTCTTACCAGTTATCGCCGCAACACTATTAGCAAGTGATGGCAAAAGCGTAATTCGTGATGTACCGACACTCTCCGATGTATACACCATCAATGAAGTTTTACGCTATTTAAACGCAGAAGTAGAGTTTAAAAATAACGAAGTAACTGTAAATGCATCTCGAGAGTTAAGGGAAGAAGCACCTTTTGAATATGTTCGTAAAATGCGTGCTTCCGTTTTAGTAATGGGGTCACTGCTCGCTAGGAATGGCCGTGCCCGTGTAGCATTGCCTGGCGGTTGTGCTATTGGATCTCGCCCAATTGATCAGCATTTAAAAGGCTTTGAAGCGATGGGTGCTACAGTTAAGGTTGGAAATGGGTTTATTGAAGCTGAGGCAGCTAATGGCCGCTTATATGGGGCAAAAATATATCTTGACTTCCCAAGCGTTGGTGCAACGGAAAATATTATGATGGCTGCTACCCTTGCAAAAGGAACAACCATTTTAGAAAACGTAGCGAAAGAACCTGAAATTGTAGACTTAGCAAATTTCCTAAATAAAATGGGTGCAAAAGTAAAAGGCGCTGGTACAGGTACAATCAAAATAGAAGGTGTCGATCAATTATTTGGAACAGAGCATCATATTATTCCAGACCGAATTGAAGCGGGTACTTTTATGGTTGCAGCTGCTATTACAGGCGGCGATGTACTTGTAAAAGGTGCAGTTCCTGAGCATTCCACTTCCTTAATTGCAAAAATGGAAGAAATGGGTGTTACGTTTATTGAAGAAGCAGATGGGATTCGTGTATTAGGACCTAAGAAGCTAAAGGCAGTTGATATTAAAACGATGCCACATCCAGGCTTCCCGACAGACATGCAATCACAGATGATGGCTTTATTACTGCATGCGAACGGTACGAGTGTCATTACTGAAACTGTATTTGAAAATCGCTTCATGCATGTAGAGGAATTCCGCCGTATGAATGCCGATATTAAGATTGAAGGTCGTTCTGTGATTATGAATGGTCCTTCCAACCTTCAGGGAGCAGAGGTAGGAGCTACAGATTTACGCGCAGCAGCTGCACTCATTCTTTCTGGATTGGTTGCAGACGGAGTGACACGAGTAACAGAATTAAAGCATCTTGACCGCGGATATGTGGACTTCCACGAGAAGCTTGCTGCTTTAGGTGCTGATATTGAACGAATTCATGATATGGATGAAACGGCTGCTCAAGAAAGAAGCTTTGTTTCTGATATGAATGCATAATTTATGGGGATGTATTTCCCTATATATCTGCAATTAAGATACCAATCACGCAAAATTAACCTGTCAGACATCTGACCGGCCGATTTTGCGTTTTTTCTATTTCTGGACTGAATTCCTTTTCAAACCTTAATAGCTTGATCGAATGAAAGGAAATTCATGCACATTTAAGTGAAAAAAACTTGTCATAATAGCCTGTCCAAGACCATAAGAATGAAAAGAGACGAGACTTGAAGGTAAGGGTCTATAGAATACTATCTTATGGAGGCATAAATCATGACAAAATTCAAACCTATCATCGCACTAGCCGCACTGCTGATTTTCATTACACTCTTGATCCCTTCTTTGTTAGTACTCCCTTTTACTGAAGATAAGGTAACCGGCAAGTTAGGGGAGCAACTAAAAAAGGGAGACAGCTCGGTTGAAACAGCATCTTCTTCTACTCAATCTTCCATAGAAGTAGCCGTTTTTCGAATGGAAAAAAAGAAAGTTGAAAAGCTTCCGCTTGAGGAATATGTAGTTGGTGTCGTTGCTTCAGAAATGCCAAGACAATTCGAAAAAGAAGCTTTAAAGGCTCAGGCTTTAGCAGCAAGAACATATATTGTTAATCAAATGCTAAGTAAAAAGAAGTCGGGATTACCTGGTGATGCCCTTGTTACTGATACGGTGGAACATCAGGTATATAAAGATAAAGAAGAAATAAAAAGAACGTTTAAAGCTGATTATAATTGGGCGATTAAAAAAATCACAGAAGCGGTCAACGAAACAAGCGGACAAATCATAACATACGAAGGTACACCGATAGATGCAAGTTTCTTTTCGACAAGTAATGGGTTTACGGAAAATTCCGAGGACATCTGGTTAACTCCAATTCCATATTTAAAAAGTGTAGAAAGCCCATGGGATTTAAAATCTCCTAAGTTCAGCGATCAAAAAGTATTGTCCATTTCAGAATTCGAGTCGAAGCTTGGCGTGAAGCTACCTGATGATAGTACAATTGGTACGGTAACAGAGAGGACTGCTGGCAAGCGTGTAGGCAAGGTTGAAATAAACGGCAAGGTTGTGAAGGGGAAAGATGTAAGGGAAGAGCTCGGGCTCAATTCCACAGACTTTACTTGGAAGCGTAAGGGCGACAATATTGTCATTAACACAAAGGGTTATGGACACGGCGTTGGTATGAGCCAATACGGAGCAAACGGGATGGCTGCAGAAGGAAAAAACTATAAAGACATCATCGCCTATTATTATCAAGGCGTAGAAATCGCCGATTCAGAAAATGTATTAACAAAAGTCCTAGCAAAAAAATAACATTCATCGGTGCCAGGCACCGCTCGTGGACAAATGGATTATTTGTGTTTTTGGGGTGGAGATTAAATCAAAGGAGCTACCATAATGATGGTAGCTTTTTTTGGCTAATAAGAAAGTTTAAGTATATTAACGTACTAAAGTAAAGTGTGTGTTCAATTAAATATCTGCTAACAAGATCGCATAAGAAAACTAAGGCATTCGCCAAAAATGACTTGGCGAACGCCAAGTATTTCTAATGTAAAAATGAAAATGTCGTCGGACTGGTTGAGCAAGCATTGATGTACGAAGTAATCACCAGCTACATACAAGGTTGAAAGTGGGTACTAATGATTTTTATAGAAAAATTTTTAAACAAAAATGTATAATTTCATCGATCATGTCGAAAAATAATCGAAAAAAATATTTTTTATAGAATGTATATAATTCTTCTAAACTGTTCAGAATGATTGCTGAGGTGATGATAAATGAGAGAGGAAGAAAAGAAACGATCTTCTCAAAAATCCAGCTTTAAGCGCTTTTTCAAAAAGCGTTGGGCATTCCCAGCTATCTACATTGCAACAGCAGCAATCATTCTAACCGCGGTCCTTTGGTATCAAAACGCAAATAACAGTGCAACGGATCCGAAAAGCCTAGATAATAAGGCGACAGATGTTCCAGGCAAAAAGTTCAACGATCCTGGAATTGAGGTTAACCGTGCTATGGAAAACTTCACGATGCCTGTAAAAGACGCTGATTCAGCAGTCATTCTAAGAAAATTCTATGATAAGAATGGCAAGGCTGAAGATCAGGAAGCGGCACTGGTGTTTTACCATAATCAATACCATCAAAATACAGGTATTGATATTCAAGTGGGAGAAGGCGAAACATTTGATGTTGTAGCATCACTAAGTGGGACTGTTACAAAAGTGGATGAAGATGTGCTTTTGGGAAATGTCATTGAAATTGATCATGACAATGGAATTGTAACCCAATATCAATCAGTTAATGAGATCGTTGTTGAGGTTGGCGACGAAGTGAAGCAAGGACAAGTTATTGCAAAAGCTGGAGAAAGCATGTTTGACGAAGAAAGCGGTATACATGTACATTTTGAAATTCGCAAGAACAGTGTAGCTGTAAATCCGGAAGATTACTTACAAAAACCGTTAAGCACGTTACAGGAGCTTGAGCAAACTGATAAAACGGAATCAGCTGATGATAAAAAACCAACAGAAGAAAAAGATGCGGTAGAGGACAAGACTCCAGAAGATAAACCTGAAGATGATAAATCAAGCGATGAAGAGAAGGATTCTGGAGAAAAAGAAAATTC
Organism: Cytobacillus dafuensis; assembly: GCF_007995155.1. NCBI lineage: Bacteria > Bacillati > Bacillota > Bacilli > Caryophanales > Bacillaceae > Cytobacillus > Cytobacillus dafuensis. The sequence goes on along the minus strand of NZ_CP042593.1, from coordinate 4,615,226 downwards.
TGATGACAAGACAAAAGAAAATACAAAAGAATCCTCAAATGCATAAGAAAACCCGCCAATGGCGGGTTTTTTTATTGCAACGTAAAATTCGAGTTATGAATAAGTTCAGGATACAAAATCGACAAATTTCCCGAGAAATACCGGAGCTTATGTCATTTTTCTTCATAAAATCTGGTATATTAATAAACTGTAACAAAAGACTGATTGGGTTAGTTATATCATTTGGAGTAAATAAAAATGATTATCTACGCAGGTTTTTTCGGGAAGAGGTGAAGAATGATCTCTGTTGATTATTGAATTTGAATTAGTGCTCCATTTTTATAGGAAACAATGACTTCCTTACCAGCGAGTTTTTGATAGGTATGTGCTGTGCCGTATGGGACCATTAAGACAAAATGGTTATTATTAGAGATGAATTCAACTGTCTGTTTATCAACAGCACCAATGACCTTTGCTTTTTTATAAAAAATGTTATCAAGAATGATAAGTTTTTGATCGATAAGAACCATATTTTTCGTCAGATTGTTTTGCTTTTTAAGCTCCTCTACTGAAATACCAAATCTATTTGCGATACTCCAAAGAGTGTCTCCAGGGGCAACAGTATAGACAGCAGCACTCTGTAAAGAATCTCCTGGTGTTTGAAGCTTTACAGGAACCTCTAAGGTTTGTCCGATATAAATTTTGTCGGAAGTAAGCTTATTGATACTTTTTAGCTCTTTAATAGATATTCCATTTTCCTTTGAAATACGGTAAAGAGAATCTCCTTCTTTGACTGTATAAGTGCCACTGAGTGCTTTTGCTTCATTTGTTGTTAATGCAAAAGATGAAGCAGTAATTGCTGCGGCAAGTGTTGCTCCAGCAAACGTAACCTTCCGCTTTCTAGCCTTTGTTCTCCTTTCTGCTATTATTCTCTCTTTACGACTTTGCATGATCATCGAAAACTCCCCTTCTTCTAACAACTAGGAAACAAATGGATAAACATGGTGCTAAAACCATAAATATGAATAGCCATTCAGACTCATTCTATTTGAATCTATTAATGTCGACAATAGGGATAATATCATGATAATTGCAGAATTTTGTCTCCTTCTTATCCACTAGGTAAGTATTCAAGATGCAGGCAAGAAAGACTAGAGATATTGTTGGCATAGGTAATAAATTCCTATAAATATAAAAATAAAGATTCGGAAAGCAATGTTTACATTGTAAAGACATAATTTGTTAATAAAGAAAATGTCGAATGATAAGGAAATAAGACTTAGTTTTGCACAGTGAAAATCTTCCTTAATTAGGTGTTTAGATCTGGTGAATTTGACATTTGTATTAATTTTTTTATGTAGGTCAGAAAAAGTATTTTATTAAATAAGATGGGTTATATTTGGTAAATCGTTAAATTTTCAAAAAACTTTCATAATACCTTGTCCCTATTGAGTTTTTCGTGCATATATCAGCAACCAAGCTAATACACTGATACAAACCTTACAAAGAGAGTGTTTGAGGTGAGGAGTCGTTTAGAAGTAACATTGAATGTGCCTCGGGACATGTTTATTCACCGCAAGTTCAGAAAGTAATAGCTTTCTGCCGCATGAGTAAGATTATTTTAGCAACCTTTTCCATGCGGAATGAAGTATAGGTCAAGGCGAAAAAGCGAGTCTCATTTCACACTTCTCACATCCAATTTAGGGAGGGCGAGTGGTGTGCACGATTACATCAAAGAGAGAACTATCAAGATTGGAAAGTATATCGTGGAGACGAGAAAAACAGTTCGCGTCATTGCGAAAGAGTTTGGCGTATCCAAAAGTACAGTCCATAAAGACTTAACAGAAAGACTTCCTGAAATTAACCCTGAACTGGCGAATGAAGTGAAGGAAATTCTAGATTATCATAAATCAATCCGACATTTACGCGGGGGAGAAGCCACAAAGATGAAATATAAGAAAGAAGAAATGGAAGGAGAGGTCGTTAAGTAAAATAATGCTAAAGCGACTGATCGACTATGATATTTGAAGCGCAAAAGCAATCGGCAATTTCAGCTGGTTGCTTTTTAAATATGCAGCAGGACCTATAAAAAGAAATGAAAATGACCAATATTCACCTAATCTTTTCTGCCTACGACAAATTTCTTCAAAAACTCTCACAATTTCTGACAAAATGTTATTTAAATTTCAATGAGTGTGGTAGAATAATGAATTAGGATAGAACTTAGTTCGTATATCAAAAGTTTATAGATTCATACATGAGAAGAAAATACAAAAAAATAGCGAGGTTCGCTTAACATAGCTGAAAAACATAAGAAATTGTGCCGGGCTTAAGGTTTGGCGCTTGATTATGTCCATAAGTCAAAAATGGCGGACAGTGCTGTCCAGTAATCAAGGAGGAACGAATAAAGGATGTTTGCAAGGGATATTGGAATTGATTTAGGTACGGCAAATGTGCTGATTCACGTTAAAGGCCGTGGAATTGTATTGAATGAACCATCAGTTGTTGCAATTGATAAAAACACGAATAAGGTACTTGCTGTAGGTGAGGAAGCACGTCGTATGGTCGGGCGTACACCTGGAAATATTGCAGCTATTCGCCCTCTTAAAGATGGAGTTATTGCAGACTTTGATGTCACAGAAGCAATGTTAAAGCATTTTATTAACAAATTGAATGTGAAAGGCTTTTTATCAAAGCCTCGCATTTTAATCTGCTGTCCGACAAACATCACAAGTGTCGAGCAAAAAGCAATTAGAGAAGCGGCCGAAAAAAGTGGTGGAAAGAAAATTTATTTAGAAGAAGAGCCGAAAGTGGCAGCTATCGGTGCTGGTATGGATATTTTCCAACCGAGCGGAAATATGGTTGTTGATATTGGTGGAGGAACGACGGATGTAGCCGTCCTTTCCATGGGTGATATCGTTACTTCCTCTTCTATTAAAATGGCTGGGGACGCATTTGACAATGAAATTCTCCAGTATATCAAACGCGAGTACAAGCTTCTAATCGGGGAAAGAACAGCTGAAAATATTAAAACAGGCATCGGTACTGTTTTCCCAGGTTCTAGAACGGAAGAAATGGAAATTCGCGGCCGAGATATGGTTACTGGTCTTCCTAGAACGATTACTGTTCGTTCAGAGGAAATTGAGCATGCACTTAGAGAATCAGTCTCAGTTATCGTTCAAGCAGCGAAAAGTGTATTAGAACGAACACCACCAGAATTGTCAGCTGACATTATTGACCGCGGTGTCATCCTAACAGGTGGAGGAGCGCTTCTCCATGGCATTGACACCCTTCTAGCTGAAGAATTAAAAGTCCCAGTACTTATTGCTGAAAATCCAATGGATTGTGTTGCAATAGGCACAGGAATCATGCTCGATAATATTGATAAGCTTCCTAGAAGAAAGCTTGGTTAATTGTTTTAAAAAGAGCCCGCCAAACTGCTGGCGGGCTCCTTTTTTGAATAACCGTTTTCCTAGTTATAGTAATAAATACTTTTTTCGAAAAATTTAATGTTTATTTCATGGATTTTTTTTATAATAGAAATAGCGTCTAATTCTATGAGAAATTAAGCTTTTTATACATAAATATTTATCCAAGTTTTTACAATGAGGTGAACTTTTTATGTTCAGAGGTTTTTATACAGCTGCTTCCGGTATGATCGCTCAGCAAAGAAGAACTGAAATGTTAACAAATAATATGGCAAATGCCAATACACCTGGCTATAAGGCTGATCAATCCTCTTTGCGTGCATTTCCTGAAATGCTACTTACGCGATTCGATGAGCAATCGAGCTCCACACCAAAGGGAGTTAATCTTCCCTTTAATAAAAAAATTGGTTCCCTAAACACAGGTGTATATATGCAAGAAACGATTCCTGCTTTTATGCAAGGGGATTTAAAGGAAACGGGAAACCAGACAGACATTGCCTTATTGGATGTTTCTTTGCCTGAGAATAGCGGTGTATTTTTTACAGTTGCTGGCCCAAACGGGGAGCAGCAGTATACACGAAACGGGAACTTTACAATTGATGGACAAGGATTCTTAACAACGGCAAGCGGATTATACGTTTTAAATGATGCAGGGAACCGGATCCAGCTAACAAGCGACCATTTTACCGTGAATGAAAATGGTGTTTTAACTGGAGATGCGGGAGAAACAGCAAGACTAGGAATTGCCTTTTCAGATGATCCGAACCGACTAATGAAACAAGGAGACGGTCTGTATCGTACAGAGGATGGCAATGCTCTTGGCAGCGCATACGATGAAGCTGGTGACGGCTTTAAGCTTCAGCAAGGCTTTATCGAGCGGTCTAATGTAGATGTTGGAAGAACGATGACCGATATGATGACAGCTTACCGCGCGTTTGAAGCGAATCAGAAAGTCCTTCAAGCATACGACCGCAGCATGGAAAGAGCTGCAAACGAAATTGGACGAATCGGTTAATTTTTAACATAAGAAAATCACTATAAACATATAACCCGATAAGGGAGATAAAATATGAACAGAACAATGATCACTGCACAAAATACATTAACCCAGCTGCAAAAGCAAATGGACATTGTCAGTAATAATATGGCTAATATTGATACGACTGGCTATAAGCGCAGAGAAGCGAATTTCACCGATTTGCTTGTTCAGCAGTTCAATAATCAGACAAGGCCTAATGCTGAAGGAAATCGGTTAACACCTAATGGGGTTCGTGTAGGAGTTGGGGCTAAGCTTGGTCAATCTCAGCTCGTGATGACGCAAGGAAGCTTAAAAACGACTGACAGGCCTCTTGATCTAGCTTTCACGACTACAGGTCAATATTTTCGTGTTTTAGAGCAAGGAGAGAATGGTTCTGCTGTGCGCTATACAAGAGATGGCGCCTTTTATTTAACACCGTTATCACAAAATGAAACAATGCTTGTAACAGGTGATGGCTATCCTGTTTTAGATGAGAATAATAATCCAATTACCATTACTGGAGATGTGAAGGAATTTAAGGTGACAGAGCAAGGAAGATTGATTGCGACGATGAATAACGGAAGTACAAGCGAATTCAATCTTGGAATATCCCTTATAAAAAAACCTCAATTTCTTGAGCAAAAAGGAGGCAATCTCCTTGGTCTTCCAGAAAATTTCGAGGAATTAAATACGCCTGTAGAGGATATTTTAACCGAAATGAGTGGGCCTTTACGTAATCAAATTGCTATTCAACAGGGTGCTCTTGAACAGTCTAATGTTGATATGGCAAAGGAAATGACCGAATTAATTAACCTCCAACGATCCTATCAATTTCAGTCTAGATCCATTTCAATAGCCGATCAAATGATGGGACTTGTCAACGGAATTCGTTAAAGGGGAAATCGAAATATGGCTTTGAACAATAATAATCAAGAAGCAGCAAAATCGCGTGAGCAATTTAAAAAAGAACAAACCGTTAAAGAAGGGACAAAACGCAATCGCCGTATTCGCGTGCGTTTGATTCCTATTTGGCTGCGGATTATCATTGTTGCTGTATTAATTTCCCTAAGTGCAATTGCGGGAGCCGCTTTCGGATATGGAGTCGTAGGCGACGGGGATGCTAAGGATATTTTTAAAAAATCAACATGGACGCATATCAAGGACCTTGTTGAAAATGAATAAGTGCAAATGTGAAGGAAGGGGAGACCCTTCCTTTTTTTTAGCTAAAAGGAAAGATAAAGTTTATTAATGTACTAAAGTAAAGTGTGTGTTCAATTAAATATCTGCTAATAAGATCGCATAAGAAAAACTAAGGCATTCGTCATAACGAACTTGGCGAATGCCAAGTTTTTCTAATTAAAGAATGTGCAGCATGATAGCTTCCGTTAGATCAGGGCTACAGAAATCAGGATTTCCTGCACAATTCCATTTACGGTAGGCGGAGATATTGCGATTTTCTAGTTGTCAATCTCTTCGATTGAGATTATAATTATGCTAGTTTTTACATAGAAAATAATTACATCATAACCTATTTTTAGAAAAGGTGGAGCAGCAGATGGAGAAAAAAATGAGTAAGGCTGTCCAAATAATAGCGGCAACAACCGTTGCTACTTCAGGCTTTGTTGCATTTAGCCCAGTTCAAACGGAGGCAGCAACTTCAGCAGAAACACTTGTAAAAAAATCAGAAGAAAGTAAAGTTGCTTTGATGCGTGCTATTTCAGTTGACTACAGCGCAAGTGTAAAGATTCAGCCTATTAAAGAATATAACAAGGCAAAAGACGATTATTTAGCTGCAAAGAAAGCGGTTAATCAGTTATCAGGAAAGCAAAAGCAAATCCTGAGTGCCCGTCTTGACGTCGTAAAGCAATGGTTGGATCGCGGCGCAGGTTACATCGATGCGATCTCCTCAGGAAAAAAATTGATTACGCTTCAAGCTGCTCTGCAAAAGCACCTAAAAGCAGGAAATCCGAAAGAAGCAACCGAAGCTTACCACAAACTTTCTAATGAAATAAATAAGCAAGCAAAAATTCTTTACCGTGTACATGGAAAATCAACCCGTCAAGCCATGCTAGAATACTATAAGGTACCAGCAGAAGAAGCGAAAGAAAAAGCTCGTTTCCCAGTCAGCATTCATATTGAGCTAGAACGGCTAGCAAAAGAGCTTGAAAAAGGCGACGACAGCAAGTATATGCAACGCATGTCTAATATTGAAGAATGGTTCGAATTCGTAGAAGAGGATGCACTTTTTGATGCATTATTGGAACGATATTATGAGGTTGATAGTTTATATGTTCCAGAGGTTGCCGAAGTTACTCTTGCCAATGTAGTCATTCCTACTGATGCTAACGACCTTGACATATTTTTAGCATTTTTATTTTTTGATAAGCATGGAAATGAGCTAGACATTGATCCTTATAAATACGGATATATTATCAAAGATGATAAAGGCTACTTCAAAGAAGATGGTACCCTTGTTGATGCTTATGTAAAGACAGGTTTAACGAAATTTGAAAAGGTGAAAATAGAGCTTATTGATGCAAAGACAAAAAAAGTTGTAAAAGAAGCGAATCTTGATGTAATTGATGGAAATAAACTATATTATCTCGATCAAGGCAATCTGACAGATGAATCAGGTAAAGATCCAGAAAACCTTATCGTCGGAAAAACATACCAATTTAAACCAACATTGGCCGTAACCTATAATGGAAAAGAAATTGGCAATGATCCAGGAGAAAGTGTCTCTTTAGCCGATCTGCCAGGAATAACATTTAGCTCCACTAATGAAAAGGTATTTACAGTAAGTCCAACAGGAAAAGTTACAGCAGTTGGTGCCGGTGAAGCGTCTCTAATCGTTTCTTGGAATGGTTATGAACTTGATTACTATTATGAAGTAAAAGCAAAATAATCGGTTTGATTTTTTTTTAAAAGGGCTAGGTCGTGAACTGCAATTGTTGTATGCTATTGCAATTCAGATGACCTAAGCTTTTTTTATTTATAAGGAAAATAATATATTTTTGTCGCTTTTTCACTACCTACCCAATAACCCTTTTTCGCGAATATCTTTAAATTTGGAAACTAACGAATCTTTGTTTCCGCTTTTCCACGATTTTTTTTAAAAATGGGAAACTAGGCGGCTATTATTTCCATTATTTTGCTAATATCTTTAAATTTGGAAACTAACGAATCTTTGTTTCCGCTTTTCCATGATTTTTTAAAAAAATGGGAAACTAAGCGGCTCTTGTTTCCATTATTTTCGCGAATATCTTTAAATTTGGAAACTAACGAGTCTTTGTTTCCACTTTTCCATGATTTTTTAAAAAAATGGGAAACTAAGCGGCAATTATTTCCATTATTTTCGCGAATATCTTTAAATTTGGAAACTAACGAATCTTTGTTTTCACTTTTCCACGATTTTTTAAAAAAATGGGAAACTAGGCAGCTCTTATTTCCATTATTTTTGCGAATATCTTTAAATTTGGAAACTAACGAATCTTTGTTTTCACTTTTCCATGATTTTTTTAAAAAAATGGGAAACTAGGCAGCTCTTGCCTCCATTTTTTTCACGAATATCTTTAAATTTGGAAACTAACGAATCTTTGTTTCCACTTTTCCATGATTTTTTAAAAAAATGGGAAACTAAGCGGCTCTTGTTTCCATTTTTTTTTGCGAATATCTTTAAATTTGGAAACTAACGAGTCTTTGTTTCCACTTTTCCATGATTTTTTTAGAAAATGGGAAGCTATGTGGCTCTAGTTTCCATTTTTTTTTTGTGAATATCTTTAAATATGGAAACTAACGAATCATTGTTTCCACTTTTCCATGATTTTTTAAAAAAATGGGAAACTAAGTGGCTCTTGTTTCCATCATTTTCGCGAATATTTTTTAATTTGGAAACTAACGAATCTTTGTTTCCGCTTTTCCACTATTTTTTTAAAAAAATGGGAAACAAGGCGGCTCTTGTTTCCACTTTGTAAAACTTTAATTTAATATAATTTGAAATATATAGGAAATTTATGCGTAATTCGTTTTATGCTTTTCTCGATAGACAGTGATGATGGAGTTCTAACAAACCTACCTATGTTCTCATGTGTATCCAGCTTCTCATAAAGAAGTATGGGATAGAGTATAAGTTAACGAATAAAAGGACAAGGTGAGGTTTGATATATTTCCTACTTTTGAAAGAAGTTTTTGACGAAAATGAAATCCCTTTGCGAATGCCGATTTTTTTAGTAAAATAATAATATTACACCTAATATTAGGAGGAGGTACTAAATATGTTGGATATTCAGCAAATTAAAGAAATCATTCCCCACCGTTATCCATTTTTACTTATTGATAGAATTCTTGAAGTTGAGGAAGGGCACAAAGCAATTGGCATCAAAAATGTAACCGCGAATGAGGAATTTTTTAACGGTCATTTTCCAGATTATCCTGTAATGCCAGGGGTGCTTATCGTCGAAGCATTAGCGCAAGTTGGTGCAGTCGCCATGTTAAAAAAGGAAGAAAACCGAGGCCGCCTAGCCTTTTTTACTGGAATTGATAAATGCCGATTTAAAAGGCAGGTAAAGCCTGGAGATCAGCTCCGTCTTGAAGTTGAGATGATTCGAATTAAAGGACCAATTGGTAAAGGTAAAGGCATTGCAACTGTTGATGGTGAGCTTGTGTGTGAAACGGAAATTATGTTTGCATTACAGTAAACCTTTATCGAAAAATATTTAGTGAAAGCCAGCATATAAATTGCTGGCTTTATTTTTTTGCTAATAGGGTATGCTAATTTTTATTCGATATTTAAGTTAATATGAGGCTTCGATATAGTATCTGCAAAAAAGATCGTATAAAACTAAGGCATTCGTTGGAAAAAGTTGACGAATGCTAAGTTTTTCTAATGCAAGTTGCAAACGAATTAGGGAATTATAACAGAAGACCAAATAAAAAAAGGTCACCATAAATTGATTGAAAGGAGTTATTTCTTATGAGTAAAAAGCTTTTAAGCATCATTGGAGGAACCTTCCTTACAGCAATGCTTTTTGCTGGATGTGCGACAACTGACCAGGAACCGCCTCCGGAAAATAAAAATAATAACGTCAATACCCCAGGAGTAAATGATAATAATGGAAACAATGGAAACAATGGTGTGAATGACGATTTAGACCGAAACAATGATATTCAAAATAACAATAACGACATTAATACGGATAACGATGGGGACATGATGAAAGATCATAACGATCCTGGTGAAGAACCAATTGAAGATAAAAGAGACCGGAATGACAAAGATAATGTAGATAGATAATTTATTTAGATTGGCTGGAAATAACAATTAATAACCATAAAACTCCCAACAGGATGTGGGAGTTTTATTCGTTTTTTGCGGCTGTCATCTGAGGCTTGCTTCGAACAAGAGTTTTAAATTCTTTTAAGAGCTCTTCTCCTGAAAGTCCTTGGCTAATGAGCCTCTTTAAAACAATTTCTGCATAATCATAATTCGTTTTCATAAGCTTTCCTTCAAAAAGAATACTGATATGATCTGTTAGCTGTTTTATTGTAACTATCTTTGTTAGAAATGCAGCGGGGCTGTTTTCCTTTTTTGTAATAACAACTTGAACAGTAATATCATCACCTTTATTACTAAGTTGTTGGAAGTAGTTAAGATAGGAGTTATTAATGTAAGCCTCAAGCAGCCATTTGCTTATATCGTCCTCTTGATTGATAATCAACCCGTCTTCAAGCTCGATATCCACCAATGAATCATCTTCAACAACCTGTAACGAGACCAATTTAAAAGTCTTCATCCTATTCTCCTTTCGAAATTTATCGTTATTGTAAGATCCTAAACGCTTCTCATTACAAAAATTATAACATAGACACGTAAACGAATCGAAATTTCATGTTAAATGTATACATGTCGAAAATTATTTATTGTATTGTCAAAATATGAATTATCTAATCATATTTCATCACCAACAATACCTTTTGCCTATAAAAATTCCATTTTTTATAAATGTAATCCGTTGAAAATTTTGTTTTTCGCTTTTTACGAGTACATCTTGTAGAAGCTATGATAATGGCATCAAGTAGAGAGGAGATATACTCATGATTAATCAAGTAACATTAGTTGGTAGACTGACAAAAGACCCTGAACTAAAAAGAACACCTGAAGGTACTCCCGTAACCAATGTAACCCTAGCTGTGAATCGTCACTTCCGCAATCAGCAAGGGGAAATTGGAGCAGACTTTGTCCAATGCACACTTTGGAAAAAAACCGCGGAAAATACTTCTCGCTATTGCCGAAAGGGCTCATTAATTGGTATCACCGGTCGAATTCAAACGAGACATTATGATAATCCAGAAGGCACAAGAGTCTATGTGACCGAAGTACTGGCAGATTCAGTAAGATTTCTTGATCAAAAAAAGCAAGAAGAAACTTGGATTGCAGCAGGGAGGGAGGCATGACGAATTGAATGTCGGACGAGAGAAGGAATTAGAAAATTTAGTTGAGGCCTTAATAAGAATGCTCGGAAAATCGAATGAAAGGGTGAATGACTTAAATAAACGGGTTAATCAAATGGAAGTTATCCTACGTGAATCGATATTGCAGGGCTGCAACCCAATTCAAGCAGGAGAGGAAGATAGAAATTCTCCTAACTATACTTCATGAAAATATCCTCGGGTTTTTCCATCTCCCTTTCCTACCATAGAGAAAAACAATCGACTCCCCAAACATCCTCATTATTACCGGCGCTATAAGCGCCGGATTTTTATTAATGAAGAAAAAAGACATATAGAGGCTGAACGAAATCAGGACAAATTCACAAGATCCCGCAGCTCATTCGTTGACAATTCAGTAATCCAGCTTTCACTTTGGATGATCTGATCATTAAGCGATTGCTTCTTCTCAAGCATGGCATCAATTTTTTCCTCCAGTGTGCCAGTGCTGATGAATTTATGAACATGGACAAAGCGATTTTGTCCGATACGGTATGCCCGGTCGGTGGCCTGGTTTTCAACAGCCGGATTCCACCAGCGATCATAATGGATAACATGATTAGCTGCTGTTAAATTCAATCCCGTACCCCCGGCTTTTAAGGATAAAAGGAAAATAGGAAATTCTTGATTTTGGAACCGGGTGATCATTTGATCCCGTTCATTTTTTGGTACACTTCCGTTTAAAAATGGAACATCCAGTCCAAATTTCTTTTTAATCGTCTGTCGGATGATATTCCCCATCTCAATATATTGGGTGAAAATCAAACAGCTTTCCCCTTGATCAAGGACAGAATCCACAAGCTCGTTTAGCTTCTCAAGCTTGGCGGACCTCTCGATCGTGTGCGTTGGCTTCTCTTCCTTTAAATAGAGAGCAGGGTGGTTGCAAAGCTGCTTCAAACGGCTCAGCATTTGCAGAATTAAGCCTTTGCGCTCAAAGGCGGACAGCTTTTCAATTTGCTCAAATGTATCCTTCACAAGCTGCTCATAAAGGGAAGCTTGTTCTGCTGTTAATGGGCAGTATTCCTTCTGCTCGAGCTTATCTGGGAGATTGAGCGCGACTTCTTCGTCCTTTTTCGTGCGGCGCAGAAGGAAAGGGCGAATAAAGGCTTGGAGCTGCTGAACCTTTTCCTTATCATCATCCTTTTCAATCGGCAGGACAAACCGCTTTTGAAATTGGCCCATACTGCCGAGATAGCCATGGTTTGTAAAATCAAAAATCGACCAAAGCTCCGATAAGCGGTTTTCCATTGGTGTTCCGGTTAGGGCGATATGGTGCTTTCCCTTCAATTTCCGGACAGCCTTTGACTGCTTCGTTTGTGCATTTTTAATATTTTGTGCTTCATCGATGCTGATGGAGCTCCATTCGATGCCCTCGAAATGCTCCGCATCCAAGTGGGTAAGTCCGAATGAAGTGAGGACAATATCACTGGCTGTTGCCTTTTGTGAAAATTCATCACCCTTAGACCGATTTCCTCCGTAATGGAGATACACATTAAGATCGGGAGCAAACCGCTCAATTTCCTTTTGCCAATTGCCTAGAACAGAGGTTGGACAAATAATAAGAGCGGGGCCACCGTCTTTCTCTAGCTCTCTCACTTTTAATAGATAGCTTAGGAGCTGAATCGTTTTCCCAAGTCCCATATCATCTGCCAGGCAAGCCCCGAATCCGTACTGACGTAAGAATAACATCCAGCTCATACCAAGTTGTTGATACGGACGAAGCTCACCTTGAAACGTGTCAGGAACCTCTACAAGAGGGATATCCTTAATATCTCGAAGTTGCTTCACCATTTGCTTCCATTGGCGGTTCAATTCAATTTGAATGCGGGCAAACGCCTTCGGATTCTCTAGTTCATCTTCCGAGGAGGATTCCTCTGAAAGAAGCTCTTGTTCAATTAAATCACGGACATGAAGTCCTTCTTTTTCGGCCTTTTTCATTAAATCTTGAATTTGGCGGACGAAGGCAGGATCCAGCTTAATCCATCTGCCGCGGATATAAACAAGCCGTCTTTTTTCTTCGACCATGCTGCGGAACTCATCCTCTGATAAATCCACGCCGTTCATGGATATCCGCCAGTCATAATCAAGCATCGCCTGCAGCCCGACGAATGACGGTCGATGGCTTGCAGATTGCCCTTTTACACGTGCCTTTACCTTCAAGCTGGCGTTTTTCATCGCCTGCCACCAGGAAGGCAGCAATATTTCCACTCCGAGAGAGAGAAGGGTTTCACTCGCTTCTGTCAAAAAGGTCCATGCCTCATCCTCTGTCAGACGAGTGGCCATTCCTTTATCTCCAGCAAGCCAAGGAAAAACCTTAAGCCATCTCTGCTGTTCCTTTAAAATCGCTTCATCATATTTCTTCCAACCGCGAGGGTAATTAGCAAAATCATTCACATCAATGAGCAAATCAGGCTGATTTTTCCCACGAAGGAAGATTCCCAGATCCCATAATCCGTCTAAATCAGCAGGCTCTTCCAATTTAAGGCCGATCGTAAAAGGAACTTCACTTTCCTTAAGTCCGATCCATTCCTGAAAGCTTTCCTCATCGAAGTATGCTGCAAGATCACGTGGTGAGAGCTGTTCATTCCGTAAAGTGTTCAATTTACTGCTTAAATCCTTTTTCAACTTGCTGTTTCGGAGGAAAAAGCCGTCGAGTGCATGATGAAACCACTCGTGGATAAAGTCTTTTACAGACGTGTCCCCAATCATTTGCTCCCAAAAGGAAGAATTGAATTCATAAAGGACGCTGTCAGGCAATGCCCAGCGAAATTGCCCTTTTTCCCATGCTGAAAAGTCAGGAATCCATTCCTTTTCCGTGATCGCCTCGTAAATGGGAAGGGAGGACGCTAAACACACCTGCGCTAATTCATCCCAATCCCAATCGATAAGCTGGTTGAATCGTTCTTTCGCAAGCAAGGTGACAAGCTGCCAGCCGTTAAGAGGGATCTCCGTTTTATCCACAGACTTATCTGCATGAAAAAGAGTTCCGTAGAAGCTTTCCTCATGGTGATGGAAAAGAAGCTTGCTCCAGAAATCCGTATCTAAATAATCCCCATCCTCATCAAGGGCAGAGATACAATAAAGATCAGAATGTAGATGTCGTATGTTAATTTTTATATATCTAGTATCAAGCATCGATCAGCTTTCCCCTTTTACATTCTTCCTGAAAGGCGCGAAGCCGCTTTGTTTTTTCCATCAAGGCTTCTAAGAAAAACTCCCAGTCCTCTTGTCGTTTCAGCTTTTTATATAAAGTGCGGAGCTTTTTCAGTTTCCGAACTGCCTCTCGGTAATGGTCCCTGCCTTTATGAGCAATATGGCTGTGAATGGAATGATGGTAGAGCGGCAGCAGCAGCGTAGGCTCTCTTTTTTCGATTGCTTTAATGCGTTCATTCGACAGCATATCAATATCTTGATTCATAAAGGCCTGCAAGTCTGCCCACTTATCATAGGCTTCGTTTTCGAAAAGAATATATTCATATTCACCATAGCTATATGGAAGCGTCTCACTGAGTGCTTTCTCAAATAATTCCTGCCTGCCCGTTTCTGAAAAATAGGGCTTGATGGATCGAATGACTAAATTTGTGTAGTTTCTCTTTGCGTAATAATCATCCGAAACGCTGAGATATTCACGTAGTTTTTTTATAAATTCCTCCACGTATGGGCCCATTCTCTTCCATTCCCTTTGAATAGTAAATAGTTCAATCCAATAAAGGAAATAAGGTGTCATCCACTTATCAGGGAGAGACAAATATTCAAGAGCAGTTTCATCTTCACCTAGAAGGATATGCAGATGTAGAATGCCCACCAAGATGGGACAATTTTTATTATCTATCGCACGAAGCTTTTTAATCTCTTCCGTACACCAAGCCTTTTTTTTGAAAAATTTTGTCCATAATAACCGATATAATTGAGTTCGTTCGTATTCAAGTGCAAAGTCAACTGTCAGTAAGTCGGACGAATCCTCTTTCAATTTCTCAATAAATTCATCAAAGGCAAAGGGGAGAGAGTGGACCGATAGCTTATTCATCACTTCAACGGTATCTTGCATCAAATCCTGAAAGAGGTGAATGTAGTATCGATTAATGATATCTCCTGAATGCCCAAGCTCTATACTTAATTCCATCAATTTTTTAAACGAAAAAAAGGAGGCTACTAGCTGATAAAGGAGCTTCCATTCCTGCTCGAAGGGAGTATTCGCTTTCCAGCGCCTTGTGTATACATGATAGAGCTCAGGGATGACGTAAGGCTTTGGCGCTCCGTTCCCAGTCATTATGGTGTCAAAGCTTTCATTAAAAGCTGCAATCCATCGATCATAATCTGGCTTTTGCCGGCCTGCTGTCTTTAATAAATCTTTGGCTCTTTGTATTCCTAATTGTTTGGCAACCTTCTTCTCCTTCAATGGCTGTCTCCATTCTTCTACCCACGCCGTCACACTTTTAGCATGTGAAAGGAGCTGGAAAAACACGGCAAGCTGATGGCGACAAAATCCATCTGCTGGACACGAGCATTCGCTTAAATGGATGAAATCAAGATTTAGCTGAACCTTTACAGGTGTTACATCCTGAACAGCGGCCGTAATCTTGTCCCCATCAAACCGCACTTGATAAACAAGCCTCTGCCGAAAAAGCAGCAGGCCCTTCTGTACAAGCCGCTCATCCTCCTCCACATCCGCACGTAATAACCCCATCAACTCCTTCGCCGCGAACTCCAATGGCTCAAGAAACCGCTCCGGGATCGTAGACATACAAAGACCTCCTTAATTTATTGGTGTCATTTTTCGGTGATTAGCGGTGTTAGGCACCGCTTGTGGACATTTGTATTTCAGCGGTGTCAGACACCGCGCGTGGACACTTCAGGTGTATTTGTTCGTTTGGTAACGGACAAATAGGCTTTGTTGCCTTTTACACCGCGTAATCATCTATTGAACATCTATAAAATTTCTTCGTGTTTATATCTGAAAAATACATTCCTTTATTATACCATTTGTGTAGGGATCATTGTAGGGCAACAGCGAATAGGGTATTAGCTTACATCTGAATTCGAGGAAAGTCGAAATGAAAAAGAAAGGACCTTGAAGAAAAAAGATCTTCAAGGTCCTTCAAGTAAAACATTATTTATATACTTTTATCTTAATGGTCTTGTTGCCCCATTGTAATGCTTGCTGTTTAGATGGGATAAATACATCAATTTTGTTCCCTTTCACAGCACCACCTGTGTCAGCGGCAATGGCTTCCCCATATCCAGGTACAAACACTTTTGAACCAAGTGGAATCACTTTTGGATCGACCGAGATGACCTTCGCTTTTGGATTCTTTTTTAAGTTGACGCCTGTATATGTAATACCGCTGCAACTTTTACAGTTTGCCGTATAAGCAGTGGCTTTGACAGTAATTTCTTTAAAGCTGGCAGTTTTTACAGGAGGTGCAGGTTTGTTTTCTGTCTTAGTAGCTGATGCTACCTTTAACACTTGATTAGTTTTAATGGTATCTGATTTTAAGTTGTTCCAAGACTTTAATTGTTGAACAGAAATATGGTTCTCTTTAGCAATTGACCAAAGAGTATCTCCTTTTTTTACTTGATATGTATTCGCAGCTGCAAAAGTATTGTTAGAGTATCCGAATAGTAGAAAAACACAAGTGCTTACAAATAGTAGTATTTTTTTCAAAATAGTATTCTCCTTTAAGTTGCTTGTACAAAGTATGATAGCAGAGGAAGATAACAAGAATGTTTCAGAGATTTACTATTTGTATTACAAAATAAATTGATATTGTAATATAAGTGGCTTCATTATCACAGCTAGCACGGTAGAATGATTGAGCTATAGTGATGACAAAACAATCTGAATCGAAAAAAGAGACCGGCTGCATTTGTGCAAGCCGATCTCTTTAAGATTATCGTAGATTAACGGGCTGTGAGTCTCACGCTAATTGTAGTTTTACTTTATCGCAGATTAACGGGCAGTAAGACCCCCACTTCAAGGATTCGCGTATACAAAGAAGAGTAAGTGGGGATCAACTGCCCGTAAATGCCCGATTGGTTCAACTAACCATCAGTGGGGGATGAAGGCCGACTAAGAACGCCACGTCCTGTGGCAACGTCGGCACTAGCACGTCCTGTGCGTCGAAAAACCCCCACTGATGGAAGTTTCACTTTATGCTAATGCATATTCAGTCACATTTCGTTCAATGACCCTTGCTTCCTTTGCTGAAGCAAAACTGCCGTTATTCGTTTGAAAAATATCAGCAGCGACGATTTGATCCATTGCCAGTTTAACAGCAGCTGGATCAATCGGTTCCTTCGGGTTATCGATAGAAATTCTCGATAACTTTCCCATATCTGTTAAAAACGTCAGCTCCAAAGATTTTGTCATCGATTTCATCCTCCTTTTATTTGATTTAATCTTTACTCATTGTTTGAGGCTAATCAGCTTTTAGCTTCAAATTAACCAACAATATCAAAGCTATCGTTCCTTACAACTGCTGCTAATGGGTCATTGCTAAGTGCTGCTATTGCCTGTGCCACTTGGTGAAGCTGATCAGCAGTAGCCGTATTCTTCACATTTCCGAAAGTTTTTGATTTGAAAATCGGTTCACCCTTTTCGTTTAAACCCGTTTCAAAGCTAAGACGAAGCTTCGTATCAAACATCCGCGCTTGTGCCATTCTGTTCACCTCCCTTCACTCCCTATATATAAAGAAAGGGAGGGAAAGGACAGGGGTGGGGGAAAAAACTTTGAGGAGTGCTTTCATAGAATAATCTTGTTTCACATGAGGGTTTACTTGAAGAGGAGCGGGGGATTTGCCGTTATATATGGCAAAAAATCGATAAGAAAATGCACAAAAAAAGCGGGTGACTATGTAATCACCCGCTTTTTATTAATTAATGTTGAGTAGGGTATCCTAATAATTCAACGCCATGCTGAGTAGGATATCCTTGTAATTCAACACCGTGCTGAGTAGGATATCCTTGTAATTCAACACCATGTTGAGTAGGGTATCCTTGTAATTCAACACCATGTTGAGTAGGGTATCCAGCTAAGTCAGTAGAATTTGAGCTAAATGCGCTCATACCAAGAATAGTTAGTGCTAGAGCCGTACCAGCTAGTAACTTTTTCATTTTTTCACCAACTTTCTCAAAATTTTATAATTTCTGTAATTTATTGTATCAAGAATTTAGTAGTTTTTCAATCTCTCCCTCTATAATCTTTTGAATTTTTGTTTTTCTTTCTAACTTTAAGAGGTGGAGGCACTCCTCTAAGTATTCTTTTCCTTTTTCAATTTCACCCATTTTGATGTTGTTTTCACCAATTTGATAATGAAATTCATTTAAAAGATAAAGTAATTCCTCATTAATACAAAGATTAAGCCCCTTATGGCAATAAGTAAGTGATTCTTTATATTCCCCTATTTCTGTTAATGCTTGTGATAACCCAAATAATATTCTTAATTTCCCTTTCATATTTTTGATGTATGGCAGCTTCTCTATGTTATTTAATGCTTCCAAAAAAATGGTAATTGCACTTCGGTAATTTTGTGTTTCATAAAAGATAATTCCGATACTAATCAATATCTCTATCTCCCTTTCTGAAAGGGAACTTCTTCTAGGATTCGTTATGGCTATTGCCTTGCTTAGGGTATCAAATGCTTTATCTGGATTTCCATCTAAATAAAATGCACAAATCCCTTGATTCCACATCAAATACTGCTTTAATGGTTTTTGATTGAATAGAGGATTGCTCTTCTCTTGCTGAACGATCGTGTTGATAGCTTCATAATTGCGTTCTCTTTTATATTTTTCAATGATTTGGATAACGGCATTTGGATAGCTAACCGTTGATTTTGATGCAATATCAAGGAAGTGTGTTAACTCCACCTCGAGCTTGATAGCAATTTTGTAAAGAACATCGAGAGTTGGATATGCTCTCTCTTTCTCAAAAGATATTAATTCTTCCTCTGTACAAATACCTTCTGCTAATTCTTCTACAGTCAAATTTTTAAACTGGCGAAAGGATTGAAGCATCTCACCGAATAAATATCCATCTAGTTTCATAATATCCCTCTTTTCAACTCTCTCTACAATGATATTATCACAAATAATTTATTTAGGTGAAATTGCATGAGTTTTCAAAAAACTACGATTTTAACGATATTTATTATTAATAAATTCGCATTATTTTTCGAATATCCTCTATAAAATCAAAAATTTTCTTAATTGAATCAGCCACACTTATTCATCATGCACATTGAGCAGTAGGTGTCCAATGTACGCAGGGCTTTACTCTACAGTTACTTCATCTACTATTATTATTTGATTGGAAGAATAATATATGAGGAGGTTTAATTGTACAAGCAATCCTACATTATTATGTAAAAGTAGAACAAGCTCCTCAGGCCTTTGGTGAATAATTCTTTGTATGAGTCTTATAATATAATCTGTTACAGATAACCTTCTTTGTTCAAAGAATTAGGTTCAACTCCTAATTCTATATGGCTAAGGAGGTTTTATTTTTGTGTAAAAAAATTTGTCGTCGGAAATGATCTTTTCATCAGTCCATTGAAATTGAAGTGAAAAAGAGATAATGTAAGTAAAGTAATTATCAAAATTATAAAAAAACAAAATGAGACTTATAAATAGATGGACGGCGGTGGAGAACCAAATGCAAAAGGACAAAATATTAACTATCTTAGAAAAAGAGTTAGTAGTGGCACTTGGCTGTACGGAGCCAGTAGCGATTGCGCTAGCAGCTGCGACAGCGAAGAGCTATGTGAGCGGAGTCATACAAGAAATTCAAGTAAAGGCAAGCGGGAATATTATTAAAAACGCAAAATCAGTCGGCATTCCTGGGATGACTGGTAAAGGCTTAGATTTCTCTGCTGCACTTGGAGCAGTTGCAGGCAACTCGGAGAAAAAACTAGAAGTGCTGCATGGTCTTACAAAGGAAGATGAGCTTTTAGCCTTTAAGTTGATTGAAGAGGGAAAGGTTAAAGCAAGTCAAGCGGATTCACCGAAAAGGCTTTATATTGAGGTGATCGTTCAGACGGACCAACAGAATGCGAAGGTTGTGATCTCTGATAATCATAGTAATATCACATTAATTGAAGTGGATGGCAAAGCTATTTTCCTCGGTGGATGCGAGAATATTGGCATTCAAACGGCTGAGGAAGATTTGGAGCAACTCACCATTGATGAAATTTATGAATGGGTTCTGCAGACAGATGTAAAGAATTTCGGCCTTGTTAAAAGAAGCATTGAGTTAAATCGTGTAATCGGAATGGAAGGACTTTCAGGCGATTACGGCTTAAATGTTGGAAAAACCATACAGGACAATGTGAAAAAGGGGATCTTATCAGATGATTTAGCAACGGCTGCTATGTCATTAGCTGCTGCTGGTTCAGATGCAAGAATGGCAGGCTCAACGCTGCCGGTTATGGCCAATACAGGAAGCGGCAATCAAGGAATAGCGGTCACCCTTCCTGTCGTCGCTGCGGCAGAGAAGCTCCAGGTGTCTGAAGAAAAAATGCTTCGTGCCGTCGCACTAAGCCACCTTGTCACGATTCATATTAAATCTAAATTTGGCCGTCTGTCAGCTTTATGTGGCGTCACGGCAGCGGGAATGGGGGCAAGTGCGGCTATTGTCTATTTGCTGGATGGTTCCCTTCAACAAGTAAAGGCAGCAGTTCAAAATACAATTGGCAATGTGTCCGGAATGATCTGTGATGGTGCGAAGGCTGGCTGTGCCATGAAGGTTTCAACCTGTTCAAACGTAGCAGTCCAATCGGCTTTACTGGCATTGAACCATAAAGAAATACAATCCACAGACGGATTTATTCACGATGACGTAGAAAAAAGCATCGAAGCCTTCTGCCAGCTAGGAAATGAAGGAACAAGGCAAACCGATGAATTGATCTTGAAATTAATGATGGAAAAATAGTTTCTTAAGAGAATATAGAGCAATGGAAAAGGCCATCACGATGAGTGTTGGCCTTTTATGCTATGTCGCACCTTGTTATTTTTGTTCGACATGGGCCGTCGCATAAATCGGTTTATAATTCAAATTAGGGGATAGCTCTCTTTGTAATGAAGCCAAGGAGAGGGGAAAATCCCACCTCCGTGTCCACATTGAGCCCGAAAGAAGCCAAGGAAAGAAGGAAATTCTGCCCCCGTGTCCACATTGAGCCCGAAAGAAGCCAAGGAAAGAAGAAAATCCCACCTCCGTGTCCACATTGAGCCCGAAAGAAGCCAAGGAAGAAGGAAATTCTGCCCCTGTGTCCACATTGACCTCGAAAGAAGCCAAGGAAAGGAGGAAATCCTGCCCCCGTGTCCACATTCGCTCATAATGAAGCCAAGAATAAGGAGAACCCACATAAATCCGTCTCTATAGCCCTGTAAAAAGAGAAAAAATCAAAATCAAGTTTTCAAAAAAAACCTAACTAACAACCAAGCCCTTATACACCACATCCCCAAGAATTTGATAGACATGAACATTCGGCAAATGAATCGCGTACACTGTTTCTTCAGGTGCTTTAACTAATAAAACATTTGGATGAATTCTTTCGATTACTTGAATAGGTGTGGGTAAGATGGAGGCATTCACATCCCCGCCGATTGCCCAAAAGGACACAGTGGATGCCTCATCTCCATCTGGCTTCTGTTCGGTAAATATAGGAGATACGCTTTTTCGATTAATATGAACTAAGTCCTCTAGAATGGCACTTGCGGTCGGAAACATTCCTGCACCCGGTCCTTGTAAGCTGATATTTCCAACAATATCGCCATCAATGGACACGGCATTTTGAACTCCTTCTACATGGTAAAATGGATGCTGTTCATTCACAAGCACTGGCTTAACGGCGCATTGAACACCATCAGCAGTTCGTTCTATCGAAGCTACATGCTTAAATCGGAATCCTAATGATGAAAAGATTTCAATCTGTTCAGGCGTAATTCCCCGAATACCTTCTCTAATCGACTCACCCCAGTTCGGCGATTCCCCAAATGCAAGCTCACTTAAGATCACGGCTTTGTAAAAGGCGTCATATCCCTCGACGTCATTGGTCGGATCAGCTTCTGCATAGCCTTTTTCCTGAGCGAGCTTTAAGGCTGACGAAAATGGTACGTTTTCTTCCCTCATCTTTGTCAAAATAAAATTAGAAGTTCCGTTAAGAATGCCTTGTACTTTTTTGATATTGTTGACATTAAGTAATTGTTTTAGCGTTTGGATGACAGGAATCCCACCGGCGACAGTTGCCTCAAAGCTGAGTGTAACGCCATGCTCGTTAGCTAACCGTTTTAATTGACTTCCATAATGGGCAAACATTTCTTTATTCGCCGTGATCACATGACAGCCCCGCTTAATGGCCCTCTGTAAATAGGAAAAGCACGGCTCTTTTCCAACAATCGCATCAATGACGATATCAAGCTTTTCCAATGAAAAAATCTTATCAAAATCATCTGTTAAAATAACATCATCATCTGGCGAGTGGTGCTTTTCTAAATTTTTTACGAGAATCGCAGAAATCTTCACTTCTTTTCCAAAAATAGCTTGAAGCTTTTTCTGATGGGATTGAACGGTCTGATACACACCCTTCCCAACAGTACCGTATCCTAATAAGGCAATATGAATAGCTGACATAACTCATTCCTCCTGTTTTTGTTTGAAAAATAAAAATGGAAAAACAAAAAACCCCCTCTGCATAGAAAGACAGAAGGGGAGGATGAATAACATTACAGTATCCGTTCCACCTTCTCATCTTCGGAATTGTGATCATTCCTCTGAAATTGGCACCGTGGCATATGGATGCTGGTTGCCGAGGCTTCACAGGGTCAGTCCCTCCACCTCTCTTGATAAGAAGATTTGCAATTATGAAATTATTTATTATCATATCTTTTTCATAGGGTCTCGTCAATACAAAAGTTGAAATGGATAACTAATCATCATCCCTCTTCATTTTGTCAAAATTATAATGGCCCTTTTCTTTTTTAATGACGACTGGCTCTTTTTTTGCTTCCAGAATCATGGTCATGGTGAGTCTGCCTCTATTGTGGGTGATTTTTCTGTATTGATGGGCAACCTGAAGTTTATTGTTAAAAGTGGTTAATGTTAAGTTGACTCGAATGATAACGCCATTACTTAATTCTACATCTGTCTTACTGCCATAGGGGAAGGTTTGTACAATATGATCGGGGTTAAACCAAATGTTGTCGTGCTTATCAGGAGAATTAATTGGGAACATACAAATGCCTAATGCTTGGTTCAGAACAATCGGGCACATACTGTTTTTTCGAAGAATTGATTTCGCGCCAATCGTAGCACCCTTGTAATCGAAGCCATTGAATTTTAATGTTTCATCAAGCAATTTGATTGGCGAACACTCGACTAGAAATGTCTTTCTCCCTTCCAATATCCTCGAACAAAGCTTCCCGTACTGATTGTACTCACCCTTAATCAATGATGTCTCCTGATTGACAAGATAATGCTTTAATAAATACATTTCCCTACACCTCATTTTTAAAATTTAATATGAAGTAGGACAAAAGATGTAGTTAATTTGATCTAAATCCATCATACCAGAAATATTTAAAGAAATATATTACAATTATGTGAACAATTGGAAAATTTAAATTTTGATTTAAATTGCACGTTTTTTTGCGAATTTCCCTTTTTTTTGATCTGTACAGAGAGATTTGAGGCAAATTTTGCGAAAATCGACCATGAAAAGGCGAATATTCACGTATTCGACTGTTAGCCTGGATTCCTCCGTCTCGGTTATGTTTAAGGCACCCGGGAATACAATAGCAAGCGCGCTCTACGAAAGGATTTTTTTAAAATGGAGGGCTTTGAGCAATTAGTAAAACAATACGGACCAATGATTCATAAAATCATGAACAGGCTGCATATTTACAAGAACAAGGATGAATTTTTCCAAATTGGGAGGATTGCTCTATGGGAGGCTAATGAACGATTCGATCCAGAAAAAGGAGAGTTTACTAGCTTTGCCTACGCCTATATTAAGGGCAGATTTTTGTCCGAGATGACGAGGCAAAATAAACACGATGAAAGAAGTGTATACGCTAAGGAGGAGTATTGGGAGGGAATCGAGGACAACTCTCTTGAACAGCCCTTCGAAGTGAAATTTCTTCTATCCTATTGCGAGGGGTTAACGGATAATCAGAAGAAATGGGTTTTGTACACTTGTATTTATCAATTAACAGTAAAGGAAATCGCCCTTAAGGAAGGTGTATCCGTATCGGCCGTCAAAGCATGGAGGAAGGGTGCAAAGGAGAAGCTGAAGGGAAGCTTAGAGATAAGGGATTAAGAAGCAGCCAGACAGATTCTTTCTAAACAAAAAAAGGCCACCTCATAATTGAGATGACAAATAGAGATTTGAAAGGCTATTGTACTTAAAAAAGTAAAATAGCTTGGGTTGAAACTAGAACTGCTTAATTCTATTAAAGCATAATGTTAATTTCCCTGTTTTCGCCGAAAATCGGGAAATTTTGAGGGAAACCCTATCTTTTCTCCTGTTTTCGCCAAAACTGATAGAGCAATATTACTTTAGTAATATTTTGGGGAAAAATTTCACTTTAATTTACGACTATTTACTTTTTTAGGTATATTTTTAATGGTAGAATAGGTATCCATTTTGGAATTGGCTGATAAACGATTGATTTTGGCCTACCAATCTATCAATCTTTCTATAACTGAAAAAGAAAAAGGAGGAAACCGATGAAACGAATTATAATAGAAACAGCCCCGGCAAATGTAAAGGTTAAGCTGGACAACCGCCCTATTAATCTACCATCTGAAATTCGACAACAACATCATTATTATTGGGAACAACAAATAGGAAAGAACCCCTCTCTACGAAACGGAGAAGTTTTTACAATAACGAAAGTAAACAAAGCACCTGACGAGCTTGAAGTAACTGTCGCAAAGACTGACTACAAACACTATCTATACACCCTCCACCATGAAGATTGCGCTTCTCCTTGTAAAGTCATCTATACATGTGCATCTGTCATCACAAGCGATCACCATATAGCCATTGGACGAATGAATAAATCAACCTCCACACCTGGACGCCTGCAATTCACAGGAGGTGGGCTAGATGAATCAGATCTAGTAGGATCCATTTTTGATTTAGAAAAAAATATCTGTAAAGAGATAAAGGAAGAGATGGGGTTGAATATTCATTCCTCATCCACACGCTCTTTCCTTCCTAAGTTCATTAAGCATAAAGGAACACATGGTTTTTGGGCAGTTATGTATGAGCTATCCGTCCATTGCACCGTTGAAGCACTGCACGCTCAATTCTTAAAGCATAACCAGCAATTAATAGACAACGGACAGGAGCCAGAATTCGATGAGCTTCTATTCATCCCACTAGAAAAAGCAGCCATAGAAGCCTATATTAAAAATGAGACATCACCAATGGTAGATTACTTGGCCCCAGTTCTCGAAAAATATGTTTAAAAAGAACTATCACCTCATCAATATATATACTAAAATAGAAATAAATAACATGTCATTTTCTACCACAACGCAATCCGTAGTGGTGCTTGACACTGTAGGAGGCCATCTATGCATAACTTGAAAAAGTATTTTAGTTTTTTACTAGTTTTATTACTTTTGTCGAATGTGACGGCTGTTTCGGCAGCTGAGCCGATTAATGAAATACGAGATTTAATTAAGGAATATTACATAGAGGATGTGCCTGCTTCCGTATTAGCGAAGCCAACTGCAAAGGAAATCACGAAGCATTTGGACCCTTATTCTGTCTATATGACCGCTGAGGAATTCGCCCAGTTCTCAAATGGAATCGAGCAGCAACTAGTTGGAGTTGGAATCGTTCTTGATGAGGATGAAAAGGGAATCAAAATCATGTCAGTGATCAAAGGGGGTCCAGCAGATCGAGGTGGCATGAAGGCAGGAGATATTATTGTCAGCGTCAATGGTGTAAGCCTAATTGGACAACCTGTGCAAAAAGCCGTCTCACTCATAAGCGGCAAGGCTAATACATCGGTCACACTACACTATATATCAGTCGATACGAATGAAACCGTAACAAAAAAACTGACGAGAGAATTAATCAAGCTTCCAAATGTCGAATATCAAATGCTCGGTGGAGAAATCGGATATATTCGCCTGAATAGCTTTTCCAAAGATGCTACGAAGGAAATCACAAACGCAATTGGAAAATTAAACGGAGCCAAAGGCTGGATTTTCGATCTTAGAAACAATGGAGGAGGCTATGTATCCACTGCTCAAGAAGTAGCCGGACTTTTTCCAAACGTGAATAAAGCTTTTCAGATTCGAGATAAAACAAAGCAGCCAGAAATTTATGCAGCTATTCCACAAAAAGTGAAATTTACAAGCCCGACACATATACTGATCAATGAATACAGTGCAAGTGCTTCAGAAATGATCGCAGTATCGGTAAAAGAACAAAAAGGCGCGACACTATATGGGCAAACCTCCTTCGGGAAAGGCTCCATGCAGTCATTATTCCCATTAAGCGACAACAGCATGTTAAAATTAACAACAGCCCGTTTCTATTCACCAAAGGGAGTGCCAGTCCATGAAACAGGTGTCACTCCGAATATTGATACAGCTGTAGGTGAAGAAATCATTACGTCCCACAGAGACCAATTAATAGCAAAACACGCTACTTATCAGAAGCTTCCTGCTCTTAATGGTGTTCCTGTTACAAAAACATTCAACGTTGAAATGAACATGGAAATGGATTGGTCAAAGCTAAGCCCACAGGATGTTCAGCTCATCCAATTAGGCGGGAATGAAGTGCCTGTTGAGGTGAAGGCAGAAGACCATTCCAAAATGACGATCAAACCAAAAGCAAATCTTCAATCAAAAGGAAAATACATGCTCATTATCCATCCAAAATGGACGAGCAAAAACGCTAACCGTATGCAAAAGGGCATTTACCTTGAAGTAACAGTTCAATAAGCATAATACCTAGCCACATCATAAAATTTACGTGAAAATCTCCTTTAGTCATCAAGACTAGAGGAGATTTTTCTGTCAACTGCATTGCCTGGCGATTAGCTATTTGTGTCCATATTACAGGGGATGGGTATTACATTGAATAACAATGGTTCCCCAAATGATCGTTTTCAAAGGAAAACGTAACCGAAGTATGATGCCCGAAAAGTAAGTTTTTCGAGTTAACCGATAACCTAAAACGAAGAGAAACAGACCACACTTCAGGATTTTTTTGAAACTGGGAAACTAGTCGTCTTTTGTTTCCACTTTTTACGCGAGTATCTTTAAATTTGGAAACTACCGAAGCTTTGTTTCCACATTTCCACGATTATTTTAAAAAATGGGAAACTAGTCGTCTTTTGTTTCCACCTTTTTCGCGAATATCTTTAAATTTGGAAACTAACGAAGCTTTGTTTCCGCTTTTCCACGATTTTTTTTAAAAATGGGAAACTAGTCGTCTTTTGTTTCCACCTTTTTCGCGAATATCTTTAAATTTGGAAACTAACGAAGCTTTGTTTCCCCTTTTCCACGATTTTTTCAAAAAATGGGAAACTAGTCGTCTTTTGTTTCCACCTTTTTCGCGAGTATCTTTAAATTTGGAGACTACCGAAGCTTTGTTTCCACATTTCCACGATTTTTTAAAAAATGGGAAACTAGTCGTCTTTTGTTTCCACTTTTTTCGCGAGTATCTTTAAATTTGGAAACTAAGGAGCTTTGTTTCCACATTTCCACGATTTTTTCAAAAAATGGGAAACTAGTCGTCATTTGTTTCCACCTTTTTTGCGAATATCTTTAAATTTTGAAACTACGGAAGCTTTGTTTCCACTTTTCCGCGATTTTTTCAAAAAATGGGAAACTAGTCGTCTTATGTTTCTACCTTTTTCGCGAGTATCTTTAAATTTGGAAACTAACAAAGCTTTGTTTCCAATTTTCCACGAAAAATCAAAGCTATGTGGTCATAACCGAAGAGAAATAGACCATATTTCAGGAAAAATCGAAGCCCCAAAATAGCCCTTTTATGCATAAAAAGCTAGATTTTCGTGATCAACGATAACCAAGAGAGGTATCTATGATTCCCAATATTTTTTTATTGTAGAATAACAATTACTACTTGAAGCAGCCTTTAAGTTTCTTTCACTTCGCTCCATGCTTTGCATCACCAATTCTCTTATGTGGTACCTAGCATTTTATCTCTCATTTGTTATTCAGAATGCATTTTCCCACTAGTTGTAAAAAGAAAAACACACTCCGATTCTTGTAATCGATTTCATTTTAAATCACAAAAATCCCTTATTTGGAAGGTTAATACTAGTATGGTTTTAATTTGTAAAAAAGGTGATTTTTTAATACGATCGTAGTGAAAAAAAGTTATTTCAAGCTATTAATGAACATTATTTTCTTCCGATGATAATAGAGTGATAGGACTTTTTTACTGGAGGAAATGGACAGATGAGACGAACAAAAAGTATTGCGTGGAAGTTGTCGGGACTAATTATTGGGTTATTTTTAATTTTGTTTTTATTATACTCCGTTTTGACGAATGTCATTTTGTATAATAAAAGTATGAAAGATTCAGAGAATTATGCGAATGAGCTGACAAAAGTATACGCTGCAGAAATGGGTGATCGTTTCAAGCAGACGAATGAGACTTTAACAACAAGTAAGAATATAATTGAAGCACTTAGCGACAATGAAATGCTGACAGCCCAAGCCGTTTTAAAGATTATTGAAAACAACCTTGCTAAAAATGATCATATTAGCGGAATGGGGGCTGTTTTGGAGAGTGGCATTCTGCCAGAGGATACCTCTATTGATCCAAGCTTATTAGATAAGCAAAAACGCTTTATTCCTTACGCGTATAAAGAAGGAGAGAAGATTCATACAGAAGCAGTTAGCGGGTATGAAACAGAAGGTGAAGGAGATTGGTACCTTATACCTAAAAAAGAGAAGAAGGCTATTTTATCAGAGCCATATGAGTATCAAATTGGTAATCAAACAATTGCGATGGCTACCATAGCTGTTCCATTGCTTTCGAAAGACGATCAATTTATCGGCGTTATAACAGCTGATTTCTCAGTAGATTATTTAAATGAGTTAGTGAAGAAAATAAAAATAGAAGGCGGCTATGCAAGCATTATTACGGATCAAGGCCTTATAGTAGCAAACAGCAAGAATGAAAAATTAATTGGAACGAATATGAAGGAACAAATTGATTGGGAAACAGTTAAGTCTGATTTAAACGATAGAAAAGTATCCAATTTATATAGGGATTCAAAAACGCTAAATGAAGAGGCATTTAATGCATTTGCTCCTGTCTCGATTGAAGGAATCGATGAAGTCTGGTCTGTACAGGCGGCCGTTCCAAAATCAAGTATTCTTGAAACATATAGAACGATTTTATATATAACGATTGCAGTTGTGGTGTTAATCATTTTAATAATGGCAATTGCTTCGTCCTGGTTTATTCATCGACAATTAAAGCCTCTTGCTTATTTAAGAAAGTCTATTGAAACAGCTGCAACAGGTGACTTAACAGAAAAGGTGGCAGAATCGCAATTTCGCCAAGATGAAATTGGGGTCGTGGCAACGGCTTTTAACGATATGTTAGAGAAGACCAATGAGGCTATTAATATTGTAAAAGAATCATCTGTTCAATTAAATCGATCTTCTAATGAAGTGCATCATACATTTGAGGAAGTCTCTGCTTCTAGCGAAGAAGTAGCAGCAGCAGTGGATGAAATTGCTCAAGGAGCCTCACAGCAGTCGGAAGATGCAGAGCATACAAGTAAACAGATGGTCGATCTTGCACAACAAATTGATGTGTTAGCGATTCTATCGGATGAAATGAATCAATTATCCCAAAAAGCTGGTCAGTCAACCGAACAAGGGATAGAACAGGTGAATCTACTTCGTGAACATAATGAAGCCACAAATGAAATGAATGAAAAAGTTCAGCAGCAAATTCAAACACTTGCCCAAAAAATCGCTGATATTGATTCCGTTATTGCTTCTATCAATGGCATCACCGCACAGACGAACTTGCTTGCACTAAACGCAAGTATTGAAGCGGCCCGCGCAGGAGAACATGGAAAAGGCTTTGCCGTCGTTGCAGAAGAAGTACGGAAGCTAGCGGAGGAGTCACGTAGGGAAACAGATATTATTCAAAAAACAGTTCAGGAAATATTGGATGAGTCGAAACAAACGGTGGATATGATCACACAAAACATTGAACTAATGGAAAAGAATAATCAGTCCGTTTCCGACACTGAATCTACATTTAAACAAAATGCCAATATAGCCAAACAGCTAGGCGAATCAGTTAGTCATTTATCTGCAAAATTAAATGAAATGATTAATTATAAAAATCAGGCAGTAGATGCGATTCAAAGTGTATCCGCCATTTCGGAGGAAACCGCAGCATCCGCTGAAGAGGTAAGTGCTTCCGCTGCACAGCAACAGCTAGAAATGGAACGAGCTGCTGCCTTAACCGAGCAAATGAACAATATTGCCGGAGAATTGCAGGAAGTTGTGAATCGATTCAAATTAAGTTAATTAAAAAAGAAAGCCAGATTTTTGGCTTTCTTTTTTCATGCTTTTGGTAGTTGTACCTTGTTTACTTTCAACCGCATCGTTCTTTATTAAGAAATTTTCTTTATTTTCCTGTTTTAATCTATCAAGTTGTGTTGTATAATGTGTAATATAATCCATTTGTCACATTGTTCAGCATATTTTTTTGCTCCAAATGTTCTATATAACGAATAAAAAAGGGAGGACGTGACCGTGGTACCAAGGTCTTCAAGATATAAAAAACGGAAGAAAATGCAGCGAAAAAAAATGCTGAAGAACTTCGCAACAAGTGTAGCGATATCATCTATACTATTAGGAAGCGCACAGATCACAAGACCAACGTATGGGGAATTCAATTCCCAAAATGATCAAGATTCAGATATTCAAGCCTGCTTTATCTTTCCTAGAACGGTCGAAGAGTATCGAGATCGTACATATGAACTCCAGCAAGAAACAGAAATATTAATAAACGATGCATTAGCGAAATTGACCGAACTGAATATTTCGGCTATGACTGAAAAATTAGACGCCTTAAATGAGGAAAAAGCGGATGAAGAAGGCGTCACACCCCCAGATTTCCAAGCGGATACAAGTACGATTGAAGGACTACAAGCACTCCAGAGCCAATTACAATCAGAAATTACCACAATCCAAAGCACCATTGCTGCTAATGAACAACAAATAGCCGAACTCCAAGAGATCATCACAGAGGTTCAAGAATTGATTACACAATTGGAAGAAATTGTTTCAACTGTTTTCCCAGAGGCAAAGGAACAAGCCCAATTAAAATTTGACGAAATGATTGAAATCATTCAATTTATCGAAGAGATCAAGGATCGCGCTATTCAAGAGTGCAAATTTGATCCAGAGTTTTTCATTAATATATTGGAGCAAATGAATATGTATAAAGCTGAAACGGAAGAATTAATTCTAAAGCTGGATGAAGAATTGGTTAAAACGGAAGAACTCATTCAGGAGATGAATGAGAAAGCAACAGAGCTCAATGATAATATTGAAACGCTGCAAACTGAAAACGAAGGCTTGTTAGCAAAAATTGTGGAGATCGAAACCCAAATTGCAGCCATTGATCAACAAATTGCGACCTTTAAAGCACTCCAAGCACAAAAGAATGGTTTAAAGGAAGGAACGGCCTCGTTAATTCAAAAGCTTAAAGAGTCCACATCTTTAACAGAGGAACAAATCCAACAATTAATAGAAAAACTAACTGGTGTAATAGGGGAAATAGATAAAATTAATCTAGATAACCAAGATGTGTCTGCGATCGAAAAGGCCATAGCAAAAATTGAGCAGGAAATGAAGCAAAAAGAAGAGGAAGCTAGATTAGAAAAAGAGAGACTTGAAAAAGAAAGACTTGAAAAAGAAAGATTAGAAAAAGAACGCTTAGAACAAGAAGAGAAGGAAAAGCTAGAGCAGGAACAGAAAGAAAATGAGGAATTAGAGCAAGAGGAGCAACAAGAAGGTGAAGAGGGTCTAGAGGAAGGGAAAGAAGAAGGAGAAGATGAAGAAGCTCCTGCGGAAGAAGAGAAAGAAGACGGTGAAGATTTAGAGGAAGAAAATAAAGAGGATCAAGAGAAAGAAGAGGGCGGGTCAGAAAAGGACGAACAAGATGAAGAAGGTCAAAACGAGGATGAGCAAGGAAAGGATCAAGAAGATCAAGATCAACCAGGGAAAGAAGATCCTGTAAAAGAAGATCCTAAGAATCCAAATCCAGATGATCCCAAAAAGGATAATCAAGAAAAACCAAAGCAAAATGATCCTGTAAAGCAAGAACCAAAAGCATCAGAGCCGAAAGATCATAAACAGAATAAAGATGTGGATACAGGAAACAAAGGGAAAGAGAAGGATGCCATTAATAGTTCAGCAGCAGCTGCTAAATTTATGGGCATGCTAAGCACTCCATATTCAGTCCCATCTATTCATAAGAACGAGGAACAAAGAGAAAGCAATAACCTTACGATCGCAAACAGCAAGCTAGATATAAGGATTGAAGGGGAGTCAACTGAACAAGCAAGAGAAGTGGTACCAGGTCCTACAATAAGCCCAGTTTAATATGAACCAGACACATGTAATACTCCGGTAAGTCTTCATAGCAATAAAGAAGCTGCCGGAGTTTTTTTGCTATAAGCTTATTGATGTACTAAAGTAAAGTGTATGTTCAATTAAATATCTGCTAATAGGATCGCCCAGAAAAACAAAAAAAGTCAGTATCCTCATTTGGAATACTGACAAATCATTTGGCAGTCGCACTGCCTTAGTTAGGTAAGCACTACCAATGGAGTTACCCGTTGCTAGTGTCCACCTATAAGACGAGGTGAAGGCCAAAAAGGTTTCATTCAATCTTAAGAATTTTAAAAGTATTTTTCTCCGATGGTTTCACTTGAGGAGAATCGGCATTTTCTTCAGCCGTGACAGATGAATCTTCTGCTTCTGTCTCTGCTATTTCCGTTTCAGACTTCACCGACTGTTCCGGTGTTTCCTGATCAACACTTGCTTCCCCAGAGTCCTCCTTTAAATCCATGAAGAGGGAAGGCCAGATGATGAGGTTAATGATAATGAGTGTGAATATAATTGTGTTTACGAAAGCTTTCTTAGCCATTTACGGAATCACGATCTCCTTTGTTTCCAGCACCTTATTTGAGATGCTGTATCCTTTTACCGTAAGCTTTTCGCCTTTTTTAAGGTCTGGTTTATAGAGCACGAATAGATTATTGCCCTTATACTCAAACTCATCACTGCCGGCCTTTACCTTTACTACCTGCTCACTTACATTGACTGTAATCTCAACGAAATGGGAATGGCGCTCTGTTTGCACACTTGTTAAGTTTTTTGTTTTATTCTTTTGATTTGGCTTAGGGCCTGAGTTCGTTTCGCTCTTACCGGTATTAGTTTCACTCTTTCCGGTATTTGATGAAACCTGTTTTTTGTCGGTTCCTGACGTCTTATTCGTTCCTTTATTCGAGCTTTTTTGAGTTTCCAGCTTAAACGGTAAAATCGTATGCTCGTTCAAAAACGTCTTGCCAGATTTCACATTCCCTTTAATATGTAAATAATATTGAACGTCATCCTTGTAAGGGGATTCCGGCGTAATCGTCACTTTACTTTCATCTTCCGAAACACGGAGCTTTGTTTTCAGCTCTCGATTTCTTTCATCTATAATATAGAAGTTTTGCTTTTTAATCGTTCCTTTATTAACCGGCTGGGTAAAAGTAACAGACCAACTCTTTAATGGATCCTGAATCGTTCGATCCTCCAGAACCACCTTTTCAATCGACGCCTGTCCGACAAGAATGCCTGGAACTAGAACAATGGAGACAAGCATCATAAGGAGAATAAAAGGCTTTCTCATCTACTTATCCTCAACCTGTACTTTGATGTCCGTCAGCGAACTTTCTGCTAGGAAATCCGAGAAAAGCGATTCCTTGGATAGAAGCTCGTGCAGGGTGTAACCTTTCCCCTCTGTCTTATATTTAAAAGATTCTTTATAAGTGTTCATGATTTTGCCCTCTTCTGTTGCAAATTTAAGAATCTTAGAATCAATAATTTTTTGAGAGCTATCGAGTGCGGTTACATGCACATCAAAAAAGTCAGGCATCTTGGAAAAACCAATGTCAAATTTTAATGTATTTTTTTGTCCCTTTTCATCATTTAATGGATGGGCATACCCTTTCTGAAGGAGCTTGCCATTTTTCAAAATTTCGACATGCACATTTTTAACATCTTCGCTCTTCGTTGTAATATCGATGTTTGTAATGCCGCTTATCGATGTTTGGTCTTCTTTAAAGGCACCAGGTTTTTTATGAGTAACATTTATTTCATTTATATATCTCTTTGGAGCGAAGGCTTTAATTTCCCTCGGCGTATATTGTGTAAGTAAATTTTCTAGGCGCAGCTCGTTAATAACCATTAGCTCATAAAAATCAATATAGTTTGTTGAGAATTCGTATGAAAGAGACTGGCTATAAGTGCCGTTCTCTAAATCAATCGCAGGTCCATTAATCTGAACGAGATAATCCTTGTTAAATTCAAGGGATTGCTCAGGAATAATGTTTAATACATTTCGATCCTTACGAATGGTTTTAATCGGCAGATCGGTATAGGTTCCATTTGTTTTGACAAATAGTTTAATATAATTCGCAGATATTTTTAGGATATTGCTATTAAATTGAATGCGGATATCAGTGTCAATCGGCACATGTTGATCACCGGCTGCAGGGATCGTCTTTTCGATTTTCGGATAATTTGATGCCTGTACTGGATGATTGATTGCAGGAACGAGTATCGAAAGGAGCAAAAGGAAAACAACTCCCAATATCTTTACTTTTCTCATTTGGTAACTAACCACCTTCGTATATAATGACGCTCTAGTCTTAATATACTACGAAATTCGACATTTCTCCATAAAAAAAGGAAAAAGCCGCCAAAATTGGCGACCCTTCCTGAACGCTGAAGCGAAGGTTAGTACATGTGTACTATACAAGTTAAAGAAAGCATCCATTTGGGAGAAAACCTTCTTAACCATAGTGTACCAAAAAAATCAAAAAAATACATGTAAAATTTTCTAATATAGCCAATTTTTTATTTCGGCATGCATCTTTACGAAACTTCTGAATAGAATGAAAAAGTGTGCATTTCAATACAATTATCATATGCTTTCTAGAGTTAGAGAATTGTCAGCTCCACAAGGGAGGTTTCTAAGGGGTTTACGCTTTTCTATAAAATAGTAAATATATTACAAAATTAATAAAAATATGATAAAAATTGTAGAAATTTAGCAAGCTTTATATTATGATATGATATATAAACCAAAGTTGGAAAACCTATGTCCACTTGCCAAAAAAATTATACATTGGTAACTATTGCATAAAAGTTAATAGTTTGGTATACTTTTTTACTAGTTAGGTAAGCGGTGGATATAGAGGAAAACACAACCATTGGTTTATTCATTGCTAACAAATAAAAATGCACTACATAGCATGAAGGGAGAATACAAGTTTATGAAAAAGAAAGCTATTAAAATCGCAGCTTCTACAGCAGTAGCAGCTTCAGCATTCGTTGCTGCAGCACCAGTGAACAAAGCTGATGCAGCGGTAAACCTTGATCAAATCGTTCAAGATGCACAAAACGCAGGTACAGTTCTTAAGTGGGCTATCTCAGTTGAGGGTTCTGCTGATTATGTAACACGTCCTTACGCTCAGTACAATGCAGCTAAGAAAGCAATTGACGCTGCTGATAAAGCTCTTAAAGGTGCTAGTGCTTCTGACAAACTTAAGTACGAAGCTCGTTTAACTGATCCAAAAATCCAAGTGAAACGTGCACAAGCTTACATTGATGCAATCACTTCAAGCGAAAAGATTAAAGAATTAACTGCTAACTTAAATGCTGCAGTTAAATCTGATGATATTGAAAAAGTAGAAACTGCTTACCACAAAGCAACTGCTGAGTACCGTAAGCAATCTGCATTATTAGACCGCGTATATGGTCAATCTACTCGTGACGGTATCCGTAACGCAGTAAAACCAGCTCTTGAAAAATTAGTTGCTGAATTGAAAAATGACGTAACTGTTAACATGCTTGCTAAAGGCGCTGCAGCTGATGTGAAAGCTGGTAAAACTGCAGAAGCAGGTAAAAAGATTGCAGAAGCTCAAGCTATTCTTGATGCTAATGTTCTTAAATGGGAAACTTCTTTACAAAAATCAGTTGATGATGTGTTAACTTCTTTACCATTAGGTGTTACTTCTGTTTCACGTGTAAATGACACTTCAGTTGTTGTTTCATTAAATAAACCAGTAGTAGCAGTAGCTGCATCTGAATTTACTTTTGACAACGGTTTAGTTGCAACAAGTGCAGTATTAGGTGCTGATAAAAAGACTGTTACATTAACAACTACTAAACAAGCTGCTGGAAAAACATATACAGTAACATACAAAGGAACAACAGCTCAGTTTGTTACTCCTGTAGATCCTGCTGGTAATGTTTCAATTGACCAAGCAGAAGTACATGCTGAAACTACACAAGGCATTGCTTTAGTAGCGACTTTCAAAACTAAGCAAGGCACAGCAAATAACAACCCAGTTGATGTTACAGTTCCAGCTGGTTACAAAGTAACTAGTGTTAATGGAGCCACTAAAGCAATTGCTTCAGGTACGACTGAACAAGTATCACCAGTAGATGGACAAATCGTTGTAGTTGTTACTGCAGATGACGTAGATACTCCTGCTACTGGCAAAAAAGTTAAGTTTGAACAATTAACTGGTGCTACTGGTACTGTAGTTGAAACTAAAGAATCTGGAAAACTTAATTTCTATAAGTTAGATGATGTTGAGGATTTAACTGCTACTACTGGTAAGGTTGAGTATGTAGATGCTGCAAATAATTACTTTGTTGCTAATACTGGACATAAGTATTTACTAAAATCAAGCGGTAATATCTATCAAGATACTAATAATACAGTAATTACTTTAGATGCTTTAAAAGCAAAATTATCTAAAGGTGACGTTGTAACTGGACAATATGCTAAAGACAGTAGCTCTGTGTTAAAATTAGCTTTAGATCTTGTTGCAACAGCTGAGTTTGAATTGGACCAAGAGCTTGAAGAAAATACAACTGCTTTCCGTGTGGCAGGTAATACTATTACATTCTCTGGTTCTGGTGAAGCTGGAAAAACAATTTCAATTTATGATGTAACTAAATTACGTCCTGTTGCACAAACAAAAGTAAATTCAAATAATAAATGGGAAGTAACTGTTCCTGTTGATCCAACAATTGTTGCTGGCGTAGATTTTTCTGTGCGTCAAGCAGCTAGTGTAAATGAAATTGCTCCTGATTACGCTGCTGGATTAGCTGGTGCTACTACACCTCTTAAAGTAATTGCGGGTACATTCAAGACTAACGGTGTAGCTCCAGTTGCAGCACTTTCTGGTGCAGCAGATGCTTCTTTAAATGGTGATAAGTTTACTTACACTATTGACCCTGCATTAGGAGACAAGGTAGTAGTCGATGGTACATCATCTATTACTTTAACTGATGGTGACTTAACAAAAGCTACATTTACTAATGGAGTAAATAATACTAAGATTGAAAAAGTTACTGATACTACATTCTCTATTACTTTTGGTGGACCAGTTTCTATCGGTGGTGGAGATGGTAAACTTACAGGTTCTCTAACTGTTTCTGATGTAGTAGGAGTTAAGAATGAGTACAACTTAAAATTAAGCACATCTGGAATGGTTAATATTTTCGGATATTAATCCGTAGGAGAAGGGAATGGGAAAGGTTTCTGTCCCTTCCTGAAGATTGTCGAATGAATATGTTTGACAAGGTAGAAAGCTCTGTGGAGATAAGTCTCTGCGGGGCTTTTTATTTTATTTTCAGAATAGGAATATGAAGGAGAAGGTAATATCAGTCCGCTGTGAGGGAGAGATAATGGCAAGAAAACCAAGAATCTGGATTCCAAATCATTTCTATCATGTCGTTTGCCGCGGCAATCGTCGAGATCCTCTATTCCGAAATACTACGGATTTCTTCGCTTTTTTCCACATCCTTCAACAGCTTTATGAAAAGACTCCATTTGAACTAGCATCCTATTATTTAATGACCAACCACTTCCATCTGCAGCTGCGTCCACACGAAGTGCCAATATCCAATGTGATGTCATTGTTAAATAAGCGATATGCAAACTATTATAATACCCGTTATCGCTTAACCGGTCATGTTTTTGAAAAACGATTTTTTGATAATATCATTGAGGGAAAAGAGGGAATGATTGAAGTGAGTCGCTATATCCATCTTGAAGCGAAGATGGTAAAGAAACCAGAACATTATCCGTGGAGTAGTTTTCATCTTTTCAAATACCCAAATGCAGTTCAACAAAGCTATATGGATATTCATCATTCTGGACTATTATTGTGGCTCGATAGAAGAAAAAAGAGAAAGATACTGTCGAGGAATTGAAGAATACTTAACGAATAAGGTGGTGAATTCAAAAGAATAAAATACAAAAAGGAAAGCCCTGTGATTTTTATTATCTTACACAGGGCTTTCCTTTTTATTTTATTGGAAATTGATAGACTGCTTTAATCCTTATGAAACATTATGTGAAACAAGAAAATTTGGGTGGTGACAGGCACCGCCCTACCACTTATTTTTCTGCCATAACCCCAACCTTTACCGTATTTCCTGCACTATCTTTAATCCCGGTAGCGGCTGTTGTTTCGATAGAAATTTTCCCCGGAATAAACAATCCTGCAACTTTTGGAGTAATAATTAATTCCCTTTGATTAGAACTAATTCCAACAGTGTATTGATCATCTGTTACTAGTTGGTCATCAAGTTTAATAATAAGGTTGGCTTTCCCGATTAGATTAATATTTTCTGAAAATGTTAATTTAATATTGTCGTTGATGTCACGTGTAACACTTTCTAATTCAGGCTGGGTATTGTCTTGAATTGTAACGTTATTAACATAAGAATTCATGACATTATCAGAAAGGTCTGTTACTCCTCTAACAGTAATGGAGTATAAGGCTGTTGAACGAATTTGTCCTTCTGGTAAAGTAATCGTAACGATATTTTTATCGTTATTAAGTGAAAATAAGGTATTAGACGGAAGGCTAACCCCATTTATCATATAGTTAGACGCTGATGTTGCAGTTTCAGCAGTAACTGCTTCACTAAAATGAACTTTAAATTGCCCGTTTACAGTTGATGTTACTAAAGTGTTAACAGTTGGCTTTATCGTATCTGCTTTTTTCAAAACGGTTGTTGAGAATGGGCGGTTATCATTTTGAGCGCTCGTATTATCCTTTACTGTTCCTGCTTCAACATCAAGAATATACATACCATCTGCTAAGTTTTTAGCGTCGATAATCATTTTGCTGCCTGAGTTTGCTTTAAATGCTGGTTTAACTTCATTACTATCAGGACCGTACATTTTAATTTTACTTGCTAGCGGCGTACCAGTTTTTAATGCTTTGTTAAAGGTTATCTGAAATTCATTTGTTTTTTCATCATAAACAGCACTCACAAAAGTAGGCGCGTTTAAATCTTTAGCAAGCGATATGGCCTGATCAACAGTTCGTCCAATATTATTAGCAAGATCCTTATATGATTTCACTTGTACATTCAACCAAGCAGTAGTTTCATTCGTTCCATATATGGTTGCTGGCAGTTCTACTTCGAATGTTGTCTTGCTTCCACTTGAAACGTCTTTTACAGATGTTGGTCTGATCGTTGTAGTTCCTTTTGTGATCACAAGGTTACTTGCAGAGAAATCAGCTAAAGCTTCGTTAAA
Organism: Cytobacillus dafuensis; assembly: GCF_007995155.1. Lineage (NCBI taxonomy): Bacteria > Bacillati > Bacillota > Bacilli > Caryophanales > Bacillaceae > Cytobacillus > Cytobacillus dafuensis. The sequence goes on along the minus strand of NZ_CP042593.1, from coordinate 4,575,440 downwards.
TTCAATTGTAATTGTTTTTTCGTCCTTTGTTTGAATCCTTTTTACTTCTGGAATCCCCGTGTCAGCAGTAGAGTTGTAGAAGAAAGTGCCACTATATGTATTCATCGTATTAGGCGTATAGACAACAAGATCTCTTGCTCCTGAAACAACAATGGAATACGACTTTCCTTTTTGCAAGCCAATTCGATCCAATTCTGCTTTCTTGATGACAACCGTGTCAGTATCCGAGAATGAGGAATAACTAACAGTTTTCCCATCAATCGTAATGGCTAATGGTGAATTATAATCAATTAGCTCCGAAAATTTAACTTCAAGATTTCCGTTGCTATCGGTCGTTACAAATGTAACGGTTGGTTTTGCTATGTCAGAAAAATTAAAGGAAGTTACATAATCATTCGTGCTTAATGTTACATAGTCAGCTGTTTGAATATTCTTCTTCACAGTTACTGTATAAGCTGAATTTGTGTAAAGTGGTTCATTTAACTCGATTAGCGCAGACTTTTTATCATCTGCCAGCTTAACGCTTTTTATCGTTCTGCCAGAAACTGAGTAATTAGAAGTGTTTTCAGCTCCGTTTGTTCCACTTCCAGTAAGCATAGCTTTGTTAAATTCAACCTTAATCCGCTTTGGTTCGACAGCACTCACCTTAATAACCTTAGGCGTAAAATTTGTTTCAATTGTGCTTAAGCGGTCAGTTAAACTCTTGTTAATGACAGCATTGTCTACATACTTTAAGTATTTTTTAGCTTCTGCGATATGTTTTTCAGCTGTACTGGAATTATTAGCTGCTAATGCTTTTGTAGCTAAATCAATTTCGATTTTCACAGTAACAGGATACATTGCCTTGTCACGGACCTTTTCTGCGGATTGCTTATATTGAGAACGAATAAGGTCACGTGTGGATTGACCGTACACACGATCTAGAAGGATCGCTTGCTTACGGATCTCAGTTGAAAGCTCATGATAGGCTTTTTCTGTTTGATCATTTATCGTATTTAGATCCAGCAGATAAGCTAATGTCTGTTGTTTTTCTTTAATCTTTTCCCCAGCAGTAATCGCATCGATATAACGCATAGTACGATCAATATGGATTTTTACTTCTGCTTCGAGTTGAGCCATATATTTATTCTTTTGGGCTGCAGGTAGAGTATTAACCGCTTTAACAGCATTGTTGTAAGCTGTTTTGGCATTGTTATAAGCCGTCCACGGACGTGTTTTGCCATCAGCTGTTCCTTCTATAGAAATGGCCCATTTTAATATAGTACCAGCATCTTTAGCTGTTTGGACAAGCTTCTCTACCTGACTGACTGTAGCTGCCTTAGCCTCGATCGATACGGTTGATACAAAAGCTGAAGCAGCTATGACAGAAGCGCTCATCACTTTTATAGCTTTTTTATTTTTCATAATTAAACCTCCTGATATGAAATAAGTGGAATATGTGGGAACATAATGAATTTACCATAATCCTATTGTAAAAGATTATTTAATATAGTGAAATAGATAAGATCACTTTTAGAAAAAGATTCATATATTAATAGAATTTTCAATTTATTACTAACGCCCTATGGAGATAAATCTCTATAGGGCTTTTTCATTGTATTTAATGATACTCATAAAGAGTCGAGGAAAAACCTGCCTATTGGTGTAATATTTGCTATAATGTAAAGAAGAAAGGAGAAGATTGGATGAGAAGAAAGATATTTATGCTGCTAATGATTCTTCCTCTATTCTTGTCACTTGGACAAACAACGGGATTTGCTAAGGACGAAAATTACGATGAAATCGTGGATGAAGAAATTTTTGGTGAAGAATTTGTTGATGGAGAAATTGATGAGAAGGAAAAGAAAAAGGCAGATTTAATTGGCCCACAGGTATTTCAAACATCTGCTTTGACTGCGGCTACTGGTAAGGATGATAAAGGGAATTCCTATATGTATTTTGTCATGCACGGCACACCGTCTGCTTTAGCGGTTGTTGACTTAAATAGTAATGAGTTAAAGAATACGTATACTTTGTCCAATTCTACAAGTGCTTGGGGTCTGGATGTGGATAAAGATGGAACCGTTTGGGTTGGTGGAACAACGGACGGCAATTTGTACAGCTATAACCCGAATACGGAAGAGTTTCGTGATCATGGGAATAAGCTGACGCTGCCAAAGGATACAGCCATTCAAGATATTGATGCAGTAGACGGTGTTGTTTATGGTTCGACAGCATACGGCGGCTCTGTATTTAAATATGATTCTCATAACGATGAACTCGTGAATTTTGGTCAAGTTTTATACAAAAAGGAATTTGCTAAGTCGCTTGCATTCGACGAAGAGAAGGATACTTTGTATATAGGTGTTGGATCAAAGGCTGACTTAGTGAAGTTTGATTTAAAGACAAAGAAGAAAACAGCATTTCTTCCAGATGACTACAAGAATGATAAGTACGTTCGAGATATCCGTTTAATTGGGAACGAAATCTATGCTCGAATGGATCCTTCTAATCGATTAGTCGTCTTTAATAAGGAGACATTAGAGAAGGTTGATGAAGTTGAGTTAAATTCAAGAACCGTTTCTTTAAAGTCACCAAATGAGGATGCGATCTATTTTACGAAGCAAAACAGTCTATACAAGTACGATTTAACAACGAAAGAACAGATCGATTTACAAGTTCCATTATTAAAGGGAACAGAAATGCTTACGCTCGATTATGTAGAATTAAATGATCCAAATTATCCAGGCTACACGCTAGTTGGCCTGATCGATAATGCTGGAAATGTATTAAAGTATAACTTAGAAACAGGATTTAACGAGATTGTTAAGATGAACTTACCTCCACAGCCAGTAACTTTGTATACCATGATTCAAGATGAAAAAAGAGAGAATATATTCATTAATGGTTACATGTCTGGCGGATTGGCGATTTATAATACAAAAACGAACCAATCTGTTCTGCATCAAGATATAAGCCAAATTGAGTCCATGACAATCATAGGGGATAAGCTTTACATTGGTGCCTATCCAAAATCTCGTGTGCTAGAGCTTGACTTAACGCAGCCTTGGAGCTCGACGAATCCAAGAGAGCTTATGCGACTAGGTGATTATGGTCAAGAACGTTCCACTGCGATCACAGCTGTTCCTAAGCTAAATAAAGTGTTTGTTGGAACCTACCCTGAAACAAGCATTGGCGGTGGTGCTTTAGCCGTGTATGATTTGAAGGAGAATAAACAAGAGGTTTATGAAAACTATATTTACAACCAAAGCCTTGTTTCCTTCTTACATCATGATGAGTATATTTATGGTGGCACTTCCATTCATGCCAACTATCAGGTGAATGAACGTGGCGCGAGATTTTTCCGATTTAGACCAGACTACCCAGAAGAGAAAGAGTATATTCATTTGCCTTTCCAAGCAAGTATGATTACAAGTCTAATCGCTGATAAGGAAGGCACCATTTGGGGTATGGCCGATGGAACGCTTTTCTCCTATAATCCTAAGACAAAGGAAATTAGATCGCAGCAGATTTTAGAATTAGTCTCAGGCCGTTTCCGTAATGCGAAGATCATTGAAGGAATTGACAGAAATATTTATGGAACTGTGGAAGGAAAAATGTTTAAAGCAGATCCGAAGACAATGGAAGTAGAGATTCTGTTAGAAGAAGGTGCTTACGAAATTGCACAAGATTCTGAAGGGAATCTATATTTCCGAAATCAAGCAGACCTTTGGAAATATCCAATGAAAGAATAATAAAAAACAACCTACATTTTTGTAGGTTGTTTTTTTGTCCCATATATATAGTAGAAACTCGATTTTATCTTCAAAAAATATCCTATACATCCAATATAATAATTGATTGGTATATTTTAAGCGTTTAACTAAATTTCAATATAAATTAACATAATCATTGTAGGGGGGAAAAAACTTCCTTACATACCTATTAATTATTCATAACTATTTACTATAAGGGGGATTTACCTTGAATAAGAAGAAAGCAATTAAAGTACTTAGTGCAACAGCTATCGCAGCATCTGCATTTGTTGCAACTGCACCTGCTCAAGCAGCAACTACAAACAGCAGCGTAGAAAGCTTAGTGAAACAAGCAAAAGACGCTGGTACTGTTTTAAAATGGGCTATTTCAACAGAAGGTTCTGCTGATGGAAAAACTCGTCCATATGCACAATACAATGCAGCAAAAGTAGCTCGCGATAAAGCGGTTGCAGCAGTTAACAAATTACCAGCTGCACAAAAGAATAAATATTTAGCCGACATCGAGCAAAATGTAACTCTACATATCAACCGTACAATGGCTTACATCGATGCGATTACAGCTGGTGAAAAGATTACTGTTAAGAAACAAGCTCTTGAAGCACAAATTGCGAAAAACCTTATCGATGACAAAACGGTAGCTGCTTATCATGATCTTTCTACAGAAATCCGTAAACAAGCTATCCTTTTAGATCGTGTATACGGTCAATCAACACGTGATGCAATCCGTGCTCAATACAAAAAAACTGCTGAAACAGTTCGTGACAGCGTAAAATACGAAGTAACTGTAAAAATCGAACTTGACGCTGCGCAAAAAGCTTTAGCAGAAAACAAACAAGAAGAAGCAGAAAAGCACTTAGCTGAAGCTTCAAAATATATGAATGAAGTAAAAAATGAAACTATGAAAGCAACTTTAGCAAAATCTTTAGAAGAGTTAGAGGCTCAATTAACTCCTAAAGTGAAATCTGTAAGTGCAATTAATGCGAAAGAAATCGTTGTTAATTTTACTACAGCATTAGCTAAAGGAACGACAGAAGAGCAACTAAAAGCAGCATTCACATTAGAAGGTAAAACGGATACAGCTGCTAAATTATCTGAAGATAGAAAAACAGTTACGTATACTGTAAATAGCACTGAAGTAACAAATGCTAAATTAACTGTTTTAGCTCTAGATACAGACAAGAAAGATGCAGCTAATAATGCAATCCAAACGAAAGAATACAACACTGTGTTCTCATTTGAAGATGCTGTAGGACCAGCAGTGGCTAAAACAGAATTCACACACACTTCTGATACAGCTGCAGATTTAACATTAAAGTTCTCTGAAGAGCTAACTTCTTATGGAACAATCTCTGTAAACGGTGTTGAAGTTGCTCCTAAATCAAGCGACTTAGCTAAAGGTGAAGTTGTTTTAGGCGACTTAGAAGTAGGTAAAAACATTACAATTGACATCGTAGGTGCAACAGATGCGGCTGTTAAAGCAAATAAAGCTGAGCACATTACTCTTTCTCTAACAGTTCCATCTAAAGTAGTAGATTCTACAGTTCCTACAGTTTCTACTTCTACAAATGGTAACAAATTAACTTTAACATTCTCTGAAGAAGTGACGAAAGGCAATGTATCAATTGGCGGAGTAGCAGTTGCTGCAAATGATATTACGACAACTGATAATAAAACTTTCGTTGTAGATGTTCAAAAAGCAAATAACGGTGCATTCTTTGCTAACAACACAAACTTCTTTACTTCAGAAGTAATTGTGAATGGTTTTGCTGATAAAGCATCTACTCCTAATACAATGAAGGAAGTAAAATTCAACTCAACTTTTACTGCTGATACAAAAGCAGCTTCATTAGTAAGCGCAGAAGCAAAAGCTGATGGCAAACTAGTACTTGAGTTTAACGAAGATGTAGTATCTCCTGCTACTATTTCTTCATTAGTTGTTAAGTCAATTGATGGAATCTACCAAAGTGCAAGCAATGTAACTGTTTCTTCTGCAAAACACCCAGTTGTAGATGGAAAAGCAGTCACTAACAAACTTGAACTTACACTTGATGCTGGAACTCAACTTGTAGCTGGCAAAAACTATGTTCTTGAGTTAGCTGCTAATACAGTAGAAGATAGCTACAAAAACAAAAATGACAAAGCGATCACGCTTAATGTTGTAAGACCTGAAGCTGCTGGACAACAACCAGCTAAAGTAGTAACAACTACTATTAGCGAAGATAAAAACGTTGTTACGATCACATTCGCTAACACAGATGCAAAAGGAATGACTGATTCTGTACTAGCTCCATCTAACTACACAATTGGTGGAAAAGCTCTTCCTGCAAACACAGACATTAAATTCGTTGATAACAAAAATAAAGTTGTTATCACATTACCAGAAAGCTTTGTTTCAGTGAACGGCACATACACATTCACTGCATCTAACTTAAAAGATGCATTTGGAAACACTTTAGCTGACGGTGAAAACACAGCACAATTAGCATTAACTGAAAACATTGCTCCTACAGTGAACTCTGCATTAACTGTAAACGGCAGTAACGCTGCAGTAGTAAGCTTCTCTGAAGCAATTCAATCAGCTGATCTTGATGGAGATGGTAAGTCCTTCGAAGGTATCACTGTAAAAGTAAATGGCACTGATGCTGCATTTACACCACAAGTAAGCAATGGCAAGTTAACAGTAACATTAACGAACGCTATTACACTTACTGATAAAGTAACAGTTGATTTCAAAGAAGCTGAACTAACAGATGCTAATGGAAACCAAGTGAAAAATGGTGTAGCATCTAACTAATACCAATATCAGGTATCATCCCTTAGTCAACTGACATATGTGGATGGACATGAATAATGAGGAGTTACCGTATATGGCGGTAGCTCCTTTTTTTTTACCTAAATAGAGAGGTAGTTTTTTAGTTTAATTTATTATTAAGGAATGATTTTAAAACCTCAAACAAGCATAACCCGCTCTAAATGTAGGACGGGGTTAAAATATAGTTGTTTAATCTTTGATGTAATACTTCACTTTACTTAATAAACATAACAATAAAGACGTTTAAATTAATATGTTACTCCATAATAGTGCCCTTTTCTTGAATAAGAGTAATCAAATGTAATTGATTAAGAATGTTTATAAGATCTATGGAATTTGATAAGGTTATTGTTAGTTCCATTTGTAAAGTACTGACTCATTTTATCTAATTTTATAAGGTAAATAAACGGCTGTTACCGAATATTATTCGTTGCCATTTGCATTATGGTTTAAGCATAAGATTTGCTTCCTAAACTACTAGGCAAAAAAATAAACCTAGTACTCGGAGTACTAGGTCTATGAAATGTATTATTCGTTTCCTTTACCATGGTCTTTCTTATTTTCAGCGCCTTTATTTTGGCCGTTTTGTTTCTTTTCATTTACTTGTTGTTGTTTATCAACTTGCTTTTCTTGAGCTTCTTGCTTTTTAGCAGCACCTGTTGCCTGACCTTCAGCACGCTTTTCTGCAGCCTTAGCCTTTGCTTCTTCTTTCTTAGCTAATCCTGGAGCAACAACAGTAGTTTCTTTCGTTTCTTCTGCAACTTCAGTCTCAGCTTGTTCGTCTGTTACTGTTTCTTTTACCGCTGATTCCTCTGTTACTTCTTCTACTACTGTTTCTTTAGTTACTACTTCCTCAACTACTGTTTCCTTTGTTGCTTCTTCTACTGGGGTTTCTTCTGTTGCCGCAGTTTCAGTATCTACTGCTGCTTCTTCCTCAACTACTTTATCATCATCAGTAGTTTCAACTGCGAATTTTTCTGCTTTAGCTTCAAGCTTTGCAAGTTTTTTGTCTAATTTCGCAAAAGACTTTTGAATATTTTTCATTAATGCTAATTGAGCTTTAGGATTTTTAACATGTGATAATGCTGCAGCTAATGCATCAATGTTTTGAGCAAGTTTCGCTTCTACTTCATCTTCTGTCTTTTCATCTTCTGCTGCAACTTCTTCGCCTTCCGCTGTATCTGCTGTCGCTTCAGTGTCTTCAGCTGCCTGATCTTCAGTTACTTCAGTTTCATCAGCAGCTTCCTCTGTCGCTTCTGTATCCTTACCAGCAATTTCTTCTGATTCTGCTAAACTGTCAGTAGCTTCCTTTTGAGTAGCGATTGCCTCTTCTAAAAGTGCTGTTGCCTCATCTGTTTTTCCCTCTGTAAGCAATGCATTTGCTTCAGCAATACGCTCTGCAGCAAAATCAGCTAAAAGACGAGCTTCCTTGTAATCATCAACTGTGACAGCAAGTCTTACCTTTTCCATCATAATTTTTACAAAGTAGAAGAAATCTCCAGGAACCAAAGCCGGTGCATCTTCTTGCTTCTGATCCGTTTCTTCTGTTGTTTCTGTGTCATCTGCTTCTTCTTCAGTAGCAGAATTTTCTTCAGTTACCTCTTCCTCTGTTGCAACTTCCTCATCCGTAGTCACTTCTTCTGAAGCCTTATCTTCTGCTGCAGCTTCATCGTTTACATCAACTTCAACTGCTTCTTCCGTAACTGGTGTGGTTGTTTCAACTGTATCCTCATTTGCATATGCAGCGCCTGTTCCTAAAGAAGAAAGAAGAAGTGCTGATGCTGCTGCACCGCTTAATAGTGATTTTTTAATTTTCATAGATTGTTTCCTCCTAATCTGATTTTCATTATACCCTTCGACAAAAGCAGACAGGTTTGTGGAGGTAAATCTGAAAAAAGTTTATATAATTTTTCGAAATTTGGAATGTAAATTATTTTACAGCAAGACAAAACCTATGTACAAAGTAATCAGCAATACAAAAATATTAAGAAGTTTTCCCGTTTTTATTATCGTTAATTGGCAATTAAGTTAATCAATTTTAAAACCTCTAACAGCATAACCCCATGCTGATTAGCATGGGGTTAAAAATAATTGACGTAGATATCTCACTGCACTAAAAAATATTACAGTAAAGTTGTTTAAATCTTAAAGTTATTCTATAATCGCGCCCGATCGTAATATAAGGTTAGCCAGATATTCCTGGTTGACCTGTTTTATATGTTCTTATTATAACGGTAGTCGGGGTAGAACGTAGCGCCCGTGGGACTTGATCCCTTCCGCAAAACTGTTCACCCCCTACTTGTATAAACATGTTTCAGGTTGGTTGGGACAACGATCCCGTTTAACAAGCGAACCTATGATATTATAAGCAGCTTTAGAGGGTATATACGATATTTTTAAAACTTACTACATAATTAAGAAAAGGTGTTTCAAAATGGGAACAGCACCACAGTCACCCATCGAACCTTGCCAAATGAATAGTCTAGTATGAAGGAAGTCCTGTAGGGTAATCGCCTGCAGGGTTTTTCTTTTGGAAAAAATTTTAGGAATATGTTCTCTATTTGATGCATTTTATTTATCTATAAGAATTATTTATTTTACAATGAGAGCTTTTGAATTTAATCAAACGTTTGATTAATGTATAAAAAATCATAAAATTCTCTTCGGAAATCTAATTTTATTAGTATAATAGGTATAAAGTTGTGTGTGTTAATAGCTGTTTGATATACGATATGCATCCATTGAACTGGTTAAGTGGTATGGATAAATTCCCATATGAAAGGTCATGATTAATAAGGGGAAAGATGAAATGAAAACACTAGACACAGAAAAAATTAGGGGACTAATCATGAAGAAAAAAATGGTGTACGTAGCATCTCTATTTCTCTTGATAATAGCAATGATGTATGTATTAAATACGAAAAAAACTACTAGAACACCATTAGAAGAGTATGTTTATAATGTGAATGATTTTCAAAGCATCCAGGCTGCCATAACGTATGTATCTAAAAAGTCCGGCGGGAAAATTTATTTTCCTCCTAATAAGTATGAAATTAAGGAAGAACTTGATATCAGAGAGGGAGTTGAATTGATAGGTGCTGGACGAAATCAGACAACGATTTCTGTTTCAACTCCAAGTGGATATTTAAATCGTGAAGGATCTGCTGTAAAGTTCTCTGATATTAAGGTTAATGGAAAGGTGAGAAATTGTTTAAATTCCCCGATTTCACCTGAAGACTTTGGAGCGCTGGGAGATGCAAAGACGGATGATAGTCTAGCCTTTCAGAATGCAGCCAACAGTGGAAATGGGAGTGTCCTTGAGTTAGAAGAAGGTAAGCGATATTTAATCAAAGATACTGTAACGATTGATATCGAAAAGATTAAAATGATTAACGGAAATAATAGCTATCTTGTATTAGAAGAAGACATTATTGGACTAAAGTTATTAGGATCAAAAGAAACGAAGGGTGCATCACCTAATAGTGAACAAAATAATTTAATAGCAGAGAAAGAATTTATGCCGATTGTGTCTAATCTGCAAATTTATTCTAAGTCTGACTCTTACGTTGGAACAGGGATTCAAGCTGAGGGTACTTTTGGGCTAATCATTAAGAACAATCATTTATATAATTTAAAAACAGGAATTGAATTTATAGGCTATAACCGGAATGTCATCATTGAAAATAATCAAATATGGAATATAAGGAACTATGGTATCCATTGGAATAAAGTGAATCTTCATCAACAAATAATTGAAAATAACCATATTTCTTTTACCAAAAAGAATTTATTCTTTGAAGATAGCGATGTTCATAATATACATATTATTGGAAATGACTTAGAAGGCGGCGGGGGAGAGCAGGAAGGGAACGAAAATAGTATTCATTTCTTACTAACAGACAATTCCTTAGGCGATATGTCGCAAATTCAAATTATAGGGAATAGCATTGAAGAACATTTAGCAGCTACGTCCTCATTAATTAAGTTTGAGAATCATACGGATGATACATCAAAAATGCAAATAATTGAGATAACCGGAAATGAATTAAGCGGCAGTAAAAGCAATGCAATAGAATTTTGGAATAGTAGTAATGTAACCATTAACGGGAACAATTTTTATGGAAATCAAGATGATAATATTAAGATTTTACATAAGGCAACAGGGTTTAATATTATGGGTAACAGCTTTTCAGGTAACCTAGAAGCAGCAAGCAATAAGGGGTTCCTATTCCTTAAATCAGGATTAGAAGTCAACAATATTATCATTTACGCAAATACAATTGATAATTTGCATGGACCGGTAATTCAAATGAAGGACAATCCAGATGATCCAAATGCAAAGTTCAGAGGGCGATTATTCATAGATGGGATGAATATCTCGAATAACATCTTTACCATAGCGGAGGATTATCAAAGCAATGGCGAATATCTTGTAGATATAGAAGCCCATTCTATTGCCGGCTTGGTTTATACAAATAACCAATTAAAAGGCTGTTCAACGTGTGAAAATGGGACACGAATTACGGCTAATTCCATCAATCATTCGATTATTAATAAAAACATGATTTACAACGTAAAAGAAGGGGCGAACAAATATAAGTTACCTGAAAGCACTCAAGATGTAATTGTTTCTGAAAATCGATAAGAGTATTGTGATTTTTGCTCCAAATTAGTTGGAGCGGTAAGTCTTTAAGTTAGGGAGAAACTTTTTAATAGATTGATGATATCGCATTCGGATAATTATGTGAACAGTATAGAGTTTTTAAATGAAACTAAATTGCCCTTGGAACGTATTCGTCATTATTATGGATAATCATGGAGGAATTTTGATGCGTGAAATAGATTTATTAAGCTTTTTAGATTTGTTCTCATCTAAAGTAAAAGGAAGTCTATTCTTAAGAGGTATGAAGACTAATATAGAAACTTTAAGGATGGACAACAGTTTCATTGAAGAAATAAAAAATGAATGTGGGATATACTATTTTATTCAAGATGAGCAAATAGTATATGTTGGACGAGCATTACCTTCTGTAGGATTAAAATCAAGAATACTCAATCAAATAAATGCTTTCGGTGATACAAAATGGGATACAGTGATTAATGATAATAAAACTGAAATCGGAGTAATAATATTTGAGGATTTTGATCAGTGGTATTTCATTTCTGCACTTGAACATTTCCTAATTGAGAAACTTGAAAGACCAATATTCAATAAGAGATGTTAGGAGCCTTTTGGCTCTTTTTTTTTGCTTCAAATTCGAATAAAAATGTGCAATAAGAAAAGAAATGTACCTATGTTGGCACTGAAATAAATTAATCAAACGTTTGATTGATAGGTGTGTTCGTATTTTAGAACCGTGCCTGGTACTTTAGATAACGTCTTTATTAAGGTAAGAGTATAAACATAAATGGAGGCATCTCTAAGCCGAGTTTTCGACTTAGAGATGCCTCTTTAGTATTTAAAAAATGTTTATTTAGCGCATTTTCTATTTTTCTCTGGGCAGTATCTCTCACATTATTTCTAACTATCTAGCATTAGGTTAAATTCTCACTAATACGTTTGAAACAGCAAATACTCAACCAATTCAATGGTACTTAAAGAATGAGGAATTGGGGCAAATGATTAGTGAAAAGTATCAAGAATATTTTAATAAACAATGTATATAGATGATAAGAACGATTAACTACGATTCTCTTACACTTTCAAAATTTATATTCACCGATAGTAAAATATTAGTAATTAAGAGGTGAACCTAAACGTGGTAAAGAAAATTAAGGTCATGACAATTTTCGGAACTAGGCCAGAGGCGATAAAAATGGCTCCGTTAGTTTTAGAGTTGAAAAAATACCAAAATCAAATTGAATCAATCGTTACAGTAACTGCTCAACATAGGCAGATGCTTGATCAAGTCCTTGAGGTATTTAATATACAACCCGATTTTGACCTTAATATTATGAAAGAACGCCAAACGCTTATTGGGATTACGACGAAAGCCTTGGAAGGATTAGATAAAGTTATGAAGGAAGTGCAACCAGATCTTGTACTCGTTCATGGAGATACCTCAACAACTTTTGTTGCCAGTCTAGCAGCATATTATAATCAAATATCTGTAGGACATGTTGAAGCTGGATTAAGGACATGGAATAAATACTCACCATATCCTGAAGAAATGAATAGACAGCTAACTGGAGTGATAGCGGATTTGCACTTTTCTCCAACGATAAAGTCTCAAAGAAATTTATTAAATGAGAATAAGAGCTCAAAGTCAATCTATATAACCGGAAATACGGCTATTGACGCACTATCTACAACTGTTTCTAGAAATTATAGTCATAGTGTATTGGATAAAATAGGAAATAACAAAATGATATTATTAACAGCACACCGTCGTGAAAATATTGGTCAGCCGATGAGAAATATGTTTAAAGCGATCAAGAGGTTAGTGAATGAGCACAACGATATTGAAGTTGTTTATCCTGTGCATTTAAATCCGATAGTACGAGAAATAGCAGATAATATACTTGGGAATGATCCCAGAATACATTTAATTGAGCCACTTGATGTAGTTGATTTTCATAACTTTGCATCAAAAGCCTATATCATTTTAACAGATTCGGGAGGAGTACAGGAGGAAGCGCCTTCATTAGGGGTTCCGGTACTTGTACTACGTGACACAACGGAAAGACCAGAAGGAATTAAAGCTGGAACTTTGAAGCTTGCTGGCACAGAAGAGGATAGAGTCTATGATCTAGCAAAGGAATTATTAACTAATATAGAAGAATACGAGCGGATGTCAAAGGCATCGAATCCGTATGGGGATGGAAAAGCCTCTCATAGGATTGTACAAGGTATATTACATTATTACGGATTTGTTGACAGTCCACCTGAAGCGTTTATATAGGTGTTTCTAGGTTGGAAAAGCATGGAATCATGAAAAAAACCTCTCTCAAGTGAAAGAGGTTTTTCATATTATTTAATTTCTAGATGACCTTTCAATTCATCTTGTACTCGCTGCTTTTCCTCATCAGGTACAATGAGATAGTATATACGATCAATCTTCGTGCCTTTTCCTTCTATCGATATTTGATCAACCTTCTTGGCCGCTGCTCGATAATTTTTCTGAATCTCAACCATTTCGTTAAAGTTTAGGTTGGTTTTTATATTATTGCCTAACGCATTAAAAACTTGATTGTAATTGGTTAAAGAGGAAAGGCTTGCCCCTTCTTTAATGATGGCTTGAATGATTTGGCGCTGTCTGAGCTGACGACCAGCATCTCCCCGTGGATCTTCATGCCTCATTCGAGAAAACAATAATGCTTTATCTCCATTTAATGTGATTTCTCCTTTAGGAAAATGGACACCACCATACGAAAAGTCAAAATCATTATTGACAGTAATCCCGCCTACAGCATCAACAATATCTTTGAAACCTTCCATGTTAATTTGTATGTAATAGTCGATGGGGATATCGAGGAAATTTTCCACTGTCGCCATTGCCATTTCGATCCCGCCAAACGCATAGGCATGATTAATTTTATCTTCTTTTCCGTATCCTACGATTTCCGTTCTAGTGTCGCGTGGAATGCTAAGCATTTTGACTGAGTTTTGATTTGAATTGATGGTTAATACTATGATGGAATCAGAGCGGCCGCGGTCATCCTCTCGTTCATCTACACCGAGCATAAGAACAGAGAATGGTTCTTGCTTCTCTAAAGTTATTTCTTCAACTCGTTTCTCTGACATTTTTCTATCAATAGGATGATGCATTGTTTCGGCTGCATTTGTTAATGACTTATATATTGAATAGGCATAGGCACCTGCACCTAGCACAATGAATAAAACAACGATTCCTATTACGCGGAGCCAAGTTCTTTTTTTCTTTTTTTCCTTCATTCTTGTGACCCCCACAAAATGACATGTAATTTATTGTAAGCTAAATGATAGCAGAAAATTCCTAAAAAAGATATGAAGATATTTAGAAGATTTTAGGGATAAAGGACTACGGGTTTGATAGCAAGAGGATGTTATGGGAGATAAATAATGATTTTGAAAAGATTCGAAGATTAACAGGACATAGTTGTATTGTAACAACTAGTAAATACTTAAAGGATTCAGATACTTTTATATAAAAAACACCGTTCGAAAAGGGAACGGTGGTAATAAAGAAGAACTGAAGTAATAGCTATTTTTTTTAAGAACGTTAATTGTAAATGGCTGTGCGGTATATGACATCAACCCATTCACTGCCTATATAAGCAATAGCTTCAATTTTAATCAGTACATTTTTTGGCAATGCACTAACCTCAACTTATAGAAACACAAAAGCTAAGAGAAAGGTTTCTTAGCTTCGTGTTTTACAGTTAAGGAAATTAATCAAACGTTTGATTAATAGGTTTGTTCTATATTGCTAATAGGAAAACTATTACAATTTCTTTACTCTTGCGACTTCTTCAATCGGCCAGCCTTTTTAGCTGCTTCACGAAGGAGAAACTCAATATGGCTGTTTACACTTCTAAAATCATCAGCCGCCCACTTTTGCAAAATCTCATACAATTCAGGGTCTAATCGTAATGGAAAACTTTTTTTCTTAGACATAGAGACCACTCATTAATATAATGTCCCCGTATTAATAACAGGCTGGGCTGGTTTTTCAGCAACGATGGCCACTAGTAAATTATTAACCATTTGTACTTTGCGTTCATCATCTAAATCAATCGTATTATCTGCTTCTAATTGTTTAATGGCCATTTGTGCCATTCCAACAGCCCCTTCAACAATTTTTTGACGGGCAGAGATGATGGCAGTTGCTTGTTGACGCTGCAGCATCGCTTGAGCAATCTCAGTTGAGTAAGCAAGGTGAGTAAGTCTGGCTTCAATTACTTCAACCCCAGCTACATTTAGGCGTGCCTGTAAATCGGCTGTTAATTCATTGGAAACTTCCTCTGCATTCCCTCTTAAGGTAAGATCTGCATCCTCAAACGTATCGTAAGGGTATTTCGTTGCCACATGACGAATAGCCGTTTCACTTTGAATTTCAACAAATTCCTCATAATTGTCTACATCAAACACAGCTTTAGCTGAATCGACAACTTTAAAAACAATCACTGCTGCAATTTCAATGGGATTTCCTTCAACATCATTTACCTTCAGGCGCTTGCTATTAAAGTTTCGAACCCTAAGTGACACATTTCGTCGCAGTGAAAGCGGCACAGTCAAGTATAGTCCATTATTACGAATAGTACCTAAGTATTTTCCAAAAAAAGTAACGACAGCTGCCTTATTTGGCTGAACAATCGTAATTCCGCTAGCCAAAAGAACGGCTACAGCAAGTAAAGGAATAGCAACGGAAAATAGCTCATTAATTAAAAGCCATACACTAAGTCCGAGTAGAGCCACTATTGCTAAAATGCCAATAAAACCATTTACCTGAAAGACGTTTTTTTCTTTCATTTTGTTCACTCCTTGTAATATTTAATTTATATTATTATGATATCACTTTTAGGAAATATTGTAAATTAAAAACTTCTTGCATTGAGGAAATTAAATTAACAGCCTTGGTGATGCATGAATTCTCTGAATAATGGAAGGACACTCGTCTCGGAATTTTTTGTAAGGCATTGTATAGAACAATGATAGTAAAAGGTTTAGCAAAGGAGAGTGGGGACCCTTGCGGAAATTACGGATTATTAATAGAATAGGTAATAATTAGCATTTTTAATTTTATAAAGGAGTTGAAAAAATGATAGTGAAGTTTCGCTCTGAATCAAAAGAACTGAAGCTGTTGAGGAGCTTAGATAGTCGAATGAAACTTTCAGTGAAAGACAAAAATCATTTCGAAAACCTTGAAAAGGGATTTAAGGGGGAGAAAAAGTTTGATGATTGGATAGAAGAATTTTTCCATAATGATTGCCTTATTTTAAATGACCTCCTGTTCGATATGAACAATACTATTTTTCAAGTAGATTCATTGCTCATGTCATCTGATAAAGCACTTTTAATCGAAGTGAAAAATTTCGAAGGTGACCATTATATTGAGGCGGAACGCTGGTATATGTCAAATGGAATTGAAATTCAGAACCCTTTGCACCAGGTAAAGCGAGCAGAAACGAACCTTCGTAGAATTTTTCAAGCAATTGGATGCAATGTCCCGATTGAATCTTATCTTCTCTTCATCAATCCTAATTTCCACTTATATCAAGCGCCGCGGAACACACCAATTATTTTTCCCACACAGCTCAATCGCTTCATGAAAAAATTAAACAAGCCCTCTCCACCATTAAAAGAAATCCATCACAAATTTGCAGAAAGACTAGTTTCCTTGCATTTAAACGATCCGCCTTATAAGCGGCTGCCCATTTATAGCTATGACCAGCTAGAAAAGGGAATCGTTTGCGGAAGCTGCTTTTCATTTTTTGAAGATTTTCAGACAAATAGAAAGGACGTCATTTGTAAAGAATGCGGCTACAAAGAGAATGTGAAAAGTGCCATTTTACGGAGCGTGGATGAATTCCGCCTTCTATTTCCAAAGGAGAATATTACTACTCATGCTATCCATGACTGGTGTAAAGTGATTAAGGCTAAAAAAGTAATTTGGCGGATTCTTACGAACAATTTTAAAGTGATAGGGCAGTCACGATCTACCTATTTTGTTGATTTATAGGGAGATGTCGTTTAGGGAGAGAGAATTACCCCGGGTTACGGGAGGGGTGGTGGGTGAAAATGGAAAACAATCTTTGATAGTTTCTAAATTTTATAGATATTCTAGAAAAAAATAGAAACAAGAGCCTCGTAGTTTCCAAATTTAAAGATATTCGCAGAAAAAATGGAAACAAGAGCCGCGAAATTTCCTATTTTTAAAAAAAATCGTGGAAAAGTGGAAACAAAGCTTCGTTAGTTTCCAAATTTAAAGATATTCGCGAAAAAGGTGGAAAGAAGAGCCGCAAAGTTTCCCATTTTTAAGAAAAATCGTGGAAAAGTGGAAACAAAGCTTCATTAGTTTCCAAATTTAAAGATATTCGCAGAAAAAATGGAAACAAGAGCCACAAAGTTTCCTGTTTTTAAAAAAAATCGTAGAAAAGAGGAAACAAAGCTACGTTAGTTTCCAAATTTTAAAGATATTCGCCGAAAAAATGGAAACAAGAGCCACAAAGTTTCCCATTTTTAAAAAAAGAATATGAAAAAAATGGAAACAATATTGTCGAAGTGTCCAAATTTTATAGAAATTTATTAAAAATCGGAATAAATAAGACTAGAATCCTTAGCAACCAATTTTCTGAGAAAAATACTCCAAACTCTTTGTCCGTTTAAGGCAAGGGGTTAAAAGTAAATAACCGTTTGGGTAGCTTTGGACAGATATAGGGGTGCGAATGTATTTTCACAGTAACGCCCGAATTTCTTTTCTACAGAAAAAGCTTTTTTAGACATAAAAAAATACTCCTAATAAGTGACAGAATTTCATTTTTTACTCTGTTTACCTTATGGGGAGCATATCTTATGTTTGGTAGCTACTTCTTTTCATAAACTGCTATATAGATCAGCCGTTATTCACGGGACATGTAGTTCTACTCATTTTTATTAAAAATCTCCCCGGCGATACCCATTGCCTGAACGGCCTTTGGGAATCCGACATAGCCGGCACAGTGGATGATGAGTTCGATAATTTCTTCTTTTGTTAGCCCCACGTTCAGGGCTGCCTGCAGGTGAACTTTCAGCTGCTCAAAAGCTCCTTGTGTGATGAGTGACGTGAGTGTGATGATTTCCCGTTGTGAGAGGGAAAGACTTTCTCTTGAGTAGAGATCCCCAAAGCCAAAGGATACAATCATATCCCAGAAGTCAGGTGACACTTTTTTTATTCCTTCCATGCCATTCCGTACTTCTTGGGAAAATAATTCCTCCATTGCTCGAATGCCGGCTTCGTATCGCTTGTTATTTTCCATATTATTGCCTCCCCATCGTTGGTGGTATTTCGTTTTCATCCACTAATGCTTCAATGACAATTGGTTTGTTCGTTTCTTTCATCATATGTAGGGCATCTTTAATCATATCGGTTAAATCGTAAGGGTTTTGACATGTATATGCTTTCAGTCCCATCGACTCTGCAAATCGGGCTGCATCAAGCGGAGTCTCATAAATGCCGCCGATGGATGTACCGATCATTTTCCGCATCCCTTTTTCTACCATGTCTAATCGTCCATTATTTAACACAATAAATAGGACAGGGGAGTCATAATTGTACGCAGTTGAAATCTCCGTACCATGCATGAACATACAGCCATCCCCAACTAAGCAGACGATGGTCTTCTCAGGGGCTGCTAGTTTCGCACCTATGGAATAGCCAATTCCATTTCCCATCGCCCCGAAAATATCGTCGAAAAAGAAGGTTCCTGGCTTGTAAATGTCAAAGTGCTTGATGCCGTAGAAGGAGTGGCTTCCATCATCTCCAAAAATAACGGCGTCATCTGGGAGTGCGTTACGCATGGCTCGTAATACTTGAACTGCCGACATTCGCTCACCTGGATTATTTTCATCAAGCGGGATCATCTCAGGTGTTGATAAAAATCCTTCACTATTTGTCTCCGGTAAATCCTTTAAAATTGTTTTCAAATTCGATTTGATATCGCCCAACACTGCTGTCGTTGGTACTTGGATGGATTTTCCGATAAACGTTGGGTCATAATCAAAATGGATGAGGTGCTCTGGATGCATCGCTTCGGATAAGCCAGCGGTCGACATATCACTTAATTTGGACCCGATGACGATTAATAGGTCAACCTTTTGATGGAAATATTCGGTCGCTTCCGGGGTACCGCCCAATCCAAATGCTCCTAATGAGAGCTTATGGTTGGATGGAAATGTTCCTTTTCCTCCCGGGGTGGTGATGACAGGGATGTTCCAAAGCTCAGCAAGATGCTGTACTTCCTCATATGCTTTGCTGGAATGAACGCCTTTTCCTAGGAATAGAAGGGGACGAGTGGCCTTATTCAATTTTTCTATCACTTCCCCTGTGTTAGGTGAAATCATTTCATACGTAGCTGGAAAATCCAGCTGGAATGGTTCGATTTCTTCTAATAAAATATCAAACGGGATGGACAGATGCACTGGTCCTTTTACACCTGATAAGGCTTTCTCAAGGGCATGCTGCAAGTAGGGTTTTAGCATATCCCCACGCTCTACCCGTGCGCTGAACTTCGTGACGTGTTTGAACATATTCACTAGATCGGTACCAAATATGCTGGAGTCCTGGCCCATTGCCTTACCTGTATCTTTCATTGAAGGGTGACCTGTGATAATTAATAGCGGCAGATGGGAGGCGGACGCTTGACCAGCAGCTGTAAGCAGGTTCGTCCCACCAGGCCCAGATGTACCAATTGCGACCCCGATGTTCTGATTCATTAAGGCGTAGCCGGAAGCTTCAAACCCGGCAGCTGCCTCATGTTTACTTAATACAAAATGAATATCCTGGTTTAATAACTCAAAAAGAATAGGGGATATGGATTTTCCTGGAATGCCGAAAATATGATGAAGTCCCCAATGTTTAAAGTTTGCTGCTAATACGGAAGCGGTAGTTTTCATTCTAATAATCTCACTCTCTATCATTTTTGCTGAACTAAATATTTTTTTTCTATTTCGTTAGCTGGAAGTGGTTTGCTGAAAAAATAGCCCTGTATTAAATCGCATTGTTGATTGATAAGAAAGTCAAGCTGTTCCTTTGTTTCAACACCTTCTGCGATTACTTGCATTTGAAGGTTGTGTGCTAGTGTGATGATTGCTTTTACAATAAAGGCATTATTATGATCAATCATGATTTCATCGACGAATGATTTATCGATTTTGATATAATCGATTGGAAAATTTTTAAGATAATTAAGCGAACTATAGCCAGTCCCAAAATCATCAATACTGATGCCAATACCAATTGCTTTTAACTGTTTCAAAACATTAAGGGAGTATTCATACTCCATCGCCATATACTCAGTGATTTCCACTACGATATATTGTGGATCGAGTGCTGTACGTTCTATTGTATCCTTCATAAATGTAATGAGATCTTTCGTAAGAAATTGCTGTGTGGATAGATTAACGGACACTTTAATCGGTGCCATTCCAGCATCCTGCCATTTTTTATTTTGGGAGCATGCCTCATAGATAACCCACTTTCCAATTTGGGTAATCAATCCGTTTTCTTCAGCCAATTTGATAAATTTACCCGGAGGCAGCAAACCTAGCGAAGGATGTTGCCAGCGAATTAACGCTTCTAGTCCAACTATTTCACCGGTTTGAGGTTGAATCTGTGGCTGATAGTGGAGGACAAATTCATCATTCTCTAATGCTTTTCTTAAATCGGCCTCTAGCCTGTATTCGTACACCATATCCACTAATAATTCGGGAGTATAAACACTATAGCGATTTTTACCAAGTTCTTTTGCCTGATACATTGCATTATCCGCATAAATCAAGAGCTTTTCCATTGTAATTGGGTAGTCGGGATAAATCGCTATTCCGATACTCGCTGTCGTATGTAATTCGTCACTGCCGATATAAAAAGAATCATGAAATAGATTAAGGACTTCTTCAGCCTTTTTCGTAACATATTCGGGATCATCAAAATCCTTAAGTAGGAATATAAATTCATCGCCGCCCATTCTGGCGAGTATATCCTTTTCTCCGAGGCAACTGGATAAACGTTTGCTTACCTTCTTGAGGAGAATATCTCCGCATGAATGACTAAAGTTATCGTTAATAATTTTAAAACGGTCCAGATCAATGTATAGAAGGGCCAACGTCCTCTTATGACCTGCGTTTATTTCCTTGATGATGGTTTCAATTTCCTTGTTAATATATCGTCTATTTGGGAGATTTGTTAAGTCGTCATGATAGGCTAAATAGTTATATTTTTCTTGAAGAAAGTAACGGTCTGAAATGTCCCTGAACTGTCCAAAGGTACCTATCATTTTATCCTCTTCATAAATCGGCTGAGCATCGAACAGGCAGACTACAAGTTTTCCGTTGTCATCTATAAACTGAATTTCTTCGTTAGTAAATATTTTTCCTTTTTTCAGTACTTCCTTAAAATATGTTCCTGTAATTGTTGATTCACAAATATTTCTTCCTAACACGGACTCACTGTGGTTATTCGAGATTTTTTGGGCAAAATCGTTAAACTTAGTAGTGATTCCGTTTTCATCTGTGATGACAATTCCATTTCTTGTTCGGCTTAACATAATCTGATTCATAATATTTAGCTGCTTATTCTGTTTCCTTAATAATAGTTCTCTTTCAATCGAATCAACCGCTTGGGTTAGCATCGTTAAGAAAAGTGGGTTCTGAAACTGGATGGGCATCATAATGGACACACTGCCAAGCAGGTTATTTTCATCTGTATAGTGAAATGCCGTACCATAACAGGCAATCTCATGAAGAAACGTATGATAATGCTGTGTGCCGACAATACTGATGGGGTGTTTTTGCTGCAAGGCTAGACTGACCACATTCGTTCCTGTATCTTCCTGGGTGAACAGGCTGCCAGGTCTAATCCCGAATTGCTGGATGGTAGCTATTATTGATTCATCCCCTTCAATATCAAGTAGGTAACCAACAGCATCCGAAACGACAACCAGTATTGGGGTGCCTCTTAAAGAGTCTAATAGCTTATTAGAGAAAAAACTTACAACTGATAGGATTTCACTATATGATTTTCTTTTCTCAGCTAGATCCTTTCCTCTTAAAAAATGTTTCGGTCTGGATACCTTATTTGGATCCATTCCAGCCTCTTTGCAAAATCTATTCGACTCTAATATATAAGAAGCGTCATTTTTATTCATATTTACCTCCAAAATTTTTCCATTATTATTGCTGTTAAATTTCAGTTGGTTGAAGAAATCATTAAAGAAAAAAAGTAACCGTCCTCACCACGACCAATGGATAGGATAGTTACTTTTTATTCGTTTTTGCTTGGTCAGACTGTCATATGCTGTGTCTGGGATGACAGAGGTGATCACGCTATTCTTTTTTATAAAATTATTATAAATTTTATAACAGTAGAATTCAATTTGTTATTGAAACTTGGGGCCTTGTACATGGTCAAAGTGACGCCTGAATAAATATTGCGGGACTAATGAACTGTTTTAACTGTTGTATCTAAATTTGTAAGAGCAAGAATGAACGCAAAAACGCATGGATCTTTGTTTGAGAAAGTCCATGCATTTTAAAATGAATAAGCTGAAAGAAGAGAAAAAGCGGTCTCATAGAGGGTTCATGAGACAATCTCAAGCTGAAAAAAGAGAAAAAGCGGTCTCATGGGAAGTTCATGAGAACCAATTTCATCTTTCTCGCCTCCTTTCATTATCGGAATCTTCAATATAACCATAAAACAGAATTGATTTAATTGACATGTCTTTAATATGTCTTTAAATCACAGGACGGGAGGGGGATATGTCGAAAGAAGAAAGAAGTAAAAGAAGGTAAAATAAATACAAGTTACCTGTAAGTATTGAAGAAGTAATTGTTTCTGAAAATCCGATAAATGTACATTTGGATGAAAACTGTGCAATAAGAAAAGGAATTTCCCCATGTCGGCACTGAAAAATATTAATCAAACGTTTGATTGATATGTGTGTTCTTATTTTAGAACTTTGCCAGGCAATTAAGATAACGTCTTTTTAAGGAAGACGTAATTGGTAAAAAGCTAAACACAAATGGAAGCATGCATCATCCGATGGACTGGACGGAGATAAAACAATAGAAGTTTAATTATTTATGAAGAAGCTGGCACATGCTAGCTTCTTTTCTTTGGCTAATGTGTTTTCATTTTAGTATCTGCTAATAAGATTGCATTAGAAAAATTTGGCAGTCACCAAAAAGGACTTGGCAAAAGCCAAGTTTTTCTAATGTTTCCTTCATTTTGATCTCTTTCTGTGATTTTTCTAACAAATAGTACAAATGTCACAAAAAGGACTAATTATGTATAAAACTTCGTCACAATACTCTGACGTATATTACACAATTGTCCTTTATGATATTGGAGTACTATATCAGAATAATTTAGGAGGGATAATCCTAATGGAAGAACTCATGCTGGCGCGGATTCAGTTTGCTTCCACCACGCTGTTTCATTTTATTTTTGTTCCTTTATCCATCGGATTAGCTTTCATCATTGCGATTATGCAATCGATGTATGTAATTAAGAAGCAAGAAATTTATAAGAAGATGACAAAGTTTTGGGGCATCTTTTTCTTAATAAATTTTGCAGTGGGTGTCGTGACGGGAATTATTCAAGAATTCCAGTTTGGAATGAACTGGTCAGACTATTCTCGGTTTGTCGGTGATGTGTTTGGTCCACCATTGGCCATTGAAGCATTGCTTGCTTTCTTTGTCGAATCGACATTTATTGGATTATGGGTTTTTGGTTGGGATAAACTCCCTAAAAAATTGCATTTAGCTTGTATTTGGATTGTATCAATCGGAACGATGTTGTCAGCATTATGGATTTTAGCTGCTAACTCGTTTATGCAAAATCCAGTTGGATATACCATTAATAATGGTCGAGCTGAAATGAATGATATTGTCGCTGTACTTACAAATGAAAAGCTGTGGGTAGCTTTCCCGCATACGATTTTCGGAGCCTTTACAACGGCGGCTTTCTTGGTTATTGGTGTAAGTGCATGGAATTTGTTGAAGAAAAGGGAAATCGAATTTTTTAAACGCTCAATGACCATTTCTTTAATCGTTGGTTTAGTATCAGGACTTGGAATTGCTTTTTCAGGGCACTCTCAAGCTGCATATTTAATAGATGCTCAGCCGATGAAAATGGCTGCGGCTGAAGGGCTATGGGAAGATAGTGAGGACCCAGCTCCATGGACCCTTTTTGCTAATATTGATGTTGAAAATAAAGAAAGTACAGCAAGGATTGAAATTCCGTATATGTTAAGTTATTTAGCTTACGGTGAGTTTTCTGGAAAAATAGAAGGAATGAACACGTTACAAGAAAAGTATGAGAAAAAATATGGTGAAGGGGATTATATTCCACCTGTAAAAACGACATTTTGGAGCTTCCGTGTAATGGTGGCAGCAGGCGGTCTTATCATATTGCTTAGCGCGTTAGGACTATTCTTAACATGGCGGAAAAAAATTGAAAAAAGCACTCGCTACTTAAAGTGGCTAGTTCCTGCTATTTTCCTTCCTTATATTGCAAACTCGGCAGGATGGATTATGTCTGAGATTGGACGTCAGCCATGGGTTGTAAATGGCTTAATGTTAACGGCTGATGGGGTTTCACCAAATGTATCCTCAGGACAAATATTGTTTTCGCTTATTTCATTCTCATTAATATACACGTTGCTTGGAATTGTCATGGTGTATTTATTCATTAGAGTGATTAAACAAGGACCAAATGAGAAGCCGAAAGAAGATATTTCTGCCTCAGATCCTTTTAATGCGGGAGGGTTGCAAGATGCAGTTAAGTGAGTTGTGGTTTGTTCTTGTCGGTGTCTTGTTCGTCGGTTTTGTTTTTCTTGAAGGATTCGACTTCGGGGTTGGAATGAGTACAAAATTCCTTGCGAAAAATGACTTAGAAAAACGCGTATTGATTAACACCATTGGTCCATTTTGGGATGCCAATGAAGTATGGCTGCTTACAGCAGGAGGAGCTATGTTCGCTGCATTCCCACATTGGTATGCGACGCTATTTAGCGGCTATTATTTACCATTCGTCGTTCTCTTGCTCGCCTTAATTGCAAGAGGTGTTGCCTTTGAGTTTAGAGGCAAGGTTGACTCCAAAAGATGGACTCAAACGTGGGATTGGGCGATCTTACTCGGCAGTATCTTACCGCCGTTTTTGTTAGGTGTGCTATTTTCTGGCCTCATCAAAGGGCTGCCGATTGATGAGAATATGAATATGCACGCTGGATTCTTAGATATTGTTAATGTTTATACCGTTGTTGGCGGACTTGCGTTCGTATTGTTATCGTATTTACACGGGTTGATGTTTATAACATTAAAAACGACAGGTTCCTTACGTGAGCGTGCCCGTCAAGCGGCATTGAAAATGTATATTGCTTCTGGAGCAGTTGTGGTACTTTTTGTTGTATTAACAGCGGTTTACACAGAGGCATTTGCAGAAAAAGGCGCTATTCTAATTCCGGTGTACGGGCTGGCAATTGTTTTATATCTGCTGCTGTATCCTTTATTACGTAATAAAAAAGAAGGTTTCAGCTTTACAGTAACAGGCATAATCATGGTACTTGTCACATCTTCGTTCTTTATTGCTTTATTCCCGAACGTGATGATTAGCTCCATCGATATTGTTAATAATTTGACTGTTTACAATGCGGCATCTGGTGATTATTCATTGAAATTAATGGCCATTGTTGCAGCGATTATGGTTCCGATTGTTCTCGGATATACCATTTGGAGCTACTATGTATTTAGAAAACGCGTAACAAGTAAGGAGCATTTAGAATACTAATGGACAAACAACTTTTCAACTATCATGGCAGTAAAACTCATATGCTAGTAGTTGGAATGCTTACGGTTGCACAGGCCATCACAATTATTTTTCAGGCGATTTTTTTATCGGAAGCCATTGTGAAAATGTATAACGGGACTGCTTGGTCAGCAGTCCTTCCCTCGTTTTATTGTTTTATCGCAGCGTATGTGCTTCGGCATTTAATCCAATGGGCGAAGGAAAGACTTGCCTATCGGTTTGCAGATAAAACGTCTCTTCACGTTCAGCAGTTACTTGTTCGCAAGTTATTCGAGCTTGGTCCTCGCCGGATCGGAAAAAAAGGTTCCGGAAACATGATCACACTATGTTTAGAGGGTATCCCAAACTTCCGAACATATCTCGAGCTTTTTATTCCTCGTTTTATTGCAACCGTTTGTATTCCGATTGTAGTGCTTATCTACGTTTTAACGGTTGATACGACTTCAGCCATTATTCTTGCTATCGTCATGCCGGTTTTGATTGTTTTTCTAGTTTTACTAGGGATGCTTGCCCAAAAGCAAATTGATGCACAATGGGATACTTATCAGCTGCTTTCCCGTCACTTTGTAGATTCATTACGGGGGCTTGTCACGCTGAAATATTTGGGACAAAGTAAGGCCCATCAAAGTGCCATTGCAACCGTAAGTAATAAATACCGGATTGCTACGAATCGGACTCTAAGGGTGGCTTTCTTATCGACATTTTCATTAGATTTCTTTTCGAGCTTATCTGTCGCCATTGTAGCTGTTGAGCTTGGACTGCGCCTTATAAATGGAGACATTGGCTTTCAGGCTGCGTTAGCCATCCTCATTTTAGCACCAGAATATTTCTTGCCAGTGCGTGATCTAGGGAATGATTATCATGCGACGATGGATGGGAAGGAAGCTGGAGAGAAAATCCGTGAGCTGCTTGAGATGGAGACCTTTGCTAGTGAAGAAAATGAGATATCCGTTCCCCAATGGAAGGAAGAAAGTACGTTAACAGTGCAACGGCTAACAAAAAGCTCAGATGATGAAGATAGGCTCCTTTTGAAAAATATAGGTTTTCAAGTGAGCGGCTACAAAAAAGTAGGCATTGTCGGAGCATCTGGAGCAGGTAAATCTACGCTTATCGATCTTTTATCCGGCTTTTCTCATCCTACAGGTGGAGAAATTAAGATAGATGGAACTGAAATTCCTTATTTTTCTCTGAAAGATTGGCAGGAGCAAGTGACCTATATCCCACAGCATCCGTATATTTTTGCTGGAACAATTGCAGAGAATATTAGCTGGTACGAACCAAATTCTCCAAGAGAAAAGATAGAAGAAGCAGCAGAAATGACGGGTTTAATGGAATTAATTAAAAGCTTTCCGAATGGTCTAGATGAAAGAATAGGTCAAGGCGGCCGAAGCTTAAGTGGAGGGGAAGAGCAGCGCATTGCGTTAGCACGAGGTTTGCTGCAAGTCCGTCCGATTATGCTAGTGGATGAACCAACAGCCCATCTAGATATTGAAACGGAACATGAGATTAAGAGCTTAATGCTTCCATTATTAGAAAATAAACTCGTCTTTTTTGCGACACATCGACTGCATTGGATGCGAGATATGGACGTTATTTTGGTGCTTGAAAATGGCCAAATTGTTGAACAGGGAACGCATGCTGATCTTTATCAGCAAAAAGGTGCATACTATCGACTAATTAAGGCACAAAGGGGGGAGAGAGCGGAATGAACTTATTTCGAACCTATATTGCTCCCTATTTAAAACAATATAAGTGGTTAATGGGCGTGACGATTTTTTTAGGCATATTAACCGCACTTACTGCATCGATGCTTACTTTTACTTCGGGGTATTTAATTACTAGGGCTGCTGAAAGACCTGAAACCATTCTCCTAATCTATGTACCAATAGTTGGGGTTCGGACATTTGGGATATCGAGAGCCGTATCAAGGTATGTAGAGAGGCTAGTTGGACATAATGCGGTGCTAAAAATATTGTCTGATATGCGTGTGAAGCTATACGGAATATTAGAGCCACAAGCATTGTTTATCCGTTCTAGGTTCCAAACGGGGGATTTACTAGGGACACTTGCAGACGATATTGAACATTTACAAGATGTTTATATTAGAACGATTTTCCCGACCATTATTGCCCTGTTTCTATTTGTGTATTCCATCATTGTTTTAGCCCTATTTGATTGGGTGTTTGCCTTATTTATGGCCCTTTGTTTAAGTATCATCGTGTTTGTTTATCCGCTCTTGTCTTTATTTTTCCTAAAAAAAAGGCAGATTGAACATAAAGAAAAACGAAGTCGATTATATCAAACATTTACAGATGCTTTATTTGGTTTAAGTGATTGGATTATTAGCGGGAAGAAAGAGCGCTTTATTAAGCAATTTGCTTCTGAAAGTAAGGAGAGCCATAGCCTTGATAAGAAAATTGCTTTCTGGAACCAAGCTCGTACGTTTCAGCTGCAAGTTTTGTCAGGAATAATCTTAATTATTGTCGGAGTGTGGGCTGGCTCTGCGGCTCAGGCGGGCGACATTATGCCAACCTATATTGCCGCATTTACTCTAGTTACGCTGCCGATTTTGGAAGGGATGCTTCCACTCTCACATGCCATTGAGCGAATCCCTGCTTATCAGGAATCATTACAGCGCATTGAACATATTCGTAAATTTGTTCCTGAGAAAAAGGTACGTACTGAAAAAGGAGAATTTTCAAGTCATCCGGAGATAGAGTTTCATGACGTTTCCTATCGTTATGAAGGGGAAAATAAGGATGCCCTTCATCATATTTCTTTATCTATTCCGCACGGACAAAAAATAGCGCTTCTAGGAAAAAGTGGGGCAGGAAAATCAACCTTATTACAATTGCTGCTAGGTGCCCTTTCTCCTAAAAACGGGACGGTCCATATTCATGGACAGCATCCGGAATCGTATGAAGAAGACATCTATAAATATGTAGGTGTGCTGAACCAAAAGCCGTACTTATTTGCCACAACAGTAGCAAATAATATTTTGTTAGGAAATAAAGAGGCAACGGCAGAGGAAGTGGCTGAGGTCATTAAGCAAGTAAAGCTCGATCACTATATCCATTCACTTCCGAAGGGGATCCATACGCAAATGGAAGAAACAGGTCAACGATTCTCAGGCGGCGAAAGGCAGAGAATCGCATTGGCACGGATCTTATTAAAGAATACGCCCATTGTCGTATTAGATGAACCGACAGTAGGATTAGATCCGCAAACCGAAGCGGACTTGCTTGAAACTATGTTTACGACATTAAAAGATAAAACGGTTATTTTAATCACGCATCATCTTATAGGAATTGAAAAAATGGATCAGATTCTATTTTTAGATAAAGGGCAGGTTGCGATGAGCGGGACACATGACCAGCTCATGGAGACGAGTGCTCGCTACAGGCAGCTGTACTTATTGGATCGGGGAGAAGAATAAAGAGATAAAAGAAAGGATTTGCTCATCGCGAGCAAATCCTTTTCTATTATTTCCCAATAGTAATTTTAGTTCCTGCTTTTAGAGTATTGTTTGCATTATCTTTGATAGCTGCAGTTTCTCTTGTCAAAATTTCTATATTAGCAGTGGTAAATGTCGTACCATTTTGCGGAATAATCAACAATTCATTTTGGTTAGAACTGCCTTGTACTTTATATTGATCAGTTTTTAGTTTTTCATTATTGACCGTTATATCAAAATTTGTTTGATTGACATCAAACAAGAAGATATTTTCTGAGAATGTTAGTTTGATATCTTCATTATCAACGGCAGCCTTTTCCAATAATGGCTGTGTATTCTCGGTCAGTTCAATGGTATTCGTGAATGTGTCCATGGTGTTATCTGAGAGATCCTTTACGCCTTTTGCAGTAATGCTGTATTTCGTTGTTGTTTTGATGGTTCCTTCAGGGAGCGTAATCGTCACTTCTCGTTGGTCAGGGCTCAAGGTTAAGGTTGAATTTGACGGTATCGCGCTATTTCCAATGAAATAGTTTGAGTACAATGTTGCGGTCCCTGCATCTACCTCTTCATTAAATTCAGCGGTGAATATTCCGTTTCCGGCTTTTTCGGAAAATGTAACCTTTGGCTTTTCTGAATCTAATTTTTTCGTGATGGAAGTAGTGAAGGCACTGTTATTATTTTCTGAAATGCTTCTATCTTTGACAGCACCCTCTGAGACACTTATATTGTATGTCCCGTCCTTTAATTTACTCGCATCAATGATAATTTGGTTCTCCCTGTTCGATTTGAAGGTTGGTGTTATTGTACTTCCTTTATAGGAAACCGTTATTTTGTCAGCTGACGGAGTTCCTGCTTTTAGCGGCTTGCTAAAGGTTAGCCGGATTTCATTTGTATTCTTATCGAATTGGGCACTAACAAATCTAGGTGGTGTTAGATCCTTGGTCATTGTGACGGATCTTTCATATGTCCGTCCCGTATTGCCATCAAGATCCTTGAATGACTTAACTTGTATATATAAATAAACGGAGATGTCATTTTGACTGTAAATGGTTGCAGGCAGTTCAATTTCGAATTTTGTTTTTCTGCCGTCGGAGATGTCTCTAATGAATGCTGGTCTAATGGTGGAATTGTTTTTTGTAATGGCAAGGTGACTTAAAGCATTGAAGTCTGCTAATGCTTCGCTAAATTCAATGGTAATGGTTTTCTCATCCTTCACCTGCAGAGAGCTGACCGTAGGGGCTATCGTATCGGCTGCCGGATTATAGAGAAAATTGCTGCTATATGTGTTCATGGTATTAGGCGTGGAGACAACTAAATCTCTTGCCCCTGATACAACAATCGAATAATATTTGCCTTTTTGTAAACCGATTTTTTCAAGCTCTGATTTAGGGACGACGACTTTGTCAGTTTCATTTGATAATGAATTAAACGTAACAGCTTTTCCGTTGATTGAAACGTTTAGAGGTGAGTTGCCGTTAATTAGCTCGGAAAAGGTGATCTCGACATTACCATTTAAATTCGTTGTCACAGCGGATACAGTTGGCTTGATTGTGTCTGAAAATGTGAATGAAGAGATATAATTTTCCATGCCTAATGGTTCATAATTGGTGGTTTGGATATTTTTTTTCAGTGTGACGGTGTAGGCCGAGTTTGTATAAAGTGGTTCATATAATTCGATAATGGCCGTTTTTTTGGTATCTGACAGCTTGATGCTTTTAATTGATCGACCGGAAACGCTATAATTTGCTATGTTTTCAGCCCCATTTGCGCCATTTCCGGAAAGCATCGCTTTATTAAAATCAACTTTTATTCTCTTTGGTTCGGATGCGCTAACTTTTCCAACCTTAGGGGTAAAATTAGAACCAATGGAGTTTAGGCGATCGGTTAGTGTTTTTTTGATGACAGGATTGTCCACATAGGGTAAGTAAAATCTTGCGGATTCTAGATGTTTTTCCGCATTTGCAAAATCATTGGCTGCAATTGCTTTTTGCGCCAAATCGATTTTAATTTTCACTGTAACAGCATATATCGCACTATCGCGAACCCTTTCAGCAGCTTGTTTATAATTTGAGCGGATGAGGTCACGTGTCGACTTCCCGTATACGCGATCCAAGAGAATGGCCTGCTTGCGGATTTCCCTCGAAAGCTCATGATACGCCATTTCTGTGTCATCATTGATAAGGTTTTTATTTATTTGATTAGCTAACACTTGCTGTTTTGCGCGAATCTTTTCTCCAGCAGTGATAGCATCGATATAATACATTGTTCGATTGATATGAAGCTTCACATGTTCATCAAGCTCGGTCATATATCTGTTCTTTTGTGAAGCGGGTAAGGTGTTGACTGCTTTTACAGCCTTGTCATAGGCTGTCTTCGCTGCGTTATAAGCTGCCCACGGCCGTGTTGTTCCATCTGCTTTACCTTCAATTGATATGGCCCATTTTAATATGGTCCCGGCATCCTTTGCTTCCTTTACTAGCTTTTCAACCTCACTGACAGAAGCAGCCTCAATGGAGCTTGTCGCAACAAAAGCAGAAGCTGCAATGGCAGAGGCACTTGCAATTTTAATAGCTTTCTTTTTGGTCATAGATATCCCCCTTGGTAACGAATAAGTGGTATTTGTGGTAATGTATGGAATGCGTTTTTGTTTTTATTGTAAGAGATTAATGGATATTGATAAATAGATAAAATGGCATACTTTTATAATGGTCTTAATGGTATAGTGGCTTTTTTTTATATCCTTCCTAATGACTAAATAATAAACAGTATTTGGGAATAAAAAGCATTTTTATTAAAGGCTGTTTTCGTAAAGTTGGTTGTTTTTAATGCAATTTTTATTTAACTATCTGAGTTGATTGGAGCGGAGGGCACTTGACTCCTGCGGGAATGGAGGGAAGCGTGAGACCCCACAGGCGCAAGCGCCGAGGAGGCTCACGTCTCTCCACGCGGAAAGCAAGTGACCGCAGCGGAAATCAACGGGTAAAATTTGAAGGCAAAAGCAACAATATATGCGAAAAGAGCCTTATTAAAACTATTATTGAAAGGAACGATAAAAAACCGTCAAAATTAGTGATGCTAATGAGGAAGCTAATTTTGACGGTTTAATCTGAGTTTTAAATCTTTAAATCAATTATCTAAATACAGAATACGGAACTTTCACCTCGAGCATTCCTGCTACATAGGCGGCAGCTTCGTAATGCTGGAATTTAACAACGATTCCATTTTCGTAAAAATAAAAAGGTCGACTATTATCAAACGTTAAATCATCAAGCTGGTCTGTAAATACCATGCCGATTTTTTTATTCTGATTTAACAGATCTGCTTTTGTATACTTCATTAACTTTGTTAGCTCACTTTTATTTTCTGCAACATTGGTTAATGCAATTTGATTTCCAGTCCGAATATCAAAATTATAAGACTGAACAGCAGTTATACCATGGGCTCCACCAGTATAGGTGTAGTCATAAATAAGGATACTGAGGAGGTTATTTTTGTTGTATTTTACTTCATAACTTACTTCATAACTTACTTCATAGCTGTATTCATGGTCGGGATCGTCTTGATTAGATTTTTTCACTTCGAGTGCGGATTTATAGGAAGATTCTATATGTTTTTGTAAAACTTCATTAATATTTTTTTGTGCAGCGCTATTCAATAATCCTTCTACTTGTGGGTATTGAAATACGTCTTGATAATTTGCCTTTGCAACCTTTACACCGAGTGCTTGCAGTTTAGCTTTGGAAGGCGTTTCGTATTTTGCAGCTGCGGATTTCTTAATGAATGACCCTCCGCCAACACCGTAAAGTCCCCCTAAATCATTCCGGTATGAATAAACGCGATACTCTTCACCTTTATTGAGTTTTCTGACCTCAACTAAAGTTTTATTATCTTTGTCAAATTTCCACAGTTGTGAATCTTGTAAGATAGTTACTTTTCCTATTTGCCCTTTTCTCAGTTCTGTTTTTCCCCACATGACACTTGCCTTCGCTGAATTGTTAGGTGAAATTGAAAAAATAAGAACAATAGCAAACAATAAACTTAATATTCTCTTCATTATAAAAGCCTCCCCGATTTTCATTTAACTTCCTTTACCTTAAAGACGTTCTGAATTAGAAAAAAGTTGACGATAAATTGAAAATTTTTTAGCTTAAACTCATGCACACGCCATGAGGATTTGTGATGATTCCTAATGCTTGTTTAATCAAACGATTGATTAATTAGATTTTCCTTTTGGTAAGGCTGTTTTCGTAAAGGTTGTTGTTTTTAATGCAATTTTTATTTAACTATTTGAGTTGATTGGAGCGGAGGGCACTTGACTCCTGCGGGAATGGAGGGAAGCGTGAGACCCCACAGGCGCAAGCGCCGAGGAGGCTCACGTCTCTCCCCGCGGAAAGCAAGTGACCGCAGCGGAAATCAACGGGCGAAATTTGAAGGCAAAAGCAACAATATATGCGAAAAGAGCCTTTGATAAAAGTTAATCATTCGCTGTTATGTTTAATTTGGTGTTAAATTTTAGTTAACTTTGTAGGATTTACCTATTTCCTGTCGAATGATAGAATATGAGGGGGCTTTTTGTTGTCATTTTGCTATTGTTCTTAGAAAGCAAATACCCTTTATAATCTATCTGGAGGGACTTTTTATGAAATTCATGAGAAAGTTCGGTCTATTGTTTCTTGTTAGTCTAATCATACTTAGTGTTAATGGAAATGGAATCAATGCTAAAGCGATGGAGACTGACTCCAGAGTATCGGAAAAAGGTCTAATGATGGCTTCAGCGAATGCAAAAGCCTATGATGAAACATATAAGAATCTATTAAAAGCGATTACTAGTTTTCAAGATACGGCTTATTTTCCTCCAAACCGCATCTCCTATAAAGAAATTAGTCCAATCATTAATCAAGTGTTAGCCGATCACCCGGAGATTTTTTATTTTAAGCATGAAGGGACTCGGTTATATTCAAATGGAAAAATTGAACTAAAATACAAGTACCCGACTAAAACGATCAAAGAAATGGTGAAAAAGCAGGAGGCAAAGGCGGCTGAAATTATTAAGCAAACGATTAAGCCTGGCTATTCAGATTTTGATAAGGTGAAGGCAATTCATGATTATATTGTCCTCAATACAGCTTACGATCACGACAATTTTCAAAAGGGAAAAGTACCTGAAGCTTCCTTTACAGCATATGGGGTATTAATAAATGGAGTGGCTGTTTGTGAGGGATATGCCGATACAATGAAGCTATTACTGGAGAAAGCAGGAGTTGAAACCCATAAAGTTTCTGGAAAGGGCAATGGGGGACCTCATGCTTGGAACTTAGTCAAGGTGGATGGAGAATATTTCTACATCGATACAACTTGGGACGATCCTGTGCCGAATCGGGAGGGGCAGGTCAGTTACAAATATTTTCTCGTTCCGGCATCCTATTTAAAGAAGGATCATTCTTGGGATGAAAAGCCATATCCAGCAGCGAAGAGCAATCGATATGCTTATTTTCAAGAGTTCTATTCTGCTCAGGAGATAGGGAATTATTACTATTATTCAAATAGCTTTGACGATCATAGGCTATATAGAATTGGAACAGATGGAAAAGGAAAGATGAAGATTCTAGATGCTAGGGCACCTTACTTTGTTGTTGCTAAAGACTCCATCTATTTTAGTAATTATTCGAATAACGGGTATCTGTTCCGAGCCAAATTAAATGGATCTGGTTTGCAGCAGATTAACAAGGTTCACTCCATTGATTTATATCTTGTAGAGGATAAATTATTCTATACAAATAAATCATCGGGTACGAAGACTAAAATTGGCATTTAAATATAGTAATAGAATGGAGTTATTGCCATTGGGTGGTAGCTCTTTTTTTATTCATATCTTGCTCTGACCATCGGAAAATTCTACTAAGCAGTATTAATCAAACGTTTGATTAATAGGGAAAAGTAGTATTTCTTGTAAATAGCATTCCAATGCAGTTGTTAATTATAGTAAAATATGTCTATGAAATAGAAATAGATGGAGTGTTGGCAGTGAAAAAGTCATGGTTATATATATCTTTTATTTGTTTATTTCTGATTTCATTCCAAGTGCAGGGAGAATCAGCCTCAGCAGCTAGCAAAATAACAAAAATAGGGAAGCCCATTACGAATAGCACAGCGATTACAGCTTCTTCGGGAAATGACGCGAAAGGGAATGCCCTTATGTATGTGATTTTACAAGGAGAGCCTGCTCAGCTTGTTGTGTTTGATATTTTTAAAAAGACATTGGTGGATCAAAAGGTGTTAACTGGTTCATCAAGCGGCTGGGCGATTGAAACAGATGGAAAAGGCGAGGTTTGGATTGGAGGAACGCCTTCAAATAAGCTTTATAAATATAACCCGAATCAAAAGAAGCTGACGGACGTTGGGAAAGCGACGAGCGGCAGTACTTCCATACATGATATTGAGGTTGATAAGGACGGCCATATTTACGGAAGTACTTCCTATGAGGGCGGGCTTTTCAAATATAGTAATGGAAATTTCCAAAATCTCGGCCAAGCTTCCAAAGGAAAAATGATTGGCCGAAGTCTAGCCTATAACCCTAAGACCCATACGATGTTTGTTGGGGTTGGGGCCAATGCTGATTTAATTGCCTGGAATCTGAAAACAAATGAGAAAAAATCCATTCTGCCAGCTAAGTATAAGAACATCACCTCTATTTATGATTTAGATCAAGCAGGCGGTGTCCTATTTGCCAAACTGGAAAAGCAAAATAAGATTCTCATGTTCGATGCACAGTCATATAAGTTCAAAGGCGAACTAAATGCAAAATCAAGAGGCGTTTCAAAGCTGTCTCCAAACGGGAAGAATGTTTATTTTACAAATGATTACCACTTGCAAAAATTAGATTTACAAACTGGGAAAATAACACCATCTAAAAAATCATTATCAGGTACAGAGGCGGTATCACTTGATTACGTTAAACAAGGTGGCAAGCCATTTTTAACAGGCCTGCTTGGAAATACAGGGACCTTCTTTACATATGATTTGGAAACGGAGGATTTAATTGTAGATCGCTTTACGCTACCTGCTTTAGGTGTGCCAATTTACAATTTGGCAGCGGGACCTGATGGGAATATTTATATTAGCAGCTATGTATCGGAAAAAATGGGCGTTTACCATCCAGAGAACAAATCTTTTTCAACCATCGATAGAGTGGGACAAGTCGAAGGATTTGCGGCGATGAACGGTCGGTTCTACTTAGGGGTATATCCAGATGGGAAAATAAATGAGATAAATTTTTTACAGAATCCTTATGTTCAGCCTCTTTTTACGATTGGAAATGGACAGGATAGACCGGTAACGATGACAGGGGCACCAGGAACAAACTATTTATATATCGGCACTCATCCGAAAAACGGAGAGGTTGGGGGCAGCTTAACGATTTATGACACTGCCAAAAAGACGCAATCTGTTAGAAGAAATCTCGTGAAGGATCAGAGCATTATTTCACTAACGACTCATCAAGGCTATGTGTATGGAGGCACCTCTATATTTAGTGGCAAAAATATTGAAGGCAAACAAAATGCTGTATTTTTTAGATTGAAAAGTAATTCCCCGACTGGCAAGATTGAAATTTTACCTTTAGGCATTAATAAGCCGCGCATGATCCATGCGCTGACTGCGGATGACAAAGGCAAAATATATGGATTATCCGATGGCAATTTCTTTGCTTATGATCCGCAAACAAAGAAAACCCAATCGGTCAATGTTGTCAAAAATACAAGCGGCCGCTTCCGCAATGGCTCACTTGTGATCGGAAACGATAAATATATTTACGGTACAGTTGAAAACACTCTCTTTAGAGTTCATTCCGGTACATTCAAATTAGAAATCTTAAAGAGTAACGGAGCAGAGAGAATCACTAAAGGAATGGATGGGGTTATCTACTTTACTTTTAAGGATGAGCTGTGGAAGTTGGAGTAGTTGTTCTTCAAGCATAATCTATAAAGAAACAGGTGCGAATCCCATAGCGGTGTTCGCACCTGTTAATATTTGGGGTTATTTTGTTTTTCATCAAAGGGACTGCACATTATCTTTGTTATGTTAATTTTTATCGCAGATTAACGGGCAGTAAGACCCCCACTACAAGGTTGCGAGAGAATCAAAGAAACCTAAGTGGAGGATCAACTGCCCGTAAAGGCCCATAAAATGAACACAGACTAAAAGCGCCACATCGTGTGGCAACGTCTGCGTGACCCACTTCCTGTGGGCCGCAACTAACCATCAGTGGGGGATGAAAGAAAACCCCCACTGATGGAAGTTTCACTTTATTTTGCTCCCATTGCAAGCTGCATAGTTAGACGAATTGGCAGTGCAGGATTAGAAAACTGATTTACATCCCCTACAAAAAACAAGTCCTTCTGTGGGTAATAAAATGCAAATGAACCTGTTGAACCGGAATGCCCCAGCAATTCTCCCTTTTCCACAAATGGTGTCATGAAGCCACCAAGGGCAATTCTCATATATCCTCCTCCATAGGAAATAGGCCACATTGTGATTTGCAGCTTGTTATAACATGCGAGTGTGTTGAAAATCGCCTTATTAAATAATTTTCCACCAAAAAATGCTTTAATAAATATCATCATTTCCCGAGCAGTAGAGACAGCACCACCGCTTGCGCGGCAACTGTTTATAAATTTAGGACGCTTCAATACTTTATCCTTGTAGTATATATTTGGCACAAAATCTCCTTCACTTTGAGGCAGGTAGGTATGTTCAAGTTGTAATGGTGCAAAAATCAACTGTTGGTAGGCTTCAGCCAATGTTGTACCGTTCACATTTTCAATAATTTCACCGAGTATATCAAAATTGATATCAGAATAATAGGCTTTCCCTTTCGTTTGTGGAGCAAAATGTGGTTTTAGCTGCTTTGTCCAATTCAAAAGTTCATCAAAAGAAAAGGAGAAATCTTCATTAATTACTTTCTTTTTTGTAGAATTTTTTTTCTCCTCAAATTTGTCAGGTAATCCGCTAACTTGAAATAACAAGTCGGAAATACATAGATCAAATGAATATTCATTTGACTTATAGAAATGTAGTTTGCTAAGGGTATTTTTGTTGAAAAATTCTGATATTTCATTATTCAAAGATAGCTTTCCTCGCTCTTGTAAAATCAAAATACAGGCGGTGGTAAACAGCTTTGTAATGCTCGCCATTAACAATGGTGAATCTACATCCTTACCGCCATGGCCTTTGATCCAAGAAAAGTTACCGCTTGAATCTTCAATATAAACAATTCCTTCGTGAATTAGCTTTGAATTCCTCGTTTTATTAAAAATTTTTTCGAATTTCAGTACTTTATTCATTCCCATAAGAACTCCTTTCTTATAAATGTTTTACAGACTTCGTGATTACTTACATTTTACAAGAAAGGGTATTTTTTATGAGTTTAAAATGCACTAAAAATTGATTTTCATCAACTTTGGGACAGACAACTTCAAGAAAAATCACGAAACCATTCCCCTGATTATAATCCCCCTTCTTATGAAGATTTCATAGACTAGTGATTTTTAATCGATGAGAAATAGGCCCCATTTCAGGAAAAACCTGAGTAAAATGGTCATAATCCTAGTACGATCCAATTTCATAAAATACAGTATTGCTTCACAGCGCTTCTCGAATATAACAAAAAAATAGACATCGGATTCCCGATGTCTATTCAAGTTAGGTAAGCACACTGGAAAATAAACCAATTGATTTATCTGCTAGCGTACACTTACTATTGTAAACTAGTATGATGAGTATGGGAATATAAAACATGATTAAATGATTATTTTATCATGGGTAAAATTTACTAATTGTTTAATATTTTACATTTTATTTACCAAAGGTTAAAAGTTTTAATATATAATATTTTTGAAATAGTAAGAGATTACAAGGAGGTAAGCCATGCAAAAGTTTAAAAAGGGCTTTGCTGTATTAGTTTCATCTGTAGTAGTATGGTCCGGTTTTGGTGGACAGTTTTCTGTAAAAGCTGAAAGTACAACGGCTAATACAGATACGAAGAAGATCACTATTCTACATACGAATGACTCACATGGACGTGTAGAGGAAAGTAAAAATGATGGAATGGGCTTTGCTAAGTTATCAACACTTGTAAAGAAATATGAAAGTGAAAATCCGAATACACTTTTATTAGATGCAGGAGATACACTGCATGGAACGACTTTTGCAACACTTAGCAAAGGGGAAAGTATTGCGAAAGTCATGAATAAGGTTGGCTATGACGGTATGGCTGCCGGGAATCATGATTTTAACTATGGTTATAAGAGATTATTAGAAATTGAAAAAATGCTAGATTTCCCGGTTTTAAGTGCGAATGTTCGCCAAAAAGATGGGTCTAATCTATTAAAACCGTATACAATTAAAGAAGTAGACGGGATTAAATTAGGTATTTTTGGCTTATCAACTCCAGAAACTTCATATAAAACACACCCGAAAAATGTTGAGGGCTTAACTTTTACTGACCCTGTTAAAGAAGCTCAGGCAATGGTGAAGGAATTAAAAGCTCAAAATGTTGATATGATTATTGCGGTTACACATCTTGGTATCGATAAATCTAGTACAGAAACATCGATTAAAGTAGCAAAAGGGGCTCCTGGCATCGACTTAATTGTAGACGGTCACAGCCATTCTACTCTTGTTGAAGGCTTAAAAGGTGAGAATGATACATTAATCGTAAGCTCTGGTGAATATACAAAGAATCTTGGTGTCGTTGAGTTAACGTTTGAAGGCAAAAAATTAACGAATAAAACGGCAAAATTAATTAATAAAGATGCAACTGCAGATGTAAAACCAGATCCAGAAGTAGAAAAAGTCATTACTGATATTAAAACGGATCAAGAGAAAATTTTATCAGAAGTGATTGGTAAGACTGCAGTGAAGCTAGATGGCGAACGCGAGCAAGTTCGTGTTGGTGAAACAAACCTTGGTAATCTAATTACAGACGCAATGGTAGACATGACTGGAGCGGATATGGCAGTAACAAATGGCGGCGGAATCCGTGCATCCATCAATGAAGGTACGATCACAAAAGGTGATGTTGTTACTGTTCTTCCGTTCGGTAACTATATTGTTACAAAAGAGTTAACAGGTGCCCAAATTAAGGCTGGTCTTGAAAATGGGGTAAGTTCATACCCAGAATCAAAAGGTGCATTCCCGCAAGTATCTGGTTTAACATTTGCTATTGATACAGCTCAAGAAAAGGGCAGCCGAGTACATTCAATGAAAATTAAAGGGCAGCCAGTTGATATGAATAAAAAATATTTGGTTGCGACAAATGACTTTATGGCTGCAGGCGGAGATGAGTATACTTCATTCGGAGAAAGCCCGATCGCAAACGAGTTCCCTGCTTTAGATGAAGCACTGATTACGTATATCCAAAAGATCGGAACAGTGAATGCAAAAGTAGAAGGACGCATTGTTGCAAAACCGATGGAGAAGGAAGAACCAGCTAAACCAGAAACACCAAAACCAGAAACACCAAAGCCAGGTTCGAAGGTTTACTGGGATGGCTTATTAATGAAAAAAGGTCAAATTGGCCGAGTGGTCATCGAAAAGCCAATCAATCTATGGAAACGCGATGCAAATAACAAACTTACTTTTGTCCGCGTGTTAAACCCGGGTGAGAAATACAGAGTTTACACTCATGATAGCAAGTATTCCGGCCAATATGGTGTAGGTGGCGGTCATTTTATTACCAACATGAAGGGCTATGTTAAATACGAAACACCGTCTAAGAAAAAATTGGCTGAGTTGAATAAATAGAAGTTAAGTAGTGACAGAGAGTCTTAAGGGCTCTCTGTTTTTTTTGCAATCTTAAATTGAAATGAATAATTTTTACAAACTTATCAGAAAAACTAGCAGGTTATTAGTAAATTTTAAGTTTATCGGCCGAACATAGCTAGTTTTCAGACAAATTCTAAAGTTTATCGGGAAACTACGTGGCTTTTGTTTCCATTTTTTCTACGAATATCTTTAAAAGTGGAAACTATCGAAGCTTTGTTTCCACTTTTCCACGATTTTTTAAAAAAATGGGAAACTACGCGGCTTTTGTTTCCATCTTTTCCGCGAATATCTTTAAATTTGGAAACTAACGAAGCTTTGTTTCCACTTTTCCACGATTTTTTAAAAATACGGGAAACTACGCGGCTTTTGTTTCCATCTTTTCCGCGAATATCTTTAAATTTGGAAACTAACGAAGCTTTGTTTCCACTTTTCCACGATTTTTTGAAAAAATGGGAAACTACGCGGCTTTTGTTTCCATTTTTTCTACGAATATCTTTAAATTTGGAAACTATCGAAGCTTTGTTTCCACTTTTCCACGATTTTTTAAAAAAATAGGAAACTACGCGGCTTTTGTTTCCATCTTTTCCGCGAATATCTTTAAATTTGGAAACTATCGAAGCTTTGTTTCCACTTTTCCACGATTTTTTTAAAAAAACGGGAAACTACGCGGCTTTTGTTTCCATCTTTTCCGCGAATATCTTTAAATTTGGAAACTAACGAGGCTTTGTTTCCACTTTTCCACGATTTTTTAAAAAAATGGGAAACTACGCGGCTTTTGTTTCCATTTTTTCTACGAATAACTTTAAATTTGGAAACTAACGAGGTTTTGTTTCCACTTTCCCACGATTTTTTAAAAAAATGGGAAACTACGCGGCTTTTGTTTCCATCTTTTCCGCGAATATCTTTAAATTTGGAAACTATCGAAGCGTCGTTCCCACTTTTTCACGATTTTTTAAAAAAATGGGAAACTACGCGGCTTTTGTTTCCATTTTTTCTACGAATATCTTTAAAAGTGGAAACTAT
This sequence comes from Cytobacillus dafuensis, assembly GCF_007995155.1. Lineage (NCBI taxonomy): Bacteria > Bacillati > Bacillota > Bacilli > Caryophanales > Bacillaceae > Cytobacillus > Cytobacillus dafuensis. The sequence goes on along the minus strand of NZ_CP042593.1, from coordinate 4,533,092 downwards.
CGAAGCTTTGTTTCCACTTTTCCACGATTTTTTAAAAAAATGGGAAACTACGCGGCTTTTGTTTCCATTTTTTCTACGAATATCTTTAAATTTGGAAACTAACGAAGCTTTGTTTCCACTTTTCCACGATTTTTTTAAAAAATATCGGCTAAATCTAGCCGGTTATCAGCCAAAAATCAAGATTATCAGCCAAATTCACCAGTTTATCAGCCAATCAACAACCATTCTCCACGCTATCAAAAATTAGTCATCAAAAGCTCAAAAATATCAACCAAATGAAATAATATTTACCAAATTGAAAAGAATAAATACCCCTACCACCTTTTGTTCCCTCCGATATCCATGTAAAATAAAACTATATTACAAAAAAGATAGATTTCAAGGAGAAGATGATGAAGAAATTAGTTACATTGTTTTTTGTTTTAGTTCTTAGCCTTTCCACTTTTACACCGGCACAAGCATCAAGTGATAAAGTGCCTATTGCAGGCAGCTCGATTTTAACTGCTAAGCAAATGGGGGATTATGTTTTATTAAAGAATCCTGAGCCGAAGTTAACGACGGTGGATATTTATAGATTGGCAGAATTATATTTATCTTTAGGACGCCAAGAGGGAATTCGCGGGGATATTGCTTTTGCGCAAGCGATTTTGGAGACGGGTTATTTTAAATTTGGGAAGGATGTATTGCCTGAACAGAATAACTACTCAGGTATTGGTGCGGTTGGCGGCGGTGCACAAGGAGCTTATTTTAATACGCCTGAAGAAGGGGTAAGAGCGCAAATTCAGCATTTGAAAGCCTATGCAAATACCGAGCCGCTTGTCACTGAGAAAATTGATCCGCGATTTGATTATGTAAAGCGGGGGATAGCTCCCTATTGGACAGATTTGAATAATCGCTGGGCCGTTCCAGGGGATCAATACGGAGAGCGAATTCTGGCTATTTTTTCAGAGATGAAGAGTATCAATTTAGCGATTCCGAATGTAAGCAGCGATTGGTCTTCCAAACTTCCTCCAGCTGCCCTTTATTTGAAAGCGGATATGCCGCTTATTAGTCCTGATGGAAAAGTGACGAAGGTGTTGAAAAAAGGATATAACTATAAAGTATTCGGAACGATTGGAAACAACTATAACATGGGTGGAAACTATTATATTGCTGCCAATAGCGGTAAAATGAGTGTTTATATTGGCAGGCTGCATATAAAAAATAAGGATGTTAATCTCTATCGACCAGATGGAAAAGTTCATCGGAAGCTAGCTCCTGGTGAGATTGTTCGCGTGTACAGCTATGATGACAAAGCCTATTATGTAGGCGGGGGCTACTATATTCAACGTAATGCCGGTGTTTCTTTTTATAAAGGCACAATCAAAATGACAGCAGATAGTCCGCTGTATGCTACAAATGGCACAGTTGCTAAAACCTTGAAAAAAGGCCAAGAGTTTAGAGTGTACGCAATCAATGGCAATAAGCTTGATCTAGGCGGTGGCTTCTATCTAAATTATGATAAACAGAAACAAGTTTACAATAATCATTAATAGATCATCTAATGGGATGTCTTCTAAGTCTATTTTTCAGCTTAGGGACGTCCCTTTTCTTTTTAGATCGATTTGCTTTTATCCCGCATTAACGGGCAGTAGACCCCCACCTCAAGATTAAGAGAGAAGCGAGGAAGATAGGTGGGGGTCTACTGCCCGTAAAAGCCCGATTGGTTCAACTAACCATCAGTGGGGGATGAAAAAAACCCCCACTGATGGAAGTTTCACTTTATCTATAAAATCGGCTAGCATCGTATCCCTCTGTGCTATAATACCTAATTTTTACAATAAATGGGGTTGGAAAGGGAATTTTTTCTACTAATGAGATAGAATGAAAGTGAAGCATAAATTTGGAGGTACGACAGATGATTTATTACGTGCATCTATGGAAGGGACTTCTTGATCCGAATGTTTTCTCTTATCAAATCGGGAAGGCAGAGGAAGTAAGAGGGGTATGGAAAAAGGCTGCTTTATTGACCTTGTTTAGTATTCTTCTATTTTCATTAAGTGGCTACTTTGGCTTAGGTCAGGATTTTTTAATGAAAGAAATAACGGAAATCAGTCGACAGGAATTAGAGGCTAAGAAGCTTCTCATCACTGCAGGTCAGCTTTTATGGGGACTTGCCTATGCTTTGTTTATTCTCTTTGGTTTCTCGGTCATTCTTTGGGCTATGCTGGATTTACCGTATAAGAAAATCGTAGTGGTTCAACTATTCGTCCTCAGTCTATTGCTGGCGGAAAAGGCGATTTTGCTGCCGTTGAATATCTGGCTAGGGATTGGTCCTGAAGCATCACCTTTCTCGCTAGGTGTGTTGATGAGATATATGACCTCAAATATCATAATCGTTCAGTTCTTTTCCCATCTTTCTATTTTTAAAATTTGGGTGATTTATTTTCAATATAAAGGTCTGAAAAATGTAAGTGAAAAAAGTCCGAGATTGGTATTATTCATTATTATTTTTGTACATGTATTCTTTTGGCTTGCGTCTGCATTATTATCCTATCTAAAAATTGAAAGTTTGATATAGACAGGTGGTGGGAAGAATGAAGAAACAGATCAAGCTAATTTTATTTATTGCTGGCGGCTTGCTTATCGCAGGAAATATGTTTTTAATCCTGAAAGACGATTCCAAAATTGAACGATCCGCTTATATCAAAAACTTTTTACCTGCTGAAAAGGAAAATATTAAGCAGTCCTTTCATACAAAGGCAATCGTTGCTCCTGAAGAAGAGTCCTATTATTTCTACGATCAAAAAATGGGGTCATTTAAACAATTCTTCGTTAAAAAAGGGGAGGAAGTAGAGGCTGGTACCCCGTTATATGAGTATATTTCTGCTGATATAGAGGCGGATCTTGCAAGAACGAAGGCGAAGAAAGAAAAGATTGAAAGTGAAATCAGTGTTTTAGAAAAACATATTAGAGAGCTTACTGACTATCGGGATTCTTTATCGTTTGATGAAGAAGAAAAGGCTATTGAACGTTCGATTATACATAGCATTGATCAAGATATTTCCAATAAACAGTTACAGGCTGACATGTTAAGGCAAACAGCTGATAGTGTTGACCAAGAGCTGAAAGCTATTCAAACGAGTGAAGGAAAGCTGACGGTTGTGAGTGAGGTTGACGGCATAGTGAAGGATGTAAATGTAAGTTTAGGAAACCCTTTGATAACAATCAGCTCAGCGATCCCAACGATTCAAGGAAACTTGAATGAAGAAGAAAGAAATATGGTAGAAATCGGTATTCCTGCTGTCGTTTCTACTAAAAAGGGGAAGCTTAATGGAACTCTTGCGAAAGCGGACCATTTGCCCGATGGAGCTTATTCAGAACAAAAAGCAAGTCAATACCCTTTTTCAATACAATTGGATGATGAAGCACCTGATCTTCTTCAAGGATCTCATGTGGACGTTACCTTTATAACAAATGAGATTAATGGTGCACTTATGATTCCTAAGCAAAGTGTAGTAAAGAAAAAGAAGGGTTCCTTTGTCTGGATCATAAATTCTAGTGGAAAGCTTGAGGAAAGAGAAATTAAGACGGGAGTAAAATCCGATCACAATATCCAAGTCAAGTCTGGGGTTGAAAAAGGTGAGCTCATTGTTAGCGATCCATCTGCCATAAAAAAAGGTGAAGGGCCGTCTATTTATTCTCCTATAAATCTAGCAAAGCTAGAAATCTCTGAAATAAAAGAAATGAGAAAAAAGCATATTTTAAAATATATGTTAAAAGGTTTTTTAATCAGATAAACGGGGTGTATGGTGCAGAATGATTTGTACATGTGGAGTGTACATTGTGCTATCCCATTTAAATAGCTAAATGACAGTGAAAGTGTCCACAAATACTGCCTTTCACACATAATTGTCGAATTATACAAAAAGTTTCCACATGGTATTTCTTGCTATTATTTGCCAGATATATGTAATATAGGGGTAGTAAATGAGAAGGGGGATATTATGAAGAAATGGGTTAAGAATGCATTGACAATTACTGTTGGACTAGGTTTGGTTACTAGTAATCTAAGTCCAGCCATAACAGTCTCAGCAGACTCTTTAAAAAATTTTCCGAATGTATCGGCTGTTGAAGTGAGTCAGCCACAGCTTCAGAAAAAGCTGGAACAGCTAAATGAAAAGGCTTTGAGTGAAGATACGTTTGTTATCAAATATTCAAAACCATTAACACAAGCAGAGCATAGAATTGCAGGAGGAACACTCGTAACGGATTTTCCATCCCTTAACTATGCCGTTGTGAAGGTGAAAAACAAAAAAGACCTCCAAAAGGTCATGCAGAAATATAGAGGCTTTTCACATGTTAACTCAGTTAATCCAAGTGCCCTTTATAAACCTTTAAGTACACCAGATCCAAAGGTCAGCGAGTCCTATCATATTGGCATGCTTAAATTAAATGAAGCCCATAAGCTTGCTGGGAAGAATTCTGTTACAGTTGCTGTGATTGATCAAGGAGTGGACGTGAATCATCCTGAACTAAAGGGAAAGCTATTGCCTGGCTATAATGCGGTCAATCCGATGAATCAAGGTACCCCTGATTTCCATGGAACTCATGTTACCGGGATTATCGCGGGTAATAAGGATAATGGTATCGGCGGATATGGAGTGAACCCGAATGTGAAGATTCTTCCAATCGATGTATTCGATCGAAGTTGGGGGGCTTATGACTATTCGATTGCCCAAGGGATTTTACACGCAGTCGAAAAGAATGCCAAAGTAATTAACATGAGCATAGGCGGGCCAATGAAATCGCCAATCATTGAAGAAGCAATTAAAAAGGCGTTAGAAAAAAATATCACGGTTGTTTCTTCTGCCGGTAATAGTGGAAATGACATGGCGAGTTACCCTGCTGCCTACGAAGGTGTTATCAGCGTTGGTTCGGTCGATAAGTCGAAAAATCTATCATCGTATTCATCTTATGGACCATCGGTTGATATCGCAGCACCAGGTGAAGCAGTTTACAGCACAATCTATGAATATGAGAAAAAATCAAGCTTCCGAGAAATGAGCGGAACTTCTATGGCGTCTCCAATGGTTGCTGGTGTTGCATCACTGCTTTTATCGAAGCATCCAAACTTAACTCCTGCTCAGGTTGAATATATTTTAGAACATACAGCAGACGATTTAGGTGATCCTGGATTTGATATCAAGTTTGGAAATGGGCTTGTCAATCCGGTTGCTGCTCTAAAATTTGATGTGAAAAAGCTTCCTGCATTAGCAAATAAGCCTTGGACTGATAAAGAAATCGCTGAAAAAGCAGAGGAAGTCAATTTAGCGAAAGTGTCAGAACTGAAGGGAGCCATTACGAAGCCTTTTGAAGAAAAATGGTATTATACAGATGTAAAGGCTGGAGAATATGTTCAATTTTCTCTAGATGGAGCAAAGCAGTATGACTATAAATTAATGATTAATCTTCAGTCTCCAGAAGGGAAGGATAAGCTCGATATTAATAATGTGCTAGATGGTAAGACTGAAGGCAAGCTTTATAAAGTGCCTTACACTGGAAAACTAGCATTTGGCGTAAAGGATGTTAATGGAAGCTATGATGATTCCAAAAAACAGCTTTCAAAATTTAATTTTTCTGTCAAAAAATATCCTGTTCTTCCTGCTGATGAATCAACCTTCGAAAAGCCAATTAACATTGAGCTTCCATACGATTCTTCAAAGGAAAAGTATACATTAATTGGTGAAGAAGGAGACAATGACTATTTCACCCTTTCTGTCAAAGAGCAGCAAGTCATTAAAATGGACCTTACTGGTATACCTGGCGTCGACACTAGTATAAGTGTTTACGAAAAATTTATCATGCCGCCTTCTGAAGATGGAGAAATGTACGAGCTTCCACAATTAAAGGAGGACGAGGTAGAGCCATCCTTCTACGCTAATAATAAAGGGAAAAGTGAAGGAGAGACCTTATCCTTTGTTGCACAGCCTGAAGTGGAATATTCTATAAAAGTTTCAAATAAAGTAAATAGTTATTTTGGATTCTTCGACTTCTTTATCAATGGAAATATGATGGAGGAAGAGCAGAAGCCTGAATCATCCGCAATTCCGTATCAGTTAAAGGTTCAAGGAAAGGTTCTTCCTCCAGATGAAGATTCCTTGCCATTCCTTATGCCTAAAGAAGAAGAGGCTAGCACGTTAGAAAAGAAGAAAGAGCTTCTATTAATGGACCCAGTTGAAGAGGAATTTGATTATGTTCAAACAATCAAGGATGGCGCTCAGTCTTATACGATAGGTCAAGCAGCGACAGGATATTTACAAACCTTTGAGGATGAGGACTGGTTCAGTGTAACTCCTGGGGATACAGGCATTTATGAGTTTTCTTTAGAGAAAAACAACGCCAATATTCCTATTCTTGGAATCTATCAAATTAAAACAGAAAAGGATCATAAAGGGAAAGAATATTCCTACTTTGAACAAATTGCTTCAAACGAATATTCTTTCTGGCAGACTGGTAAATTAGACGAGATCTTATTTACAGGGTTAAAAAAGGATGATACCTATTATGTTAAGGTCAATACTAATTACTTTAACGGATCTATCTCATTTGACCCATATACAATTACTTCTAAGCTGATCGTTAAAAATCCACAGGACAAATATGAGGATAATGATAAGTTAGAAGGAGTTAAGAATCTTCCAGCAAGTAACATAGAAGGCAACTTTGCGATGCCGTATGATCAAGATAACTTCTATTTTGAAAGCAAGCAGAATGAAATCTACGGAGTGAAGCTGGAAAGAAAACAGGTTAGCGATAAATTTAAGAAGCAATATCCGAAGGAGCTCTTAAGCCAGTTTGCAGGGGTGCTCGCAATTTACGAGGATACGAATAAAAACCGCAAGCTTGATGATGAGGAAATGAGAACCGCACAATTCATTCAAAAAGGTGCAGGACTAGGTAAAACATTCGGTTCCTTCAAAACGGAAAAAAATAAAAACTATATCATCTCGGTAATGGCTTACTTTGAAGGGGCAAGCTCATTCTCACTATTGCCGTACACATTAGCAGTAAACCCTGTAAACAAAAATGACGAGGATAAAAACTCAGTCGTAAAAAATAACATCCCATCCAAGCCGCTCGCTCTCAAAGCGAAGTCAGCGAAGCATTTGCAAGCAACTGGCCATTTAAATGCAGGTGTTGCTTATGGAGATGAAGACTGGTACGTGCTTAAGCTTGATAAGAACACAAAAGGAAAAATTGAGCTTGAAGCAGGTATTGAGATCGATGGTGTGATCTCTTTATACAGTAATGGAAAGCTTATTTCAACAGCTGATTACTATCCTGAGGGAGACAAGGAAGTCCTGAATTTCGATCTGAAAAAGGGAACCTATCACATTAAAGTCCGCGATGTCATCGGCAACGCGACATTAACACCGTATACATTAAATGTATACAAGTGATCTCGCTTCAGTAGCTGCAGCTTCAGGAATCAGGTTAAGATTCTAACTTGAACAGGGCAATTTTTATTAGGAGCCAGTCCATCTTGAAAATAGGGGACTGGTTTCTTTTTATGAAGAGGGCTTATTCTGTTAAACGGTTGGATTGGCTGATGATAATAGAGGGTGGAGGCTGATAAGGTGCAAGATTGGTGCCTATCCAGAGGAAATAGAGCCGTAAACTGTAACCAAAGCACAAGATTGATGCCCGTCCAGATGAGATATTGCCCTTAAGCGGTAACCAAAGCACAAGATTGATGCCCATCTAGAGGAAAAATTGCCTTAAGCGGTAACCAAAGCACAAGATTGGTGCCCGTCTAGAGGGAAAATTGCCTTAAGCGGTAACCAAAGCGCAAGATTGGTGCCCGTCTAGAGGGAAAATTGCCTTAAGCGGTAGCCAAAGCGCAAGATTGGTGCCCGTCTAGATGAGATATTGCCCTTAAGTGAAAGCACAAGAATGATGCCCATCCAGAGATAATTTTTGCTGTTACCGGTACCTAGCTGACAAAATTGTCATGCCAAACTCAATATCGATTCGGGAGTCACATCATAATAAGATTTGGCTATTAGGAGAAGTTCTACTGATTTACAACTAAGCTTATTTTATTAGCATTTGAAGGGCTATTCTTACCTGTGAATCTAATATAAAATGAAGTTAATAGTATCTAAAATAGTAAAAACTAATACTGCCATAATCGTAGGGGGGATGAACATGAGAAAATGTCTATTAATGATTGCCGCATTATTCCTATTAATATTGATTAACCCCGAGAAACCACAGGCAGCAACCGTTTATTGGGATGGCGTGGAGCTTAAAAAAGGTCAAATTGGCCGAGTAACCATTGTGAAACCACTTAATTTATGGAAAAGAACAGAAAATGGCCTCCAGTTTGAAAGACAGCTTCAGAAAGGCGAAAAATACCGAGTATACAGAATGGATGACCAGTACGGCGGTCAATTTGGAGTTGGAGGCGATCTCTATATAACGAATATAGAAGGTCATGTTATCTATGAAACTCCTTCTATATCAAAACGCAAGCTTCTTGACTGCGATCAAGAGTGCTTAGTTGAAACCGTTGTGATTTCACCTGAAAATAATAGAGACTCTGCAGCAGTTAAGCAAATAAAAGAACGGTTAAAACCTCTGCCAGAATCTATTTTAGTTCAGCTTATCACTCAAAATATACATGTTCACCTAGTAAATGGTCCAATTACGGATATGAAAGAATTTTCGCATCTAAAGGGCGTCGTTCCGAGAGGCTGGGAGGGCACGAATAAGACGTGGGATGACGTTCCCGGAATTGGCGGAAGTAACACCGTAGCCGTTCGAATTGGCTATAGTGATAAGGGGAATGGCCATAGCTCGGTCAACCTTGAATTACACGAGCTAGCTCATTCAATCGATAGTATTCTAAAAAATAATTTATCATCAACATCCGCTTTTCATACTGTATGGAATTCAGAAAAGAAAAAGCTTTTTCCGGTGGAACCATATTTTAATATGTACCCTGAGGAATATTTCTCAGAAGCATTTGCCATGTATTATCGAGACAAGGACTCTAGAAAAAAACTACAAAAATTAGCGCCGAAAACCTATCAAGTTATAGAAAATATTAAGTGATTCGCTCTCGAAATTCGAGGGCTTTTTTATTTGAATGGCTAAATTCCTTAGAAATGTAAACGATATCGTCAAAAAAGCACCTTTATTTTCAACTTCCTCGATTAAATTTTACTAGAAAAATATTCCCTCCTAACTACTACACATAGAGTTGTTTAATCTTCCTAAGACCTAGCTTTACTTTTAAAAAACAATGCTACCCGAAAATAAAGTAGAAAATTCACGATTATTATAGTCAAATAGTCGTTTTATAGAGTTATTTGTCCAATTTTTTGGGAAAATGTCATATAATAATAGAATAGTATAAAGAAGGAGAGGGAAAATGAGTAAAAAATGGTTTATTAATGTAGTAGTCATTGCAGCATTGATTTTTGGACTTTACTCACCTGCTCAAGCTCAAGCAAGCGAACCGAAAGTGTATTGGGACGGTCTGCTAATGGTAAAAGGGCAAGTAGGAAAAATTAAAGTGATTAAGCCTATTAATCTATGGAAAAGAGAAGGAAATAAGCTAGTTTTCGAACGTGTATTAAAGCCTGGTGAGCAATATCGAGTCTATCGTTATGACAATCTATATGGCGGTCAGTACGGACTTGGCGGCGGCTATTATATTACGAAAATGGAAGGTTATGTCGATTATCGAACACCTTCTAAGAAAAAACTTGCTGAACTAGAAGCTGCCTATGGCGGCGGTGGCGGCACAACGAAGCCAATCGGCAATTTATCGATCGGGAAAGTAACTCAGCAGCAATCGAAGAAATTGGCCCCTGGTGTTACGGAAACTCAGCTTTCAGTTGATAGCAATCGAGGAAAGCAGAAAATTTTTACCGTTGAATATGATGGAAAAACAGAAAAGATCAGCTTAGAAACAGCATTAGCAAATGATCAATTATTCGGCTTTGAAACAGTTAAGAATCAAGCAAATGGTGCACAGACTGGGGACAAGCATGTTGTGGCTGGTATCAATGGAGATTATTTTGATAAAAATGGCCATCCCATTGATTTGATGATTCAAAAAGGAAATATTCTCACAACAAGTCAAACTCCTTTGGATCAATTAGCTGTATTTGGTGTTACAAAGGATGGGAAGCCTCTCATCGGAAGTCCTGAATTAAAATTATCGGTCCAAGTGAACGGACAAGAACCATATAAAATTGATACCGTCAACCGCACTCGTTCAGCTAATCATCTTGTTCTTTATACGCCAGAATTTGCTAGCTCAACAAGAACAAATGAGCTTGGCACAGAGGTTGTTGTCAAAATCGATTCTGGTCAGTTGAACGGACATAGTGTCTTAACAGGTACTGTTGTAAAGGTTGCAAGCAATGTAGGGAATGAATCATTAAATAGTGGTGAATTTGTCTTATCAGGACATAATTTTGCCAGCGATTTTTTACATACGATTCAGGAAGGCGACAAAGTAGAGGTTAAAGCGGAATTTGCCCAAAGCGAATGGAATCAAGTCGTGGAAGCAATCAGCGGGCGTTATCATCTTGTGAAAAATGGCTCTATCGTTAATCAGGACGTTCCTGGTGTTCATCCAAGATCTGCGATTGGAATTAAAGCGGATGGCAGCGTTGTCACTGCTGTTGTTGATGGACGTCAAAGCAGTCATAGCGTAGGGCTAACATTACCTGAAATGGCTTCTGTTATGAAGGATCTTGGTGCTATTAATGCCTTTACGTTTGATGGCGGCGGATCTTCGACGATGGTTACAAGAGATAATGGGGATGACAAGGTTTCTGTCATTAATAAGCCATCTGATGGTAAGGAACGTGCCGTAGCAAATTCATTATTATTTATTAGTCAATGGATGAAAGGTCCTCTTCAACAGCTTGTTGTGAAGCCTGCAGAAATTACGCTTTTTGCTGGAGCTACATATAAGGATTTAGGCATTACCGTAAAAGGTATGGACATGTTCTATAATGCAGTGCCAGTTACACAGCCTATTACGTTTAGTTCACCGGCCTTAAAGAAAAATGCAGACGGCAGCTATACGGTTTCAACAGCATTAAGTAACAGCGAGGTAGCGGTTTCAGCTGGAAATCTTAGCAGCAAGGTTAAGCTTAGTATTATCAATTCTCTAGATAGTATTCAAGTAGATGAAAAGGATATTATCGTTGAGAAAAATAACGTTTATAAAATTCTGCCAAAAGGAATTTATAAAGGAAAGACAATTATTACGGATCCTTCTTTATTCAAATGGAGTGTCACGCCGAATATTGGAACGATTAACAATAAAGGTGAATTTAAAGCAGGTGCAGCGAATGGAACAGGCGTCATTACAGTTTCGCACGGAAAAGTATCTGCAAAAATAAATGTTACAGTTGGCACACCTGAGCCGATCCTACTTGAAGGATTTGAAAGCGGCATTACAAATTACAAAGCTTCAGGTGCAAGATATAAGAGTGTAAAAATTGAACATGACCCTGCAATTAGTAAAACAGGAAAGCATTCAATCAAGCTCAGCTATGATTTCACTGGTACAACAGGAACATCTGGTGCTTATATTGATACCGTTAATCCACTTGCAATAAAAGGCTCTCCGAAGAAAATCGGCATGTGGGTTTACGGAGATGGCAAAGGGCATTGGTTAAGAATGCAGCTGAAGGATGGAAATAATCAGGACATTCAGCTTGATTTCACGAAGAATCTTGATTGGACCGGTTGGAAGTACGTTGAAGCAAGCCTGCCTCAAGGACTGAAAACACCATTAAGAATCGACGTCCCAGTCCGCTATATGGAAACAAATGACTCCAATAAAAACAGCGGCGTCATTTATATTGATCAAATTCAAGCAGTATACAAATAATTGTCTCAAAGTAAAAGGGTCTAATGCCTCAATGATAAAAAATCGTAAGCAAATATTGCCTTCGGTTTTTAGATCATCGAGGGATTACAGACCCTTTTTTATTGAAATCCTTTTCTAGCTTTAATTAGCCAAACTTAAGTAAATAACAGCCGAATTTATGTAATTATCAGCCAATGAAATCGGAATGTTAATTTTCCCATACAAACGTATTACAGAAATAAGACAAGCATGTTAGCTAATGAAATTTATGTTATTATAGTGCAAGTGAAGTTTTGATTAAGCTTCTTTTAAAAAAGATCGCCTTAATTAAGCTAAGGCATTCACCGGAAGGACTTGGTGAGCGCAAAGCTTTTCTAAGCTAAAAGGAAAGTTTAAGTTTATTAACGTACTAAAGTAAAATGCTTTTTCAATTAAATATCTGCTAATAAGATCGCGTAAGTAAAACTAAGGCATTCGCCAAGTTTTTCTAATACTAAAAAATGTTTTAGGCATTGGTTTGATTTGTCATTTATGATATGATACGCTAATACATGCAGTCCTATTTTAGTTCCTTTTTTGTAGGATAAATCTTTATAGACCCTTTTCGTTGGAGGGAAAAGAATGTCATCAAGTTCTAAATATGATCAAATTAAGAAACAGTTTGAAAAAGAGCCTCCCAAAATTATTGGGGGTTATAAGAGGCAAGGCTGGGCTCAAAAAACTTTAGATAAAACAGCAAATGATGATATTGAGCAAGAGCCGAAAGGGTTTGTTACGGCAAAGGCGATTCTCGAAGCTAATGATGGCAGTTATTATCCTGCTTTTTTATTAATTGATACGAAGAAGAGTGGAAAAATTAAGGATGCATTCTTTATTTCAGAAGCAGAGGATCAATTTCATCTTATTCCTTTACAACTAGCTCTGGAATTTATTGATAAAGAAGCAAGTGATTTAATGCCTTTCCGATATAAAACACTTGGAAAAATAAAAGGAGACCAATACCAAAAAAATTGGCCTGACTTCTCCTAAACCTTCTTAAAAATCTATTAAGAAGGTTTTTTCCGTTATAGAGAAAAAGTCATGGCACGGCGGCAAGTATAATGTTGGTGGCGGTGATTGGTTACAAAGACGGAAAGTCATAATAAATACGAGACTCCATTAACTGGGTGATTATGGTACCATTGAGTAAATGCAGTTATTGGATGGTGGCTATTGCGCATGGAAGTATATATTGAAAAACTACAAGCCACAGATGCGGAAAATTTGTATATTTTCGAACTCGAAAACAGAACTTTTTTCGAAGAAATGGTACCGACCCGTGGAGACGACTACTATAATCCTGAGATTTTTAAAAAAAGATATGAAGACTTACTGGAAGAACAAGCTCAAGGAATTTCTTATTTCTATTTAATTAAAGATAAAGATCATTCAATTCTGGGAAGAATAAATCTAGTAGATATTGATAAATCTCAAAAAATCGGCCATCTCGGTTATAGAGTGGGGCAAGTACATACTGGAAAAGGTTTTGCAAATATAGCATTAAAATTGTTATTAGAAACAATTCCTGACAATGACATAGTACAGATTAAAGCGAAAACAACCACTAATAACATTGCATCTCAAAAAGTTTTAGAGAAAAATGGATTTGAGAGAGTAGCTACTAGTAGTGAAGAATTCGAAATGAATGGTAAGAAGTTAAATTTTGTTTATTATACTTTGACCATTAGAGTTTAGTCTTTTTGAACTACCGGGGGCTTTAGTATAATAAAAATTGGTGAAGTCAGCAGTTACTGTTGGCTTTTTTTATGTTGTAGTCGGATGATAATGTGCAACAGCATATACAGAGATATTAGACCGAAATGATAGGTGTTTTTTCATTGCCCTTTCTACTTAATTGCTGATCTATCTTATCATCTGCCTTCAATAGAATCGACAGGGCTAAAGCAATAAATGAAGTTGCATTGAAGAATACTCGTGTGATGAATGATGTTTACATGTAGCAAACTGTAAAAAGCCCGGCATTCCATTTAGATATTCTACATATGGGCGTTATACGGGTGTGAGGATACTATAGTGGAAGCGAATTGTTTCTTGAATTAATCGGCAAAGATGCTGAATTCCTTCCCCTCCGAAAATCTCATGACTTTTGGGGTGGAAGACTATCTAAAATCTAGTGAATTAGGCCATTTGTAACATTAATGTAATATAACACCGTATAATTTAATAGAATTGAAATGAAAAATTACCTGAAAATAATGTAAAATAAACGTATAAACGATAAATTATGACATTTTTCTAATTTTCAGGAGGATAAGATGAAAAGAATAGCGAAAGTAGTCATAACAGCCGCTTTATTATTACCAACTTTTTTCGGAGTTGAAAAAGCGAGCGCTGCAAATATAAATGAAGAAATGATTGATTATAGTAAAACATTAATCGGGATTCCATACGTATATGGTGGAAACAGTACGAGTGGATTTGATTGCTCCGGATTTTTAAAATTTGTTTACGATAAATTCGACGTCTCACTTCCAAGAATTTCCTCTGATCAATATGCTGGTGGTACAGCAGTTAATAAAGAAGATTTAATTCCTGGAGATCTTGTCTTCTTTAATACAACAGGTGGTGGGAAAGTTTCTCATTCTGGTATTTATCTTGGAGATAATCAGTTTATCCATGCGGATTCAACAAAAGGAATTAAGATTAGTAATTTAGAAACTGAACGCTATTGGAAAAATGCCTATCATGGTGCAAAGCGATATATAGAAGCTCCGGCAACTGAAGCGGCTGGAATGTTTCAAGGCCTTGACATTAGGGAGAACCAGGTCGGTGTAATTGAAGTAAAGAAATCTATTAATCTATGGAAACGTGATAGTGATAATAAATTAACATTTGAAAGAGTACTTAATCCAGGTGAAAAATACCGTGTTTATGCATATGATTCAAATCATGGTGGACAATATGGATTAGGCGGAGACCTTTACATTACCGATATGAAATCGCATATTAACTATCATTCACTACCACAAGTAGCAAAAAACTAATAAAAGATCTACATCATGTATATGATTGAACCAGCCTGTGGGGCATGTGGACAGACTTATGATTCGTTCGTTGAATCACTTTCTGTGCATGTGACCAACAGGCTTTTTTATATTGTTGCTAGCGGAAACCAAAGTGTATGAATGATACCCATCCAGAGGAAATATTGCTTTTAACGGTAACCAAAGTGAGTGATTGTTGCCCGTCCAGAGGAAATATTGCGTTTAGCGGTAACCAAAGTGAGTGATTGTTGCCCATCCAGAGGAAATATTGCGTCTAGCGGTAACCAAAGCGAATGATTGGTACCTGTCTAGAGGAAATGTTGCCGTAAGCAGTAACCAAAGCAAAAGATTGGTACACACCTATAGGAAGTTTTACTATAATTGGTAACCAAAGCACATAATTGATAACCGTCCTAAATTGCAAAAAAGTCGAGGTATAAAATCATACGATTTTATACTTCGACTTATCTTCATTTCCTAGACTTTTAAGATTGCTTTACATCTACCTTAGCTGACTGCGGTACATAAGCTCTCCATTTTGATAAATCCAAATGTTCCTTTGTTACGGACGATTCTGGGAAAACAAAGGTCCATGGCTTGCAAGTTCGGCTCTTCACTTCGAGATTATTAAGTTGGAAGCCTGCTTGTGCTATAACTTCTTGGGAAGCATCCTCAAAAACAAGTGGGAGGTTTTCAATAAAGATACTGCGGTTGCTGGCATTGCGAATTAATAGTGTTGCTGCTAAGCCTTTTCCTGAGATAAAATTAGCTTCTAATCCCATGAAATTGACCTCACCTTCACGGATAGGCGGAAGGTTTTTTACGATGTTTTCTAGTTTTGTTAGCTGCTCCTCGCTAAAAGCTTCTTTCCAGCTGTCCTCTAAATCTAGGGGAAGCGCGTCGTCTGCAGACTTATTCTTTAGCTCGAATACAAGCTTCCAGCCCTTTTTCGGAAGCTCTTCCACTAGTTTGTTGTCATTTTCGAATAGGAATCTCCAAGGTCTGCTTGTGTTTGAAGGAAGCTCACCAAATAGATCCATCTCGAAGCTTTTTCGTGCTAATGGTTCATTGTTTTCGTTAACAAGGACAAGGTCAATCACTTCAAAGGTGATCGCTTGCGGTAATGAACTGCTTAAAAAAGCGGTTACGACAAATCCCTCATCATATTCGTATAAATTAATCAAGCTAACGGATAGCTGATTTGGCTGAAGGAGAGGTAACTTTTGGTGGTTGAATTGAAAAACATATTTTTCTTGGACAGATAAATCCCAATCTGGATGATAAGAAAGTGTTGTTTTTATTCCTTCATCTTTAGGTGTGTTGCTATTATTTTCGATTTCGTTCATTTTTTAATAAGCCACCTTTTTAAAATAAGTATTTTTATAGAAGTAAACCCATACTGATGGAAGTTTCACTTTATCGCAGATTAACGGGCAGTAAGACCCCCGCTACAAGGTTGCGAGAGAACCAAAGAAACCTGAGTGGGGGATCAACTGCCCGTAAAGGCCCGATTGGTTCAACTAACCATCCGTGGTGGATGAAACCCCCACTGATGGAAGTTTTACTTCATGATATATCACATTTAACGGACGACAAGCATGCTGATCGTCCGTTAAATGGTTACTTATTGAACTGTTACTATATCCTGCTCTGCCAAAAAATGCTGAATATATAGTTTTGCTTGCCTACTGATTTGAGCGTCTAATTCTGCTAAGAAGTGAATAAATTCATCATAAGCTTCACCTGCGTATAGACGATATGGGTCTTCTTGTCCATATCCGCGAATTCCGATATCTTCTCTCATCGCGAACAATAATTCCATATGAACAATCCAAGAGTGATCTAATGTTTGTAAATACATATTTTTGATTTGAACTTGGAAATCCTCGTTCACTTCTAGTTTTTCTAATAGAAGCAATTGGTTATTATAAAGCTCATCTATTTTCTTTTGGATGAATGGCTTCTCAGCACCCCTAATATCAGAAGCTGGGAATGAAAGGCTGCCAAACACTAAAGTTAATTCTTCATAGAGGCTTTCAGTTAACCAATCTTCCTCTAATACATTTTCAGGACAATATTTCTCGATAAGCTTTTGTATATGATTGTTTAACGATTCTTTTAATAGTTCATTAAAATTAGAGATTGCTAATAAGTCATTGCGTTTCTTATAGATAATTTTTCTTTGCTGATCAACAACATCATCTAGCTTTAATAGATGGTTTCTTGAAGAGAAGTGGGCGCTTTCTACAGTTTCCTGAACCTTCTTAACGAACTTAATAGGGTTTGGAGATTGAATCATGCCGTGCTCATCTGTCTTGACTTTTTTCTTCCACTTATCCATTTCCTCTTTATCATAGCTATGGAAGATATCGTCTTCAATGGAAATGATGAATTGCGTTGCACCTGGATCTCCTTGTCTGCCTGATCTTCCTCTTAACTGCATGTCGATACGAGCACTTTCATGCATTTCTGTTCCGATAATTTGAAGACCGCCAAGCTCTTTCACACCATCACCTAGTAAAATGTCGGTCCCGCGTCCAGCCATATTCGTTGAAAGCATGACTTTATTCTTTTGTCCTGCTTGTGAAATAATAGAGGCCTCGTCTTCTTCTGTTTTTGCATTCAGAATTTGGTGTGAGATGCCATCCTTCGTTAAATAAGTAGATAGTCGTTCAGATTGCTCAATGGATGTCGTTCCGATGAGAACAGGTCGACTCAGTTTATTATGTTTGCTAACTTCCTCAACGATTTTTTTCACTTTCGATTCATAGTCTTTATATACTAATGGCTCATCATCCTGGCGAGCATTCGGCTTATTCGTTGGAATGGCGATAACGCCTAAACGATACGTTTCCCAAAACTCCTGTTTTGCTGGAATCGCGCTTCCTGTCATGCCAGAAAGGGTAGCATACATTCTGAAATAGTTTTGTACAGTAATAGATGCTTGTGTTTGATTTTCCTCTTTAATAGTGACGCCTTCTTTGGCTTCGATCGCTTGATGAAGACCATCGCTGAAGGTGCGTCCTTCCATAATTCTTCCTGTGTACTGATCGACGAGCATAACGACATCTTTTTTTACAATATAGTCAACGTCTTTGCGCATGACTACATGTGCTCTTAATGATTGCATAATATTATGAAGAAGCTCGCGATGCTCAGCATCATAAAGATTTTCAATCCCGAAAGCTTGCTCAAATACGTCTGCGCCATTATCAGCTAAGACAATTTGCTTCGTTTCAGGGAAAAATTCATAATGATTCCCATCTTCAAATTCCCGAATGACTTCAGAAGTAATTTGAAAGAGTTCTGTTGCAATATCTGATTTACTGGCAATAATTAAAGGAGTTCTTGCTTCGTCTATTAAAATACTATCGATTTCATCGACGATTGCATAATGTAATGGTCTTTGCACTTGGTCTTCAATGCGGGAAACCATGTTATCTCGTAAATAATCAAAGCCAAACTCTGTTCCAGTTCCATATGTAATATCAGCGTTATAGGCTTCTTTTTTCTCAGATTCTGAGATTTGGGAAATATTCAAGCCGACACTTAGGCCAAGGAATTCGAGGACTTTCCCCATCTGCTCACGGTCACGTTTAGCTAAATATTCATTTGCTGTTATAACGTGTACACCTTTGCCTTCTAAAGCCTTTAAATAGCTTGGCAGAGTAGCTACAAGTGTTTTTCCTTCACCTGTTTGCATTTGAGCAATGCCACCCTCAAGCATGACAAGACCGCCAATCAATTGTACGTCATAGTGGCGAAGACCTAGGATGCGTTTGGATGCTTCGCGTACAATTGCGAAGGCCTCTTCTTTTAGATTGAATATCGATACGCCTGATGCAATTTTTTCTTTAAAATATTGAGTTGATTCCTTAAGTTCTTCATCGCTTAATTTAGATACTTTTGCCTCTAATTCATTAATACTCGTAACATGTTTATATAGACGTTTTAGTTCGGCAGAATCTTCATTAAAAATACGCTTCATCAAAGATAGCATCTTGTTCTCTCCTAAAACTTTTTTTCTAGCAAAATTATAACATATAATGTAGTATAATATAATTTATGTGTATTACTGCAGTAAATTTCTTACAAATTCTATTATTCTCTATTCTTTGAAACTTTTTTTCGATATGAATCGTCATATTTAGAGGATTATACCATTTTAGGTCGAAATATGATAAAGACTTTATGGCAAATGAGGTGATACTATTATTGAAGTAATTCATATAATCATTCTGTAATATTTGAAAAATGAAATTAATTGAATTCTTTTTAATATGTGTTAGGATAAATTTGATTCATAAATACAAACTTAAGGTGATACCATTGGATATAAAATTTTTAGTTGCCTTTATAGCAGCTTTAGTTACATCCTTACTGATTACGCCACTTGTTATTAAATTTGCGATTAAAATTGGTGCGGTTGACAAGCCTAACCAAAGAAAAGTCCATTCGAAAATTATGCCTAGACTAGGCGGCTTGGCCATTTTTGCTGGTGTCGTTGTTGGCTATTTTGTCGGCGGTCTTTATAATGAGAAAATTACTGGTATTACAGTTGGAGCACTTATCATTGTCCTTACAGGTGTTTTAGATGATAAATATGAGCTGAAAGCTAAATACAAGCTTCTCGGACAACTTCTTGCAGCGGCTGCAGTAGTTGGAAGCGGATTGACAATTGATAATTTGACCATACCGTTTATCGGCACCTTTGATGTTGGTTTTTGGACCTACCCTCTCACTGTCTTTTGGATTGTCGCGATAACGAATGCTATCAACCTAATTGACGGTCTTGACGGGCTCTCCGCTGGGATTTCAGCAATTGTCATTGCAACGATTGCATTCATGGCAGGGGTAGCAGGTAAGCCGCTTATTCTTATGCTTTCGCTAATTTTATTAGGAAGCACCCTTGGCTTCTTGTTCCATAATTTTCATCCGGCTAAAATTTTCATGGGTGATACGGGTGCGCTGTTTTTAGGCTATTCCATTTCAATTCTTTCTTTACTTGGTCTATATAAAAGTGTGACTTTGTTTAGCTTCATTGTTCCAATCATCATATTAGGTGTTCCAGTTTTTGATACAACTTATGCAATCATTCGAAGGATTGTTAATAGAAAACCGATTTCAGCACCTGATAAATCACATTTACACCACCGCCTGCTTGCACTTGGGTTATCCCATCGAAAAACAGTGCTTTGCATTTATGGTTTTGGAATTGTTTTCAGTATTAGTGCCATACTATTCTCATCTGCAACTTTATGGGTGAGTATCTTCATTATCTTTGGGCTCTTATTAATTCTTGAGCTATTGGCTGAAACCATTGGTCTCGTACACGAAAAGTACAAACCTATGATAAAAATTTATCGTAAGGTAACTGGAAGGCAATAATGATAAAGCCGTTTGTGGACGACTCGCAAACGGCTTTATTAAAAAAGATTTCGAAATTTGTCATTTAACGGGAAGAAAAATAACAATTAATGGCCCATTTTGTGTTAAAATAATCGAGTATTTCATCTATGAAATTTGGAGGAAATTGGTATGAATATTCCAATGTTAGATTTAAGTGAACAATATCAAGCATTAAAAGAAGAAATGCTAGTTGCATTAGATCAAGTAATGAGCTCTTCTCGATTCATTTTAGGTGATAACGTGAAGAAACTTGAAGCGGATGTAGCTGAGTATAGTCATGTTGCACATGGGATTGGCTGTGGAAACGGAAGTGATGCTATACATATCGCTCTACAAGCTGCAGGTGTAGGACCTGGAGACGAGGTTATTACGACCGCATTCACTTTCTTTGCAACTGGGGGTTCTATTGTAAGAGCCGGAGCAACACCAGTCTATGTAGATATTGATCCAGTAACATTTAATATTGATCCTGCTAAGATTGAAGAAGCCATTACAGATAAAACGAAAGCGATTATTCCAGTTCATTTATACGGCCAAACAGCAGATATGGAAGAGATTTGCAAAATCGCTGATAAGCATAATCTAGTTGTTATCGGTGATGCAGCACAAGCAATTGGTGCAAAGCATCATGGAAAAACGGTAGCAGAATATGGAACAGCTGCAACATACAGCTTCTTCCCAACAAAGAATTTGGGTGCGTATGGAGATGCAGGTATGATTGTAACGAACAATGATGAAGTGGCTGAAAATTGCCGTGTCATTCGTGTACATGGAAGCAAGCCGAAATACTATCATCATGTATTAGGTTATAATAGCCGTTTGGACGAGCTTCAAGCTGCAGTTCTCAATGTGAAATTCCCACATTTAAATAAGTGGAGCGAGCTTAGAAGAGAAAAAGCAGCTGTATATACTCACCTTCTAAACGAACAATTGGGTGACTTAGTAAAAACACCAGTTGAAAAAGAAGGAAATTACCACGTCTTCCATCAATATACGATTCGTGTAGAAAAACGTGATGAGCTACAAGCCTTCTTAAAGGAGCAAGGAGTGCAAACAATGATTTATTATCCACTTCCGCTTCATATCCAGCCTGTCTTTAAAGATTTAGGCTATAAAGAAGGAGACCTTCCGGAAGCTGAAAAGGCAGCGAAAGAAGCTGTATCACTTCCGATGTTCCCTGAACTGAAACAAGAGCAACAGGAATATATTGTAGCTAAAATTAAAGAGTTCTATAACAAATAAAAATCAGAGTGGAACGTCGCCGAATAGGGGGCGTTCCTTTACTTGCTTTATTTATCTATTTTAAAAGGATTGGTGAGAATTGTTGGCTGAACAAAAAAAGTTTGTACTTTATGAATACTTGGATTTCTTTTGGAAAAAGAAGGTTTTCTTTCTAATAATCCCACTACTCTTTACTTTGCTGGGCTTTGGAGCATCGTATGTTATTCCTAATAAAGGGAATTACGTAGGGAGTGCTAAAATTTTTACAGGCGCAGTTAGTTTGAAGGGATTGAAAGATCCTTCATATGTAGTGGATCAATTTGGCAAGGATGTAAACGGTGAAATTGAGGCTTTTGTATCAAGTGATAGCTTTATAAAAATTAAAATTTATAATGATGATAAAGAAGAGCTTAAGAAAGATCTTCATAAAATGACTTCCTCGATTGAAAAGGCCATGCTTGATAATTATAATCTTAGATATTCAATTACAGAAGATAATATCAATAATAATGAGAATCAATTAAAAGAGCTTAATGATGTGTTAAAGGTAACAAATGAAAAGCTCGAAAGTGGACAATTAAATGTTACCGAAGCAGAGAGGGTTGCAAGTGTCCTAGAAAATACAGAGGCACAAATTGCTGATGTTCAAGCGAGAAACCAAAGAATGACAGGGGATCTTGCGACATTTGAAAAGCCAAGCATTGCTAGTGAGGAAGTAAAAGCTGTTGATAGACACCAAGTAGAGCTATCTTTAGCTGGATTGGTTTTTGGTGTATTTGCTACATTCCTTATTCTTATGCTTTGGAAGTATGTAAACGAAGCTAGGAGGTACTACAATCATGATTAATTTTGCCATCGTAGGCATGGGGCATATCGCGAATAAACATATTGAGGCAATCGAAAAGGCTGAAAACGCCAATTTATTTGCTATCTGTGATACAAATCCTGCTCGATTAGAAATTGAAAATCCAAATGTGAAAAAATATACAGACCTACAAAACATGCTTGAAGAAAATCCGGAAATTCACGTTGTGAACATTTGTGTACCTTCTGGACTTCATACTCCTTTAACTAAAATTGTTGCCGAGCAAGGCAGACATATTATTGTTGAAAAGCCAATGTCATTGAAGCTTCATGAAGCGGAAGAAATGATGAAATATGCAAATGAGAACGGTGTGAAGCTTGCGGTAGTCCACCCAAATCGTTTCCGACCAGCTATCCAGAAATTAAAGGAACAAATGGATGCAGGCGCTTTTGGAAAACTCAGTCATGCAAATGCTACAGTGCGCTGGAACCGAAATCAAGCCTATTATGATCAAGCGGCATGGAGAGGAACGAAGGAATTTGATGGCGGCGTTCTTATGAATCAAGCGATCCATGACTTGGATTTGATGCTTTGGTTAATGGGACCAGTTGAATCTGTACAAGCTATGGCAGCGACACGTTTGAGAAAAATTGAAACAGAAGATGTTGCAGCTGCAGTTGTCCAATTTAAAAATGGTGCTCTAGGCGTAATTGAAGCAGCGACAACGATTTATCCGAAAAATCTTGAAGAATCCATTGCCATCTTTGGTGAAACAGCCTCTGTTAAAATTAGCGGCAGAAATGCTACATTTATTGAGACTTGGGATATTGAAGGGGTAAGCGAAGAGGAAACGGATAAAATCAAAAATGAAATAAAAGAGGACCCATTTGGCAAACCGGGTCATCAATGCATCATTGAAGATATGGTGCTTGCAGTGAAAGAAAATCGTAATCCAATTGTAACTGGTGAAGACGGGATTGCTCCTGTAAAATTAATACTGGCTATTTTAGAGTCTGCTGAAACAGGAAAGAAAGTTACTTTAGCTTAAAAGGTTATTTGTACTAAAGTCGAAGTGAGGTTTCGATATAGTATCTGCCAGTAAAAATCAGGTTTTCGCCGATCGACTTGGCGAATATCAAGCTTTTCTAATCATCATCTAGGAATCTAACATAATTAGGCGTCGTGAGCAGTTGAGAGACACAAGCTCCGTCCCCTATTCCAACGAAAAGGAGAAAAAAGAGATGGACGTATATACATCTTTAATTAATAAAATCGAAAATAAAGAAGCTGTTATTGGAGTTGTAGGATTAGGCTATGTAGGTCTTCCGTTAGCAGTTGAAAAAGCAAAAGCAGGATATAAGGTAATCGGATTTGACGTACAGGCAGCTCGTGTTGAGCAAGTAAATATGGGAATTAACTATATTGGCGACGTTGTCGATCAAGATTTAGCTGATATGATCAAAAGCGGTCATTTAGTAGCTACAACTGATTATGCGAGAATTGCTGAAGTGGATGCTGTTGCGATCTGTGTACCAACTCCACTTGATATTTATCAACAGCCTGACACTTCATATGTAGAAAGCTCCTCAAAGGAAATTGCTAAATATGCACATGAAGGCATGCTTGTAGTCCTAGAATCAACAACATACCCTGGTACAACAGAAGAAATCGTTAAGCCAGCCCTTGAAGAAAAAGGTCTTAATGTAGGAGAAAATGTATTTATTGCCTACTCTCCAGAGCGCGTTGATCCAGGTAATAAGCAGTTTAAAACAAAGAACACACCTAAAGTGGTAGGTGGAATTACAGAAAAATGTACAAAAGTGGCAGCTTCTCTTTACCGCAATGTTCTTGAAGGAGATGTTCACGAAGTATCTTCTCCGGCAATAGCTGAAATGGAGAAAATCTTCGAAAATACGTTCCGTCATATTAATATTGCGTTAGCAAATGAAATGGCGATTTTATGCGAAAAAATGGGCATAGATGTGTGGGAAGTAATTGATGCTGCTAAAACAAAGCCTTACGGATTCATGGCATTCTATCCAGGTCCAGGACTAGGCGGACATTGTATTCCTATCGATCCTTTCTACTTAACATGGAAGGCTCGTGAATATAACTATCATACAAAATTAATCGAGCTTGCTGGTGAAATCAATAACAGCATGCCTGAATATGTTATTACACGCTCCATGCAAGTACTAAACGAAGATGGCAAAGCTCTACGCGGTGCAAAAGTTGCTGTACTTGGCGTTGCATACAAAAAGGATATTGATGATGTTCGTGAATCTCCAGTTCTTAAGATTGTTGAACTATTAGAGCATCATGGTGCAGATTATAAAGTTGTCGATCCATATGTAGCATCTTTCAAATCTTGTAACCAAAAAATCGAAACAGTTGAACTGACTAAACAGCTTCTAAATGATGCTGACCTTGTTTTAGTAACTACAGATCATACTGATTTTGATTATGAAATGATCGCAAAAGAAAGCAAAGTGATTTTCGATACTCGTAATGCAATGAAGGGCATTGACAAGCCGAATAAATATATTAAACTGTAATGGATTTGCGGTTTAATTAGGATTTTTAAAGTAGTCGGTTATTTTCGGGGATGTATTGGCTGATTTTCGTAGATATCGGTCACATTCAGGGATATATCGGTCAGTTTTCGCAGATATCGGTCAGTTTCGCGGATATATCGGTCACTTTATTCAGATATCCGCCAGATATCTTGATATATCCGCGACTTTTGCGCAGATATCCGCCAGATATCTTGATATATCCGCGACTTTTGCGCAGATATCCGCCAGATTTCCGATATATCCGCCGCTCTATAATTTTAAGATAAAGGGAGACATTCGAATGAATTTTATAGATCCTTCCGCTCAAATAGACTCATCCGTTCAAGTCGGATACTTTTCCGTTGTAGAAAAGGATGTAAAAATCGGTAAAAATGTAGTGATTGGGAACCGAGTAACCATTCACGAAGGAACAACTATTGGTGATAACACTACTATTGCGGACGGTGCTGTTGTTGGGAAGCCTCCAAAGCCTGCAAAAACAAGCACAGTTAAACTCTCAGGTACAATTCCAGCCCTCGAAATCGGCGAAGATGTAACAGTTGGGGCAAACTGTGTGATCTATAGAGGAGCAAAAATTGGCTCCAATACGCTAATTGCTGATCTTGCAAGCGTAAGGGAAAATGTTGAAATCGGTAATTTTGTCATTGTCGGCAGGGGCGTTACCGTTGAAAACTATGTGAAGATTGGGGATCGGACAAAAATCCAATCGAATTCTTACATTACAGCGTATACAACTCTTGAGGATCATGTCTTTATCGCACCTTGTGTGACAACAACGAATGATAACTTTATGGGTAGAACAGAGGAGCGCTTCGATAAGATTAAGGGCGCTCATGTTAAAAGAGGAGCACGTGTTGGCGGTGCATCTATCATTCTTCCAGGGATTACGATTGAGGAAGAAACCTTTGTTGCTGCTGGTGCATTAGTAACAAAGCATACAGAACCAAAGACTTTAGTTAAAGGGGTTCCTGCTAAATTTGTCAAAATGGTTGACGAGCGGGAGCTGTTATAGGGTGTTCGCCCAAATTAAGCGTTTAGGAGCGGATTCGCTCCTTTACGCATTTATGAACGTTGGAACGAAGCTGATCGCCTTTATCATGCTTCCAATATACACATCCTTCATTCCTGACCCTGCCGAATATGGAGTATTGGATTATTTGGATCGACTTACATCGATGCTTACCTTCCTAGTCATCTTTGGTACCGATTCTGCTCTTGCTTATTACTACTTCGAATCAGAAGATAAAAAGAAAAGGCTTGAGTATGTCAGGTCTGTTATGACATTTAGATTGCTGATTGTTTTAATCACAGCCATCGTATTTCTTATTGGTGGTCCATGGTTGTCTCAGCTCCTATTAGAAGATGCAAGCCTATATTATTTATTCAATATTGCCATTGGGGTTATGGCCTTGGATACAGTCATCGCTTTAATCTTAACGGTTCTTCGTTATGATTTTTTCACGAAAAAGGTAGTAACCATTACGATTTTGAAAATGCTCTTGATTGCCGTCCTTTCCTATGGATTTTTAGCCTATGTTAGCCCAACAATCGACGGCATTTTATATGGAAGACTTATAAGTGTAGCCATCGTTGCGCTGCTATTAATCAAGCCCCTTTTGAAATACATTAAATTTACATTTAATAAAAAGCTATTAAAGGAAATCCTAGTATACGCGACTCCACTTGTTCCGGCATCATTAGCCTTTTGGGTAATTGTTAATGCTAATTCTATTCTTCTTAAAGAGTTCACTTCTTTATACGAGGTAGGTATTTACGGTTCAGCCGTCAAGTTTGCCTCCTTAATTACGCTGCTTACGAGTGGTGTGCAAATGGCTTGGAGACCTTTTTCTATGTCTTTAAAGGATAAGAAGGATAGTCCTGTTTTATTTGCGAAGTTGTATTATGGTATTCTGTTACTAGGGACAATAGGTATTTTGATGGTCGCTACATTAATGCCGTGGATTATTCGCATGTTAAGCGACAATTATCATGAAGCTTATCAGTATGTAGCTATTTTATCGGCTGTTACATTCTTGAATTTTTTCTATATGATTATTTCAGTCGGTATTTTCTATACGAAGCAAACAAAGATTATTTCGTACGCATTTGGTATGGCAGCGGTTGTCAATATTATTTTGAACGTGCTGTTAATCCCTCAATTTTCTATATGGGGGAGTGTCGCGGCTTATTTGATTTCGTATATCATCGCGATTACTTATATATTCTTTAAAAGCCAAAAGCTCTATCATGTTCCTGTGTCATTTGGCAAAATGACCTTTTTATTCCTATCCTCTCTTTTAGCTGTGATCGCTATCGTTTATATTCAAGAGAGCAGTATCCCTGATTTAAATATTGTTTTTGCTTGGTTAGGATTTTTCGTTGCCATCCTTTTATCAAGGATCGATAAAGATTTATTGAAGAAAAGGTCAACGTCAATTTAACTTCAATAAGTAGGAATGCAATTTAGTGAGATTAAAATCCCCCTAAGTAAGGTTTAAGCTTCTGGTGAATGCCCCAGATTTTTATCGCAGATTAACGGGCAGTAAGACCCCCACTTCAAGGATTCGCGTATGCAAAGAAGAGTAAGTGGGGGATCAACTGCCCGTAAAGGCCCGATTGGTTCAACTAACCATCAGTGGGGGATGAAGAAAAACCCCCACTGATGGAAGTTTCACTTTATTAAAATTTGGGTGCAATCACGCCATGGCGAATTTGATTGTAAAATAGGTGATCCGTTTGTTAAATGAAGTAAAGATTACAGACAACAGACTTATAAAAGAATTCCAATTTCCTTTTGGCCAAATCTATTTTGGCGGTTATGTTATTTACAAAGGGAAATATTATCATATGGATAATATTCAAGAAGTCTTTCAAGAGGAAGGATTTTTTGAAAATCATCTAAATGATTTAATTGGCGAGTTTGTTTTTATTAAAGCTGCCCAAAATGAATTGCTTGCTATTGTCGATCGAAAGAGAAGTATTCCTCTTTTTTACTATAAAGAGGGGTCTCACTGGATTGTGACAGATAAGATTTCACACCAGAAGGATAAACCCCTGCATCAAACAGCTGCAAAAGAGTTCCTTATCACGGGCTTTACTGCGAACGAAAAGACGCTTTATGAAGGTGTTTACCAAATTGAAGCTGGCTCTTATATCCGGATTCATGAAGAAGGGAAGGTTGATAAACAAGAATATTATCAATTCTATCACCACCCTTTGAACAAGGATATTGAGGAATTCAGTGAAGAGCTGAAAACGGTTCTGTTAGCAGTGTTTGAAGATTTAATCAAACGATTGATTAATAAAGCGCCTATTTTGCCATTGAGCGGCGGATATGATTCTCGCATTATTGCTTTATTGTTAAAAGAGTATGGAATTGAAGACATTTCTTCCTTTACATATGGTAAAAGGGAGAATAAAGAAGCATTAGTTAGTAAAGATATTGCGAATCGTCTAGGATTAAAATGGGATTTCATCGAGTATAAGAAGGATGATTGGTATCGCTGGTATCATTCGCAGGAATGGAAGGATTATGTCAACTTTGCGGTGAACGGCTCATCAATGGCCCATTTACAGGATTGGCCAGCGGTTCGAGAGATTCTTGCAAAACAGGATAAAGATTATGTGTTTATCCCTGGCCATTCTGGTGATTTCGTTGCGGGCAGTCATTTAGCCTATGAAATCACGGTGGACAGAGAATTTACGTTGGATGATGTCATTCAGTTTACCCTTCAAAAGCATCATAAGCTTTGGGAGATGGATAAGGGTATCCACAAATCTGGCGAAGATGTCTTGGCTGAAATTCAGCGATCATTTGGAGACTTGCCATATGAAACAAATGAACAGGCAAGTGCTCTCTTTGAATATTGGGATTGGCGCGAGAGACAAGCTAAATTCATCATTAATTCCGTGAGAGTGTATGAGTTCTATCAGAAGAGCTGGGAGATTCCATTATGGGATGACCGTTTAATGGAATTTTTCAAGACCGTTCCAGTAGAGTTTCGCTTTAAAAAATATTTATATGATTATACACTTCATCAAATGTATCCAGACTACTTCCCAAAACCGGAAAAGCCAGCTGCTGTGAAGGCTGTTTCGTTAAAAGAGAAGTATGGAATATTATATAAGCCGGCGAAAAAGCTTTATAATCAAAAAAAGCTATTTGAAAGATACTATACAGAACCAATGGAATGGTATGGAATTTACAAAAGCTATCCTGATTATTTAAAGGCATTGTCCTTTAAATATGACCGTATTAAATATAAGCAGCCTTATAATATTAATTCGTTTTTAGCAAAAGACTATATCCAAAGCTTGAAAGGTGATTCTATATGAAAATATTAACAATCATTGGCGCCAGACCGCAATTTATTAAAGCAGCTCCTGTTTCGAGGGTTTTAAGAAAGCATATGGAAGAGAAAATCATTCATACTGGTCAGCATTATGATGCGAATATGTCTGATATTTTCTTCGAAGAGTTGCATATTCCAAAGCCGGATTACCATCTAGGTGTAGGCTCAGGGAATCATGGGAAGCAAACCGGGGAAATGATGGCGAAGATTGAAGACATCGTTTTGAGTGAAAATCCTGATTACTTAATGGTATATGGCGATACGAACTCGACCTTAGCTGGTGCTCTTGTTGCTGCAAAGCTTCATGTTCCAGTTATCCATATTGAAGCGGGATTAAGAAGTTTTAATAAGAAGATGCCTGAAGAGGTTAATCGTATCATGACGGATCATGTATCTGAATTTCTATTCTGCCCGACTGATACAGCTGTAACGAACTTAGATAATGAAAATATTACGCACAACGTGTTTAATATTGGTGATGTTATGTATGATGCGGTTTTATATAACCGTGAGCTTGCGAATGAAAAATCAACAATCCTAGAAGATGCTGGCTTAATAGCGAAAAAATATCATTTGATCACAATTCATAGAGCAGAAAATACAGATGATATCGAAAAGATGAAAAATATCCTTGATGCCTTTTCAAATATTGAAGACGTAAAGGTATGGCCAATCCATCCTAGAACGAAGCATAAATTAGCTGATTATGGATTGAACCTAGATGATGTACCAAATTTAAAGGTTATTGATCCTGTCGGTTATTTAGATATGCTGACATTAGAAGCAAATGCAAAGAAAATTGTTACGGATTCTGGCGGTGTTCAGAAGGAAGCCTACTTTATGAAGGTTCCTTGTGTAACGATTCGTGAACAAACAGAATGGGTAGAGACGCTTGAAGGTGAAGCGAATATTTTAACAGGAACCGACACGGAGAAAATCCTTGCGGCTGTTCAAAAAGAGGTTAGCCCTCAATATAAAGAAGTATTTGGCGATGGTCAGGCTTCTGAAAAAATTGTTGAATTAATTAAAAAGTAAATCGGTCCTCCTTATTCCTTGTGGAAGTCACGCAAAAGAAGTAATCGTGACCGAAAAGTTGAAAAAAGCACCAAACCGGTCACGAAAAAGAGTTAATCGTGCCCGAAAAGATGGAAAAAGCATCAAACCGGTCACGAAAAGGAAGTAATCGTGCCCGAAAAGATGAAAAAAGCACCAAAGCGGTCACGAAAAGGAGTTAATCGTGACCGAAAAGATGAAAAAAGCATCAAACCGGTCACGAAAAAGAATTAATCGTGACCGACAGATGAAATTTTGACAGACGGCATCCTTTTACGAAGCTTAACAGGATGCCGCCCAAATATTTACACATAAAAGTAGGTGCTGACGAATGTTGGCTTTATTTGTATGGATCATTGTATCCATTCTATCTATCATGCTCTTTAAAAGAGTGTCAGGAAGTCTTGCTTTGACAAAGCCGAATTTAGTTTCATTAGTTTTTTACTATTCTTTATTCGTATCGAGCTATATCGGAAGCTTGCTTATTGTGCTGGATATTGATCATTACTATATGATTAATAAGCTGGACCATGAAAGCAGCAGGTATATCGGCTTTGCAGCGGTATCATTTGTCATGGTTTTTCTTCCATTAACGATGCTAGGTGTATCTAAGCTTGCAAACTTTAATGCGAAGAGAGAATTTGCTGACTACCTGAAAAAACCAGTTGCCAATACGTTTGATCAAAAAAATGAATTTTATTTGCTTTTTCTAGGTATTTCAATCATAAGCATGCTAGCTGTTGCCTATACGTTATTAAAGACATACCAAGTCCCGCTTTTTGAATTGTTAAAAGGGAATTTCGCTGAGCTTGGTAAGCTGCGGATTGACGCTGCACGTAATTTTAACGGCAATGTCTTAATAAGAAATATTTTTGCAATTGCTCTGACACCATTACTATCCTTAATAGCGTATGTATATACAGTTAAGACGAAGCAATTGAAATGGTTTTTCTTATTTTTAGCCCTTTTTGGAAGTGCGATCCTAATAAACATATATGATTTGGCAAAGTCTCCCATTTTCTTCTATATCATTATGTTTATCTTTGTTCGAATTTATATTGGAAAAACGGTGCTTACACGCGGGAAAATTTTCGCATTATCCGCTATCGGAGCGGTGGCAATTGTGTTCATGTATGTATTCATTCAGGGCGTGAATGATATTGAAGCTTTCTTATCCTATTCGTCTGGCCCAATTGGAAGGATCATTCTGGCTCAAATTGCGCCGACATTTTTGCATTTTGATATATTCGGTGACTCTATTCCTTTTTTGCATGGCAGCAGTCTTCCGTCTATCATAACGGGCTGGTTTGATGTGGAACAAGTCCGCTCGGCAAGGCTTGTTATGGCGAATGCTTTTCCAAATCGGATTGAGGATGGGACAGGCGGAGTATTAAATACTCTGTTTATTGCTGAAGCGTATGCGAACTTTGGTTATTTAGGGGTCATAATTGGAACGATATATGTAGGGATATTTATTCAGCTACTCTATATTATTTTTATCAGACTTCCAAAAAATCCAATCTTTTTATGCTTATTTATTTATTTTTCCATCAATATTCCACGGACATTAGTAGGTGGCTTTGCCGATTTTCTATTTAATCCAATATGGCTATTCATCACTTGCTTATTCGTTGGAATGTTATTGTTTATTAGATTTCGTTTAGATTTGTTTGCCTACTTTTCAAAAAGGAAAGCGGCAGGAAACGAAAGATAAGGAGAAAACAGGATGAAATCAGTTTTGCTATATTATCCATTTGAAGTAGCAGAGAATGCCAATAGCGGCTCTAAGCTTCGCCCGAAGGAAATATTGAAAGCCTTCCAGCAATGGGGGGAGAGGGAGAAGGTTGACATTTTGCTGCTATCCGGAAATTCAACTGCTAGGCATGCTCTCTTTGAAGAATGGCGAGCTGCAGGGAAGCTTGATAATCTTTGGTTTTGCTATATGGAAAATCAGACGATTCCGTTCTGGCTGACAGACAAAGGGCATATTCCTAAAAAGCCGTTTGTTGACACAAAGGTCATGAAATTTCTAAAACAGCATCATGTTCCGGTAGGCGTTTTTTACCGTGATGTGTATTGGAAATTTGATGAGCTTTATCCGTTAAAAGGTGTTAAAAAATCAGTCATGAAAGCCATTTATCGGATGGAGGAAAGCTTTTACAACAAATATTGCCGTGTCATTTTCTTGCCGAGCGATGCGATGGGCAAGTATGTCGATATTCAGCAGGAGAAAATCTCGCTTCCTCCAGGCGGTAAAGATATGAAAGTTGTGAGAAAAGAGAAAGTCTCGCAAGTTTCTCAAGGACTTTATGTAGGCGGCATTAATAATGAGGATTACGGTTTATTCCTTTTGCTTGATGCATTGGAATTGGCCAATAAGCAGGAGAAGGTCTCCGAATTAACGGTTGTTTGCCGCGAGGATGAATACAAACAATTGCCTGAAGAGAAAAAGGCCAGATTAAATGAGTTGGGTGTAGAAGTAAAGCATGTTAGCGGTGAAGCATTAAATGATCTATACCGTGAAATGGACTTTGCCTATATTCCAAGATTCCGGAGCACCTACAATGATTTTGCTGTTCCTGTTAAGCTAGTTGAGTATCTATCAAATGAGCTTCCTGTCGTCGCCACCTATTGTCAGGCACAAAAAGAAATTATAGAAGCAGATGGATATGGCATAATCTGTGAGGATAAGGCAGAGGATATGGCCAGGGCGATTCAAGAGATGGCGAGGAATGCCGCGAATTACAGGGGAAATATCCAAAATACCTTTGTGCAAAAGCATTCATGGCTGGCTAGGGTAGAAAAGGTTAAAGAAGCATTAGTTTTGAATGAAAAGTAATAAAAATAGATCTGGTTCCGAGCACTAGCGTGCATGTATCGCAGATTAACGGGCAGTAAGACCCCCACTTCAAGTTTGTGAGAGAATCAAAGAAACCTAAGTGGGGAATCAACTGCCCGTAAAGGCCCGATTGGTTCAACTAACCATCAGTGGGGATGAAAGCCAACTAAGAACGCCATGTCCTGTGGCAACGTCGGCACTAGCATGTCCTGTGCGTCGAAAAACCCCCACTGATGGAAGTTTCACTGTATAGGAGGAATTATGAAAGTATTAATTTTGGCTCCGAGCAAATCAATACACACTCATAAGTGGGCCTTATTTTACAAAAATAAAGGTATCAATGTGAAGGTCGTAACTTTTTTTGATCATTACTCTGAGGAGAATGCGAAGGAAATTGATACGATTACACTTCCGAAGCTGCTTCCAGGAAAGCTATCCTATATTTCAAGTGTTTTCGCTTTAAAGAAAATTTTAAAGCAATTCCAGCCGGATATTCTTCATGCGCATTATGTATCAAGCTATGGGTTTATCGGGGCACTTGCAAATTATAAGCCTTTCTACGTATCGGTATGGGGAAGAGATATATTTCAATTTCCACAGCAAGGCAGTATGAATCGAAAAATTGTCGAATATACGCTTTCAAAAGCGGATGTCATTTGTTCTACAAGTCATATCATGGCTAAAGAAACAAATAAGTATACTGGTAAAAAAATATTTGTCACTCCATTTGGCGTGGATATGGAAAAATTCAAGCCTATTTCAGGTTTGAAATCGGATGATCATATCACGATTGGGACGGTAAAGGCTTTGGAAGATAAATACGGAATCGGTGATTTAATTCACGCCTTTGCCTCAATCCACTCAAGCAAGAAAAATTCCAAGCTGCTTATTGTTGGGGATGGCAAGCAGAAGGATGAGTATATCCAATTGACGCGTGATCTGAAAATTGATCATGTCACGACTTTTACAGGCAGGGTTCCTAATGATAAGGTTCCTGAATATATCAATAAAATGGATGTATTCGGTGTGCCTTCTACCGAGGACTCTGAGAGCTTTGGTGTTGCTGCGGTTGAATCAATGGCATGTGGAGTACCTGTTGTCGTTTCGAATGTCGGTGGGCTGCCTGAAGTTGTTTTGGAAGGAAAGACTGGCTACGTAGTACCAAAGGAAAATTCTGAAGAATTGGCGAAGGCCATCCTATCTTTAATTGAGAATAAAGAAAAAAGCACCGAAATGGGTCTAGCAGGGATTGACCATGTGAAAGCTAATTATAACTGGGTCGATAATGCAAATGGAATGTTAGATCTTTATGGACAAACCTTGAAAGAGGGGATGAAATCATGATTAAAAAGGCAGTAATTCCTGCTGCAGGGTTAGGAACGAGATTTTTGCCAGCAACAAAGGCACAGCCGAAGGAAATGCTTCCAATTGTTGATAAGCCGACGATTCAATATATTATTGAAGAAGCAGTGGAATCTGGTATTGAGGATATTATCATTGTAACAGGAAGAAGCAAAAGAGCCATCGAGGATCATTTTGATAAATCGGTTGAATTAGAAATGTTGCTTGAAAGAACAGGCAAGCATGACATGCTCGAAATTGTTGAGAATATCTCCAACCTCGTTGATATACATTATGTACGTCAAAAAGAACCGCTTGGTTTAGGACATGCTGTATTATGTGCAAAAAAATTCATTGGCAATGAGCCATTTGCTGTCTTGCTTGGCGACGATATCGTTGATAGTGAAGTTCCAGCTCTTAAACAAATGATTAATCAATATAATGAAGTCCAAGCAAGCATACTTGGCTGTAATGAGGTTCCGCGGTCAGAGGTTAATAAGTATGGAATCGTAAATTACTCCGAAAAAAATGGCGAGCTTTTTAAAGTGGAAAGTCTAGTAGAAAAGCCTGCGATTGAGGAAGCTCCGTCTACTCAAGCCATTGTAGGACGCTATATATTATCACCAGCTATTTTCGAATTGCTTGAAGAAGTAGCACCAGATAAAAAAGGTGAAATTCAGCTAACCGATGCAATTGATCGCTTGCTAGGTAAAGAGTCTATTTACTCTTATATCATTCAAGGAAATCGTTATGATGTTGGAGATAAGTTTGGATTTTTACAAGCGTCAATTGACTATGCTTTAAAAAGACCAGATCTTAAAGATAAGCTTGAAGCCTATATTAAGCAATTAAAAGTGAACTAATGGAGATGGGAAAATGAGAGTGATTTACTTATGTCAGCATTTTCCCCCTGAAACAGGTGCTCCGCAAATTCGTGTATACGAAGTGAGCAAAGAGCTAATTAGCAGAGGACATCAGGTGGAAGTGATAACAGCATTTCCTCATCATCCTCATGGGATTATCCCAGAGGAATATCGAGGAAGGTTTTATATGTTTGAAGATTGGGATGGGATCCCTGTTCATCGATCTTGGATTTATCCATCTCCAAAGGGAAGCTTTTGGAAGCGGCTAGCTTCTTATTTTTCCTTCACTTTTAGTGCGTTTTATTCATTAGCAAAGTCTAAGCCAACGGATGTTATCATCTGTAACTCGCCGCCGCTTTTTCTCGGAATAACGGGTTATCTTGGCGCGAAAATGAAGAGAGCTAAATTCGTCTTCAACGTCGCAGATATTTGGCCTGAGTCAGCAGTTGAATTAGGCATTTTAAAAAATAAAACCTTTATCCGTTTAGCGGAAATGCTGGAAAAATTTCTATATAAGAAATCATGGAAAATTGCTACAGCGACAGAAGGAATTAAGGACTACATGGTTCGAAAAGGGAAGAATGAAGCCGATGTCTTTCTTCTTCCAAATGGAGTAAACACAGATACATTTAAACCACTCCCGAAGGACCATGAGCTTCTTGAGAAAATTGGCATACAGGAGAAAAAGGTATTTATGTATGCTGGAGCATTAGGCTATGCACAAGGACTGGATTCTGTGTTGGAAGCGGCTCTTTTACTAAAGGACAATCAGCCCGATGTACATTTCCTCTTTGTAGGAGACGGACAAGAACGTGAAAAGCTGGTAAAAATGAAAGAGGATTTAGCGCTTGATAATGTGACATTTTACGGTTCAGTTCCTGTATCTGAAATGCCTAAAATGTTCTCAATTGCTGATTACAGCGTTGTTTCGCTACGGAATATTGAGCTGTTCAAAGGGGCAAGGCCTTCCAAAATATTCCCAGCGATTTCTTCAGGAAAGCCTGTTTTATACTGTGGTGATGGCGAAAGCGCTGCAATCCTTGAAGAATATCACTGTGGAAAAATTGCTCCTCCAGAAAACCCTGAGGGGATTGCGGGCGCAATTGAGGAGTTAATGAAAGTATCAGACGAAGAGTACCAAGCAATGAGTGAAAATGGCAGAAAGCTTGCCATCGATCAATATTCTTGGAAAAGCATTGTAGATGAGATTCTTGAAAATATCGAAATGAAGCAAAAAGAAAAGGCCAATTCCTGATAGGGATTGGTTTTTTCTATGGTATGAAGAGGCAGTAATCCACGATAAGGGGCTTAGATGTCCACAATGTGTGAGAATGTAGCAAACTCAGCCTTCAAAAGGGGCTTAAGTTATCCACTTAAAGAGAGAAAGAAGCCGATTATCCCCAAAAAGGCCTCGAGTTGTCCACATAAAGCGAGAAAGAAGCCAGTTATCCCCGAAAAATATCTCGAATTGTCCTCAAAGAGGCCAAGGTGGCGGATATAAATAATATTTGGCGGATATATTGCCTAAAGTCGCGGATATAATTAAATTCCCGCGGATAAATTTCGTGAAGTGACCGATATAAACGGAAACTGACCGATATTATTGAAAAATTAACTGCTACACTTAAAAAATAACCTGAAAAAGTTAGATTTTATAAAAAATTATCGATTTTCTTAAGAAGTTCGGGCTTCTATAAGTTCAGCTTAGGAAAGATAGATGAAAAAATGCAATAATTACGGAAAGTATCCCCGAAAAAGGGCTCGAGTTTTCCTCAAACAGTGTGACCGAGACAATTATCCACAAAAAGGCTCGAGTTTTCCTCAAACAGTGTGAACGAAGCCAATTATCCACAAAAAGGCTCGAGTTTTCCTCAAATAGTGTGAAAGAGGACTATTATCCCCAAAAAGGCTTGAGTTTTCCTTAAACAGTGTGAACGAAGCCAATTATCCACAAAAAAGCGCAAGTTGTCCTCAAGCTGAGGTAATATCCCAATAACAATCTATGTAATAATAACCCCCAAAAAAAGAAACCGGCAAAGATGCCGATTTTATTAAGACTTACTATTTCGATACGGTTGTTCCTTGGAAGTAGTGGGTAAGTATTTGCTCAGCCGTCCAGCCTTTTTCTGCAAATCCTTTAGCTCCGTATTGGCTCATGCCGATGCGGTGTCCCCAGCCTTTTCCGTTTAGGGTAATAGAAGTAATGTTTCCTGTTGTTCCTTCGTTGGTGATAACTCCATTTGCTGTTTGGATGGAAACTTTAGAATCTGTTAGTGTTACTTCACCATTTGCGGTTTGCACTTTTTGGCCTTTTATATCGCCAAGGTCTGATGTTCCGCTAGAAGTTTGTACAGATAGATTTTCTGCAGCCGAGCCATTTGTCTGTATGTCGAACCAATTAGATTGCAATTTATTATAAAGCTGTGGGTTACTTATAGGGAAGTAGCTTCGAATGACAGATTCATTCCCAGTTACCGTTTTATCCCCTGCAGAGGTTTTTAATGTAACGCCACTTACTTCTCCGTTCGCACCTGTTTTTGACAAGGTGATATCATAGATTTGAGCTGATAGATCCTTAAACCCAAATGATTTTAAAAGAGTCTCAGGAGTGAATGTTTCGCTCCAATTACTGAACGGGGACGATTCATATGGATCGTCTACAGATACAAGGTATGGGTATTGCTCTTGTTTCGAATTCCAAACATCGCCTACATTTGCCGTTTTGCCGCCGCTAGTTGAAAAGAAAAATGCTTGGATGGGCTTGCCATTGTATTTTACTAGCAATCCTTCCGTTTCCTTAATTGCAGTATTTGTTCTTGCATCCTCACCGGTATATCCTCGATAAACTTGGCTAGATGCGGTGCTTGTCAGCATCAATGTATTAGCAGCATAGCTTCTTGCAGCTATCGCTTGGGCCTTTAGTGCTTCCTTAGGAAAGGATGCAGGCATTTCACTCGGAACGACGCCCTTTAAATAATCTTCCATATCAAGTATGTTAATAATCTCAATCTTACTTCCGTTAGGCTTTAAAAAGAAGCTGCCTCTGTATGTAATTCCGTTGCTTACCCTCACTAAAGATGAACCGTCACCAATTTGCTCTTGCAAGTCAAAGCCTTTTACAGCATTTAAATTAGATCCATTCATACTGACGGATACGTTTGAACCATCTTTTTTTACTGTAATGCTTGTGCCTTTTGGTACGGGCGTTATTTCTCCAGTATCTTTGTTGTATAACTGATAATTTCCATTCACAGTCAAGGTTACACTAGCTGATAAGTAGACGGAAACATTTACTTCGAACGGATATTTTACTAGTTCAGCAGCTTTAGAGTCTGTTGGTAAATAGACTAGAAGTAAAAGTAAACTAGCAAGGATAGAAATGAATTTTTTCAATTTATTTCACCTCGCTAAGAGTTCCGGATACCCATCCCTTTACTCCAGCAGAAGTTTCAACATTATACCAAACTTCACCTGCTGCGTTTGTGAATGTTGAGATGTATTTCAATGTTGTTCCACTTTTTAGGGTTTGAAGGATTGGATAGGTTGTTGTTGCTCCTTTACGCAAATGAACATCCCCAAATGTAACAACCTGAGTAGGTGTGCTCGTACTAGGTTTATTTACTGATACATCATTTGAGAAAACCCATCCTTTTAAAGTAGAGGAGAGCTCAACTCGGTACCAAAGACCTGTTGCTGCATTAAATTTATCAATGACCTTTAATGAAGTGCCTTTTGCTCTAGTAGCAACAACTTTATAGTTCTTTGATGCACCAGAATGGATATTAACGGATGCGTTGGCATAAACGACAGAAGGAAGCTCTCCTTCAACTGGCGGTTGTGTCGGTGGTGTACCAGGATTTGTACCTATTTGTGATATTTGGGATTTAAGATTATTAATTTCTTGCTGCTGTGAAGCAATCTTATTCTCCAGCTCTGTCATTTTCGATTTCATTGGATTTAATTGGGAGGTAACCCAATCAACACTTGCTAGGACTACATTACTTGAAGCATTCATTGCTTGGGGTGTAAATATAATGGCTCCTGTCCCAATGCCAAGTGTTAATGCTCCAGCAACGATAAGTTTTTTAGACCGGTTCATTCTTTTTCCCCCTATGTATTATTCAGAAAAAAATTGGGGTATTTATCCTAATACCCCAATTCATGTTCATATAGTAGACTATCATATTTATTTCTGTCAGGAAATAGATTACAAGTTTTTAGAACTTGTTAAAGTATTCTTCTAAGCCTTTCGTAATCCCGACTGCAGCTTTCTTGCGGAATTCCGTTGTTTTTAGTAAAGCTTCTTCCTTCGGATTCGAAATGAAGGCAAGTTCTACTAATATACTTGGAAGCTGATTCATTCTATTTACATAGAAGTTTTGCTCTTTAACGCCTCTATTGTAAGTTTTCAAGGAAGAAATCATGTTTTTCTGAACGGCATCTCCCATTGTTTTGCTTCTTGGACCATTATAGTTAACGGTTGAATTATAGTATGTAGTCGATCCATTTGATGTGGAAGAGAAAGAATCTGCATGAATACTAATAAATGCATCCGCATTTGATTTATTGGCAATGGTTGTTCTTTCGTCCAATTCTAAAAAGATATCTGTGCTGCGTGTTAATGTAACAATGGCACCATATGCTTCAAGCTCTTGTTTAAGCAATAAAGCTGTTCCTAAGTTTACATCTTTCTCTTTTAATTTAGTTGGACCAACTGAGCCAGAATCCTTGCCTCCATGTCCTGCGTCAATAATGATTTTTTTCCCAAGAAGACCGTATGGTACGATTTTGATTGACAGTTTGTCTGAATAGTCTCTAAAGGTAAAGGAATATCCAGGCTCAAAGGTAATCACGACAGATTTTTCGCCACCTGAGGAGAAGGATTCTATCGATTGAATACCCTTGATTTTCTCTTTAGGGATTTCTACATCTGTTATACCACCAGTCAGCTTTAAGCGATTGGAGGATAGAACTTGATAAGAAATTGGGTATTTACTTGGCTTCACCCAGTTTAAAAATTGATCTCCATCCACAGTAGTTACGGTTGGAGAAAGTAGTTTTTTCTCGACTAAATGCAAAGAATCCATTACAGAGCTAGGTACCCATCCTTTTTTTCCAGTTGAGCTTTGAAGGTTGATCCAGTGTTGGCCAAGAGAGTTCGTAAAATCGCCTAATACGGTTACTTTGCTATTATATTTAAGTACTTCAGTGACTTTATATTGCGTGGAGGCACCGGAATATAATGATATATTATTTGCTCCAACAATAAGCGTTGTTCCTGCTGTAATGGCAGGTTGTGTAGATACAACGGATGCGCTTACCCAAACGGTTTTATTGGAGGTTGTTACAGCTTGATACCATACATCTCCACTTTCGTTTGTTACTTGTTTTATGGCTTTTAGCATGGTGCCCTTCGTTGCTTGATCAACGACAGCATCGTTTGTGGAGGGACCACTTCTTAAGTTAGCCACGTCTGCACTTACATATAAATTTAAATTCATTGCTTCTGAAGTACCAACCGTACCAGCTGGAATCCAGCCCATTAGGGAAGGAGTCACTTCAACTCGCAGCCAAGTTGCTCCATCTGGATGA
This sequence comes from Cytobacillus dafuensis, assembly GCF_007995155.1. Taxonomy (NCBI): domain Bacteria; kingdom Bacillati; phylum Bacillota; class Bacilli; order Caryophanales; family Bacillaceae; genus Cytobacillus; species Cytobacillus dafuensis. Next base: position 4,492,113 of record NZ_CP042593.1, on the reverse strand, counting down.
CTGAAGTGATCGATAACTTTTACTTTTTGGTTGAGCGAAAGCTTACTGACAGATGCGTATGTTTCAGACGCTCCTTTTCTTACATCTAACCCGTTTTGATGACTATAGACATAGCTGCCAATCTCAGGAATAGGATCCGTTGTTTCAGGTGGACTTGGAAGATTCGAACCTGGTTTAAAGGCACTTTCATGAATCCAGCCCTGTACTTTTCCTAAATCAATTCGATACCATGTTTCTTGCTTGGCATTTTTAAATGTATCAATAATCGTCACTTTTTGATTTTTAGTAACATATGTAACAATGCCGTACGCATCGGTAGCCCCTTTTCTTACGGGAGCTTTATCTGCTTGAATGATTTTGGTTTCAGTACTTGGTGGAGGAGGATTCAAATCACTTGCTGGCTTCAAATAGTTTTGCATAACCCAGCCAGTGGTCGAACCTACTTCAATGCGGTACCATACTTCGTTTTTGCTATTTTTGAAGCTGTCGGTAATTTTCACGACAGTCCCTTTTGATAGCTTCTTAACGACTTCATAGGAGGTAGTCGCTCCTTTTCGAACATTCACATTGTCTTCAGTAATGGCAGCGTTTTTTCCGATTTGCAGCCCGTTATTTCCATTTGGATTTGATGAGAAATGGCTAGCTAAGCCCCATCCCTGTTTATCCCCTAAATCAACACGATACCAAGTCTCACCAATAGAGTTCATGAATTCATCGGTAACAGTAACGCTTTTTCCTGATGGAAGAGAAGTTACAAGAGGATATGATGATGTTGCGCCTTTTCTAATTTCAACATTTTGGTCTACTAACATATTTGCCGGGGTATTTAGATTTTCTGCATGTACGAGGGCAGGAAATAAAGCGGCAGTAGCAAGAACCGAGGAAGCAATAAGTTTTTTCAAAGTTTTTTTCCCTCCGTCGACAAAAGTTTTGATTACTTATCCTATTCTAGCGAATTTTGTCTAATGTTCCAACCCAGAAAAGCAAATATAGTAATTTATTATTATGAAAATGTAATAGGGATCATTTTTTATTAGGGAATTATAAATAATTAATTGGAAAATTAATAATTAAGAGGAGGCCGATAGAAGGAAGGGGAGGCTGATAAATTCAAAGATTAGCTAATAAACAAGATATCATCCTAAAAAAGAGCAGCTCTTTCAAAGAGCTGCTCTAAAAATCAAAATCTAGTATTCTTCATTATTGGCAGCTTGTTCTGACGCTTGTTCTGACTGCTGGGATTGTGAAGATTGATTATCAGTTAAATTTTTATCTTTCGTGTTATCTAGAGTATCATTTAAGGTTTTGCTAACTTCAGCGAGTGATTCTTCATCTGGAATATAGTAATAAATATTATTGATATATTCGTCAGTTCCTTCAATAGCTAGGTTTTGAATTTCGGTATCTTTTAATTTTGTATATAGTTTCATGAAGCTAGCAAATTTTGAAGGAGGAATGTTTGTTTTAACATTATCACCCAAGTCTCCTAATATATCATTAATTTTTGTGATGGAGCTGATGGAGGTTCCTTTGTCGATAATGGCTTTAATGACTTGCTTTTGTCTTTCGTTTCGTCCTTTGTCACCTTGTGGATCCTTTTTTCTCATCCTTACGTAGGCAAGCGCTTCATTTCCATTTAGTTCCATTGGTCCTTCGTAAAAAGTTTTCCACTTTAAGCTTCCTGTTAATTGGGATTTGAATGTAAATGGAACATCGACTTCAATTCCTCCAAGCGTATCCACAATATCCTCAAAGCCTTCAAAGTTAGTCGTAATATAATAATCAATTGGTACATCGAGCAATTCATCTATTGTTTCTATTGTTGATTCAACACCGCCATAGCTATAAGACTCAGTGATCTTCGTTTTATATCCAGCAGCTGGAACCATTGTTCTTGTGTCACGCGGGATGCTGAGCATAGAGATTTCCTCTGTTTTCGGATTGACAGTAACTAACATTTGTACGTCAGCTCTTTCGCCGCCCCCTTGCTCCTCAATTCCTAATAAAAGAATATTAAAGGCATCCTTTGTAATCTGAACTTCTTCTGTGCGGTGATTTTTCACCTTATCACGATCAATTTCTTGATACATCTTATCAGTAGCCTTTTTGGCGTGGTTAGCGACATCGTATGCAAAGTATCCCCCGCCTCCAATCACAAGGAGCAGGATCAAAAGGACAAAGGTACGCCAAAGGCGCTTTTTCCTGCTTTTTCTCCTGTTAGACCTAGATTTAGACATTCTATCCCTACTTTACGTATTTTAGTTAGTTTTAATGGTCTAGTAAAAAATAATTAAACCAATAGTTAATTTTACCCGAAATAATATGTGGTCGTAAATATAATTATTTTCCCACTTCTTCCTCTAAATATAACCGATCCCCCTCAGTAATCACGCTTTGTCCATTGGTAAGCTCGACCATCCAATTCGTAAAGCTTTCCGTTTGATCTTCTTCTACAAATGTTTCAATTTCCACATTGTCAAGATAATGGATGTCTTTAATGGAGTATACAGAGGATCGCAGTTCGTTTTCGAGTTTCCCAAGCCATGTGTAGTCAATTTTTGTATGCATGATTCTCATTAATTTTCTTTCGACAATGCCTGTAAAGTCGATTCCTTCGGAGGTTGCTTTGCCGTATGCACGGATCAGTCCGCCAGCCCCAAGCTTAATCCCGCCAAAGTAGCGGGTAATGACCACGACGGTGTCTTTTAGATGCTTTTTTTTCAATACTTCAAGGATTGGAACTCCAGCAGTGCCGCTTGGTTCCCCGTCGTCATTCGCTTTTTGAATTTGATCATGTTCACCGATCATATAGGCAGAGCAATTATGTGTGGCATCCCAATGCTTCTTTTTTATTTCCTGAATGAATTCTTGAGCGTCTGCTTCTGATTCCGCTCTGGTCACATATGCGATGAAACGTGATTTCTGAATCACAATTTCGTTTTCACCATAACCTTTTACAGTATAGTAACGGGGCAGCATATAACCGCTCCTTTCTAAATCCGTCAATTCTTTTCTAAATAAATTAGGCTACCTCACTTCGCTGTAGGTAGCTTTCGCCTTTCTTTGTCTAGCTACAGCGTCTACGAGTATTCGCCTTTCTTTGTCTGGCTACAGCGCCTAGGGGCTCGAGGTCATAAGCCAAGCCGTCAAGAAGGTTAAAGAACAACCTTCTCGTCGACTCGTCTTATGCTTGTCGCCCCTGATCGAGGCGCTTTCGCCTTTCTTCATTATAATTCGACATTCATCAAAACATCAATTAATAGCAAGGAGGTAATATGCTTTTCCGCAAAATTTAATGAATTTGAAAAATATATCAATTTTGTAATAAAACTTTAATATAGTAAAAATGCGACCATGATATAATAACACTATCTTTGTGGTGAAAATCACAATCTTTCTTCTTATACGGAGACTGATGCAAAAGATACATTATATAGGATATAAGACATGGGTCAAGAATACAAGCATGAGTCTTTTTAACGATTTTTAGTGAAAATTGTATAATTTGATTAGTTGATAGATAGTATATCCTGCCAATTCAAGCTAAAATAATGGTAATAAGAAAAGGCTTTTTTTAGAAGGGGAAAATATTTAAGCAAATCAATACTTCTAAAAAAAGCAGTTTAAAGCTCTCTAAGCTCCGCCTAATTGTGTTGGAGTCTGCATAAGCAGAGCACTTATGTAGGTTACATATTACCGGAGGAATTCTATGAGCATTAAGAAATTTGATACAAAAGCGTTAGATTTGATACTAGAAAAAATGATTGAAACAGTAGGAATCAGCAAGGATGAGGTTTTTCGAATTGGCGAGCAATGCCGCAAAGAGCATTTAACCTTAACGGATGAGTTGAAAGATGTGAAAGTTCTCGTCATGAAGGCGATTGATGAAGGAGACAGGCTAGAGGTTCAAACTCGGTTTGCCAGAAAGCGTCTTTCAGAGGTTAGTATGCACTTTAAGGATCACACGGAAGATGAGGTTCGTGATGCCTATGAGAAGGCTCATCGCCTGCAAATGAATTACTCCATGAATCAGCAAATGGAGAAACAGCTTCGGGACCGGCGGGATGATATTGAAAGAAGACTTGTCGGTTTAAATGAAACGATTGAACGGGCAGAACACCTTATTTCCCAAATTACGGTTGTCATGAATTATTTAATGAGCGACCTTAAGCTAATGGGAGAAATGCTCGAAGATGCGAAGCTAAAGCAAGACTTTGGTTTAAAGATTATCGAAGCCCAGGAAGAAGAGAGAAAGCGGTTGTCTCGTGAAATTCATGATGGCCCAGCACAAATGATGGCAAATGTCATGATGCGTTCAGATTTAGTTGAGCGTGTGTATAAGGAGCGCGGCGGAGATGAAGCGTTAAAAGAAATTCGTGATCTTAAGAAAATGGTCCGCAGTGCACTATATGAAGTTCGCAGAATTATTTATGATTTGCGACCGATGGCTCTTGACGATTTAGGACTAGTGCCTACCCTCAGAAAATACTTGCAGACAACCGAAGAATATCATAAAACGATCAAAATTAATTTTACCAATTTAAAGGAGGAAAAACGTCTTCCAGCCAAGTATGAAGTCGCTCTTTTCCGACTTATTCAGGAATCCGTTCAAAATGCCTTGAAGCATGCGGAGGCAAGTGAAATAAAAGTTGGGCTGGAAATTGATCCTTCAAAGGTTGTTGTCGTTATTAAAGACGATGGAAAAGGCTTTGATATCCAAGAAAAGAAAAAGAATTCATTTGGCATTATGGGCATGAGAGAAAGAGTTGAATTGCTAGAGGGCCAGCTATCAATTGATTCAAAGGCTGGAAAAGGAACGATCGTCATTATACAAGTACCTATCAATCTGAAATAATTAGCCTTTGTTAAATATGACTGCAGCTGTTTTATAAAAGCTTGTGGGGGTACAAGTCAAAACGGGAGCTAAAGATGGGTCCATGTTTTGCTGGATTAGCTGATAAAACTGTGTAGTTGACTGTTAACGGACATAGATTGGCTGATAGTCAACAGCATTCATGAACAGGGCCAATGAATAAAATGTTAAAATAAACCGGGAATTTTTAGGAGGGAATACAATTGACTACAAAGATTGTCATAATCGATGACCATCAGTTGTTTAGAGAAGGCGTGAAAAGGATTTTAGATTTTGAAAAATCATTTAATGTAGTTGCTGAGGGTGACGATGGCGGTGATGCTGTTGCTCTTGTAGAGCAATATCATCCAGATGTAATTATTATGGATATTAATATGCCGCATATTAACGGCGTTGAAGCAACAAGACAATTAATTGAAAAGTTTCCAGAGTCAAAGGTTATCATCCTATCTATTCATGATGATGAGAACTATGTATCGCATGCTTTAAAAACGGGTGCAAGCGGATACCTTTTAAAAGAAATGGACGCAGATGCATTAGTAGAAGCAGTTAAGGTAGTAGCAGACGGGGGATCTTACCTGCATCCAAAGGTTACTCATAATCTTGTAAATGAGTATCGCCGACTTGCTTTAGAAGAATCTGGACAAGGTATGGCGTTTATGCAAAAGGTCGAAATTCGCCGCCCACTTCATTTATTAACACGCCGCGAATGTGAAGTGCTTCAGCTTCTGGCAGATGGCAAAAGCAACCGTGGAATCGGTGAGGCAATTTTCATTAGCGAAAAAACCGTAAAGAACCATGTAAGTAACATTCTTCAAAAAATGAACGTTAATGACCGTACACAAGCCGTAGTCGTTGCTATTAAGAATGGCTGGGTGGAAGTACGATAAACGTGCTATGCAGCAAAAAGACAGGAGGGTTATCGTCATGTGCGATAGCTCTTTTTGTACATTAAGAAAGTATAAATTGTCAGCATAGAAGATGTTTCGACGCAGTTGCCGATTTTAGGAATTAAGTACGACGGACAGGACAAGGAAGGCTTCGATAGCGATTAACATCGCACGAAGGAAAAGCGATAGCTTTTACGAGGATGTCCTAGTCGGGCGAATGCCACAGGACGTTGAATAAACTTCCCCGAATAAACACCGTACGAAGGAAATGCGCATGCATTTTCGAGGAACTCATGCCTTCCGCCCCAATCAACAACAAAATAGCATTATCAACACTGAGCTTTTACACAGCCTTCCACTAAAAAAACACATGACAAGTTATCATGTGTTCTCTTAGGTGCTTACTTTAATAGTGCAGCTGCTATGGTTTGTAGGATCGTCTTCATTCCGGAACCTCTCCTCTGTACACATTTGATCATTATTATAATTTCCTCAATCTCTTTTGGAGAAGAAACCTCTAATATCCAATCAGCTAGTGCCTCACCACTAATGGTATCGTTTATTGTTGGGACCTTTATGGATTTAAACCGACATAGTTCGCCTTTTAATAAACTTATTTTAAATTCCTGAAGAGTGTTAGGCTCATCCGAACTTACTGTTGAAAAGATTTTGTTACCCATCCCTTATCCTCCCTTGTGAATAGACAACGAGGGCCTTTATTTCATAATGCGTATTTTACCATAGAAAGGCAATGTAACCAATTGTTCTTTAAAAATGTATAAATTATGACATTTTGCACCATTACCTTTACAAATTTTGGATTATTAGGCAAAATAGGTATAAAGTAACGCGGCGGGGTGACGAAATGTCTAGTTTAGCCAAATTATCAGACGTACTTTTGGTCGATACCTATACTAAGGCTGTTGCTATTCAAGTAGATCCTGACTTTATTCATTATTTAATCGTTGAAATAAGAAGAAGAGGATTAGATTTAGTGATTGAAGAAAAAAATAAGTTAGAAATGTCTGTCCAATGATTTTTAATTTGAGCTTTAGAAGACTCCCAATTTTTCTAATCAAAAAGTAATTTATTCGAGCTGCCTCCTCAACAAACCTCCACTTTCACCCAAATTTAATGCATTTCCAATCATTTTCATATAAAATGGACTCTAGATATTAGTTGAAGCTTAAGGATGGTAAATTTTTTATGAAAATAGCAGTTGTCACGGATAGTACATCCTATATCCCGAAGAACTTGCGGGATAAACTGAATATACATATGATTCCACTTAGTGTCATTTTTGGGAACGAAACATATAAGGAAGAAGTTGATATTACTGCTTCCGAATTTTATAAAGAGGTTAAGCTTAAAGGGTTGCCGACGACTTCACAGCCTCCAGTCGGTCAGTTTGTCGAGCTTTTTAATAAGCTTTCAGAGGATTATGATGCTGTTATTAGTATCCATCTTTCGAGCGGCATTAGTGGCACATACCAAGGTGCTGTTACTGCGAGTGGCATGACGAATGGGATTGAGGTATTCCCTTTTGATTCAGAAATTAGCTGTATGGCACAGGGATTTTATGTTCTTGAAGCTGCTGAAATGGCTGCTGCGGGAAAATCCATTCAAGACATTATGGCCCGATTAGAGGAAATAAAAAAATCCGTTCGCGCTTATTTCATGGTTGACGACTTATCCCATTTACAGCGGGGAGGAAGACTTTCGAGTGCTCAAGCATTAATCGGCAGCTTGCTCCAAGTAAAACCGTTACTCCACTTTGTAGATAAAATGATTGCCCCTTTTGAAAAAATTCGCACGAGCAAAAAAGCAATGAAGCGAATTGTTGATTTGCTTGAAGAGGATGTTAAATCTGGAGAACCATACCGAGCAGTTATTATTCACGCAAACCGGGAAGAAGGGGCAAAGGAATGGGCAGCAGACCTTGAAGCACGTTTTCCAAATGTTGAATTTATGATTAGCTATTTTGGTCCCGTCATCGGCACGCATCTTGGTGAAGGCTCGCTGGGGCTGTGCTGGATGAAGAAATAATAAGGTATTCAGTACTATCATTTTAGTGAAAAATAAGAAAAGTGGTCCCAGGGGAAGCTTATGAGACCATTTCATGATGGAAAAAGTAAAAATGTGGTGTCAAGAGAAGTCTATGAGACCACCTCAAGCAGAAAAAAGAGAAAAAGCGGTCTCATAGAGGGCTCATGAGACCACCTCAAAAAGAAAAAAGTAAAATAGTGGTCTCAAAGAGAGATAACGTGCCATTCCTTAGGGATGGCGTGCTTAATATATTGTTTGTATGATTTTTATCCCGCATTAACGGGCAGTAAGACCCCCACCTCAAGATTGAGAGAGAAGCGAGGAAGATAGGTGGGGGATAACTACCCGTAAAAGCCCCTATAATGAACACAGACTAAAAGCGCCACATCGTGTGGCAACGTCTGCGTGACCCACTTCGTGTGGGCCGCAACTAACCATCAGTGGGGGATGAAAGCCGACTAAGAACACCACGTCCTGTGGCAACGTCGGCACTAGCACGTCCTGTGCGTCGAAAAACTCCCACTGATGGAAGTTTCACTTTATCATATTCCAGAGGTGATTCCATGAGGTTTGCCGTATTTGAAAACACAATCATCCCCGATAAACTATTAGATTCTACAGAAAAAACACTCCCAATTTCCTCTATCGAAAAAATTCCACATCAGCAAATAAATCCTTCTTATCAATACAATCAAGAGCTCCAGCAACAACTATCCGGTAAACAGCTTTTACTTGATGATCTGGCCTATCCGATCTCAGAAGTCCATCAGCATTACGAAAATGGTTATCTCCAATACCGAAAAGGAATCATAACAGAAAAAAATAAGCTTTCCTGCAACCGCTGCGGTAATAGGGACAAGCATCTCTTTGCCTGGTTTCCATGTGCGCGATGTGGGGAGAAGTGCTTTTATTGCCGGAAGTGCATCATGATGGGGAGAGTGACCACATGTACGCCCTTGCTTAGCTGGACAGGTCCGGAATCTCAGCTAAATGAAACAGGCCCCCAACTGAATTGGAGCGGAACCTTATCCGAAGGACAGCAAACGGCTTCGAAACGAGTGGAGGAAGCTGTTCTAAATAACAAGGAGTTACTTGTGTGGGCCGTATGCGGAGCAGGTAAAACAGAGGTTCTTTTTGAAGGAATTGACGCAGCACTTACGACTGGCAAAAGAGTGTGCCTCGCGACTCCTAGAACAGATGTTGTGCTTGAGCTCACCCCCAGACTTAAAAAGGTATTTCCGAATATTCCTGTCGCCTCACTTTACGGAGGCAGTGAGGATCGCCATCTCAATGCACCGCTCACCATCACGACCACCCATCAGCTTCTTCGTTTTTACCAAGCTTTCGACACAGTCATTCTTGATGAGGTAGACGCCTTTCCTTATTCAGTTGACGAAACGCTGAAATTTGCCGTCCGTCAATCCCGTAAACAAGTCTCTTCCATGATCTATCTGACCGCAACACCAAATGAAAAGTGGCAAAAGGAATGCAGCCAAGGGAGAAGAGAATTCGTCACGATTCCAGCACGCTTTCATCGCCATCCTCTTCCAGTTCCCCATTTTACATGGTGTGGAAATTGGGAAAAGCAGCTCAAAAAAGAGAGGCTTCCACAGAATGTTTTTCAATGGATAAAAAAGCGACTAGATTCTCAAAAGCAATCTCTATTATTTATTCCAAAAATCGATAAGATGGAAAGAATTCTTCCCATCGTCCAACAACTGCATCCCAAAATTGAAGCCGTTCATGCTGAAGATCCGCTGCGAAAGGAAAAGGTACAAGCCATGCGCAACAAGGAAATCCCGATGCTTCTCACTACTACGATTTTAGAAAGGGGCGTCACTTTTCCAAATATTGATGTAGCTGTGATTGGTGCAGAGGATCGAATCTTTACAGAAAGTGCCCTTGTCCAAATTGCAGGTCGTGTTGGAAGAAGCTCACATGCACCTGGAGGCGATATTACTTTTTTTCACTACGGAAAAACGGAGGCCATGATACGCGCAAGAAAACAAATCCTTCATATGAATGTTGAAGCGAGAAGGAAAGGACTGATCGATTATTGAACATTGTCTCGTTTGCCTAACGGAAATAACCCCTCAGATTGGCTGGACTAGCCTTTTTTCAAAAGAAAATACGGCCCCCATTTGTGAGATATGCTTTGATAAATTTAAAATTATTGAAGGTGGAACTTGTGAAAAATGTGACAGGCCATTAGCTCACCTAGATGTGAAATATAAAAGCGGTAACCAATGTACAGACTGCATCCGCTGGGAGCAAGATCAGGAATGGGCAGGAACTCTAGTAAAAAATTTCTCTCTCGTTACTTACAATGATTTTGCAAAGGAGATGGTTGCTCAATTTAAATTCCGTGGTGACTACGTCCTTGCAGCTGTCTTCGCTGCTTTTATGAAAAAGAAACTTTCCTCGATCCAATTTGACGTGATGGTTCCTATTCCACTGAGTGATGAGCGCCTATATGAACGTGGCTTTAATCAGTCGGAAGCGTTAATTCAAGCATGTGGCCACGAACCAAGGAGACTTCTCTCTCGAATCCACACCGAAAAGCAATCAAAGAAATCGCGTTCTGAGCGTATCCATCTCTCACAAGTCTTTCAAATCGTGCACACCATACCCAATCAAAAAATCCTTCTCATTGATGATATTTACACAACGGGGTCAACTCTCAGACATGCAGCTAAATGCTTAAAGGAAGCGGGTGCTCACTCGATAAGCTCGGTTACTTTTGCAAGAGGTTAAGTAATTTTCAGTAAACTGTCATTTTTTAAATGGAAGACTAGGGATATAATGGAGGAAAAAAACAATTATGTTCATCATAAGGAGGAGCAAAAATGGCAGAGTTAATAAATTGTCCTAATTGCGATAGTATTTTTGTGAAAAGTCAATTTCGAGATGTTTGCGAGAAATGCTGGAAAGAGGAAGAGAAGGCCTACGAAACCGTTTATAATTTCATGCGCAAAAGAGAAAATCGCGCCGCAACAATGAAACAGGTTGTTGAGGCAACAGAAGTAGAAGAAGAACTAATCTTAAAATTCGTCAAAACTGGCCGCTTAAAATTAACGCAGTTTCCGAACTTAGGGTACCCGTGCGACAAATGCGGCTCCATTATTAGGTCGGGGAAAATCTGTGATAAATGTACAGAAGAGCTGAGAAAAGATTTAAATATTCACTCCGCAGAAGAAGAACGCCGAAAAGAAATTGAAAAAAGAGATAAACAGGCGACGTATTTTGCAGTGGATGAGAAGTTTCGGAGACGGGGTAAATAGTGGATTTGAAAATATTGTCATGAAACTTCTTCCTTTTCAAAAATAATGTTTAAAAAATCGTCACTTTTATCCGATAATAAAAATATAGAAATAGTTCGGTGTGAAAGTGAGGGGTATAAATGAAAATCAATAACTTCGGGGCATCCGGTGTGAATCCGTACAAACGCCAGATGAATAAACTCGACCAAGTCGACAAATTAGCTAATAAAGCTGCTGATAAAGTAGAAATCTCAACAGAAGCAAAGGAAATGCAACATGTCACTCAAATTGAGAACGAACGACAAGCAAAAGTTGAGGAATTAAAAATTCAGGTTGAGAACGGAACTTATAAGGTTAATCCAAAAGAAGTTGCGAGAGGAATTTATCAGTTTTATTTTAAGAAATAATCATTTTATCCTCCGACCGTTTAGTTAACAAGTCTTTCTATTTGGAGCGTGAAAGATAAATGCAAGTTAATTTTGAACCAAAACTTACATCTTTTGTATCAAACGATCACCTTCTTTCTATGAAAGAAGGTGAAACTTATTCTGCTACTGTTAAAGAGAAGCTTCCTAATAATGAAGCCATCCTTCAAATAAAGGGGCAAGAGGTAAGAGCGAAATTTAGCGGTCAGATTCCACTGGAAGGCAAGGTGAGCATTGAAGTAATCGATGCGAAGCAAAGTCCGCCGATTGTAAAAATAAGTCCGCCTGCAGATTCCTCAAAACCAAAGGAATCTATTAATATTGATCAAATTTTGCAGCAGTTTACTGGTGGGAAAAACGTCTCCGCAGAACTTCGCGCAGCGGCTCAATACTTATTGGATAAAAACTATCCACTAAATAAAGAAGTGATAAAAAGCTTACAAGACTTTATTCAGAATACGAAAGGCACGATAGACCAGAAGCTTGAAACAATCGCTGCATTGGTAAATAAACGGTTAGAGGTTTCTCCGGTTCATCTCAATGCCATTCATGAGGCTCTACACGGAAGTCCTCTTGGTAAGATGATTAACGAGCTTGTTCATTCCTTTAATTCTAAGCCTAATTTAAATGAGCAAGCCATGATGAACAAAGACGAAATTGTTAGTAAAATATTAAAAAATTTCTCTAATGCTTTCAAAATGGAACTGTCAGAATCTTTGGATGAGTTATCAAAAGATAATCCACAAAAAACTCTCATAAATGAGCTTCAGCTTGCAATCAAAAAAGTACAAAAAGAGCCCAATCTTGAAAAGGTATTCACATCCATCCGCGAGCAAATAATCAATTCAAGAAACGTTTCAGATTCTCATCAAGATATATTAAAAAATATGATGAGCACTGCTGAAGAATTTGCAGAAAATGGCCGGGAACTAACAGCTAGGAAGGAATTAAGCTCTACTCTAGCAGGTCTTGAAAATGAAATAAAACAGTCTAGCAGTCAGAATATTATTTCTTACAATATACAAGATGATTTTCTACAGCCGCTATCGATCCAATCGAAGGATGTAATCGTGACAACGATTACAAAAAAGCTTTCACAAGTCGCACTCGATTTTAAAGAATTGAAGCAGAGTGTAGCTAGAAATCTACAAACGATTCAGCAGCAGCTGTCTACTGTTAATCATTCTACTAATCAAGTAAAGCCATTGCTTGAAGCAACGATTAAGTCATTAGATCAAGCGATTTTACGAAGCGACTTTATGCTGTATACAGATATGTCTACGGAAAAGAAGCTGCTTCAAGCAAGCTCACAGCTTGCTGAGGCAAGAAAGCTCTTAAGCAAGGGGGAAATTGCTGGAGCCAATCGATTAGTTTCAGAAATAAAAACGATGATGGATAAGCTTATGTTTAAGCCATCCGATGTCCGTGTGAAGCATTTTGTTTCAAACGAACTATTGAAGCTGGAACAACCGACATTAGAGAAACAGCTAGGTCAGCGTTTTGATGAAACATTACATACTTTGAAGCAGGGAACTTCTTCGAGACAAGCATTAGAATATATTCGAAATCTAGGATTGACTTATGAAGCCGATCAAGCACATGCATTGCTCTCTAAAGCAGGAGGAGTCAATGAAGGGGCGGATTCCTCGCTAAAAGGAATACTGTTGAAGTTATTGCAGACAGCGGATCATGGGCAAACTCAAAAAGTAGAGCAAATTTTGCAGCAAATGACGGGTCAGCAGCTGTTGAGTAAATCGGATTCGTTTTCTTTACAAAGTATGATGTTTACGATTCCGTATCCACTTCAGGATCAGATAGAGAATGTAAAGGTGTATATCAATTCGAAAAATAATCAACAAGGTGTAGATTGGGAGAATTGCAGTCTCTATTTTTTATTGGAAACGAAAAGAATGGGGGAAGTAGGGATTTTACTAACCTCAGTTGATCGAACTTTGTCATTTACGATAAAAAATGATCAAGCTAATTTTAAAGAGCGAATGGAGCCATTGGCGGAAAAAGCAAAGGAACGTTTGCAGGAGATTGGCTATCAAATTGGAAAAGTGCAATTTACGTCCTTAAGTCCTGAAAATAGAGAACCTGAAAAAGAGAAAAAGCAAGTGAAATCGCCCGTCACACCGAATTTTACTGAAGGGGGCTATAATTTCACAATATGAGACCGAAATATTTTAACCAAATTAACCGAAAACATTTGAACGGACCAACCGCTGCAGTGATTCGTTACGATGAAAAAGATGACACCCCTACTGTCGTAGCCCAAGGAACTGGACAAATGGCAGCAAAAATTATTGAGCTTGCAAAGGAACACGGTGTTCATATGCAAGAAGATTCGAGCCTTGTTCAAAACCTATTAGACATTGATTTGGGAGAAAATGTACCTCCTCAACTGTACTCGGTAATTGCAGAAATTTTATTATTAATAGAAGAAATGGATGCAAGTTATTAAAATCGAAAAAAATTAACCGATATTATCTATGGTTAAGGAGGAGTTCGTTTGGAATTTCTAACAAAAGAATTCATTTATCAAAAATCTTCACAAGAAATTACATCGCTTTTATATGAAGCTTGTATCAATAACTTAGAAGAAGCGATATCAAATATTAATCAAAAGAATTATATGGATGTAAATCGCCAATTGCAAAAGGTGAATGATTTATTAGAGCGGCTGGGAGTCGGAATCAACTATGAAGCTGGAATCATCGCCGACCAGCTAGATGCCCTTTATAACTATATGGCCAATCGTGTTATTGAAGCGAATATGAAGAAGGATGCTGCAATGCTCGAAGAAGTGTTGAGAATCTGTGAGGCTTTGGCGAGTGCTTGGAATACAGCAATGAAAAACAATGTCAATCAAAATCAGAGCGCATTAAAGAAAACGAATGCATACGAACAACAAATTCGAATTCTTGACCGTAATCCATATTAAGCTTAAGAGGAGAAATAGAGATGAAAATCAATCATAATATTCAAGCATTAAATGCATACCGTAATTTATCAAATACAATGAATCAAACATCTAAAAGCTTAGAAAAGCTATCATCTGGATTGCGAATCAATCGTGCGGCAGATGACGCTGCAGGACTAGCCATTTCTGAAAAAATGCGTTCGCAAATACGTGGTCTTGATATGGCAGAACGGAATGCATTAGATGGAATTTCGTTAATCCAAACAGCAGAGGGAGCCCTCAATGAAACGCATAGTATTTTGCAGCGTATGAGAGAATTAGCTGTACAAGCTGCAAATGGAACGAATGATAATAAAGACCGTGGTGAACTGCAAAAAGAGGTAGATCAGCTAGTTGCAGAAATTGACCGTATTGCGAATGATACAGAGTTTAATACGAAGAAATTGTTAGATGGCAGTCTAAAAACAGGAAGTGGTTTGGTTTTCCAAATTGGAGCGAATGAGGGTCAGAATGTTGTGTTGGAAATTGAATCTATGAAGGCAGCGGATTTAAAAGTATCTGGTATTAAAATTGATACTCAAGCTGATGCAGATAAGAATATTACAGTAATTCAATCAGCAATTGATGCCGTGTCTTCTGAACGTTCGAAGCTTGGAGCGATGCAAAACCGCTTAGAGCATACAGTCAACAATCTCCAAACATCAAATGAAAACTTAACATCTGCTGAATCGAGAATACGTGATCTTGATATGGCAGAAGAGATGACACAATTCACACGAAATAATATATTAAATCAAGCAGGTCAAGCTATGTTAGCGCAAGCGAATCAGCTGCCGCAAGGGATTTTACAATTATTGAAGTAAGAAAAAAGAGGAGGTTGCACTTTCGCTTCCTCCTCTTTTTTCTATCCTTCGTCTACAATAGAGAAAAGCGTTTTATCTTGGAGTGATGATGGTGGAAGTTAATAAAATTAAACGAACAGAGATGAGTAATGTTCAAAAGAAAAAACAGGTAGCTACAGAATCTGTTTCTTTTTCGGATGTTGTATCAAAAAAGAGAGAAAATCTCGTTCATGAAAAGCTGATGCTGCTTCAAGCAGATATTGAAGATCAAGGAAAAAATTTAGCGCAGTCCCGAACGATAGAAGATTTAAAAAAGTATAAACGCTTAGTAAAGTCATTTATGGAGGAAGCGGTCAATAACGGCTTAAAGCTTGAAGAACAGCGTGGATTTTTTCGTCATGGACGTACGAAGGTATATAAACTAGTGAAAGAAGTAGATCAAAAGCTGATCGATTTAACGAATGAAGTCTTGGATAAGGAAAAGAAAGGCTTAGATATTTTAGGGCTAGTCGGAGAAATTCAAGGCTTATTAATTAATATTTATACGTGAATAGATAAAGGTAAATAATCGGACCTATTAACCGATATACAAGGGGAGAGGACTACTATGGCAGCTTCAGCAATCATAGCAGTGTTGGAGAAATTACTAACCCTTCATCAAGATTTGTATGATATCGCCAAAAGGAAAACAATCATCATTAAGTATGGTGAGTTAGAAGCATTAAATCAAGTCATGAAGGATGAAAATAAAATCATTGTCGCTATTCAATTGGCTGAAAAGGAAAGGGAGAAAGCCATTCTTCTTCTGTCAAAAGGGGATCCTGTGAGGGGTACTCCTTCTACTATTCTTGAATGTCTAGATTGGATAGATGAGAAAAGCGATCAAGAAAAGATCGTAGAATTAAGGTCAATGCTGTTAGATACAATTGAAGTTTTAAAAGATATAAATAACTTGAATCAGCAGCTTCTAGAGCAATCTATGCAATTTGTGAGACTAAATTTAGATTTATTTAGTCCTGAATCAAATTTAGATAATTATTCAAAAACAGCAAATGAAGAATCTGAGACTATAAGGTCATTTTTTGATTCAAAGGCCTAATCTTTAGATTATGACTGTTCGAGTTTAAGTTTTTTATAGGAGGAAAAACGATGCGTTCTACATTTATGGGTTTAGAAACAGCACGCAGGGGAATGTTTACCCAGCAAAGTGCTTTATACACGACTGGACATAACATTGCAAACGCAAATACTCCAGGGTATTCAAGACAAAGGGTGAACTTTGTTCAAACGACGCCATATCCCTCGATTGGAATGAACAAACCTCAGATGCCAGGTCAAATGGGAACGGGCGTTATGGCAGGAACGATTGAGAGAATCCGAGAGAGCTTTTTAGATGTTCAGTTTCAAAATGAGTCCAATAAGCTAGGATACTGGGAATCAAAGGCTGTTTCATTAGACAAAATGGAAGATATCATGAATGAGCCAAGTAATAATAGCTTAGCTGCTGTCATGGGAGAATTTTGGCAATCATTACAGGATTTAAGTGTTCATCCAGAAGATGATGGAGCACGTTCTGTTGTTATTGAACGTGGACAATCGGTAGCAGATACATTTAAATATCTCTCTGAATCATTAAATCAGATAAAAAGTGACTTTGGTAATGAGATCAGTGTCAATATTAAAGCAGTTAATTCATTATTAAAACAAATTGCTGACGTTAACGAGCAAATTTCTCAAGTTGAGCCTCATGGATATTTGCCCAATGATCTTTATGATGAAAGAGATCGTTTAGTGGATGAACTTTCTCAATTCGTTAATATTAAAGTAGAAAAGAAGCCTTCAGGTGGTAATGCACTTGATATTGCAGAAGGTTCATATACGATTAAAATGGTTGGAGCAGATGGTTCAGAGTTCTTTTTAGTGAATGGATCTGATTACAATAATATTGGGATAAAAAGTGACAAACCTGCAATAGACACAGATCAAGATGGCATACCAGATAAACCAGATGGCAAGATAACTGGTTTTACAGTATATGACGTTCCAAAGTCAAATGAACCAACAAAACCTCCAGTTCCCGTCTATGACGTGCCTTTTGTTGCGGGTTCTGAAGTTGTTTTTTCGCAAGGGAAATTAAAAGGTCTTGTTGAATCATATGGGTATGATGTAGGCGGAACTGAAAAGGGAATTTATCCAGATATGATTGAAAATCTAGATAAGCTAGCTTACTCATTTGTTTCGCTTTTTAATGAAGTTCATAAAAAAGGATATGATTTAGACGGTGCTGGAGGTAAAGATTTCTTTGTACCATTACCAGCAGGAGGTCATAAGGACGCGGCGAAGAATATTAAGCTTTCTGGCATAACGACAAGAGAATTAGCCGTATCATCCATTCCGGGTGATGGCGGAGATGGAAAAAATGCCATCAATTTGTCAAATATCCAAGGCTTTGTTTTATCTGATGGCACAGTTAAGCTTGAAGGTGTCAGTGATCTTGATATAGCTTCATTAAATTTACCGATTAAGACAGGAACGGTTAACTCTTTCTATGAAGGAATGACAGGACGCTTAGGTGTTGAAAGCCAGCAAGCGAAGAGATTGGCTGGCAATAGTGAGTTATTACTGATTTCTGTAGATGAACGTCGTCAATCCGTGAGTGCGGTTTCGCTTGATGAAGAATTTACAAATATGATCAAATACCAACACGCCTACAATGCTTCAGCGAGAAATATTACGATTGTTGATGAAATGTTGGATAAAATTATTAACGGAATGGGAGTATCCGGCCGTTAAGGAGGTATATAACGAATGCGTGTAACTCAATCCATGCTTGCAAATAATATGTTAAGAAATTTAACATCGAGCTTTGATCGATTAGGGAAATACCAGGATCAACTTTCAACAGGTCAAAAGATTAACCGTCCCTCTGATGATCCGGTAGTCGCGATGAAGGGGATTACGTACCGTAGAAATTTAATGGAAGTAGAGCAATTCAAACGGAATTTCTCTGAGGCTTATAATTGGGTAGAAAATAGCGATGCAGCACTCGATAAGGCAAAAAAAGGGTTAGATCGAGTTCGTGAGCTTTTAGTACAGGCTAGCAATGACACCTATGATGAGAGCCAAAGAAAATCAATGGCAGAGGAAATTAAGCAATTAAAAGAGCATTTAGGTGAAATTGCAAACACGAAATTCGGAGATAAGTATTTATTTAATGGAACAGATACGTTAAATAAGCCGGTTGATTTAACTCAAACTCCTATAGTGGTTTCAGATAATACAAACCCAGTTGAAATTGAGTTATCGAAAGGCGTCACCATGCAAGTCAATGTAGATCCTACTAAGGTATTTAGTCAAGGTTTATTTGACGACATTGATAATATTATTACAAAATTGACAGATCCTGCCACTACAGGGGATGATATTGATGGTTTCTTAGCAGATGTGGATAAACATTTGGCCTCAATGACAGATACACGTGCAGAATTAGGTGCAAGAGTAAACCGTCTTGAATTGATGGAAGAGCGTATAGACGAACAAAAAGTAATTTCTACACGAGTGATGTCTGATAATGAAGGAATAGAAGTAGAAGAGGTTATTACAAATTTAAAGATGCAAGAAAGTCTGCATCGAGCTGCATTATCAGTAGGAACTCGAATCATTCAGCCGACATTAATGGACTTTCTCAGATAGGAGCTATTCAATTTGAATAGCTTCTTTTCACTACATAGAAAACCTCCTATAAAGCGTATTAAAACGACTTAACGATTACGAGGTGATTTCGTTCATGCAATTGCCACAATTACGTATGCAATCACAAACAGCACAATTAGGAATGGATATTTCACCCCCTGTCCAATCCATTGAACAGCCCGCCGCACAGCTCGATTTGCAGCAGCCGGCTGCTGAAATGTACATTAATCGTATTTCAACTCGATTAACAATTGATCAAACAGCAGCTTGGGAATCGATGGGGATCAAAAGTGCCTTCCGCAGTATTGAAGAGAACGCGGCTCAAGCCTACCAAGATGTATTGGCAGGAATGGAAAGAAGGTCATTTGAGGGCGACGAGCTCATGAGAATTGAAAATGGCGGAAATGTCATCGCCAATCAAGCAGAGCGAAATGGGGAGGATCCAATCTATGACTTTAATATTGGGTTCATACCACCAAATTTCAGTGTGAAAATTCATTTCACACCTGGTCAACTAAACATCCAGTGGAAAACCAATCAAGTGATCAATCAAACAAGACCACAAAAGCCGATCATTGATTATCAAAAAGGCGATATTACGTACCGAATGAAACAGCATCCTTCATTAAAGATCGATGTTGTGAACCTACCGTAACTGAGATAGGATAAAGTTCAACTAACCATTAGTCGGGGGTCATTTCCCTAACAGATGGTTAGTTGAACTTAGCGGGTTCTTAGCGGCGCTTATCTCCCGCCAAAACAATTTTTGAGTTCCTTATGCTTGAAGTAGGAGATTTTAGCGCCGTTTAGAACGGGATAAAACAAAAATGGCTTAAAAAGGAATGTGGCTTATGAACATAGAAACGAAATATCATAGTGTAGTAGAGATCATTGAAGATGAAGTTTGGCATTTTGAAAAAGGTATTCCCGGATTTTTAAGCGAAAAACAATTTGTCATTTTAAATCTTCCAGAAAACGATGTCTTTTCAATTATGCAATCCGTTACAACACCAAACCTTGCATTCGTTATCACAAACCCATTTCAATTTTTCCTAGACTATCAATTTTCAATTGATGACCCTTCGATAAAGCAATTAGAAATTGAAACAGATAGTGATGTGCTTCCATATGTCATTCTAACAGTTCAAGAACCGTTCGAAAAAACGACGGCAAACCTACAAGCACCTCTTATCTTTAACACAAAAAACAAGCGTGCCAAACAGCTGATCTTAAGCGACAGCAGCTATCAAACTAAGCATCTACTCAAACCAGCGCACGTTATCAAGGGGTGACGGTATGCTTGTATTAACAAGAAAAACAGGCGAAGCGATTCAAATAGGTGATGGAATTGAAATAAAGATCGTTAGTGTCCAAGGGGATCAAGTGAAAATTGGGATTAGTGCACCGAAGGAAATAGAGGTTTATCGGAAAGAAATTTATGATAATATTCAAAACGAAAATACAAAAGCGGTAGCGGAAGTAAAGGATATATTTTCCATTCTGTCACAAAACGACAAAAACTAAAATTTTTTATAAAAAACTATTAAAAGATTAATATTTATGTCGATATAAATGTTGTAAAGGGACAAAGGTACGGCCGACCCGAGTCCTAACAAAAAACTAACGTTCACAAGGATGTGAACGATACATTCAAGGAGGAAAATAAAATGATTATCAATCACAATATTGCTGCATTAAACACACACCGTCAATTATCAAGTGCTACAAGTGCACAAGGTAAATCAATGGAAAAATTAGCTTCAGGTCTTCGTATTAACCGTGCTGGAGACGATGCTGCTGGTCTTTCAATCTCTGAAAAAATGCGTGGTCAAATTCGTGGTTTAGACCAAGCTTCACGTAATTCACAAGATGGAATTTCATTAATTCAAACAGCTGAAGGCGCACTTAATGAGACTCATTCTATCCTTCAACGTATGCGTGAACTTGCTGTTCAAGCTGGTAATGAAGGAACGAATGAAGCTGAAGATTTAACAGCTATTAGTGACGAGATTACTCAATTACAAGCTGAGCTAGACGGAATTGCTGACCGTACAGAATTTAACGGTAAAAAGTTGCTAGATGGTAACTATGATTTTGATTTACAAATTGGAGCGAACACTGGTCAACAACTTAAAATTACAATTAACTCTGGTGCGGCTGGTTCAGGTTTTGATTCAACAGACTTAGGTGTTGCAGCAGCTGATTTAGTATGGGATGGAGCGAAAGCAAGTACTGATGCTAACCTAATAGCAATTGATGCTGCAATTGGAAAAGTTTCATCCGCTCGTTCTAATCTTGGTGCTAATCAAAATCGTTTAGATCATACAATTAATAACTTAAATAATGCATCTGAAAACTTAACTGCTGCAGAATCACGTGTTCGTGACGTTGACATGGCGAAAGAAATAATGAACCAAACAAAGAACTCAATTCTTGCACAAGCATCTCAAGCAATGTTGGCTCAAGCTAATCAACAACCACAAGGTGTTCTTCAATTATTACGTTAATATGTTTTAAAAAGGGATTGGGGAGTTTCCCAATCCTTTTTTGCATTTACATTGATTAACATAGATTTCTTCCCTTAATGAGGAAATCTATGTTAATCAATGGAACATCAAGAGGGAGAGAAAAAAATGACTGGAAAAGCAAGTCCTTTATTAATTCCGCAATATGTGCGTGAATTTTCATGTATTGGTTCTGCTTGTGAAGACTCATGTTGTGCTGGTTGGCGAGTAAATATTGATGAAGCTACATATAAAAAATATAAAAAAACTCAAGATAAAGAACTAAAACCCTTATTCGAAAAGAATATTATACGGAATAGATCTAATCCTTCATCAGTTAATTTTGCCAAAATTAAAATGCGAGATGGAGGAAGATGCTCTTTTTTATCTGAGGAGAATTTATGTAAGGTACAATTAAATCTTGGAGAAGACTTTCTATCGAATACATGTGCTATCTATCCACGAACCTTGAATAAAATAAACGGTGTAGTTGAGAAATCACTAACGATGTCTTGCCCGGAAGCGGCAAGATTAGCTTTATTGAACCCGAATGGAATGGAATTTGATGAGGCAGAAGAATTAAATACACATGGTTTTATCCTAAAAGAATTAGATACGAGTAATCCGAAATTAATGAATAAACCAATTAAGTATTTCTGGGAACTTCGTATTTTTACCATACAAGTCCTACAGGACAGAACATACTCTCTAAATGAACGTCTAATTTTCCTAGGATTATTCTTTAGAAAAGTGCAAGAAGCGGTTGACCATGGTAAATTAGATTCTTTTCAAGATATCATTGCACACTACGCAACAATGTTGGCAAATGGAGGAGCAAAATCTGATCTTTCTAACGTCCAGACACACTTAGCAATTCAAATGGAGTTATGCAAAGAGTTGCTTGATTATCGGGTAGCGCACGGGATAGGAAGCGAAAGATACAAGAAATGCTTATCAGAAACTTTACAAGGAATTGAATACACAAATGAAGCAGATGTAGAAGAGATTGCAGAGAGGTATAAGGAGGCTTTTGAAGAGTATTTTATGCCTTTGATGAGTGAACATGAATATATTCTTGAAAACTATTTAGTAAACTATGTCTTCAAAAATATCTTCCCGTTTGGGAATAAAACTATGTTCGATGATTATGTAATGCTTATCCTACATTATTCTATAATTAAACTTCATTTAATCGGTATGGCTGGTTTTCATAAGGGACTAACAACAGAATTAGTTATTACACTAATCCAATCATTTTCTAAATCAGTTGAACATAACAATGTTTACTTGAAAAGGGCTTTTAATTTACTGAGAGATAACGGATTTACAACAATGGCATATATGGCTATTTTAATTAAGAATTAAGGTCACTCCTCGAGGGAACATGAGGGTAAAGATATAGTCTATTCTGTAACTGAAAGGTACAGTCACAAAGTAAGCGAACCAACAACCACAAGGAGTTCTACAACTTCTTTGCTAATTTAAGATTATCTGAAAGGGATCCTAGTTTTGCTAGGGTCTCTATATTCCATTTAGGGGGATTTTAAATGAGTAATTTTGGTCGATAGTGGCTTTGACACATCTTCTACTCTTAGATGTGTGGATTGTGGCAATGAGGAAGAGTCCAAAGTAGGAAAAGTAGCAATGCCGTCTGGTGCAAGTGCTACCATAGAAGAAATAATTACGCAAGCTAAAATGGAAGCTGGAATCTAAAAAAAGTACCTTTATAAAGGCTAATAAATCGCCTGAATTTAGGTAATATTTTTTGTATTTGGAAATGATCCCTATACTGAAATTGATTCGAAATGCCTTGCGAAATTATGTTTGTTCTTTAAGAAGATCTCCGTATTCTTTTCCTAAGTAAAAATAAAAATGAAGGTTGATACCTCGAGGATGAAGAAACTCATTCCTTTCATTTCAGATTTTTCCAATTCCATTATTAATATTCCAGGTGTACTACCGATATAAAGAATAGGGATTATACCGAGGGGAGAATAAAAGATGTTGGAAAAAATTTCTACTTTTAATGGATCAATACAATCGAATGTTTATACATCTACTGCGCCACAAGTGATTAAGCAAACGACCCATGAGAATAAGGCTGAAATAGACCAACAACAAGATAAACATCAGCAGCCCCAGTCGAAAGATCAATTAGAAAAAGTCGTGAAAAGCATGAATGAATTTGTAAAAGCCTCAAATACCCATTTAAAGTTTCAATTTCATGATGAACTTAAGGAATATTATGTTTCGATTGTTGATAATACAACGAATGAAGTGGTGAAAGAAATTCCGCCAAAGAAGCTGTTGGATATGTATGCAGCTATGACGGACTTTCTGGGAATACTCGTAGACCGAAAAGTGTAAAAGGAGTGAATCGATAATGAGAATTAGTGGAATAGCAAGTGGAATGGATATTGATCAGATGGTTAAGGATTTGATGAAAGCTGAACGTGCGCCTCTTGATAAGATGAAACAACAGAAGCAAACTTTACAATGGCAGAGAGATGACTATCGTTCACTTAATACATTGATGCTTGATTTTCGCAGTACATTAACGCAGATGAAATTAACATCTAATTATCGTGCAAGACAAACATCATCAACCGATGAGTCAAAATTAACTGCTATTGCTAGTGGATCAGCGGGTAAATCATCTTATTCTATATCGAATGTGACACAATTAGCTAGCGCTGAAACACAAGTAAATGGTGGTAACATAGCCGGAATAGGAAAGACTTTTGATTCTAGCAAAGGGATTTTTGGACAAAAGGAAAGTATGGCTCAATCTGGAACGGATGTATGGAAACAAGGTGTTGTCGAATCAAAGACAATTAGTAATCCAAGTAGTGGCGCTACAATTACTACAGGACTCACCAATATTGATGATACGACAATTGATTCATGGAGTGTAAAAGTTAGTGGTAAGTCCTATAAGGTTATTACAGGCGGCACTCCCGGTGACAATGAAGTACTTGTGGATTCAAATGGAAATTTAACATTTAATAAAGAAATAGCTCAAGGAACTTCGATTCGTATAGATTATGTAGCGAAGGAAAAAACAGATTCATTTAAACTACAATACAATTCATCGCAAGTACAAATATCACGTGGTTCTATTAATAATGTGTCGTCAATTCTAATAAAAGATGGCAATGGTACTACCATCGATAATTTAACCATTCAAGGCAATCCAAATGATTTGACTCGCGAAATTAAAAATTCGAGTGGTGATGTAGTTGGTACTTTAAATTCGGAAACAGGAAAAATTACATTTACTGACAAGATGCCATTACCAGCTGAAGATGTTACAGATCCTGGTGACTTAAGAAATTTTGAAATAACGTACGACCAGAACTACACAACCTTTTCAATGGATACCCATACATCAAAAGGTCAGAAGCATGAGTCATTCTTAATTCAAGGAAATGAGTCATTGAATTCCGTTATAGGTAAGGTAAATGGGTCTAGTGTTGGTGTTACGATGTTCTATGATTCTAATACAGGACAAGCTTCCTTGACGCGAGCAGAAACAGGAGATTTTAATACAGGCGCAGGCAGAGAAATTAGTACGAGTGGAAGCTTTATCAATGATGTATTGAAATTCGGCACTGCAACTGTTACAGGTGGACAAAACGCTAAATTTGAAATAAATGGTTTAGAGACAGAACGTTCCTCGAATACATTCGAAATGAACGGTGTTACCTTTACAATTAAGCAAAAATTTACAGATGCAGTTAGTGTAAACGTTAGTAATGACTCGAGTAAAGTGGCAGAAAATATTAAGGAATTTGTGAAGAAGTATAATGAATTGGTTGATAAAATTCAATCAAAACTGTCTGAGGATCGCAATCGAACTTATTTGCCTTTAACAGATGAACAACGGGAAGAAATGAGTGAAAAGCAGCAGGAATTATGGGATGAGAAGGCGAAAAGTGGTTTGCTGAGACATGATCCGATTCTATCAAGCGTATTATCTGAAATGCGGTTGGATTTTTATCAGCCTGTTCAAAATAGTAATGTTGCAGACGCATATAATCAGTTAGCAAAAATAGGTATTACAACTTCAAAAGACTATCTTAAAGGTGGCAAACTAGAAATTAATGAAGCAAAATTACTGAAAGCGATTGAAGAAGATCCTGAATCAGTTGAAAATTTATTCCGTGGGGAAGGTACGACCGAGAGTGAAAAAGGAATTGTCCACCGTTTATATGATTCTGTATCGGTATCGATGGATAAATTAAAAGAAAAAGCAGGGAATTCTACCACAAATTCTCAACAGTATGCTCTTGGGCGTCAACTCGATAATGTTGATAAGCGAATCGACCGCTTTGAAGACCGCTTAAAAGACGTGGAAGCACGTTATTGGCGTCAATTTACGGCAATGGAAAAAGCGATTCAGCAAGCCAATTCACAATCGGCTTATCTTATGCAGCAATTTGGCGGCGGAATGTAAGGGATTTAAAGGAGTGTAATAAATGGTGGTAAATAATCCGTATCAAGCATATAAAAGCAATTCAGTGACAACGGCTTCTCCTGGTGAACTTACACTCATGTTATACAATGGTTGTTTAAAGTTTATTCACCAGGCTAAGATTGCGATTGAGAATAATCAAATTTCAGAGAGAAATACGAATATCATTAAAGCTGAGAATATTATTAGTGAGTTAATGGTCACTTTAAACATGGATCTAGAAGTCTCTAAAAATATGATGACGCTCTATGACTACATGCATCGCCGTCTTGTGGAAGCTAATGTGAAAAATGATATTGCAATATTAGAAGAAGTTGAGGAGCTTGTTGTCGAGTTTCGTGATACATGGAAACAGCTTATTCAGTTGAATCGCCAGCAGCAATTTAAAGAAAGCAGTCAAGTGTAATGAGTGCAGTTCAAGAATATTTTGACTTGACGAAACAGCTTTATATGATTCTGCAAGGACAAGTAGGTGCCGATGAAAGAGAGGATATCATTCATCAAGTAGAGGCTTTACTTGAAAAACGAGGTCCTCTACTGGTACAGCTTACTCCTCCTTATTCGCTTGATGAACAAGAACTTGGAAAGCAGATCATCCAGTGGGAACAAGAGATTAATCGTCTAATGAAGAACCTAAAGTCTCAAATCCAGACGGATCTTCAAGAACTAAAGAAAAAGAAGAATCATGTCCAAAGTTACTCAAATCCATACGAAGCAGTGAATGGATTAGATGGAGTTTATTACGATAAAAAGAATTAACCTCTGAGCTCTAGGAAAACAAACAGCTTTATTCCTTAAAATGAAACATAAAAAGGAGGGCTCTATGTGGATAGTGCTCTTATGTCAATGGCACTAAGTCAAAGTCAAGTTCAGCAACAAGCTTCAATCCTAGTGATGAAAAAAGCAATGAATCAAGCAGAAGGAAATGCTAATTTTATCAATGAGATGCTAGGGGGAGCTAACTTGCAAGCTCTGCAGCAAGCTGCACAACCGCATCTTGGCGGAACCATCGATCTAAAAGGATAAGAAAAACAAAGGAGTAGCCAATCGGTTACTCTTTTTCTTGAAAGATAATTCTATGATTCGCCCATATCAAATTAGAGGTGCGAAAATCTCTACCACAGAGCATTGAGCTTACACCTCCTTTTGTTAGACACAATTAACAATTGGAGGTGTTTTTTATTGGGGAAAATTTAAATATTTTACATTTACATGACCCTTTAAAAGATTCTTAATATTCATTCCAGTTGGTTTCACTTCCTAATACTAATCATTTATACTTCACAAAACCGTCAAATCCCACAAACTTTTTCACTGTACTAGCAGGAGTTTTATAGGGTAAAATAGAATTGTAATATATAGTCTTTATTAAAAGACTTAGTGCTTTTAAAGGAAGCCGTTACAGATCGAGCAAACCTTGAAAGCACGGCATTTGTATAATGAAAAGGAGGAGCTCACTTATGAATTTTAACATTCGTGGTGAAAACATTGAGGTAACTCCAGCAATTAGAGAGTATGTAGAGAAGAAGATTGCTAAATTGGAAAGGTATTTTACTGAAACTCCTGAATCAACCGTGCATGTTAATTTAAAAACGTATCAAGATAAAACTTCTAAAGTAGAAGTAACGATTCCGATGCCGAATTTAGTGCTTCGTGCAGAGGAAGTTCATGATGATATGTATGCAGCAATTGACTTAATTACTGATAAATTAGAGCGTCAAATACGCAAGCATAAAACAAAGGTAAACCGTAAATTCCGTGAAAAAGGCAATATTCCTGCTATGTTCGTTACTTTAGATGAGTCAGAAAGAACAGTAGTAGATGAGGATCAGGATCTTGAAGTTGTTCGTCAAAAGAGCTTTGATCTGAAGCCAATGGACAGCGAAGAAGCCATCCTGCAAATGAATATGCTAGGCCATAGCTTCTATGTGTTCACGAATGCTGAAACAAGCTTAACGAATGTAGTGTACAAGCGCAAAGACGGCCGTTACGGCTTAATTGAAGCACAATAATAGAACAAGACCTTCACTCTGACTGAGTGGGGGTCTTTTTACGCCTTTGGCAGATAAAGTGAAACTTCCATCAGTGGGGGTTTTTTTCATCCCCCACTGATGGTTAGTTAAACTAATGGGGCTTTTACGGGCGGTTGTCCCCCACCTATCTTCCACATTTCTCTCTCAATCTTGAGGTGGGGGTCTTACTGCACGTTAATACGGGATAAATTTTCCCTTTAATTGTTTTATTATTTGGTATAATCAAAATAATAAAACAATTAAAGGGTGATCCCCATGAACTTTGATTTTCATTATTATCCATATACGTCGCAACGAACAACGGTTATGGCTAAAAGAGGGATGGTTGCCACCTCACAGCCGTTAGCCGCACAGGTCGGTTTAGAAATATTAAAAAAGGGTGGAAACGCGGTTGATGCAGCGATTGCAACGGCCGCAGCCTTAACGGTCTTGGAGCCGACATCAAATGGCATTGGCGGGGATGCTTATGCACTTGTTTGGATAAACGGAAAGCTGCATGGATTAGATGCAAGCGGTCCTGCCCCGAAATCGATTTCGATTGAAGCGGTGAAGGAAAGAGGATATGAAAAAATGCCTGTCCACGGATGGCTGCCTGTTACCGTACCAGGTGCACCATCAGGGTGGGCAGAATTATCGAAACGATTTGGTAAGCTTTCATTGTCGGAAGTGCTGAAGCCTGCCATAGAATATGCAGAAAATGGGTACCCTTTGACCCCTACTTTAGGCAAGAATTGGGAGTATGCCTATCAAAATTTCAAGCAAATTCTTAAAGGTGATGAATTCAAGCATTGGTTTGAAATCTTTGCTCCTCATGGAAGAGCCCCGAGAGTTGGAGAGATCTGGAGTTCAAAGGATCATGCTGCAACATTGAGATCTATTGGGGAAACAAACGCAGAAAGCTTTTACAAAGGGGAATTAGCTGAGAAAATTTCCGCATTTTCTAAGAAGTATCATGAATTTCTATCAAAGGAGGATTTGGCAGGCTATCAAGCGGAATGGGTAGAGCCGATTAAAGTTAATTACCGCGGATATGATGTGTGGGAGATTCCCCCGAGCGGACAAGGATTGATCACGCTTTTAGCTCTTAATATTGTAAAAGGCTTTTCATTTATTCATCGGGATTCTGTTGATACCCTACATAAGCAAATTGAAGCGATGAAGCTTGCTTTTACAGATGGCCGCGCTTTTATTACAGATCCAAGGGATATGAGGGTAGCGGTGGAAGATCTGTTATCAGAGGAATATGCGGCTTCAAGGAGAGCTGAAATCGGCGAGTATGCCATAAATCCATGGCCGTATCAGCCGAAAAGCGGAGGTACTGTTTATTTGGCCACAGCGGATGGAGAGGGGAATATGGTCTCTTTCATCCAAAGTAATTATATGGGATTTGGCTCAGGGCTTGTTGTTCCCGGGACGGGCATCGCCTTGCAAAATAGAGGGCATGATTTCTCGCTTGATCCGCATCATCCTAATGCATTGAAGCCTGGGAAAAAGACGTATCATACGATCATGCCAGGATTTTTAACAAAAGGAGATCAAGCATTTGGTCCTTTCGGAGTAATGGGGGGCTATATGCAGCCGCAAGGGCATATGCAGGTGGTGATGAATACAATTGATTTTCACCTAAATCCACAAGCTGCTCTAGATGCACCGAGATGGAAATGGGTTGAAGACAAAAAGGTGCTTGTTGAGCCGCATTTTCCCTATCCATTGGCCCAAGCACTTATTAGAAAAGGGCATCAAATTGAAATGATGGTTGATTTAGGTGGCTTTGGCCGTGGGCAAATCATTTGGCGAGATATTAAAACAGGTGTGTTAATGGGCGGAACAGAGGCGCGAACAGACGGAATGATTGCAGCGTGGTAAGAGGATGAGAAACAAGGAAGTTTAACCTAGCCTAAAAAATGATAAGAACCTTACTAAGGTTGTCCTATAAGGTGTCTGGCATCCACTTAATACACAGTATCTAAATCCCACACACTTATTGATATTAGATATTGTTCGTGGAGCCTGACACCTATGCTTTTGGGACAGCCCTTTTTTCTTAGCAGTGACTCCCGTTTTCCTCTCCACCCCACATAAGTTGTCACTCCATTTTGAAAGTGGTAATATTAATAGGAATAAATTCGAGCTTTCATGGGAGGATTTAGCCGGAAAGCGGCGAAATTCTAAAAACAGGCCATTTTTTGGCCATTTTTAATCGCTTGTTTTAAAAATGCGTTTTGCCTAGGGCTTTCATTATTGTCCTCTCATATCCAATATAAAGGAGCGTTTTAAATGCTTGGGATTTTAAATAAAGTGTTCGATCAAAATAAACGCGAACTAAAACGCCTTACGAAAATAGCTGAACAAGTTGAGGCTTTGGCTTCAGATATGGAAAAGCTTTCTGATGAAGACCTTCGGGCAAAAACGGAGGAATTTAAAGCGCGATATCAAAAGGGTGAATCATTGGATGATTTGCTAGTTGAATCGTTTGCGGTTGTTAGAGAAGGAGCGAGACGTGTCCTTGGATTATATCCGTATCCTGTCCAAATCATGGGGGGGGCTTCCCT
The DNA here is from genome assembly GCF_007995155.1 of Cytobacillus dafuensis. NCBI lineage: Bacteria > Bacillati > Bacillota > Bacilli > Caryophanales > Bacillaceae > Cytobacillus > Cytobacillus dafuensis. The sequence goes on along the minus strand of NZ_CP042593.1, from coordinate 4,461,598 downwards.
TCACGATGGAAATATTTCCGAGATGAAAACAGGAGAAGGGAAAACATTAACTTCTACGATGCCTGTGTATTTGAACGCATTATCAGGCAAAGGGGTTCACGTCGTTACGGTCAACGAATACCTTGCAAGCCGTGATGCGAATGAGATGGGGCAGCTATATGAATTCCTCGGTCTAACTGTCGGTTTGAATTTAAACGGTCTAAATAAAGAAGAGAAGCAAGCTGCATATGCTGCCGACGTAACGTATAGCACGAATAATGAGCTTGGCTTTGATTATTTGCGCGATAATATGGTTCTTTACAAAGAGCAAAAAGTACAGCGCCCGCTATTTTATGCTGTTATTGATGAGGTTGACTCGATTTTAATCGATGAAGCTCGTACACCGTTAATTATTTCTGGTACAGCACAAAAGTCGACTTCGCTTTATATTCAAGCCAATGCGTTTGTCCGTACTTTGAAAAAAGAAGAAGATTTTACGTATGATGAAAAAACAAAAGGAGTTCAGCTGACAGAAGAAGGAATGACGAAGGCTGAGCGTGCTTTTGGAATTGAAAACTTATTTGATATTACGCATGTTTCTTTAAACCATCACATTACTCAGGCATTAAAAGCTAATTCAAGCATGCATCTTGATGTTGATTATGTCGTTCAAGATGGAGAAATTGTCATTGTTGACCAATTCACAGGCCGTTTGATGAAGGGACGTCGCTATAGTGATGGTCTTCATCAGGCAATTGAGGCAAAAGAAGGTCTGGACATTCAAAATGAAAGCATGACGCTTGCTACGATTACATTCCAGAACTACTTCCGTATGTATGAAAAGCTTTCGGGAATGACGGGTACTGCGAAAACAGAGGAAGAGGAATTCCGCAATATTTACAATATGTATGTTGTTGTGATTCCAACGAATCGTTCGATTGCTCGTGATGATCGCGCAGACTTGATTTATTCATCCATTGATGGAAAATTCCGTGCCGTTGTTGAGGATATTGCTGAGCGTCATCAAAAAGGCCAGCCTGTTCTTGTTGGTACCGTTGCGATTGAAACATCAGAAGTGATTTCAAAATATTTAACGAAAAAAGGGATTCGCCATAATGTGTTGAACGCGAAAAACCATGGCCGTGAAGCTGAAATTATTGCTGATGCTGGTGAACAAGGATCTGTCACGATTGCAACGAATATGGCTGGTCGTGGTACGGACATTAAGCTTGGTGAAGGGGTTAAAGAATTAGGAGGCTTAGCCGTCATTGGAACGGAGCGACATGAGAGCCGCCGTATTGATAACCAGCTCCGCGGACGTTCTGGACGTCAAGGAGATCCGGGGATTACTCAATTCTACCTTTCAATGGAAGATGAATTAATGCGCCGCTTCGGTTCTGATAATATGAAATCAATGATGGATCGTCTTGGCATGGATGATTCACAGCCAATTCAAAGTAAAATGGTATCCAAGGCAGTTGAATCTGCACAGAAACGTGTAGAGGGCAATAACTTTGATGCTCGTAAACAGCTTCTTTCCTATGATGATGTTCTCCGCCAGCAGCGTGAAATTCTTTATACACAGCGTAACGAGGTATTAGAATCAGAGAATCTTCGCGAAATCGTTGAGAATATGATTACGACTACCATTGAACGTAATGTTGCAGGTTTTGCTCCTAATAATGGAGATGAGGAAGAGTGGAATTTACAAGGTCTTATCGATTATGTGAATGGAAATCTTCTTCATGAAGGAGATATTACAATCGATCAGCTCCGTGGCAAGGATTCAGAAGAAATCGTTGAAGTTATTTTTGCCAAAGTGAAGGAACGATACGATGAAAAAGAAGAAGTTCTTCAGTCTGAGCAAATGCGAGAATTCGAAAAGGTAATCGTGCTTCGCGCTGTTGATTCGAAATGGATTGATCATATCGATGCAATGGATCAGCTCCGCCAAGGGATCCACCTTCGTGCATATGGACAAATTGATCCACTGCGCGAATACCAGCAGGAAGGCTTTGCGATGTTTGAGCATATGATTGCTGCTATTGAGGAAGATGTTGCGAAGTATATTATGAAAGCTGAAATTCGCAATAATCTAGAGCGCCAGGAAGTGGCAAAAGGCCAAGCCGTGAATCCAAAGGAAGACGGAGAAAAGGTGAAGAAAAAGCCAGTCACCAAACAAATTGATGTTGGCCGAAATGATCCATGTATATGTGGAAGCGGTAAAAAGTATAAAAACTGTTGTGGAATTTAATAGATGAAGAAGGCCGGCGAGCCGCTAATGACAGCTAAGCCGGCTTTCTTTTTTGCTTTTTAGAAGGCTGTTTAGGGGTTAAAATACACAATAATTGCCTTTATTAAAAATAAAATTGACGAACACGTACTTTTATGTGAAATTAATTTATTGAAGCAGTATAATAAGTATCATGTTTTTAAGCTAATCGGAAAGTTTAAGTTTATTAACGTGCTAAAGTGAGATTGAGACTTTAATTTAGTCTCTGCAAAAAATATCGCGTAAGAAAGACTAAGGCATCGCCGGAAAAACCTAGCGGATGCCAAGTTTTTCTAAAAGTGGTTACGATTTAAACTAAATAAGAGGTGACGAAATTGGAATTAGCAGATATTCGAAATGAACTAGAAAAAACAGCTAAGCGATTGGCGGACTTTAGGGGGTCTCTTTGACTTAGAAAATAAAGAGGCACGGATTGCTGAACTTGATGATGAAATGCTTCAGCCTGGATTTTGGGATAATCAGCAGCAGGCTCAGGTTGTCATTGGGGAGCTTAATGGATTAAAGGATCAGGTTCATGAACTGTATGATTTAAATGAAACTTATGAAAACCTTGAGTTAACGTATGAGCTTGTTAAGGAAGAAAATGACCAAGAGCTGCAGGAAGAGCTTGAGAGTGAACTGAAGGAAATGACGAAGCGTTTAAACGAGTTTGAGCTTCAGCTTCTTCTTAGTGAGCCATATGATAAAAATAATGCGATTCTTGAACTGCATCCAGGAGCTGGAGGAACGGAGTCTCAGGATTGGGGTTCCATGCTTCTTCGTATGTATACTCGTTGGGCAGAGAAGAAAGGCTTTAAAGTAGAAACATTGGACTATCTTCCAGGTGACGAGGCCGGAATTAAAAGTGTTACACTTGGAATTAAAGGTCACAATGCATATGGATATTTGAAGGCGGAAAAAGGCGTGCACCGTTTAGTTAGGATTTCACCGTTCGACTCTTCTGGCCGCCGACATACTTCCTTCGTATCCTGTGAAATCATGCCTGAGTTTAATGATGAGATCGATATTGATATTCGCACAGAAGATTTGAAGGTTGACACTTACCGTGCAAGTGGTGCTGGTGGGCAGCACATTAACACAACAGACTCTGCTGTGAGGATTACCCATATTCCAACGGGTGTGGTCGTTACTTGCCAAACGGAGCGTTCACAAATAAAAAACCGTGACCGTGCTATGAAAATGCTTAAAGCAAAGCTTTACCAAAAGAAAATTGAAGAGCAGGAGCAGCAGCTTGCAGATATTCGAGGCGAACAAAAGGAAATCGGCTGGGGTAGCCAAATCCGTTCTTATGTTTTCCATCCTTATTCCATGGTAAAGGATCACCGGACTAGCACAGAGTCTGGTAATGTTCAAGGTGTTATGGATGGGGACCTTGATCCTTTTATTGATGCATTTCTTCGTTCGAAATTAAGTTAAAATAATAGCCTTTGCCAAATATTCAATTCGGCAAAGGCTTCTTTATGTTGGAAAAATTGGCGTTTGCCTATGAAAAAATTGAGGCAATTACTTGACGTGGATTTTTCTTATGACTGCATCCATTACTGCTTAATGAGTGCCGCTTTTATCATTGAGGTATTTGCTATCACTTTTGTTTCCTGTTAACTTATCGGAAATAATACGAAAGGTTTCTTCATGCTGATCCAGCTTGAACTCGATATGCTTGAAATGGCTTCTAAATTCTGTTGCATTATTATTAATCGTGTTTTCAAGCTTGCAAAGGCCATCTTCCACATTCCCTAATCGACCTTTGACATCGCTTAATTCGCCTTCGACATTCTCTAATTTAACTTCAACATTCTCTAATTTAAATTCAACATTCTCTAGTCGATTTTCGACATTCTCTAATTTAAATTCAACATTCTCTAGTCGATTTTCGACATTTTCTAACTTAACTTCAACACGATCTAATCGATTTTCGACATTTTCTAACTTAACTTCAACACGATCTAATCGATTTTCGACATTTTCTAGCTTAACTTCAACGGTATCAAATCTCTTATCCATTAAGTCAAATCTATTCGAATGCTCTTTTAACTCGGCCAAAATTTTATTAAGAATTTTCTCCATTCTCTCACCTCCTTTTCAAGATTATACCACGGAAACATAATAAAAAATCTTTCAATATTAATTAATAGTATAAGGAAATATTCCATAACCTACTACAAAATGAGTTCAAACAATCGAATTCAGTTTATTTCTTTAATACAGCAATCTAATGGGATTTACACATGATTATTCCCCATGCTATACTCTGTCGGTAACTGTCGAAAAAAAGATTAACTAAAAAAATTAAGGCTTTTCGAGGCTGTGTTCTTCACATGAATAGAAGATATAACATTGACAGAGAACTAAAGGAGAAGTTGTATGGGGAAAAATAAGCTTGATTCCATAAAAAACTCAGAATCGGGGATTCTACGAGAGTATATTTACGTACTGATTGGTGCTGCAATCATTGCGTTTACTTTTAACGTGTTTTTGCTTCCGAATCGGGTCGCCTCTGGAGGGGTGAGCGGAATTAGTACGATTTTGAATGAGCTTGTTGGCTGGGAGCCTGCGTACGTACAGTGGGCATTAAATATTCCACTTTTTATTGCTGGAGTAATCTTACTAGGTAAGCAATTCGGTGTAAAAACACTTGTAGGAACGATTTTTCTTCCTTTTGTCGTTTTTTTAACAAAAGATTTTGAGGCATGGACCCATGATCCTTTGCTAGCCTCTTTATTTGGCGGAATCGGCGTTGGTCTGGGTTTGGGAATTGTTTTCAAAGGGAAGGCATCTACAGGCGGGACAGATCTCGCTGCCCAAATCATTAATAAATATACCGGCCTTTCTTTAGGGACATGTGTTGCGATGATTGATGGTTTGATTGTTCTTACAGCAGCGATTGTGTTTGATATTGAAAGAGGCCTTTACGCCTTGCTGGCCCTCTATGTAACAAGTAAAACGATTGATATTGTTCAGATAGGGTTTGGTCGTTCAAAAATGGCATTGATTATTACGGATAAACAAAATGAAATTCGTGAAGGAATTTTGAATAAAATCCATAGAGGAGTGACAAAACTAACAGCATACGGTGGTTATACTGATCATGAGCGCCCTGTTCTTATGTGTGTCGTTGACCAGACGGAGTTCACAAAGTTGAAACAATTAGTCAAATCCATTGACCCGACAGCGTTTATCGTGGTAACTGACGCTTCTGAGGTCCTTGGTGAGGGTTTCAAACGGGTGTAGAATATTGGTATAATGTAGCTGTAGTATGTAATTTTTCCAGAGGGGGATTTTGCAGTGAAAAAGAAGCTTCTTGCATTACTTATGGGTACTTCTCTTGTTCTTGCAGCTTGCGGTGGCGCAGATGATACAAAAGAGAAGGACACAGGTACAACAAAAGGTGGAGAAACCACAACAGCTGCTGGAGATGCTCAAAAGCTATATGATCAAAAGTGCTCAAGCTGTCATGGCGGCAACCTTGAAGGTTCTGTAGGTCCTGCACTTGATAAAGCAGGTTCTAAGCTTTCCAAGGAAGATATTGAAAACATTATCGCCAATGGTAAAGGTGCAATGCCAAGTGGTCTTCTTAGTGGTGATGAAGCATCACAAGTTGCTGAGTGGTTAGCAGCTAAAAAGTAATTAGCTCTCGAAAGACGTTCTGTTCGCGCAGGACGTTTTTTTAATTCATATGAACAATTTTTCACTGTCTTTGGATGATAGAGGAAAATGACGGACAGTGGTCTATTTAACACTTTTTCTGACCACTCATCCGCTGAAAACTACAAGCGATGGTCCATTTATCTTCCTTTCTGACCACTTCTCCTCTTAAAACTGCAGGCAGTGGTCTATTTAGCACTTTTTCTGACCACTCATCCGCTGAAAACTACGAGCGATGGTCCATTTAGCTTCCTTTTTGACCACTTCTCCTCTTAAAACTGCAGGCAGTGGTCTATTTAGCTCTTTATCTGACCACTCATCCGCTGAAAACTACGAGCGGCGGTCTATTTAGCATCCTTTCTGACCACTTCTCCTCTCAAAAACTGCAGGCAGTGGTCTATTTAGCTCTCTTTCTGACCACTCATCCGCTGAAAACTACGAGTGTTGGTCCATTTATCCTCCTTTCTGACCACTTCTCCGCTAAAAACTACGAGCGGTGGTCCATTTATCTTCCTTTCTGACCACTTCTCCGCTAAAAACTACGAGCGGTGGTCCATTTATCTTCCTTTCTGACCACTTCTCCTCTTAAAAAATAGATTATTAGGTGTAAAAAAATAGATAGAATAGGTAAATTTTCATATTGAAAAGAAAATGTAATAATTTTTCAACGTAATAAGACAAATTATGATGTTATAATGGGGTGTACGGAAATTACCAAGAGCATCCTAGTTATGTTCTGTTCAAATGTTGTCGTTTTTTATCGAAAGATGTTTTAATAAAATAATATGTGATGAATTCGTTTTACTATATAAAGATTAATAGAAGCGAAGCAGCTTCCGCTTTTCTTTGTCTAGCTTCAGCGACTAGGGGCTCGAGGTCATAAGCCAATCCGTCAAGAAGGTTAAAGAACAACCTTCTCGCCGGCTCGTCTTATGCTTGTCGCCCCTGATCAAGCCGCTTCCGCTTTTCTAAATAAACACAATAGATTAGGTGATGTTAATGATAGAAATGCAAGATGTATATAAGAAGTATCCAAACGGAGTTATTGCAGCCAATGGAATAGATGTGCATATTAAAGCAGGAGAGTTTGTGTATGTGGTAGGTCCGAGCGGTGCGGGGAAATCTACTTTTATCAAAATGATGTATAGAGAAGAAAAGCCTACGAGTGGAACAATTATGATCAATGGTGTAAATCTTGCAAAATTAAAATCTAGCAAGGTACCGCTTCTTAGACGTAATATTGGGGTTGTTTTCCAGGATTTTAAATTGCTTCCGACTCTAACTGTATACGAGAATGTTGCATTTGCTCTAGAGGTAACAGAGGAGCAGCCAAAATATATTAAAAAACAGGTCATGGAAACTTTGGATCTTGTAAACTTGAAGCATAAAGCTCGGATGCTTCCGACTGAATTGTCTGGAGGGGAGCAGCAGCGTGTATCCATTGCACGTTCCATCGTGAATTCTCCTAAAGTGGTTATCGCAGACGAGCCGACAGGTAACCTTGATCCAGATACTTCATGGGAAATCATGAACATCTTTGATGAAATTAACACGAGGGGTACGACTGTGGTTATGGCAACACATAATAAGGAAATTGTAAATACCATTAAACACCGCGTAATTGCAATAGAGGGCGGGAAAATTGTCCGTGATGAACAAAGAGGTGATTACGGATATGAAAGCTAGAACCTTAAACCGTCATTTAAAAGAAAGCTTGAAAAGCCTTGCTAGAAATGGTTGGATGACCTTTGCATCTGTTAGTGCTGTTACGGTGACCCTTTTATTGGTCGGAGTATTTTTTGTTATCATGATGAATATGAATAAAGCGGCTACTGATATTGAAAAGCAGGTAGAAATCCGCGTTCATATTGATGTCGCTGCCAATGAGCAGGACCAAAAAGCGTTAGGCCAGAAAATTGAAAAGATCCCTGAAGTAAAATCGGTTCGCTATTCCCCTAAAGATGAGGAATTAGATAATCTTATTGAGAGCTTTGGAGAAGAAGGGGAAGCCTATAGGCTGTTTGAACAAGATAATCCATTAAATGATGTCTTCGTTGTAAAAACGAAGGACCCGAACGATACAATGATGGTTGCTAAGAAAATTGAAAAAATGGATTATGCAGCTAAGGTAAACTATGGCCAAGGAAGTGTTGAAAAACTCTTTTCCTTTATTAATTCAAGCCGAAATTTCGGAATTGTGCTGATCGTAGGATTGTTGTTTACGGCGATGTTCTTAATTTCTAATACAATTAAGATTACGATTACGGCAAGAAGAAGAGAAATTGAGATTATGAGATTAGTAGGAGCAACGAATTCCTTTATTCGATGGCCATTCTTCCTTGAAGGGCTGTGGCTCGGCATTCTCGGTGCAGTTCTGCCAATCATTCTTATCGCTACATCCTACCATTATTTCTTTGATTTCTTAGAGCCGAAGCTAAAAGGCAATTTTATTGAGCTTCTCAATTATAATCCTTTTGTATATCAAGTATCTGCATTGCTTCTTCTAATGGGTGGTCTCATCGGGATCTGGGGAAGTATGATGTCTGTAAGGAAATTTTTAAGAATATAGTAAAATTTAGAGGAAGAGGCTGCGGCTTCTTCCTTTTTTCGCTAAAAGGAAAGGTTAAGTCTATTAACGTGCTAAAGTAAAGAGTGTGTTCAATTAAATATCTGCTAATAAGATCGTATAATAAAAACTAAGGCATTCGCCAAAAAAGACTTGTCGAATGCCAAGTTTTTCTGATTTTAAAAAGAAATCTCCTCACGATCCAAGCTATATTCCCGCTTGTAATAAAATTCTCATAACCCGTCCCTTTTTTTCATATATTGAATTATTAATAATCATCTATACCTATTTGAAATTAGGTAGATGTGAAGGAAAAAGCGGTGAGAAAGGAAGAGGGGTATGAACAGGAAGTGGATAGCGCTGCTAATGACTGGTTCCTTGTTGACCGGAGCTGGCGGTACCTATGCAGGAATGAAGTGGATCAGTCATCGTGCACTTGAGAATAACATCGAAAACCATTCTTCCCAATTAGATGAGGGGAATTTTCCAGCAGAGATGAGTGACGAAGATCTAAAAAAAGTAGAGCAGGCATATGGCTTAATATTAAACAGCTATGTAGAGAATGTAGAAGAAAAGAAGCTTGTAGAAGGGGCTATTCAAGGGATGCTTGCGTCCCTCTCAGATCCATACTCTATCTACATGGACGAGGAGACCGTGAAGCTATTCAATGATACGCTTGAGTCTGCATTTGAAGGGATTGGAGCTGAAGTAGGCATGGAGGAGGGGAGAATTATTATTGTTTCTCCATTTAAAGATTCTCCAGCGGAAAAAGCAGGCTTAAGGCCGAGGGATCAAATTTTAAAGGTAGATGGTGAAAGCATTGAAGGCTTGGACTTATTTCAAGCAACTTCCAAAATACGTGGGGAAAAAGGGACGAAGGTAAAGCTGGAAATTGCCCGTCAAGGATTGAAGGAGCCCCTCGTTATTCATGTTAAGCGGGATAAAATTCCTCAAATCACCGTTTATTCTGATTTAAAAAAGCAAAGCGGAAAGGCAATCGGTTATTTAGAGATCACTTCGTTTTCGAAAGAAACGGCAATTGAATTCAAGGAGCAATTACAAGAACTTGAGAAAAAAGGGATAGAAGGCTTAATTATTGATGTCCGAGGGAATCCAGGAGGACTTCTAATATCCGTTGAGGAAATTTTGAAAGAGCTTGTCACAGATGAAAAACCATATATACAAATTGAAAAAAGAGACGGGAAAAAGAAAAGATATTTTTCAAGCTTGAAAGAGGAAAAGGACTACCCGATTGCTGTTCTGATTGATAATGGCAGTGCCTCTGCTTCAGAAATATTGGCAGGTGCCCTTAATGAAGCACAGGGCTACGCCCTAATTGGCGAAAATACATTTGGAAAAGGGACTGTTCAGCAGCCGTTTCCGATGGGAGATGGCAGTAATATTAAATTAACTCTCTATAAATGGCTGACCCCAGATGGAAATTGGATTCATCATAAAGGCATAGAGCCAACACTTAAAGTAAAGCAGCCAGCTCTTTATCATACACCTCCCCTTCAGGTTGAAGAAGCCTTAGTGAAGGAAATGAATAATGAACAGGTGAAAAATGCACAAGAAATCCTTGAAGCTCTAGGCTTTGCCCCAGGTCGTAAAGACGGCTATTTCAGCGAAACCACAATGAGTGCTGTAAGAGCCTTCCAACTGCAAAATGACTTAAAGGCTACCGGTAAAATTGATAAAAAAACCGCTTTGGCACTTGAACAGGCAGTAGCTGAAGAAAAGAAAAAAGAAGAAAATGATATTCAGCTGCAAACAGCACTGAGGTTTCTTGCTCGGTGATAAGTATCACATTAGCATGGAGCGTGGTCTCTGTGCTTTTTTTACGTGTAAAATAAACTTGTCGCCGGATTCGTTGAGCAAGCCTAGATGTACGAAGTAATCACCTGCACAGTGAAATGAAAATGACGGTATTTTACATAAAAGGTTAAGAGTGAATACTCTTGATTGTTTTTTTCACCAATATTGGCATAGGCTTTAAGAGTACAATTTGGTAGAATATAGAGTAATAGATATTTGTGTTTGTAAGTGGAATGCAACTTTTTTACATACTTTCAATCGTATTTATCAGTAGAGGTAGGTGGATGGCTTGGCTTTAGAATGGCTGATTGAAATATTAAAAGGAATAGGAAAGCTTTTTCTTCACCCTGTTTTCTATTACCTTTTCTTTATTGCGGCAATATTGGGCGTTTCTCGTGTGAAGCGGGAGAGAAGGGATTTTCATGTACGGGCAGAGAATGCATATTTTGAGCTAAGACAGCTGCTGCCGCTCGGAATCTTAATTGGGCTTGTAACTTCTCTTATTTCAATATCCGCAGGTCTTGTGATTCCGATGGAGACCATTCTCTTTACTGCTGCTTTTACAATTTTATGGAGTTTAACAACAAAGATAAGGTGGATGGCGCCTGCATATACATTGGGCTTCGCCTTTTTTGCTACGATATTTGCTATTGAGCAAAAATGGCCGCTTCCATTCTTCTTAACCTCGGTTTCGGATCAGGAGCAGACGGTTTTTCCATCTATTGCTGTTCTTCTAGCTCTCCTTTTAATTGGGGAAGGGATCCTTATTTTCAAAAATGGACGGAAGGGAACTTCTCCTAAATTGATAAAAAGCAAGCGGGGGCAAAGGGTTGGCATTCATGAGGTGAAACGCGTTTGGCTACTTCCGTTGTTTTTAATTATCCCTGGTGAGGCTTTGCAAGCTCCATTTGAATGGTGGCCAGTTTTTTCAGTTGGCGGAGGCACTTATTCCATTATACTCGTTCCTTTTGCTGTCGGATTTTTTCAGCAGGTTCAAGGAAAGCTGCCTACTGAAGCCGTTAAAGCAGTCGGAAAAAAGGTTATGGTGCTTGGAATTCTCGTTTTGCTTTTATCCGTTTCAGGCTATTGGTATCCACTCGCAGCCATTGCCGTCGTGACAATTGCGATTATTGGCAGGGAACTTATTACATTAAGGCAGAGAATGATAGAGGGAAATCTTCCATTCTATTTTTCAAAAAGAAATAATGGCGTGATGATCCTAGGAATCATTCCTGGTTCTCCAGCTAGCAATATGGGTTTACAGGTTGGTGAACTTATTGCAAAGGTGAATGGCGTATCAGTCCATGATAAAAATAGCTTCTATGAAGCACTTTTGAAAAATCGTGCACATTGCAAGCTGGAAGTGTTTGATGTAAACGGACAAGTTCGCTTCGCACAAAGAGCCTTATACGAAGGAGATCATCATGAGCTCGGCATTCATTTTGTGCAGGATGAGGTTAGAAGGGGTAGTGAAGCGGTTTAATGTAATTTTTAATAAATAATCGGAATCTATCTTTATTCTTCGGAAACGGATTCATAAATAAACGGAATTTAACTTAAGTTTACTTACCGGACTCTATTATCATTAAAAACTGGAATGAATAATAAATGAAAGTGAATAGTATCCACTAAATAAATTCAAAGAGAAGCGATGAAGTCGTTTCTCTATTTTTTTTAAAGGGAGGTTACAATTCTGAAATTATACACAACATGATAGTTAAAATCTATAGTCTTTCAAAAACGGGGCTAATGGAATAAAACACTAAAGCAAATACGGTTATTTATGTGGGATTGTGATGAAATGTACTTAAACTAAAGTGCAAGAAAAAGCAAATGGGTCCCACAATATATCCATCAAGCTAAACCCTGTAAGGACGCGAATAGTTATATTCTTATATGAACAAGCATACCTAATTGTACATATAATGATTTAAAAGTAACTTTGGGGGAATGAACTTGGATATAAAGAAGGATGGTATCTGTATAACTTCCGTTACAGGTGGGATTCTCAACTTTGGTGGGGCAGTTTTTATTAAACCGATATCTGTATCAAAATCAATTGTTGGGCCTGGAGGAGGCAACACAGGGACAATAGTTATAACTAATTCAAGATAACAGGGGGAGTTACCAGCGTAACAACTTAATGGGGTACGATCCCGGGGGGAGCTTCCATTCGGCTCTTTATCCTGAGTCCGGGATTAAACTCGCATTCCCTTCAAACAAAAGTTCAGGGCCATTTAAAGTTATGAAAGCGATAGAAGAATATTTTGAGATTTAACTTCGTACATCTTTATGATGTTGTCGATTAAAACTCGCATTCCCCTGGTGGTGGTGCATTTTAGCTTGGGAACGATAGATACTATAATGACAAGTTGTTCAATTAACTACCTAATAAAACAAGAATTAAGTTTTATTCAAGAATCGGGCAGATAATTGAATAAAAAAGGGTGCCCGCCTTTTCTAAGTAGTTCAAATAAAAGTAAGGGGTATAATGTGAAAATCCAAAAGTCATTGTTTATTTTTATTTTAACCTTGGTTCTATCCGCCTGTAATCAACAAACCATTGAAGACCCTGCAGACCCATGGGTTAATGGTGAATATAATCTTTCTTATAAGGAAATAGAGGATGTTATAGAGGAACAGGGACTTGAATTAAAAGAGGCTGTTCTATCAAACGGCGATTTTATGAGTGAGTTGAACGGGGTTGAACCGAAAAGCTATCGGTTAGAAGGGAACCCTTTATCGGTTTATCTATTTCCTGCAGGAGCTGAAAGGGCTGAGGGAGTCAAAAGCTTTGAAGAATCAAGAACCGGGGAAGAACTGGAGAAGTATAGAGCCTATGGGATTGAAAATGTATTGGTGATTTATGTGGACAACGCAAATGGAATAAACGCCAAACTATCTGAGGCATTAGGGAAGTTAAACAAACAAATAACAACATCCATCTATAATTAACGGGGATTCACGGAATAAGAATTGCGCTCTTTTACTTTTAAGGGTAATTTAGTTGAAGAATATAACCGAATAAAAAGACACCCTTTTACAAAGAATGTCTGCAATTAGTTATTTCATTTGGCTTTAACCTTCTGCTTTTGACATCAATAGCCCGCCACTCCATAGTATTTTTATTACTAAAAGTGATAGTCACCAAATCAAATGGGAAATCGTGTGCACCTTCAAATGTTGTTAGCTGCAAGGTGACGTTGAAGTAGCTGTAGGTTTCGTGTTCTACTTTCTTTTTGATTTGGAGAATCTGTTCGCAATAAAACTGCTTCGGTTTGCCGAAATGTTTTTCAATTGCTTTATCGATGGATGGAAATAGTAAATTGAGTATTACATCATTACGCAGCTGTACATCATTTTTAGTTACGGTTTCAGCTTGAACGGGAGAATAAGAGAAAAAAGTTAGGAAGGCAATCAATATTAAAAGGCTTTTTTTCATAAAGAACCTCGCTTATTGGCTTTTTCTTATTTTGCCCACTTTACAAATAATAAAAATGACCACCAAGAGTGCCGCAAACACTCGTCGGTCAACAATAACAGATTCCGGTAAGGGATCAGCCTATAGAAAAAATATACTTCTCCATTACTTTGATGGAGAAGGGAATTCTATATCCCCATCATCATCCGAAATTCACGATTGATGAAGATGCTCTCTTAATTGGCATGAAGGTGTTCATCTCTTCCGCTTTAAAGCTACTGGAAAAAATTAAAATAAGAAGGATATTGGCTACTTATACAGTCAATATCCTTCTTATTTGGCTAGTAGGAAAGTATAAGTTTTTTAACGTACTAATGTAAATTCCAAATTACTATAGGTATTCTATTAATAACATCGCATAAGAAAAGCTAAGGCTTTCGCCGGAAGAAATTGGCGAAAGCCAAGTTTTTCTAATCTGGATTGCTTAATCCATTTGTTAAATTGTAAGTGGCACATTAAATTCATTTCCCTGTTGATTCAGACGTAATGAACAGGAGTCTTCGAAATAATATTCCATTTCCATGCATATAGTGGGGCATAGGGAGGGTATGCCATGTGCGATGTAAAAAACGAAATAACACAGATACAAATAACCTTTCGAAAATGGCCAAGATCGAAAAAGATTGTGCTTATTTCTCTTTTGAGCAGCATCGGGGCTATTTTTCAATCGGCAGGAGGGTTCTTGCCTGGGATTGGGTATTTTATAAGTCCCGTGGCTACAGCACCAATTATTCTTTGCTCTATTTTTTCGATTCCGCTTGGTCTTGCTTCCTATGTTTTAACAGCCCATTTACTTTTGATTCTGCAGCCGTCCGAGCTCATTATTTTTCCATTTACCACAGGTTTATTAGGGCTTATGATTGGCAGTTCTTTTCATTTTTTTCGTAAAAAAATCAGTTATACCTTGAGCGGATCGGCCGGGTTAACAATAGGGATTTTCCTTTTATTATATGGTGTAAAATTCCCCGTGTTAGGGCCTGCGGTTTCTCATCAAATTAGTGTTTCAGTTATTGGATTGATTATTTTATTCTCTATTTTTTATAGCTGGATCTGGGTCTTATTGAGCACTAGAATCCTAAAAAGAATCAAAAGAATTATATGACTACCGGCCGTCTAGAATTTCACCATTAATGGGAATCATGAAACACTTATGACAAATAAATCCGTGAAGGCAGTGGTTCATTCCAACGGTTTTCACCCATTCTCCAGTAGTATTTCGATGAGTGTCAGTTCATTTTTCTTTAATGCCTCTGTAAGCATACTTTCAAATTCCTGTACATTTGCAGGCCGTACTCCTCTAATGCCAAAGCTTTTCGCTAGCTGAACAAAATCGGGGTTTCCAAAAGCTGTTCCAAAATTATTAGCTAACTTTTTCATCATCATTTGTTCTTCCAATTTCAGCTTGGAATCATGGAGGACAATGATCACGAAAGATAATCCTAATCTTGCTGCTGTCTCGATATCAGCAAAATTCATTAGGGCTCCACCATCCCCAGTAATGCAGACTACCGGATCTGCCGGGCATGCTAATTTAGCTCCAATTGACCCAGGTATGGCTATTCCCATTGAAGCGAATCCGTTTGAAATAATAAGTTTCTCCGGCTTTTTGGGCTGATAAGTGCGGGCAATGGAGACTTTATGAGAGCCTACATCCGAAATAACAATCGTATTTTCACTGGTTAATTTTTCGATAGAGTGCAGAAGAGATGTGATGGATAGAGTTGAAGCAGATTCTTCATAAATATGGTAGGCCTGTATCATTTGTTCGCGCAAATTTCCGGATGGGACCCACGATTTTACTTCGATTTCAAGATCGTTAATGGCTTGCAAAGTCCGTTTCACATCCCCAACTAGTTCGCTTTGAAGAGGATAATATTCATCCGATTCTGCAGGAACCGCATCAATATGGATAATCGGCACTTTCTTTTTATTCCATTCTTTCGGCAGATGTTCTGCAAAATCAAATCCAATTACAATCAGTAAATCGGATTCCTCAATCCCACGTAAAACCTTATCCTGCTCATTGAAACCAAATGTAAAATAATTGAGCGGATGGCTTTTAGGCAAAATTCCTTTTGCTTTCATGCTATGAGTTACAGGTGCTTGGAGGCGGTCAATGAATGCTTGCACCTCCTGGGTGGCTTCTCCTCTTACAACCCCGTTTCCGATGATAATAAATGGCTTTTGACTGTTGCTGATACGCTGAATGGCCTCTTGAATCGCTTCACTTTCAGGCCTATAGATTGGAAGCGGTGTGACAGTCATTGCATTTTCAGGAATCATTTGTGATGTTAAGTTTTCCGGTATTTCAATAATGACCGCGCCTGGCTTTTCCATTTTTGCCGTCCGAAACGCTTTATGTATTACTTCGGCAATCGTTTGTGAATCCTTGATTTGGATGCTCCACTTCGTCGCAGGTTCAAATATTCCTGCAATGTCCAAATATTGATGGGATTCTTTATGCTGTTTATCAAGTCCTGCCTGCCCAACTAGCGCGATAACAGGTGAATGATCCAGCGTTGCGCTTGCGATTCCGGTTAATAGATTGGTTGCCCCAGGACCCAAGGTGGACGTGCAAACACCCGCCTTTTTGGACAGCCTTGCATACACATCCGCCATAAAGGCAGCTCCTTGCTCATGCCTCGTATTCACAAACTGAATCTGTTTTGATTTAGATATAGAATCAACAAGATCAAGTGTCTCTTTTCCCACTATGCCGAAAATATAGTCCACACCTTCATTTTCTAAACATCGAATAAGAACATCGGTCGCTTTCATATGATCCTCCAAAAAAATATTCCACTTTCAAATTTTGGTTAATCATAGTCTTACCAATTGGCTAGAAAACTTCCATGGATTTTACTAGCATTGTCATTTCTGTTAATCCACAAGAATCCGAATGGCGTCCTGATCGTAACTTTCCACTCCTTTTTTGAAGGCTAATCTTGTTTTAAATCGATAAGATAATGTGCCTGTCGATACTTGTGCAGAGTTCGGCAGGGGGAAAGTGAAAGGAATTTTATTGATAGCTTCTGACTGAATGCTCTTCGTTGTTAAAATAGTGATTGATTCCACAATTTTTTCGTTTTCTTCTGCCCCATCATTGATGACCAAATCACAATCTATCCTTTTTAGCTCTTGTAAAATAGTGCCCCCCTTAATCAAGAAATATCCTTTTACAAGCTCACCAGGTTTATATGTTTCCTTTTCAAGTATGAGATCGATCTTTGCTGAACCTATTCCTAATAATGCCATATATTTTCTTAGTATCATGAATATCCTCCTGTTTTCATTTGCCTTTAATCTTGAAAAAATAAAAACCTTTACCAGAGCCGGCAAAGGTTTTCTTAACAATAAAAGACCTTTACCAATAGGCAAAGGTCTTGCTAACAACGATTTCGCTGCCAACAAAGCCGAGAGATTGGGAATCTCCGAAATGACGACTTCATTGTAAAAGCTACTCCCCTTTAAAAGGATGTAGTATTAAATTAATAATTTTAGTTTAAAGATTCTTCTTTCATAAGTCAACTACTACTCTCTGAATCTTAGTGCGTTTCTTAAACTGTCAGAATATCATCACATGAATACCGAATTTTCTCTTATTCAGTAATCGGGCCATTTAATGGAGGAAGAAACCCAAGAAAATTTGAATATATATGGTAATGCTAGTGTGGTATTTGTGAAAGATTGTACTTAAACTATAGGGGGATTTAGTTGATGGTAAAGATGAAATAAGGACATATAAAATATTGATTGAAAATTGTCCTCATGGGGCGTTCAAAAAGGAATTTGCAAAACCTGTCTGCATATGCGATTTCTGCAATTAATTTAACTATAAATCTCTTAATCAAGTACACTATTTTTGTCTTATGGAACAACTCGTAAAAAGCCCTGCTTTTCTGTAACCAAAACAGGGGTTTTGTACTATAAATCATTGGTTCTGTCCATTACTATTCTCCTGTTTTTGAATGTTTGACAGAATAATACAAAAATTATAAACATTCAGTGATATTATTGATTTTGGTGGAAATTGCCGAAATTTCGATAATATGAGGGGGAAAAAATTTGAGGAAAAAAGTTTTGTCGATCAGTTTATGTTCTGTTCTATCTCTTACATTCCTAGCGGGAGTAGATTCCTGGACAGTAAAAGCAACAAACGAGCAAAATCTACCCACTACATTAGAAGCAACAGCCAAGGGAAAGGTTCTCGAGTGGAAAGGGATGCCACTAAATGGACTGATCCCGGAAACCGCATCAGACGCAACCAGAATTGAACTAGAAAATGGAATGACAAAACCAATCTATTCTACTGACGAGGCGATAATTGAAGACTTATTCGTTGAGACAGAGATAGACAGCGACAGTGATGGGAAACGTGACCGCGTCTCTATTAAAGTGTACCGTCCAAAAACGGAACCAGGTGTTAAAGTACCAGTCATTTATGAGATGAGTCCCTATCGCTCCGGAATTCTAAATGTTCCTGTCTTTAATGTCGATGTAGATTTAAATCCTGTTAAACATCCTGGTAACGGGAATGGACGAGGAGGAAAACCATTCGCGCTTGTGGAAGGACAAGCTGCCAATCTTGGTTCCTTAGGGAATTACTATGTCCCTCGTGGTTATGGTGTTATTCTTGCGGAGAGTATTGGGACAGGCAAATCGGATGGGTGTCCAACAACGGGCGATGAACGAGAAATTCTTGGTACAAAATCCGTTATTGATTGGTTAAACGGACGGGCGAAAGCTTATACAGGAGATGGGAGAGAGGTATCAGCTGATTGGTCCACTGGTAACGTTGGGATGACAGGTACTTCCTACAATGGGACCTTACCAAATGCAGTTGCTGCAACAGGTGTGGATGGACTAAAAACTATTATCCCAGTTGCAGCAATTAGCAGCTGGTATGACTATTATCGTGCTAACGGAGCAGTTATAGCTCCTGGAGGCTACCAAGGTGAAGATACAGACAATATGGCTGAAGCAGTCCTAACTCGTAAAAATCCACAAGTATGTAAAGATGTCATTGCAGAGTTAAAAGCTGCACAAGACAGAGAAACAGGGGACTACAGTGAATTCTGGGCACACCGTGATTATGTAAAGGATGTCAAGAATTTAAAGGCTAGTGTTCTCGTTGTTCACGGGCTGAATGATTGGAATGTTAAGACAAAACAATTTGCACAGTGGTGGGAAGCTTTAGGAGAAAATAATGTCCCTCGTAGATTGTGGCTCCATCAGGGTGCCCATTCAAGTCCATCAGGCAATAACTGGCCACAATTACAAAATAGATGGTTTGACTATTATCTGTATGGGATTGAAAATGGGGTTATGAATGAGCCAGCTGTTGATATTCAGCGTGAGGACAGAACTTGGAGTAAGGAAACAAGCTGGCCCGCACCTGGCACAGTTTCGACAAGACTTCATTTAACAGGCACGGGAAATGATTTAGGGGCGTTACATCTAAATCCTGTTCCGAACCAGCCGCATAACACGCAAACAATCATTGATGATCCAATGAAAAAGGCAAATACTCTCATTGCCAATCCAGAGTTGAATTCTTCAAACCGGTTGGCTTATGTGACTCCGGAATTAACTGATTTGGTCCGGTTGAGCGGGACGCCTAAAGTCAGCATCCGTGCAAGTATTGACCGTCCCGTTGCCAATTTAACAGCATTGCTCGTTGATTACAGTAGTGCAAGTCCAGTAATTGTATCGCGTGGCTGGGTGGATCCACAAAATCTCCATGCCGCAGATCGTTCCGAATCACTAGTTCCTGGCAGAGATTACACTTTTGAATGGGAAATGCAGCCTAAAGATTATGTATTTAAGGCCGGGCATCGGATCGGGATTGTCCTTATCGCTAGCGATTACGACTACACCATTCGTCCTAAAGCCGGTACAAAAATTAATGTAATTCCAACTCGCAGTGAAATTACATTGCCAATTGTCGGCGGGCGTAACGCGTTTAATCAATAGGATCAAAAAAAGGAGGATTAGGCTTCATGACTAATCCTTCTTTTTTTGAGAGATAAGAAAGTATAGATTTCGACTTTTAAATATGTCCAGCTCCAACGCCTTTTGTTGATTGGTATTACCTCCTCAATGGAGCATAAATAACTTGATAAAGATACAGTTGGTATTAGTAATTATTTGAAATAAAATCTAATATAAGTTCATTTTTCATAGTAGATATCTTCAATAAAGTTGAGTAATGATCTTCCATAAAAGGGCCAGATTGTTGAGGAAGAGTTGCCGATTTTACAGAAGGTAAATTAGTTTAAGATTAATGGTGGTGAACCGTATCATAAGTAAGGTTTTATATAAATAAGGTTTTTTTATTCCTAATAAAGAAACTCGCCATGCTTGGCGAGTTTTACTTTTTATATACCAATAACGATGCCAATACGACTGCTATTTCGGCACGTATTTTAAGAAAAGCACCTCAAAACGGAACCCTTAATGCTGAAATGCACCATGGTTGAAGAGTGCTTGAAAGTTTGATTAAGCTACATGTTGGTATATATATAGAAAAAGTCATGCGGAGTGTTAGCCTGAATTTTTTAATATGTTTTTAGAAAAGCCCAGGAAGAAAGGTTATAGCTTGTTTCGAACCTTCCCCGGTTTAATTGTTGTCGCTGAATTTTAAGCTGATGAATTTTTCTTCCATCATTTCGCGCATGGCGTATTTAACGCCTTCTCTGCCTACGCCGCTGTCTTTCCAGCCGCCATAGGGCATATTGTCGATTCTGTAGGTGGGAATGTCGTTCACAATGACACCGCCTGTTTCCAAGCGGGTGGCCGCATAGAAGGCACGTTCAATGCTTGGCGTGATGATTCCGGAATTCAACCCGTAGCGGGAATCGTTTGCTTCGGCAATTGCATTGTCCAGGGTATCAAACGGTGCAATACAAACGACTGGTCCGAAAACTTCAAAACGAGACACTTTTGAATCGCGGTTCACATTGGTTAGAACCGTTGGTACCAAAACATTGCCTACCACCGTTCCACCGCATTCGATTTTCGCACCTTCCTGAACGGCCTCATTGATCCAACTCTGCAGACGATCTAAAGACTTTTTCGAAATAACCGAGGTGATATTCGTTTTTTCATCCAGTGGTGAACCAATCACCAGTTGCTTCGTTCTGCTGACGAATCGCTCCAAAAATTCGCCGTATAAGGATTGATGGACATAAATCCTCTGAATTGAAATACATACTTGGCCATTATAGGAAAAAGCCCCCATGACCGATCGCTCGATCAATTGGTCAATATCGACACCTTCGTCGATGATAAAGGGTGAATTAGACCCAAGTTCAAGTGTGAGTTTGCGAAACCCGGCCTGCTGCTGAATGATATGACCGACTTCCACACTCCCCGTAAAGGTCACCTTTTTTACATAGGGATGTGTGGTTAATGCCTCACTTAAAACATCCCCCTTTCCCGGAATAATGTTTAGCACTCCGTCCGGCAGTCCCGCTTCTTTAAAAGCCTCTGCTAAAAATAAAGAAGAAATCGGCGTTTGTTCGGCTGGTTTCAACACGATCGCATTCCCTGCAGCAATGGCCGGCCCGACCTTGTGGGCAACAAGATTAAACGGAAAATTGAACGGGGTAATGGCCGTCACCACCCCAATTGGCGTGCGAATCGTAAATCCAAAGCGGTTTTCCCCGCCTTCAGCCGCATCCATCGGAATTTGTTCCCCGTAATTACTCTTGGCGGCTTCCGCTGCGAAACGATAGGTTTGCACCGTGCGATTGATTTCCTCTCGTGCATTACGGATCGATTTGGCGCCCTCTAACGCCATGATTTCTGCACATTCCAAGCTTCGTTCCTCCAGGATGTCGGCGACTTTTGCTAAAATTTTGGCACGGGCATGCGCCGGATAGTTCCTAAATTTTTGAAAAGCCGCATTTGCCTCGACAATCGCCTCTATGGCATCTGCTGGCTCTGCCTGTCCAATATCTGAAAGAAACTCATTTGTATGGGGACTATATAAAGGTTCATACGTTTTTGCTTCTCGCCATTTTCCGCCGATCCACAATTGCCATTTCTTTTTCACCTGATAAACCTCCTATAATTTACAAATATAATCACCAAGTGTTTTTGATAACTTGACATTCTCCGAATAATCAACATCCACATCAATCAGCACAATTTCGTTACTCGATAGTGCTTTTTCAAGCATTGGAAGCAATTCATCAGAATGAGTCACTTTCATCCCTTTTACCCCAAAGCTTTTGGCAAAATCTAAAAAGTTTGGATCTGTAAATTCAATATCCGCTGACCGATTAAATTTATTCAGCTGTTTCCATTCGATTAAGCCAAATTTCGAATCATGAAAAATAATGACCACAAACGCTAGTCCTAGCCGTTTGGCTGTTGCAAGCTCGACCCCATTCATGAGGAAACCACCATCACCCGTTACCGCAATTACTGGTTTTTCCGGATGGGCAAGTTTCGCGGCAATGGCTCCAGGTACGGCAATACCCATCGTTGCCCAGCCATTTGAGATAATCGTATGATTTGGCTTTTCAGGCTGATACAAGCGGGCAATCCACAATTTATGGGCCCCAACATCTGAAATAATAATGGCTTCGCCTTTCTCTGCTTTTTTTATATCAGCAATGATTCGCTGTGGTTTCACAGGGCTTCCTGACAACTCATCGGAAGCATGCAATTTTTCCACCAGCTGCTCCTTTAACTTCACAACTGCAGGCCACAGTTCTTTCTTTTCAACCAAAGGGCTTAACGCCTCTAGTGCTTCCTTCACATTTCCAACTAATTCAGCTTCAAGTGGATAGTAGGCATCGACCTCCGCTGGAAGGCTGTCAATATGAACAATTCTGTTCCCCGCTTCGTCATTCCAATATTTTGGTAAGTATTCTACAAAATCATAGCCAACTGTAATAATTAAATCCGCTTGATCAAATCCGCAAAGAACATAGTCTTTGGCTTGCATTCCTACTGTATATAGTGTTAAAGGATGATTGGCTGGCAGAACGCCTTTCGCCATAAAGGTGTTTACGACCGGAATATTTTTTGCTTCGGCAAACTGTCTTAACTCTACGGCAGCCTCATCGCGAATCACGCCGTTTCCTGCTAAAATAATTGGCTTTTTCGAACGGTTTATTACCTCGGCTGCTTTGTTCAAAGAACTTCTTGAAGGACTGGAAGATGGCTTTTGCGATACTGGAAGTGGCTTTCCTTCTGTTTCTTGCATGGCGATATCCTCAGGAAGCTCAATATGAACAGCGCCAGGTTTCTCCAGTACGGCTTGTTTAAATGCTTTACGGACGATTTCCGGAATCGTGTGGGCTACCCGGATTTGTTGATTCCATTTGGTGATTTTATCAAAAACATCGACAATATCTACATATTGATGGGATTCTTTATGGATTCTCTCCAAACTCGCTTGGCCTGTGATGGCGACAAGCGGTGCATGGTCAAGAAAGGCATCCCCGATTCCAGTTAGTAAATTGGTTGCACCCGGCCCAAGTGTGGCTAAGCAAACACCGGGTTTACCGGTTAAGCGGCCATAAACATCAGCCATAAATGCGGCCGCCTGTTCATGATGAACCAGGATTAGTTCAATATCTGACTCAATCAGAGAATCAACGAAGTCAGTGTTCTCCTCGCCGGGGATCCCAAATATGTATTTAACCCCTTCATTCTCTAAACATTTCACAAATAAATCCGAAGCTTTCAATTCATCGCCCCCATTTCCTATTTTTTTTCGTTTGCTTATTTTCCCTCGCGGTGGAAAAAATATGTAGATATGTATAAACTTTTAAAATCCGTATAAATTAAGCTCATATGTCTTTTTAAGGGGCTGGATTCAGATGAATATCGTTGATATTTTGATGGTAATCGTGATTGGATTAGGAGCGCTTATTCTTCTCGGGTTTATTTTTTTTCTTGTTTACTTATACATATTTGACCGTAATCAAAAAGCCCACTCGATTTTACGCAACTATCCCGGGCTTGGCAGGATGCGTTATTTTTTAGAAAAAATAGGTCCGGAATTTCGCCAATATTGGTTCAATAGCGATACGGAAGGGAAGCCGTTTTCACGCGACGAATATGAGCATATTGTTAAAAGTGCTAAATACAAAAGGGATATCGTGGCATTTGGATCAAAACGGGATTTTGATGAGGAAGGTCTCTATATCCGCAACGCGATGTTCCCAAAGCTAGCGGAAGAAATAAAAATGGACCGTGAAACAAAAGTGTATACGAAACGATACATTCTAATAAAGGACCCGCTTTTTTCCCAACGTGAGGAAAAATGGGAGAACGAGGAATCACTCGCCCAGTTATTGCATGATGATGATGCAGTGGTCATTGGCCCGAACACCAAATTTCCATTTGTTCTGAAAGGCCTTATCGGCATGTCGGCAATGAGTTATGGAGCACTTGGGAAAAGTGCCATTACTGCCTTATCAAAAGGATTGGCATTGGCAAAAGGCGCATGGATGAATACCGGTGAAGGTGGATTATCCCCTTATCATTTAGAAGGAGGGGTCGATATCATCATGCAGATTGGCCCTGGCCTATTTGGGATTCGAGACAAAAATGGCGAGGTTGAATGGGACGAGTTGAAGAGGAAAAGTGAAATCCCCCAAGTAAAAGCCTTTGAACTTAAACTTGCTCAAGGAGCCAAAACGCGTGGCGGCCATATTGACGGTGAAAAAGTAACTCCGGAAATTGCGGAGATTCGCAAGGTAGAGGCATGGAAATCCGTAGATAGTCCAAACCGCTTTCACCAATTTAGCGATGTGGGTTCACTGTGCGAATTTATTGAAAAAATACGTGAACATACCGGCAAGCCTGTAGGAATGAAGATTGTGGTTGGAGGGAATGACAGCGTCGAAGAATTAGCCAAATATATGCGCGATACCGGAAAAGGACCTGATTTTATAACGGTTGACGGCGGTGAAGGAGGTACGGGGGCATCCTATCAGGAATTAATAGACACGGTGGGCTTGCCTATTAAATCAGCCCTGCCCATTTTAGTCGCGACTCTACAAAAATATGGGGTCCGTGACCGGGTCAAAATCATTGCCTCTGGAAAGCTGTTCACCCCTGACCGAATAGCCATCGCATTGGCCATGGGAGCTGACCTGGTCAACATTGCGCGTGGATTTATGATCACGGTTGGATGTATCCAAACCCTAAAATGTAATTCAAACGCCTGTCCAGTCGGTGTTGCGACAACAGACCCTAATCTCCAAAAGGCACTTGTCATTGATGAAAAGAAATTTCGGGTAGTGAATTACCTCGTTACCCTAAGACAGGGATTGTTTCGAATTTCAGCAGCGGCGGGCATCGACTCTCCCATTCATTTCCGACCGCAACATATCAGCTACAAAGACGAAAAAGGCGTCGTGACATCACTTGAAAGAATTTTAATAGAAATCCAGGAACAAGTGGATGCTGGGTAAAACTGTCCGTGCCTGTCCTCCCCGAATTTTGAGATGTTGATTCCTGCATCTGGGGTTAAGAGTATCCGCTCTTATCGGTTGGGGGATCATGTTAAGTACCCGATCAGGTAAATAGTCAAAAATCGCTTAAATAGACGGATAGATTCCGCCTATTGGCTCGAAAAACGTGAAAATGGGGGATTTTCTTTGCATAATCGGAAAATCTCCCTTTATTTTACTTTACTTAATTAAGGAAAAGAATTCTTATTTAAAAGGAAGTGAGATGAACGGGTTTTAGGCGATTTAATTTTAGCATTCTTTTTGAAATCCAAGAGAACCTCATTTTGATGCGTTGCGGTGAACCGTACCACAAATGACGCAAATTCTTTGGGGAGAAGAAAAGAATTGAAATGGTCTCTCAAGTTTGACAGGTGATAGGAAACTTCGGGCATAGCGCGGCTAGGCGACCCGGTTCCGCAGTGATCATCAGGAGGCTTTTATCGGGTCACTTCGTTAGGAATTTCGTTACTCGCTCGGCGAGACCTAAGAGAGTACGTCGAAAAGGGTCTCATCGTTAAGTGCCCTACTGAGAATCAGGCCACCCTGAATCCCGCCAATTGTCTCCTCTGATATTACAGCAGCGGTGTTGATGGAGCAATCGGAAATTCCCGATACGGGCGACGCTTGGCTCGATATTCAGACGCTTTTCGGTCGGATGCTCGATTCGTTAACCAAACAGTTTGCTAACGAACCGACATCAGCCAATCGCTTCATTGCAGCGGTGATCGATATCGAACCCATTCGCGAGAGATACGAAAAGAATTTCATTGAACTAAGGTGACATGCTTATGCTGAGATCATTCGGCGTGGCAAAGCACGAGGACAGATCCAGGATGACGCGGACGAGGACATTCTTATCGATCTCGTCAGCGGCGCGTACTTCTATTATCTCACGTTCACGCCGGAGAAGCTTTCGACTGAAGATTGGTTAAAGAAAACGATGAAGATATTGGCTACAGGCGTCAAAACATAAGCACACAAAGGCGGAGTCAGGGCGTGATCCCTGCTCCGCCTTTGTTAGGATAATAGAACCTTCATCAGCTATTTTTCGACCGTGCCCTTGCCTCGATGGTAGCGTGTTGCGTGACCGATTTCATTCTCCCATGCACCATGACCATAACAGCGGCAATCGCACACGACGTAGCTAACGTGCCAATCGCCAACAGACTGCCATCCTCCTCATTGAACCAGAGAAGCAAGCCGAGGTTCATCAGCGCATGATAAGATGCGGCCAATAGAAGCCTCCCACCCCTGGCATCACTGAGAAGTTCCCCGAGAATGATGGAAAGAAAGACCGCGAAGAGTATGAAAAGCAAAGCATAGCCCCAACCTTCTGCGAAAACACCGACATGCCAGATACCCCACAGAATCCCGACAATGACGGAGGCTGGTAAGACACCGATCCGACTCTGAAGCGCCGGTTGCAGGAAGCAACGCCATCCAATCTCTTCTCCGGCCGCCCCAACGAATTGAGCTATAATGATGAGCCAGAACGGGTGCGATAGGGAAGAGGGCGACGTATACGTCACGGAATGTCCGGTAATAGAATACCATAACCAGGCGGCAGCGAACGTGACGATGAGTACAGTACCCGCGACAATTATCTTGTGCGGCTGAAGCCGCCAGAACCGAATGTCGGGTGTGAGAAAGGGTCTTATCACCCGAGGCCATAAAAGCAAAATCGCCAATACGCCTAGCGCAGGACCGAATTGCGTCACTTGAATAACGACGCCAGGTATGCCCAGTATGGGCTGGATCATCCCCAATATTAGTGATGCTATTGAGGTGATGAGGTAATAGAATAGAATGATAACCACTAGTCCGGGCTTCCATCTTGGGTGTGTATGCAAAGTGATTCATCCTCTCCTGTAAGTTGTTGGTAGTTAAAATATACAATTTGTTAAACTCAGCACGCAACGGTCCGCAGCCTGTAATGAACACCCGCCTGCAATCGGAGAAGACCTAGACCGTGTAAAACCTCTATTTTTTGCCTTGCTCTTGGTTTGTTGATACCTGCATTATATAGTCTATATATTTATAATGAGATGATGAAATAAAATATCCCTAGTTAAGTATATTATTTAAGCAATCGGGGGCAATTCTCTAATATGAATTGTGCCTTTTCTTTTGGTATAGGGCCAGATTCTTGAAGAAGAATATCAAAAAAATGCATGGCTATTCTGACTAATGCAGCGAGACCCAAAAAAACTCCGAGTAAGGGATTTTGGTGTCCTTTACTCGGAGTAAAGTTCAGAATGTAGTGTCTTTACTAGTCATTATTTTGCTCATTATGGTCGCGACGATTTACTTCAGGATATTCCTTACATCAAAGTTAAGCAAAGGATCCTCATTTCCTTAATGCCAATATGATCCAATCCGTTGGAGGGTCACACGCTTTTTCTATTTGCACTTATATCAAAGTCTATAGAGTTAATTTAAACAGCTTAGTCCTTAAAATTCACCGCAATTCTTTACTCATGCTATACCAACTGACTCCACCATGCTCAGAGCTTGATACACAGTTGTTTATGTACCCATTGTTTTCATGAAAAAAATTTGGTCAAAACATGCTTTTAAAATATTAAAAAAGAATCATACTTTTATAGAAAAGTTTAATCATCTTCAAGATGAACATGGTAATCAATTTTCCTACATATTACCTACTTTTATCCATTTTAGATTTCTAACCATAGCATCTTTAGACCAATCCGCGGGCATTTCTTGATCTGTAATAACACAATCAATTGATGAGAATGACCCTATATGAAAAAGAGCCTTCTGATTTATTTTGGAAGAATCCGTTACAACATAAACACTTCTTGATCTTTTCATCATAATAGTAGATGCAGTTGCGTCATCAATACCGAAATCACATATTCCATCTTTGCTTATTCCTCCACATGAAATAAACGCTTTATCAAAATAAAAGTGTTCTAATAAATGATTGGTTAATGGTCCACTGATTGAACGTTGCAGTGGATTAGTTGTTCCTCCAAGTACGATTACTTTGCCATCAAATAGTTGGTTTTCTAATCGATTATTTAAGATTTCGGCTGCTGCTAATGAGTTGGTCACAATCGTGATATTTTTTACATTTTTAATTGAACTCGCAATATGTAAGGTTGTTGATCCAACATCTAGTGCAACTGTTTCTCCATCCATAATGAAAGTTGCGGCAGCTTCCCCTATCATTTTTTTTTGATGATGAGAGATGCCGATTTTTTTATTAAAATGAGGTTCTCTAATCAAACCAAAATATTGAATAGCCCCGCCGTGAATTCTGCGTAATTTCTTTTTCTCCTCAAGCGCGCTCAAATCTTTTCGAATCGTTTCTGGTGTTACGTTTAATTTTATTGCTAAATCTACTACATTAATTTTATTTTTTAGCTCAAGTTCTCTAATTATTACTCTATACCTTTCTGTAATTAAATACTTATCCATATAATCTTCCCATGGCCTCCATCATTTTGATTTGTTTTGTTTTCACAAATTATAAGAAATGAAAATAAAAATATGACTAAGAAAAAATTAAGTTTTGTAAATTATTCAAAAATGGAAAGTAAAACAAAATCAAAAAGTATCTCTTTTATCTATCTTATCTACTATAAAGTGAAGTTTCACTCAGTGGGGGTTTTCTTCATCCTTACTACTGAGTGCTTATACATCGCACGAAGGAAAAGCGGTAGCTTTTACGAGGATGTGGGTTAAACAGACGTTGCCACAGGACGTGGCGGTCTTAGTCTTTGTTCCTTTAATCGTGCCATTACGGGTAGTTAACCCTCACTTATCCTCATCGATCCCTCTAAGTCTTTTCGTTAAGGGTTTTACTTCCCGTTAATCTCGATAAATAATCTAAATGTTTTCTTAGAAAGGATTTTTGTGTCGTTTTCTTTGGTTTATTTGTTTTCTGTTTTTTCTTTGTTTTTTTTACTTACCTATCTAGCATGATTAATAATCTATCAATATTTTTATTCTATGATGTAAAGGTAGATTACGGGGATAATGGCGGCAGTTCTTAAATTATGATTGCTTATACTTGAAACTGTATAATGCTTTTCCCCTATTTTTACTCTTTCGATTGCTGGGCTCTATTAATTCTTAAAAATTTGGAGGTAATTTTTATGAGTAATCAGGATCTAAACAAAGGGTTGGACAGAAGGGATTTTATAAAAATAGGAGGAATGAGTACGCTTGCGTTAACACTTGCTTCTACTGGTTTGCCGGGAGATTTGTTGACTACTAAAGCACATGCTGAACAATCAGAAAATGCTAAGCTTCAATTTAACTCAGATGGCAAGTTTAAAGTTGTACAATTTAACGATACTCAAGATGATGAACGAATTGATCGCAGAACAATTGAACTTATGGAGAAAGTTCTTGACTCAGAGAAGCCGGATTTTGTTGTTCTTAACGGTGACAATATTGAATCAGGCATTGATACGGAATTAGAGATGAAACAAGCCCTAAATAATGTAGCTCAACCAATGGAAAAAAGAGGGATTAAATGGGCAGTTACATTTGGAAATCATGATGAAGATTGTTCAGCAAAGACTGGAATGTATGAGAATGACATGCTGAAGTTCTATAGTAAGTACAAATATAATATGAATGAACCTGGAGAAAAGGGCCTTTCTGGAACAGGAAACATGAACCTCTTAATAAGAAATTCAAAAGGCAATAAAGCCGCATTCAATCTATGGCTTCTTGATAGCGGAAGATATGCACCAGCACAAATAGCCGGGCAAGATTTTAAAGGATACCCAACTTGGGACTGGCTCCGTTTCAATCAGGTGAACTGGTACTATGAGCAATCTAAAAAACTTGAGAAGCAATACGGTTATAAAGTTCCTTCACTCGTATTCATTCATATACCTTTATGGGAGCATCGTTTTATGTGGCATGGAGGCGTAGACGTAAGAACACAAGCAAGCCATGAGCTTGCAATGGCAAGGCATGAAATAGTAGGAGAAAGAAATGAAGATGAATGTCCAGGACCGGTTAACAGCGGCTTGTTTTCAGCCATGTTAGATAGAGGAGACGTTAAAGGAGTTTTCTGCGGACATGATCATATAAACACCTATTGTGGCAACTATTATGGAATTTTGCTTGGGTATGCTGGTAACACAGGTTTTGGAACGTACGGTCTTGGTGGTGCGGATAACAACAGACTACGTGGAGCAAGAGTATTCAATTTAGATGAAAATAAAGAAGGTGTTCTTGTTGAAACCCATATGGTTTTCGCTAAGGACTATGGAATTGATTTAACAAACAACGATCAAAGCATGGACCCTTTACCATTAAATGACAGAGAGTGAAGAAAAAAGCGGTAAAAGGATAAATGTAGTTCATCTTGTTCGTCTCAATCGTTTAAAAATATTTTTAATGGAGGCAACAGCATGTTACAAAACATAGGAGTGCCAGGTCTAATATTAATTTTAATTATTGCACTCATTATATTTGGGCCATCTAAGTTACCTGAAATTGGGCGTGCATTTGGTAATACATTAAGAGAATTTAAAAGCTCAGCAAAGGATTTAATGTCAGAGGAAAAAGATAGTGGTCATTCTAAGTAAGCGTATCGAAGATGTAAGTTCAAAGCTTACATCTTCCTCTTATTTCTAAAAGGAAGAAGGAAAAGCCTTATATGAAAAATCAAGAGTTAACGTTTGTGAATCACCTTGGGGAATTAAGGAAGCGATTAATCATTACATTACTTGCTTTTATCGTTTTTTTATTTGGATCATTCATGTTTGTGCAGGAAATTTATGAGTGGCTTATCCGTGATCTTAATCGTGATTTAGCAGTATTAGGACCATCTGAAATTCTATGGGTTTATTTTATGATTTCAGGAGTGAGTGCGTTCGCACTTACCATCCCAATTGCTGCACATCAAACGTGGTTATTTGTAAAACCAGGACTAACGAAAAAAGAACGAAAAATAACATTAGCCTACATTCCTGGATTGTTTACTTTGTTTGTAACAGGGCTTTCATTCGGTTATTTTGTCGTATATCCAATTGTTCTTAACTTTTTATTATCCTTATCTAAAGGCACGTTTGAAACCATGTTTACAGCCGAAAAGTATTTTAAATTTATGATAAACTTAACACTGCCGTTTGGATTATTATTTGAAATACCGCTCATTGCCATGTTCCTTACCTCAATTGGTGTCATTAATCCAATTCTTCTATCTAAAGCTAGAAAAATGTCTTACTTTTTACTAACCCTTTTAGCTATTTTCATAACTCCACCTGATATTATGTCGGATATATTGGTTATCGTACCACTATTCGTTTTATATGAATTTAGTGTAACATTGTCTAAAATCGTATATCGAAAAAAAATCAAAAAACAACAATCAGATAATAATATTATTCCGCTCAAAAAAACATCATAAACAATCAAAAAGACAGCTGGTATTTCAATAATGTCAGCGGTATTTACAACTCATAGCTGCAAGCGAATGCGGGGGATAATTATAAGTCAGTTTTGCCGAAGGGCAAGGCTGGCTTATTTTAATGATTATCAAAAGTCCGTCCAATTCAATTTATATCATAAACATCGTTTGGTATAATCCATTTGAGAATAGTTAACAAGGAGTATGTAAGAATAACCCCAAATTGAATTTTGCTGAAACTAAGATTGTTGTTGAAGATGTTCGGGAGACTTACAAATTATTAAAGTCTAATCCTGAAGTTTAGTGGATTCGTACTCCATTCCCTAATTCATTAGGTGGTCAAAGAGTTCAACACGTCCGAAACATTGTTGTACGATCGATCTTCCATTAAAGGGCGCGATTATTCAATAAGAATAGTCGCTTTTTCACTCTCTCTTTCTATATGATAAATATTCTAAAAATCTCTTGGCCGCTAGTGTAAGTGATTTTTGCTCTCTCATAGCAATACCAATATTTCGAAAAGCAGGAACTTCAAGTTCTTTCGCAATAATTTGGTAAGGAATGCGTTGCAAAATTAGTTCAGGTAATATACTGATTCCTAGTCCGTTTTCCACCATAGACATAATCGCATAGTCATCCCATGTCGTAAAATGAACTTGTGGTGAGATTTGGTACTGCTCAAAAATTTCTGAGATTTCAGCTTTTGCTCCCTTTTCCAATAGCATAAATGGACTATTCAATAACTCGTTGATTGGAAACTTGTCGCAATTAACAAGCGGATGATCTTCAGGAATTACTACCAACAAACGGTCTTGCTCCACAAAGATTGTTTCAATTTCAGCTTTTGTTGGTAGCCGTAAAAATCCAAAGTCGACACGTCCTTCGATAATCCAGTTTTCAATTTCTAGATAATCGCCTAAAAGCAATTCAAAATCAATATTTGGATAGTCTTTCTTAAAGATTTTAATCATATTAGGCAACCAATGGGTTGCCACGCTTGAAAATGTTCCGATACGAATTATTCCGGATTTCATATCGTGTAAGTCCTCAACCTGCATCATTAACATAGCCTGCTCATTACAGACTCGTTTTAACTGGGGCAATAACTTTAAGCCATCAGATGTTAAAGTGATACCGGCACGTCCTCTTTCAAAAAGTAAAACTCCCCATTCCGATTCTAAATCGTTTATCATACGGCTAATGCCAGACTGTGTATAGTTTAATGCCTCAGCAGCTCTTGTAAAACTTCCATATTCAACTGCTTTGACAAAGGCCATATATTTTTGGATATTCATATTGCTCTCTCCTATACATGTGATATTGTCATATATAACATGAGAAACATTCGAATTTGTAATATATATTAATATGCTATGCTACTACTATTGGAAAATCAAGTTGGAAAGGGGAGGGGTACAGAGATGTTTTATATGAGCAATATTATGGGAAAAGCGCCTGACAGTTATAAGGCCCCTCTGCAAAAAATTGGTCAATGAAATATTACCGAAGCTAGATATTTCATTTGAGTGAGTGGAGACGGATGAAGTCATTACAATGGAGGAATGTAGAAATAAATAAAAAATTGGATATGAAAATGCTCAAAGCAGAACAAATCTTCATATATTTCTATCTTTGACAAACTACACGCAAATTTTTATCCAAATATTAATTTAAAGTAAGTAAGGTGATAAAAAATGAAAAATGCCTATCTTAAATATGTCATCGCATTACTCTTATTTGGCTCTAATGGAATTATTGCAAGCTACATTCTATTAAATAGCTACGAAATCGTTTATTTTAGGACGTTAATTGGTAGCCTTTTTCTGATATTTGTATTTGCGCTGTCGAAGCAAAAACTAGGGTTTTGGAAAAATAAATCGCACTTTCTGTATTTAGTGATTTCTGGTGTGGCGATGGGGGCAAGCTGGATATTTTTATTTGAGGCATATGCACAAATCGGTGTAAGTATTGCCACGCTAGCCTACTATTGTGGCCCAGTGATTGTTATGATTCTCTCACCGTTTATCTTTAAGGAAAAGATGACAAGTGCTAAATTTTTCAGTTTTCTTGCAGTCATCATTGGTATGCTCTGTGTAAATGGGAAAGCTATTTTACAGGGACAAATCACTTTAGGACTAGTTTTCGGTATATTAGCAGCAATCATGTATGCTGTTATGGTGATTTTTAATAAAAAGGCTAAAAGTATTATAGGGCTTGAAAATGCTACGGGTCAGTTAGTGATTAGCTTTTTAACAGTTGCCATTTTTATGGGCTTAAAGCAAGGATTCTTCGTTGATCTTGATGGAAATATAATACCCATCCTGATAATAGGCATTGTCAACACTGGTATTGGGTGCTATTTCTATTTTTCTTCCATTGATAGTCTACCCGTTCAGTCTGTGTCCACTCTGGGATATTTGGAACCTCTCTCGGCATTGATTTTTTCAGTTGCCATTTTAGGGGAAAAGTTAGATCTTGTACAAATAGTTGGGGCTGTGTTGATATTAGGTGGTGCAGCATACGGGGAATTGTTTCGGTCAAAAAATAAACTAAAGGAAGAAAAGGGTTAATATTAAGTGGAGTTGCTGTTGAAAATCAAGTTTTTCAAGTAGAAACATCTAAAAAAATGGTTCAAATCAGAGAGAATATACTATGTACCTTTCGGCTAATGTAAAACTTTTATTATTGAGTTGATGAGGATAAAGGACTTTTTCTTCTTCAACAAAACCAGCTAATAGTTGTCTTTCATTTCAGCCAATAATAGCAAGGCATACAAGCTAAAGGCAGCAATCATAAAAATTATCTTAATCTTCAACAAAACCAGCCAATAGTTGTCAACATTTTTCAATAAAAATATAAAAAATATCATGTTATACTAAATTTGTGCATACCAAATAACCGTCCAAACACTATATTTGGAAGGTTCTGGACTACTTGGTTAAATTGTTAAATCAAGCTAAATCTAGGAAAGATGTTTTGTTTTTTAAAAGTGCATAAATCCAATGTAAGAGTTTGTTTGAACAAGCTATCACAGCTACTCTAAAAGGTTTTCCTTCTTCCCGTTTTTTATCATAAAACGCTCGTAATTTCTTATTACGAGGAAGGATCTCATCCGTTGTTTTCTGTTTGCGACAGTCACGAATAGCACATTTAACAGCCATATACAAAGCTTGACGTAGTCTGCTAGAGCCTCTTTTGGTAATTCGATTGTAAGTACCTTTGAATGTGCCAGATTCAAAGACACTTGGATCAAGACCAGCAAATGCGACTAGTTTCTTAGGGTGATTAAACCTTTCAATTTCCCCAATTTCAGAAATAATCGTGGCTGCGATTTTTTCACCGATACCGGGAATTGATCGGATAATCTTAGATTCTTCAATACTTTTTGCTAAAGCATCTATCTCATTTTCAAGCATGGATAGATGTTTTTTGTATTCAAAGAGCATATTAATATACATATCTAAGCTAAGGGCAAGACTAGAGTATAAAGCCTTCTGAAAAGGGTTTTGAGCTGCGGCAGTCATTAGCTTTTCAGCCTGTTTGTTTGCCCATTGTAGTGAACGAGTATTACAGAATTCTTTTATTTTAGTTGTTAATCTTTCAGTATCACCTTTCAAGACATCTTCTGAAGTAGGAAATGCTTGTAATGTTTTTAAAGAAACATCCGAATATAAGTCTCCAAAAACCTTACTATATTCAGGAAAAACTTGATCCAATACTGCCTGAAATTGTAGTTTGGTTTGTACAAACATGCCTGTAATATTATCGTGCTGTCTCGTAAGATGACGTAAGTTCATAAGTTGGATACCGCGCTTTTTATAAGGTTCTAAATCCTCTTTATAATACAGCTCGCAGAGGTGATTGGCATCAATGATATCTGTTTTTACCTTTCGCAAACTAGAACTTTTTGCTTTATAAGAGATTAGTGGATTTACGATAATGATTAAATAGCCTTTTTCCTCAAAATATTGAACAACCGGTGTGTGATAATGACCCGTTGATTCCATTACAAGAGGGGGACGTTCTCCTGAAATATCTTCTATTTCTTTAATAAAATCTAATAAACTAGCTAACCCATCAAGATCATGTTTTACTTTGAAACTTTTCCTGTAGGGCTTCTTTCTTTCCAAGTATGCTTGAATCTGACTTTCACCTTTTGCCACATCCAGACCAACGACTGGATTCATTAAAATTCCTCCTTCAAAAATATAATAGCCGGTAACCCCTAAATCCTCCTCATAGTGTCATAGCTTCGCTTGTTATACGAGATCATTGTCCCAACCAGCCTCAAACATGTTTCTACAAGTAGGGGGCGAACTGTTTTGCGGACGGGGTCTTAGCCCCACGGGCGCGAACGTTCTACCCTGGCTACCGTTATCATATATCGATATAAAAAATGGTCAACCAGAAATATTTTCTGGCTGACCTTATAATACGAGAGGGCGCGTTTATTTAGAAACGCGCCTTTTTCATGTCTCGGGCTTGATTGTGGAAGAAGGCTAATAACTCCTTATATGGTATTAATTTTGTAATATATATTTGTAAAAAGTAAAGTATATGTTACAATTTAAACATAAGCATAGTAGAGGTGAGTTTAGAATTGAAGGATTTTACAGTGAAAAATAAGGTTAAGGTCGCCCGAATTGAGAAAGGCGGTTTAAATCAAGGTGATCTTGCGAAATTGGTTGGAGTAACACGACAGACAATGAATTTAATTGAAGCACAAAAATATAACCCCACAATTCGAGTATGCTTGCTAATTAGTAAGTATTTAGAGCGACCATTAGATGAATTATTTTGGATAGATGACTAATTTATTTAGGAGATGATAAAACGATGCAAGTAAATTTTATGACGATTATTATAGGCGCAATTGCTAGCTTTGCTATTGTAAGTACTCTAACGGGACAAATTCATTGGGGAATAATTGCAGGACTTCTTATTGGAGTTGGCGGTGCTAAATGGATAAGGCTAGAAAAACAAAAAGCTAGTGATGAAATTGAGTACGATGAAAGAGTCAATAACAATATTAAACAAGTTTCATTTCAGACTTTTTCTATTTCTAACTTGTTACTTTTAATTTATTTGTTAATCTCAGACCAAATTCTGAACGAATCCTTGGTTAAGGCGAGCTACCTGATTATTTATATAAGCATCACTTTCCTTATTGCTTTCTATATCATTCCGATAATTGTTAGGAAGAGATAGAAGGAAATTAATATTTATATAGATTCCGAAATGATGAAGTAAATCTTACTGAGGGAGGCATTACCATGAATCAACATTTCATAATCATATCACTCATTCTCTTTATTTTAGCGTATCTTGTAGGAGTTAAAAAGCAAACTTGGCTTTTATCGGGATTTAATCAAAAACGTGTTAAAGATCAAGATAAACTGGCGAAATTGGTAGGTTCATACAATTTTGTAATGGCGATTGTTATTCTAGGAGGTGCTTTTATAGACCATCCAGATACCCAAGTGTTAATTCCAATTTTGATAATTGGTTATGTCATCTTACTTGGCTATGTAAATACAAAAATGGTTGAATAACTTAAATTTGTTCAAAAGTTGAGTTAATAAATTTATCCCGCATTAACGGGCAGTAAGACCCCCACCTCAAGATTGAGAGAGAAGCGAGGAAGATAGGTGGGGGACAACTGCCCGTAAAAGCCCGTAAAATGAACACAGACTAAAAGCGCCACATCGTGTGGCAACGTCTGCGTGACCCACTTCCTGTGGGCCGCAACTAACCATCAGTGGGGGATGAAAAAAACCCCCACTGATGGAAGTTTCACTTTATATATTGCTAGCTTGGTTTTGGAAGAACACATATTTAAGTTTCTTTAAATATATTATTAAAAAAGACCGAAAAGGGGTGAGTTAAAGTGTTAGAACGTTCAATGGAGAATACAAGGGGATTAGAAGAAGGAAAGGGAGTGATTTAAGGAAGAGCTTCATTTTGCATATAGCTCTTCTTACTAAAAATGAAAAGAGGACTATTAAAATGAATAAATATCAAAGTGTAATTAGTGATGGATTTAAGTTGAATTACTGTATAAAAGGGCATGGAAATCCAATATTAGTGGTGGGAAGCAGTGTATATTATCCTCGTTTGTTCTCGGAAAATTTATACGAAAAGTTCCAGTTCATTTTCTTGGATCATAGAGGATTTGTAAAGCCGGCTCGAGCATTACAACCAGAAGACTATACTTTAGATAAAGTATTAGATGATATAGAAGTGGCAAGGCAATCCCTTAATCTTGAGAACTTTATCATACTCGGGCATTCTGGACATGCCTTTATGGCTTTGGAATATGCTAGAAAATACCCTAGACATGTTCAGAAAGTTGTCTTATTAAATTCAGCACCTACAAATAGCGAAGAAAGACAGCGGCAAAGTTTTTCATTTTTTAATGAGACAGCAAGTTCAGAGAGACAGAGGCATTTTGAAAAAGAGATTGTCTTATTAGAAAATGATATTAAGAAAGATCCTGAAAGACGATTTGTTCACATGTGTATTCGTATGGGAGCCCATAGTTTTTACGATTATACATTTAATGCAGCTTATATGTGGGATGGTGTATATACGAATATGCCAATTATTGATTATCTATGGGGAGAAGCATTCGGAGAACTTAATCTGATACAATCATTGGCTAATTTCAATAAACCAGTATTTATTGGCTTAGGGAGATATGATTATTTGGTCGCACCTGTTTCGCTTTGGGATCCTATTGATAACACATATGAGAACGTGAAGAAAGTGATTTTTGAGCATAGTGGACATAATCCTATGTTTGAAGAACCTAATTCTTTTGATAAAAAATTGGCCGAATGGATCAATGAAAGCAAGTAGAGATTTCAAGCAGATTGGTCAGTTTTGATCATACTAAAATTATAAAACTACAGGCTTAGA
The DNA here is from genome assembly GCF_007995155.1 of Cytobacillus dafuensis. Classification (NCBI taxonomy): domain Bacteria; kingdom Bacillati; phylum Bacillota; class Bacilli; order Caryophanales; family Bacillaceae; genus Cytobacillus; species Cytobacillus dafuensis. Next base: position 4,423,027 of record NZ_CP042593.1, on the reverse strand, counting down.
GATTAAAGCGACAGGCCAAGGTCTACTATAACCTTGGCCTGCTATTTTTGGTCTATCAGATCTATTTTTCAGTTATAAGTTTTTATAGTTGGTGGTACATATTTATTAAATTGATCAAGCAGTCCATTTGGTTCGGCATCTACTATTGCCATCGTACGATATTTATCATGCATGAACTGTTCACTAGTCATATGATTGAATAAAGCAACAAGAGGATCATAATAATGATTGATATTTAAGAGTCCAATAGGTTTTTGATGAAGCCCTATCTGAGCCCAAGTAAAAATCTCAAAGAACTCTTCTAAAGTTCCTGGTCCACCTGGCAAAGCTATAAATCCATCTGCCAAATCTGCCATTTTCGCTTTCCTCTCGTGCATGGAATCCACAACAATTAGCTCTGTTAAGTTCTTGTGGGATATTTCTCTTTCATCTAGGAAACGGGGCATTACCCCAATGACTTGTCCGCCTTCTTCCAAAACGGAATCTGCAACTGCGCCCATAATTCCTACACTTGCCCCGCCATATACAAGCGCAATGTTCCGTTTAGCAAGCTCTCTACCCATTTTTTTCGCAGCCTCTATATAGACATTAGATGCTCCGTTGCTTGAACCACAAAATACAGCTAGCTTTTTCATTGTTGATCACATCCTATTAAGTTATCTTTCTTTTATATCATACAGAACATTGCAAAATTGTTAAACTAAATGTTTTGTATGTTAAACTTCACTGTTGATTCTGCTCCAATCAACAACAAAATAGTATGATTAACAATAAGCTTTAATACAACCAATATAAAAAGCATTGGATTTAACAATTTCCAATGCTTTTTATCATATAGCGAAACGGGATAATGGAATAGAATGATACTATTCTTTCCCTAAATCACATTCTTCTAATGGAATTAACTTTGTTTTGTACTTTATTTTATAGACAAGCCAAACGATTAAGAACAGAGGTAAACCAATATAGGAAACGAATACGCCATTCCAATCAATGGTACCGCCAATGAAAGCGGGAATGTTTTGGCCTAAAATGATGAAAGTACATAGAATCAATGCTAATAATGGACCGATTGGAAACCATTTTGCTCGGTAAGGAAGTGCGTTTAAATCTCCACCTTGGACAACGTACGCTCTACGGAATCGGTAATGGCTTATAGCGATTCCTAACCATGTGACAAAGCCAGCCATACCAGAAGCATTTAGAAGCCAAATATATACGACGCCATCTCCGAAAAAAGTAGTTAAGAATGCAAGGGAGCCAACTAAAGTTGTAACGAGTAAAGCATTAACTGGCACACCTCTTCGATCTAATTTCCCTAAGAATTTCGGTGCTTTTCCATCGCGAGCTAAATCCCAAAGCATACGAGTAGCTGCGTACATACCAGAGTTGCCGGCAGATAATACGGCTGTTAAGATGATTGCATTCATGACAGATGCTGCAAAAGCAAATCCTGCTCGTTCAAATACAAGTGTAAACGGGCTTACGGAAATATCGCTGCTTAATAAGCGTTCATCTGTATAGGGAAGAATCATTCCGATGACGAAAATCGCTAAAATGTAAAATAGCAGGATTCGCCAAAATACGGAGTTGATCGCTTTTGGGATGGTCTTTTCCGGATTTTCACTTTCTCCGGCAGCTACTCCAAGCAATTCAGTCCCTTGGAATGAAAAGCCTGCAGCCATAAAAACACCAAGGATCGCAAAGAACCCGCCGTTAAATGGTGCATCCCCAATGGTGAAGTTTGAAAATCCAATTGCTTCTCCACCCATAATTCCAAAAATCATCAAGGTACCCGTAATGATGAAGATGATGACTGTCACTACTTTAATAAGTGAAAACCAGTATTCGGCTTCTCCAAATCCTCTGACAGACAAGTAATTCAATCCGAACATAATGACAAGAGCAATTCCGCTCCAGATAAACGAAGGGCTATCAGGAAACCAAAACTTCATAATTAATACAACTGCAGCAAGTTCGGCGGCAATCGTAATCGCCCAGTTATACCAGTAATTCCAGCCGATAGCAAAACCAAATGCCGGATCAACGAATTTTGTTGCATACACTTTGAATGAACCCGCTACAGGCATATAGGCTGCCATCTCAGCAAGACTTGTCATTAAGAAGTAAACCATAATCCCGATTGCAGCATAAGCAAGTAAGGCTCCGCCAGGTCCGGCAGTAGCAATAGCTCCACCGCTTGCCAAGAATATGCCTGTACCAATGGATCCCCCGAGAGAAATCATGGTAAGATGGCGTGCTTTAAGCGATCTTTTTAATTGAGTTGAATCAGTTGATGCTGTTGTGCTTGTCAATGTTGTACACTCCTTTTTAATTGGAGGGTTAAATGGCTATAAGAAAAGCGCAAGCGCCTTGCTCACCCCCGACAAGCATAAGACAGGCCGATGAGAAGGTTGTTCTTTAACCTTCTTGGCGGACTGGCTTATGACCTCGAGGTCGACAAAAACGCGACGTCCTGTCGCATTGTCGACACTAGTACGTCCTGTACGTCAGGGGTAGGCGCTGGAGCTAGACATTTCTCTAACTAGAGAAAATTTATACCTTTTCTTAAAACAAAAAAACAGCAGTCGAAAAAGATCGACGGCTGTTTGAATAAGTCCGTTTAATCCTTCCGAAGATAGTTCTCCACGTAAAAATTACGTGACAGTGATGTTCCTATTCGAAAACATCCCCAGCATGGACATTCAATGAAAAATCCAAACTTCGGCAGCTTATCCTTTTAAACAGAGTCAACGATGTCATTGAATCTCGTCTGTTCTACTTTTATAAGCAGCAGCCTCTATCCCATCGGCGAATGGGAATATTGAATTATATCGGAAGTATAATCAATTATTTGTTATTTGGCAATGGTTAAAGATTTCCAATCTCTTATTACACATTAAGAAAGAATAAATTGCCCGCGGAGAAGATGACCCGACGCAGTTTACAATTTTAGGAATTAAGTACGACGGACAGGACAAGGAGGGCTTCGATAGCATTCACATCGCACGAAGGAAAAGCGATAGCTTTTACGAGGATGTCCAAGTCGGGCGAATGCCACAGGACGTGGCAAGTATGAGCGCGATAAGTGCAACTACGCCTCTGTCTTCGCCTTTCCAAGGCTTGCCAATCGGCGAGTTTTCTTTATTTGTTCTTCATTCGTTCCTGTGCCATGCGGACAAGCTCTTTAACCATACTGCCTCCAATTTTGCCGCCGACTTTTCCAGCCTCCTTGGAGGTTAATCTTCCGTTATAGCCTTTTTGAAGGGGGACGCCGACTTCATTCGCTACCTCAAATTTCACATTGTCTGGGTTTTCTTTGTCTATATGATATCCTTCATTAGCCATGACTTGATTTTTAAATTGATCTAGGGCACCTCTCGAATCAGGAACAAGTGGACGGCGTTTTCTTCTTGCCATATTTTTTTAGCCTCCATGAAAATGATATATAGAATTAGTGTGTGAAGAATTAAAAATTTTATCCCGCATTAACGGGCAGTAAGACCCCCACCTCAAGATTGAGAGAGAAGCGAGGAAGATAGGTGGGGGACAACTGCCCGTAAAAGCCCGTAAAATGAACACAGACTAAAAGCGCCACATCGTGTGGCAACGTCTGCGTGACCCCACTTCCTGTGTGCCGCAACTAACCATCAGTGGGGGATCAAAAAACCCCCACTGATGGAAGTTTCACTTTATCCAAGTGGTAATGTGTTAGAAAATACTTGTGCAAGCCATTGTTTACGGATATTCTAGTGTTATGCATTATGGGAAGCAAAATACATGCTAATTTATGAAAAAAGAAGGTGTAATCATTGTTATTAAAATTCTTATCAGCCTTGCTGCTTCCGGGTTTGTTAGTCGTATTTTTTACGAGAGTAGCATATAATCAGGTGATTGGACTTGTTTTGACGGTAGCATTAATTGCAGCTTCTGTTTATAAAGGCTACACAGATTCAATATGGCTCATAGTTGTAGATGCATTTTCATTAACCGTTGGTTTCTGGTATTCGAATCGGATGAAGCAGAATGCCAGACAAAAATCTTAATAAAACCAGATAATTGACTGTCAAAAGGAAAAGAATAGTCCTCAAACGAGGAGAAATAAAAAAGGCGTTTCTTCATGCTAAAGAAGAAACGCCTTTTCATATTTAATTTGGAGTATCATATTAATTTAATTTTTCATTAACCTGTGAAGCCTGAAAGCTTCCTTTCTTAACCGAGCTAAATACATAGCCAATCAATCCGCCGACAATTGCTGGAACGAGCCAGCCAACTCCCACTGAATATAAAGGAAGGATGTTCGTAAATAATTCATTGATTGCCTGAATTTGAATGCCAGCTGCATTTAATCCGTCGAAAATGCTGACAACTGCAGTGAATAGAATACTTCCTTTATAAACACCTGATTTTCCCTTGAAAAGAGGGTGCAGGAAGGTTAAGACTAATAAACAAATAGCTAATGGGTATAATGCTACTAAAACTGGAACCGAAAATGCAATTAATTTTGATAAACCAGCATTTGCAATGACTGTGCTAAATACAGAGAAGATGACAGCCCACTTAGTATAAGAAATGCTTGGTACTATTTTATTGAAATAAGACGCACATGAAGTGATAAGACCGATACTTGTCGTTAAGCAAGCTGCGATAACGATGACAGAAAGTATGACTTTGCCGAAAGATCCGAAATAATGACTAGATACAGCAGCAAGCACTGCGCCGCCATTTTCCAATTGTCCAATTCCCTCAACACTCGTTGCGCCCATATAAGCAAGTGATGTATAAATAATAGCTAGAAGTCCTGCTGCAATGAAACCTACCTTCATAGTAGAAGTCATGATTTGCTTCTTCGTCGCTGCGCCATTTTCCTTCATCGTATTGATAATAATGATGCCAAACACAAAGGCAGCTAGAACATCCATCGTCAAGTAACCCTCTTTGAAGCCTTTAAAAAATGCATTTGACATATAAGCTTCAGTAGGTGCTTGAATTTCTCCAATTGGGTTAACAAATGCTGTTACAATAAGAATTCCGATAAAAATAAGCAATAATGGCGTTAAAATTTTTCCTACAATATCAACAAGCTTAGAAGATTTTAATGAAAAGAATAATGTTACTCCGAAAAAGATAATGGTAAAGATGATCATTGGCATGATACCAGCGTTCTCACCTAGGAATGGTTTAATTCCGATTTCAAAAGAAACTGTACCTGTTCTAGGAATTGCGAATAGTGGTCCAATGGATAAATAAAGAGCACATGTAAAGAAAATTCCGTAAATTGGATGTACGCGACTTGCTAATGATTGTAAATCACTTTTGCCTGAAAAACCTAAAGCTAGAATAGCAAGTAATGGCAAACCAACACCAGTTACGATAAATCCAGCATTAGCAGCCCAAACATTTTCTCCAGCCATTTGCCCGAGCATAACTGGGAAAATTAAGTTACCCGCTCCGAAAAACAAAGCAAATAGCATAAAGCCAACCGCAATAAGAAATGAAAATGACCCTCTTGATGACATAAAAAATACCTCCAATAATTTTAATAAGTGATTAACTGCGATTCTGATAAGAGAGTTCCTATAATGCAGTTAATATTCTAAGTTATCAAAATATTTAAGTTATTCTACTACTAGAATAATCCGAATAAAAAAATATCTTTGTGCAAAAAAATTCATAGGAATTTATTATTCAATTATTTTTGAACCTCCTAAATATAAACCTTTGATGTGCAAAATATAACACAGTAACTATACTTATGCAATATATTTCTGAAAATAAAATTATATAAAAATATTAATATAATCGAGAGAGTTGAAACCCCTGGATTGTGTTTTTATGTAATATATTGTATTTGTATTATTAGTTCAATATAATAAAATCATTATTTAAGTAGTTTTTGTACAAGGGGGTCTTAGCATGCCGATACCTACTAATTACTCTACTCCAACTCGAATGTCAGCAAAAAAACGTGCCTTTTCACAAATACTAGAATGGATTATTGACGGGACATTGCATCCAAAAGAAAAGCTGAATGATGCGGATCTTGCACAAGCTTTAGGTGTCAGCCGTACACCGATTAGAGAAGCTTTGCAGTTACTTAGCTTTCAAGGGTTTGTCGAAATGTATCCGGGAGTGGGGACTCAAGTTACGGAAGTAAACAAAGAGGATATTTCAAAAATTTTACCCCCATTAGGAGTACTGCAGGCTTTAGCTACTGAACTTGCAGCACCTATTATTAGTCAAGAAACCATTCGTAAGCTGCGTGAAATTAACACGATGTTTGCTCGGGCAGTAGAAACGGGTGATTCTTATACTGCCTTGAAGCTAGATGAGGAGTTTCATCAAAATATTGTGAATGTGACTGAGAATTCTTATATTGCCAGTACTGTGTCAACCCTTCAATCACATGTTCGACGCCTATACTTTCATAACTCGATTTTTCTTACTCCACACTCTATTGATGAGCATGAAGCTATTTTAAGGGCATTTGAAGAGAATAATAAAGAAGAAGCAGCCCGCATTGCCAAATCGAATGTGATTAATGCAATTGATATTTACTATGCAAAACAAGGAAAAAACAACGAAGTAGAATAAAGTGAAACTTCCATCAGTGAGGGTTTTTCGACGCACAGGACGTGCTAGTGCCGACGTTGCCACAGGACGTGGCGTTCTTAGTCGGCTTTCATCCCCCACTGATGGTTAGTTGAACCAATCACGCTCAAAACGCCACGTCCTGTGGCTTTCGCCTGACTAGGACATCGTGTCCGTCGTCGGGCCTTTACGGGCAGTTGATCCCCCACTTAGGTTTCTTTGATTCTCTCACAAACTTGAAGTGGGGGTCTTACTGCCCGTTAATCTGCGATAACAAAGAACCTGTCGAAATTAATGCATCGACAGGTTTTTTGTTACTTATATATGAAATTGGGGAGTTAATCAAACGTTTGATTAACATTTATCCGACTCCTAAATTAATCAATCAATCGTTTGATTAACATCTATCCTATCCTTAAATTAATCAATCGTTTGATTAGTATCTATTCGATTCCTAAATCAATCAATCGTTTGATTAACATCTATCCTATCCTTAAATTAATCAATCGTTTGATTAGTATCTATTCGATTCCTAAATCAATCAATCGTTTGATTAACATCTATCCTATCCATAAATTAATCAATCGTTTGATTAGTATCTATTCGATTCCTATCAATCAATCGTTTGATTAACTTTTTTCATTCAAGAAATAATTTTCACTTACTAACAAAAGGAATTAACCTATTTTTTAGGGGAAGTCTGGGTAATTTTAAAAAAAACGAATATTCGTTCGTATATTAGTGGTTTGTTTTCCTGTCTTTGTGGTAGAATGTTTGTATGAGTTTTAGTTAAAAAATGACAAATCAGTATACATCAGGTCCTGATATTGCAAGTAGAGGCTGATTTGTTTTTATAGAGAACGCTTTGTTAAATAATAGTAATGAACTGAGCCATAGAGAAAATTAATCGGGAGGCTTTTTAATGAAGGACCAATTTAAACTAGTCTCAAAGTATTCACCTCAAGGAGATCAGCCGGAAGCCATTCGAAAAATTGTAGAAGGGTTAAACTCAGGCAAGAAGCATCAGACTTTATTAGGAGCGACAGGAACCGGGAAGACGTTCACAATCTCTAACGTCATCAAAGAGGTCAATCGGCCAACACTTGTCATTGCTCATAATAAAACGCTAGCTGGACAGCTATATAGTGAGTTTAAAGATTTTTTTCCTGACAATGCGGTTGAATATTTCGTCAGCTATTACGATTATTATCAACCGGAGGCATATGTACCGCAGACTGATACATTTATTGAAAAAGATGCAAGTATTAATGATGAGATTGATAAGCTTCGGCACTCGGCGACATCCTCATTGTTTGAACGTAAAGATGTTGTCATTATTGCCAGTGTTTCTTGCATTTATGGTTTAGGATCTCCAGAAGAATATCGGGAACTTGTATTATCTATTAGAACAGGGATGGAGATGGAAAGAAATCAGCTTCTTCACAGACTGGTAGATATTCAATATGAGAGAAATGATATTGCCTTTCAGCGCGGTACGTTCAGAGTACGAGGAGATGTTGTTGAAATTATTCCTGCTTCCAAGGATGAGCACTGTATTCGCGTGGAGTTTTTCGGCGATGAAATTGACCGTATTCGTGAAGTGGATGCTTTAACAGGTGAGATTCTAGGAGATCGCGATCATGTGGCTATTTTTCCAAGATCACACTTCGTAACCCGTGAAGAAAAGCTGCGGGTAGCCATTGAAAACATTGAGAAGGAATTGGAAGAGCGGCTTACGGATCTAAGATCGCAGGACAAATTGCTCGAGGCTCAGCGTCTCGAGCAGAGAACCCGCTATGATCTGGAAATGATGAGAGAAATGGGCTTTTGTTCAGGAATCGAGAACTACTCAAGGCATTTGACTTTAAGACCTGGAGGCTCGACTCCATATACGCTGCTGGACTTTTTTCCTGAAGATCTCCTTATTGTCATTGATGAGTCCCATGTTACATTGCCGCAAATCCGAGGAATGTACAATGGCGACCAGGCACGAAAATCTGTACTCGTCGAGCATGGCTTCCGTCTTCCGTCTGCATTAGATAATCGTCCATTAATGTTCAATGAATTCGAAGAGCATATAAATCAAATTGTCTATGTATCTGCAACCCCTGGGCCATACGAAATTGAGCACACCCCTGAAATGATTCAACAAATCATCCGTCCAACAGGTCTGCTTGATCCAACCATTGATGTTCGTCCAATTGAAGGTCAAATTGATGATCTAATTGATGAAATTCAAGAACGAATCAAACGAAATGAACGTGTCCTTGTAACGACCTTGACGAAAAAAATGTCTGAAGACTTGACGGATTATTTAAAGGAAATCGGCATTAAAGTGAATTATTTGCATTCTGAGGTAAAAACTTTGGAGCGGATTGAAATCATTCGTGAGCTGCGTCTTGGAACATACGATGTTCTAGTAGGGATTAACCTATTAAGGGAAGGGCTTGATATTCCAGAGGTTTCACTTGTGACTATACTAGATGCGGATAAGGAAGGTTTTCTGCGTTCTGAGCGTTCGCTTATTCAGACAATTGGTCGTGCTGCCCGTAATGCAAGCGGGCATGTCATTATGTACGCAGATAAAATCACAAATTCAATGGAGTTAGCGATTAGCGAAACGAAACGCCGCCGCTCTATTCAAGAAGAATATAATCAAAAGCACGGCATTACACCACAAACGATTCAAAAGGAAATCAGAGATGTTATCCGTGCTACACATGCAGCGGAAGATCAGACAGAATACAATGCTTCAGCGAAAATGAGCAAGCTAAATAAGAAAGAGCGCGAGAAGCTTATTACAGATATGGAAAAAGAAATGAAGGAAGCAGCCAAAGCACTCAATTTCGAACGTGCAGCTGAGCTTCGTGATTTAATTCTAGAGTTGAAAGCGGAAGGATGACGTAGACATGGCGATGGATAAATTAATAGTAAAAGGCGCCAGAGCACATAATTTGAAAAATATTGATGTCACCATTCCGCGAGATAAGCTAGTTGTGCTGACGGGGCTTTCCGGTTCAGGAAAGTCCTCGCTCGCTTTTGACACAATCTATGCGGAAGGACAGCGCAGATATGTTGAATCTTTATCTGCGTATGCAAGGCAGTTCCTTGGTCAAATGGATAAGCCGGATGTGGATGCGATCGAAGGATTATCACCAGCTATTTCGATCGACCAAAAAACGACGAGTCGGAATCCGCGCTCGACCGTTGGAACTGTAACAGAAATATATGATTATCTAAGATTATTGTACGCGCGAGTTGGGCGACCAACCTGTCCGAATCACAATATTGAAATCTCTTCACAAACGATAGAACAGATGGTGGACCGTATTCTTGAATACCCGGAACGAACAAAGCTTCAAGTCCTCGCACCACTCGTATCTGGAAGAAAAGGAACACATGTAAAAATTTTAGAGGAAGTCAAGAAGCAAGGCTTTGTCCGCGTCCGCATTGATGGGGACATGCATGACCTTGGCGAAGAAATTGAGCTGGAAAAGAATAAAAAGCATTCCATTGAAGTTGTTATAGACCGGATTGTTGTAAAAGATGGCGTTAGCTCGCGTCTCGCCGATTCGATTGAAACGGCTTTGAAGCTTGGAAATGGCAAGGTTCTCATTGATGTAATCGGAGAAGAAGAGCTATTATTTAGCGAAAATCACGCTTGTCCGCATTGCGGTTTTTCTATCGGCGAGCTTGAGCCGCGGATGTTTTCATTTAACAGCCCATTCGGAGCATGTTCCCACTGTGACGGGCTTGGTTCAAAGCTTGAAGTCGATGTAGATTTAGTGATACCTAATCAAGAATTAACATTAAATCAGTATGCCATTGCTCCATGGGAGTCAACGACTTCACAATACTATCCGCAGCTTCTTGGGGCGATCTGTACCCACTATGGAATTGACATGGATATTCCTGTTAAGGATATTCCAGAGAATCTTTTGGATAAAATTCTATATGGCTCGAATGGAGAAAAAATCTTCTTCCATTACGAGAATGATTTCGGACAAGTAAGAGAGACAATGGTAGAATTCGAGGGCGTCATCCGTAATGTGGAGCGCCGCTATAAGGAGACAAGCTCGGACTATATCCGAGAGCAAATGGAGAAGTATATGGCCCAGCAGCCATGTCCGGGGTGTAAAGGCTATCGCTTAAAAGAGGAAACACTTGCTGTTCTCATTTCTGGCCAGCACATTGGAAAGGTGACTGAGCTATCGATAGAAGAAGCCTTCAAATTTTTTGATCAACTAAATTTATCAGAAAAAGAAATGAAAATCGCGAATCTTATTTTCCGTGAGATCAAAGAGCGTTTAGGGTTTTTAGTGAATGTCGGGCTTGATTATTTAACATTAAGCCGTGCAGCAGGAACTCTCTCAGGCGGAGAGGCGCAGCGGATTCGACTCGCTACTCAGATCGGCTCTCGATTAACAGGTGTGCTATATATATTGGATGAGCCCTCAATTGGTCTTCATCAACGGGACAATGATCGCTTAATCGATACAATGAAGAATATGCGTGATATTGGAAATACGCTTATTGTCGTTGAGCATGACGAGGATACGATGTTTGCAGCAGATTACTTAATCGATATTGGTCCGGGTGCGGGAGTCCACGGCGGAGAAATTGTTTCTGCTGGAACTCCACAAGAGGTAATGGATGATCCTAATTCTTTAACAGGCCAGTATTTATCTGGAAAAAAATTCATCCCACTTCCGGTTGAACGCCGTAAAAATGATGGGCGGTTTATCGAAATTAAAGGGGCAAAGGAAAACAATCTGAAAAATGTCAGCGTTAAATTTCCATTAGGAACCTTCACGGCTGTCACAGGTGTTTCCGGCTCTGGGAAAAGTACATTAATAAATGAAATCCTTCATAAAGCCTTAGCGCAAAGGCTGAATAGAGCGAAAACAAAGCCTGGTGAGCATAAAGAAATTAAAGGAATTGAGCATTTGGATAAAGTCATTGATATTGACCAATCACCAATTGGAAGAACTCCTCGTTCAAATCCAGCTACGTATACAGGCGTGTTTGATGATATTCGTGATGTCTTTGCAACGACGAATGAAGCAAAGGTTAGAGGATATAAAAAGGGCCGTTTCAGTTTTAATGTGAAAGGTGGCCGTTGTGAAGCCTGCCGTGGAGATGGAATTATAAAAATTGAAATGCATTTCTTGCCTGACGTCTATGTTCCATGTGAAGTGTGCCATGGAAAGCGCTATAACCGAGAGACACTTGAGGTTAAGTATAAAGGCAAAAATATATCTGAAATTCTAGATATGACTGTAGAAGATGCGGTGGTATTTTTCGAGAACATTCCAAAAATAAGCCGTAAGCTCCAGACCATTGATGATGTCGGCCTTGGCTATGTGAAGCTAGGTCAGCCTGCTACAACGCTTTCCGGTGGTGAAGCCCAACGCGTTAAGCTCGCTTCAGAATTACATCGCCGCTCAACTGGACGCTCGCTTTATATTCTTGATGAGCCGACAACTGGTTTGCACGTAGACGATATTTCAAGATTGCTCATTGTCCTTCAGCGACTCGTTGAAAACGGGGATACCGTTTTAGTGATTGAGCATAACTTGGATGTCATTAAAGCTGCCGACTATATCATTGATCTCGGACCAGAAGGTGGAGATAAAGGTGGAACAATTGTCGCTACTGGAACACCTGAAAAAGTGGCAGAAACCCCTGAATCCTATACTGGAAAATATTTAAAACCAATTTTAGAGCGAGATCGCTTAAGAATGAAAAAGGAAATTGAAGAAAAAGAAGCTACTGTAACGAATGTATAGATATTTTAGTAAGCAGCCCCGTCATTGTTCGGAGCTGCTTTTTCTGTGTGAAAAAGAGAATCCCGATGATAACGCAATGTAATCTAATAGAAATGTTGGTGTAAATCAATTAAGTTATAATCTCGCTAAGGAGAACTATAGCGATTGGTGGAAAACATTTTGAGGAGGGTTAAATTGGAAGCGTATTTGGAAAAATCTTTAGACGAGTGGAGAGAGGATATTTCAAAGGTTCTTGAACAGATTACTCATGAGTATGAAGATGTAATGAGAGAATTGAAGGTTTATAAATATAAGTATGGTATTACTAAGCAAGTGATTCAATCAACTGTGAACGAAGAAATAATCGAAACGATTCGTGAAAATTACCATAAGCCCTTTGAAGAGAAATTTAACGAGCTGAAAGAGTACATAAAAGATCTGGATGAAAAAAGAAAAGTATTTCAAATGTTTGTCAATAAAATTGATGAAGTAAAAAGAAAGGAAGCGCCAAATATTGATTTGGCAGCTGCCTATAGATAAGCTTACCCATTGAAGCCGTCAAAAAAGACGGTTTTTTGTTTTTTATATGAAACCTTTCTATTCCATTTTTCGTAATGATTGGGTAAGGAGCTGATGAAAGTGGAAACGAATAGGGTACTTTCGAGTTTAAGCTATTTAAGTGTATTGTTTGCAGGGATTCTGTTTCCGTTAGTCGTATTCCTTGTAACAGAAGATAAAAAGACGAAGTACCATGCAAAAAAGGCACTCCTTTCACAACTTATTATGCTAGTACCATTTCCTGTTGTCGTTTATTCAGCCATTACTCAGATCGTGATGAACCAAACAGAGGTGCCGATGCTGTTTATAAGCAGCGTCATCATTACCATACTCTTATGCCTTATTGTTGCGGTTTGGAATATCGTGAAGGGGATCAAGATTTTTACAAATGAATCATATTAAGTATGACGAATTCGTAAATGAAGTATTAGGGAATGCATTATTGTAATTAGTAATCAATATAAATTTTATATGGAGGGATTATCATGCAGGGAGAACGTAAACGAATACTTAAAATGGTTGAAGATGGAAAGTTATCAGTGGATGAAGCTCTCTTTTTGTTGGAGGAGCTCGAAAAAACAAGTAAAACAGCCGAGGTTAAGAAGGAAGAGCTTTTTCAGGAGTTATCAACGACAGTAAAATTTGAAGAAGCGAAAAAAGAAGATCCATTCAATTATAAATTTCAATCGGCAAAGGATAAAATTTTTGACTTTGTTGATACTGCATTCAAAAAAATAAAGGATTTAGATTTGGATTTTAATTTTGGTCAGTCTGTGGAGATCACACATATTTTCCAACAAGGGGATGTTTCCTTTAAAGATATCGACATTGACGTAGCAAATGGAAAGGTTGAAGTGATCCCTTGGGGCCAAAAGGATGTCCGCATTGAATGCAAGGCGAAGGTTTACCGCGTGGAAACTCAGGAAGAGGCAAGAAGAAACTTTTTGAATGATGTCAATTTCACAATTGTTGGTGAAAAGATGCGCTTTGGGACAACTCAAAAATGGATGAAGGTTGACTCCGTCATGTATATTCCACAAACAGAATATGATCAAATTAAAATTCGTCTTTTTAATGGGGCTATTGAGAGCAATCATTTACATGTAGAAAGCTATAAAGCAAAAACAGCGAATGGAAAGATTACTTTTCAAGATATTAAAAGTAAGTATACAGAAGCTGAAACGGCTAATGGTCAAATTTCTATTCAAAAGAGTAGTATTGAACATATTGATGCGGAGACGCTTAATGGTGCCATTCATATCGATGGGGACTATCGAAAAGTAGATCTTCAGTCCTTTAATGGTGATATTTTCTGTACGGTTAACGAGGAGAACTGCGATTTTATCGAGGCAAAAGCAGTAACTGGAAAAATCGAATTACAGGTGCCAAATCATGTTGGAGTTAACGGGGAATTAAAGACAAATATCGGAAGTCTAAATGTGAACCTGGATGGGATTCAGATTATTGAGGATAAAAGTGATGTGATCCAAAAGGTTCTTCGCTTTAAATCAGTGAAGGAGTCTAATCATTCCTTAAGGCTGGTTGCAGACACAAAAACAGGGTCCATTCAGATTAATAAATCAAAATCAGTTGAATTATAATTAGAAGCGAATAGTATATAATAATAGTTAATCTTCAAAGTGGGATTCGAGTTAGAAACAAAGGGAAATAGAATCCCGCGTCTAACTTCCCACCTCCGAAAATAGAGGTGCTCTTATCATGAGATGGATCGTTGGAATATTAATAAATGCTATTCTTTTCATAGCAATAGCTGGGTTTTTAGATGAATCATTTTACGTATCGAGTTTCGGAGCAGCGATTGGAGCAAGCGCCATCCTCTCGATCTTAAACATCCTTGTTCGCCCGATACTGATTATTTTAACATTGCCTATCACGTTCCTAACATTGGGGCTATTCCTGTTTGTCGTCAATGCTTTTACATTGCGCATTACCGATGATATTATGGGGAAATCTTTTGAAATTTCAAGCTTTGGAATCACTATTCTAGTGGCGTTCATCATGTCTGTTGCCAATCTTATTATTCAAAAAGCTATTTTTGAACGATCTAAGGAGAAGTAACTGGAGAAGAGGTCAGCACAATTTACGTGCTGACCTCTTCTTATTGATAAGCTATTTTAGAGAATCTTGTTATTAAAGTGTGTTTATTGCTAGGCGTGAAAGGAGGAGAATTTAGTTCTTCAATATACCCGAAGTTTTTCATTTATCGGATACACGGTAATGATGAGATAATCAATGAACCCATAATCCTTCAATATTGGGAAAAACGGTAACAAAGAAGCAATCAATGAGCCCGAAATCTTTCAAATATCGAATACACGGTAACAAAAAGAGGTAATCAATGTCCCCGGTAATTCTCCTTTTTCTGTTTTAGATAATGATTAAGCATTAATCATTATAAACTAAAGCCTATTCATAATAGACATAGGATGAATATCCAAGCTTTTGCAAGGCTTCTGCCAGCTCATCTGCATTTTTCTTATCTTTATAGGCACCGACTTGGACTTTATATAGACTAGTTTTGGCAGGGATTATTGTTGAAGCGGGTGGCATTTTGGAATTAGTTTTTCTCTTTAGCTTATATTGATCAACAAGAGCTTTTACAATGGCTTCAGCACATGTCTTGCGGTACGTGTCCGAGCGTAATAGTTCCGCTTCATTACGGTTTGTCATAAATCCACATTCAACTAATACGGCTGTCATATTCGTTTCGCGAAGGACATGAAAATCAGCTGTTTTAACACCTCGATTATTTAATCCTGTTGAAATAACAAGATTATGCTGGATTTTCTGAGCGAGCTCATAGGCTTCCTTTGGTTTATTGGGGTGTATATAGGTCTCGATACCGTTTGCGTTATTCCAGGTTGACCCGAAGGAATTTGCATGGATGGCCACATAGGAATCGACCTTAAGCTGATTGGCTTTATTCGTTCGTTCCTTAAGGGGAATGTCTCGTTCGTCTGAATGCGCAAAATAAACTATTACATTTTCATAGTTTTCTAGAGACCTCTTGGCATAATCAGTGACTGCTCTATTAAAATCATATTCGCTCAGACCATCAGGAGATCGTTTTCCAGCTGTATGATAACCATGGCCGGCATCAAGCATAATTTTCATACTACCACTCCTTTCAAATGATTAACTTATTACAATCGATTATTAGTAGCTTACTCACCTTTATCATATAAATCGATTTTAATATAGGACATGGTATTTAAACGAAAAATAATCCTAAGTATCCACTCTCAACCTTGTATGTAAAATGTCGTCGGTTTAATTTCGCTGGGCAGGTGATCACTTCGTACATCAAGGCTTGCTCAACGAATCCGTAGACAATTTCATTTTTACACACAAAAAAGAGACAGCTTTATTAGCCATCTCTTTTGCTTTCTATAAAAGTTTTAATGCTTCTTCATCAGCGATAATCGTAACATTTTCATGGCGCTTTAGTGCGGATGCAGGAAATGATTCATCGATTGCACCATTGATAAGTTTATGGATCGCTTCAGCTTTTGCCTCGCCTGAAGCAAGCAGCAAAATTTCCTTACTAGCCATTATGGAAGCGATGCCCATCGTAATCGCGTGAGTCGGTACTTCTTCAATGGTATCGAAAAATCTCGCATTTGCCTGCCTCGTGTTTTCCTCAAGTTCAATGAGGTGTGTGGTGCTGTCGAAAGGTGTTCCTGGCTCATTAAAGCCAATATGACCATTTTCTCCGATGCCAAGTAATTGCAGGTCAATTCCTCCGACTTTTTTCAATAAAGACTCATAGCGTGAGCATTCCTCAAGTAAATCTTTCGCTGTCCCGTTTGGAAGATGGGTTTGTGTTGAAGGAATGTCAATATGGTCAAATAACTGTTCCTTCATAAAATAATGATAGCTATTCAGATTACTAGAATCGATGCCGATGTATTCATCAAGATTAAGCGTTATGATGTTTTTATATGTCGTATTGTTTTGTTTATGATCTTCGATAAGCTTTTTATAAACGCCCTTTGGTGTGCCTCCAGTTGCTAAACCGAGCTTTAACTCAGGATTCGTCTGGATTCGATCCAGCATGAACTGTGCTGCCTTTGTACTCATTTCTTCGTAGTTGGCTGTTCGTATGATTTTCATTATTTCCTCCTCAAAAATCAGCTGTTATTTCTCTATGGCTATGTTAAACTTCCCTGTTGATTTCCGCTGCAGGCACTTAGCGATCGCGGGCGGTCCGGAAGCCTCCTCGTCGCTATCGCTCCTGCGGGGTCTCCCTTTGACTCGCTTTTCCCGCAGGACATTGAATAAGCTTCCTAGAATAATCACCGCACGAAGAAAATGCGTTAGCATTTTCGAGGAGCTCGCGCCTTCCACTCCAATCAACAACAAAATTGCATTTTCAAAACTGAGCTTTAACACAGCCTTCTCTATTAATGATTAAGCTGGCCTTACATACAATGGAATTTTTGTGTAGTTGATTTCTCTTAAACCCATATTTACCAGCTTTGGTCAATATTCACTTTAATTATAGGGTCTTTTATATGATAATGTCTATTTGATTATGTATTATATTTTTTACAATGAGGAACTTTATAATATTTTTCGAACGATTCGGATTCATTCATTTGGTTCTTCGGAAAAAAGTGCTAAAATAAATGGATAAAGTCATAAAAAGGCAGTCCCTCACCCGAAACAAAACGGATAGAGTGATTTATTAAATGCCGTTCCTATTCAAAAACGGAGGTAATCAAATTGGCTAAAGTATGCACGAAAGACATTATAGATAAATTTGATCTTGAGCTGATTAGTGGTGAAGAGGGGATATACCGATCGATTACCACAAGTGATATTTCCAGGCCAGGAATAGAAGTGGCAGGATATTTCGAATTTTACCCGGCAGAGAGAATACAGCTGATAGGAAAAACGGAGCTCACCTTCACAGGAAAATTAAATGAGATTGATCGGCAGGCTCGATTTGATCGCCTTTGTACGGACATTACACCTGGTATTATTATTTCAAGAAGCTTGGAAATCCCAGAGGAATTAATTGAGGCAGCTGAACGAGAAGCAGTACCACTATTAAGAACAAAGTTAAAAACAACGCGTTTTTCAAGTTTGTTAACGAATTATCTTGAGAGCAAACTTGCTCCGACAACGGCTGTTCACGGGGTTCTTGTTGATGTTTATGGGGTCGGAGTGCTCATTACGGGGAAAAGCGGCGTCGGTAAAAGTGAAACTGCTTTAGAACTAGTAAAACGTGGACATAGGTTAGTAGCAGATGATTGTGTGGAGATCAGACAGGAAGATGAAAATACACTTGTTGGCACATCACCGGAACTAATTGAGCATTTATTAGAGATTCGCGGTCTAGGGATCATAAATGTGATGACGTTGTTCGGTGCAGGAGCTGTTCGCAGCTTTAAACGTATTACGATCGTTATGGATTTAGAGCTTTGGGATCAGAACAAGCAATATGATCGCCTTGGGCTTGAAGAGGAAAAGATGAAAATTATCGATATGGAATTGCCGAAGCTAACGATTCCCGTTCGCCCTGGACGGAACTTGGCGGTTATAATCGAAGTAGCAGCCATGAATTTCCGGCTTAAACGAATGGGCGTCAACGCAGCTGAACAATTTTCCAATCGCCTAGCAGACGTTATTGAAGATGGTGAGAGGGCTTAAGTAATTCGAACTAATATTTAGGAATAAAAGGAGCAGTGATTATGGAATCAACGATACAGCCGCTTAATCCGATTGCTTTTTCTATCGGGCCTATTGAAGTCTATTGGTATGGGATTATTATAGGCTTCGGCATCGCTTTAGGATTAATACTTGCTATACGTGAATCAGAAAGAAGGGGATTGTCAAAAGAGATATTCCCAGATTTAATGCTTTGGGCAATTCCGATTGCGATTATTTCAGCAAGAATTTATTATGTCATTTTCCAATGGGACTATTATAGCCAAAATCCTAGTGATATTATCAAAATATGGGAGGGCGGCATTGCTATTCATGGAGCTTTAATCGGGTCCGTCATTACCGCATATATTTTTGCAAAAAAGAGGAATGTTTCTTTCTGGAAGATTGCTGATATTGCAGCACCTAGTATTATTTTAGGTCAAGCAATCGGCCGCTGGGGAAACTTTATGAACCAGGAAGCGCATGGAGGAGAAGTTAGCCGTGCATTCTTGGAAAACTTGCATCTACCTGATTTCATTATTAATCAAATGTATATTAATGGTGCTTATTATCATCCTACTTTTTTATATGAATCCATCTGGGATATCATCGGATTTGTCATCCTTATCCTCTTAAGAAAAGTAAATATGCGTCAAGGCGAGATGTTCCTAACCTATGTGATGTGGTATTCGGTTGGACGCTATTTCGTTGAAGGCTTGAGAACAGACAGTTTAATGCTGACGGAGTATTTAAGAGCCGCACAAACGATTTCGATCATCCTTGTAATCGTTGCAGTTATTTTGCTTGTGGTCAGAAGGATGAAGGGCTATTCGGATGTACGTTATTTAGATAAGAGTGTATAGAAAAGTAGAAAAAGGGAGAACTGACATGCTGGTTGAATCATTCAAAAGGGGAATCATGGTTGGATTAAAAACGACATGGACATTGGGGAAGATTATTTTTCCTGTTACAGTGATTGTTGCTATCCTGCAGCATACACCCGTGCTTCCATGGGTCATAAAGCTAATTACTCCCCTTATGAATGTTATTGGCCTGTCAGGGGATGCAGCCATTCCAATTGTTTTAGGGAATTTCCTGAACTTATATGCTGGAATTGGGGCTATATTAACACTGGATTTAACGGTGAAGGAAGTCTTTATTATTGCCGTCATGCTTTCGTTCTCACATAATATGCTGATTGAATCAAGTGTTGCCCTTAAAGTTGGAGTCAAGCTTTGGATTGTTGTTGCGGTTAGGCTTGGCTTAGCGCTCCTATCCGCATTTGTGATTAATCTTGTTTGGCATGACGGGTCAGAAATAGCGAAATATGGGATCATTCCTGCCAAAGAGGATGAGCTTACTGGCTGGGCGTCTATTTTGTTAGATGCCTTTCAAAAAGCGGGGCTGGGTATATTACAGCTAGCCATGATTGTGATTCCGCTTATGGTCGTTATTCAATTTTTAAAAGATTTAAATTGGCTCGCCGTTTTTTCAAAATGGATGTCACCGATAACGAGAGCGTTAGGGATGAAGGAAAATGCCTCAACGACTCTTGCAGCTGGATTATTATTCGGCCTTGCTTTTGGTGCGGGAGTGATGATTCAAGCAGTTCAAGATGATGGGGTCAGTAAAAAGGATGTTACGCTCGCGTTTATTTTCCTTGTTGCCTGTCATGCTGTTGTGGAGGATACATTGTTATTTGTCCCACTAGGTATTCCGGTTCTGCCATTACTGCTCATTCGATTGAGTGTTGCTATATTATTAACATTAATTATCGCATTTATTTGGAAACGCACTGAAATGAATAAAAGGAAGGAAACAGCTTATGAGCACACAAGTTAATACCGTATTATTTGACTTAGACGGGACGTTAATTGATACGAATGAATTAATTATTTCTTCATTTTTGCATACGTTAGGTAGCTATTATCCAGATAAATACAAGCGAGAGGATGTTCTGCCTTTTATGGGGCCGACCCTAACGGAAACCTTCACATCGATTAATCCGGAAAAAGTGGACGATATGATCGCTATGTACAGGGAATTCAATTTAAGTAATCATGACTTACTTGTAAAAGAATTTCCGACTGTTTTTGAAACCGTTCGTACATTGAAAGAATCGGGCTATAAAATAGCAATTGTATCAACAAAGATTCATAAAAATATTGAAAAAGGTCTTAAGCTCACAAAGCTTGATCAATTTTTTGATGTCGTTATTGCATTAGACCATGTTCAAAATGCTAAGCCTGATCCTGAACCGATTATAAAAGCATTAGATCTGCTAGGTTCAAAGCCAGAAGAGGCGATAATGGTCGGCGATAATTCTCATGATATTCTTGGCGGAAAGAATGCAGGCACGAAAACTGCTGGCGTTGCCTGGAGTGCAAAAGGAAAAGAGCATTTAATGGGCTTCGAGCCAGATTATATTCTTGATACAATGGCTGATCTGCTTGATATTTTAAAGGTAAATAAGGGATGAGGAGAACGGATCGCTATCCAGTCGAAGGTGCCAATTCACTATGGCATGTGTATAAAACGGTTCCTTTTTGGAAGGTTGTAAAAAACTTCGTCGTGATCCAGCTCGCAAGGTATACCCCTTTTTTAGGCATGAAAAACTGGCTATATCGAACTTTTTTACGAATGAAGGTTGGAGATGAGACATCATTTGCTCTGATGGTGATGCTGGATGTGATGTTTCCTGAAAAGATTAGTGTTGGCCGTAATACAGTGATCGGCTATAATACAACGATCCTTGCTCATGAGTATTTAATTAAGGAATATCGATTAGGGAATGTAGAGATTGGCAGTGAAGTCATGATCGGCGCCAACACGACGATTTTGCCTGGCGTATCAATCGGGGATGGTGCGATTGTATCCGCAGGTACTTTAGTGCATAAGGATGTCCCTCCTGGCTCCTTTGTCGGCGGAAATCCAATGCGGGTGATCTACACGAAGGAAGAGATGGCAAAACGCTGGGCGGATGACCCGATATATGGAGAAGAAAAGGCTTAAAGCTCTGTTTGCAATAGCAAGCAGGGCTTTTTATTTTGGCTTTTTTTGGCTAATAGGAAAGTTTAAGTTTATCCCGCATTAACGAGCAGTAAGACCCCCACCTCAAGATTGAGAGAGAAGCGAGGAAGATAGGTGGGGGACAACTGCCCATAAAAGCCCGTAAAATGAACACAGACTAAAAGCGCCACATCGTGTGGCAACGTCTGCGTGACCCACTTCCTGTGGGCCGCAACTAACCATCAGTGGGGGATGAAAGCCGACTAAGAACGCCACGTCCTGTGGCAACGTCGGCACTAGCACGTCCTGTGCGTCGAAAAACCCCCACTGATGGAAGTTTCACTTTATTAACGTACTAAAGTGAAGTGTGTTTTCAATTAATATCTGCTATTAAGATCGCATAAGTAAAACTAAGGCATTCGCCAAAAAAGACTTGGCGAACGCCAAGTTTTTCTAACATTAATCGTGTACATGTCTAACAATAGCTACTTTAACAAACACTATTTAAAGTGTATTAAGCAAATTTTTAGTTATTGACGGATGTTGTCCGTGGAGTTAAAATACAGATAACTTTATTTTACTACCATATTAGCGAACTAAAGCGTTTTGAGGTGAATGAGATGAGTCGCTTATTTATGTTTGAAAAACCCTTAGGGATGAGAGATACATTACCAGAATTATTTGATCGAAAGCGGGTGGTAAGGGCTTCGATTGAAAAGGAGATGGAGCGTTGGGGCTACCGGTTCATTGAGACTCCGACTCTAGAATACTATGAAACGGTTGGTTCCGCTTCGGCAATACTTGACCAGCAGTTATTTAAGCTGCTTGATCAGCAAGGGCATACACTTGTTTTGCGTCCAGATATGACGACTCCCATTGCGCGGATTGCGGCTTCTAGATTGTTAAAAAAGGATATGCCTATTCGCTTAGCTTATGCAGCTAATGTTTTCCGCGCTCAGCAGAAGGAGGGTGGGAGTCCAGCAGAGTTTGAACAGATTGGAGTGGAATGCATCGGCGATTATACCATTAGCGCGGATGCGGAAGTGATTGCATTAATCATCAGCTCCTTACAAGAAGCTGGTTTAGAAGATTTTAAGCTCTCAGTTGGACATATCGGCTTTGCCCATAAATTTTTCCTGAAAATATTAGGAACGGAAGAAAGAGTGGAAGCTTTAACAAGATTTTTATTTGAGAAAAATTATGTAGGATACAGGGAGCATGTAAAAGGGTTGGCCCTTTCTTCTATTGACAAGCAGCGTCTGTTGGATTTTTTAAAGCTAAGGGGAGGAATAGAAATTATAGAATTGGCCGTTAGCCTGCTTGAAAATGAAGAAGGAAAAGAGGATATTCTTCAGCTCCATCAGCTATTTGAAATGATGGGTGATTATGGACTGGAGGAAAAAGTGAAATTCGATTTAACGCTCGTGAGCCATATGAGCTACTATACAGGCATTTTATTCGAGGTATATGCAGGGAAGGTTGGTTTTCCAATTGCGAGTGGAGGCAGGTACGACCAATTGCTTCAAAAATTCGGCAAGCAGGCTGGGGCAACAGGCTTTGCCATCCGGATAGACCGACTTCTTGAGGCGCTTGGGGATGACATAGAGAGCTCAGCTGTTTCCTGTATTTTATTTAGTCCAGAACGAAGGAAGGAAGCCTTTCAACATGCACAGGAACTGAGAAGGTCAGGGAAAAAGGTAGTGCTACAGGATATTAATGGCGTTAAGGATATTGATAATTGTACGAACCAATATGAAGACATCACCTTTTTAGTTGGCAATGCTGGGAGGGAAACCGAGATATGAAAGACGTTTTAACCATAGCGATGCCAAAAGGCAGAATATTCGAAGATGCTGCTGATTTGCTTCGTGAGGCTGGCTTCCAATTGCCGCCAGAGTTCGATGATTCAAGAAAACTAATCATTGATGTTCCTGAAGAAAGCTTCCGGTTTATTTTAGCAAAGCCAATGGATGTTCCTACCTATGTTGAACATGGAGTTGCAGACCTTGGGATCGCAGGCAAGGATGTCATGCTTGAGGAAGAGCGCGTTGTATATGAACTGCTTGATTTAAAAATAAGTGCATGCTACCTCGCTGTGGCAGGTTTACCGAATACAAAAATGAATAACATAGCACCAAAGATTGCAACAAAATATCCGAATGTTGCAGAAGCATATTTCCGTGAACAAGGGGAGCAGGTCGAAATCATTAAGCTGAACGGATCCATCGAGCTTGCACCAATGATTGGTCTTGCTGATCGAATTGTCGATATTGTTTCCACGGGGCGGACATTAAAGGAGAACGGGCTAGTCGAATATGAACGAATTGTTGATATAACATCAAGGCTGATTGTAAATCCAGCCAGCTTTCGATTAAAGGAAGAAAGGGTTAATGAGCTTGTCGAGCGGCTAGTAAAAAAATTGCAGAGCAACGAAGGCCTCTAAGGAGCGTGACGAAATGAAGATTTTAAAAATAAATGAGGAAATTTCCATTAAGAGGTCGGTTGATAATGGGACAGAAGAGCAGCGAGTCGTTGTTAAAAGTATTATTGAGCGCGTTCGTCAGGATGGAGATGAAGCGTTAAAAGCCTTCACAGAAAAATTTGACGGGATTTCTTTAGTTAATATCGCTGTTACGGAGGAAGAAAAAAGGGAAGCTTATAAAGAAATAGATGATGATCTCCTTGCTATTATTCAAGAGGCAGCGTCAAATATTCGCTCCTTTCATGAAAAACAATTGCACCCGTCCTGGATGACAACGGATGAAAATGGGACGATTCTTGGCCAAAAGGTAACCCCGCTTGATTCAGTTGGTTTATATGTGCCAGGCGGAACGGCTGCTTATCCATCTTCTGTGCTGATGAATGTTCTGCCTGCAAAGGTTGCTGGGGTCGAACGCATAGTCATTACTTCCCCTCCTGATAAAAAAACAGGAAAGCTTCCGGCAGCCGTTCTAGTTGCCGCTCAGGAAGCAGGGGCTGAGGAAATTTATAAAGTTGGCGGTGCACAAGCAATCGCAGCATTAGCCTATGGGACGGAAACGATTGCTCCAGTTGATAAAATTACAGGTCCTGGTAATATTTTTGTCGCACTGGCGAAGCGAGAGGTTTTTGGAGATGTGGATATTGATATGATTGCAGGTCCAAGTGAAATTGCGGTTCTTGCTGATGATACGGCAAGACCGGATGAAGTTGCAGCTGATCTATTATCGCAAGCTGAGCATGATATTTTTGCCTGCAGTGTCCTAGTGACTCCATCCGAAGCATTGGCAAAGGCTGTTGCAGCTGAGGTAGAGAAGCAATTATTAACACTTCCTCGTCAAAATATTGCTTCACAATCCATTGAGAACTTTGGTGCTATTTATGTGACGGATACGATGGAGGAAGCGATTGACACGATTAATAGACTAGCTCCTGAACATTTAGAAATTGTAACGGACAATCCGATGGAGCTTTTAGGAAAAATCAGACATGCAGGCGCCATTTTTATTGGCCGCAATAGTCCTGAACCTGTCGGAGACTACTTTGCAGGACCGAACCATGTGCTGCCTACGAATGGAACGGCGCGTTTCTCTAGTCCGCTCAATGTAGAGGACTTTCAAAAGAAATCCAGTATTGTTTTTTACAGTGAGAAGGCATTGAAAGAAAATGGAGAAAAGATTGCAGCATTTGCAAGGCTTGAAGGACTTGAAGCCCATGCGAGAGCGATTGAAATACGATTGAGGAAATAAGTGAATTTCGGAGGGGAGAAAATGGCTAGAGCAACTGAGATCAAAAGGAAAACGAATGAAACGGACATATTTTTAGGTTTCAACATTGATGGGCAAGGGAAGAGCAAGCTTGAAACGGGGGTTCCTTTTTTAACTCATATGCTCGACCTCTTTACGAAACATGGGCAATTCGATTTAACGGTAAATGCAAAGGGTGACATTGAAGTGGATGATCACCATACGACAGAGGATATCGGCATTTGCCTAGGACAAGTATTAAGAGAAGCACTCGGTGATAAAAAAGGGATTAAGCGCTATGGAAATGCATTTGTTCCAATGGATGAGGCACTCGCCCAGGTTGTCATTGATTTAAGCAATCGTCCTCACTTAGAGATGAGAGCAGAGTTTCCGAGCCAAAAGGTCGGAACCTTTGATACAGAGCTTGTACACGAATTCCTATGGAAGCTGGCGCTTGAGGCAAGGATGAATTTGCATGTTATTGTACACTACGGACAAAATACACACCATATAATTGAGGCTATTTTTAAAGCGCTTGGCAGGGCATTAAATGAAGCAACGATGATTGATCCAAATATAAAAGGAGTTCCTTCTACGAAAGGGATGTTGTAAATGATCGGCATTATTGATTACGGAATGGGAAATCTTTTTAGTGTCAGCAAAGCGCTCGAAAGAATGGAAGTTCCTTACTTTATTTCGGAGAACAGTGAAGATCTAATGAAGGCTGATGGACTCATCCTTCCTGGGGTCGGCTCCTTTAAGGACGCGATGGAGCAATTAGATAAATTAGGTTTAACGAGCATGATGAAAGAATATGTTCAGCTCGGGAAGCCGCTTCTGGGGATTTGTTTAGGTATGCAGCTATTGTTTGAAGAGAGTGAGGAGAACGGACTTACGAAGG
Organism: Cytobacillus dafuensis; assembly: GCF_007995155.1. Classification (NCBI taxonomy): domain Bacteria; kingdom Bacillati; phylum Bacillota; class Bacilli; order Caryophanales; family Bacillaceae; genus Cytobacillus; species Cytobacillus dafuensis. The sequence continues at coordinate 4,396,802 of NZ_CP042593.1, read as the reverse complement.
GATTACAATTACTACCTGGAACGGTAAGAAGATTTTTAGGTGTAAAGGAAGATGGTTCTTCGTATAAGGTTCCGCATATGGGGTGGAATCAACTGAATTTAGTTCAGCCGTCACCGATTCTTCAAGGAATAAAAGAAGATTATGCATACTTTGTTCACTCTTACTATGTTGAAACCTCTCATACAGAGGTTGTCATAGCCAATAGCAGCTACGATATAGCTGTGCCTGCAATTGTTGGGAGTGGAAATATATACGGAATGCAATTCCATCCTGAAAAAAGCAGTGCTCTAGGCATGGAATTATTGCGAAATTTTACTTTGCTTTGTTAACAAGAAAGGATGAGAGTCTCATGAGTTTTACGATTTATCCAGCAATTGATATGAGAGGAGGCAACTGTGTTCGCTTGCTGCAGGGGGACTATAATCAAGAAACGGTATATGGGGACTCTCCTTTTGAGATGGCAAGGAAGTTTGCGGACGAAGGGGCTTGCTGGATTCATATGGTGGATCTGGACGGAGCAAAGGATGGTAAAAGAGTCAATGATGTCTCTGTCATTCAGGCCGCGAAAAATCTGAAGGCGAATATTCAAATCGGCGGCGGCATACGGACAGAAATGGATATAGTTCATTATCTTGAAAATGGTGTATCTCGTGTCATTCTTGGAAGTGTGGCCGTTTCCAATCCGGCTTTTGCCATTGAAATGATTAAGAAATATGGCAGCCAAATGGCCATTGGACTTGATGCAAAGGACGGGTATGTTGCCACTCATGGTTGGCTGAATATATCTGAGGTAAAAGCAGTTGAGCTTGGGAAAAGATTTGCTGATGCTGGGGCTGAAACCTTTATTTTTACAGATATTGCAACAGATGGCATGCTTTCTGGCCCCAATGTAGAGGCTGTCAGGCTGCTCGCAAAGGAAACGGGAAAAAGCATCATAGCATCTGGGGGAGTCAGCAAGCTAGCTGATTTAACTAGTTTAAAAGAATTTTATGAAGATGGGGTTACCGGAGCCATTGTAGGAAAAGCGATTTACGAAGGACGCTTTACAGTTAAGGAAGCATTAGGAGAGGTGAAGGCATCATGCTAACAAAGCGGATTATCCCTTGCCTTGATGTAAAAGAGGGCAGGGTTGTAAAAGGCATACAATTTGTGCAACTGCGTGACGCAGGCGATCCTGTTGAGCTAGCCCGTTTTTATGATGAGCAAGGTGCTGATGAGCTTGTTTTTCTAGATATATCGGCTTCTGTTGAAGGTAGAAAAACAATGGTTGGAGTCGTTCAGTCGGTTGCGTCTGAATTAGCGATTCCGTTTACAGTTGGTGGGGGCATTAACTCATTAGAGGATATGAAAAGGATTTTACGAGCGGGTGCAGATAAGGTATCGCTTAATACGGCCGCTGTGAATGACCCGAATTTGATTACAGAAGGAGCTAAATTTTTCGGTTCACAATGCATCGTCGTGGCCATTGATGCGAAGTATGATGAAGAGCTTGGATCATGGCGTGTTTACACGCATGGTGGCCGCAAACCATCCGAATGGGAAGTCATCGCGTGGGCGAAGGAAGTAGTAAAGCTTGGCGCCGGAGAGATTTTACTAACAAGCATGGATTCAGATGGAGAAAAAAAGGGTTTTGACCTTGCCTTAACAAAAGCCGTCAGCGAGTCGGTATCGATTCCTGTTATCGCGTCGGGTGGAGCAGGGAATGCAGAGCATTTTGCAGAAGCCTTTCTTGATGGAAAAGCGGATGCAGCCTTAGCAGCTTCCATTTTTCACTATAAAGAAACTTCAGTATCAGAGGTAAAAGCTTATATAAAGGAAAAAGGAGTGCCTGTCCGATGAATTTCGAAGAATTGACATTTGATGAAAAAGGCCTCATCCCAGCAATCGTTCAGGATGCGACGACAAGAGAAGTACTGACACTTGCTTACATGAATCGGGAATCCCTTGAAAAATCAATTGAGACAGGTGAGACTTGGTTTTTCAGCCGCTCAAGGCAGGAGCTTTGGCATAAAGGGGCGACGAGCGGGAACACGCAGAAAATTGTGGAGATGAAATTCGACTGTGACAAGGACGCCATCGCTGTACTCGTTAAGCCTGCGGGGCCAGCTTGCCATAAGGGTACAGTGAGCTGTTTTGATGCGAGCCTTTTTCAGTCGGGGGAAGGGGCTGCTAGCCTAGCAGACTACAGCATACTCTTGTCCCTTGAGAAAATTATTAAGGAGCGGGAAGAAGAACGACCAGAAGGGGCATACACGACCTATTTATTTGAAAAAGGTGTGGACAAAATTTTGAAAAAGGTCGGAGAAGAAGCTGCAGAAGTCATCATCGCAGCCAAAAATCGTGACAAAGAAGAGCTTAAATGGGAAGCAGCCGACTTGATTTACCATTTACTCGTTTTGCTTAGAGAGCAAGATCTTCCGTTTAAAGAAGTATTAAGCGTGTTGGATAAAAGACATGAAGGGAACCCGGCTGAATAGAGGCCGGGTTCATAAAAAGTAGCGTTTCATAAATGGATTACTCGCTAAATGGTCCATTCAAAGCAGTTTTTCTAAGAAAAGTGGTCAGATACCTGGGTAAATAGACCATCCGAAGCTACTATTCCAAGAAAAGTGGTCAGATACCTGATTAAATAGACCATCTAAAGCTACTATTCCAAGAAAAATGGTCAGATACCTGAATAAATAGACCATCCAAAGCTATTATTCTAAGAAAAGTGGTCAGATATCTGATTAAATAGACCATCCAAAGCTATTATTCCAAGAAAAGTGGTCAGATACCTGATTAAATAGACCATCTAAAGCTACTATTCCAAGAAAAATGGTCAGATACCTGAATAAATAGACCATCCAAAGCTATTATTCTAAGAAAAGTGGTCAGATACCTGATTAAATAGACCATCTAAAGCTACTATTCTAAGAAAAGTGGTCAGATACCTGTTTAAATAGACCATCTAAAGCTACTATTCTAAGAAAAGTGGTCAGATACCCGATTAAATAGACCATCTAAAGCTACTATTCCAAGAAAAGTGGTCAGATACCTGATTAAATGGACCATCCAAAGCTAGCATTCCAAGAAAAGTGGTCAGATACCTGATTAAATGGACCATCCAAAGCTAGCATTCCAAGAAAAGTGGTCAGATACCTGAGAAAATAGACCATCCCAAGCTACTATTCAAAGAAAATCTGTTATGAAAATAAATTCCGTGGATTAGTAGCTAATTGAGATTTCATAAACAGTAAAAAATGAGTCAAGAGTGTCTTTATTCGCTGATAATAAAGACACTCTTCTTAAAACTTCATCCTCCTCGCCTGCGGCTCTGCCACCTTATCCATCAAACGCTTCAAAAAATCCCAAACCAGTCGCGACTTAATAGGCAGATGCTTATTATAGAAAAAAGAGTATTCACTCTCTTGAACAGCACCGCGATTTCTTTTTATATTGACGGCACAAACGCCGATTAAGAGGCTGCTTTCGTTCTGTCTCCAATTGATACCGACAGAAAAATTTTCAAAAAAATGCTTTTCTCTAAATTTCACCTGCGAAAGCCCTTTTAACCGTGTGATATGAACTCTAGTGCTAATATCCTCCAATCCCTTCTCCAATAGCTTGCTTCTATGATATACTACTTGAGTTAATAAGAAGGTGGAGGATTTCATGGGTAAAGACTCTAAAGCAAGGAAAACGAATGGGAAATTACTAATATTTAACCCTACAGGTGAGTATTATTTTTCAAAAGGATTAAAGGCTTACCACAAAAGGGATCTTTATAAAGCAAGAAAATATTTACAGAGAGCGATTCAACTTGAACCAGATGAATCCATGATTGTCTGCCAATTAGCTGTTGTTCATTCGGAAATGGGTGAATACCAGCAAGCTAACCGTCTTTTGCATCGGATTATTGAAGAGCTTGATGCTGATATGGTGGAATGTCATTATTTTCTCGCCAATAACTATGCACATTTAGGGTTCTTTAAGGATGCCTACCATCATGCCAATTTATATTTGGAATTGGACGAGGATGGGGAGTTTGCTGATGATACTATTGATCTTCTTGAGCTGCTCACAATGGAAGCGGAGGAATTGGATGAGGAGCCTTACGAACAGGATGATCTTATTACAAAACAGGAGCATGCACGGGAGCTTCTTGAGTCGGGTCATTTTCCGAAGGCGGTTGAGATTCTTAATTCTGTCATTGATGAGTATCCTGAATACTGGTCAGCCTATAATAATCTGGCACTTGCGTATTTTTATCTAGGAGAAATTCAAAAAGCAGCAGATATACTTGATAAGGTGTTTGAAGAGAATCCAGGTAATTTACATGCTTTATGCAACAAGCTTGTTTTCGCTTTTTATGAGCGTGATTATAAAGAAGTAAAAGCACTAAAAGAGGTTCTGAAAAAAATCAATCCTTTGTCCATTGAGCATCAGTTTAAACTTGGAGCAACTTTTGCATTAATCGGCGAGTACGATGCTGCTTTTTTATGGCTTCGCAGGCTGCAGAAAAAAGGATTTGATGGAGATGGTGCTTTTTACTATTGGCTCTCCTATGCTGCCTATTTTACAGGCAGAGAAAAAATTGCAAAATCTGCTTGGGAAAAATCTGTTGAACTAAATCCTGAAAAAGAAGGATTTGAGCCTTGGAATGATGAGAAAACGATCCATAACGGACTGGAGAACCATCCTTCATCGATTCTCAAGAAATTAGACAGTGATTATATTGAGGAGCGTCTTTTTGCCCTTTTCTTAACTGCTATGTCAGATGAGAAGGAAGAGATACTTTCTTCAAGAGAAATAAACCAAAACAGGAGATTTTCTCATTTGGAACGAGAGTATTTATCCTGCATACGCAAAGGGAATGGCTGGAAGGCTATGCCGGTACACGATACCGCGGCGCTTCTTTATGAATCTTATCATCCTATTGGAACCGTGGAAGCAGGTTTATTTTTAATGTGGTTTACTGTTTTTGTAGAAATTTCTAATAGTAATCAATCCATTAAAAATCATAAAGCATGGGCTGCTGCTATTGAAACCGTCTGGATTAAGTTAAGAGGGGGAAAAGCTTCCCAGAAGCAAATCGCTGACAAATACGGTATGGCTACTTCAACACTAGCTAAATATATAAAATTAGTGAACAGCTTACTCTCAGATTAACGGGCTGTAAGACCACCTATTTTAAGAAGTTGAAAGAACAAAAACTTTTTACTCGGTGATAAACAGCCCGTAAAATGAACACAGACTAAAAGCGCCACATCGTTTGGCAACGTCTGTGTGACCCACTTCCTGTGGGCCGCAACTAACAATCAGTGGGAGATGGCCACCCCACTGATTGAAGTTTCACTATATTTCATAAGCATATATTTGGACGAAATCCTTTTATTTTTATAGGATGATTGTAGTTGGTCATATTATTAATAATTATTAAATTGGCTTACTACATGTGGCCGTTTACTATAGGAGGATGAAACAACGTGTCTGAAGAAAAAATTTATGATGTCATTATTGCTGGTGCAGGTCCTGCTGGGATGACTGCTGCAGTATATACCTCTAGAGCAGATCTGTCTACCTTAATGATTGAACGCGGTGTCCCTGGCGGTCAAATGGCAAACACAGAAGAAGTTGAAAACTATCCAGGATTTGATCATATTTTAGGTCCTGATTTATCAACAAAGATGTTTGATCATGCGAAAAAGTTTGGTGCTGAATACGCATATGGTGACATAAAGGAAATTATTGATGGGGAAGAGTATAAGACAGTTGTGGCAGGTTCAAAGCAATATAAAGCCCGAGCTGTCATTATTACTACTGGTGCAGAGTACAAGAAGCTAGGTGTCCCTGGTGAGAAGGATTTAGGTGGACGCGGCGTTTCCTATTGTGCAGTGTGTGACGGTGCTTTCTTTAAAGGAAGAGAGCTTGTCGTAATCGGCGGAGGGGATTCAGCTGTTGAAGAAGGAGTTTACTTAACTCGCTTTGCGACGAAGGTGACGATTGTACACCGTCGTGATGAGCTTCGTGCCCAAGCCATCCTGCAAAAACGTGCATTTGATAATGAAAAAATCGATTTCATTTGGAATCATACTGTCAAGCAAATTAATGAAGAAAATGGTAAGGTTGGCAGTGTTACTCTTGTTTCCACTGAAACAGGTGAAGAGCAAGAGTTTAAAACGGATGGTGTATTCGTATATGTCGGCATGGTTCCATTGTCAAAGCCATTCGCAAATCTTGGTATTACAAATGAAAATGGATATATTGAAACAAATGAAAAAATGGAAACCAAGGTTCCAGGTATTTTTGCAGCTGGAGATATTCGTGAGAAAATGCTTCGTCAAATTGTGACAGCAACAGGTGACGGAAGTATCGCAGCTCAAAGTGCTCAACATTATATCGAAGAATTAAAAGAGAAGTTTTAATATTATTCAGCCAAAGTTAAAATTGCTTCTGAATAAAGAATCAATCAGCTTTAATGATAGGTTTTTTAGGAAAATTTACAAAAAGTCATTATGTTTTAATTTTCCTGTAACAGTGGTGAAATAAATTTCGGGTAATATAAAAATAGAAATTGACCCCCTTTTAAAGATATAATCCTTTGTTAAGCACAGATCCTTCTGTGCTCTTTTTTTTGCACGTTAATAAAGTATAAATTGACAGCACAGAAGATGATTCGACGCAGTTGGCAATTTTAGGAATTAAGTACGACGGACAGGATGTCCTAGTCGGGCGAATGCCACAGGACGTGGCATGTATGAGCGCGATAAGTGCAACTACCCCTCTGTCTTCGCCTTTCCAAGGCTAAGCCAATCGGCGAGTTTTCTTTATGTTTTTTTATTCCATATCTTAAACATACCCATTTCATTGTTACTGATTGACAAAAATAGTATAATGAACTCAATAAAAAGCCAGAACGGTAAATAATGGGGTGAATTAAAGATGCAGCGAGTCACCAACTGTGTGTTAATAAAGAGTGATCAAGTTTTGCTTTTACAAAAGCCTCGACGCGGCTGGTGGGTAGCCCCAGGTGGAAAGATGGAGCCGGGAGAATCGGTTAGGGACTCCTGCATACGAGAGTTCAGAGAGGAAACGGGCATTTATTTGCGCAATCCGAATATTAAGGGGATTTTTACCTTTATTATGAAAGAAGGCGATCGGGTTGTGTCGGAATGGATGATGTTTACCTTTTTGGCAACGGAAGCTGATGGATTGAATTTAGATGAATCAGAGGAAGGGAAAATCCTTTGGCATCCCTTTGAGGAAATCAAAAATCTGCCAATGGCAGCTGGAGATTATCATATTTTAGAATATATGATACATGGAAAAGGGATCATTTACGGGACTTTCACCTACACACCGAATTTTGAGTTAATTAGTTACCGATTAGATCCAAGCTAATTCTAGATACTGTCAGGGGGAGAAATCATGAGCACGGGTGCTGTTAATGAAACTCAAATCGTTATTATTACAGGGATGTCTGGTGCAGGTAAAACGGTTGCGATCCAAAGCTTTGAGGATCTTGGGTTTTTCTGTGTAGATAATCTGCCGCCAACATTATTGCCTAAATTCCTAGAACTCATGAAGGATTCTGGGAATAAAATGAATAAGGTAGCGTTAGTCATGGATTTACGGGGCCGTGAATTTTTTGATCACTTGTTTAAAGCGCTTGATGATCTTTCGGAAACTTCATGGGTGACCCCGCAAATTCTTTTTTTAGATGCAGAAGATTCGACTTTAGTGCGTAGATATAAAGAAACAAGAAGATTTCACCCGTTAGCGCCCTCTGGTCTTCCTCTGGAAGGAATTAAGCTTGAACGAGACCTATTAGAGGAGCTAAAAGGAAGGGCACAGATTATTTATAATACAACACAATTAAAGCCTAGAGAACTGCGTGAAAAGATTCTTACGGAATTTTCCATTAATAAAACAACCATGTTTACTGTTAATGTCATGTCCTTCGGGTTTAAACATGGAATCCCGATTGATGCTGATCTAGTCTTTGATGTGAGATTTCTGCCTAACCCTCACTATATTGAACATATGCGTCCGAAAACGGGGCTTGATGAAGAAGTATACAACTATGTTCACAAATGGACGGAAACGAGCAAATTCCTTGAGAAGGTAACTGAACTGTTAAGCTTCATGCTTCCACACTACAAAAGAGAAGGCAAAGCCCAGCTTGTGATTGCGATAGGGTGTACAGGTGGCCAGCATCGTTCAGTTGCCTTAACAGAATATCTTGGTAATTATTTCAAGGAAGATTACCATACACGAATTACACATCGTGATATCCAAGGGAGAAGGGAAATAAGAAAATGAAGACGAACAGACAGCCTAGAGTCGTCATCATCGGTGGAGGTACAGGATTACCTGTTTTATTACGGGGATTAAAGCAATATCCTATTGATATTACTGCAATTGTGACAGTAGCCGATGACGGAGGCAGTTCCGGAAGATTAAGAAACGATTTGCATGTTCCTCCTCCTGGTGATATTCGCAATGTACTGGCAGCCCTTTCTGATGTAGAGCCTTTGATTGAGGAGATGTTTCAGCATCGTTTTTCAACATCGACTGAATTGTCGGGTCACTCGCTCGGTAATTTAATTCTAGCCGCAATGACCTCTATTACAGGGAATTTTGTTCATGCCATCCAGGAAATGAGTAAGGTTTTAAATGTAAGAGGGAAGGTATTGCCAGCAGCTAATCAAAGTGTTATTTTGCATGCAGAGATGGAAGATGGCACAATCGTATCGGGAGAATCGAAAATTCCATATTCTGGAAAAAAGATTAAAAAAGTATTTTTAACACCAAAGCAAATAAAACCTCTCCCTGAAACCATTACCGCGATTAGGAAAGCAGATCTCATTATTATTGGACCAGGCAGTCTTTATACGAGTATTTTGCCAAATCTTCTCGTACCAAAACTCGGTTCAGAGGTTTGCCGTGCAAAGGCAAAAAAAGTATATATTTGTAATTTAATGACGCAAGCTGGGGAAACGTATAATTATACAGCAAGCGATCATATAAAAGCGATCTATGATCATATGAGCTGTGCCTTTATTAACACGATTCTCGTCAATAATGAAGATATTCCTAAACTAGTGCAAGAACGGTATAGTGAAGAAATGGCAATGCCGGTTATTTTTGATATTGATCGACTTCATGAATTAGGTCTGGAAGTCATTCCGGGTAAAATTGTTGATTATGATGGCGGAAAGATTCGTCACGATACAAAAGAAGTCGCAGAAATGTTATACTCTTTCCTAATGAATGAAATAAATATGCAGAATAAATATTAAAGTAAGGTATAGAACATTGAGTGGCTCGTCTTATGCTTGCCGCCGATAAGCCATTCCGTCCAGAAGGTTAAAAAGCAACCTTCTAGCCGGCGCCTTACGCTTTTCAATTGTCTAGCTTCAGCGCCTACCCCCTCGAGGTCACAAGCCAATCCTTCCAGAAAGGTAAAGAACACCTTTCCGAAAGGCTCGTCTTGTGCTTGTCGGGGGTGATCAAGGCGCCTACGCTTTTCTACTAGGAGGTGAAGGAATTATGTCTTTCGCTTCAGAAACGAAAAAGGAATTAACGAATCTGGAAGTTAAGGATTGCTGCGGAAAAGCGGAGTTGTCTGCGCTTATTCGAATGAACGGATCGCTATCTTTCTCCAACAGAAAGCTAATTGTCGATATACAGACTGAAAATGCAGCTATCGCAAGAAGAATCTATATTCTTATAAAGAAGAACTATCAAGCACAGGTAGAGCTCCTTGTCAGAAAGAAGATGAGACTAAAGAAGAATAATGTTTATATTGTCAGATTGTCGGAGAAGGCAAGTGAGATTCTAGATGATTTGAAGATATTAAGCGATGGCTTTGTTTTTACACATAATATTTCTGAAGCCTTGATTAAAAAGAAATGTTGTAAGCGTTCTTATTTACGTGGTGCTTTTCTAGCTGGAGGATCGGTTAATAATCCAGAAACATCATCCTATCATCTTGAAATTTTTTCACTATATAAGGAGCATAACGACTCTTTAAGTGAATTAATGAATACTTTTGGCCTGAATAGTAAAACACTTGAAAGGAAAAAAGGGTTTATTACATACTTAAAAGAAGCTGAAAAGATTACAGAATTTTTAGGTGTGGTAGGAGCGCATAATGCACTTTTAAAATTTGAAGATATTCGAATTGTTCGTGATATGCGAAATTCGGTAAATCGACTCGTAAATTGTGAAACAGCGAACTTAAACAAAACAATTGGTGCTGCCCTTCGTCAAGTAGAAAATATTCGATTTATTGATGAAACAGTCGGCCTTCATATATTGCCAGATAAACTGAAGGAAATTGCTGAACTGCGAGTTGCCTATCAGGATGTTACATTAAAGGAACTTGGTGAAATGGTTTCTGGAGGTACAATAAGTAAGTCAGGGATTAATCACCGCTTAAGAAAAATAGATGAGATTGCAGATAAACTGAGAGCAGGAGAATCGTTATGAAAAATAATCAGATTCTATTAGGGGAGGAAAGCGAGCAATGGTAGAGAAAAAGGTTGAAGTGAAACTGAAAACAGGATTACAGGCAAGACCCGCGGCATTATTTGTTCAAGAAGCAAACAGATTTTCATCAGATGTTTTTCTTGAGAAGGATGGAAAGAAAGTCAATGCGAAAAGCATCATGGGTTTAATGAGCCTTGCTGTTAGCTCAGGTTCAGTCGTGACTTTGATTGTAGATGGCAAAGATGAAGTCGATGCAATTGAAGAATTAGCTGAATTTATTCAGCAGGAAAATTAGTAAAAAACAACTCGCATGATTAGGCATGCGAGTTTGTTTTTTATTAGCTTATTTCTTTTTTTCTTCTGCTGTATTGCGTGAAATAATTTTGTCTACTAAACCGTATTCTAATGCCTTTTCAGCAGTCATGAAGTTGTCACGGTCTGTATCTCTTGCGATGACTTCTAATGGCTGGCCTGTGCGCTCTGATAGAATAGTGTTTAGTTTGTCGCGAAGGAATAGGATACGCTTAGCAGCAATTTCAATTTCAGTTGCCTGACCTTGTGCACCGCCTAATGGCTGGTGGATCATAACTTCACTGTTTGGTAAAACGAAACGCTTGCCTTTTTCACCAGCTGCAAGCAGGAAAGCTCCCATAGAAGCAGCCATTCCTGTACAAATCGTTGATACATCTGCTTTAATATACTGCATTGTGTCATAAATCGCCATTCCAGCAGTAATACTTCCGCCTGGGCTGTTAATGTATAAGGTAATATCTTTCTCAGGGTTTTCTGCTTCCAAGAATAATAATTGTGCAACAATGGAGTTTGCTACATTATCATCAATGGCACTTCCAAGCATGATAATACGATCTTTTAAAAGACGAGAGTAAATATCGTATGCACGTTCTCCACGGTTTGTTTGTTCAATAACTGTAGGGATTAGGTTCATCTTCTAAAATCCTCCTTTAAAAATGAGATAAACATACAAAGATGTAAGTAAACGATTTTTTGCTGTATGTAGTATTATGATACACTGATGGTCAATAAAGGTCAAACAAATCGCTTGGATAGATTAGCTAATTTGTTCGACACACTTTTCTTATTCCTCCGTTCCCATCATTCCCGTTGCTTCAGTTTTTAAACAAAAGTTTTCTTGCAAAGTTCAAAAAATTAACCTATAATTAATAATCGTAACACTATAGAAAGCATGATTTTTTTAAAGAGAATGCTCAAAAAACATTTCTTCATATGCCCTCGTGGTGCAACGGATAGCACGTGAGATTCCGGTTCTTAAGATGTGGGTTCGATTCCTGCCGAGGGCGCTACTTATACTTGATACTATTGCGTTTTTAAAACGTGATAGTATTTTTTTATTCATTTCAGATAGCCTGACGGTTCATGAGACCACTAAAGCAAATAAAACGCCGAGAAGCGGTCTCATGGAGGGTTCATAAGACCACCGAAGCCAAAAAATCGCCAAGAAGAGGTCTCATGGAGGGTTCATAAGACAACTAAAGCCAAAAAATCGCTAAGAAGAGGTCTCATGGAGGGTTCATAAGACCACCAAAGCCAAAAAATCGCATAGAAGCGGTCTCGTAGGGGTTTCATGAGACCACCAAAGCAAAGATATCTCCAAAAAGTGGTCTCATAAGACCGCCTTTCTTTTTACAAAAGAAGAAATGCTCAATCAAATTAAAAAAATAATAAAATTAAAGAATATATTGTCCATTAATAACCAAAGGCACTCTCACTTTCCTTAATGCCAATATCTTTCCATTCAACATTGCTCCGCCTTATTGTAAAATGGAGTGAAGGGGGGATGTATGATGAATTTACAGGCTGGGTTATGGCAGCAGCAGACATTAAAGTTAACGATGACTCAGGAGCTGACTCAGGCAATAGCCTTGCTGCAATATAATGCGCAGGAGCTTTCTGCATTCCTTGAAAATAAAGCTTTAGAAAATCCCTTATTGCAAATTGAATCCAATCATGTTCAGGCAATGGACCCCCGCTTTGATCGTACAAAACCAGCGAAAAAAAAGATTGAAAAAGATAAACAAAATTGGATCGAACAAATCGGCAGGAATGAACTATATCTAGAAGAGCACTTAAAGGCTCAGCTTGATTTTAATCTTCTTAATGCTGAAGGAGAAAAGGTATTCAACTATCTTGTTGATTGTTTGGATGAAAACGGTTACTTGCGAGTAGAGCTGGAGGAAATCGCTCTTCGCTTTCATATTTCGGAAGAGGAAGTCTTTCAAACTCTTAAGCTATTACAGGGATTGGAGCCAGCTGGAATTGGTGCCCGTAATTTGCATGAATGCATTCTTCTGCAGCTAAAGAGGCTAGAGAAGAGAAATCCCTTAGCGGAAGAAATAATAGAGAATCATTTCAGTGCTTTCGCGGAGAAGAAGTGGAAAGACATTACCAAAATTCTTGGGATTAAAATGACGGATATTCAAGAGGTTTTTGACTATGTTCAAACATTAAATCCAAGACCTGCCTCCTCTTTTCAGCACGAAAAATCGGCCTATATCATTCCAGATGTTGTCATTGATTGGGATGGGAATTCTTTTTTTGTCAGTGTTTTTGATGAAGCTTTACCGAAGATAAGCTTTAATAATGAATACTACAAACAATTTTCCTCCAATAAAGATAAACAGGTTAAACGCTTTTTACAGGACAACCAACAAGATTATTATTGGATTATGAGAAGCATAGAGCAGAGAAAAGAAACATTATCCAAGGTTTCTTTGAAAATTGTTGAAAAGCAGCAGGAATTTTTCATCAAGGGACCTTCCTATATAAGTCCGATGACTATGAAGGAAATTGCTGATGAGCTGGAAATTCATGAATCAACGGTGAGCAGGGCTGTTCGGGAAAAATATGCTCAAACCCCTTTTGGCACTTTTGAATTGAGATCCTTCTTTTCAAGCACGATTAAAACCACTTCTGACGAGAATACTTCATCAAAGCAAGTCAAGACGATCATAAGCAAAATGATTGAAGGAGAAAATAAGCAAAGACCTTTATCAGATCAAGAGATTGTACAATTGTTAAAAGAAAAGGAAGGGATGGTTGTTTCAAGGAGAACGATTGCGAAGTATCGTGATCAGCTTGGCATCCCATCATCTTCAAAAAGAAAAAGATACGATTGAAAAGGAGAATAACGGTGAATCAAAGTACCCTTGTGCTCTATACGCGGAACCGCTGTCCTTTATGTGATAAAGCCAAAAACATACTATTGGAATTACAAGAAGAGTGGGATTTTCTTTATACTGAAGCAGATATTGATCAAAGTGATGAACTGACTGAAAAATATGGACTTATGATTCCCGTTGTCGAAATTGATGGTGTAGAAGTCCAATATGGCCAGATAGATAAGCAATCTATTATAGAAGTGTTTTCAGAAAAAAGAAAAAGTTAAAAGTTGAACTTCCAGATCACTCCTGTTAAAATGAAATTGAGGCAAGGGTGATTTTTTTTATCCTAAGTGGGACATTATATGACTATGAGGGACAAAAAATGTCCACATCTATTTAAAGGAGCAAGAAAATGCACTCACTCATCGATATTCAAAAAAGATTATTGCCTGAATTGCTAGTTGTTATGCAAAAGCGCTATCAAATTCTTCAATATATCGGCTTAATGGAGCCGGTAGGGAGAAGGAGTCTTGCAGTAAGTCTAAACCTGACGGAAAGGGTCTTAAGAGGAGAAGTCGAGTTTCTGAAAAGCCAGAATCTAATCGTGATTTCAAGCCAAGGAATGAGCCTTACTTCTGATGGAAAGGAGCTGCTGGATAAACTTGAGCATATGATGCGGGAATTAACAGGATTGAATGAATTAGAAACTAAACTGCAAAGAAAGCTAGGGATTCAGAAAATTATTGTTGTCTCAGGTGACAGCGAGGAGTCTCCATGGGTAAAAAGTGAATTAGGAAGAGCTGCCGCTGAATTCATGAGATCAACTTTAAATAGAGGAAATATTATTGCTGTAACTGGTGGATCGACAATGGCGGCTGTGGCAAATATGCTGTCCCTTGAATTTGCGGATTATGAATTGCAGTTTGTTCCTGCTAGAGGCGGAATTGGCGAGGATGTGAAAAATCAAGCAAACACCATTTGTGCAACCATGGCAGATCGTACAGGTTCAAAGCATAGAGTTCTTTATGTGCCTGATCAAGTTAGCGATGAAATGTACAGATCTATTATAAAAGAGCCTGAAATTAACGAGGTTCTTCGTTTAATTAAATCTGCAAGCATGGTTTTACATGGAATTGGGGACGCTATGACAATGGCAAAACGTCGTAAAACAAGCGATCAAGAGATTGCTTTGATCCAAAATGGCAGAGCAGAAGGAGAAGCGTTTGGGTATTATTTTAATGAAGCTGGAGAGGTCGTCTATAAAGTACAAACCATCGGATTACAGCTTCAGGACTTATCTAATATCCCGAATATTATTTCCGTTGCTGGAGGAAAATCAAAAGCAAAGGCTATTGCTGCTTATATGAATCAAGCGCCAAAATCGACCGTTCTTGTAACAGATGAGGGAGCAGCAACTGAATTGCTTAAGGACTAATATCTATAAGGAATTTTATTAATAATAAATTCAAATTATTGGCTGTATTAAAGCTTAATGTTGATAATGCTATTTTGTTGTTGATTGGAGCGGAAGGCACGAGACTCCTGCGGGAGAAGCGAGTCAAAGGGAGACCCCGCAGGAGCGATAGCGACGAGGAGGCTTCCGGACCGCCCGCGGAAAGCGAGTGCCTGCAGCGGAAATCAACAGAGAAATATAACATAACCAAATAATTAGGAGGAAAAAATAATGACTGTTAAAGTTGGTATAAATGGATTTGGAAGAATTGGACGTGTAGTTTTCCGTGCAGCATTAAACAACCCGAATATCGAAATTGTTGCCGTGAATGATTTAACAGATGCAAACATGCTTGCACATCTTTTAAAATATGATTCTGTTCACGGGACATTAAAGGAAGAAATAGTAGTAGATGGTGAATACTTAGTAGTTGGCGGCCATAAAGTAAAAGTACTTGCTGAACGTGATCCTGCTCAGCTGGGCTGGGGAGATCTAGGGGTGGACGTAGTTGTTGAATCAACAGGCCGCTTTACAAAACGTGAGGATGCAGCGAAGCATTTAGAAGCTGGCGCGAAAAAAGTAATCATCTCTGCACCAGCATCAAATGAAGATATTACGATCGTAATGGGTGTAAACCATGAAAAATATGACGCAGCCAATCATCATGTCATCTCAAACGCATCATGTACAACAAACTGTTTAGCGCCATTTGCTAAAGTTTTGAATGATAAGTTCGGAATTAAGCGTGGAATGATGACAACCATCCATTCCTATACAAATGATCAACAAATTCTTGATTTACCGCATAAGGATTACCGCCGTGCTCGTGCAGCTGCTGAGAATATTATTCCAACAACAACTGGAGCGGCAAAGGCAGTTTCCCTTGTGCTGCCTGAGCTAAAGGGAAAATTAAATGGAGGAGCGGTTCGAGTTCCAACTCCAAATGTTTCTTTAGTAGATTTAGTTGTTGAACTTGAAAAAAATGTAACAGTTGATGACATAAATGGAGCATTGAAAGAAGCGGCAGAGGGCGAATTAAAAGGCATTCTAAGCTATAGTGAATTGCCGCTCGTCTCTGGAGATTATAATGGAAGCACAAGCTCATCAACTATTGACGCTCTTTCCACAATGGTCATGGAAGGCAATTTGGCAAAAGTAATCTCCTGGTATGACAATGAAACAGGCTATTCTTACCGAGTTGTTGACCTTGTCGAGTATATTGCTCAAAAAGGAATTTAAGGGGAAATTGGATTTATCGATAGAAATGGAAACTTCCATTAAATTAATTGGCTAGTAAGTACTTAAACCTATTGGAAATTAGAACAATAAACGACTATAATGATAAAGGGTAAAAGGGGAGCGGGAATTCATCCCCTCTTCTTTTTGCACGTTAAGATAGTATAAATTGTCAGCGCAGAAGATGATTCGACGCAGTTGCCAATTTTAGGTATTAAGTACGACGGACAGGATGTCCTAGTCGGGCGAATGCCACAGGACGTGGCATATATGAGCGCGATAAGTGCAACTACGCCTCTGTCTTCGCCTTTCCAAGGCTCGCCAATCGACGAGTTTTCTTTAGCTAAAATAGCCAGCTAAGTGAATGTGAAGTTTCAATAAAGTCTCTATTAAAGAGACCCGCATAAGAAAAACTGAGCATTCACCGGAAGGGCTTGGAGAACGCCAAGTTTTTCTTATAAAAGACAGTTTTTGAAAGCAATGAAGCTGGTTGTTTTAACGTATTTACTTATAAGAGCTGTCAGATTAGTGCCAGTTACTAGCCAAAAATCAGGAGGGCCATTTCTATGAACAAAAAGAGTGTGAAAGATGTAGAGTTAAAAGGGAAACGAGTTTTTTGCCGTGTAGACTTTAATGTGCCGATGGAGGATGGAAAAGTAACGGATGAAACTCGAATTCGTGCAGCAATTCCTACTATTACATATTTAATGGACCAAGGAGCTAAAGTTATTTTAGCGAGTCATTTAGGTCGTCCGAAGGGTAAGGTTGTTGAGGAATTACGTCTTACACCAGTTGCAGGGCGTTTATCCGAGCTTCTTGGCAAGGATGTAAAAAAAGCGGATGAAGCGTATGGCGATACAGTTAAAGCCATGATCGAGGAAATGGAGCAAGGAGAAGTGCTTCTTCTAGAAAATGTTCGCTTCTATCCTGGTGAGGAAAAAAATGATCCAGAATTAGCAAAAGCTTTTGCTGAATTAGCGGATATCTATGTGAATGATGCTTTCGGTGCAGCACACCGTGCACATGCTTCAACAGAAGGGATTGCGCACCATATCCCTGCTGTATCAGGACTATTAATGGAAAAGGAATTGGACGTACTAGGGAAAGCCCTTTCAAATCCAGAGCGCCCATTCACAGCGATCATTGGCGGAGCGAAAGTAAAGGATAAAATCGGCGTTATTGAAAATCTTCTTGAAAAAGTAGATAACTTAATTATTGGCGGCGGTTTAGCTTATACATTTGTGAAAGCGAAAGGCTATGAAATTGGGAACTCTCTTTTAGAAGAGGATAAAATTGAATTAGCGAAATCCTTTATGGAAAAAGCTGAAGAAAAGGGCGTTAAATTTTACATGCCTGTCGATGCGGTTGTTGCTGAGGAATTTTCACAGCAAGCGAATTCTAAAACAGTTTCCATCGATGAGATTCCAGCTGGATGGATGGCTCTTGATATCGGTCCGAAAACGGCTGAGATTTATAGCGATGTTATTCAAAACTCTAAGCTTGTCATTTGGAATGGACCTATGGGTGTGTTTGAATGGCAAAAGTTTGCTGGTGGAACGAGAGCAGTGGCGGAAAGCTTAGCAGAAGCAAATGATACATATTCTGTCATTGGCGGGGGAGACTCTGCAGCGGCTGTTGAAAAATTCCATTTAGCAGATCGTATGAGTCATATTTCTACTGGCGGCGGTGCGTCATTAGAGTTTATGGAAGGAAAGGCCTTACCTGGTGTTGTTGCTTTAAATGATAAATAAGAAGCTTGAAAGGTTACAAAAATTTTAGCATAAAGGATGTGCCAGCATGCGTAAACCAATTATTGCAGGAAACTGGAAAATGCATAAAACACTACCGGAGGCTAAAGCATTTCTAGAAGAAATCAATGGCAATATACCGGATCAAGAAAAAGTAGAAACAGTGGTATGTGCTCCGGCTCTATTTTTGGAATCCTTAGTAGGCTATGGTGTTGGAATTGGTGCTCAAAATATGCACTATGAGGAAAGCGGTGCTTTTACAGGGGAAATTAGCCCAGTGTCTCTTGAGGATATCGGTGTAAAATATGTTATTCTTGGCCATTCAGAACGCCGTGAAATGTTTAATGAAACAGATGAGGCCGTGAATAAAAAGACACTAGCTGCTTTCAAGTTCAACCTAAAACCAATTGTATGTGTTGGTGAAACGCTTGAACAACGCGAGAATGGCGAAACGAATGCTTTCGTAGGCTCACAGGTTGAAAATGGATTAAAAGGCTTGTCAGAAGAACAAGTCAAAAAGACAGTCATTGCTTATGAGCCAATTTGGGCAATTGGAACAGGTAAATCTTCAACGGCTGAAGATGCGAATGAAGTTTGTGCTTATATTCGACAAGTCGTTGAAAAGCAATTTTCAAAAGAGGCTGCAGACGCAATTCGCATTCAATATGGCGGCAGTGTGAAGCCTGCGAATATTAAAGAATATATGGCACAGCCTGATATTGATGGTGCGTTAGTGGGCGGAGCTAGCCTAGAGGCGCAATCATTCCTGCAATTATTGGAGGCAGGGAAGAATGAGTAAAGCACCTGTAGCCTTAATCATCTTAGATGGCTTTGGTCTAAGAGATGAGCAAAAAGGAAATGCCGTTACTCAAGCAAAGAAGCCTAACTATGATCGTTATTGGAACTCCTATCCCCATGCCACATTAACCGCATGCGGGGAAGCAGTCGGACTCCCAGAGGGACAAATGGGAAACTCGGAGGTCGGGCATTTAAATATCGGGGCTGGACGTATCGTCTACCAAAGCTTAACAAGAGTGAACGTGGCGATTCGAGAAGGAAAATTCGAAAAAAATGAGACCTTCCTAAAAGCCATGGATCATGTAAAAAAGAATGGCACAAGCTTACATATTATGGGCTTGCTATCTGATGGCGGTGTTCATAGTCATATTAATCATCTGTATGCCCTTCTACATTTGGCTGCAGAAGAGGGTGTCGAAAAAGTCTATGTTCACGGTTTCCTAGATGGGCGTGATGTCGGCCCGAAGACAGCAGAAGGCTATATAAAAGCTGCTGAGGAAAAAATGAAGGAATACGGTGTCGGGAAATTTGCCACGATCTCAGGCCGCTATTATTCCATGGATCGCGACAAGCGCTGGGAGCGTGTTGAAAAATCTTATCGTTCTATGGTGTACGGAGAAGGTCCAACTTATTCCAATGCGATCGATTTGGTTGAGGATAATTATAGCCATGGTATTTTTGATGAGTTCGTCATTCCTTCAGTTATTACACAGGAAAATGGAGAGCCTGTTGCGACCATTCAAGATAATGATGCGGTTATATTTTATAATTTTCGTCCGGACCGGGCCATCCAAATTTCTAACACTTTTACAAATAAAGATTTCCGCTCCTTTGACAGAGGTCCTAAGCATCCAGAGAATCTTTTCTTTGTCTGCTTAACCCATTTCAGTGAAACGGTTGATGGCTATGTAGCATTTGAACCATCGAATTTGGATAATACTTTAGGAGAGGTATTATCACAAAATGGATTGAAGCAGCTGAGGATTGCTGAAACTGAAAAGTATCCTCATGTGACGTTCTTTATGAGCGGAGGACGCGAAGCAGAATTTCCAGGTGAGGAACGGATTTTGATAAATTCTCCGAAGGTTGCTACTTATGATCTAAAACCGGAAATGAGTGCTTATGAAGTGACTGAGGCATTGTTGAAAGAAATAGAAGCAGATAAATTTGATGCGATTATCTTAAACTTTGCTAATCCTGATATGGTTGGTCATTCCGGTATGCTTGAGCCAACCATTAAGGCAGTGGAAACGGTTGATGAATGTCTAGGGAAAATTGTTGATTTAATTATCGAAAAGGGCGGAAAAGCCATCATTACGGCTGATCATGGAAATGCGGATGAAGTGGTGACGCTTGAAGGAAATCCAATGACAGCTCATACAACAAATCCAGTGCCAGTCATCCTCACACAAACTGGTATTGACCTTCGTCATGATGGAATCCTTGGGGATCTCGCCCCAACCGTGCTTGATTTACTTGGCGTAGAAAAGCCAGCAGAAATGACTGGAAAGACGTTAATTAGTAAGTAACAGCATCAACCTTAATTTTGTCGATATAAATTTCATAATAAAACCAATTTTAAAGGAGAGAATTGATATGCCATTTATTCAACATGTATATGCTCGTGAAGTATTAGATTCCCGTGGTAATCCAACAGTTGAGGTAGAAGTTTTAACAGAATCTGGTTTCTTTGGCCGTGCGATGGTTCCATCTGGAGCTTCAACTGGTGAGTACGAAGCAGTTGAGCTTCGGGATGGAGACAAATCCCGCTACCTTGGTAAAGGGGTTCAAAAAGCAGTTGATAATGTGAATGATATTATTGCAGAAGCGATTGTTGGCATGGACGTAACGGACCAAGTTGGAATTGACCGTACTATGATCGAATTAGATGGCACTGAAAACAAAGGAAAGCTAGGTGCTAACGCGATTCTTGGTGTATCTATGGCTGCTGCACATGCGGCTGCAGAGTCTGTTGGTCTTCCATTATACCGTTACCTTGGCGGCTTTAATGCGAAGCAGCTTCCAACTCCGATGATGAACATTATTAACGGTGGATCACATGCTGATAACAATGTGGACTTCCAAGAGTTCATGATTATGCCGGTTGGAGCTCCTACTTTTAAAGAAGCAATCCGCATGGGTGCAGAAGTATTCCATTCCTTGAAAAAGGTTTTATCAGGTAAAGGTTTAAATACAGCTGTTGGGGATGAAGGTGGATTTGCTCCAAACCTTGGATCTAACCGTGAAGCATTAGAAGTTATTATTGAAGCTATTCAAAATGCAGGCTATGAGCCAGGAAAAGATATCTATCTTGCAATGGACGTTGCTTCATCTGAATTCTATAATAAAGAAACTGGCAAATACGACCTTGCAGGTGAAGGACGCACTGGCTTAACTTCAGAAGATATGGTGAACTTCTACGAAGAGCTTGTGAACGGATTCCCGATTATCTCAATCGAAGACGGCTTAGACGAAAATGATTGGGAAGGCCATAAGCTATTAACTGAACGCATTGGCGGTAAAGTACAGCTTGTTGGGGATGACCTATTCGTAACAAATACGAAAAAGCTTGCTCAAGGCATCGAGCAAGGCGTAGGCAACTCTATCCTTATTAAAGTAAACCAAATCGGTACATTAACTGAAACATTTGAAGCAATCGAAATGGCTAAGCGTGCAGGCTACACAGCTGTTGTTTCTCACCGTTCCGGCGAAACAGAAGATGCAACCATCGCAGATATCGCTGTTGCCACAAACGCTGGCCAAATCAAAACTGGATCTATGTCCCGTACTGACCGTATCGCGAAGTACAACCAACTTCTTCGCATCGAAGACGAGCTTGGTGAATTAGCGGTTTATGATGGATTGAAGAGTTTTTATAATTTGAGTAAGTAATATATTGGGTGACTGCCTTCACGGCAGTCACCCTTTTTAATGGAAGTGACCGATATATTTAAAAAGTGACCGATATATTGTTGAAACTGACCGATATAATGGAAAACTGACCGATATATTAGCGAAAGTGACCGATATTCCCATTTAAGAGGGAACTTAAATGGTAAATGCGACCTTTATTTGAACCAGAATGGGGTAAATTCATTGAAAATAGTAATTTTTTTGCTATATCTGCTGAAGAAAGGCAAAGGAATTCACGAAATTGCTGATTTGTAATCGAAGAATCGATCAAAAGGGAATAATCTAGTAAAGCTTGATGATGAGCTGTTTTATCTTTTTCTTTACAGCTGGAACAAAACCAAGTTCCGTATATACGTTTCATTGGGGAAGCATTACATTTTGGGCACTGTACCCCTGTCATTAAGTATGCTCTAGGGATTTTAAATAGATTCAAAACATTTGTCTGTTCAGGAGTATGGTTTTTTACTAATGTTTTGGCTAGCTTTGCTATTTCTTTTTGCGTTAATATCTCTTCGGTAAATGACTTTTTTATTTTCCCAATTCGATCTATTAACTCATGAGCATGTAAGACGGTTTTAAAGGCTTGATAATTTTGCGAATCTGTTTTTATAACGGTTGAAGGATTGCTAATAACAATTAAATATTCAATAGGAATAGATATGTTTTTATCCAGTAACCATTTTCGCAACTCTCTTTTCTGACGTTCAGCTTGAGTAATTGGATCTAGGAATCCTTCTTCATTGTCATTAATAAAGCGGATTAGCTGTTTGAATTTGGAATCAAAGTAGAGTGTGCCGCCAATATTTTTGGATTCAAGGATGAGAGCAAATGAGGAGGAAATCATTAATGTATCTAACTGGAAGTATTCTTGCCCATTTTGTAAGCGTAGGTTTCTGAAAATGGTATATTCTTTATTGGGGAGTTTGTTGACGTAGTAATCAGTTGCTACTTCGCCGAGGTAGCCTTTTCTTCTTTTACTAAGATCTTTCTCAATCAGTGGCCGTGTATCAAAATTTTGAGGGAGACGCCTTAATGATGATTCAGTTGCTAAAATTCTGAGAGGGATGGATCTTTCCTTTGCAATCAAAGTATTCACTCCTTTATTTTAGTTCAAAGATAGATTCAATTTTATTCGGAATAATCCTCTTTTTAGTTAAAAAAATGTTAAGAGAACTCCTTTCAGTGGTTGATTCTTTAATAGAATCATGTAATTTATTGAAAGTGTTTACGGTTAGGTTTTTTCTTATCGAAGAGTGGTTCGAAGTCAATTTACCCAGTTGAGGAAATCCTTCCATTTAGAAGGCTTTTTTATTTACAAAAAAATAAATGTTGAAATTTTCAAATAAATCAATATAATAAAAACTGAGAGGTGATTCAGGTGTCAGAAAAAATCCTAACAGAGGAAAAAAATTTAACGCAAAAAGGCCAGGAAACAAGAGAGAAGTTATTATGGGCGGCAGAAGAGGTTTTTGGGCAGAAGGGATATTATGAGGCTTCCATCGTGAATATTGCTCAAGAAGCGAAGGTTGCTCAAGGGACATTTTATAATTATTTTCCTTCCAAAAAGGATATTTTTGACGAGCTCATTCGCTTGTATAGCCGTGAATTACGTTCCGCTATCAAAGAGGAAATGGGTCAGGCTGCTACTTATGAGGATGCACAGCGAAAAGGGTACCAAGCATTTTTTAATTGGGTAAGAAATCATCGGAATTTGTACAGCATTGTTCAGCAAGCAGTTGTCGTTGATCAAGAATTATATCGATGGTATTACGCAAAGCTTGCGAATGGATTTTTAAAAAGCTTGTCATCAGGTATGGCTGCAGGCGAATTTAAAGAGCTTGACCAAGAAACGGTTGCCTACTGCCTCATGTCCATTGGCCAGTTTTTAGGAATGCGCTGGGTTTATTGGGAAAAGCAAGATGTGCCTGAAGAGGCATTTGATGCTGCAATGACATTAATTTTTGAAGGGCTGAAAAAACAATAGAGAGGATGAGAATACATGCAGGGCATTGCTTATTGGATAGAAAAAAGAGCGCAAATAAATCCGGATCGCATTGCCGTCATCTCAGAGAATGAGCAAATTTCCTACAAAGAAATGGATCAGCGGGTAAGGTCTGTTGCTTCTTTTCTAGAACAAAAGCTAGGAATGACAAAGGGAGATCGTATTGCGATATTGTCGCAAAATAGCTTAGAGTATATAGTCTTGCTCTTTGCGATAGCCAAAATGGAGTGTATCGCTGTCCCTCTTAACCTTCGATTAACTGCAAACGAGCTAATATTTCAATTAAACGATAGTGAAACAAAGGTTTTATTTGCCGAAGAACCATTTCTTCAAATGGCAAAATCATTACAGGAGCAAACAAAGATAGAGGATGTTGTTCCAATAGAGTCCATATCTCATCTTGAATGTCCCTTAAACTATTCTTTTTCTAGCATAAATGAAAGCGCTCCCTTTATTATTTGCTACACATCAGGGACGACTGGAAAGCCAAAAGGCGCTGTTCTAACACAAAATAATATGTTTTGGAATGCGATTAACAATATGCTGACAATCGACTTAACTTCAAAAGATCGGTCGATTGTATTACTTCCTCTCTTTCATATTGGAGGCATTGGGCTTTTCGCTTTCCCTTCTTTATTTACAGGAGGAACCATTATTATTCCAGGTAAGTTTGAACCAATTAAAGTTCTTTCTATGATAGAAGAACATCGGGCAACCATCGTCATGGGGGTACCTGCCATACATAGTGCCTTATTAGCTTGCCCGTCTTTTGATACGACAAATCTTCAATCTGTACGATGGTTTTATAATGGCGGTGCCCCTTGTCCACACGAACTTATTCAAGCCTTTACAGATAAAGGATTTTTATTTGGTCAAGGATTCGGCATGACCGAAACATCTCCTACCGTCTTCTTGCTCTCAGAGGAAGATGCCAAAAGGAAGAAGGGCTCGATTGGTAAACCAGCTATGTATTGTGATATCAAGTTGGTCAATTCACAAGGGTGTGAAGTGGGGAATGGCGAGGTTGGTGAATTAGTCGTACGTGGGCCAAATGTTATGAAAGAGTATTGGAATCGACCAATCGCTACGAATGAAACTATTAAAGATGGCTGGCTTTATTCAGGAGATTTAGCCAAAACGGATGAAGAAGGTTTTGTATATATCGTTGGCAGAAAGAAGGAAATGATCATTTCTGGTGGAGAAAATATATATCCGCTTGAGGTCGAGCAGGTGATTAGTCGGCTTTCAGAGGTTGTGGAAGTTGCGGTGATTGGTGTTCTAGATCCTAAATGGGGAGAAGTGCCTGTCGCCTTCGTAGTGAAAAATAAAGATAGCCAGTTGTCCCAAAATGATATATTGGAGCATTGCAGACAATTTTTAGCAAAGTATAAAATCCCAAAGGAAGTAGAATTTTTAGAGGAATTGCCTAAAAATGCAACGGGAAAAATTCAAAAAAATCGCCTAGTACGAACTAGAAATGAGGTGTAGGAATGACATCATATGCAATTGGTCAGCATGCTTCATGCAGCAAAACGATCACAGAAACTGATTTTGTTTTATTTGCAGGCTTAAGCGGTGATTTTAATCCCATTCATATTGATCATGAATATGCGAAAAAAACAAGATTTAATCAACGTATTGCCCATGGATTATTAACATCAAGCTTATTATCACAGCTTTTAGGTGTGCATTTACCTGGAAAGGGCTCTGTGTACATGGAACAAACCATTCGTTTTACAGCTCCGGTTTTTATTGGAGATACGATTACTGCATCGGCTACCGTTCAGGAATATTTAGAAGAAAAGAGGATCCTCAAGCTGCTGACGGAATGTCATAATCAAAAGGATGAGCTTGTCTTGACTGGAGCGGCTACAATGAAGGTTCCTAAGGAGGGTGGAATGATATGACGAATATTGGGATTGAAGCAACGAATGTTTATTTTCCAAAAGGGATCGAAACAGCAGCGGTCTTAGCAGAAAAAACAGGCATTCCTGAAAATATCATTATTGAGAAATTTGGTTTATTTCAAAAGTATGTAGCAGATGATACCATGCATGCCTCAGATTTAGCGATTGCTGCAGCTAGACCAATTTTATCTAAGGTAGATCCATTATCCATTGATGTCGTAATCTATTTCGGCAGTCCGTATAAAGACTATCAAGTGTGGTCATGTGCTCCGAAAATACAGCATGAGCTAGGTACAAAAAACGCCTACGCTTTTGAAATAATGAATGTAAGTTCATGCTTTCCAATCGCATTAAAAGTTGCTAAAGATATGCTTAAATCGGATGAGACGATTGAAAATATATTACTTGTTGGCGGGTGTAAAGAATCACAAATAATCGATTATGATAATCCACGCTCACGATTTATGTTTAACTTTGCGGATGGAGGAGCTGCCGCCTTAGTGAAGCGCGGTGCCATAATGAGTGGTATTTTAGAAAGTGCTATCATAACCGATGGATCGTTTTACGAGGATGTCAGAGTACCTGCAGGAGGATCTAAGCATTTTGCTAGTTATGAAACAGTTGAAAAGCGCCAGCATTATATTGATGTGCCAGATCCTTTAAGCATGAAAGAACGCTTGGATCCCGTATCCATCCCTAACTTCGAGCAAGTCATACGAAAGTCACTACAAAAAAGCGGTCTTACTCCCCAAGATATTAAACTTCTGCTGCCACTGCATACAAAACGTTCGATGTTTCTAGACTTATTACACTCCTTGAATTTACCCGAAGAAAAAGCGATATATCTAGATCACTATGGGCATTTGTCTGCACTTGATCCTTGCATCGGCCTGCATATTGCTTCCGAACAAGGAAGGCTAAAGCCCGGTGATATTGCCGTAGCTGTCAGCGCGGGAACTGGCTATACATGGGCCGCTACCGTAATTGAATGGAAAGGTTAATCAAAAATTTGGTTCATTCCTGTTAATCGCTTACCAATCTATTGTACAACTCATGAAAATATGATAAATTAAAAATATTATTGTTGTTCGTTTTCAGGAGGTGGACTTCATGCTTCATACAGTATTAATCGTATTATTAGCTATCGTATCTGTTGGATTGATTCTTGTAGTACTTCTCCAATCTGGTAAAAGTGCTGGTCTATCTGGTGCCATTTCTGGGGGAGCTGAGCAGCTTTTTGGAAAGCAGAAAGCGCGCGGTCTTGATTTAATTCTTCACCGTATTACGATCGTTCTTTCAGTACTTTTCTTCATCTTAACGATCGCAGTTTCTTATTTTGCTTTGTAAAATGCCTGGCCTTTAGAGGGTCAGGTTTTTTTAATGAGTAAAGAAAATATAACTTTTCGAGTTAGAGAAATGTCTAGCTCCAGCGCCTACCCCCGACGTACAGGACGTACTAGTGTCAACAATGCGACAGGACGTCGCGTTTTTGTTGACCTCGAGGTCACAAGCCAATCCTCCCAGAAAGGTAAAGAACACCTTTCCGTGAGGCTCGTCTTGTGCTTGTCGGGGTGTGCGAGGCGCTTCCGCTTTTCGTTTTTATGCTTTTCATTGGATTGTTCACGAACGGTTTGCTAAAAATATAGATATATATTATTAATCAAACGATTGATTAAGATAAATTTTTACATAAAGGGAGTACTATATAGATGAAAATTGTTGCACCAAAGCCGTTTACTTTTGGAGATGGAAAAAGAGCTGTATTGCTGCTGCATGGATTTACGGGAAATACAGCTGATGTGAGAATGCTGGGACGATTTCTTGAAGGAAAAGGCTATACATGCCACGCGCCTTTATATAAAGGGCATGGTGTACCACCGGAGGAGCTTGTTCACACGGGACCTGAGGACTGGTGGAAGAATGTAATGGATGGATATGAATTTTTGAAAAATAAAGGACATAAAGAAATTGCAGTTGCGGGTCTTTCCTTAGGCGGCGTATTTTCCTTGAAATTAGGATACACTGTACCTATAAAGGGGATTACTTCAATGTGTGCACCTATGTATATTAAAAGCGAAGAAGTGATGTATGAGGGAATTTTGCAATATGCACGTGATTATAAGAAGCTCGAAGGGAAAAGTGAAGAAGAAATCGAAAAAGAAATGATAGAATTCCGCAAGACGCCAATGAATACATTAAAGGCTCTTCAAGGTCTGATTGCAGATGTGCGTAATCATGTAGATATGATTTATTCCCCGACCTTTGTCGTTCAGGCTCGTCACGATCATATGATTAATACGGATAGTGCCAATATTATTTATAACGAAGTAGAATCGGATTTAAAGGATTTAAAATGGTACGAAGAATCTGGCCATGTCATTACACTTGATAAGGAGAGGGACCAGGTTTACGAAGATGTTTATCAATTTTTAGAGAAGCTTGATTGGGAAGTGTAATTTTATAACCTTCGAAAGGGAGGGAGATCGTTAATGGAAAATAATATTCAACAAATTATGGATAAGCTCCTCAATCATATGAAGGATGAGGCATACAAGCCCCTGACTGTACAGGAAATCGAGGCTGCATTCGGAATTGTGGATTCATCCGACTTTAAGGATTTTGTTAAAGCATTGGTTTTGATGGAGGAAAAAGGTCTTGTCGTGCGGACAAGAAGCAATCGTTACGGATTGCCGGAAAAAATGAATTTAATCCGAGGAAAGTTATCAGGGCATGCAAAGGGATTTGCTTTTGTTATACCAGAAGAGCCAGGTATGGATGATATTTTTATTCCACCGAATGAAACAAATAACGCCATGCACGGAGATATCGTTCTTGCTCGTGTCAGCTCAGAAACCTCAGGTCAAAGAAGAGAAGGCACGATTGTCCGTATACTCGAGCGCGGCATCCAACAGATTGTTGGGACATACACGGAGAGCAAGCATTTTGGCTTTGTCTTGCCAGATGATAAAAAATTCGCTAGCGATATTTTTATTCCGAAAAATGCTTCCCTAGGTGCTGTTGAAGGACATAAGGTAGTTGTGAAGCTGACAACTTATCCGGAAGGAAGGAAAAGTGCTGAAGGGGAAGTTATTCAAATCCTTGGTCATAAAAATGATCCGGGTGTGGACATCCTTTCGATTATTCATAAGCATAGTCTGCCAATGGCTTTTCCAGATGAAGTGCTTGATCAGGCAAATAACACGCCTGAAACGATTGCAGAAAAGGATTTGGAAAACCGCCGTGATTTAAGAAATGAAACAATTGTCACGATTGATGGCGCGGACGCGAAAGATTTGGATGATGCGGTTACCGTTACAAAATTAGAAAACGGAAATTACAAGCTTGGTGTACATATTGCTGATGTTACACATTACGTTACGGAAGATTCATCGATTGATCGGGAAGCTTCTGACAGGGGAACGAGTGTCTATTTGGTTGACAGGGTGATTCCAATGATCCCTCACCGCCTGTCAAATGGAATTTGTTCATTAAATCCAAAAGTAGACAGGCTGACATTATCCTGTGAAATGGAGATTACCTCTACTGGAGAGGTCGTTTCTCATGAAATCTTCCAAAGTGTTATTAAGACGACTGAGCGGATGACGTATTCAGATGTGAATAAAATTTTAGAGGATCAAGATGAGGAGCTCTTGAAACGGTATGAGCCGCTTGTACCGATGTTTCAATTAATGGGAGAACTTGCTCTAATTTTACGAGAAAAGCGGATGAAACGCGGCGCGATTGATTTTGATTTTAAAGAAGCAAAAGTTATTGTGGATGAAGAGGGAAAACCAAGTGATGTCGTTCTTCGCGAGCGCTCTACTGCTGAAAGACTCATTGAAGAATTTATGCTTGCAGCTAATGAAACGGTTGCAGAGCATTTTCATTGGCTGGATGTTCCCTTCATCTATCGAATCCATGAAGATCCGAAGGAAGATAAGCTGAGAAGGTTTTTCGAATTTATTATTAACTTCGGTTATATCGTTAGAGGAACAGCTAATTCCGTGCATCCTCGTGCATTGCAGGAAATTATTGAAGAGGTGCAGGGCAAGCCTGAAGAAATGGTCGTTTCAACAGTAATGCTGCGTTCAATGCAGCAGGCGAAATATTATCCAGAAAGTCTTGGCCACTTCGGACTCTCAACGGAATTCTATACGCATTTTACTTCGCCGATTCGTCGCTATCCAGACTTAATTGTCCATCGATTAATCCGAACTTACTTAATCGAAGGGAAGGTTGATCCTGCAACACGCGAAAAATGGAATGCCCTTCTTCCTGATATTGCTGAGCACTCCTCCAATATGGAGAGAAGAGCGGTTGATGCAGAGCGGGAAACGGATGAGCTGAAAAAAGCGGAATATATGGAAGACAAAATTGGGCAAGAATACGATGGAATTATTAGCTCTGTTACGAACTTTGGGATGTTTGTCGAGCTGCCGAATACGATTGAAGGCTTGATCCATGTTAGCTATATGACGGATGATTACTACCGTTATGATGAACGTCATTTAGCGATGATTGGGGAGCGTACAGGCAATGTCTTCCGAATCGGTGACGAAATTACGGTTAGGGTCGTAAAAGTAAATAAAGATGAGCGCTCGATTGATTTTGAAATTGTCGGTATGAAGGGAACACCTCGCAGACGGGAATCAAGAGAATTGCCGAAGATTATTCGCACAGGCAGCAGTGAGCGCAAGCCTCGAAAAGGAAAGTCTGAACAGGGTCAAGGGAATAAAAAGAATGGCAACAGTTCAGGAAAAAGCCCGAGAAAGAAAAAGAAATTTTTTGAAAACGCACCAAAAGCCAAGCGAAAAAATAAAAAGCGGTAGCTGAAATTTTCGGGAGCCTTTGTGGTCAAAGGCTCTCTTTTCAATCTGATGTGTTCTACCGAAGTGTGGAATCAGACCATATTTCGAGGAAAACTAAGTGGGTGAGAGGTCAAATAAGTGAGGAATCAGACCATGATTCCAGAAAACCAAGAGGTGAGAGGTCAGATTAGTGAGGAATCAGACCATGATTCCAGAAAACCAGGTGGGAGAGGTCAGATTAGTGATGAATTAGACCACATATCCGGAAAACCGGGTGGTGGGAGGTCAGATTAGCGTGGAATCAGACACATTTTCAGAAAACCAAGAAGTAAGTGGTCAGATTAGTGAGGAATCAGACCGCACATCCAGAAAATCAGGTTGTGAGAGGTCAGATTAGTGAGGAATCAGACCACATATCCAGAAAATCAGGTTGTGAGAGGTCAGATTAGCGTGGAATCAGACCATGATTCCAGAAAACCAAGTAGTGAGAGGTCAGATTAGTAGGGAATCAGACCACATTTCCAGAAACCCAAGAGAGAAATGGTCAGATTAACTAGAAATAGACCGTGTTTGATGAAAAACTAATGAGAAGTGGTCTAATTAACGAGGATTTAGAACTCTTCATTATAAAATTAGTTTTCTGTGAAATAGCAGAGATCATTTTTCTTGGCACTGCCTTAAGATTGAGAGTATGATGGCATTTTGCTAAAATAAAGCCAAGCTTCTTAATAGGAGGTTACTAATAATTCATTTTGCGATTTGGTACCAAAAGGTTTTTTCGCTAATAGAAAAGTTAATGTATTAATGTGATGTACATCTTCAATCTAATATCTATAATTATAGGTAAGTAAAACTACGGCATTCGCCGAGTTTTTTGAATTGCGGTAATGAGGCAAGGGGGAGTTACAATGCCAAAGGGTATGGGAAAAATGGTTGCCCAAAATAAAAAGGCTTATCATGATTATTCAATAGAAGAAACGTATGAAGCAGGGATTGTTCTTCAAGGAACAGAAATTAAATCGATTCGAGCAGGAAAAGTAAACCTAAAGGATTCTTATGCAAGAATTGAAAAAGGGGAAGTTTTTTTAATCGGAATGCATGTTAGCCCTTATGAGCAGGGAAATCGATATAACCATGATCCGTTGCGCACGAGAAAGCTGCTTCTTCATAATAAAGAAATTAGCAAGCTGATCGGTGAAACGAAGGAAATTGGATATTCGATCGTACCACTAAAGCTTTATTTGAAAAATGGCTATGCAAAAGTTCTTATCGGTCTTGCAAAAGGGAAGAAGAAATACGACAAGCGTGAGGATTTAAAGAAGAAGGAAGCAAAGCGTGAAGTAGAGCGTGCTTTCCGCGATAGACAGAAGATGTAATTACAAAAACTTACAATTGAAATTGTTGTTCGATATGTTATAATAATAACTGTCACAAGGCAGTGACACATAAACTTTAGCTCTGCTATACTTGAGCATTCCGCTAGTTGTCAGCGTGCAGAATAAGATTCGACGCAGACCTATTACAATGGGGACGCTACGGATTCGACAGGGATAGTTCGAGCTTAGGTCGCGAGTCGAGGGGATCGGCCTCGTTAAAACGTCAAAGCCTATAACTGGCAAACAACAAAACAACTTCGCTTTAGCTGCTTAATAGCGCTTAGCGGTTCCTCCCTCCATTGCCCATGTGGTAGGGTAAGGGACTCACTCTAAGTGGGCTACGCCGGATTCCACCGTCTGAGGATGAAGGAAGAGAACAACCAGACTAGCTAACCGGACGCCTGTCGATAGGCAAAAGGATCAGCGAAGCGCGAATATGTCGACTACACTCGTAGAAGCTTAAGTGCCGATATTTCTGGACGAGGGTTCGACTCCCTCCGTCTCCACCAAATACATATTTGGTGGTTTTTTATTTGTTGTGACTTGAAGCATAATTTTGCCGGATTGGCAGAGATATGCTTCAATAAACTTTAGGCAAAATTATGCTTCAGTAAATTCATAAAGACGATAGAAGAGGGTGTCCCAAAAGCCTAGCTTTTGGACACCCTCCATTTCTTCTCTAGTTTTATAATGTCCTTTTTTCCAATCAAATTAAATTTAAGGTAAAAATAGGTTCATTCAAATTACAAATTAAATACTTGCAATATGCAAGTTATAAGTGTATATTTTTTATAAGTAATAGAAATTGGTATTAGTTAGGGGAATTTGATGACTATAATCAGGGAGGCACTAGCAAAGGATATCGGTTCTATACTAAGTATTTATAATGAAGGTATCGAAGACAGAATAGCTACTTTAGAAACGGAAACAAAGGATTTATCATATATGCAAGAGTGGTTTGACAACCATAAAGGTCGCTTTAAAGTAATTGTAGCTGAGCAAGAAGGGAACATTATCGGTTGGTCATCGCTAAACCAATATAATAATAGATGTGCCTATGCAGGAGTAGCAGATTTGTCTGTCTATGTTGCTAGAGAGTACAGGGGAAAAGGCATTGGAAAATTACTACTTACAGCAGTTGAGGATTGTGCAAAAGAAAATGATTTTCATAAAATAGTGATCTTTACATTCCCATTTAACCAGCTGGGGCAAAATTTGTATCATAAAAAAGGGTATCGAGAAGTTGGTATATTTAAAAACCAAGGAATACTTGATGGGAAATATGTAGATGTAATGGCCATGGAAAAGTTAATTGTTTGATCAATAGTTGCAAATTACAATTAGTTATTATAAAAAGTAGGAAATAATTAATTAAATAAGAGCGATTTATATAATCTAGATAAATTTTATAAAAGGATGGGTTTATTATGAGTGAAGTGCAAAACGATCAAATTCGTAATAATGTCCGTGAAAATTATAAAGAAATTGCATTAAGAGTAGTAAGTAATGATAATTGCTGTGCACCGAGTTGCTGCACACCAGATGAAAATCAAAACATTTCTATTGAAGAGATTTCTAAAAAAATGGGCTATACGACAGAAGAATTAAAAAATATTCCAAACGGAGCAAACATGGGACTAGGTTGTGGAAATCCTCAAGCAATTGCAGATTTAAAAGAAGGAGAAACAGTTCTTGACCTTGGTAGTGGTGGAGGCTTTGACTGTTTTCTGGCGTCACCAAAAGTAGGGGATAAAGGTAGGGTAATTGGTGTTGATATGACACCAGAAATGATTACAAAAGCTAGGAATAATGCTGAGAAAAATCAATTTAAAAATGTAGAATTTCGTTTAGGAGAAGTAGAGAATTTACCAGTTGCAGACTCCTTCGTTGATGTTATTATTTCAAATTGTGTCATAAATTTATCACCGAACAAAAGAAGAGTTTTTAATGAAGCTTATCGTGTATTAAAAGAAGGTGGCCGATTGGCAATTTCTGATGTTGTTATGACAACTGAATTACCAAAAGAACTACAAGCTGATATTCAATTGTATTCAGGATGCATCTCAGGAGCATCCACCATTGATTATCTTGCTGATTTAATGAAACAAGCTGGCTTTAAGAATATATCTATTATTCCAAAAGATGAATCAAAAGAATTCATTAAAGAGTGGGCACCAGAACATAAATTGGAAGAGTATATTGTTTCTGCAACAATAACAGCAGTAAAGTAAGTAAGATTCGAAAATCAGTTAAAATTTTACCCTGAGACGAGTGGGAATGGGATAAATTACCTGAATTCCCCGTGTTTCTTTTCAGTACAATTTGTATTTACAAATAATTGATGTTTAAGTATAAAAGAGGTGAAGAGTAGTGGAAAATCTCCGTGAAATGTTTCAGATTATGACACGACGATTTGGCTTGTTAGATAAAAATTGTTGCAGCGTTGGTGGCTTTGATATTTCACTCATCCACAGCCATATTCTTTATGAGATCGACAATCAGCATAATCCGTCCATGCAGCAAGTAGCAGAATCATTAGGAACTGATATTACCACGTTCAGTCGACAAGTCCAAGCATTAGTTAAAATGAATTTGGTAGAAAAGACTCCACTCCCAGAAGATAAAAGGGTCTATATACTATCACTTACAACTGAAGGGAAATTTGTCGCAAAAACGATTGATCAACAAATGAATACTTACTTGAATGATGTTTTTTCTCATATGAATGAGTTTGAGAAAGAGACAGTGATTCGGTCCATTAAGTTATTAAATGAGGCAATGGCAAAAACGAGTAATTGTTGCACCATTCCATTGAGGTGAAAACCTCATAACAAATACTTGCAATTTGCAAATAAATTTTGAAGGAGGGATCAAATGAATGAAATATGGCATGCTATTGTAATTGGTGGAGGCCAGGCTGGCCTTGCTTCGGGGTATCATTTACAAAAGAATGGATTGCAATTTTTGATTTTAGAATCTCAAGAACGGGCTGCTGGCTCATGGCCAAAGTATTCCCTATGTCGTTGCACACCTATTTTTTCATAAACTCGCCCATAATTAAATGATAAAAAAAGGGAACCGAATCGTCTTTAGAGATCCGGGTCCTTTTTTTTAATTTCAGCAGTCAAAATTTGTTGTAAAATTATCCATATTTGTGCGTGTATAACTAATAAGCAACACTAGCGCACCCGTCGAATTTATACACTACGTATATTTATTCACCGCCCCTTGCTGCAGCGAGGTCATTCTTTATGCAGAGTGAATATGGATGTATAGATTAATTGTTCGGGTGATAGGCATCAAATGGAAAAATGCTAGGAATGACGTGGTAGCTACTAATGTCGAGAAATTATTCGATTAGTGCGCACAGGTACACACAAAAAAATAAACAGAAAAAACGAAATATTTTATTTATTTTTAAAAATGTGTGCTAAAATAACTTTATAATTGTATACAATTATTTTAAAGGCGGTGAACCAGTTGAATGAAAGAGCAAAAGCCAGTCGAGTCTCTACGAAAGATATTGCACATATAGCGTTGAGAGAAATGATCATCAAAGGTGAACTGGAACCGGGTCAACCAATTGCGGAGGAAGAGTTAGCCAAAGAGCTACAGATCAGTCGAACCCCTCTTAGAGAAGCTCTTCAGATCTTGGAACTGGAAGGATTGGTCAATCGCAGTTTAAACGGCCGAATGAATGTGGCGCCGATTTCGATCCAAGAAGTGAAAGAAATATTTGTTATCCGTAGCAACTTGGAAGGGATTGTCGTTGAAGATGCCATTGATAATATCACGCAAAAGGACATTGACCACTTAACCCATCTCATCAAATTACTCAAAATGGCGATAAGCCTGGAAGATTATGAGACAATCGATCGATTTGGTAAGCAATTCCACGAATACATTTACACGGTGAGTGGCAACAAGATGGCGGTCAAGTTCTTGTATCAGATCAACAGCATGATCAACCGGTACAGGCGATTGGCACACAAAAGTATTGGCGATACAAAACAATCCATAAAAGAACATAAGATGATCCTTCATTACATCATCCAAAAAGACAAGATCAACGCAGTAGAAGAAATGAAGAAACATATTTTAGGTTCGTTGAATCAAGCCATCAAGACGGTCGAAAAATACGAACATACCTAATTCTAACAAGAGAAAGGTACAGATTGAAACAGATTGCGAACCATATGAGAGGAGGAAGAGTTCATGACATATGCAGTAATGGGCGGTGGAAATACAGGGCAGGCCATTGCAGGATATCTGAAATTGAACGGAGAAAGCGTGAAATTGTATACCCGTGATCCACAGAAAGCTGAAAGAATTTCTACACAAGGGTTGGAAGTGAAAGGGATCTATTCGGGGTACGTCGATTTAGAGGCATCGACCACCATAGATCAGGTGATTGCAGAGGCCCAGTTTATCATTGTATCGACGACGGCTATAGGGCATGAGACGATTGTCAATCAAATTAAACCGTTCTTGCAACCCAATCAAACCATCATCTTTTTTCCAGGCTACTGGGGTGCACTAGAATGTGAACGAATTCTGGGTACTGATTTGATTACAGAAAAGAACATTACAGTGGCCGAAACGAGTGCCATGCCTTTTGTCAGTTTGGCCGATCAAGCCGGTTCTGTTGCGATCACTAAAATTAAATACAACGTACTAATTAGTACGTTGCGTAAAGAGAACCAGATTGCTCCATCGTTTATGGAAAGGTTTCCGCAATTGATTCCGGGAGAAAGTGTATTTGAGACTTCCTTAAATAATTCTAATGTGGTGATTCATCCTCCGATCACCCTGTTTAACGCGGCAAGGATTGACGCATCCGAGAGATTTCATTTCTATCCTGACGGAGCATCTCCCTATTCCTGTAACTACGTAGAAAAGATGGATAAAGAACGACTGGAAATAGCAAGTCGTCTACATGTCGATCTTCAAAGTATTTTGAGTATCTTGAATGAATTTTATGATTCCGATTATCCCACGTTATATGAAGCTTTGCCTGGCTTGTTCCCTACTGGATTAGGTCCTACGACACTCGATTATAGGTATCTGACAGAAGACATTCCTTTTGGACTTGTTCCAATTTCAGAATTAGGGAAAATCTTAGGGTTGGCAACACCGTATACCGATTCCATCATCAGCACGGCATCTTTACTTATGAACAGCGACTATAGGCAAATAGGGATTCGCTTTCAGGGGTTGACCGAGGAGAATCTACGGCGGATGTCCGTGGTATAGCACATATAGGATTTGAAATAAAGCACTTGGGGAGGTAGAGATTATCTTACACGTTAAAAACTTGCATGTTTCATACAACCAAAAAGAAGTGTTGAAAGGTATTAATCTATCGGTCGAAAAAGGCGAGGTTGTATCGTTTATTGGTCCGAGTGGAACAGGGAAAACCACCTTATTAAAATGCATCAATTACTTAGAAAAACCCCAACAGGGCGAAATTCAAATCGGGGATCTGCATCTCAATTATCAAAGTTTATCCAAGCAAGACATCCTAAAGCTTCGCAGGAAAACCGCCATGGTGTTCCAGATGTTCAACATTTTCAAACATAAGACGGTCATCCAAAATGTAATGGATGCTCAAATAGCCGTTCAGAAAAAGTCCAAAAACGAAGCGTATGCCATGAGTTTGAAACAATTAGAAAAGGTAGGTCTTAAAGATAAAATAAATGAATATCCCTCTCGCTTATCGGGAGGACAATTACAAAGGGTCGGCATTGCACGTGGCTTGGCGCTTGAACCTGAGTTGATTTTGTTTGATGAACCTACTTCAGCTCTTGATCCCGAATTAGTAGAGGAGGTATTGAAAGTAATAGAAGATGTAGCAAAGTCCGGCATGACAACGCTTCTTGTCACCCATGAAATGGACTTCGCCAAGCGGATTTCCGACAAAGTGGTCTTTATGGAAAATGGTCACATTGTGGAAGTGGGAACGCCTGAACAAATCTTCGAGAAATCAGTGAATGTGAGAACAAGGCAGTTTTTGAAAAAGATCTATGCAGAGCAAGACCAACAAAAATTAAACATTAAGGGTGGTTGATGAGAATGAAGAAAAAGTCAATTTTAGTAGCAGCTTCTGTACTGGCTTTATCTCTCCTTACTGCATGCAATTCCACTGTCAACAAGTCACAAGCTGAGAGCACTGGGGATTCAGGCGTAAGAACAATCAAAGTGGCGACTGGCCA
The DNA here is from genome assembly GCF_007995155.1 of Cytobacillus dafuensis. Lineage (NCBI taxonomy): Bacteria > Bacillati > Bacillota > Bacilli > Caryophanales > Bacillaceae > Cytobacillus > Cytobacillus dafuensis. The sequence continues at coordinate 4,358,733 of NZ_CP042593.1, read as the reverse complement.
CACGTCAAAACCATTGAGCTGGGTCGATGAGAACGGCGAAGTGACGGGGTATGAGCCTGAGCTGATAAAAGAACTGGATAAAGTGCTTGAAGACTATGAATTTGAATTGTTCGGTGTGGAAGATTCAGCGGGTGAAACAGGACTAGCTACTGGAAAGTACGACATGTTGGCAGGTGGTCTAGGGTTCACGGAGGAACGTGCAGAGCAATATATCATTCCTTCAGAATCGAGTGGTCGTGCCCTGATCAAGATTTACGTGGCAGAAGATAGTGGAATTGAGAGCATTCAAGATTTGGTAGGGAAGAAAATTTCTCCTCTATCCCCAGCGGGTGCCACATATAAAACCGTTAAGGATTGGGAAGAAGAAAATCCTGAATTTAAGCTAGAGTATGATTTGGCTGATGTGGGAATTCCAATCGCAGATCGACTAAAAGAAGTGGCGACTGGAAAATATGATGCGTTGTTCTATCCATCGAGTTACGGACAAATCGAAATCATTGAAGATCAAAATCTACCTGTTGTGGGATTGGCCCCAGTCAAAATTATTCCTACGTTCTTTATGATTCACAAATCAGAGGAAAATGAGGAACTGAAACAAGCCATCGATGAAGGTCTAAAGGAATTGGCAGAAGCAGGCGTGCTTTCTGAGTTGTCTACTGAATTCTACGCAGAAGATGTGTTTCAATACGATTGAGGCTTTTACATGAACGTCTTGGTTCGAGTCAGATAAGGTCATAGTGAATATCTCCGGATCGACTAGAGCACATCCATATTCTCTCGTTTGGTTGAATCCCTTGAGAATATGGATGTAGACTAAAGCCGAAAAACATAGACATGACACCGTCATGTTCAGAAGAGATATTCATTAGAGAAGGGAGAAATGACGATGGAAACAGGTATGCAAGAATTACTAATGGGGTTTCTTAAAACGCTTCCGATCAATATTATCATTATCATCTTGTCGGCTGCGCTTGGGTTACTCTTTGCTGTGCTATTAACGTTTGTGCGACTAAATAGAATTCCCGTCATTAGTCAATTAGCCGATTTGTATGTATCATTTGCGCGAAGTGTTCCTGGACTGATTTTACTATTTATAGCGTACTTTGGAATTCCAAAAGTGTTACCTCTCATCGGTTTGGGCACATATGATATAAGCCCGATGCATGCTGCTATTATTTCCATGGGATTTTATCATTCTGGTTATATTTCTGAAGTGTTTCGACCCGCTTATCTCGCCGTTGAAAAAAGTCAACATGAAGCTGCAGATAGCTTGGGGTACACACCAATGCAAAAGTTTTTCCGAATTATTCTGCCCCAAATGGTCCCTGTTGCTCTCCCAGGATACGGCAATGCCTTGGTTTACTTGATTCATGATACGTCGCTGATCTTTGCCATTGGCATCGTGGATATTATGGGAACCGCAGAATTGTCTATCTCACGATCTTATGGTATTAATCAAATCCTAATTTACTTTATCATTGCCTTGATGTTTTCGGCTATGTGCTTCACAACGGACGGATTGGTTAGAAAACTGGAGAAGAGAGTGGCCATTCGATAAAGGTTTAACCACAATAAGCAGGGGGGATTAACATGTTTGATTTAGAGGCTTCATACGAAATGTTTTTAGGGATATTGGGTGTACTTCCTGAAACCTTACTCATAGCGATTACTATACTTGTATTATCCACCCTTCTAGGAGTGGTGTTGGCTCTGATACAACAATATAAAATCCCTGTGCTGGTTCAACTTACAAAATTATTTAAACTGTTTTTACGAGGGACACCTATGGTGGTGTTTTTATACTTGATGTATTATGCACTCCCTGCCATTGGACAGTTCATCGTTACACTTCTAGGTATCGATTATAATATGAACAATATGTCGCCTCTGGTTATTTTAATTGTCACAGTTAGCCTCACATTGTCTACCTTTCAATCTGAGATCATCCGAGGCTCATTTTTAGCGGTAGATCCGGGGCAAATTGAGGCGGCGCAATCCTTGGGCTATAGTTTTTCTCAAACGTTTACAAGAATTGTTGCCCCGCAAGCTTTTGTCCATGCCATCCCTGATTTCGCAAACTCTTTCACAGTGGCCATCAAAGCCACTTCACTCGGGTTTTTAATCACCGTGATTGATATCTTTGCACAAGCCAAAATCATGGCAGCCCAGAACTTTCGCTTTGTCGAGGCGTTCATGATGGTGGCACTCATTTACTGGGGAATCGGTATTTTAATCACCAAGTTCGCCGACCGCTATGAGAATGATGTGCGAATCAAATGAGCTCATGCCATCACACAAGCCCTATCCATACATACACATCCGTCCTTGCAGCCGCATGGGCGTTTTTGTATCCTCTTTAAGCAGCAGTTACTCTTAATCTTGATTGATTTCCTACAGATTCTACACTCGTGACTACACCGTATACCAACTAAATATAACAAAGGTATAGACCACATAGACGACGAAAATCGAAGCGAAAGAGAGGAATGCGGGTTTCTTTGGTTTAGGTGAAACCACAGTAAAGATGATAGATACGAGTACTCCGGCAAGTAGAGTAAGAGCGTGAAAGACAAGCAGTTCTAGGAGAGACGGCGCTTTAGACATGAACTTAATGGTGCCTGTCACCCATCGCACTAGGAGAGGTTGATGGACGACCTCCAATCTCTTACAGTGAACCTTTAATAGAGGGTGAAATGGTTAAACTCACAATTGAATGTACAAAGTGCTGAGACGATTGAGATTGATGAACAGAAAACCATTAATAAAGTAATTAAGGAAATCAACCATTCAAGAAGAGAAGGTACACAAGAAATGGAGTTCGAAATTGGACATCGATAGAAAAGGAAATAGGTAAACAAGGTGTAATGAAACCAGATGATATATTTTATATCAGCCTCCTACGTAATGATTTGAAAGTAACTGTTAAGGGAATACCAATCCGCACTGGTTTGGCTTTAGGAGGTTGGGTGGCATTTAAACAAATGGGTAACCAAACTTATCGGATATTTTTATATGGGTAGTAATGATTATTAGCGCAGCTTTAATAAATGCTGTATGTTTCTATGTGTTTAATATATTGCTTTTTAAAAAATATAGACAAAGCTGATTTAACCCTTTAAATAATTCTATTGTTTTCAAGAATTATTGAACGGGTGCGTAAGTGGGATAACAAAAGACATAACATATTAGTCATATATAATATGTTATGTCTTTTATTTAAACGTAAATAAAAAGACCCAAACTAATGAAAGTTTGAGTCAAAAAAACTACAACATTTGCTTTTGTGAAAACTTAATCTTTTTAATTTGTTAAAATAATTATAGTAGATAAGAGGTGTAAAAATGAAGAGATAACTTTATTTATGAAGAAATAGGAACCTTTAATGCTGAAAAGGCTACTAAACGACTTATAGAATTAGCACTGAAGATTAAGAAAGATGATAATAAGAAGTAGCCTCATTTGCTGTACATATATTAATTGAACTAGTCCTTGGATGGCTATTTATTTTTCTAAGCCATTTTCAATATCAAAACAAAATGGGAAATAAATTTCGTTGTATCAAAACTCAGCTATCTATCACAGATTAATAACCATATGTAGAAAAAACATATAAGGATGGTACTTATGGTGAGGAGAACAAAATATAAAACATGGATTCGAATGAAAAAACTGACTCTATTTTTTTTAAGCTCATTGCTTCTTCTTTTGGTAGTATTGTTCCCTATTAATATATATTTCCGTGTCTTGGCAGGAATTTTAGCATTTCCCTTTTTATACATTACATTCGTGCTTTCTTATTCTATTTATCAATTCAGTTCAGTCGGAGGAAATTATCAGTCTAAAATACATGACTTGATTGTTTCTAAAGTGAACTGTAACGGAAAAGGAACAGTATTGGATATAGGAGCAGGCAGTGGTTCCCTTATTATCAAATTAGCCAAGTCTTTTTCTGAGACTTGTTTGACTGGAATAGATTATTGGGATGAAAATTGGGAATACTCGAAAGCTCTATGCCAACAGAATGCCGAAATAGAAAGAGTTTTTGATAGAATTGATTTTCTTAAAGCAAGTGCTTCAGAACTTCCTTTTAAGGATGGTCAATTCGATATAATTGTAAGCTGCCTGACATTCCATGAAGTAAGAGATGAAGAAAATAAAACCGATGTTATTAAAGAAGCATTAAGAGTATTGAAACCAGGCGGACAATTTGTCTTTTTGGATTTGTTTATGGATGAAAATTTGTTCAATGGCGAAAAAGAACTCTTGAATGATTTAAAAGAACAGGGCTTATCTAAACTGAATAGCTGTGAACTTTCTCAAGAAATGAAATTGCCAAAGGTTTTATTAGGAAAGAAAGTATTAGGAAACGCAATGATATTGAGCGGGAAGAAATAAGAATTATTAGGAATTACTCTATTTTTACCAAATTAAGAAGTCTCAAGTTTATCTTTAGAAATAGGAATAGGTTTGAGATTTTTTATCTGGGAATTTTAAACGTAAATGGAGAACAAGAAAGTTTGTGAAAAAATGAACTTAAACTAGCGAGGGCGTTTGTGTTTAATAAGACATGTTCTTATGATATTCCACAAAACCAGCCAATAGTTGTCAACATTTTTCAATAAAAATATAAAAAATATCATGTTATACTAAATTTGTGCATACCAAATAACCGTCCAAACACTATATTTGGAAGGTTCTGGACTACTTGGTTAAATTGTTAAATCAAGCTAAATCTAGGAAAGATGTTTTGTTTTTTAAAAGTGCATAAATCCAATGTAAGAGTTTGTTTGAACAAGCTATCACAGCTACTCTAAAAGGTTTTCCTTCTTCCCGTTTTTTATCATAAAACGCTCGTAATTTCTTATTACGAGGAAGGATCTCATCCGTTGTTTTCTGTTTGCGACAGTCACGAATAGCACATTTAACAGCCATATACAAAGCTTGACGTAGTCTGCTAGAGCCTCTTTTGGTAATTCGATTGTAAGTACCTTTGAATGTGCCAGATTCAAAGACACTTGGATCAAGACCAGCAAATGCGACTAGTTTCTTAGGGTGATTAAACCTTTCAATTTCCCCAATTTCAGAAATAATCGTGGCTGCGATTTTTTCACCGATACCGGGAATTGATCGGATAATCTTAGATTCTTCAATACTTTTTGCTAAAGCATCTATCTCATTTTCAAGCATGGATAGATGTTTTTTGTATTCAAAGAGCATATTAATATACATATCTAAGCTAAGGGCAAGACTAGAGTATAAAGCCTTCTGAAAAGGGTTTTGAGCTGCGGCAGTCATTAGCTTTTCAGCCTGTTTGTTTGCCCATTGTAGTGAACGAGTATTACAGAATTCTTTTATTTTAGTTGTTAATCTTTCAGTATCACCTTTCAAGACATCTTCTGAAGTAGGAAATGCTTGTAATGTTTTTAAAGAAACATCCGAATATAAGTCTCCAAAAACCTTACTATATTCAGGAAAAACTTGATCCAATACTGCCTGAAATTGTAGTTTGGTTTGTACAAACATGCCTGTAATATTATCGTGCTGTCTCGTAAGATGACGTAAGTTCATAAGTTGGATACCGCGCTTTTTATAAGGTTCTAAATCCTCTTTATAATACAGCTCGCAGAGGTGATTGGCATCAATGATATCTGTTTTTACCTTTCGCAAACTAGAACTTTTTGCTTTATAAGAGATTAGTGGATTTACGATAATGATTAAATAGCCTTTTTCCTCAAAATATTGAACAACCGGTGTGTGATAATGACCCGTTGATTCCATTACAAGAGGGGGACGTTCTCCTGAAATATCTTCTATTTCTTTAATAAAATCTAATAAACTAGCTAACCCATCAAGATCATGTTTTACTTTGAAACTTTTCCTGTAGGGCTTCTTTCTTTCCAAGTATGCTTGAATCTGACTTTCACCTTTTGCCACATCCAGACCAACGACTGGATTCATTAAAATTCCTCCTTCAAAAATATAATAGCCGGTAACCCCTAAATCCTCCTCATAGTGTCATAGCTTCGCTTGTTATACGAGATCATTGTCCCAACCAGCCTCAAACATGTTTCTACAAGTAGGGGGCGAACTGTTTTGCGGACGGGGTCTTAGCCCCACGGGCGCGAACGTTCTACCCTGGCTACCGTTATCATATATCGATATAAAAAATGGTCAACCAGAAATATTTTCTGGCTGACCTTATAATACGATCGGGCGCGATTGCGAAATATAGAGCAGTCGCTTTTTTACTAACGGGCAGAATACTTTAAGAACGAACAGGGAGCAGACAAAAACCTTGCTCCCTCTTTATACTAGTTTTACATTAACTAACAACCTTCAGCTTTATAATGGTGCAAGGGTGGTGGAATTAACCATCCTTTTTCTTTATTTAATCGTAGAACTTTAGCTCCAAGTGCTGCCTTTTGAACATGAAACTGACCGAACATCATAGCAATGTCTTCTCGAATGCATTGCCCCATAATTGTACTACATGCTACTAATCCTGCTGCAATGCCCGCCGAAAGCATTGCAGCTATTTCAGGGTCTGCAAAACGTGCTCCAGCTGGAATGTCATCTAAGCAAGCTTTAGGTCGATCAGGAGGTGTTGGAGGTAATCCAATACCATTTGCTTTTAATAAAGTTTCAATCTGTTTGATTTCTTGTTGTCCACCCTGAATAGCTTCCTCAAGTAACTTTTTCAAATCTTCATCACCTGCATGGTTTAGGTGAGTTTGATAACCTGCAATTGCCCCTTTAGCCATTAATAAAAACGACCATGTGCTAAATACTTCCCCATAGTGCATGGGTTCATCTGTTGGATTTCCACTTAAAATTCCCATTGTAATCCTCCTAATGAAATTCATAATTAGTGCCACCTTTCTTAAAAGCACATACCTTTATATTTCTCAATCAATTGATATTAATTCATTATTTTGTTTGTAAGTTTTTTAAAAGTCGTAAGGTCACCAAACAAAGTCGTTATGTAATTAACTGGGTTCAAGAGTAAAACAAGGTTGTACTGTTATGTTTAGCTGTTTTGCTTATTTAAGTGACGGATGTGATTGTTCAAGAAAAGCAGTCGCATCTTGTGCTAACGGGGCAGGTTTGTTTAACAAGTACGGGTTTAAACAAAAATAAAAACAGCCGATATCTTAAATCGTCTGTTTTATAAATTGAATTAATTATTGGTAAAGGTAAATGTTTCTTTTAAAGGTCTACCTTCATTATTTTCAGTCCAGATAATTTCAACCTCTATTTCTGTGGCTTTTTCAGCTACAAGAAAGTTGCGATGTTTATAAGAACTGCCCATATTCATATTTTTTGCTAAACCAACAGCCCGTTCATATAATTTTTCGTTGCATTCCATTTCTGGAGGGCAACTGTGTAGAGCGTATTTCCTTATGGAACTTAGGTTCATTTCTATATAAGTTAATATATAAAGAATCTACATTTGTTCCAATCTTATCAATCTTTACTGAGTATGTGTGAAATTGACCTTTAACTGGCTTGGCTAAATCCTTTCCCTTTTCAGCTTCTCCAATTTGAACAGACCACTGGTTAGATTTTTGAACTATTGGCAACTTCTCAAATGTTATAGCTTCTACTTTTAGCACCGTTGAGATAAAAAATAACAATATAAAACTACAAGCTCCAAGAACTAACTTTTTAATCATGATACACCCCTTGTAAAAAATTAGGTTTATTTTGCCCCAAACTAAATTAGTTATCCATTACTTAAGATCTTGTTGAACTAAAGGGGGCTTTTGTTCAATAAGACTTTATTATAATCTTCAACAATCGGGCGCAATTCTGCAGCAAGAATTACGCTCTTTATTTATTTTAAGGGCCATTATATTGAATAACTTATTGTGGAGATTATGGAAATTTGAGATGATTATTATTAAGTTAAAGGGCAGTTTAGCGTGGCCACCGACCAACTAAGTGGTTGCTTACTCTCAATTATTAGAAGGAAAGTTTTATCCTTTCGCGAATTCATTATACATGCCGAAATTACGAAATTTGCAAAAAAATTGCGGTAGAGCATTGGAAAGAGCATTTTAATTTTCTATAACTCCATAGAGAGGTGATTACGCATGAATCAAAGACCGTCAGAAGAAGAATATGCCGGGGGCTTCGGAGAGTATATCCGGTTGGTGCCGGAAGGCAACATCATCGACATTCTGCTCGCCCAGGAAAAGCAAATGACCGAGCTGCTGGCATCGTTGACCGAAAGCCATGGCGCGTACCGGTATGCGGAAGGAAAATGGACGCTGAAAGAAGTCGTGGGCCACATCGCAGACGGAGAACGCGTCATGACCTACCGCCTGCTCCGGTTCGCAAGAGGGGACCAGACGCCTCTGTCCGGTTTCGACCAGGAATTGTTTATGCCTCCTTTCGGAAGCTGGACAACCGCGCAATTGGCCGAAGACTACCGGGCCGTACGGCAATCGACGATCACACTGCTGCGCGGGTTACCGGCGGAGGCGTGGTCCCGCAAAGGCACAGCCAACAACGCAAGCATTACGGCGCGCGCCCTCGCGTACGGCATCGCAGGACACGAGATTCATCACATGGGGGTCATCCGAAATCGGTATTTGAGTTAGTTGTCCGGAAGATCGGGACGGAAGCTGCGCGGAAAACGTGGCTTTCGTTCTTTCTTTATGGCAGCCTTCCCGCCCCGTTCATAGACTGGTATGAAAAGAGGACAAGACGGGTTGAAAAAAGCAGCAGCGATTTGTTGCAGACTGGATTTTGTCTATAAATGAAAAGCAAATAATAATCTCAAACAAGAAAAAATCAAGGCCTCTTCGTTAAGCTAACGAAGAACGAGAGCTCAATACATCATACGAATGACAAACAAGGATTGGTGGTTATTCCGCAAAAGGGCGCTTTAATTGAATACGGATCACAGAAATGATCAATCTTTTATTCAAAACAGGCTTCTTCTTTTTGACCATTTATCAGGTTATTAGTATCAATTTGATTAAACATTTTCTAAAGCAACAGTAATAGCATATTTTTTAGAAATGCGGTAATGAACTATTAGTTTATTATCGTTTTTTTGTTAACAAAAAATTTACACAAAATGTTTGCAATCGATATATAAGCGAATTATTATATGTTTATACTCAGATGAATATAGGAGGTGCATTTATGCAAGTATCAACTGTTGAAATAGAAAAAGCCGCAACAGTAATAAAATTGTTGGGCGATAAAACACGCCTAACCATGGTAAAAATTTTAGATTCTCATGATTGTTGTGTTTGTGAATTTGTTGAAATATTTAAAATTAGCCAGCCTGCAATTAGTCAACATTTACGAAAATTAAAAGACTTAGGAATCGTGAAAGAAACAAGAAGAGGACAATGGATTATTTATTCATTGAATAAAGATAGCGAGTATTATCTATTGGTTGAAAATATACTTCAGTATCTTCCAAGTCAAGATTATAAGTTACAAGAACTTGAAGAACAGGGATTAAGAATCTCGTGTGAGTAATAGGAGGTTTATGCAGTGACATCCGTAATTTTAGCATCATTGATTTTCTTAATAACACTTATTTTAGTCATCTGGCAACCAAAAGGTTTATCCATTGGTTGGTCTGCCTGTGGGGGAGCTATCCTAGCATTAATCGTTGGGGTTGTCGATTTTAAAGATGTAATAGACGTGACATCCATTGTTTGGAACGCAACATTAACGTTTATCGCCATTATCATTATTTCCTTAATACTTGATGAAATTGGTTTTTTTGAGTGGTCAGCACTTCATATGGCAAGAGCTGCAAAAGGAAACGGAGTACGAATGTTTATCTATGTGGCGGTCCTTGGAGCATTAGTGGCAGCCTTTTTTGCGAATGATGGTGCCGCACTCATTTTGACCCCAATCGTATTAGCGATGGTTCGAAATATAAAGTTTAATGAAAAAATGGTTTTTCCATTCATCATCGTAAGTGGATTTATTGCGGATACTACATCTCTTCCGTTAGTCGTAAGTAACTTAGTAAACATAGTGTCGGCAGACTTCTTTGGAATTGGATTTGCAGAGTTTGCTTCAAGGATGATTATCCCAAACTTCTTTTCGTTAGCTGCTAGCATATTGGTTTTATATTTATATTTCCGTAAAAGCATTCCAAAACAATATGATCTTTCTCAATTGAAAAAGCCAGTGGAAGCTATTCGGGATAAAAAAATGTTTCGATTATCTTGGATTGTGATAGGGATCCTATTTATTGGCTATTTTTCTAGTGAATTTACTGGTATTCCAGTATCGATAATCGCTAGTATCGTCGCAATCTTTTTCCTTATCGTGGCTAGAAGAAGTCATGCTGTTAACACCCGTACTGTTATAAAAGGTGCACCTTGGGCAATCGTATTTTTCTCAATTGGAATGTATGTTGTTGTTTATGGCTTAAGAAATGTTGGGATGACTAACATTTTAGCCGAACTTATTCAAGTAATAGCCGACCAGGGGTTATTCGCAGCTACAGTTGGAATGGGATTTATCGCAGCTATTCTTTCATCTATTATGAATAATATGCCAACAGTCATGATTGATGCATTGGCCATTACAGATACAAATACAAGTGGAGTAATAAGAGAAGCACTTATTTATGCAAATGTTATTGGGTCTGATTTAGGTCCTAAGATCACGCCAATAGGTTCTCTAGCAACTTTATTATGGCTGCATGTCTTATCACAAAAAGGAGTTAAAATTTCATGGGGAACCTATTTTAAAACGGGAATTGTTTTAACCATTCCAACACTGTTTATTACATTAGTTGGTTTATATATATGGTTGATAATCATTCACTAATTAATGAAGGAGAAATATATGATGTCTAAAAAAACAATATATTTTTTATGTACTGGGAACTCTTGTAGAAGTCAAATGGCAGAAGGCTGGGCAAAGAAATATCTAGGCGATGAGTGGAACGTGTACAGTGCAGGAATTGAAGCACATGGATTAAACCCAAATGCTGTTAAAGCTATGAAAGAAGCAGGAGTGGATATCTCTAATCAAACATCAGATATTATTGATCCTGAGATCTTAAATAATGCTGACTTAGTTGTAACATTATGCGGAGATGCTGCTGATAAATGTCCAATGACACCTCCTCATGTTAAACGTGAACACTGGGGCTTCGATGACCCAGCAAAAGCAGAAGGTACAGAAGAGGAAAAATGGGCTTTTTTCCAACGTGTCCGTGATGAAGTTGGAGAAAGAATCAAGCGTTTTGCTGAAATAGGAAAATAAACAATTAAATAACCAAGAGATATCTCTTGGTTTTCTTTTAACATAAATATAAGCATATGCTTATTTGATATTATAGGAGGATTTAATATGAAAAAAGTTGAAATTTTTGATCCTGCAATGTGTTGTTCTACAGGTGTTTGCGGTCCCAGTGTAGATCCAGAATTAAGTAGAGTGGCATCAGCTATTTATTCATTAGAGAAAAAAGGCTTTGATATCAAACGATACCAACTAACAAATGATCCTGGTAAATTTGCTGAAAATATTGAAGTAAATAATGTTTTACATGAAAAAGGACCTGATGCCTTACCAATAATATTAGTAGACAATCAGGTTGTAAGGGTGGGGAGCTATCCTTCAAATGAGGAATTTGCAGAATGGTTTAATGTAACACCAGATGAACTAACAGAAAAGCCAAAAGTTCGGGTTTCTATTGATATAAACTCACTGAAATAAGAAAGAAGGGGAAATCATGTTTCAAGCTTTCCATCCAAAGAATATAGTTAATACGCCCTTTCTATTTTTAACTGGAAAAGGGGGAGTAGGAAAAACCTCAACGGCTTGTGCAACAGCTGTGGCACTAGCTGATAGTGGGAAAAAGGTGTTGCTGATTAGCACAGATCCAGCCTCCAATTTGCAAGACGTATTTGGTTTAGTGTTAACAAACTTACCACAAGCAGTTCCGAAAGTTGAAAATTTATTTGCAAGTAATTTAGATCCGGAGGCTGCAGCAAGAGCTTATCGTGAGAAAGTTGTCGGCCCAAATCGTGGAAAACTTCCTGAATCGATTGTGGCTACAATAGAAGAACAATTATCAGGTGCTTGTACAGTTGAGATTGCAGCATTTGATGAATTTACAAATTTGCTTACAAATGCTGAAATCGTTAAACAGTATGATCATATTATTTTGATACGGCCCCAACTGGCCACACATTAAGACTTTTACAGCTTCCAACAGCTTGGAATGGTTTTTTAGATGAGAGTACACATGGTGCTTCATGTTTAGGTCCTTTATCAGGATTAGCTGATAAAAAAAATCTTTATTCAAAATCAGTAGAAGTTTTGTCTGATCCTAGCATGACCACTTTACTACTAGTAACAAGGCCCGATGTTTCGTCCCTTATTGAAGCTGACCGTGCATCAAAGGAATTGAAAGAAATCGGTATAAAAAACCAAATACTTATCGTCAATGGGCTTCTTCAGACACATCTTAAAGAGGATGAAGCATCATCTGCCTTATATCATCGACAAAGGAATGCATTAAAGCAGATTCCAGAAAATTTAAAGCAGAATGTAATTTATTCTTTGCCGTTTGTATCTTATTCCCTAACAGGGGTGAAAAATTTAAGATATTTATTCAAGCCAAACTTCATCCCCTCAATGGAGTTGCCTTTTGAAAATGAATTTGAATATCTTCCGAGATTGAATGGAGTAATTAATGATATCTCATCTAATAATACAAGACTGATCTTTACGATGGGGAAGGGTGGTGTAGGGAAAACAACGGTTGCTTCCGCGATCGCAGTTGGTTTAGTTGAGAAAGGGCATCGGGTGCACTTAACAACAACTGACCCTGCTGCACACCTTAGTTACCAATTCCAAAGTGATCGACTAAATCAAAACTTAACGATCAGCAGCATTAGCCCAAAAGAAGAAGTTGAAAAATATAAAGCTGATGTTTTAGCTAAAGCAAGTAAAGACTTAGACGAAGAGGGGCTTGCTTATTTAGAGGAAGATCTTAATTCTCCCTGTACAGAGGAAATAGCAATTTTCCGAGCATTTGCTGAAGTAGTAGCCAAATCTGAAAATGAAATTGTCGTTATTGACACAGCACCGACAGGACATACCTTACTGTTGTTAGATGCTGCTCAGTCTTATAGTAAAGAAATTGCCAGATCAACAGGAGAAGTTCCTAAGAGTGTATTAAAGTTACTTCCTCGAATTCGAAATCCTAAAGAAACAGCTGTTGTGATTGTCACACTTGCTGAAGCAACACCTGTGTTAGAAGCATCACGATTACAAGATGATCTCAGAAGAGCAAATATTGATCCTCAATGGTGGGTTATTAATCAAAGTTTGTATGCTACCGATACAAAAGATCCTTTATTAAGAGGGAAAGCCGCAGCAGAAAAAGAATGGATTCAGGAAGTGAATGAAAAACTAGCAGAAAAATGCGCGATAATTTCTTGGCAACATGAAGAAAAGATTGGGTACGAAAAGCTAAAAGACTACATTAATTAATGGGTAGATGAATGATTTTATGTACTGGGACGGTTGAGATAGGAACACTCTTAGCTTTAAGGAAAGCTAGCAACATTGAAGAAGCAGAAGAAATAGCTAAAACAGTACGACCAAAAATTAATGTAAAACCAGAGATGAAGGAAACTTTGAAAAGAATATTTCCAAATGCATAGAAAGACTAGGAGGAGAAATAAATGAAAATTACAGACGGAGCTAAACAATTATTGGAAAATATATTAAGTCAAAATGATGCAGAAGGGATTCGCCTAAACTCAGTAGCTGGTTGCTGTGGACCGCAATTTACGATTTCCTTAGAACAGCCACAACAATCTGACAAGATTGAGATGGTAAACGGAATTAAGGTGGCAGTTGATGAACAGATTACTGCTACCGAGGAATTAATTTTAGACAAAGAAGAAACCCAAGAAGGGGCAGGATTAGTCTTAATAGGTGCAGGTAATTGTTGTTAGTCAACATAAGAAAAAACAGTAGGAGAAAATTGAATTATTTTCTCCTACTGTTTTTTTATGGACTTTAAATACGCTCTTGAAAGAAATAAATAACTCAGAGTGTAACTCTTTAACTAAAGTGGCAGAGAAAATTGGTTGTGACCGTAAGTTACTATATATAAAATTCCCCCATGAATCTAAAAGAATAGTTGAAAACAAAAGGAGTTATACCTCATAGAGGGGTCCCTGCAGAACCAAAAGAATCAAATATTAATTCAACTGATAACAACTAGCCACTATTCCTCCACTTGTCGAATGTTTGTACTTAAATTACTCATATGGTTTATTTCTACGGAGCTGTATTTATCTTTATGTACACGAATATTAATGTATTGGGAATGGGAAGGTTTCGTGAAAATCTAGGGTTAGGAGGGAATAACTTGGATGTAATTGGAAAAAGTGTCATTCGTAAAGACTCGTGGGATAAAGTGACAGGCCGGGCGAAATACACTGCTGATTACCAATCAGTCGGGATGCTTTCTTGTACAAAGGTCATCAGTCCATATGGGCACGCTAGGATCACTGCGATTGACACGACAGAAGCGCTAAAAATACCAGGTGTTAGGGCGATTATCGCAGGAGAATATTTTCCACTCACAGGTGAGGCCATCCGCGATCGCCCGCCGATTGCTGTTGATAAGGTCCGTTATCACGGAGAACCAGTTGCACTAGTTGTCGCTGATACTCCAGCACAGGCTAAGAGAGCAGCTTACCTGGTTAAGGTCAACTATGAATTATTGCCAGTAGTAAATTCACCTACACAGGCGTTCCAAAAGAATGCTCCCCTCGTCCATGAAAAGTTAGGTGAATACAAAAAGGAGGAGGATTCACACCCGGTTCCGGGAACAAACATTGCAAACCTTATTAAAATTCGCAAGGGCAATATGGAAAAAGGATGGTCTGACAGTGAGGTAACAGTAGAAGCGAGTTATTCCTTTGCACCTTCGGACCATGCCGCAATGGAAACAAGATGTTCAACGTGTGAGATTTTACCAGATGGAACAATCAATATAACGACCTCGTCTCAGGCACCTTTTATGGTCAAAACACTTTTAGCTGATTACTTTGGTGAGGATATAGGGAAAATTGTTGTTCACACGCCGTTTGTTGGAGGAGCCTACGGTGGAAAGGCACCCGTTCAGCTTGAGATACTTGCCTACTTAGCATCGAAGGCTGTTGACGGCCGACCCGTAAAGGTTTTCAATACCCGTGAGGAGGATATTATTACATCTCCATGTCACATTGGTTTGGATGCAACAGTTAAAATTGGAGCCGACCGTAACGGGAAAATTAAGGTTATGGAAATCCTTTATTTGTGGGATGGGGGTGCCTATTCCGATAAAGCCATTGATGTAACGAGATCAGGGGCAGTCGACTGCACTGGTCCCTATAATGTTGAGAATGTCTGGTGTGATTCATACTGTATGTATACCAATCATCCGTATGCATCCCCATATAGAGGATTTTCTCATTCCGAGCTTTCTTTTGTGATTGAAAGAACATTGGACTTACTATCACAAAAACTGCAAATGGATCCGCTTGAACTCCGTTATATAAATGCCATTAGGCCAGGAAATACAACACCGACAAGGGTTCTTTTAAATAAAAGCAATTTAGGAGACTTACCACAGTGTATTGAGAAAGTAAGACACTTAATCAAGTGGGACGAAGGGGCGATTAAAGAGATAGATGAACGTTTTGTTAGAGTAAAAGGCGTAAGCTGCAGCTGGAAAACGTCAACGATTGATGCCAACGCTCCCTCGGGCGTTATTTTAACATTTAATCGGGATGGAAGTATCAATTTAATGTCAGGGATTATCGAAATTGGAACTGGGACTAAGACTGTGTTAGCTCAAATTCTCGCCGAGAGACTTAAAATGGATATCGATAAAATTCATGTTCGAATGGAAGTAGATACCCAGACAATGCCAGAACATTGGAAAACCGTTGCCAGCAGGGGAACATTTATGGCAGGTAGGGCTACCTTAAATGCCGCAGACGATGTGATTAACCAATTAAAAGAAGTGGCTTCATGTGTGTTAAGAGCACCAAAGGAAGATCTTGAAGTGGCAAATAGTCGAGTATTTTTGAGGGATGATCCATCCATTGGGCTTCATTTTAAAGATATTGGTTATGGTTATAAGTATCCAAATGGTAACGCTATTGGCGGTCAAATCATTGGCAGAGGAAATTATATATTACGTCATATAACGTATTTGGATCCTGAAACCGGAGCTGGGAAGCCTGGTCCGGAGTGGTCTGTTGCGGCATATGGAGTAGAGGTAGAATTCGATCGTATAGATTATACTTATCGACTTGTTAATGCTGCGACGGTAGTGGATGCTGGCAGGGTGATGAATGAAAAAGCAGCATTAGGTCAGGTTATGGGGGCAATGAGTATGGGGCTTGCATTCGCTGGGAGAGAAACATTTTATTTTGATCATTTAGGGAGGGTTTTGAACCCGCAGCTTCGGACGTATCGCCCGCTCCGCTATGGAGAGAATCCTAATTATTTGGTTGATTTTGTTGAAAATCCACAGATTGATGCACCATACGGAGCCCGTGGAATAGGAGAACTAGGGTTAATGGGAATGCCTGGGGCCCTCGGGAATGCATTGTCTGTGGCCGCTGGTGTTTCGCTTCATAATCTTCCCTTAATTCCAGAATTGATTTGGAAAGCAAAGGTGAGGCAATAATGTATATCCGGTGGAAAGAAGTAGAGTACCATTTGAAGGGCGAAGGGCGTCATTTGTAATGCCGTTATTTTCCTTATACTGACAATGAGCTGATAAACATTATGTCCTTCAGCACGATAAAGGTGATAAGAAAACTGGGCTTCAACAAAAATTGAATGAACAAGAAACGCCGTAGCCATGCGGCTTTTTTTTTGTTTACATAATACATTCGGGAGGTGTTCTGGAAACAATGCATACATATGAAGGAATAGGGATTTCTTCATCACTATTTAAGAGAGTGAATAACGATTCATAGTAATTTATGAACAATTACACTTAAAGTAAAGGGGGCTTATCTTGAATAAGGTTAATCTCAATGATCTTCAATAATCGGGCGCGTATATTTAGGAACGCGTCTTTTTTATTTATCGGTCCATTTAGTTGAACAAGGAGTTAGAGGCTTTCAAATAGAATAGATAATAAACTCTAAGAGACTTTTTGCTACACATTTTAGATCATTTTAGATTTAAAGTGGATTCTTATGGATTACAAAATTATTTTTTTCTTTTGATGAGTCTTCCCCTCTGCTGAAGATGAGTAAAATAAAAATAAATCAGAATGGTGTGAAAGAAGATGATATTTGAAAATATAGATGTAAAAAAGAGAAAACGAAAAATATTTGTTTATTCTATCTTTTTTTTTATAGGTATAATATTCTTGACCATTTTATTGTGGTATCAAGGTATCATTATTCCTAATGCTTCCAGTGCAAAACATTATCCTGTGAAAGGTGTAGATGTTTCATCTTATCAAGGTGAAATAGAATGGGCACAAATTCAGGAACAAGACTTAAAATTTGCCTTTATTAAAGCCACAGAGGGGAGCACTTTTGTCGATAAATATTTTGAAAAGAATTGGAAAAGTGCAGAAAATACTACCCTACGGATTGGAGCCTACCACTTTTTTAGCTATGATAGTGAGGGCAAATCTCAAGCTCAGAATTTTATTAAAACAGTGCCAATTAGTGAACAAGCATTACCACCAGTAATTGATGTTGAGTTTTATGGTGATAAAGGAAAAAATCCTCCTTATCGTAGTCAAGTAGAAAAAGAGCTTCATACATTGGTGAAAATGCTTGAAGAACATTATGGAAAACGTGTAATTCTTTACACTACGCGAAAGGCTTATGATCTGTATATAAAAAATAGTTTTGAACAATGCGACATATGGATAAGGGATGTTTTTACCAAACCCTCGTTACCAGATAAACGAAAGTGGACATTTTGGCAGTACACAGACCGAGAACAATTATATGGATATAATGGAGAAGAAAAGTACATAGATGTAAATGTTTTTTATGGTAGTGAAAAGGAATTTATAGAGTACGGAAATTAAAATTATTTTATTATATGGGTTATTCCATAATAGGGCTAGATTGTTGAATAAAAAGTTATATTGTATAGTGAAAATTGTGAAGAAATTCACTAAAACGTTTTACAATAATTCTCGAATTACACTTTACATATACTCACTTTTATGTTAGTTTACTCAATAATAAATTTGACAAAAGGAGGTGCAAGCGATGTTAACTATTTTTAGAATTTTGTTTGGAAAAAATGCAAAAATTGGTAATTTCTTAGCAGACAAAGGGAGTAGTCTGTCCTTTTTTATGCTATACAACCATATAAAAAACAGTTATCGGAGCTTTGCACCTATGACAAAATACAAATGAATGACTTTATTTATTTGTGCATATTTTGATATTAATGTCTAGCACCGATAATTTTATAGGTGCTTTTTGTGTTTTTTTTAACTTAAAGGATAGATAAACTCCCTTCTATTTACTCACAAAAAATTTGAGAGTCTTATGGAAGGTGAGAAACATGCAATTAAGACAAATTAATAAATATAGAAGAATAAAAGAATTCTTAAGGGAACATAATTACCCTAATTTTAGAATGAAACAAATATTGAATGCCATTTTTAAAGAAAGAATAAATAAATTCAACGAAATTAATGTACTTCCAAAATCGTTAAGAGAAATTTTAGTTAAGGAATTTGGAGATTCTATTTTAGATGTTGTTCCTTTAAAGGAACAACATTCTGAGCAAGTCACTAAAGTATTATTTGAAATTTCAGGAAATGAAAAAATAGAAACGGTAAATATGAAATATAAAGCTGGGTGGGAATCATTTTGTATATCTTCTCAGTGTGGATGTAATTTTGGGTGTAAATTTTGTGCAACAGGTGACATTGGATTAAAAAGAAATTTGACTTCAGATGAAATAACTGACCAAATCCTCCATTTTTACTTACAAGGTCATTCAATTGATAGTATTTCTTTTATGGGGATGGGAGAGGCGTTATCCAATGTACAGGTTTTTGATGCCTTAGATGTACTTACTGATCCTACGATGTTTGCTTTAAGCCCTCGTAGGTTATCTATTTCAACTATTGGTATTATACCAAGTATAAAAAAAATGACTCTGAATTATCCACAAGTCAATTTGACGTTTTCGTTACATTCTCCTTTTAATGAACAACGAAGTAAATTGATGCCGATTAATGATAGGTATCCATTATTAGATGTAATGGAGACATTAGATGAGCATATACGAATAACATCAAGAAAAGTATATATTGCTTATATTATGTTACCTGGTGTGAATGATTCTATTGACCATGCTAAAGAAGTAGTAAGTCTATTAAAAGGTCGATATAAAGAAGGACGTTTATATCATGTAAATTTAATCAGATATAACCCAACCGTCAGTTCTCCTTTAAGGTTCGGTGATGTTGATGAAGGTCATGTTGTTAATTTTTACAAAAAATTAAAGTCATCAGGTATTAATGTGACCATTAGAAGTCAATTTGGAATTGATATAGATGCTGCTTGTGGTCAATTGTATGGGAATTATCAAAAGAGCAACAAGCAGTAATTTGAGGTGAAAATGATGCTGAATTGTATTCCATAAAAAAAATTGTTAAAATAAAAATACAAATATGAGAGGACTGATGGATGGACAATGATTAACTAATCTATATTTTAATTTGAAATGAATAACTTCAAACTACAAAATATAGGATTAGTCTATCCATTTTTATAAATCGGTTTACACTTTATTTGTCATGATTCTAATGACAAAAAAGAACTTATTTACTATTAGTGAAAGACTAATCCTTCCAATTACAAATGGGAGGATTTTTTATTCTCTCAAAGGTAAGATTGATTTTTTTTAATCTGTAACTTTAATCTAATAAATAAAGGAGAGAGAGAAATGAGCAATTCAGACACTATTGTTACGCATGTAATACTCCGTATAAGTCGTTAATATCCATCAAACTTATACGGAGTAATTTAGAATAGATGGATGTACCGACTTTGTATAAAAAGTAAAAAGTATTGATATACAAAGGAGGAATTATCATGTCAATGATACAAGTTCAAGACTTAACTTTTTCTTATCCAGGTAGCTTTGACAATATTTTTGAAGGTGTTAACTTTCAATTAGATACGGATTGGAAACTTGGATTTATCGGTAGAAATGGACGAGGTAAAACAACCTTCTTCAATTTATTATTAGGGAATTATGAGTATAGTGGGAAAATCATTTCTTCGGTAGAATTTAATTATTTCCCTTATCCAGTTTCGGATAAAAACAAGTATACGCATGAAATCTTAGAAGAAATTTGTCCCCAAGCAGAAGATTGGGAATTTCTTCGTGAAATATCCTATCTAAATGTTGATGCTGAGGTTATGTATCGACCATTTAAAACATTATCAAATGGAGAACAAACAAAGGTGTTGCTTGCTGCACTTTTTTTGACTGAGGGTCAATTTCTATTAATTGATGAGCCAACCAATCATCTAGACACTGATGCACGTAAGATTGTCTCTGATTATCTAAGGACGAAAAAAGGCTTTATTTTAATTTCACATGACAGGATCTTTTTAGATGGATGCGTTGACCATATCTTATCTATAAATAGGGCAAATATTGAAGTTCAAAGTGGTAACTATTCTTCTTGGAAGTTAAATTTTGATAGACAGCAGGAACACGAAGAGGCAACAAATCAGCGTCTACAAAAAGACATAGGCAGATTAAAACAATCTTCAAAGCGTTCAGCAGGTTGGTCTAATCAAGTGGAGGCTTCCAAAAATGGGACAACGAATTCGGGTTCTAAGTTGGATAAGGGTTTTGTAGGACATAAAGCGGCAAAGATGATGAAGAGAGCAAAGAACCTTGAATCAAGGCAACAAAAAGCTATTGAGGAAAAGTCAAAACTGCTAAAAAATGTTGAAAAAACTGAGTCATTAAAATTAGAATCATTGGAATTTCAGTCAAATGAATTGATTGTTTTGGCTGATGTGTCTGTTAAGTACGATGACCAAATAGTGAATAAGCCAATAAGCTTTAAAGTTGAACAAGGTGACCGAATTGTACTTGATGGCAAGAATGGAAGCGGAAAAAGTAGTATCCTAAAACTAATTCTAGGAAATCCAATACAACATACAGGCTCAATGAATTTAGGTTCTGGCCTCATTATTTCCTATGTCCAACAAGATACTTCTCATTTGAAGGGACTGTTATCGGACTTTATTGAAGAGCATGAGATTAATGAAACGTTATTTAAATCCATCCTACGTAAGATGGATTTTGACCGAATTCAATTTGAGAAAGATATATCTCATTATTCTGGTGGACAAAAGAAAAAGCTGCTTATAGCCAAAAGTTTATGTGAAAAAGCTCATTTATATATTTGGGATGAACCGTTAAATTTTATAGATATTTATTCGCGCATACAGATTGAAGAGCTTATTCAAAGATTTAATCCCACAATGGTTATTGTTGAGCATGATCAGGCATTTCAACAAACAGTTGCAACAAAAACTATATCTATATAGTTAAATATGAAGAATTGAATATATAATCAATAAATCAGAATATTAAACTATAGGGCGCGTTTATTAAGGAACGCGTCTTTTTTATGTATCGGGCCATATTCTGGAATAACACATCTTAGAACAGTGAATAGTTTTTTTTATTATTCTTATAAACCTATTTTTTAATTAATAATTCATTAAAATAGAAAATGTATTCATTTATAGTGCTACACTGTATTTAAATAAAATTGAAGGTTATTTTAACTTTAAGTGGTCTGTTTCATAAAAAAATGGAGACATTTATATGTCATATTTAGTTTATTTGAACAACTTAGTGATGAAACCGAATGTATTAATTTAAGCGATATGAAGTATTTTATTTAATCTATCGGTTACTTAAGCAGAAGATGGAGTTACCGTGATTTGATCAAGTTAAGTATCTAAAAGTTGTTTTTTAATTTAAAATGCAGAAATGTAGTGTCAACTCTACGTCTTATTTATAGGAGTACAGATATCAATGAATACACGGGAAATCAAGGTCCAAAAACAAGGATGGATTCCTAAAAAGGAACGAATATGGATAATCGTGACGATAATTTTCGCTGTTTCGATAATGCTTTGGGAACTTAAGGGACTATTTCACCTTTCATTAACCACTCTGCACAGCAGGCAGTTCGAACATACATTTAAAGGTTATGGGTCCAATGCAAGAATTGCCTTATTTTTTGTACTTGCTTATTATGTGCTTCTTCGTGTTATTAGGCTTCATATGTTGAAAGGTCAAGGCAAGGTAAAAAAGTGGTTGTCCACTTTGCTTCGTTTTGCCCGTAGATGGCATACTCCAGTAGCGATTATCGCCATCGCTTTTATTATGTTGCATACTGTAGCTGTCTTTATGTACGGTTTCAAATTTGATTTTAATAATATAAGCGGATTGCTTTCCTTGCTAGTCCTGCTTCCAGTTCCTATATCAGGACTATTTCGATATCAGAGGATGGACCGGAAGTGGCATTTGCGGTCTGGGGTTGCTTTTGCAATTCTATTTTTAATTCATTCTTTTTTATAACTGAATATGCTATAAACCGTAATTGAGTTTTAAAAATAGTTTATATTCAAGTGAAGTGACGCAAATGTAATAATGGGGGAAATAATAAAGTGGCCGTTTCGTGATTTTTTAATACGTGCTTCTTTGGTAACTCTTTTTTGGGATAACAAGATTGTGAATAATTATACTTAAACAAATGGGGGGAGTTAGTGAAACAAAAATTAATAATTTTAGGGTAAGAGCATGTTTTGGTTATTCCATTAAAGAGCATTATCCTTGGACAAGCGGAATGTTCATTCAAGAATAAAAGAATCCATTATGATTATTCTTCAAAATGGATTCTTTTTATTTATCCCGCATTAACGGGCAGTAAGACTCCTACCTCAAAATTCAGCGAAAGCAAAGAAGTTAGGTGGGAGATCAACTGTCCGTAAAAGCCCATAAAATGAACACAGACTAAAAGCGCCACATCGTGTGGCAACGTCTGTGTGACCCACTTCCTGTGGGCCGCAACTAATAATCAGTGGGGGATGAATAAAACCCCCACTGATTAAAGTTTCACTTTATCGAAAAATATGAGCTCGCACGATACTTTTAATTAAATTTTATTTCAATGCAACAATAGTAGTATTTGTGAAAGTATACGGTTATTAAAACATGGTGGAAATTAATAAATTTTATACAAAAAACGTCATTTTAATCTTATGATTGACATTTTTTATCATCTATCAATTTTTCATTTCAATCTCAATTCTCATTGCTAAGTCAGGTGATACTTTATTGAAATACTCCATAACTTTCTTTCTAATATCATCAGATATAACTTTCAAATCACTAGCTAAATTTTCGGCAAGATGTTCTTTTTCTATTTGGGTTAACCTTGTATAGAATTCACCAGCCTGCCCAAAATCGTCTTGCTTTGTTATAGAAGTTCTTTCTAGTTTGCCTTCAACATATCTTCCATCACCACTTGTAATTTGATTCGCTGGTGTCCAATTTTGCTGTTGGTTAACCGGTAATTTACGAAATTCAGCTCCAATTCTTCTTCTTTGAGAATCACTATAAATATTGGCACGGCCCTGCAGTATTTTATCATCAGATAATTCTGCGCCGTCTAGTAAATTAGAAGTGGAGAAGGCGACTTTTTCTATTTGTTCCATATAATTATCAGGATTTTTATTTAATACCATTTTGCCTACTGGTATTAGGGGGTACTCTTTTTCATCCCATACTTTTGTATCGTCTAAAGGATCATAAGAAAGATTTGCTTCATCCTTTGGGTCCATGAGCTGGACATATAAGCCATATTCCACCGGTTTACCACCCGCAATCGCATCGTATAAATCTTTACCAGCGTAATCAGGATTTTCAGCTGCTAGTCTATTTGCTTCTTCGCTACCAATGTATTGTACACCTTCAAATGGGTACCAATGGTATTTAACATACTTTCTAATACCTTGAGCACTTCTCCAAACATATGTATTTACACTATGACCTGGAATGTGGCGATAACTTTTTACCGTACCAGCATCAGAGTATAAACGTACAACAAAATGAATCGATTCAGGCACTCTTGCTACAAAGCTCCAAGAACTATTAGGATCAATTAAATTATTTTTTGGCGATGGTGAGAATGCTTTAATAAATTCCGGAAATCGTATCGCATCACGAATAGAAAAGATAGGAATGTGATTACATAAAAGATCAAAAACGCCATCTTCTGTATAAAACTTTGTAGAAAAACCACGTACATTTCTAGATGTATCAGGTGTTCCTTTCGTACCGATAGCTAACGAAAAGCGAACCATAACAGGAACTCTCAGATTAGAATTTTGTAAAAAGCTCAGTTTTGTATGTTCGGACATCGAATATATCGTTTGAAAATAACCAAATGCACCAGATCCTTTTACATGAACAGGTCTTTCTAAAATCTTTTCATGAATAAATTCTTGTAAGGTTTCGTGTAGTACACCATCTTGTTCCAGTACAGGTCCCCTAGAGCCGATCGTTTGGGAATGAAGTTTAGCCAGCTCATCATCAGTCCAATTGGAGAGGTCTCGATTCTCATAATGGCTTTCCTCTAATAAAGTTTGCCTCTGTTTATGATGTTTTTCACTCATTATTATTGCCTCCAAAATTTAATTTCCATCAATTGTTACTAAATATGATTTTTAAGACTCGAATATGTATCTTCTTCTTTTATTTTCAGCATTCTTTAGAAATATAGTTTCTTAAAGTTAGTAGCATTTTTCAGGGAATGGCAATATAAAGTGAAATTGAACCGATATGTGAATAGACCGCTAGTTAACGAAAATTCCTATGCAGTGGACCTTTACTGGAGAGGTTAAAAGTGAAATTGACTACCTTATGCTGAAGATATTAATGGAACGATTACTCAAGTTAGAATGCCAGAAAAATAGGAGCAAGGAAATGTCTGAAGGGGCAAAACACTGTATTAATATAAGGGTTTCTTTTGACTGTATTGTTCAATTAAAGTGCCATTTAATGGAGGTTGGAACCCAATTTATAGTGATAATATTTTATGAATTGGAAAAAATACTGATAGGAAAGGAGGGCTTGCGAATGTTTCTGAAAAAGTGTTTAACAGGATTGGTAGTTTTGCTTGCGCTGATGGTGGTTGTGAACACTTCAGGCTCACTCGGCGTATTTGCCGAATCCGGTGCTGTAACTCAGCCTATGGATACGGTGAAATCGATTGAGGTCGTAATGAACGATAATTACTTTAATCCAAAAGTCATTACAATTCCGAATGGAACAACCACAACGTTGATATTGAAAAACAAAGGTACGAAAGAACACACCTTCACCGTGGAAAAGCTCGGAATTGATGCTGAAGTCCAGCCGGGAAAAGAAAAAACCATTACCGTGACACCGAAAAATCCAGGTACATATGAACTGATATGTCGGTACCATTTCCAGGAAGGAATGGTTGGAAAAGTAATAGTCAAATAACAAGCAGGGCCTTGCTTTTTAATAGGCAACAATAGTAACTTGCTTATTAATAATGTTATTAAACAAACGGTCGTGCATTTTTTAAAAATGCACGATTTAGTCTTCCGAAATCATCTCGATAAATAGTCCAACAAATTGGGGTTCCAATTGCTTATCCGTATAATCTCATAATTCCTCAATGGCTTCAGCGTATTTTGGTCTTTCGGTAGTAATGCATCGAAGGTATTAAGTCGAATTGAATAGTTTTGAATCAAGGAATAATTTCAAAAACAGTACCTTGATTAAAATCAGTCACTTTCATAGAGCCATAAACCCCTAAAAATAGTCTAGTTTGATCCAGATTCGTTCCCAAACTAACATAATAAGCCGACCCGGACCCAAAATTATAATCAGTTTGAATAACACTAAAATCATTTAGTTTACAATCTGTTCTTATCCTAGTATAAGCTAAAACCCCTCTAGTAGGAGATTGAACTTCTTCCTTTCGTGCTAGATCGGTAAACACAACACTTCCTGTTAAAGCGGGGATTCTATTCCCCATAAAGGCTTGCACTCCTGTAAGGGCAGTTCCTCCAAATTTATCTGGCCTTTGATCTTTATGAAAATAACTAGTTACAGGCTGAAGACGCCTTACTGATAATTTTACTGCTTCATTATAATAAGCAATTATTTTCTCATCCAAAGTCGGATTTGCAGAGCAACCCTGTATAATCGGAGTAGGGAAAATACCTTCCCACCCTCGCCAGCCAAAGTTAATAAATCCTTCTTGGTCAGCTTCAGATTTCATTGAAAAAGCTTGAACAAGCAGGGTAACTGGTATTGGTTTATATTGACCGAATGAAAAAATTGACTCTACCAAATCCTGTCCGACATTTCCCACATATTTGATATATTGATTATAAAACCTTTGAAATGAAATGCCCGGTATATTCCGAACCCCTTTGGCAATCACCGTAAGTGTTTCCTGAATAGGTACGGGAAGTTCATTAAAGCGTGTGACTACGGGTGGATTCTGGATAAATGTATTCTTAACTACATCAATTTCTATTATTTTTCCGGCGATTTCCATATCATTCTGGCTTAAATTGAATGGATCATAGCCTGCTCCACCATCTCCGGTGGTTAAAACAAGTTTTCCTGTTTCAGGTGAAAAATTTAAGTTATTGACACCATTATGATTAAAAAATGGTCTTCTTAAGTTTAGTAATGTCCGTCGTTTTTGAGGTTGACCATTCGATGGTAAAATCCATTCTTCCACAGTATCAATATGATCATATTGAGTTTCTCTATTTATCCACCTTAGATTTAAAGTTTTTGGATCACACGGGTTAGGTGAAAAAGATTCAGAAAGAGCACCTGGACCTTGTGTTCCAGCTACTGAATAATGAAGATAAAACAGCCTGTTATAATAAAAATCGGGATGAAACGCTAGCCCTAACAATCCTCGTTCATCATATCCAGCACCAGAAACACCCGGTTCAGAAGTGCCTAATTTTATGATTCGCGGGCGAATATCTAAAAAAGTCCGTACAACTTCGTCTCTTATGTAAAAAATCTCTCCTACCTGGGTAGCAATAAATAATGTTTCTTTTGAGTCACCCGGAAGTATCGCAGTTTTTAAAACAGTCGGCAAATTCACCTTACTTACAATGGGCCGTAAACGAACCTTTACTTTTATCAACAAACTTTACACTCCTTCTTAGTTTTCTTTTATCCCGCATTAACGGGCAGTAAGGCCCCCACCTCAAGTTTGAGAGAGAAGCGAGGAAGATAGGTGGAGGACAATTGCTCGTAAAAGCCCGTAAAATGAACACAGACTAAAAGCGCCACATCGTGTGGCAACGTCTGCGTGACCCACTTCCTGTGGGCCGCAACTAACCATCAGTGGGGGATGAAGGCCGACTAAGAACACCACGTCCTGTGGCAACGTCGGCACTAGCACGTCCTGTGCGTCGAAAAACCCCCACTGATGGAAGTTTCACTTTATAAGAATATGATTAGAACTGTTTTATTAATACCAAATTAGGGTCTCGGTTTACTAAGTCATTAAGCTATAATCTGGTAGAATTTGTGTAAATTAGTGCAAACTTAAGTTTTGAAACAAAGTAAAGGGTATAATGGTTAAAAAAAGACAAAGGGAGGAATGAATCTTAAATGAAAATAAAAGGATTAATCATTACTTTGTTAACGGCAGTTATACTAACTGCTTGCGGAAGCACAGATAAAGATGAAGCAAAGCTTGTAAAAGAATCAGATGACATTAAGGCTTTGGTGAATGATTATAGTATAGGGAATATAAAGGCAGAAAATGCCTCCATTACATCGCAACAACTCATTGTGACTGAAAATGATGGAAATAAAACTTCGTATGATTTACCTAAAGATGAGTTTTTTGTTTCGATTGCACCTTACATGAATGAAACCCATCCATGAACGAATCATAGCTTGACAGGTTGTCAAGGTGAACTTGCAAATAAAGAATTTAACTTATTTATTGA
The DNA here is from genome assembly GCF_007995155.1 of Cytobacillus dafuensis. Lineage (NCBI taxonomy): Bacteria > Bacillati > Bacillota > Bacilli > Caryophanales > Bacillaceae > Cytobacillus > Cytobacillus dafuensis. The sequence continues at coordinate 4,330,657 of NZ_CP042593.1, read as the reverse complement.
AGACGCGGATGGCAATGTTATCCAGGATGAAATGGTTACCTCTCCATCTAATGGATTTATTGATTTGTGGTTACCTCGGGATAAAACTTTCCAGATCAAAATTGAGCACGATGGAAAAATAGCAGAGTCAAAGCTATCTACATTTGAAGGTGATCCAACCTGTATCACAACGATGAAGTTGATGCAGTAAAATAAATGATGAAAGGGGACAAGTCCTCTTTCATCATTTTTTGTCAAAGGCTGTATTCGTAAAGTTTGTTGTTTTTAATGCAATTTTTATTTAACTATCTGAGTTGATTGGAGCGGAGGGCACTTGACTCCTCGAAAATGCATTCGCATTTCCTTCGTGCGGTGTTAATTTCAAGGAAGCTTATTCAATGTCCTGCGGGAATGGAGGGAAGCGTGAGACCCCACAGGCGCAAGCGCCGAGGAGGCTCACGTCTCTCCCCGCGATCGCTGCGTGACCACAGCGGAAATCAACGGGCAAAATTTGAAGGCAAAAGCAACAATATATGCGAAAAGAGCCTTTTCAAAAGTATCGTTTGATGTTGGAAATTTAAAGACAATACCATCGAAAGTCGGAGGTAAAATGGAGTAGTAGAGTATTTCTATACTATAAATTCCATTATTAGGTTTGTAAAAAAACGTAAGGAAAAAGATCGAATTTTGTTAACACAATCTTCATTAAGCTATAAATATATGTACATACTAGTTAAACATTCCTTTTCTAGAATATATTTGAATACATATTTTAGATAGGAGATGGAGAAAATGAGCAAAAAATTATTAATAAGTACAGGGGTGGCCTTTTCGTTGTTATTCAGCCCATTCAGTCAGGCGTTTGCTGAAGAACCAACAGTAGGCGAAAGAAAACAAGTAGATAATGTAGCACACCGTGGTGCAACAGCTTATGCACCTGAAAATACGATTGCTGGTTTTGATCTAGCAGTTGAGATGAAAGCCGATTATATTGAAATCGATGTTCAAAGAAGTAAAGATGGTGAATTAGTAGTGATCCATGATACAACAGTGGATCGTACAACAGATGGAACGGGAAAAGTAGGGGATTTAACAATTGAACAGCTTAGAAGTCTTGATGCAGGTAGTTGGAAAGGGGAACAATTTGCAGGAGAACGAATCCCAACATTTGAAGAGATTCTTGATCGTTACCATGGAAAAGTTGGAATTTTAATAGAATTAAAGGCTCCAGAGCTTTACCCTGGTATTGAAGAACAAGTGGCAGAAGCTTTAAAAGACCGAAATCTCGATAAACCGCAAAATGAAAAAATCATTATCCAATCTTTTAACTTTGAATCAATGAAAAAAATGGATCAGATTCTTCCAAAAGTTCCAATCGGTGTATTAACTTCTAACCGTGCACATACAACACCGGAAGCTTTACAAGAATTTTCAACCTATGCGGATTGGTTTAACCCAAGCTATGGAATTGTGACAGAAGAATTAGTAAATCAAGTTCACTCTCTTGGCATGCAAATTGGATCGTGGACAGTGCGTAGTCAAGAAGCAGCAGACTTTCTGTTTGAAATGAAAGTGGACGCAATCATTTCTGATTATCCGGATTATGTAGATCCTAGAAATTAAACTAATATTCTTAGAAAAGGGGTAGTTGCTACTCCTTTTTTTGTTTGGATTATAGCTACCATTTTTATCGCAGATTAACGGGCTGTAAGATCCCCACTTCAAGAAGTTGAGTCAAGAATAAATTTCTAAGTGGGGGATCAACAGCCTGTAAAAGCCCATAAAATGAACACAGACTAAAAGCGCCACATCGTGTGGCAACGTCTGCGTGACCCACTTCCTGTGGGCCGCAACTAACAATCAGTGGGGGATGAAGGCCGACTAAGAACGCCACGTCCTGTGCGTCGAAAAACCCCCACTGATTGAAGTTTCACTTTATAATGAGTGAGTATTGGTATGAATATCCTTATGGTACAACTTCATTGTTTGTTCCCTTCCCATTCTTAATCTTCTTATATAGGTCAAATTTCCTTATTCATCATATTTCCATATAGTTCATTTATCATTTTTTTGCGCTGCACTTGTCTATTCTGCATTTATTTACCTTAAATTAATAATAGATTAATATATTTCTATTATTTTATAGATATCGTTGAATTTTAAACAAAATCCCCGAAATTTGACGAAATAAATTTATGATGGAGACGCAAAATGAGAAAAAATTGGAAAAAAAGGATATCGCTCTTTACCCTATCCTTTGTTTTGGCAAGTAGTATCATCTCACCAAGCTTTACATCAGCCCTTGGCAATTTCGATTTAAGCTCTGTTGTTGTACAAACACCCATCAACGAGTATCAAGCTGATCTAGCACCTGGTGTAAAAGAGAAGCACTACAGTTTTGAAGGAAAAGACGGAAATAAGATTGAGAGTTTCGTAGTAGAAGTTGATGCAGATAATCCGACTGTATCTATAGAAGCAGGGACACCTAATGATGGAGAAGCATTTGGTCTTCAGCCTGTAAGACAGCAAGCAAATGCAGCCAATGGGGATAACCATAAAGTCGTGGCAGCGGTGAATGCAGATTTCTATAATATGGCCACAGGTGAACCTATTGGCGTTGTTTACAAAGATGGACAAGCTGTAAAAGCTCAAAATGGACAAGGCTGGAATTTCTTTGGCATAAAGAAAACCGGGGAGGCAGTCATTGGCAACAATACAGAATATGAAGGAATGAAGGACCAATTACAGGAAGCTCTTGGAGGAAATGCAATTCTAGTAAAAGATGGCCGAATTTATCAGACTCCTCAAACAGGAGCAGACAAAGAGCCGCGAACAGCTGTAGGAATTAAAGAAGATGGCGATGTATTTTTTGTTGTAATTGACGGAAGACAAGAGCCTTATTCAAGTGGAATCTCCATGCCAGATTTAGCGCAATTGATGATCGATTTAGGAGCAGTAAGTGCTTTAAACCTAGACGGTGGAGGCTCATCTACTTTTACAACTCGTGAACTAGGCGGCGACAATCTTGAGGTAGATAATAAGCCATCCGACCGTATGGAAAGAAGTGTAGCGAACTCTTGGCTGATTGTTTCTAAAGAGCCATCCGATCATCTTTTCCAATCGGCTCATATTGAACCATATGATCAATCCTTTACCCCTGGCTCAACCATTCAATTCAGTGCTAAGGGAAGAGACCAGTCTATGGCATCTGCTCCTCTGCCTGCATCTGGTTTAACTTGGGAACTAGCCGATTCTTCATATGGTACAATCGATGAAAATGGAAAATTTATTTCAAACGGAAAAACTGGTCAATTTCATGTTTTATTGAAACATGAAGGTAAAGAAGTTGGAAAAAGTATGATTGAAATCGCAAAGCCTGATGAGATGTACTTCACCTCATCTGAATTAACAGTGGCTAGAAATAGTGAAACCTCGTTAAACCTGGTAGCAAAATTTCAAAAGAGATTTGTAGACTGGAGTTTACGAGATATTGAATTTGAAATTCCAGAAGGTATGGGAACAATTGATGAATCTGGAATCCTGCACACCGGAGATCAAACGGTTTCAGGGACAATCACAGCTCGCTTAAAGGACTCAAATCTTACAGCTCAAATGAATGTTTCAGTTGGAAAGCTTCCTGAAGTCTTATTTGACTTTGAAAAAGAGCTTGGCGGATGGAAGACATCGACTGCAAATCGCGGTGAAAAAGGGACGCTGAGTTTAGCTAAATATCCTGAACCAGTAAGATTTGGTGATCAGTCATTAAAAATGGATTTCGATTTTACAAATGCACAAACAGGGACAACACTTGGTGTATATGCAGGCTCTGGTACAAATACAGAGATTAATGGGGATCCATCAAGTATAGGAATGTGGGTTTATGGAACTCCAGAAGCTCAAGGCTATTGGCTGAGAATGTTAATAGTAGATGGAAATGGTAAAAGTCAGACACTTAACCTTACTCAAGAAAAACCAGGTATTGACTGGACTGGATGGAAATACATTGAAGCGGAAATTCCTGAATCGTTTACAGGTCCATTCAAATTATCTGGGACCCAAGCGATACGATTGATGTCTACAAAATCTGGAATTACCGGACCTATGACAAAAGGCTCCATTTATTTTGATAATATCCGGGCAGTTTATGGAGAAAAAGTGGATGATCTATATCCCCCAGTTATTGAATCCATTAACGCAGACGGAAAAGAATTTACGAAAAATGCAGTCAATCTGACCGCAAAGGTTCATGAATATGAAGAGGATCCTTTTAAAACAGGAATTGATTGGGATAAGATTAGTATTTTCGTAGATGGGAAAGATTATTCCAAATCGGAAGGTCATTTTTCTTACGATATGGATGGATCTATCTCATTAAGCGGTTTCAAATGGGCAGACGGAACACATAAGATCACCCTTATGGTTCCTGATAAATTTGGAAATCAGGCGATTAAAACTGGCTATTTTACTGTCAATACAGGTTCAGCAAAGATTGAAATCGCTAAAAAACAAGAGCAAGCATTCCTCGGGGATGTATTTGAACTTGCAGTAAAAGCAAAGAATCCATCTGAAATCACAGGCTCTACAATAAAAATGCACATTGATAAAAACTATCCAGTGGAAGATATCAAGTTTTCTAATGGATTTAACACTAGTACTTCCAGCTATGAAGCGGAAACAGGTATCCTTACATTGAATCTTGTGAATAACGGTGAAACAGCAGAAATTTCAGATGCTGCAACCATTCAGATCAGAATTCCTGAATCGATGAAAGAAGACAGTAAGTTAACCTATGAAATAATGGAAGCTAACTTAACCTACAGGGATCCTAAAGAAGAAAACTTTGTCACCACTTATTCAATGGAACCAACTAGCGTGGCAGTTGAAAGTGCTTACGACATTATTCCACAGCCTATATTAATCGGGAAGCCAGTTGTCATAACTGCAAAAAATATCCATAACGAATTAGTAAGTGATATGGAAATCTACGCAATTATTGAAGGCAGCGCAGAACCTGTTTTTCTAGGAAAAACGGACAAAGATGGTACCCTTCGTGTAGATTCAATCACTAATGATGTAAAGAAAATCGCTTTATATGGAGTTAAAGATGGGAAGTATTCATTTAAAGTGAACACGCAAACTTATCCATCTCTTACAACTGCAACAGAGATAAAAAATGTAATTTCAACTCCTACAGGTGACCCTTATAAATCAAAAGGATTCACATGGATGTCTAGCCCTTTAGGAAAGGAAAATTCATCCTTCATTCAATTTGCAAGAAAAAAAGACTACGACAAGAAAGGTGAGCCATCACTTAAAACAGTTGCTGGTTCTTCAAGTAACCAGGTATTTTCTGGTGAGCAGGATATTACGAAAAATGGAATTGTCAGAGTGAATGAAGTGACATTAAAGGGTTTAAACCAAGATACGACATATGTTTATCGTGTTGGTGACGGAGTGAACTGGTCACAAATGCAAGAGTTCACAACACTAAAAAGGAAGAATAGCTTTGAGTTTGCTATTTTAGGAGATACTCAATCACCTTCTGATTTAAGTCACTTTCAAAAAATACTAGGAGATTTAGATAAAAAAGATTTAGCGTTTATGATTCATGTTGGTGATTTTATTGATGAATCCGCTAAATTCAAGCAATGGGATGATACACTAGGAGTTATGGACCAATACGCAAATATTCGTTCAACAGATCTTGTCGCGACTTTAGGAAACCATGAGTACATGGGAGATACGGATGGGCATTTAGCTAAAGCCATTTTTAACTCTCCTGAAAATGGACCAGATGTAGACAAAGGCGGTACGTATTCTGTTGATTACAATAATATTCACATTAGCGTTTTAGGATATACAAGTGATAGTGAGATTCTAAATAAGCAGCTTGAGTGGCTTAAACAAGATGTTAAAAATTCGGACAAGCCATGGAAAATACTTGTTACCCACAAGCCCCCTTATTACACAAATCCGTTTGGCGGCAATGAGGATATGAAAGAAAAATTACCGCCAGTTGTAGATGAATTAGGGATTGACATTGTTTTCTCTGGTCATGATCATGCCTATGGAAGAACGAAGAAACTGAAGGCTGGCAAAGAGGATCCAAACGGAGCTGTTTATGTTCTCACTGGTACGACTGGAAATAAACACTATGATGCAGTTGCAGATGATAAATTTGAATTTGTAAACATGGAAAACATTGCCGTTTCAATAACTGCAAAGGTTGACAAAGATCAAATCACCTTTACAACAACTACTTCAGACGGTGATACAATTGATCAATTTACTGTTGTAAATGAAAATTATGAAGATGACGAAGAGTAATATATAGTGCATTTGTGCCCGGCACCATCTAGAACAGTGGGTGGTGCTTTGCACTTTTTGTGGTATTCCCTCCGAAAAATCCCGTACCGGGGCAAGTTTTAACGGCATGTCCTTTACTATTATCCAATACTCTTTACTCCGTTTTTTTATCCTACCAAGAAGCAATTGATGAAAATAACAAAAAAGGCTGACCCTAAAAAGTCGTAAAAATCGACCTATTGGGTCAGCCTCTTCTAGAATTATAGTTTAATGTTACCCCTTAGCAATTACCATTAGCTGATACTTCTATGTTTTGTTTGGATAGCTGATTTTTATGCAACCATTCATAAATGATCGGAATAATAATTAAGCTGTTGATGGTTGAAGTTATCATTCCGCCAATTACCACGATACCGAGCGTTTGAGAAATGACCGTATCCGCATTATGTGAAAATGCAAGTGGTAATAAAGTAAGAATTGTTGCTGCTGCTGTCATTAAAATCGGTCTAATCCTTGAAAGACTACCACTTAAAACTGCCTCTTTAATTGGCATTCCTTCTTTTCGATTTCTTTCAATTTTGTCAATTAACACAATACCGTTTGTTACTACAATACCAGTTAGCATCAGAACACCAATTAATGCTGCTAAATTCCACTCACCATGGAATAGAATTAATGCTATAACAACACCACTTAAAGCCAGTGGAATGCTTAAAAGTACTGATAATGGTGCTCTCCATCCTTTGAAGATAGAAGAAGTAATGAGTAATACTAAAAGTATAGAAAATGCAACGGCAATGGACATTTCGAAAATCATTTGTTTAACTTGTTCTGAGATTCCTCCCAATGAATACGTTACACCTTTTGGAAGTTTCGTGTTACTTAGGGCTTGATTCACCTGATTTGAAACTTTACTAATATCGTTTGATGTAATCTGTGCTGTGACAAGGGAGTATGGTTGACCATCTCTTTCGCTAATAGTTGAAGGAGATTGATCTTTTGCAATCTTAGCTATTTGATCAAAACGAACTATTTCACCATTATTTCCACTAAACGTTTCAGCAGCTAGAGATGAAAAAACATCATCAGCAGTAGCATTTAACGTAATCGTAGAATTTGTTCCTGTTGCAATTTGATCTAAAAATTGATCTACAGGAAGTGCTTTATGATCAACCGTAATGGTTGCATCTTTAGATTGGGACATGTAACGATTAATGACCGATTGAATATCAGCAACTTGTACACCTTTTTCTTGAATTGCTTTTTGGTCAAAAGAAACTTTGTACTTTGGTGAACCGTTCGTTAAATCCACTTTTCCATCTACACTTAGGTTCGCAATTTTTGATAAATTTGTTCTAGCTTGTTGAGCTACTTGATCCAAAGTTGCTTGGTCTGAACCTGTAAATAGAATCCGCATTTGTGAATCATCACCAGAAATGTTCTGGCTTGTTACGGTATAAATTACATTTTTAGATAATGTCGGAAGCTGTTTTTGTAATTGATTAATGACAGAATCAGCATCCTTGTCGTTCTTTAGCACAACAGAAAGGTTCGCAACATTTGGATAGGTGATAAAACCTCCACCTTGGTCAAAAACATCATCACTTTGTGGTGTCATCGTCGAACCAAAATTGGCTGAATACGCATCTACTTTTGGATTTTCTTTTAATGCTTTTTCGATTTTTTGGACTTCAGAATCTACTTGAACTAATGTGCTGCCTTTAGGCAACTCTGCTTTAATGGCAATTTGTCCAATTTTTCCACTAGGTAATAAACTTACTGGAAGAAAGGCAGAATAGATTCCAGCACCTAGAAAGACTAAGATCGAAACAATAATCATCGCTTTTTTATGTTTAAATGCAGATTGCAATACTGGTTTCATTGTCGAATCTAGTTTGACCGTATGTTTTGTAGAAATTCCACCTTTCCATCCCATAAAAGCAAGAGCAGGGATGACAAGCATAGCTACAAAGAAAGATATAATGAGTGCAATTACAACGGACCACGCAAATCCACTGTACGTAGCACTGATTACGCCACCAACAAAGGCGATTGGAATATAAACAGCTATTGTTGTTAACGTAGAGCCTAATATCGCAGGAATCATTTCAATAACGGATGATGCAAGAATAGATAGCAGAGATTTATCCTTCGATTCTTCTCGTTTTCGATACATGTTGTCTAAGATAACAATGGAATCATCGACAATACGTCCCATAGCTACAATCAAACCAGAAACTGTTAAAATGTTTAACGTGATACCCATTGACTTTAAGATAGCTGTTGTAGCTAACAATGAAATTGGCAATGATATAGCAATTAATAATGTTGATCTTACATTTCGGAAAAAGAAGAACACACATATCATAGAAAATAAGCAGCCAAGTAATCCTTCTCGAACTAATCCGAGGAGTGAGCTGTTTAATTCTTTTTCTCGGTCAAGTAAAACTTGGAACGAAACATCTTTTGGATTTACCGTCTCCAAGTGAAGGTGTGAAACACGTTCCTTTACTTGATCGGCAACATCTGTAATATTAGCTGATGGTGATTTGATGACATTTAAAGTAACACTTGGTGCTCCATTTGTTCTGGAGACTGTTTTAACGTCATTTAAGGAATGCGTTATGGTACCAAAAGCTGATACAGGAATCGCTTTTCCATCCTTATTCTTAATTGTTGCGTTTTCCATTTGCTGCTCAGTTAATGGTAACCCATCAAAAGATACTGGTATTGATAATTGGTTGTTTACAATATTCCCCTGAGGCATGCTTGGGATGGACATTGAAAATTGTTTATTTACATCATCTAATGTTAATCCGTTTTTCACTAGGTCTTTCATGCGGATAGTTAATACATATCCATCTTTTGCTCCCCCAATTACGGATACATCCGATACACCAGGAACAGATTTTAATTGTTTAACAATTTCCTGCGTAGCGGTCGAGCGAAGTGTTGTTTCATCTAATTTTGAACTTGTCACACTGTAAGTCAAAATTGGGAATGAGCTAGTTGTTAACCGTGTTACCGAAGGAGTGCTTGTTATGGTTGGTGGAAGATCTGCATTTGCCAATGCTTTATTCACTTGATCTTCCGCTTGTTTCATGTCTGTATCCATCGGAAAATACAAACTCATAAATAATCCACCGTCATAAGAAGTGGTTTCAACATTAGATAAACCATCCACAGATTTAACGGCACTTGCCAGACTATCAGTAACCTGTTGTTTCACTTGCGCTGCTTGATACCCAGGTACTCTCATACTAACTGAAAGGGTGGTATTGTTTATTCCAGGCAAATAATCTCGTTGCATCTGGTAAGCAGAAATACCCCCCCAAGCCAAAATAATAACAACACATACTATCATAAGAATGGCTCTTTGCATGGTTGCCTCTACTAATCTTCTCATTTTCGAGCATCCCCAATCACTTATTTAAAATAAACCCAATTGTCTTATCGTTCTCTGCAGCAAATTCAAGAATAATGCTCCTATCAGATTGGGCATGTTAAGTATATAAAATGCACTTGTACGTTCCCTTAATAAAAGATTAATAATCCATTAAAATGAAAAACAAATACAAAATTCGCTCCATAGTATTAGAAATAAAAGTAAAGGAATAGCGTATTTGCGCCAATTTTTATCGCAGATTAACGGGCAGTAAGACCCCCACTTCAAGGTTGCGAGAGAATTAAAGAAACCTAAGTGGGGGATCAACTGCCCGTAAAGGCCCATAAAAGGAACACAGACTAAAAGCGCCACATCGTGTGGCAACGTCTGCGTGACCCACTTCCTGTGGGCCGCAACTAACCATCAGTGGGGGATGAAAGCCGACTAAGAACGCCACGTCCTGTGGCAACGTCGGCACTAGCACGTCCTGTGCGTCGAAAAACCCCCACTGATGGAAGTTTCACTTTATTTAGAATCTTTAAGGATAGAAAGCGAATAAATAGAAATACTATTTAATTGCGGAGGGAAACGTTAGGGGGGAGCTGTCTTGTTTAATCGGATAGTAAAAGTTGTTCCTAATTTATTTACGATTGGAAATTTATTATGCGGTGTAATTTCAATTACCTTTAATATGAGTGGAGTTTTGGAAGTAGCCTCCATTTTTATTTTCTTATCAGCTGTTCTAGATCTTCTTGATGGAAGGATTGCGAGAAAATTAAAAGTGAACAGTGAATTTGGCGTAGAATTAGATTCCTTAGCTGATATTGTTAGTTTCGGAGTTGCTCCAGCACTTCTTTTTCATTCGATAGCATCCCCATCAATTTTAACTTCTTTAGCATTTATCCTTTTTCCAACGATGGGGGCATTAAGATTAGCGAAGTTTAGTGTTAAACCAACTATTGGGTATTTTAAAGGATTACCAATTCCAGCTGCTGGATTGTCATTAGCGGGTATGGGGTTTTTTTCATATAGTAATGCATGGATTACCTTAATTCTCGCACTCTTAATGGTAAGTCCAATTAGGGTTAAAAAACTATAATTATGATTGAAAAAGCTAGTGTACCCTTTGTAAAGGACATTTTAAAAGGGAATAGCTTTTTTATTTTATCCATAAACCTTTTGGTTATCTTAATAAATGATTAAGAATTCATTAAGATGAAAAATGTATTTATGCATTATGCTACATTGTTTTTATTACTAAAGTTGAAGAAGTTTTTCTATTATTAGTTTTTGTGAATAATGAGAAAAGTGTTCTATTGAAAATGGGGAAATTAAATAAAAAATACTTTCAGGCTAGTTAGAAGGGATGAGTTTGAAGTGAAGACACATATTCTTGTTATTGAGGATGAACAACAGATTGCTCGTGTCTTAAAAATGGAATTAGAATATGAGGGATATCAAGTATCAGTGGAGCATGACGGTAGAGAAGGATTATATAAAGCCATACAAAATGAAATGGACTTAATTTTATTGGATGTCATGTTGCCAGGATTAAGCGGAATTGAAGTGTTAAGAAGATTTAGAAAGGAAAATAGGGTTACTCCTGTGATTCTATTAACGGCTCGAAATACAACATTTGATAAAGTCGCTGGATTGGATCATGGAGCGAATGACTATGTAACAAAGCCTTTTGAAATTGAAGAATTATTAGCTCGAATTCGTGTGTGCCTTCGGAATCATCCTAAAAAGGGAATCAAAGTTGAAGAAAACGTATTAACCGTTGAGGATTTAATTATTAATACTGCCACAAGAGAAGTAAACAGAAATGGAAAATCAGTTGCCTTAACTCCTAAGGAATATGATTTACTTGTTTATTTAGTTATAAATAAAAATAAAGTGGTTACGAGAGAAAACATTATTACTAATGTTTGGGGATACGAGTATGAGGGTGAGACTAATGTAATTGATGTTTTTATTAGACATCTAAGAAAAAAAATTGATGAAGGTTTTCCTCTGCAATTGATTACCACCATTAGAGGGATTGGTTTTACCATAAGGGAGAAAACAGATGAAGATCACAACAAAAATTAATCTTTTAACAACTGCATGGATGATTTGCATATTAATACTTATTAACTTCGTGGTCTACTTCTTATTTATGAAAACAACTGTAAATATGGAAGAGGATATCCTATTTCAAAAAGCTTCGGATATATTAGAAGGCATTCATACAAATCAATCATCTAACGACACTGAGGGAATTTTTAAAAAATACTTATCGGAATATTCCTATATTCGTATCATGGAACCAGGAAATAAGATCCTTCACGAAGTAACGAATGATGAGTTACTTTCAAAAAAAATCAAAGGGAAATTTACGATAGAAAAACTGTCACAGACACATTTGATTTCTGCGGAACATGGGGAAGAGGAGGTATTGGTCGTTCATGTACCGATCTATAGTGGTAATAACGTTATAGGAAGTTTGGAAATTGGAGAACGATTACTAGGGCTGGAAACAAGAAAAGAAATTCTTCGGGGCATCCTAATATTCTGTACACTTTTAGCAGCTTTATTGTCCTTGTTAGGAGGAAAATGGTTAGCTAATATGATAATGAGACCGATCTCCAATATGATTAATACGATGGAGGAGATAGAAAAGAGTGGTGTTCCTAAGTCAATATCTATTCAAAATCGAACAAAAGACGAGCTCCAAACAATGGCTCTTACATTTAATCGGATGATTAATAGGCTCCAAGAAAACTTGGAGAAGCAATCACAGTTTGTTTCTGATGCATCACATGAATTAAAAACCCCATTAACAATCATTAAGAGCTATGCAAATTTTTTAAGAAGGCATGGATTAGATAATAAAGATATGGCGAACGAAGCAATTCAATCAATTCACTCAGAGGCAACAAGAATTCAAAAAATGACTGAAACTTTTTTAGAATTAGCTACTTTAGAGAAAGAAAATGTTTTAGAAATGAATGAAGTGAATTTAGTTAATCTTTGCAAGAGCATTCTTAAACAACTTAAAGATGTTTATAGAAGAGACATTACACTACAATTCAATGAATATCCAATTATCATAAAGGCTGATGAACTAAAGATAAAGCAAGTTATCGTTATTTTGCTTGATAATGCGATTAAGTATAGTAGTGACAGAATTGAAGTTTTTTTAGAGAAACATGAAAAACAAGCTATTATTCGTGTTATAGATTATGGTATAGGAATTCCACAGGGAGAAATAGAAAATACATTTGAGCGTTTTTACCGAGTAGACAAGGCGAGGAGCAGAGAAACAGGAGGCTCTGGTTTAGGACTTCATATTGCAAAAAGTATTATGAAATTGCACAAAGGAGAAATTAAAATTACAAGTAAAGAAGGGGTAGGTACAGAAGTAAGGTTATTCTTCCCTGTATAAAAAGCTGACGAGACCTCGTGCTAGAAATGAAATAATACAAATCTGTTTATTAGATTGTTTTTTATGGCTAATAGGCTCATATTTTAGCTGAATTATTTTCAGATGATACATAAGAAAGACTTATGGAAATGTATAGGAATTTTAAATTTTTATTATTATACAAATAAACTTAAAATTGGTTATAGAGGAGTTACATCGATCTGAAACAAGATTGGGTAAGCTTTAGATTTGGAGCTGACCAAATACATATAAGAAATGAAGGTTGAAACAGAATTTTTAGAATGGCAAAAATAATTAAACTTGATTTATCCCGCATTAACGGGCAGTAAGACCCCCACCTCAAGATTGAGAGAGAAGCGAGGAAGATAGGTGGGGGACAACTGCCCGTAAAAGCCCGTAAAATGAACACAGACTAAAAGCGCCACATCGTGTGGCAACGTCTGCGTGACCCACTTCCTGTGGGCCGCAACTAACCATCAGTGGGGGATGAAAAAAAACCCCACTTATGGAAGTTTCACTTTATTTGAATTGTAACTAACTGTTATATCAATGGTGGTGAATGTCCTTATGGTTGGTTTTAAAAATATATTGATTTCCTTCTTTTTATCTGAATTTGGTCGGTCGATGTACTTAGTATCAGTGACTTGGGCGTTATACCAATTAACGAATGAAGCACTCTATACAGGAGTATTAGTAGGACTTGGCTTTTTACCTGGGCTTGTTTTGAATTTATTTTTTGGTGTTATTGTTGATCGATTTAATCGAAAAAAGTTGTCGGTCTTAGCTAATCTCGTATGTACTTTTTCGATGCTGGTCTTACTGTTCTTTTTTACAATCGATAGAATCAATCCTTGGTTAATTATTGTTATTCACATGCTTTTGCAGGTCTCAGGTTCATTATTTCGTCCAGCCATACAAGCCTTTATTGCAGAGTCTTTTGAAAAAGAGCATTTGCCAAAAATATTCTCTCAATCATCGTCTGCTGCTATTATAGGAGGGCTAGTTGGAGCCTCTGTCGGAGGACTTATCATTAGCTTCATATCTGTATCGAGTTCTATGGCTATCGTGACTGGCAGCTTTGCAATCGCATCGATTTCATTATTTCTAGTTAAAAGTAAGGTAAAGGAAAAAAAGGGGGTAGGAAAAAGGAATTCAATTGTTAAGGACATGGCAGATGGGTTTATCTATATTAAAAATAATAAATTATTACTTGGTTTATTTATTATTATGTTGAATGGTCAGCTTGTCTTCCATACAAGCTTAGGTTTTTTATCAGTCTATACGGTTGAATATTTACTTCAATCCGCTGCTGTCTATGGCTTAATGGATGCAACTATTTCGCTAGGGGGAGTGGTTGCAGGATCTTTAGGAACATGGTGGTGGAGAAAAAGTAAAAATAAAATCGCTCTTTATTCACTGTTCATTGTATTAATTGGATTACTTTTTGTCGGTATTGCTCCTATATTACCTATTGCACTTTCAGGAATTTTCTTAATAGGACTGGGGACAACTTGGATTCGTGTTCTTCTTCAATCGGTACAACAAATAGCTACTGATTCAGAGTATCATGGAAGAATGGCAAGTTACCGTATGATAGGGAATCAGGGATCTGTTGTTATCAGTGCTCCGCTAATTGGTTGGATCGCTACTAATTTTGGTGCGAATTACATCTATCTAATCTTAATGATACCTATTAGTTTGTGTATTTTATACGCTATCTTCCATGCAAACCAGGAGCAATTCATGAAAATAACAAATAAAGCTGCATAAGTCTGACTGGCCGTGACTTTGTATCTCATTGCCCGTCAGGCTTTTTTGTATCTCCTCGGCCATTTATGTGGTATAACAAATCTTAAAGAGGGGGACCATCACATACATGGCTAAAATAAGATACGAAAATTACGATAATGTTAGTACTACTAAGAGTTTCGGTGATATGCTTCGCTGGTCAAAGGAAAGGCGAGCCAAAAAGAAGGACTTAACGGTTCAAATTCCTCAACATGATGCAAAGGAAATTAAGAGACTTTACGAAAATCGTTCCGAGCCTTCAATCACTTGGATTGGACATTCGACTTTTCTTATTCAGTTGAATGGTGTCAACATATTGACCGATCCTGTTTGGGCACAACGGATGGGATTTCAAAAACGAATGACAGAGCCTGGTATTCCTATCGATGAGTTGCCTAATATCGATGTAGTATTTATCTCGCATGGTCATTACGATCATCTTGATTTTGGCACGATTAAGAAGTTAAAAGGCAATCCAGTTTTTTATGTTCCGATTGGGTTGAAGTCAGCTTTTACAGAACGCGGATATCTAAATGTAACCGAGGCAAGCTGGTGGGATGAATTTAGTTTTGGTTCATTGAACATAATATTCGTTCCGGCACAACATTGGACAAAAAGAAGCTTAACAGATACAAACACCTCTCATTGGGGTGGCTGGGTACTTGTAGATAGAATGCTAGACCAACGTATTTATTTTGTAGGTGATACGGGATATTTCCGGGGATTTAAAGAGATTGGTGAAAAATTTGATCTTGATATTGTCTTAATGCCAATTGGTGCGTATGAACCTGAGTGGTTTATGAAAGACTCTCATATTAATCCAGAGGATGCGATCAAAGCATTTTTGGAATTGAAAGGAAAAACGTTTATACCGATGCATTATGGGGCTTACCGACTAGCTGATGATACTGGGCCAGAGGCACTTGAACGGATGTATAAAGAATGGGATAGGCTAGAGCTAACAAGAGAAGCATTAACCGTTTTAAAATTGGGTGAAACGTTGCGGTTAAAATAATGCCCCTTCATATTAGGGGTATTTTTGATTTGTGTGACTTGAACAAAAAAATGTTACCATTACCCAATAAACAAAAAGATCAGGAAAAATAAGAATCTCCTGATCTTTTTATTCTACATCATTAATACTTTAAAGTTTAATAAAACAACCTTCCCCATAACTTGAATTTTATTTTTATCTATAATTGTTATGGATCGGTTGGAATAAATCCTCTTCTGTTTTTCTCACTACTGAAAAATGGTCAACATTGTCATGACCATGTAGGATTTTGTTATGATGTTTTATAATTTGTTCAGCTGATAATGTTAAGCTACTAGTTGTTGAATGTCCATCTTCAACAAGTGTAACATCAAATCCACTTACGGTAGCAGCTCTTACAGCCGTATCAATGCAGTACTCTGTTTTGCATCCCATTATGATTAGATGTTCGATTTGGTTATCATGAAGTACCTCTAATAATGGTGTTCCATAGAATGAATTCGTCGCTTTTTTATTAAATATCTTGGCAGAAGTAGGTACTTTGATTTGTGGATGAATTTCAAATCCCTCTCCTTTACCCTCTGCAACATCTAGGTCTCGTATGAATAATATTAAGTGACCCATCTCCGTCGCTTTTTCTATTACTGTATTAATATTGTTGAGAAGATCATCTTTATTGAATACACATGGCTCACCATCTTTACCTTCAATCAGTTCTTGTTGTGCATCAATAATCAATAATGCTTGGTTCAATAAAAAAACTCCTTTACATTAAAATAAAATACCGTACCACCAACTACTTATTTTTATTTGCATAAAAACCGCCCCCTTTATCGCAGATTAACGGGCAGTAAGACCCCCACTTCAAGGATTCGCGTATGCAAAGAAGAGTAAGTGGGGGATCAACTGCCCGTAAATGCCCGACGACGGACACGATGTCCTAGTCAGGCGAAAGCCACAGGATGTGGCGTTTTGAGCGTGATTAGTTCAACTAACCATCAGTGGGGGATGAAGAAAAACCCCCACTGATGGAAGTTTCACTTTATATGTTTCTAATAAAAGGTATTCGCATTTGAATCATAAAGTCCTGCATGCAATAAATTATTTTGAGCATTTTTTCCGTTCCAGCTGAATCAGCGTTAGTACTATCATGAAATGAACCACTTTGGGCACGAAAATCACTTATTCGTTACCGCTAATCGGTTAAATGAACCACTTTGGGCACGAATATCCCTTATTCGTTACCGCTAATCTGTTAAAAAAGTGAGAGGAATTATATTTAAAGTTTCGGGTGTGTTTAGTGTAAGTGATCTCTTTATTAATCGAGAATCTATCACTTTCTGGGTCTATTTAACTTATAATTTTTTTTGACTCACTATTTTTTCTATAAAAAAAAAGCATAAATTGCGGCCTCAATAAACAAGTCTATTAAAAGATACTTAAAGCTAATTCTAAGAGAAGATCAATAAATTTTAGAACTCTTGCCAAGATGTTACTGTGCCATTATTAAAATACAAATAAATGGCGGCACCATCTAATATATCCCCATATATCCACTGTTCCATTGCGATATATTCTGAGTCATAGCTGTTTACATCGTTTGGGTACCCCCAAGATAATAATACTTGATCCTCAGTCATTCCTGTCTGTACTTTTTCATTTTTGATGAGATTCCATATCGTATCGGAAAATTTGTATGTTTTAAACGGATTTGTTGTTAAATAAATTTCATCAATATCCTTACCTACGTATGAATTTGTGAAATATTTTTCTCCGATTTTAATTTTGATATTTAGGGTGGTGAGCAAAGTGTCTTGTTCCTCGCTGATTAAAACAGCCTCTTGTAAATTTTTTAAGTCTACAGTTTCCCCATTATTGTTTGCAAAAAAATCAGGGTTTCTTAGCCAAATTCTTTCTTTTCCAACAAGTTCTTTCTTCTCTTTAGAAGGTGTTTGATAAGTGATAGATTTCGAGTCCTTTACAAATTGACTTGAACCTAGGCCATATAAGAGACCGTGAGTTTCATCAGTTTTTTTAGAATAGACTCCAAACTCTTCGCCCTTTTTTAGGGTGCGTACAGTGGTTAGTTTATTTTCTTTAGTATCAAGTTTATACAATGGAGTATCCTTATTGATTATTACTTTCCCTATATGTCCTTCCTTGAGAGTAATTTTCCCCCATTTAACAATTATTTTTTCCGCATGGGCACTTTCCGGTGGTGAAAATAAAGAGACGATCAAAAGTAGCACTGTCAATAAGCTAACAATCTTTTTCAAAATTGAACCCCCTAATATTTACATATAATAAAAATTTTACTATTAATATTTTAGTATTTCTATATGTAAATTTAGAGAAATTGAAAATTATTTGTATAAATAACAATGATATCAATAAAACATATTAATATTAGTTGGAGTGTAGAAAAGTCGTTTATGCCTTGGGATCTTGGGCGTAATTAAAACCGGCTAACTTCATACCCTTAATTGAATCAGTTTAGTATGTTGGGTCTTTGGAAAATGGAATCGACAAGGTGTTGTGGAAACTCTATAACTCTTTATAAGGAGAAGATAGAAAACAAGGGTTCACCTGCAGGGGCGGGTGGCCTTTCTTTAGCTCCGTCCTAAAATCAGAACGGGGTTATACGTGTTTGAGGTTTTAAAAACGAAATAACTTTTTTGTCGCTATACACATAAGAACGAATAACAGGTAATTTACAAAACATTAGCCTAATTTAAAAACGAGATTAATAAGTTGCTGATACACTATTGTTGGATTAATTAAAAAGGAGGAAACGGTTTATGGGAATGAAAAATGCAATAATAGGTTTATCGATCATTTGTATGATGATTCCAAGTTTTGTTGCACCTGCAGAGGCTTCGGGTTCTGCAACCCAGAAAGAACAGGATAGTATTGTAGCAGATTGGAAATTTTCACTAGAACATGTGAAAGCCGGATCAATTGAAAACGGGAATTTAATTATTGAAGATGCAAGTAAAAATGGGAATGATTTAGAGTTAGTGACGATTGGAGATAAATCATCACTAGAATTAGACAATATAATAAAGTGGTCTGAAGAAGATTATTATGATCAAGAAAATGTTGACAGCTTACAATTTGCTAATTATAAGAATGCTCCTGTAGGAAGATATTTCAAAACAATTAAAGATGCACCTATTAATACGGAACAATTTAAAAATGGATTTACAATAGAAGCTATTTTTAAATTACCAAGTAATTTCGATTATCGTTTACATAGCTGGATGGGAATGCTAACTAGACAAGGGCAGGCTGCTGACCTTGGCAAGATAGAAGGCGAGAAAGAAATACTTACTACATTATCTATATCTAACGCTCAAGAAGTCCAATGGACAAGCCATTCAACTAATCTAAACTATAATGTGACCAACTGGTCTCGTTCTTTAAATAGTGATGAATGGTACCATTTGGCGGTAGTTAATGACGGGCAAACGACGGCTTTAACGGTGAATAGTGTCAGCGATTACGGAAAATCAGAAGTAGTGAAAGGCATTGCATCTGTAGAAGGTAAAGGCTGGAACATTGGTGCTTCTGAGTGGGCAAATGAATTAGATTCACTTTTTGCAGGTAACATCCAAGAAATAAGAATTGCTAATGAGGCATTGAATGAAAAAGAATGGCTTATTCAAGATGCTCGTGATGAACAACAAGTTGAAGGAACAAACGATAAAATTCCATTCCTAACAGATAAAAATAATTATAATTTTCTTTTTGTTCCAGATACGCAGAAATACTCAAATCTCAATCCGGAGATTTTTAACAGCCAAATGAAATGGATTGCTAATAACAGCAAAAAGAATCAAATTGTAATGAACGCATTTGTCGGAGACATTGTTGATTGGGATACAGAAATACAATGGAAAAATTCTCTCGAAGCCATTTCCTATTTAGATAAAAAAGACACTCCCTATATGATAACTGCAGGGAATCATGATTATGCGAGTGGAGACCCTTTCTTAACATATTATGGACCAGAACGATTTAAGAATAAAGAGTACTATAAGGGAAGTTCTCCTTCTGGATATGGGTCTTATGCAATAGTTAAGGCAGGGAGCTACGAATATTTATTCTTAATGGTTGATATGAAAAACTTAGAAAAAGACTTGGATTGGTCAAAAAGTGTTTTGAATCAACATAAAAATAGTCCGACTATTATCGTTTCCCACGATATTATATATCCTGACTATGAAAATAATAAACCTATTGCCGAAGACTCGGATAAGGGCCGCCTGATTTGGGATGAACTTGTAAATGATCACAATCAAGTGTTTATGACAGTTAACGGACATTATACGGGTGCAGTTCACAGAGTTAAACAGAACGCTGCAGGAACCGATGTCATTCAAATGCTTATCGATTACCAGGGAAGTTACAGAGGAGGAAATGGCTGGCTCAGATTTGTGGAATTTGATGAAAAGAAAAACAAAATGTTTTTCCGTACTTACTCTCCATTTATAGATGAAATGTCAAACAAAGAAAGAACGTATGCTGATTTCAAATATTTAACAGATAAACAAAATCTATTTGAATTGGATTTCAATTTTAAACAGAGATTTAACATGAATTAATAAAAAAGATTAAACAGGTTCCACCAGCCTCACTCAGCATTTAATAAAATAGTCGATCGGGCGCAATCGTATTGCTGTACAAGGAGCAGTAGCTTTTTTACTAGGATTGAATGTAAATAATTAAGAAACCCAGCTAATCTTCTTATGTAAAGAAGGTAGCTGGGTTTTTAAAACCTGGATGTGCAAAATAACACTTATAATATACGCAAATTATCGGTCAAAGTAACAACCCGGAACCGTGCATAAGTCGCCACTCGGCGGGTTGGACGGAACTACTCCGTTACGGCATAGTTCACGCGGCCCAGCTCCGGAGCGCTAATAGTGCCCTGTTGGGATATCCAGTCCTGGAAGGCCCAGTAATCCATGTCGCTGCGAACAGGGTCGGTGCCGGACTTCAGCGCCGTGAAGCCGTCCATGCCAAGCGCAATTCGGGACGGAACGGCCACGCGATACGTGACGTTGTCTTTGACATCCTTACCGTTGACCTTCAGATCCGTCACTCGGATACCGTGCAAGAGCCATGGATCCAGCTCCACGTTCACGTTGCTGGAAACTGACAACGGAACATAGGTCTCCTTAGAGTTCTGGTCCAGTTGCCACTGCTGCTCAAAGAGCTCGCGAAGCTGCTTGCCCTTGACCGAAATGGTCACGATCGACGAAGCCGATCCCTGAACCGTCCAGCTTTCTCCAAACAGGATGGTTCCGTTGCTGTCGCTGGGATTCGATCCGGCTTTGTAGGTGAGCGGATTACGAACCTGGCGCGGGTGAGTAATCGCTAGATCAACAGTGCCTTTCTTCTGCTTGAGTCCCTGAGCAATGTCCAGGTAGGCGTCGGCAACCAAGTTCCCGATCTCGGACTCGCCGTCGGCATCCTTAGTGGCCGTGATGTCTTCCGCAATCGTTCCGAGGGGCTGAGCCCAACGCGCGCTGGCCACCGCATTCCAATGGTCGACCATGTGCGAAACGGTCGGGTCAGCAGGAACGTCGCGGGTCACCGGAATGTTCTTTGCCGTGATACTCGTCCGATCAATGTCGGCGTTGGCCGGGTCGATCTGAAAACGAATATCGCCGAAGGTCCTGCCATGATGGCCGGGAGTAATGACCGGTCGCGGATTGCCGTCAGGATCTTGCACAACACAGCTTGCCGCGGAGTGCCAGTGGCCTCCCACCACCACGTCAATAGCCGAGGAAGCCTGTGAGGCAAGACGTTTGAGCGGACCGCCGCTCACGGCGCACTCGTTGTACGTGCTGGAATTCCAGTCCCCCTCATGGGCGAGCAGAACAATGGCTTCGATGCCCTTACCCTTCAGGTCATCAGCCGCCCGGTTGACGGCTGGGAGCATGCTTCCCACCACCATCTGGTCAACCTGGTACGAAGAGAAAATCCGTTCCGAGTCCGGTGCGGTCACGCCGATGAACCCCACCTTGGACCGAGTTCCGTCTGCGCCCGTGACCTCGTGGACGTACGTGGATGGCAGCATGGATGCGGGGTTCTTCTGCGAGCCATTAGCCGGGTAAATGTTGCTGGAAATCACGGGGAAATTCATTCCCGCGAACGCTTCACCATTCGAGGTTTCGAAGCATGAGTCCACGCCAACCTCGCCGATGCACTTGCCCTCCATCATGTGAGACGTCAAAAAGTCCCATGAGATGTCCAGCTCGTGGTTCCCCGCGGAAGAAACATCGATACCTAGGTAGTTTAGGAACTCCACGGTGGGCTCGTCCCGGGAGAACATGGTCTGCCATGGCCATCCGGAGAAATTGTCGCCATTGGAGACGCGGATGGAGTTTTGTTGCCCTTCGGCAGCGTTGTTGAGGTGGGTGGACAGGTATGCGGCACCGCCCACTGTAAGGGTTTGGCCGTCTTGAGTTTTCAGAGCGGCGTCCGCACCGGTGGTCGGCGCGAGGTAGCCATGGAAATCCGTGATGGCGAGAATCTGAACGTCAATAGGTTCGGCCTCAATGATCGTCTGTGACTCATCCTGTTTCGATGATTGTGCCGGAGAGACCATACTAAGTATTAGTGACGTAATTAGAGACAAAGACAGTAAAAATTTCGATTTCATCCACAACACTCCTCCTCAAAAAATTTTTTTTTCACTATTAACCTAGCAATTCTTTTTTAAGGGATTGTGTTGATTTTGTGTGAACTTTGTAAATATAAGGGATATTGTGAAAAATAAGGAAATATACCCACTGGTTATATCGGAAACTTTATCCCGGTTTCTTTAGGCGATTAGGATGATTATTTCTTTCTGTATAAGCATATCCCTTCGCACAAAGCTTTCCCTTTGAATATGGGTGGTGGGTATCACCAGTTAAATGAACAAGTCGATTATTTTCCGTTTCTTGGACAAACTTGTTTAACCAGGTTTACTTTAAAGTCATTCATGTAGTTTAATCCTCCGTTATGTCACCAACGTATTTTGAAAGTTCATCATTTTGTCGTTGGAAGAATACGTCATTTTCTGATTGTTATAATAAAATATTATTTAATAATAGTTTATTATAGCTGGGAGGAGGAGTCTATCTATGACCTCTCAATGGATGTTTTACATTGATCTTAATAAATGTATTAATTGTAAAAGCTGTGAGATGGCCTGCAATGAATATAATGCCCTTAATGGAGTATATCGAAGAAAGGTGATCTCATATGATACAGAGTTATCTGAAACAAACGTTCACTTATCTATCTCCTGTAATCATTGCAGAAATCCAGTGTGTGTCTTGATTTGTCCGGAGAATAATTTTCAAAAGCGCCAAGATGGAATCGTTATACATAATTCAACGAATTGTAAATCGTGTAAAAGATGTATGAAGGCTTGTCCGTTTCATGCTCTGAAATTAAATCCAAAAACAAATAGGGCAGATAAATGCAATTTTTGTGTAGAACGAATTGATAAAGGCTTAAAGCCTGTCTGTATAGAAAACTGTCTTACAGGAGCCCTGAGTATGATAAAGGTAAATACAAATAATATTAAATCTTACACTCTTAATAACTTGAATATTCCCATTGTCAAATATACGAACCCTTCCATATTTATTTTTGAAAAACAAAAGGGACAGATTTTTTTACGAGAAGGATGCAATCCGATATGAAAAATTCTTTACAGGACTTATTAATCTATATTCCGTTGTCTCAACTAACTTATATTACGTCATTGCCAAAGGAGCTGGTTCATTATGAAACGATCCTTGATAACATACCTGGACAATTGCTTGAAAGACCAACATTAATAATCCTCAAAAATTATGACGAGTGGAAAAAGCTTAATGAAACGGAAATAACGATTCGATTGATTCAAGACCCGAATCTTATAGGAATGGTTCTATGTCATCCTGACCCTATCATTATTCAAGAAGAGGTATTTACTCATTTTCTAGAATGTCAGTTACCAATTATTCAAGTGCCTGACCACTCATTAATACACGTGTTTCAGCAAACAAATGAATTTCTATACCCATATAGTCAATTGAGTATCGAACTACAAGGTTTTATGGAAAAAGGATTTATTAGCTTAGCTTCGGAGTTGTCCAAGGGACTAAATACACCTTTACTATACTTTGATCAGAATGAACAGATACTATGGCAAACTGGGGAGAAAGAAGAATTGCAAGAGGCGAATCGATGGTTCAATATTCATCGCCGGAAACTGAAAAATGGGGAATATTCAAATTTGAATACGGATGTAGAGGGCTCCTTTCAAGTGTACACGATACAAATATCTGAATTTATGAATCATAGTTTATTAGCCTCCGCTCAATTATTAAGCTGGCAAAAAAGGATGGTCGATAAATTAGTAGGTTTAACGGCACTTTCGTTACAAACTCAAGGGATTTTTGAAGAGCAGCAAGAAATATTTAAAGAGCATTTTATTTACGACCTTCTTTTTCATAAATTTGAGTCAAAGAAGGTGATGATTAAACAAGGAAAAACATGGGGATGGAACTTGGAAAAGCCTCACCATTTACTAATATTAAATATTGAACTCTCGGATGAATTCATGACAAATATGAATTGGCTAGAGGAGATAATCTTATTTTTAGAGGCTGAAGCAGCTACTATGAAGGAAACGATCATTGTTTTTCCGTTTCAAGATCAAATCATCCTCTTACTCGAAGATGCAGAAGAACGGATCAACAGCGAGAGGAAAAACTATGTGGTAGAGACCATTAGCCATATAGAGAAATCACTATCTAGCAAATGGTCTAATATTCGATTTAAGATTGGCATTGGAAAATGGTATCAAGATACGATTAACTTAAATAAAAGCTATCAAGAAGCAAAACTAGCTTTACAATTTGGTCAAAGTTGGTTTGAAAATAATAAAAATATTTTTCATATAAATAATTTAGGGATTTTTCGTCTACTTATTCATATTCAGCACGAACTTCTTTATGATTTCAGTCTAGAGTACTTATCGACTTTAATTGAAGGAGATCGAGAAAATGGAACAGAGTATATAAAAACATTGCAGGCTTATATTCAGCACCAAGGGAAAATCAGTGAAGTATCTGAAACATTATACGTTCATCCGAATACGTTACGTAATCGTTTAAAAAAAATAGAAGACATAACGGGATTGCAGCTGCAAGATATAAATGATTTATTAATTTTAACCATTGCGGTAGGAATATACTCCTTTGTCCACACTTAATCAAATATTATAAGAAAACCTGGCTTAGAAAAATGATTCTAAGCTGTTTTTTTTGCCAGCAATTGAGAATAGTTAACTCCTAATATTTGAAATTAAGTTGGAATGAATCTAATCTTTCAAAAATCAGTCACCATCATTCCTAAACCCCATCAAAATAACTGTTACACAATCACAAAAGTAGCTATATAGGTATGTATGAATCCACACTCCATATTGTGCACATCTTTATTTAGAATGGAGTTAGAGGAGGAGATTCTCTTAGAAAGGTTCTATGAACCATGTTTTTTTTATTTTATTATGTGAAAAATTTCACATGAATTGGTTTAGGAGGGAAAAACTATCTTGCAATAGAAAGTGGTGACGCGGATGGAGCATTCAGAAAATAGTAATCTCATATCGATGATGAAGGACAGGAAGTCTCAATATGAATTCCTCTGTACAGCATTCAGCAATCCAATATTGAAAGAGGTACTGAACATATGGAAAGAGCAATTATCCTTTAAGTCTATCATTTCAGATGAGCACTTTCGTCTTTTCTTTTCAGAGTTATCTTCACAGAAAGTGGAAGAGATTTTTGAAAAGGAAAAGGAGAACTTTTTACGGTTATTTTTCGGACCTGAACATATTCCTGCTCCACCTTGGGAGTCTGTTTACCGAACGAGAGAAAGACTGCTTTTTGGAGAACCAACCCTTAAGATGAGAGAAAAACTAAAGATATTCAATCTCAATTATGAGGAGGAAAATAAAGAGCCTGAGGATCATATTTCTCTTGAATTAGAATTTATGAGTCATCTAATCGACAAATCACTAAAGTCTATAAACGAAGAGAATGAGAAAGAGTTTAGTAGGGCATTACATTATCAATTTCTGCTTTTAGATGATCATTTAGTTAAATGGGCAGAACCCTTTACAGAAGATATTCTTTCTTTTACTACTAGTGCCTTTTATAAGGGTTTAGCTCAATTCTTAAGAGAATTTATCAAGCAAGATTATCAATATATGAGCGGGATTAAGGAGGTATTAGGCAATGAGTGAGAATTTGTTCAAAAAGATTGCAAATCAAACAATGCCACGCAGAACATTTTTAAAATGGACCGGTGCAGCTACAGCTCCAACTATGTTAGGAGGAGTATATGCTACGAAAAAACTATCCGAAAATGTAAGCGCTGCCGAAAGTGTTGAAGAAGAGGTAGTCATTCCTACATGTGGAACATTGAACTGTGGGGGCCGTTGCTTAGTTAAAGCACACGTTAAAGATGGTACGATTGTTCGTATTTCAACAGATAATGCTAGCGAAGATTCTCTTAGCTGCCCTCAAATTCGTGCTTGCTTACGTGGCCGTAGTTATCGTCAATTCGTATATCATCCTGACCGCTTAAAATATCCAATGAAAAGGGTTGGTAAACGAGGTGAAGGGGAGTTTGAAAGAATAACTTGGGATGAAGCGATTGAAACCATTTATAAAGAAACAGAAAGAATTACAAAAAAATATGGTCGATCAGCCCTTTATAGTAATTATGGTTCCGGAAACTGGGGAGGAATCGCTAGTGGCCGTATGATGTTTAATAAATTAATGGGAATGACAGGCGGTTACCTTGGCTATTTCAACACCTATAGTACAGCTCAAACTTCAAATGCCACACCGTATACCTTTGGAACTGGAAATACTGGAAGCAGCTTGGATTCATTAGTGAATTCACAATTAATTATTTTATGGGGATTTAATCCAGCAGAAACGATTTTCGGATCACCAACTAATTTCTATTTACAGAAAGCAAAAGAGGCAGGGGCGAAAATTTATGTAGTGGATCCTCGTCAATCCGATTCCGCTGTTGCATTGGCAGATGAGTGGTTCCCGATTCGGCCTACAACTGATAATGCTTTGATGGATGCTATGACATATGTCATTCTTACGGAAAACTTACACAATAAGGAGTTTTTGGATAAGTTTTGTGTTGGCCATGATGAAAGCCATATGCCAGAAGGAGTTCCACAAGGTGAATCTCTTCAAAGTTATGTTTTAGGTGAAAAGGATGGAATTCCGAAAACTCCAGAATGGGCCGAAAAAATTTGTGGTTTACCGGCCAATAAAATTCGTCAGTTAGCTCGTGAGTACGCAACAGCTAAGCCTGCAGCGTTGATCCAAGGCTGGGGTCCTCAGCGCCACATGAATGGGGAGCAGATTGTTCGAGGCAGCACGGTTTTAGCATCATTAACAGGTAATATAGGCGTAAATGGAGGGTGGGCTTCTGGTGCAGGATATTTCGGACGAACAAGTGTGGCTGCTGTTCCGAATATACCAAACCCGCTAGGACTTTCAATTCCTTGTTTCCTTTGGACAGATGCTGTCACACGCGGAACGGAAATGTCAGCAGAGGATGGTGTGAAAGGGTTAAAAGAAGGTGCAACTTTACCTAATAACATTAAACTAATCTACAATATGGCAAGCAATGTTTTAATCAATCAACATGGGGATATCAATAAAACGAAGAAAATTCTAGAGGATGAAAACTTGGTTGAATTTATTGTTGTCAGTGATATTTTTATGACACCTTCAGCGAAGTTTGCTGACATTCTTCTGCCATCGAATACATTCTTTGAACGGTATGATGTTGCCGTACCGTGGACATATGGTGATTATGCTATTCTATCTCAAAAGGTAATTGATAACTTATATGAATCAAAGTCTGATTATGAATGGTTAACAATGTTAGCGAAAAAGATGGGCGTTGAGAAGGAATTTACGGAAGGAAAAACGGAAGAGGATTGGGCAAAATGGGTTGTTGAGGAAACACGTAAACAAGATCCATCTTTCCCGACTTGGGAGCAAATGAAAAAGCAAGGAATCCATAAATGGAAGTTTGATAAACCAACAATTGGATTTGAAGCTCAAATTAACGATCCTGCGAATAACCCATTCCTAACACCATCAGGAAAGATAGAAATTTTCTCTAAGCAGCTATGGGATATGGAAAAACATGAAGATATACCAGCTATTCCAAAACACATTGCTGTAAACGAGGGCCCAGAAAGCAGCTTAAGAGAAAAATATCCACTCCAATTAATCGGTTGGCATTACAAAAGGCGTTGCCACTCGACAATGGATAATAACCCTTGGATGGAAGAGGCCGGAAAACAAATTATGTGGATGAATCCAATTGATGCCAATAAGCGGAACATAAAGAATGGAGATCTTGCCAAAGTATTTAATGATAGGGGAATTGTTAAGATTCCGGTTGTCGTAACAAACCGGATTATTCCAGGTGTAATAGCCATCCCTCAAGGCGCTTGGCATACATCTGACAAAGATGGTGTGGATATAAGAGGAGCCATCAACACACTTACAACGCAAGAACCGTCACCGTTAGCAAAAGGGAATCCACAGCATACTAATTTAGCTGAAGTTGAAAAGGCATAAAAAGGAGGGGATAAAACATGGCAATACAGCTTGGTTTCTATATAGATCAATCTCGTTGTATAGGTTGTAAAGCATGTGTAATTGCTTGTAAAGACAAAAATGATAATGAGGTTGGTATAAATTTCAGACGTGTCTACCCATTCGAAAATGGGACATTTACTGTGAATAACAATGGCACTTTTATCAATAATGTTCAATCCTATTATCTATCCATCTCATGTAATCATTGTGATGATCCAGGGTGTGTAAAAGGATGTCCAACAGGAGCTATGTCTAAGCGAGATGAAGATGGAGTAGTCACAGTTGACCATGATAAATGTGTTGGCTGCAAATATTGCGAATGGAATTGTCCATATGGTGCTCCTCAATATAATGATGAATTAGGAAAGATGACGAAGTGTAATTTATGTATTGACCTATTGGAAAAAGGCGATAGACCTGCCTGTGAAGGGGCTTGTCCAGTGAGAGCAATCGAAGTTGGACCAATCGATGATCTGCGCAAGAAATATGGTGATGTTCATGAAGTAAAAGGAATGCCAAGTGCTTCTATTACAAATCCAAATATTATTATTACTCCACACAAACATGCTAACTAAAGGAGGGTTCAATCGTGAATGAATGGGCGTTATTAATATTTACTGTTTGTATGCAGGCTGCGATAGGCGGAACGATCATGCTTGCAATTTTCTATAAAAAGATTTCTGAGACTGGAGAAGAACAGACATTTCTTGTGATGAAGATGCCCCTCGTTGTTTTTGCTGGGCTATCTCTCGTTGGATTAGGTGCTTCCTTTGCTCACTTAGGAGCACCTGAAAATGCATTGAATGCAATTCGTCATTTAGGTTCTTCTTGGATGAGTCGTGAGATTTTAGCGACAGGACTCTTTATAGGGGCGATTAGTGTAACGACGGTTTTAGGTTTTGTTCAGAAAAAGGTCAATCTTTGGCTATTACTTATTGCTTCCATTATCGGTATCGTTGATATATTTTTCATGGGAGCCATTTATGCAAATTCGCTAGTGAGCGGTTGGAATTCTATTAACACCTACACTTCTTTTATTGGAACAGCTATCGTGTTAGGACCAGTATTAGCTGCCAGTTTGATCGTACCAATATTGCGCAAAAAGGAAAATCAAACATTAGCACAGCACTTTGTTAAGTATTCCTTCTCTATTTCAATTTTAGGAATAGCTGTCCAACTAGTTGGACTTGCATTATTTCCAACCGTTGTTCCAGAGGTAAACATGATAGCTGGAACAAATGCTATTGCCACTTTAGAAGGCTATCAAGGAACGGTAGCTCTTCGCTGGATTATTGAAGTGATCGGAGTGGGACTTCTAGGATATTTATCCATCTCAAAAAATAAGAAAGTATCTTTATCTTTTGCATATATCGCATTAGCAGCAATATTTTTGGCGGAAGGCATGAGTAGATATATGTTTTTTGTGTTAGGATCTTAGGTTCGTAAGAAGTAACTTCTGATGAGGAAAAAGGATTCGTTTCAAGGATTTTTTGGAACGAATCCTTTTTTGTTTAGAAAATTGCAGCTAGCTTAATTGGATGAAGTTTTATCAGTCATTTTTTAAAAATTTATTTGTTATATTTGCATTAGGAATGAATCTATTTTGATCAATCTTTTTTGAAGCAACTTAAAGAATATTATTTGTAAGGAGGATTTATTTGAGAACGGTATACGATTTTAATGTAAAAATGACGGATGGTAATGAAAAATCATTGAGGGATTATGAGGGAAAAACTCTGCTCATTGTGAATACAGCCAGCAAGTGCGGGTTTACTCCCCAGTTTGATGGACTGCAGAAACTTTACGAAAAATATTCAGTTCACGGTCTTGAGATCTTAGGTTTTCCTTGCGATCAATTTAAAAAACAGGAATTCGATCATATTGAGGAAACTTTACAGTTTTGCCAAAGCAATTATGGGGTTACCTTTCCGATTTTTGCTAAAATTGATGTAAATGGAGAAAACGCACATCCTTTGTATACCTATTTAAAAGAACAAAAGAGTGGTATTTTGTACAAAAATATAAAATGGAATTTCACAAAATTTCTCGTTGACCGAAATGGACTCGTGGTTGAACGATATTCACCAACAACTGAACCTAGAAAAATGGAAGATGATATAGTAAAAGTTTTGCATACTTAATACTAAAAAACGACTAACCTCATCCTCTAAGATGGCTTTGAAAGTAACGAGAACAAGGTCATTTATAATAAGGGTTGATGATACCATTTTATAAAAAAGATAACCTGAAATTGTGGGAAAAGAAATTTACTTATGTAATGGAAGTTCGTTCACAATGCTATAATGACAGCACACGAGGAGGGATATTTATGTTGCGATCAATTTCTCCCCCAAAAATGTCTGCGCAGTAGAATCTACTGTTTAGGCATTCAATAAAAGCTTGCTAATCCTCAATAGATTCTACTGTACATGTATGTACGACTATTTACATGTAGAAAGTGGGAATTAGAAGTGAGAGGAAAACGTGCTGCAAATCGATATGACATCACTTGCTTTACTCATAACATTGGCCTTTTCCATGCAGGTATTGGATTTTATCTTTTCTTTTTAGGAATGCGTAAACTAAAAGGACAAAGTATAGTTATTTTAAGCTATATTGACCCACTTGCTTCACTGGTGATCTCAATTATGATTATTGGTGAAAAAATGACGGACCTGCAAATTATTGGTGCGATTCTTTTGCTGGGTTCAACCTTTATGAGTGAAATGCACAAAACAAATACCATCTCATTTAAATAAAATAAAAAGGAGCTTTCCAAACGCTTTTAAGCTATTTGGAAGCTCCTTTTTGCCTTTTTTCTTTACATTATTTCAACATGCATGGCTACCGGTAAAGGTTTGTGAGAAAGGAACAATTCGATAATTTTTATGTTTTTTTCTTTATTCATTCTGATTTTGCCATGCAGATATGTAGTTGAAGGATGATTCTTTATTTGTATGTAAAAAAGTTGGTTATGGTAAAGATCCTGCTGTAGTAACTGGATAAAGTTTTCCGTTTAAAGTAAAGGAAACTCTGCCAGTCTCTTCTGAAACAACGAGGACAAGAGCATCGCTTTGCTCCGTCAAACCTAGTGCTGCGCGATGACGCGTGCCAAGTTTCTTTTCTCCTATAACTGCATGTGTGAGAGGAAGAACATTTGCTGCTGAAACGATATGATTATTACGAATCAGTACAGCACCATCATGGAGCGGGTTCCCAGGGTAAAAAATAGCCTCTAATAATGCAGGGGTTATAGTGGCTCCTATAGCCGTTCCTTTTTGGATGAAAGGGTCAAGGGGGTCACTGCGTTCCACCACAATCAATGCACCATGACGTCGATCGGACAGCCGCTGTACACAAATGGATAAATCTGCATATTTATCTGTAAAAGCTGATAAATAACAGTTTAAGTAAAAGGAAGCAGCGACTGATTCCATTTTAATGAATTTTTCCTTTATTTCCTCTAGTTTCCCTAAGAGACACTTGTTTTCGTTTCCTAGTATCTCCAAGCTTTGTTGGAGTTCATTAGTGATTTGCTGTATTTTTTCTGACAATAGCTGTTTCATTGGTGAAAAATCGCAATTTTTAGTAGCGTTCACAAGTCAACAACTCCTTCGTAAATTAGCATCTTGTTGGATAGTATAGGTTATTGACAAAAAAGAATACATGCTAAATTTGACTGTTCTAAATTTAAAAAAAGTTGTTGACTTTCTATAAATACTCAAATATAGTAATAACTAATTCTTGCAACAATCGAATAGCAATACATCACTTTCTTATCCAGAGAGATCGAGGGACAGGCCCTATGACATCTCGGCAGCAGGTTCATGACAAATGAACACTGTGCCAATTCCTGCAAATGCCTTAGGCATTTGGAAGATGAGAACGGAGATGGTTTCATAATGGAGCCCTCTTTTTTTCTTACGGATGAGAAAAGAAGAGGGCTTTTTTTCGTTCAAAAAAAAGGAAGGTAGATGGCTGCGACTTATTGTCTGCATAGAATCAATTTAGCACGAGGAGGACAATACATGATTGAGTTTAAACAAGCCGCTAAGACGTTCCGGCTCGGCAATCGGGAGGTGCAGGCGGTAAAGGAGGTATCACTATCTATTGCTCAAGGAGAAATTTTCGGAATTATTGGTTTTAGTGGCGCGGGAAAAAGTACATTACTTCGTCTTGTCAATATGCTTGAACAGCCAACTGCCGGATCAGTTCAGGTACAGGGGGTGGATATCGCTACCCTTTCCCAAAAAGATCTGAGGAAGCTGCGCCGTCGAATCGGTATGATCTTTCAAAATTTCAACTTGTTTACATCCCGTACAGTGGCAGGTAATGTGGCTTATCCTTTAAAGCTTGCAGGTACTCCGAAAAAGGAAATCAGTGAACGGGTAGAGGAACTTTTACGGTTTGTCGGCCTAAGCGATAAAGCAAATGATTACCCAGAGCAGCTTTCCGGAGGTCAAAAACAGCGTGTCGGAATTGCCCGTGCCCTTGCAACATCGCCCGATATTCTAATTTGTGATGAAGCAACGTCCGCCTTAGATCCGGACACAACAGGAGAAATTCTTCGTCTCTTAAAAAAAGTAAATAAAGAACTTGGTATCACGATTCTGCTAATTACGCATGAGATGCACGTCATCCAATCAATCTGCGACCGGGTAGCAGTCATGGAGGAAGGGGCAGTCATCGAAATGGGCTCTGTCTTTGATACATTTAGCAATCCACAGCATCCGACGACACAGCGGTTCATCCAATCTGTCCAGCAGGATCGTCCGTCTGATACGTTGTTAAAGGAATGGCGTGCAAAAGGAGGACAAAAGCTTTATCGGGTTATTTTTAAAGGAGAAGTGGCAAGTGATCCTATCCTCTCACATATCACGCAGAAGTTTGGCATTCATTTTAACATTGTGTACGGTTCAGTTCGCGAACTTCAGGAGAAATTCTTCGGAAATCTGTTAGTTTCATTTGAAGGGGATGCACAAGCAATCGAATTCGTGATTGCTGAACTGAAAAGCACGGTAGAGATTGAGGAGGTTGAAATTCATGAGAGTTGATTGGAATACATTTTGGCCAAGGATAGTGGAATCGACAGGTGAGACAATCCTTATGGTCATCGCAACACTCATCTTTGGCTCTATCTTAGGGATTAGCATTGGTTTACTACTTTATGTCACAAGAAAAGGAAACATCTTAGAAAACCAGTTGTTATTCCAAACATTAAACATTCTTATCAACATTATAAGGCCAATCCCATTCATTATTTTCCTTGTCGCCATTAGCCCATTAACCCGTGCGATTATCGGTACGACAATTGGAACTTGGGCAGCGATTTTCCCTATGACGATTGCCGCCTCGTTCGGAATTGCAAGGATTGTAGAAAATAATTTAATGAGCATCGACCCGGGTGTCGTTGAGGCAGCTAAAGCGATGGGAGCCAGTCCCTTTCAAATCATCTTTACGGTGCTGATTCCAGAAGCTCTTGGCCCGCTTATCCTTGGTTTGACGTTCGTCACCATCAGTTTGATCGACTTTTCAGCGATGGCTGGTACTGTTGGCGGAGGTGGACTCGGTCACGTGGCCATGACATATGGATATCAGCGGTTTGACGGCAGCGTGATGCTCGTTACGGTAGTCATACTAATCATTCTTGTTCAGTTCGCTCAATGGTTTGGAAATACATTATCAAGAAAAATCATGCGGCGTTAATAAAGATTTCGCAAGTAAACAAATTTTATATTAAAAAGGAGATCACCTCATGAAAAAAATCATCATCTTTTTATTAGCACTAACAGCAGTATGGGCACTAGCTGCTTGCAGCAAGGATACATCAGGAAAAGGTTCTGATACGGTTAAAGTGAAAATCGGTGTTACGGGCACGGACGGTGAAGTATGGCCGATACTAAAGAAAAAAGCAAAAGCTGAAGGCATTGAAATTGAACTTGTTGAGTTTTCTGATTACACTCTTCCAAACCAAGCATTAGCGGATGGGGATATTGACCTCAACTCCTTCCAGCATATTGCGTTCCTTAGCCAATTTACGAAAGAAAACAAAGTGGACTTAGTACCAATAGGGGCTACACTTATCGCACCGATGGGAATCTATTCAGAAAAACTGAAGGACATTAACGATATTGAAGACGGAGCACGTATCGCCATTCCAGACGATCCATCCAACCAAGCACGTGCATTAAAGCTGCTTGAATCCGCAGGGCTTATCAAGTTAGCTGACGATTTTGGATTGTTTGGTGATCCTTCAAAAATTGTTGAAAATCCGAAGAAACTGGATATTTTCCCGATCGTTGCACAGCAAACACCGCGCGTGCTTCCTGACGTGGCTGCATCAGTCATTAATAACGGTGTAGCTGGTCAAGCTGGATTCGATCCAGTCAATGACCCCATTTTCCTTGAAGACGGTAATGATAAAAACGCTTTGCCATATGTAAATGTCTTTGCTGCTCGTGCTGAAGATGTTAACAATGAAACTTTGCTCCGTATTGTTGAGCTATACCATGATGAAGATGTGAAAAAAGCTGTTGAAGCTGATACGAACGGCGGATCATCGATCGTCGATATTTCAAAAAAAGAACTGCTTGAAGTATATAAAGGCTTATAAGGAGGAGTTATAAATGAGTACAACATTATCTGGTATTGACTTAATTACAGAATCCATTGAGTCAAACAGTGAAAACTATATTGAAACAAGCCAGTCTATTCATGCAAATCCCGAAATTGGTAACCAGGAATACTTTGCGAGTAAACTACACATTTCACTTCTAATAAAGGAAGGTTTTGAAGTGACGACAGCTGTTGCAGGGCATGAAACATCCTTTTATGCAGTGAAGGACAGTGGGATACCAGGCCCAACTGTAGCGTTTCTTGCTGAATACGATGCACTGCCAGGGTTAGGTCATGCATGTGGTCATAACATTATTGGAACGACAAGCGTTGCCGCAGGGATAGCCCTTTCCGAAACACTTGCTGAAACAGGAGGGCGTGTCGTCGTTTTAGGGACACCTGCAGAGGAAGGCGGTCCGAATGGCAGTGCAAAAGGCAGCTTCGTCAAACATGGGTTCTTGAAGGATATTGATGCAGCCCTAATGATTCATCCATCAGGAAAAACGTCATTAACAAGTGAGACTCTTGCTGTTGATCCCCTAGATTTTCATTTTTACGGAAAAGCAGCGCATGCTTCAGGTTCACCAGAAAAGGGGGTCAATGCACTCGACGCGGTCATTCAGTTGTTTAATGGTATTAATGCCTTACGGCAGCAGCTTCCTTCCGATGTCCGGATTCACGGGATCATCACCCATGGAGGTGATGCCCCGAACATCATTCCAGATTATGCATCAGCGCGTTTCTTTATCCGCGCTGAAACCTGGAAGAGAACGGAAGAAGTATCAGCAAAAGTGCAGGCAATTGCTGAAGGAGCTGCACTTGCAGCTGGAGCGAAAGTCAAAATCGAACGTTTCCAAAATGAAGTGAAAGATTTTGTCTTAAATTCAGTTTTGGATGCAGTATTACATGAAGAATTAGAAGCAGTTGGCGAAATAGTTAAAACCGAGGAAG
The DNA here is from genome assembly GCF_007995155.1 of Cytobacillus dafuensis. Taxonomy (NCBI): domain Bacteria; kingdom Bacillati; phylum Bacillota; class Bacilli; order Caryophanales; family Bacillaceae; genus Cytobacillus; species Cytobacillus dafuensis. The sequence continues at coordinate 4,294,511 of NZ_CP042593.1, read as the reverse complement.
GGAGAGGAAAAGGTTCTACTGATGCAGGGAATATTAGTTATGTAGTCCCTACAGCCCACCCTTATATCAAAATTGGGCCAGATGATCTTATCGCCCATACAATCGAATTCAGAGAAGCAGCAAAATCTTCTCTTGGCAATGAAGCATTAATTAAAGGGGCAAAAGTACTCGCATCTACTGGTTATCGCCTATTAACGGACACTGATCTTTTAAATCGTGTAAAAGAGGATTTTGAAAGGGCATTGTCAATAAAACAATAGAGTGAAACTTCCATCAGTGGGGGTTTTCTTTCATCCCCCACTGATGGTTAGTTGAACCAATCGGGCTTTAACGGGCAGTTAATCCCCCACTTAAGTTTCTTTGATTCTCTCGCAACCTTGAAGTGGGGGTCTTACTGCCCGTTAATCTGCGATAAATGCATATGAAAATCCCGAAATTCCTATTGAGGAAATTCGGGATTTTTTTGCTTTTGTTTAGAAAATTACGTCTAACTTAATGGGATGAAATTGTAATTTATATATATCTTTTGTACTATGCAATCTAGTACAAAAGAATCTGTTAAATATAACGTTCGATGAACAGGCAAATAAAGAAATAAGCATTATACTAGTAGTGTAGCTTATTTAGGTAAGCGTACAGCCGGTTATTGGCTAGTGGGTATTTTTCCATTTTGCCAGTGCCGGTTTTTTGTTAGATAATAATAGATGATAGATTCTTTGGAATATTCGAAATAAAAGGAGGTGCCGTTTTGAAAAGGATAGACTCTATTACGATAAGGGAAAAAATTGTAAGTTTTTATCTTTATTCTATTTCTTTTCTTGGTATGTTTGCTGTTATCATTTCTATTTTTAAAAGTGAAATGCCTTCTGAAGTCATCATCCTGTTGTTGTTATCTGTGTTTATGGGAATTGTTGAGTATTTTCCTATCCGCATTGGGAGAGGAGGTGTTACACTCAGCCTTACGCTTATTTATCCAATGAATTGGGAGTTTGGGATACATATAACTGTTGTTGCTTGTGTATGTGTGATGGTGTTAACCCATTCCCTTCGCCGTTTACCAATGCAAAGAACGCTATTTAATTGTTCTCAATTTGCTCTAAGTATCATTTTAGCAGAATGGTTGTCCAACCAAAGTATTTCTTTTTTTATTACGGAAATGAATATGCCTGTTTTATATGAGGAATTAAGTAGCTTGCTTTTATTTACCGTATACTTTTGCCTTATTAACGCCATTTTTTACGATCTTCTAATGGTGATTCTTCCTCAGCCATATCCGCTCGAACAGTGGTACAAGAAAAATATTTTAGTATTTTTGAGTGGAAGCTTTTGTTTGTTCTACGCCTCTCTTATCTATATCTTAGAACACCGATACAGTGGGGAGATGAATAGAATTAATGTTCTGTTCTTCTTTTTCCCTCTTGTAGCAATCTGCATCATCAGCTCGTTCTTTCGGCAAATACGGATTGAAAAAGAACGATTATATAACCTATTTTCCATTACGACAGAGTTAAGTCAAGGGCTTTCTGCAGGAAACTTACATCAGATGAAAAAATCCCTTAAAGGGTTCTTGGGGATACAGGCTTATGCTTTATGGACAAAAGATGAAGGAAACTGGGTACTTCTGCTAAAGGATGGAAAAGTACATTCCGATCGTTTAGGTTCTTCTGAACTTCATCTGAATTTTGAAGAGATATCCCAAACCTTTGTTGTTTCTGATTGGAAAAAAGGTATGGCCCCGGGAGATGAAGTTTTTGAAGATGTCATACGTTCTCTTGTCTACCTGCCTCTTAAAGTAAATCATGAATTGGTAGGAATGTTTGTGGCAGGAAAAAGCAGGGGAGCGAGTTTTATTACCGAGGATATACAGTCCTTATCTACGTTTGCAAATCAATTGGGCAGCTTGCTTAAGACACGGTCACTCATCTCCGAACAGGAGAAACGAATCATTCTGGAAGAAAGAAATCGACTAGCACGTGAAATCCATGACGGAATTGCACAAGTATTAGCTGGGGTCATATTTCAGCTGGAATCAGCTCAGAAGCAGCACGCAGATCAATCAGGAAACATGCAGCAAGTGGTAGACAAAAGCATAAAAAAATTACGGAAGAGTTTAGGTGAAGTTCGCTATTCCATCTATGCTTTAAAGCCATATCCTACACAAAGGCTAGGACTAAAACAAGCGATTGCCAATAAAATTCAATCTATCAAACAAGAATATAATCTAGCGATTAAATATCATGAAAGAGGCCGTACTCGAACACTTAGTTGTACAAAAGAACGAGTTATTTTCGATACTTTACAGGAAAGCTTGCAGAATATTGTAAAGCATGCCAAAGCGGATGAAGTTGACATTCTCTTAAGCTATCAACGTGAACATGTGCTATTAAAGGTGAAAGACAATGGGGTTGGTTTTTCCCTTTTTGAATCCATGATTAAAACAAAACATGAGCCTCATTATGGCATTTTGCATATGAATGAACAAGCTGAAGAGCTGGGTGCGACCCTTCAGATTGATAGTTTACCAGGAAAAGGTACAGAAATTACATTGTTAATTCCAGATGCTGAAACAAGGGAGGGAGTATCATGATTAAAATATTATTAGTTGATGATCATACGGTCTTGCGTGATGGAATTCGGAGTATATTGGATCTCGAATCTGACATCCGAGTCGTAGGAGAAGCCGTTTCCGGGGATGAGGTATTGAAGAAAGTAGAAGAGTATCGACCTGATTGTATTTTGATGGACATCAATCTCCCTGGCAAAAATGGCATTGAGGTCACATCACTCGTGAAAAGTCAGTATCCGAATTGCCGTGTTCTCATTCTGACGATGTATGAACATGATGAATACTTGATGGAGGCGCTTTGGGCCGGTGCGGATGGCTATTTATTGAAAGATTCATCATCTGAACAAGTAGTAGCAGCCATTCGAATGATATCACAAGGAGAGTCTGTGATTCATCCTCGCATGACTAAAAAGTTGATAACCTATCATCACCAGCAAACGATATCAGAACCAAATGAAAAAATGCTGACAGAGCGTGAAAAAGAAATATTGTTTGAATTGGTCAAAGGCCATAGTAACAAAGAAATTGCTGAAACATTATATATCAGTGACAAGACCGTCAAAATTCACATCAACAAGATTTTCAAAAAGCTGAATGTAAAAAGCCGTTCACAGGCAGTCATTTTTGCCGTTCGAAATCAACTTGTGCCGTTTTCTTAAAGAACTATAGCTTGGGGTGCAAATTTAAGATTCATAATTTAAGACGAAAGAGGTGTCAGGAAACTTGGGAAATAAAGAAGTTAAATTGTCTGTTTATGCTTGGGAAAATTCAGAAAGTGTAAAGTTTATCATTACGTTACTAAATAATACTGATTCTGAAAAGATTTTTATCTTTAGAACTAGTCAAAAATACGAAATTCACGTGCTTAATCCAGAGGGTAAAGAAGTGTATCGATACTCTAAAAACAGATTTTTTTCACAAGCTATTGAATATGTAAATTTTGCTCCTGGTGAAGCCCGAAGATGGGAAGAAACTTGGGACTATAAATGTGATGGAAAACGTGTAGAGCCTGGTCAGTATATCGTGTTGGTAAACTTAGTTGGTAAAGCGGAAGGTGTAAAAACACCTATAGCAAAGGATATGTTTACCGTCTACTAAAAAAATATATACTGCATTTAGAAATATATAATCTATTTGGAATCTGTTTACCTCTTTTTTTAACAAAGGGGCCAGATGCGCCAGCAAACAGGAAACCTAAAGAAACCATTGGCAATAAAGGATTGGAATACTTCCTGAGCCTGGTTGGTTTTGAGCCAAAACAATAGAAGTAAAAAGGAGAGGAGCGCAAAGCGTTTCTCTCTTTTTCATCGTTAGGAAATTATAGATTTTCGCATTTGCTTTTCTAATTTGCTTGAACGGCAAGGAATAAGCCTTTAGTTTTATTAGTCTATAACCTTTAGCTCGAAAAATTACATCCTTTGTTTAATTTTCAGAAAAGTCGGAATAGAGGAAAATAAAATAGAATTATAGCTTCATATTGCAAGAACAAATAAGGGGGGATATATGTCTAAGGGTACTAAATATTCGGTGCAAGGCGTTTATTAATATTTTCTGTAGCAATAAGTTGGGAAAAGGAGAGTTATGATGGGGAAAAGCAGAAAGAAAAAAATCATTAACGTAATGGCTGCAGGCTTGACTACTGCAGTGCTTTTGGGAACAAGTTCGGTGGCTTCATTTGCTGATGATACCAACGCCGAAACGCCTACTATTCAGGTACCTCAGCCGAAGGAGAATTCCCGAGACGTCGATACGCACAAGATTACTCTTGTCACCGGTGACGTTGTCACGGTAGAAAAATATAGTGACGGAAATCTAGTGAGCACACTTGTACCTAGTGAGGATGGCACTCCAGTTTCATTTACTCAGAAAACTATTGATGGTGACACTTATTTGATTCCCGATGAAGCGACACCATTTCTGGCGGCTGGCCAAATGGATGAGGAATTGTTTAACATAACGAAATTGATTGAGTATGGCTACGATGACGATCATCAGTCAAGTATTCCTTTGATTGTCACAGAGGAATCTGGACAAGCTAATTTTTCTGTCAGCACTGCATTTGATGAAGCTGTGTCTACTGGGGCAACGAACAAAGTAGATCTTCCTAGTGTGAATGCCGTCGCAGTAAAAACGAATAAAAAACACGCCAAGAAATTCTGGGATGCTGTTGATGGAGAGGCAAATACAAAGCAAGCTCAGCCAGAGCCTGAGCTAACGGAAGGTATTAAAAAGATTTGGCTGGACAAACCAGTTCATGCTTTACTTGACAAAAGTGTTCCGCAGATTGGGGCGCCTGCTGCATGGGAAGCCGGATATGATGGTAAGGGCGTGAAAGTGGCTGTTTTGGACACAGGGATTGATCCAAATCATCCTGATTTTAAAGATTCTAACAATCAATATATCGTCAAAGAAGCAAAGAACTTTACAACGGATCCTGATTGGGTCGATCATCACGGGCATGGTACGCATGTTGCTTCGACGATCGCGGGATCTGGCGCCGCTTCCGGCGGGAAAAATAAGGGGGTAGCTCCAGCTGCAGAGCTTTTAGTCGGGAAGGTGCTTGATAATAATGGTGATGGTACTGAATCGGGAATCATCGCTGGTATGCAATGGGCTGTTCAGGAACAGGCTGATATTGTCAGTATGAGCATTGGTACGAATACACCGAGCGATGGCACGGATCCAATGAGTCAAGCTGTCAACAATTTGAGCGAAACTAGTGACACATTGTTTGTCATTGCTGCAGGAAATGCAGGATCAAGGAAGAGTACTTTAGGATCGCCAGGGGCGGCAGAAAAAGCATTGACGGTTGGGGCAGTTGATAAATCCCAAACTGAATTTTTAGCTGCCTTCTCAAGCCGCGGTCCGGTTATCAATAATTATAGAGTGAAACCGGAGATTACGGCACCAGGAGTAGGGATCATAGCGGCTCGTGCTGCTGGCACTAACATGGGTACCCCAATCGATGATAACTACACTTCGGCCAACGGTACATCAATGGCTACACCACATGTTGCTGGTGCTGCAGCCATTCTAAAACAAAGACACCCGGAATGGACGGGAGATCATATCAAGCAGGTTTTAGCTGGCACAGGTGTAATGAATATTCGCTATACACCATATCAGCAGGGTGGCGGACGTGTAGATGTTGTGAAAGCCTTGGATGCTAACGTCTTTAGCAGTCCTGCAGTCGTCAGTTTGGGACCTGCTATGGTAGATGATAAGCCGGTCGAAAAATCGTATAAATATGTTAACCCATCTGATCAGGATGTGACATTGAATCTTGCTTTGACAGCAAAAGGTGAAAATTTAGTAGAAGCGCCTGCTGAAATGTTCACACTGAATCAGTCAACGGTCACGGTGCCAGCACATGGTAGCAGTGAGGTAAAAGTGACATTTAATCCAGCACTTGGGAATGTTCAGGATTATAAAGTTGTGGTTAACGCTATTTCAAGTGACAACCAAACAATCAACACAACTATTGGTGCAACAAAGACTGAACCATTAGTTAGAGTAAATCTTCAAACGATTGACCGAAACGGAAAACAGACCTATGGTGAAATCATCGCGACCAACTTCGATACGGGGAAAATTACGCAGATTTACCCTACTATTGGTTCAGATACTACCCTCCTTTTGCAGCCAGGGCGTTATTCTGTGATGGGTACCATAAAAACGATTGACGAGACCGGAAGAACCCAGGACTATACCCTTGCTGGTGAGCCTATGGTGGAAGTGAAGTATAAGGAGGAAAAGACCATTACGCTGGATGCCCGATTAGGTAAGGAGGTAAAGATCTCGACGCCTAAGGAGTCTGAGCAGGGTGGATGGCATATCGGCTACCGCAGAGCTATGGGCAAAGGCACAGTTGACTACATGTTGGGAGCGAGTAGCGCTATTTGGGATCACGTTTATGCAGTGCCGACAGAGCCATTGAAGGCTGATGAAGGAACATTTTCGTTTGAATTCGACCAGCGCAGGTATGCCCCTGTCATCAAGGCATCTTATGACGGGTTAGGCGGATCAATCCCACTAGAACCGGTAGGCTTTGTACCTAGATTAGATGGCCCTAGAAACCTAAAAGCGGTAAACGTAGGTAAGGCATTACCGGAGGATCTAAGCGGCAAGGACATCAGTGGTAAGCTTGCGGTTGTCACCCGTGATGCAAATCAGACTACTGCCCAACAGATTAAGGCTTTGCATGCTGCAGGTGCAGAAGCGGTAGTCCTCGTTAACGACAGAACAGGAATATACGCTGCTAGCGTACTAAGAGCTGATAACATCGCCATCCCTGCCTATACACTTGGACAGGAAGATGGAACGGCACTTCTTAACCGAATCGCGAACGGCCCAACCTTAATCAACCTGAGGGGAATCGCTAACAGCCCGTACGTATACAACATCCAGTTGAGTTGGCCAGGTGTAATCCCTGCAGAAGTTGCTGAAGAAGTGACGGCAGAAAACTCTGCCGTGGTAATGAACCATTACCGTGGCACCAAAGGTAAATACGTTGGCGAGACGACATCGCCTATTCGCCCGGACGAGGTTATGGTAACTAATGTAGTGAGATGGATCGACACTCCACTAGATAGGGAAGAGTGGTACTCTACTGGTAGCAAGTTCCCGAGAATGGAGAAAATGAGATGGTTACAAACAGTTTATCCAGTCCTAACTAATATTGGCCAACACGTGAGTGATGCAATGTGGAACTATCTGCCGGGCGATAAACGTGAACAGACTTGGTTGGGTGCTGCAATCGGTCAGTCTCAGTCCATGAATGCGTACCGCGAGGGAGACAAATTTTTCATTCAAAATCATGAGTTTGGTGATAGTGAACCTACCCACTGGGGTGATTTCTACACAATGCCAGGTTATGATGTCTCGAAGGTTCGGATGTTTAAGGACGGAACCCTTATCAATGAAGGTGGTTGGTTCGCGAATTCAAACCCAATTGCTGTTAGCCCTGAAGCTGCGACTTACCGTGTTACGATGGACACACAGCAAACGATGTGGTCACCACTTTCTACAATGACAAGCATGGCTTGGACCTTCAAGTCCGCTCGACCAGCGAACGGGAAGGAAGACCTAGCATTATTGTGGCCGAGATATGACTTTAAGCTTGATGGGGAGAACAAGGCAAAAGGTGGGATCACCGACCATTTCGATCTATCATTCGTACTTCAATCCGGTGCTACTCCAGACATTCGTGGGGTTGAGGCTGAAGTATCCACTGACGATGGCAACACTTGGAGTACTGCAAAGGTGCAGAAAATCGAAGGTGGTCACTACACTGTGACAGTGAAAAATCCAGCATCCGGCTACGTGTCACTGCGCATCAAAGGATGGGATGCAAACGACAGCCAGATCGAACAAACCCTGATCAGGGCATACGCTGTGCGCTGACCTTCAAAATTCACATCAATAAGATTTTTAAAAAGCTGAATGTAAAAAGCCGTTCACAAGCAGTCATTTATCGCAGATTAACGGGCAGTAAGACCCCCACTTCAAGGATTCGCGTATACAAAGAAGAGTAAGTGGGGGATCAACTGCCCGTAAAGGCCCGTAAAATGAACACAGACTAAAAGCGCCACATCGTGTGGCAACGTCTGCGTGACCCACTTCCTGTGGGCCGCAACTAACCATCAGTAGGGGATGAAGAACCCCACTGATGGAAGTTTCACTTTATGCCGTTCGAAATCAACTTGTGCCATTTTCTTATAGAACTATCCTGTACCTTCATAAGGTGCGGATAGTTCTTTTGTTTTATGCTGGTATAGAACCAATAGCAGTAAAAGTTACAACCTTTGATTAATTTTTGGAAAGTTAAAAATACTAGATAATAAAGATAGAATCATAGTTTACTAGTTTCATTATTTTAAAAGATGAGGTGATTTGTGAATGAAAAAAAGAAAAATGAAAGCATGGAAAGTTATGACCACAGCCGCAATGACATCCTTATTATTTACATCACTTACCGTTTTTGCAGAAAGTGATGATATGCCAGCTGAGTCGCAAATGGTTGAAGAAATGGTGGAAGAAGGAGGACCATTATTTTTTGATACGGATAAGATCGAAACAGGTCAAGATGATTCACTTTATAAAGACGTAAAAAAAGAAGGTTTAGTTGAAGCACATAAACCGAATGATACTGTTCGTTTCATCGTTGAAGTTGAACAACCAACAGCAACTGACCTTTCTCCAAAAAACAAAAAATCTTTGTTTAAGGAAAAACAAGACAAAGTAATTGAAGATATTTCGAAGAAAAATAAGTCTAAATCAAATTCTCCTTCTAAAGTAAAACAACGCTTTTTCGAAAGTTTTAATGGTTTTAGTATAGAAACAGAGTTTCAAAATATAAAAGAAATCCAGTCTATTCCTGGGGTTGTGAATGTCCATATTGCTAGAACATTCCAGGAATCAATGGCTGCAAGTAAAGAATTAGTACAAGCTCAAAAAGTATGGGAACAATATGGCTATAAAGGTGAGGGATTAGTAGTAGCAGTCGTAGATTCAGGGATTGATTATACACATCAAGATATGACATTAACTGATAAAGCAAAGGCAAAAGAGAAATTAACTCAGAGTGGAATTAAAAGTAAATTGGATGAAACAGCTGTAAACGATGTTTGGTATTCCGATAAAGTCCCAACAGGCTATGATTGGGCTGACGATGATACTAATGTCATTCCTGCTGGAAATGGAAGTTCGCATGGTACACACGTTGCTGGAACAATTGGAGCAGACGGGGACGAAACGAATGGCGGAGTCGAGGGTATTGCACCAGGTGTTCAACTCTTAGCTGAGAAGGTGTTCTCCGATAAAGGTGGCGGAGCCTATGAGGATGATATTATTGCTGGAATAGAGCATGCAGTAACAATGGGTGCAGATGTGATAAACATGAGCTTAGGTTCTGATGCAGGCTTTGTAGGGGAAGAAAATGATCCGATACAAAAAGCTATTCGAGTTGCGACAGAACAAGGTACACTTGTTGTAGTAGCGGCTGGTAATTCCGCTTATAGTACTAAACATAATTTATTATTTCCATCTGCTTATAGTCCATACGCAGAAAATCCTGATATTGGAACAGTTAGTGAGCCATCTGTAGGTCCATACGCTTTATCAGTTGCTTCTTATGAAAATACACAAATGCATTTAAATACTTTATCAGAAACAAATGGTTTAAAGCTTCCTTTCCAAGATCAAACTCAATTTGGAAAGCCGAACTTTAAACTCTCAAATTTTTTAAATCCGAATGAAGAGTACGAGCTAGTATTTGTAGGCGAAGGTTCCAAGAATGCTGACTTTACTAGTAATGGTAAAAACGTAGCAGGGAAAATTGTCGTAGCAAAATTATTGAATCAATATACTTCTTATTCTTTTATTCAGTTTAACGCAGCAAAATTTGGAGCAAAAGCAGCAATCATCATACCACCAGATAGTATGGCTGATTATCCATATCTAAGATTGAGTGAATCTTCAATTCCAGCAGCTACAACGGGTAAGGCTCCAGGGCAAGAACTAATTAATAAACTAACGAATAATCAAATTGTAAAGATGAAATTAACAGGTGATACTTGGGTCGATAATGCAAACAAAAACACGATGTCCTATTTCTCATCCATTGGTTCACCACATACATTAGATTTTAAACCTGAGATTTCTGCTCCTGGTGGAAATATTTATTCGACTGTACCCGGAAATGATTATGAAATTATGAGCGGTACATCGATGGCAGCTCCTCATGTGGCAGGCGGTTCGGCATTGTTATTGCAGGCACTTTATCAAAAAGGCTTAACACATTCACAAGATACGGTATTAAAGGCAAAACTAGCTTTAATGAATACATCGAATATTGTGATGGATCCTAGAACAAATGGGGAAGTGCCATATTCTCCACGAGTACAAGGGTCAGGTTTAATGCAGATTCAAAATGCAATTAATACACCTGTTATTGTTACTAATAGAAACGCGCCTTTAGAACAAGCAGGATCAGTAGCATTAAAGGAAATTGGTCAAAATACAAGCTTTAAATTACAAATGGAAGCATTAGATGCCCCTAAAGCTAAAAATAATAGTGATAATATTGAATACAATGTTTATGTAGATGTCCTGAAAGATAAGACTGAAATGAAGGAATTTGATTTAGATAATGATGGGAAGCTAGATTCAAAAGAGTATTTAACATTAACAAGTGAACGTATTAATGATGCGACTGTCACTGTCAATGATACTATCGTAACTGACAAAAAAGGAGCATTAGTTAAAATCAAACCAGGTCAAACAAAAATGCTGACTGTTAACGTATCTTTACCAGATTCCTTAAAGAATAATAGTTTTGTAGAAGGATTTGTTCGTCTTGTACCAGTAGCGAAAGACCAGGATAAAGCAGTGCCACTAACTGTTCCTTATATGGGCTTCTATGGAAAATGGGATGAACCGCAAAATATTGATCTTCCAGCATGGGAAAAAGATGCATTTTTAGGTTATACCGCACTTTGGGATGGCACATCAGAACGTTATCCAAAGGGATATAATCCTACTACTGGCACATTTGATCTTAACAAAATTGCCATCTCGCCTAACTTCCATCTAATCGGTATTTATTCTTCCTTTACTGCTATACGTAATTTACAAAAAACAGAAATGTATATCGAAGATCAATCAGGAAATATCGTTAAATATTTAGGTGATTTCAGTGAATTTACAGGTAAGCCTTGGAAATTCAGAAAAAATATTATGTCATTTGGGGACACTTATTACAATGAACTTTACGCTTGGGATATGAAAGATGAGTCTGGACAATTTGTACCCGATGGAAATTATCAATATGTCATTAAAACGACATTAGACTATCCAGGAGCAAGACCACAAGAAGTTAAAATGCCTGTGAAAGTAGATTCCACACTGCCTAATGTTATAGACATTAAGGTAACCCCAGTAGATGGAAAATACGAAATATCCTGGAGTGGTACAGATAATGAAAATGGAAGTGGATATGCTGCTGCAATGGTTTGGGTTAATGGAAATTACTATACACCAGGAAATAAGACTACATTACTCTTAAACTACGAACCAAAAAGTATTGTTGTTGTTGGAGCGGATTACGCATATAATCACTCTTACAACGTTTGGGGAGATCAAGATCCAAAATATATGAGCGAATGGATGGTTCTTTCCAATTCAAGTGTATATCCGACAAAAAATATAAACCAAAACACTCCAGCAGAAATTGATTATTTTGCTCAAAACAGATCAGACTGGACGTTTAATGTAAAAGATATAAATGGAAATATAGTCGATATGTTTGAATTTAATAATGAAAAAGAAGTTCATACAGAATGGACACCTAAACCGGACCTTCCAAATGGAGATTACTTTATCTCAGCTGATGTAGTGTCAAAAGACGGCTTTAAAGTGACAACAACACCTAAAAAAGTAACGGTTCTTCATCAATAAACCGATTGCGGCCCAAGTGAGGATAATTCACTTGGGTTTTTTCATGCCTGGTGCATAGTGCCATTTCTATACGTATAAGATGAATGATTAAATAAAAAGTCGCGGAGTAGTACTTTTGTTTTATAGAGGTATAGAACCAATTGTTTTAATAATTAATCCTTTTGTTTAATATTCAGAAAGTTAAAGATACTAGATAATAAAGATAGAATCATAGTTTACTAGTTTCATTATTTTAAAAGATGAGGTGATATGTGAATGAAAAAAAGAAAAATGAAAGCATGGAAAGTCATGACCACAGCCGCGATGACTTCCTTATTATTTACATCACTTACCGTTTTTGCAGAAAGTGATGATATGTCAGCTGAGTCGCAAATGGTTGAAGAAATGGTGCAGGAAGGAGGACCAATATTTTTTGATAAGGATAAGATCGAAACAGGTCAAGATGATTCACTTTATAAAGATGTAAAAAAAGAAGGTTTGGCTGAAACATATAAACCGAATGAAACTGTTAGATTAATCGTAGAAGTTGAACAACCAACAGAAATGGAGCAAATAACCAAGAGTAAAAAAGCTTTTTATAAACAAAAGCAAAATAAAGTAATCGAACAAATCTCAAAAGAAAAAAATTCTAAATCAAATGATCCTATTAAAGTGAAGCATCGTTTTTTCGAAGGGTTTAACGGATTCAGTATAGAAACAGAGTTTCAAAATATAAAAGAAATCCAGTCTATTCCTGGGGTTGTGAATGTCCATATTGCTAGAACATTCCAGGAATCAATGGCTGCAAGTAAAGAATTAGTACAAGCTCAAAAAGTATGGGAACAATATGGTTATAAAGGTGAGGGATTACTTGTAGCGATTATCGATTCTGGGATTGATTATACGCATGAAGATATGACACTAACTGATCAAGCGAAGGAAAAGGAAAAATGGACTCAAGAAGGGATCCAAAGTAAATTTGCAGAAACAGATGTAAATGAAATTTGGTATTCCGATAAGGTACCAACAGGATATGATTGGGCAGACAATGATTCTAATGTCATTCCTGCTGGAAAAGGTAGCCCCCATGGGACACACGTGGCTGGAACAGTTGGAGCAAGTGGAGACGAAACAAAGGGTGGAGTCGAAGGTGTTGCACCAGGTGTTCAACTATTAGCGGAGAAAGTATTTTCAGATAATGGCGGTGGTGCCTATGAGGATGATATTATCGCAGGAATTGAGCATGCAGTTACTATGGGTGCAGATGTTATCAACATGAGTTTAGGTAATGATGCAGGTTATGTAGACGAAGAATTTGATCCTATTCAAAAAACCATTCGAGTTGCGACAGAACAAGGTACTCTTGTTGTAACGGCAGCCGGTAATTCAGACTATAGTACAAAAAATTATATAATTCCCTCTTCGTTAAGACCATATGCAGAAAATCCTGATATTGGAACAGTTGGTGCACCGGGTGTAAGTCCATATGCGATATCGGTTGCTTCCTATGAAAATACGAAACTTCATTTAAATGCATTGGCAGATGCAAGTGGTTTTTCGGTGCCGTTCAAAGACCAAACGCAATTTCCAGCATCGTATAATTTTAAAGTCTCTAAGGTTCTTTCACCAGATGTACCTTATGACTTGGTATATGTAGGGGAAGGAAAGAATGCAGCAGATTATCCTAAAGGAAAAACTGACTACATTGCAGTAGTTAAACTATTAAACTCATATAGTACTGTTTCATCCATTCAGTGGGAAGCTAAGCGTGCTGGAGCAAAGGCGATTATTATGATACCACCTGCAAATTGGTCAGATTATACTACGCTACCAGTAACGCCAACTGCAGCACCAACGGCGTCAACAAGTAAAGCTGTAGGTGAAGCATTATTAAGTAAAATGAGTAGTCTGCCAAACGGTCAATATTTAAGTATGAAATATACAGGAGATACTTTCGTTGACAACCCAGCGAAAGATAGTATGTCTAGTTTTTCATCGATGGGTACACCACATACACTAGATTTTAAACCAGAAATTTCGGCTCCTGGAGGAAATATTTATTCTACAATACCAGGTAATGATTATGAAGTGATGAGCGGTACATCGATGGCAGCACCTCATGTTGCAGGTGGTTCAGCTTTGTTACTTCAGGCGCTATATCAAAAAGGATTACCTCATTCAGAAGATACTGTTTTAAAAGCAAAACTAGCTTTAATGAATACGGCTAATGTTGAAAAGGATCCAAGAACAAATGGAGAAGTTCCATATTCACCACGTGTACAAGGGTCAGGGTTAATGCAAATTCAAAATGCCATTAATACACCAGTCATTGTAACAAGTAGAAATACGCCTTTAGAACAAGCTGGGGCGGTTGCTTTAAAAGAAATAGGTCAAAATACAAGTTTTAAATTGAATATGGAAGCATTTGACGCTCCAAAAGGTAAAAATAATAGTGATGATATTGAATACAAAGTTTATGTCGATGTATTAAAAGATAAGATAGAAATGAAGGAATTTGATTTAGATAGTGATGGGCAATTGGATTTAAAAGAGTATTTAACATTAACAAGTGAACGAATTGATGGTGCTAAGGTTACTGTAAATGATAAAACAGTTACAGAAACAGAAGGAGCATTAGTTAAAATCAAACCTGGCCAAACAAAAATGCTGACTGTTAATATATCATTACCAGATTCCTTAAATAAAAACAGTTTTGTAGAAGGGTTTGTTCGTCTCGTCCCGGTTGCTAAAGACCAGGATAAAGCAGTTCCTTTAACTATTCCTTATATGGGCTTCTATGGGAAATGGGATGAGCCACGAAATATCGATGCACCTGCATGGGAGAAGGATGCATTTGTAGGATATACAGCCCTTTGGGATGAGAATTCAGAAAGATATCCATTGGGATATAATCCATATACGGGAAGGTTTAGTCTTAATCATATTGCATTTTCGAAAAACTATATACTCGATGGTATTTATCCGTCCTTCCAAGCCTTACGTAATTTAGACAAGACCGAAATGTATATTGAAGATCAATCTGGAAATCTCGTAAAAAATTTAGGCGATTTTAGCGAATATACTGGTACTCCATGGAAATTTAGGAAAAATATCATGTCTTATGGGGATACAAAGTACGGCGGATATAAATGGGATATGAAAGACTCATCCGGACAATATGTACCTGATGGTGTTTATCAATATGTTATCAAAACAACATTAGATTATCCAATGGCAAAACCACAGATAGTCAAAATGCCAATTACGGTAGATTCCGTCGCTCCCACCGTTTCAGATATTAATGTAACGCCAAAGGACGGAAAATATGAAATTACTTTCAATGCCGAAGATAATGCTAGTGACTTTAATTCTGCTATTGTTTATGTAAATGGTCAATATAATGAAGTGCCGCTTGAAAAAAAATCTCTAACTGTCAATACAGAGCCGAAAGGTATGGTCATTTTAGCTATAGATTATGCAGGAAATATATCTTGGACTACGTGGGGAGATCAAAGCTATAATAAACAAAATATGGCCATTCAAACAATCGGTATTACTCCGACTGCTGGTCTTAACCAAAACAAGCCAGCAAGGATTTCTTCGTGGGCTTATAACAGAGTAGACTGGACGATAAATGTTAAAGATGCAAATGGAGAGATAGTTGATACGTTTGAAGTGAAAAATGAACATTCACTGAAAACACAATGGCTTCCTAACGCGGACCTTCCAAATGGAGATTACTTTATCTCAGTTGATGTAGTGTCAAAAGACGGCTTTAAAGTGACAACAACACCTAAAAAAGTAACGGTTCTCCAACAATAAACCGATTGCGGCCCAAGTGAGGATAATTCACTTGGGTTTTTTCATGCCCGGTGCATAGTGCCATTTCTATACGTATAAGATGAATGATTAATTAAAAAGTCGCGGAGTAGTACTTTTGTTTTATGGAGGTATAGAACTAAATGATAGTAACCAATACTTCCAAAGTTTAATATTCAGAAAAATAAAAATGTGAGATGATGTTAAGAGAATCATATTCTACTATTTTTAAATAGTTTCGAAGAGGAAAAAGTAAAAAGTGAAGGAGATGCAGTATGAAGAGTAGAAAAATCAACAAGATTCTTACAGGAACGCTAGCGGTTGGCATGTTATTATCTCAAAGCGCTCCATTTAACGTATTGGCGGAAAGCCCGTATGAGCTGAATCCAGTTGAGAATGCGGAAGAGATCCTGACGAGCCTGTCTGCGGAACAAAGAAAGGCATTAGAGCAATTGAATGCAAGTCCAAACTTTACGATTTCTCCGGATATTGATTTGAATAGCCCGGAATTAGTCAAAATCATTGTGGAATTCACTCAGGCGCCTGCAAAAATTGAAATGATGAAACAAGAAGCGAAAGGAAAAAAACTATCATCTACTGATGCGATAGAGAAAGTGGAAAAAGCTCATGAAGATTTTAAACAGCATGTGCAATCATTAAAAGCACAGAAAAGCTTAAGCAAATATAAAGTGGAAGACATAAATATTACTAGAGAGTATAGAAATGCCATCAACGGTGTAGCGATGACGTTACCTGGTGTGGCAGTGCAGGATTTGCTGGAATCAGGTGTAGTTAATCGTATTTTTAAAGATTACGAGGTAAAGGTGGAACCACCTGTAGAAACAGAAGAAGTCATTGATCCTCAAATGGCGGACAGTATTCCGCAAATTGGCGTGGACAAGCTTCATGCCGAGAACATTACCGGTAAGGGAATAAAAGTCGGTGTTCTTGATACTGGTATTGACTACAATCATCCAGACTTAAAAGATGCTTATAAAGGCGGATATGATTTTATCGATAACGATGCCGATCCGATGGAAACGACCTACGAGGATTGGATCAATGCTGGCAAGCCGGAATATCCTGGCTTAGTGTACTACACAAACCATGGGACACATGTCGCAGGGACGATTGCAGCCCAAAAGAAAAACAATGTTGATTATGCAGTGAAAGGGGTAGCACCTGAAGTAGATTTATATGCTTATAGAGTATTAGGACCTTGGGGAGGGGGAGAATCAGCGGGAATCCTTGCTGGAATCGATCAAGCGATTGAAGATGGCATGGATGTCATCAATATGTCGCTTGGGGCAAGAACGAACGATCCGTTATATGCTACTTCTGTCGCGGTAAATAACGCCATGCTATCAGGAGTTGTGGCAGTTGTTGCCGCAGGCAACAACGGGCCGAACGAAAAAACTCTTGGCTCCCCAGGAACAGCTGCACTCGGTATTTCAGTAGGGGCAAGCGATGTATCTATGACCATTCCTGCATTCAGCGGAAGCGCTTCCACCGAAACATTTGAAAACATCCAGCTTCTAGGAAAGGATTTTTCTGATAGGTTAGAAGATTTAGAAGGACAATCATTACCAATTGTATTTGCAGGACTTGGAAAAGCTGCAGATTTTGAAGGGAAAGATGTTAACGAAAAGCTAGTGTTGATTCAGCGCGGGGAAATCACGTTTGATGAAAAAATCAAAAACGCTAAAAACGCTGGAGCCAAAGCGGTGATCGTGTACAACAATGTCGACGGGCAAATACCTGCTTACTTGGGCGAGGGTGTCGGCTTAATCCCTTCTTTCCGTCTGTCAAAAGTGGATGGTGAGCGATTAGAAGGGCTGGGTGAAGGTTCTTTCACATTTGAAACGTTAAGTAACACAAAAACGGAAGGTGATCATTTAGCAGAATTCAGTTCGCGCGGACCGGTAAATGGAAATTATGATATTAAGCCGGATGTTGTCGCTCCAGGTGTGTCGATTTTCTCTACAGCACCGGAATATATCAATGATTCGCAAGATGGCATTCATTACGGTAATGCCTATGTACGCTTATCGGGCACGTCTATGGCTGCTCCTCACACAGCAGGTACAGCAGCATTAATTCTGCAGGAGCATCCGGAATACACTCCTTTTGATGTAAAAGCGGCACTCATGAATACATCGGACGATTTAAAAGAGGATTATTCTGTATACGAAGTGGGTGCAGGACGAATCGATGCTTATCAAGCGGTTCATACAGATACCTCCATTAAAGTATTGGACAAAACACAAAATGTAGAGAACGGAAATATTGTGGAAATTGCCGAACAAACAGGTTCTATTATGTTCGGCAGACATTTTAAGCAAGATGATAAACCAGTGGAAGCGAGCAAAAAAGTAGTTATTCAAAACAAAGGTAAGGAAGAAAAATCATTTAACGTGGAAGTGGAGTATCACGGCGAGCGTACAGGCATTCAAGATGCAGTGAAGAATGGAATACAAGTTGAGGTACCGGCATCTCTTACAGTGGCAAGCGGACAATCACAGGAACTGCAGCCGAAAATTACGATTCCTTCTAGTTCAGCGAAAGGCAGATATGAAGGATATATTCATGTAACGAATACGAACAATCCGTCCGAAACGTATCAAATTCCATTCGCTGTCATGGTGACAGAAAAGGGATTTGAATATATAAAAACAAATACACCATCTGTAACAAATACAACACCTTTTTGGCAAGGTTTAAGCACTACGGTTCACGGAATAACGAAGTTGAATAGCCCAATGAAAACAATCGATGTGCTTGTTAAGGACAGTAAAACAGGGAAAGCTGTAGGTTTTGTGGGAACAGCGAACACTAGTAAGTTGCTAACGGACAGAGAAACTTATCTTCCAGGAGCATTCAGCGGTACTGTCTATCCATTTACAAACGATCCTTCTAAGCCAATTGGCGATCTTCCTGTGAAGCTTCCAGCAGGCGATTACATACTGGAATTTATTGCGCACGATGAGGAAGGGAAATCATATGTTGCAGATAATCCGCTTATTGTGGACAATACAGCACCGGAAGTAAATATGGATAAAAAACCGGGAGTAATCGAGGTTAATGACTCCATGTTTACAGTAGAGGATGGACAAAAAGCGGTATGGCTGCATGGAACAGCTAAGGATGAGACAGTGGACGTATTACAATCCAAAGGCTTGAACGTTGACCAATCATCCAACAGCATGGGTTACTCTGCAAACTCTGCATTCATAAATGGGTACTTCCCAATCCAAGCGAATGGGGATGTAAAATTTGGAATAGAGGAAAGTGATATTGCAACAAAACCTCTAAAATTGACTTTGACTACGTCTGATATTGCAACGACATTTAATAAGCAAAACTATGTCTTCTTAAAAGAAGGCACGGAATATACGACTTCTAGTTATGATAAGAAAGACGTAAAAATTGACGATACAGTTACGATGACACTTAGTCTCAATAATGTGAAGCAGCTTGTATCCGGGGAATTCCAGGTGGAATTCAAGAACGATTTGTATAAGTTTGAGAATGTAAAACTGAACAATGCAGTAAATCAGTATGCAGAGGAAAAAGGCTTGGAAGTATCGCTGCAAGAACCTGTGGTGACAGAAGGAACTCTCACTAATACGGTGAAAGTCGGTGCATCTATGAAAGGGAATGGATTCAGCGGTATGGAAGGAGATATGCCTTTCCTTGATGTAACGTTCAAATTAGTAAGTGATGCATTTTACGATAATGTTACAAGTTTTAATGTACTACAGGCGTCTTATATGAAAGCGGAACAAACAGCAGCTACTGCTATTCCTTATTTCGGTACAGAAAGCTTTAACATCATTCCAACGCATTCGAGAGTAATGGGTGCCATCTTACCGGAAGCATTTTTGAGAAATGACGGTAGTTTGCTAAAAGGTGATTATACAAAAATTGGTGCCCAAGTATATGTGATGTCCCCAAAAGGTAAAAAATATCAGGGGACAATTAATAGTAGAGGGGAATACACGATTAAGGGTATCCCAGCTTCTACTGAAGCATACACAGTTGTTGTCGATGTTCCGGGACATCTCAAAGCGATGAAGAAATTCATTCCTGGATATTCTGTAAACGGTGAGATGCGAGGGCAACATTTTAGATTAGGTAGTAAAGGCCTTGCGGGGGACGTGAATGGTGACAGCATGATTGATATCCTTGATGTCCAAAGTATCGCGGAGGCATATGGTACGAATGATCCATCGATCGTTCCGCAAGATCTCAATCAAGACGGCGTGGTGAATGAAACCGATATTCGTTTCGTTGAGAAAAACTTCTTAACGAAGGGGCCGGATGCACCTGCTAAAAAGCAGTCAAAAGAATCACTAGGCAATGGGAAGAAAGATTTGGCATACTTCCTGCGTCTTGTCGGTCTAGAGCCGAAGCAATAATAAGGGATTTTGATCAAAAAGGGAGGAATGCGAAGCATTTCTCCCTTTTATATTTTCAAACATAAAGATTGTTTAATATTTATTTTGGTTTCTAGTTTAATAAAATCAACACTGGACAACATATAAAAAACATAATTAAAAAACCTTCTTCTGTCCTGAGAATTAGGCTAGGAAACTTCTTTCCTTTACAACTTGAGAATAAATAAGAAATGTAGGAGTGGGATTAGTGGCTAGAGATAAAGGTACAATTATTCATATTTTTTTACTGCTGATTGTTGCATCAGTTTTTATATGGTCAGTTATTCGGCCAGCAGGATACTTAATATGGACAATGGAAGTACTTCCAGCAGTTGTAGTACTAATCATTGCAATTTGTACTTATAATAAGTTTCGTCTTACCACGCTATCCTATGTCATTATTGCCATACTTTCGATTACGATGTTCATTGGCGGACATTATACCTACTCAAAGGTTCCTCTCTTCAATTGGATAAAAGATTATTTTGATCTAAATCGCAATCACTATGACAGGTTTGGGCATTTCTTGAAGGGATTAATTGCTATTGTGATAAGAGAAATTTTAATAAGGAAATCACCATTAGTAAAAGGCCCATGGTTAGTTGCAGTTGCATTAAGTTTTTCACTTTCCATTGGGGCCTTATATGAAATTATTGAATGGCTAGCTTCAAAAATAACGCAAGGCAAAAAAGCTTCTACAGAATTTTTAGGGACACAGGGTGATGTTTGGGATTCACAGTGGGATATGTCATTAACATTGATTGGTTCTATAATCGCACTCATCATCTTTTCAAAACTCCATAACAAGCTGATAGCCAACTTAAAAAATAGAAAACTCACTGAAAAAAATACTTCCAAATAGATTTTTACACAAAGATTTGAATGAAAGAGCTACACCCTTTTTTGTAATCAAAAAAGGGTGTAGCTCTTTTAAGTCCCATAATTTCTTCAAAATATTTACCCTTTTAAAGGTCAGTATTGATACTGCTATTTTGTCGTTGATTGGAGCGGAAGGCGCGAGATCCTCGAAAATGCATTCGCATTTCCTTCGTGCGTTGTTTATTCGGGGAAGATTATTCAACGTCCTGCGGGAAATGCGTGTCCAGGGGAGACCCCACAGGAGCGTTAGCGACGAGGAGGCTCCCTGACCGCCCGCGATCGCTAAGTGCCTGCAGCGGAAATCAACAGGGAAGTTTACATAGTTTAAGAAAAACACGATATAACAAGGCTACAAACCACTTTCTCAAGATGGCTTTGCGGCCTTTTTGGTCTGTTTTTGTGGATTTTTATGGTTGTTTTGAAAATAAAAGCTAATGAATTGGAAATTAATGCAGTGCTGATTTACAAAACCTTAATATTGGATTAATGCGGGATTAACAGTGTGGAATTATGATTAAAACGTAACAAACAGTAATGAATGTTAAAAAAACCACATCAATTGGAGGTACTTTTAATGAATTCCACATTTAAGAAAAAGGGTTACAAATCTATTCAAGCTATGATGTTAGGTTTAGGAGTAATAGGATTAACTGCTTGTGGTGCTAAAAAAGAGGAAGCTACTCCAGTTGTAAGTGATACAGAATCACTAAGCCTGGAACAAATCGAAACAAAAGCAAAAGAAGAGGGAGAAATTAATAGTGTTGGTATGCCTGATTCATGGGCTAACTGGGGTGAAACGTGGACAGAAGTTACAGATAAATACACATTGAAACACAGTGATACAGATTTATCCAGTGCTGAAGAGATTGCAAAAATGGAATCTGAAAAAGAAAATGCAACTGCTGATATTGGTGATGTAGGGATTGCCTTTGGTCCAATCGCGGAACAAAAAGAATTGACGATTCCTTATAAAACTTCCTATTGGGACGAGGTACCAGAATGGGCAAAAGATGACAACGGAGATTGGGTTGTTGGTTACCAAGGAACGATTGCATTCTTAACGAATAAAGAATTGGTAAAAAATCCGCCAAAATCATGGGATGACATCTTAAATGGAGATTACAAAGTAACAGTTGGAGATGTTCAACGTGGTGCACAGAACCAAATGGCCGTTCTTGCTGCTGCGATGGCATACGGCGGTGATGAATCAAATCTTCAGCCAGGAATTGACTTTTTTGCGAAGCTTGCTAAGCAAGGTCGTCTAAGCTTAACAGATGCTAAACCAGCTAACATCGAAAAAGGGGAAGTAGAAGTTGCTTTAGTATGGGACTTCAATGCCCTTGGTTACGCTGAACAAATTAATCGTGATCAATTTGATGTGTGCATTCCAAGTGAGGGTTCAGTAGTAAGTGGTTATGCAACAATTATTAACAAATATTCGAAACATCCTCATGCAGCGATGGCGACTAGAGAATATATTTTAAGTGATGAAGGACAAATTAACTTAGCTAAAGGATTTGCTCGTCCAATTCGTGATGTAGAGCTTCCAAAAGAAGTAGCTGAGAAAATGGTTCCAGAAGAACAGTACAAAAATGCAAAACCGATCGAAGACCCCAAAGCATGGGAAGAAACAGTGAAAACATTGCCACAGGTTTGGCAAGAAGAGGTGTTAGTAAATGTCAAATAATAAAGTAATCGCCATTGTTGTGGATGGAATGAGATACGATAAAGCATGCGAGGCTTTAGGATTTCTTCAGCATTTAGTTGAAACGAATCAGGCATCACTTTACAAGGTGAAGTCGGAGCTTCCTAGTCTTTCCCGCCCATTATATGAAGTGCTATTAACGGGTACACCGGCATCAGTGAATGGCATTACGTCCAATCAAGCGGTCCGACTATCTGCCGAGAAAAGTCTCTTTCATCTAACGAAAGAGAATGGTTTAAGAAACGCAACGTCATCGTATTTCTGGGTAAGTGAACTTTATAATCGAGCGCCTTTCCATTTCATTGAAGACCGTGAGCAAGAGGATCCATCCAAGCCAATTCAATACGGAAAATTTTATTGGGATGATGACTATCCAGACAGTCATGTGCTAATGGATGCAGAAGCTTTGCGCAGAAAGCATGACCCGCACTTTTTATATATCCATCCAATGGGTGTAGATGTAAAAGGTGAAGCGTTTGGATCGGAATCGAAAGAATATCGTGAACAAATCTTAAAAGTGGGAAGCTTATTGGCTCAGCTTCTACCAATTTGGATCAAAGAAGGCTATCATATTTTAATCACATCTGATCATGGTATGAGTGAAACTGGTAACCATGGTGGCATTACTAATGGTGAGCGTGATGTACCGCTCTTTATCATCAGTCCAAAAGTAGAGCCAGGCGTGTACAGTGAAGAAATTCCACAATTAGCTTTTGCACCACTCGTTTGTGAGCTATTAAATATTGCGCCTTCTAATAAAATGATTTCATATCAATTACCAGGTCTAAAACAGAGTATCTCTATTAATTAAGGCTTTCCCCCCTGTAGAAGGTTTTTATTGGAATTGGTTTAACAAATAGTTAAACCAATTCCATATATGTTAGAAAATAGAGGAGCGAGAAGTCTTGCGAAAAATAAAAAAACAAAAAATTTATTTATTTGCTCTTTTATTGCCATTTATTATTTTTGTTATAGGTTTTGAAATAGGACCATTAGTGGCAATGATTAAAAATAGTTTATATGCTGACGATGGAATCACAGTAACAATTAATCAATATCTCACCATATTTAAAAGTAAATTTTACTTATCAGGCATTAAAAATAGCCTTATCATTTCCTTAATTTCCGCTGTAGTCTCAGTGACTGTAGCAGTCATTGCCGCTTATTCTTTTACAAAGTTTTCGTCAAAAATACAAAATCGACTATTGATGATTGCCAATATGACTTCAAATTTTGAAGGAATTCCGCTTTCATTTTCATATATTATTCTACTTGGAAACAATGGGTTGTTTACGTTACTTTTTGCTAAGCTCGGTTGGGATTTGTTTGCCGATTTTAATTTATATTCCTGGACAGGACTCATTCTCGTATATGTTTATTTTCAAATTCCGCTTGCTGTTATGTTAATCTATCCTTCTTATCAAGGAATTAAGCAACAATGGAAAGATGCCTCCTCATTATTAGGAGGATCAAAAGCATCATTCTGGTTCCGAATCGGGATTCCAGTTCTTTTACCTAGTATTGTAGGGACATTCAGTATTTTGTTTGCTAATGCGATGGGAGCATACGCTACAGCCTATGCATTGGTCGGCAGTAACTATAATTTGATGTCATTGCAAATTGCTTCACTAGTAGCTAGTGACGTTACATTAAAGCCGCAATTAGGCAGTGCGTTGGGAGTTCTTCTAGCATCCACTATGATTCTGGCGATGTGGTTCAACGAGCGCATGATGCGTCGCATTAGGAGGGATTTACGATGAAATCTTCATTGACTTTTCATAAAGTGGTTGTTGGAATTCTAGTTTTATATTTATTAATTCCGCTTATCGGAACGTTTTTATTCTCGATTGCTGGTAAATGGGATCATACGATATTACCTGAGAATTATACAATGAAATGGTATATTGAATTATTTCAGGATGAGAGATTCTATGATGCCTTTAAACGAACGCTGTTCTTAATTGTCATGTCCGTAGGTCTAAGTGTTGTCATCATGCTTCCTACGATCTTTATCATCTCAGTCTATTTCAGTAAATGGGAAAGATTACTGCAGGCAGCAGCGATGCTTCCTTATGGAATTCCTCCTATTGTTGGAGCTGTTGGATTGATTAAATTATATTCAGATGGACCCATTCCGATTGCCGGCACACCTTGGATATTAATTGGTGCTTATTTCATTACGATTCTGCCATTTATGTATCAAGGTATTCGGAACAGTCTTCGCACGGTTAATGCGGTGCAGCTTGTGGATGCAGCTGAATTATTAGGTGCTACAAAATTCCAAGCATTTCGTACAGTGGTGTTTCCAAATATTATTTCTGGTATTTTAGTGTCTACTTTATTATCAGTTGCTCTCTTATTCAGTGAGTTTGCTTTGGCCAATTTACTTGTCGGGGGCCGTTTTGAAACCCTGCAAATCTATCTTTCTGACAAACTAAACAGCAGTGGTCATTTAACAAGCGCAATTGTTATTACTTATTATTCTGTGATTTTACTTTTAACGGGGACCGTATTAAAGCTGACATTTAGAAAGGATAAAGGTCCTATCATGTCAGGAAAAAAACAATTTCTATCATTTTTTAAAAAAATCTTCCGTCAAAAAAATACAGCATTAGAAGGTGAAAACTAATGAGCTATGTAACGATTGATCAAGTAACGAAAAGCTATGATAATCAAGTAGTTTTAGAAAACATTTCATTAACATTAAAAAAAGGAGAATTTGCTACACTCCTTGGACAAAGCGGTTGCGGAAAGAGTACATTATTACGCTCCATTGCGGGACTTGAAGGTGTTAATGTTGGAAGCATTTTAATTGATGGAAAAGATATTACTAATTTATCACCGCGTCAGCGTGAAGTCGGAATGGTGTTTCAGTCTTATGCCCTTTTTCCCAATATGAACGTTTTTGATAATATCGCCTACGGTCTTAAAATGAAGAAGGTAAAGAATATCAAATCTAGAGTTAATAAGATGATTGAACTGGTTGATTTAATTGGCAAAGAGGAATCTTACCCTCATCAATTATCCGGCGGACAACAACAAAGGGTTGCTCTTGCCCGTGCGCTTGTCATGGAGCCAAAAGTGCTGCTATTGGATGAACCTTTAAGCGCATTAGATGCAAAAATTAGAAAAAGCCTGCAAAAAGAATTGAAGAGAATACAGAAAGAATTAGATATTACAACGATTTTTGTTACTCATGATCAAGAAGAGGCCATGACGATGTCTGATCGAATTTTTGTCATGAATAAAGGAAAGGTTGTACAATCTGGTTCCCCATCCGAAATTTATACCACTCCAGCCAATACATTTGTTGCAAAGTTTATCGGCAATTACAATGTGTGTAGTATGGATGTGTTCCATAAACTTGTTCGAAGCTCAGAATTAAAAGGGGATGAAGTCGCTATTCGTCCCGAGGTTTTACAATTAGTTTCTCCAGGAGAAGATTGCCCGGATTTACAAGAAAACTGGGGAATCAAAGGAGTTATTAAAGATGTGACGATGACTGGGAATGTATTAAGATATGAAGTAGAAGCAGATGATTCATATCTCCATGTAGACTATCTTCACCACCGAGGATTAATGTTTGAACAAGGATCACGCGTTCAAATTATTGTACCGAAAAAAGAATGCATAGTTTTATAAATAAATAAATAAATAAAGCGCTTATGGGAGTAAAAAATGACTGTTTTGCCAGAAGAAAGAAAGAATGAAATTTTAAAAGAACTGAATAGAATGGGAAAAGTAAAAGTCATGGAATTGGTTGCCCAATTTCATGTTTCAGAGGAAACAATTCGACGTGACTTGATGATCTTAGAGGAAAAAGGACTTTTAAAAAGGGTTTACGGTGGAGCTATAAAATCTGTCTTTCAATTTGAAGAACCACCATTCACGCATCGTACTACTGTTAACCAAGAAGCAAAAGTGAAAATTGGGAAAAAAGCAGTAGAGCTTATTTCAAACGGTGATGTGATTATCATTGATGTAGGGACAACGATGCTCGAATTTGCGAAGTGTATTGAAAATAAAAAAGACATTACCATTATCACTAATTCCCTGCCGGTTTCTTCTGTGTTAACAGATTCATTAAATCAAAATAAGTTTACAGGTCAGGTTTTATTACTTGGTGGACAAATTGATCCGAAGCAGCAATCTATTAGCGGAAGTTTTACCGAACAACTGTTAGATCAATTTAATCCTGATAAAGCCTTCATTTCAGCAGGTGGAGTTTCTATTAAAAATGGTGTTAGTAATTATCATTTGCATGAATCATTAGTTTCACGGAAAATGGTCGAGGTATCAAAGCAAGTGATCATGCTAACGGATTACTCAAAAATGGGTGTTGATACGTTTTGTAAGGTTTGTCCTCTCGAAAAAGTCGATGTGATTGTTAGTGATCAACCATTTCCAGAGGAATGGAGATCTCATTCCAAATTAGAGGAAATCAATTGGATTGAAGCATAATCGATCCGAATTGGTACCAAAAAAGTGTGAAGAGAGAGTTCTCTCTTTTTTTCATTGGCCATGTTAATCTTCCCTGTTGATTTCCGCTGCAGGCACTTAGCGATCGCGGGCAGTCCGGGAGCCTCCTCGTCGCTATCGCTCCTGCGGGGTCTCCCTTTGACTCGCTTCTCCCGCAGGAGTCTCGCGCCTTCCGCTTCAATCAACAACAAAATAGTATTATCAACACAGAGCTTTAACACAGTCTTTTCATAAGTAAGCAAAAAATAATTAATAGATTGAAAGATAAAGGAGCTAAACACCATGGCGTTCATTGCAATTGATTTAGATGGAACATTATTAAACCACCAGAATGAGATAAGTGAAGAAAATATTAAAGCCATTAAATATGCCCAAGAAAAAGGGATCGAAGTGGTCATTTCAACAGGTAGGGCTCACTTTGATGTTCAAACAATTTGTGAGAAAGCTGGAATCTCTACATTTGTAATCGGTACAAATGGGTCAACGATTCATTCAAAGGATGGAAAGAAAGTTTCTTCTATTACAATAGCAAAAGAGCGTGTTGAAGAAATTGTAAAATGGCTCGATGATAGGAATTATTATTACGAAGTGTTTACGGATAAAGCCATTTATACGATTAAAAAGGGAAGAGAACAATTCCAAAATGAGATCAATCATCTTAAAAGCTTAGATTTAGATGAAGATATGAAAGAATTAGTGGATGTTGCGGAAAGACAATTTGATCAGTTTGGATACGTTTTAGTTGAAAACTATCATGATATTCTAAATCAAGAAGAAGAATTTTTTAATATTTTAACATGTTCATTTGATAAAAAGAAATTAGAGGAAGCATGGAACCAGTTCAAAGAGATTAATGAGTTGATGGTTGTTTCATCTGCTGATCACAATATTGAAATGACGAATAAAAATGCTTCAAAAGGATTAGCCCTTGAAAAATTAGCATTCTTAATGAATGGCTCCTTAGAACAAGCTATGGCTATAGGGGATAGCAATAATGATGTATCGATGCTTCAAAAAGTTCGATACAGTGTGGCAATGGGAAATGCAAATGATGATATAAAAGCTATTTGTACAATGACAACCCTGAGTAATGATAAAAATGGCGTAGCACATGCCATCTATAAATATATGGATAACTTAGCGGTTTCAAAATAAGGATGCGCTTTAGGACTTTTAACAAATCTTCCTAGTATTCTATCGATTAAATACAAAGAGAAGAAAAAGAAAGTCAACGTCGAGGGAGAACAACAGTATGGCTTGGATTTATATAATAATAGCAGGACTTTTAGAAATTGTCTGGGTGATCGGTCTTAAATACTCACACGGATTTACAAAATTGATACCTAGTATCATAACAATACTTATCATACTCTTTAGTTTCTATTTACTTTCAAAAGCCTTACATTCCATACCATTAGGAACTGGTTACGCTATTTTTACTGGTATAGGGACGGTTGGAACAGTTCTAGTTGGAATACTATTTTGGGAAGAATCCATTAATCCACAGAAGTTATTTTTTGTCACTCTAATATTATTTGGAATCATTGGGTTAAAAATTATTCCAGAAGAACCAAAAGAATTAATGGATATGATTCGAAACAGGTTTCACAAGGTTAGGGGATGATTGAATGTCATGGATTTTTCTTCTCATTGCCGGCATTGCCGAAGTTGGCAGTGTGATAAGTCTGAAACAAGCAGACGGATTTAAAAAATTACTCCCCACTATATCATGTGTCATTTTTGGAAGTTTAAGTTTTTATTTCCTTTCCTTGTCCTTAATTTCTCTTCCAGTAGGGACTGCCTATGCAATTTGGACCGGTATCGGTTCTGTTGGAAGTGTTTTAGCAGGAATGATCTTCTTTAAAGAACCAAGAAGTTTAATAAGAATCTTTCTGATTATGTGTATTGTTACAGGTGTTATTGGTATAAAAATGACAGCCTGATACAAATACATGAACAAGCGTTATCAGGAAAACAATCATGGGTCTCCTTGGTCCATGATTGTTTTTTTATAAGGCTCTTTTCGCATATATTGTTGCTTTTGCCATCAAAATTTGCCCGTTGATTTCCGCTGCGGTCACTTGCTTTCCGCGGGGAGAGACGTGAGCCTCCTCGGCGCTTGCGCCTGTGGGGTCTCACGCTTCCCTCCATTCCCGCAGGAGTCAAGTGCCCTCCGCTCCAATCAACTCAGATCGTTAAATGAAAATTGCATTAAAAACAACAAACTTTACGAAAAACACCTTTTATAAACTATAAAAAAGGTTCCGGCTTTTAAAGGCTGTCCTCAAGTCATTTTCCTCTACTTTTGGGACAGCCCTGTCTAACATCCCTCAATAATTTGCTAACTGCCACATCAATACTAGAATGTTTCTCCGTATTCAGCCATTTTTCCGGAATGATGAAATAGAAGCAGTTGTTACTTTTTAAATAAGAATAAATAATTTGTGCTTCATCGATTTCATCTTTGCTCACATCCGTGGATGGAATGGGAGCATGATTGTTGAAGTACGTGATAATATTTGTTTTTATTTTTTCAATTAGCTGTTCTTTGTTTTCGGTATCGAGTGAAAATTTCTGATGATAAAGGACGTTGGTCCGCTTAATGAGAAAAAGTTTAATCGTAGTTTCATTTAATTTTTCTATGATTACGAGATTATGATTTTTTTCTGTGAATTCAATCATCATTTCTTTATTTAAAAGAGCGGATACGGTTTGAATATGATCTCGATATTTAGAGGCAGCTTCAAATTCGAATTTTTCAGAAGCGGTTACCATCATTTGCTTCATATCTTCGAGAATCCTCTTATCATTGCCTTGAAGAAAAGCGATAAATTTGTCTATGATTTCATTGTATTGCTGTACGGCAGGCCCCCCAAGACACATGCCAAGACACAAGCCTAATGAATAATTCAAGCAAGCCGTATTCTTTCTTGTAGGATTACTGCAGCATAATTTAAAACATTCCTTTATCCCTTGGATCGCTCTTTCAACACGACTTTTGCTTGTAAATGGACCAAAATAAAGATTGCCGTCATGTTCAATAGGGTTATGAGCAATCTCAATCTGACGAAACTTTTTGTCCATTTTGATGACAATATAAGTAAAGGACTGTGGATTTTTCATGATTCTATTATATAGTGGCTTATGCTTCTTAATTAATTGACATTCCAGCAGAAAAGCATCGAATTCTGTATCTGTTAGGATATAGTCAAAATCCTTCAAATGCTTTTTAAGCTTATTCACCTTAGGAGAATGATTTTTCGAGTTTTGGAAATACGATTGAACGCGATTCTTTAATTTTTTTGCCTTCCCCACATAAATGATTTGACCATGGGAATCTTTCATAAGATAAACACCTGGCGATAAAGGCAGGTTCTTTACTTTTTCGGTTAATAAAATATGTTTTCATCCCTTTACTGGATATTATGTATCTAGTATTTTATCACGAGATTGAAAGAGCAGTTGTTTTTTTAGCGTGAAAAACGGTTGTTGAATTCAGTAAGGGTATTTCGACGTTGTATATTTAATAATAAATGCACTTGATACAATTAATATCTCTATGAAAAAGAAGGTTTTTTCCACCAGGTACAGAATGATATAAGATAAAAAAATATTTTGTCGGAGGTACCTTTATGGCTGCAAATCAAAGCATTTTAGAATGGACATTAGTTTCAGAATGTCCTATACCAAATGACGTCAATGAAATACTGGTAGAAGGAGAAGAAGCAATTGCTGCATATAAAACATTTCGTGATAGTGCTATTTTTACAAACAAGAGATTAATTGTAAGAGATGCACAAGGTTTATCAGGAAAAAAGGTTGAGATTTATTCTTTGCCTTATTCATCCATTAATATGTGGTCAACTGAGAATGCGGGTAGTTTTTTTGATGTTAATGCAGAGGTTGAATTATGGACGAGAGCAGGCCATATTAAAGTAAATATAAAAAAGGGTGTTGATGTTCGTAAGTTTGACAAATTAATTGCAAATGCTATTTTATGATGCAAGAAAAAATAACATTCTTAGTAACTTAATTAACATAAATATTGACTAGAAAAGTCATGCATGCTTTTTGTCAGCATCAATATTATTTTGATTTATAATAGGGATGAAACCTAATATTGTAATAATGAAAAAATCCGTACGCACATTCATCAATCTGTGCATACGGATTTTTTATTTTTCAACCTCTCACATTAGGAGCTTTTTTTAAATGAATTTTAACCTTTCCACTAACCTCTCTTTAACCTTCAAGGCTTAGGATTGATGATAGGAATGGAAAAAACCGTACAGGCCAAGAAAATTTATATAGGAAGTAGTGGAAAGAATGAAAACTAAAAAGAAGTTTAGATTTTGGAAGATTACTAGAAATATTTTATTGATGATAGCTGCAGTCCTCCTTGTTTGGATCGCTTTCCATCATGTTATGAGTAAATATGAACAAAAAAAGTACCCAGCACCAGGGCAATTAGTTGAAATAGATAATAAGAAAATGCATGTCTATACAAAAGGTGAAGGTGAGCATACGATTGTCTTATTACCGGGACTTGGTACTGCAGCACCTGTGTTGGATTTCGAGCCTCTAATGAATGAAATGGCAAAAAATAATAAGGTTGTCGTTGTAGAGCCTTTTGGATATGGTTGGAGTGACTCAACTGATAAGGAAAGAACCGTTGAAAACATAGTAGAAGAAATAAGAACGGCTTTGAAGAAATCAAACATTGAAGGGCCATACATATTAATGCCTCACTCTGTATCTGGCATATATAGCATGTATTATGCTAATAAATACCCAAATGAAATTGAAGCCATTATAGGGAATGATCTCACCCTGCCTCAAGCGGTGAAGTATTTTAATGAACCTGCGCCAACTTTGCCCAAATATATGAGCCTGCTTGCACCAACTGGAATGGCAAGATTGGTTTCATATATCAACCCAAGTGATGTCTTGCCTATAGCGGATAAAGGAACTTATTCTGATGAGAATATAAAGATGACGAAACACATTTCTGCTTGGAAAGGTATGAATAAAAATGTAGTGAATGAAGCAAGTGAAATGGAAAAAAACATAATGAAAACGAAAGACATGTCATTTTCTCCAGACTTGCCTGTCATGATCTTTGCTAAGGATATGAAAGATAAAGTAAGTGGAAATGGGAAAACCAATATTACTTTTTATCAATCGCAATTAAGTAATGTAACGACAAATAAACTCGTCACTTTAGAAGGACATCATTATCTCCATTGGACGCAGTATAAGGAAATGTCCAAAAAAGTTAATGAATTCATAGAAACTTTTGAGAGAGATTGATAGAATGTACTATCGAACTTTGGGGCAGAAAAACCTTAATCACTCGTGAAAAAACAATAATTAAATTGTTTTCGAATTGGCCTGATTGCGTTGTTATGGAGCTTCAATATATAAACGAATATATAAATAATATCCGCCCAAAAATGGGCGGATACTTGATCCAAACGCTTAATAATAATGGATTTCTATTCCTTTTTTATAGAACTCATGAGCTAAACGAACATTAGACACTGCTAATTGTGCATACGTAACTTTTTGGTCAGGGTTGAAGTTGTTTTTGTTAGCAGATAATAAATTTAATGAGTGTGCTAAGGCAACAAATCCAATGTTTTCAGGTTGTACATCTTTTGCATCTGCAAACTTAAGTTGATAGATGCCTTGATTTTTTGCTGCTTGGTCGAGTTGCAATGCGCGTATATACCAAACTGCTAATTCTTCTCTTGTAAGGTGTTCAGCTGGATTGAAAGTGTCTTTTTCTTTATCAAGAATACCTAGCGTTACTGCACGTTCGATCACTTGATATAAAGGATGCTCAGGAGGAATGTTTTTAAATGATTGACTTTTATTCTTTTGACCTGGGAAGCTGTCATGGATTCGAGTGAGTGACTTCGTAATCATTTCAATGGCGGCACCTTTTGTTATTTGTGCATCTGGATTGAATGTTTTCACATCCCCAATATCTAATATTCCAGCATTGATAAGATAATTTAGCTCTTCCTTTGCCGACGGATGTGAAATGACTTGACGATTCTTCTTAGTAACCACACTATTCCATTCGCCTTTGTTTGCATCTAAAAAGTTAAACGGATTCTTGTTGAATACTGGTGTATACACAAGACGATAGTGATCCTTATTTTGACCCGATCCTTCTTTAACATATTGAAGATTTAAGCTTAGTTGTTCAAAAAATTTAGCTGCTGCTTTCTCTTTTGGGATGACTTTGTCTGTAGACGGCCAGTTTTTAATATCTGAACGATTAACATTCAGACTGTTTAAAGAACCATCAGCATGAACACTAACAAAAATGTGATCACCATTTACGAGAATATTATTTTCTACTCTTGGAAAGATAAAATGATAAATCCCTCTTTCATCTTCAAAATTAGCTTCTCCTAACGGCATTGCATAGTTGTGAAGATAAGATGGTGAATACTGTTTTAAATACTTCACTGCTTGATCAAGAGCCTCTTTACTAGAAATCGTATGACTACCTTTTTTGTTTTCAAGTACGTCACGCTTGAGATCATTGTACTGAATGATATCGCCTGTATGTTTATCTAATTCCAAATTTGTCCCGCTTCCACCATTACGGTATTCGTACATATACTGAATGCTAATGATTTCTTGGCCATTGTGATTTTTTTCTTCATTAATTGATTCAATCCTTAACTTAATATCATTGGAATCAACCTTGAGCAATGTTTCGGCCAATGCCTTCGCTTCTTCTAGAG
The DNA here is from genome assembly GCF_007995155.1 of Cytobacillus dafuensis. Lineage (NCBI taxonomy): Bacteria > Bacillati > Bacillota > Bacilli > Caryophanales > Bacillaceae > Cytobacillus > Cytobacillus dafuensis. The sequence goes on along the minus strand of NZ_CP042593.1, from coordinate 4,260,431 downwards.
AAAAATTGGTTTTCTTTGGTCCGATCGGTTGAGCAGAAATGAGCTCAAGCTTTTTTTCCTTTGGAAGCTCGGCAGAAAAACCATTTGCGGTTTGCCATTCACCAGAAAGGGCATGTACACTTAGTACGTCACTTGTTGGGTGATAAACGAGATTCACATGTCTGTCACCTGTTTGATAATCAAAATCTATTTTATACTGTAAATCAATAGAGACATCTTCTTTAATCTTCGAAATAATCTTGTTTTCAGGCAAAGCCTTCGTTACATCATCAAATGATTGAGATCCCATATCCTTTGTACTGCGATTAAAATTACTGACCACTCCATTACCAAGCACTGTTATATGAATCCGTTGGTCTGAAATAGGTACTTTATTTTTTGTTTGAACGAAAGAAAATGGATAGCTGATGGGTTCTGTAAGTATTTGAGTACTTGGGAAGTAGTCGTAGAGGTCAAAATCTTGCAGTTGATATTCACCGCTGTTAGGGAAATTTTTCAGGAACTGTTTAGCCACTTCTTTCGCTTTTTCTTTTGTTACTTTTGCTGGAAATAAAGCATCTACAGCATTAGCTGGTTGATAATTAAAATTTTCAATCTCTAATTGATCACCAACAAAACTAACATATCCATATTCTTGTTTCCCGTTTACTTTTTTGTGAAAGTTTAAGTCATATCGAATCGTATCATCACCAGGAAAATGATGGCCGCTCCCCATATGGAAGTCACTATCATTTAAATAATTAAACTGGGGGAAAAATTCCCTGAATTTCTTTATAAGCTCATTTTTTGTAACAACCTTTTCTGCCTGTGCGATTTGTACGTTAGTATGATTCTTATTTACTAGTGATGTTGCGCTTACTCCTGGGGCTAGAATTCCAATGGACAATCCAGTAGACAATGTTAAAATTCCGAGTTTCCTCAAGTTTCTCAAAAATAACCCTCCTAATATATAGTTGCAATCCCAATTATATACTATATTATGAAAATTGTGGAATTAAAACTTAAATCTTGTTTTAGAACGGATAAATTGATTTCAATAGGGTTTAACTTTTATATTCTATTAGTTGGGTACATTTCTAGAACAACTATGGCTATTTTCTTTATTTTTAGAAGAAGTATTTGTATATTATGATAAAATCTAGTTATTGCAATGGATTTATTTATTTGGAAGCTGAAGAGGGATGGCGGCAAGATAACAGTATTTATTTTCAACAATTAATGTATGACGGAATCGGGGATGAATGGATGTCCATTAAAGAAATAACAGAAAAAATAATATTTCAATTTTCAATAATTTCCAATAAAGATCGTCCTTTTATAGTTGGAATAGATGGATTAAGCGGGGCAGGAAAAACGACATTAGTAAAAGAAATTAAACAAGAATTAAATAAGAATAACGTTGATACAGTCGTTTTCCATATTGATGATCACATTGTTGAAAGAAATAAACGATATGAAACAGGACACGAAGAATGGTATGAATTTTATTATTTGCAATGGGATGTTAATAACTTGACAACTGATTTTTTTGAAAGGCTACATAATCGCTGTCATAATATATCTTTATCTTTTTATGATAAATTTACTGATTCAACTTCAACGAAACAAATGACAGTAGCTGCTGACAGTATTGTTCTTATTGAGGGTGTATTTCTGCAAAGAAAAGAATGGAGAGGGTTCTACGATTTTACTATTTTTATTGATTGCCCTCGTGAATTGAGGTATGAAAGAGTCTTAAATCGTGATTCGTATATTGGGGATCTTCAAGATAGACTGAATAAGTATGAGCGAAGATACTGGCCGGGTGAACAACATTACTTGGATACAGAAAAACCAATTAGTAATGCAGATTTGGTATATGACGTATAACTCTGAATCAATTTATTTCAAAAAAACCATCATGGATCAAGAGTGATCCATGATGGTTTTTTTACCTACATTTGCGAGAGGAGTAACCTACTCCTTAGTTGGAACCTTTCAGCCCCCTTCAATACAGGTGGTTTCCGAGCTTCCGATTGATTCATTTAACTCCTTTAGTAACTCCGTGAGTATTTCCGGATGAATGGAATCTTGCAATAAAATCGTTGTAATTGGAACATTGTGTTTTTCAAATACTTTTCTTGTATTTTCCCAAGCTTCCAAAATGGATAGGGGAGACATGTTTGGTTGGATAACCATGCGAATTCCTCCAGTCAATATATGTACAATAATATTATATTAGCATTCTTTATCAATCACCTTAAATAAAAACTCTGCATCATTCCCTACTCCTAAGAGGAGGGAAGATCCTCTTTTATGCAGCCAAGGCAGCCCTAAAAAATAAAACCCCTTTTTATTAGTGATACCACGAGTATGAATAGGCTGTCCATTTTCATTTAATATTCCTTCGATTTGAATCCAGCTATAATCGGCTTTAAAGCCAGTAGCCCATATTATGTTTTGCACTTCAAGTTTTTGATTATTTTCAAATTCTACTTTCTTATCGGTAATTGTTATCGTTCTAGCGTGTAGGTGAACTTTACGTTCTTCAACTAAATGTTTTAGATCAAAGCCAAAAATGGGGTCTCCTAATTTTTGTATTCTTTTTCCAACGACTGATTGGTTCGTAGCTTTTAGAATTCCTACTTTGTCAAACCACCAAAAAGAGCTTTTTCCGAAAATGGTTAAAGGGAAATATCGAATTTTTTGACCCACTGAAAGGTGAACTTCTCGAGTTTCTGAAAGTTCAGCTGCAATTTGTGCCCCTGAGTTCCCGCCACCAACAATTAGGACATTACCAGGTTGTAATTGATTCGAATTTTTATATTCGGAAGAATGGATATGGTAAATATCAGAACTTGAATTCTTTGAAATGGTCGGAATAAATGGCGTATGAAAAGGACCAGAAGCAACGACCACTTGCTTTGAAAGAATCGTTCCTTTATTTGTGTAAATGCTATAAAAACCTTCTTCTTCTTTAATTTTATTAACATCGGTCTCAAGTTGTAAAGGCAAGCTGAAATGTTTTGCGTAGTTTTCAAGATAATTTGCAATCTCATCCTTCGTAGGAAATTCGTGACCATTTCCTTTCAGTGCTAATCCCGGCAATGAGCTGTAGGCTCTAGGTGTAAATAAAACTAAAGAATCGTATCGCTCTCTCCAAACTTCTCCGACTCTAGCTCTTTTATCAACTATGAGAAATTTATTTTGTTTTTGTGATTTGGATAACCAATATCCCATTGCTAAGCCAGCTTGACCAGCACCAATAATAACGACATCTAACATTTTAGAACACCCTTTTTTATTATTCAAATATTCATTTGATTGTTATTACCAATTATAAATGAATAAACTTTATTATTCAAACAAGTATTTGAATAAAGATTTTTTTCAGGTGCTTTCCGAAGCAAAAAGAGTACTTTAAAAAGATTACAGCCTTTTTTAATAAAGAAGGATGAAATTTGAAATTAAAACCAAAATAATAAGGACATTTTTACAATATTAAAAAGGAGCAGATTAAATGAAAAAACAGTTACTGAAGTTAGCGTTATGTTTAATGACTTTTGCTATAATTTTTTCACCATTATCAACAAATGCGCAAGCAAATGTACCTCAAGGACAGTGTATTAGCCCAGCTGCATGTAAGCTGAAGGGTGACTTAAGGAAGCTTTGGACGGACCATGTCATGTGGACAAGGCTTTATATTGTTGGTGCTTTAGCAGGTCTAGACGATAAAGAAAAAGTATTAGCGAGATTATTACAAAATCAGGAGGATATAGGGAATGCTATCAAGAGTTATTATGGAGAAGAAGCAGGCAATAAACTGACTGAGCTGTTAAAGCAGCATATCCTCTTAGCCGGAAAAGTAGTCGATGCGGCAAAAAGCGGTAACAAAGCTAATTTTGAAAAATTTAATAAAGAGTGGTATAAAAATGCTGATGATTTAGCAGATTTCCTTAGCAAAGCCAATCCAAATTGGTCGAAAGCAGATTTAAAGAGGTTGTTAGAAATGTATTTAGCTTTAATAACAGAGGATGTTACTGCAAGACTGGTAAAAGATTGGGATGCGAGTGTCGCTGCTTTAGACAAAGGGATAGATCATATCATCAAGATTGCAGATACACTATCAAAAGGGATCGTTAAACAATTCCCTAACAAATTTTAAAAAGTGACCAGTTATCGCAGATTAACGGGCAGTAAGACCCCCACTTCAAGGTTGAGAGAGAATTAAAGAAACCTAAGTGGGGGATCAACTGCCCGTAAAGGCCCGATTGGTTCAACTAACCATCAGTGGGGGATGAAAGAAAACCCCCACTGATGGAAGTTTCACTTTATGATCATATTTACTAAAGCAATAAATGAACACCGTTCTATTTCGAACGGTGTTTTGTGTGTTTTGATTCAGGAATTACACTATTATCAACTTGTTAAACTTAGAAAATATTTACTTTTCTTACTTTTTTTACTTACAAAACAATTAATATACTTACAAAACGAGCTCATTTATTTCCAAAAAAACTATTGGGTTAAAAAGTAAGTAGTATTGAATTAGGAAATAAATTATTAACAATTTCGGAATCGGGGGTGCAGCCTGTGATCAGATGATTCTTTTCTAAGGATCGGTCTATAGAAAATCTAATCGTTGCAGATTTTTTTCGGAATGTTTGTGATAAACTTCACAAATTGAAGCAACCTTTTTGAAGTATTTTCATTCGCTCTATTAGGAGGATAAACTATGACTCAAGCAGTAGCAGAATCAAAGTCAAAACCAAAACAATCAAAAAGTTCAAAGTCAGAAAAAGAAGTGAAAATAATTCCTTTATTGATCGTGCTAGCCATTGGTACGGCACTGTGGTTTATTAATGCCCCATCCGGGTTAGATGAAAAAGCATGGCATCTATTTGCTATCTTCGTTGCTACCATTGTTGGTTTAATTATAAAGCCATTGCCAATGGGGGGAGTTGCGATCTTGGCAATTACAGCGACTGTTCTTACAGGAACATTGGAATTACAGGACGCATTAAGTGGTTTTCAAAATACAACCATATGGTTAATTGTTATTGCCTTCTTTATTTCTAGAGGTTTTATAAAAACGGGCTTAGGAACTCGTGTAGCATATATTTTCGTGAAAAAATTTGGTAAAAAGACATTAGGATTATCGTATTCATTACTCGTAAGTGACCTTGTATTAGCACCAGCTATGCCAAGTAATACTGCTCGCGCTGGGGGAATCATATTTCCGATTATTAAATCGCTATCCAGTACATTTGGATCTTCCCCTGAAAATGGAACGGGAAGAAAGATGGGAGCATTCTTAACAAAAGTTGCTTTCCAAGGAGATATGATTACTTCTGCCATGTTTATGACAGCAATGGCTGCAAACCCTTTAGCTGTTTCCATTGCAGCGGATGTAGCAGGCGTTGATATTACTTGGACTGGATGGGCTGTCGCAGCTTTTGTTCCAGGGATAGTTAGCTTAATTATTATCCCATTAGTGATATATAAACTGTATCCACCTGAAATTAAAGAAACTCCTGGTGCGTCCCAAATGGCTACAAAAAAGCTTCAAGAAATGGGAGCACTGAAAAAATCCGAATGGTATATGATTGGTATCTTTTTCTTAATTCTTGCTTTATGGATTTTTGGAGAAAACATTGGAATTGGAGCTACAACAACGGCATTGATTGGTTTATCGGCATTGCTTTTAACAGAGGTATTAACGTGGAATGACATCAAAAAAGAAGAAGGAGCTTGGGATACGCTCATCTGGTTTGCTGCGCTAGTTATGATGGCAACCTACCTTAATGAATTAGGGATGATCCCATGGTTTAGTGCACAGATTGAAGGATTAGTAAGTGGCTGGTCTTGGATAGTTGCTTTAATCGTTCTAGCTCTAGTTTACTTCTATTCACACTATTTCTTTGCTAGTAATACTGCCCACGTAAGTGCGATGTATGGGGCATTTTTAGCAGTAGCAATCACTGCAGGAGCACCAGCGATGTTGGCTGCTTTACTTCTAGCATTTTTTAGTAATTTATTTGCTTGTACTACTCATTACGGATGTGGACCAGCCCCAGTATTTTTTGGATCGGGTTTTGTTTCACAAAATAAATGGTGGTCACTGGGATTAATCATTTCAATTATTCACATTTTAATTTGGGGCCTTGTCGGTGGAGTTTGGTGGAAAGTTCTCGGACTTTGGTAGAAGACTAGAGGAAAATACCTTGTAAAGGAAAGAGGATAATGACAAAATCGCGATGCTGTAATGCTAACTTAGTGAAGGGTGAATATGTTGATTCTTTTCATGGTAGCGATGATGGATATGAGTTAAAGATTCCTTGTTATATATGTGAAAAATGTAAAAAAGTCGAACATGAATTTCAAATTAAAACATCTAACGTTTACGAACCATTCGCTTCATAGAAATAATTTTAACGAGGAGGAATTACTTTGAGAAAAGTATCGGTGAATGAAATTATTAAATCTGTAAGAGAAATGTGCATAAGTGCTGCATGTGATCTTCCTGCAGATGTTGAGAAATTAATTAAGGATGCCGTAAAAGTAGAAGAGTCACATTTCGGTCGATACAGCTTAGAGAAGATTGTAAAGAACGTTGAGTTAGCAAGAAAAGAACATGCACCTATGTGCCAAGACACTGGAATTGTTGTCATATTTGCAGAGATAGGGCAAGAAGTCCAAATTATTGATGGTCATTTTGAAGATGCAATCAATGAAGGAGTAAGGCAGGGGTATGAAGAGGGTTATTTAAGAAAGTCTGTAGTTGAAGATCCTGTATTAAACCGTAAAAATACAGGAGATAATACACCAGCTGTTATTTACACAGAGATTGTTCCAGGGGACAAAATTAAAATTCAAGTCCTACCAAAAGGAGCAGGAAGCGAAAATATGGGTGCCCTAAAAATGCTTAAACCTGCAGAAGGACTAGAAGGAATTAAGGATTTCGTTATTAAATCAGTTACTCAGGCGGGAGGTAATCCTTGTCCACCAGTAATCGTCGGTGTTGGGATTGGAGGAACAATGGACAAGTGTGCATTGCTTGCAAAAAAAGCACTCGCTCGTTCGGCCGGTGAACCACATCCTAACCAAGAGTATGCTGCATTAGAGAAAGAACTATTAGAAAAGATTAATAAGCTTGGAATTGGACCACAAGGATTTGGAGGCAAAGTAACCGCATTAGCAGTTCACATTGAAACTTATCCAACGCATATTGCAACAATGCCAGTATCTGTGAATCTTAATTGCCATGCTGCCAGACATAAAGAGGTTGTACTTTAAGGAGGGAAGAAAATGTCAGAGATTAAAAAGCTAACCACTCCTTTAACGGAGGAGCAAATAAAAGGACTAAAAGCGGGAGATCAAGTTTCAATTACAGGTGTTATTTATACAGCCCGTGATGCAGCTCATAAAATAATGGTTGATGCAATTGCTCAAGGTGAGGATTTGCCCGTCAATCTTGAAAACCAGGTTATCTATTATGCTGGACCAACACCTGCGAAGCCTGGAAAAGTAATTGGATCCTGTGGGCCTACCACGAGTGGAAGAATGGATGCTTATTCGAAAGCAATGATCGAGCAAGGGCTTAAAGGAATGATCGGAAAAGGACCAAGAAGCAAAGAAGTCATTGAGGCTATGAAAGAGTATGGGGTTGTATATTTTGCTGCGATTGGTGGAGCGGCCGCCCTTATTGCCGATTCCGTAAAGGAAGCAGAGGTAATTGCCTTTCCTGAGCTAGGTCCAGAAGCAATTCGTCGGTTAAAGGTTGAGGATTACCCATGCATTGTAGCAATCGACAGTGAAGGAAATAATTTATACGAAATTGGAGTTCAACAATTTAAAGAAGAATAATACACCAATGGCTAGGAGGCATTTAACATGCTTAAATACGATGTTGTAGTAGTAGGGGCAGGCGGGGCTGGAATGATGGCTGCTCTTTACGCTAGTAAAGATCCAAGCTTAAAAGTAGCTGTCCTTAGTAAAATATTCCCAACCCGTTCTCATACAGGTGCAGCTCAAGGCGGAATTAATGCAGCGATGGGCTATCGTGACAATACGGATTCGGTTGAAAAGCATTTTCGGGACACAGTAAAGGGTAGCGATTTCCTTGCAGATCAAGATGCTGTCGAATTTTTCACCTCTCATATGCCGGAACTTATATCTGAGCTTGATTATATGGGTGTTCCGTTTTCTCGCGATGAAAATGGAAAAGTTGCGCAACGTCCATTCGGCGGTGCATCAAGTCCAAGAACTTGCTATTCAGCAGATAAAACAGGGCACGTCATTCTCCATGCCTTATATGAACAATGTTTAAAGAATAATGTTTGCTTTCACAATGACTGGTATTTACTATCACTAGCAGTTGATAATGGTCATTTCGAAGGGTTAGTTGCAATGGATATCCGTACAGGCGAAGTTCATGCGATCCAAGCTAAGGCAGTCGTTATTGCAACAGGTGGTTTTGGTCGTGTGTATTGGAGCAGAACAACCAATGCGATCAATATGACAGGAGATGGGACTGCAGCCTGCTTCGATATTGGGATTCCATTAAAGGATCCTGAATTCATTCAATACCATCCAACAGGCCTTGCCTCCACTGGTGTTCTCTTATCAGAAGCATGTCGAGGTGAAGGTGGATATTTAATTAATAAAGACGGCGAACGATTTATGTCACGCTATGCACCTGACAAAATGGAGCTCGGTCCACGTGATCTCGTTTCACGTTCAATTGAAACAGAAATTAAAGAGGGACGCGGCTTTGGTGATGGAATGGGTTCTTACGTATTAATGGATTTACGGCACTTAGGCGAGGAAAAAATTATGGAGCGTCTTCCGCAAGTTCGTGAACTAGCAATGGACTTTGAAGGTGTCGACCTCATTAAAGAGCCTGTACCAATCAGACCTAGTTGCCACTATACGATGGGTGGTATCCATGTAGTAGATTACAAAACATGTGCTACACCTATCGAAGGAATTCATGCAGCTGGCGAATGTTGTGCAGTATCCATTCACGGTGCTAACCGGTTAGGTGGTAACTCTGTTGCTGACGTCGTATTATTCGGTAAATATGCTGGTTTAGGTGCCCAGCAGTCAGCAAAAAAACGCTCGTTTTCATCTACATTAAAACTGGAGCAAGAGAAAAAAGAGTGGACTGAGAAATTCCATTCCATTCGCAAGAAAAAAACAGGCATCAAAATGTTTGAAATTCGCGACAAGATGGCTGAAGCAATGTGGAATAATGTTGGAATTTTCCGCACAGAAGAAGAAATGAAGCAAGCTTACCATACAATTGAAGAACTGCTCGAGCAATTCAAAGATGCTTATATTGGCGATCCTTCCGAGACCTACAATATGGCATTCATAAACTATGTGGAGATCGGCAATTTGTTAAAACTCGCAAAAGCAATAGCATTGGGGGCCATCAATCGAAAAGAGAGCCGTGGTTCTCATTCAAGAGGAGATTATCCAGCTAGAGATGATGAAAAATTCTTAAAGCATACACTAATTTATAACGAAGGAGAATATTATCGCCTAGATTATAGCCCGGTCACCATTACGAAATATCAACCGGAGGAGCGAAAATACTAATGAGAACGATACATTATAAAATCAAACGATTCGACGGGAACAGAGAATGGTATCAAGACTATCAATTACAATACGAAAAAGGCAAAACAATTCTATGGGCCTTAACAACAATACGTGAACAATTAGATCCAACCCTTGTTTTCACATCAGCTTGTCGCCATGCCATCTGTGGAAGTTGTGCAATTAAAGTCAATGGAAAATCATTTTTGACTTGTAAAACATCACTTGATGATGTCTTAGCGACCTTCCAAACTGATAATCTCGTATTTGAACCATTAAGTAATTTTGAGGTTATTAAAGACCTTGCTATTGCATGGGAGCCTAAGATGGAAAAAATGAAGCAGGTGAAACCATGGTTGATTCCATCAAGCGAAGGTAATGTTGAAAAAGGTTTTACACAGAGTGAGGATGCATTTCACAAAATTTCGTCTCCAACAGACTGTATTCTTTGTGGTGTATGTGCGTCGGAATGTAATCAGCTAGCTGTCAATGACGGAACTTTTTTAGAGCCCTTTATTTTAAATCGTGCTTATCGTTTTGCGGTAGATTCTAGAGACTGTGCTCCAAATGAGCATATTCTCCCAGCGTATGAAAATGAGCTTTGGAAATGCTTGCACTGTATGCAATGCATATCAAGTTGTCCAAAGGGAATACCATTAACCGATCAAATCGCCTTTTTAAGACAAGAATCCATCAAATTGGGGGAAACCAACAATCAAGGAGCAAAACATGCTTTTGCCTTCCATGATGACGTTCGGAATAAAGGTCGTTTAAATGAAACAATGCTTCCAATTAAGACGGACGGATTGATAAAAACAGCTACAACAAAAGTTCCTTTTGCTCTACGTATGATCAGAAAAGGAAAAATCAATCCATTCCATATGCCTAAAGCCGTTGAGGGTATTAGAGGAGTAAAAGAAATTTACAAGTATGCTGAGGAGGTCAAAAACTCATGAGATATGCATTTTTTCCAGGATGTACATTAGAATCAGCTGCTGAGGAACTCATGATTTCAACAATGAAGGTTGCGGAAGCATTAGGAATTGAATTAATCGAGCTAAAAGGTTGGACTTGCTGCGGAGCAAGCCATATTCAAGACGTAGATAATTTTTTGGCTACCTCCATCAATGCTCGTAATATCGCTTTAGGGGAGAAACTAGGTGTTTCAAAAATTCTCACGGTTTGTAATACATGTACATTAATGCTCCGTACTGCAAAGCTTAAGCTTGATAAAAACGAAAAGCTGCGTAATAAGGTGAACGATAGCTTAAAAGGCACTGGTATGCAATATAAAGGGAACGTTGAAATTACCCATTTACTATGGGCACTAATCGAAGATTATGGACTTGACCGCTTAAAGAAAAAAGTAAAGCGTCCACTAACAGGATTAAAGGTTGCTAATTTCTATGGCTGCCATATCATAATGCCACCGAAGATTATGGGTTTTGAGAATCACATGAACCCTCAATCAATGGAAATGGTTGCAGAAGTTTTAGGTGCTGAGAATGTAGAATTTGATCAAAGACTTGGATGTTGTGGCTTCCATGCGGTTTTCCCTGCTGAGAAAGAAGTTATGAATATGACTGGAATTAACTGTTTATCCCCAAAAGCAGCAGGCGCAGACTGTATTGTAACACCGTGTCCATTATGTCAAATGCAGTTAGATGCTTATCAGCCAGATGCACAGAAATCTTTCCGTGAAAATATAACTATGCCAATTCTACATTTGCCACAACTGATCGGTTTAGCTTTAGGCTTCTCTCCAGAAGAATTGGCTATACAAAGACATGTAGTAGATGCTATTCCAATGCTTAAGAATAGTTTAGTATTATCTTAGTAAAAGAGGTAATGGAAATGGAATACATTTATAGCAAAACGGCTAAATTGATCGGATTTATCGAAAATGATGTCATGTGGCTTCAAAATAAAGAGGAAGATTGGATTCATGACGAGTATAGGGAAAGCTATATCCACTATGGGACAATCTATGCTAATAAAAAATTCCATCCATTAGCGATTTCTATTACAGGGTATTTTCAAGATCACGATTCGAAAAAATGGATAAAAGTATCTAACGGAATTGTAAAAAAGAAGGAAGGTGAAGAAATCTATGAATGGGCAGACCATTTAGAAGATTTCTTCCATCTTCGGTTAAAGACAGGTAAATATAAGAAATTCAAATCGATACCAAAATACTAGATTTTGGTGTTGCCTTAAAATAATCAATTGCATTTCTAGAAATTATACTAAAAACCAATTTTAGCAGTGGATCGAAAAAACATCTTAGCTTCAGACATACTTGTCAATCTTACTTTACGTAAGATTGAGGAAATTATTAATATCTTGTGAAAGGTTCTTCTATTTTAGAAAGAACCTTCTTTTTTTATGCTATTATAATTTTACGTGAAATAAATCACAAAGTTTAAGTTGCTGTGTTGGGGGAGAAATATGAATATAAGACGTCCCAAATTAGTTAGTTTAATCGTTATTCTTGTATTTTTTGTTGTTGTCATATCTGTAGCATTTCAAGGTTTTCTTACTGAAAGGAGGGCATCGGCAACCATTAAGGAAAATCAGGAAGAAAATGCTTTTAATGTAGCAAGAATGGTCGCGAATAATCCTTTAATTATAGATGCACTATTAGATAAAGAAAAAGAGCCTTTTATTCAAGAATATACAACTGAGGTATTAAAATTAACAGGGGTAGATTTTATTACAGTCATGGATATGAACAGTATAAGAAAATCCCATCCCGATCCCGAAAAAATAGGAAAAAAATTTGTTGGTGGAGATGAAGAAGAAGTACTAAAGAACGGAAAGGAAAGTTCGTCTGTTTCTACAGGTACACTTGGAAAATCTCAGAGAGTTTTTACGCCAATTATAGATAAAAATAAAGGTCAAATAGGAGCCGTTGCAGTAGGAGTATCATTAGATGAAATAGAAGATGAGATTAGTAAAGGGCGTTCAGATATTGTTTTCGTGACTTATTTAAGTTTGTTATTTGGATTGACTGGAGCGGTTATTTTAGCGAATTATATTAAGAAGATATTATTTAACTTGGAGCCTGCTGAAATAGCAAAGATACTTCAAGAAAGAAACGCATTGTTAGAATCAATTCATGAAGGAATAATTGCCATTGATCATGATCAAAATATTTCAGTTCTAAATAAATCGGCTAGCAAGCTATTTAAAATTAAGGAAAATTCCGTGGGGAAAAAATTAGAAGAGATTATACCACTTTCTAATTTAAGTAAGGTACTTATTAATGAAGAATCAGAATTAAATGAAGAATTACATTTTAATGGATTAAATCTATATGTTAATAGAGTTCCTATTATTGTAAAAGGGAAAGTAGTAGGAGCAGTTGCTACTATCAGAGATCAAACGGAAATTCGACAATTAGCTGAACAATTGACAGATGTAAAGATGTATGCTGAGGCATTACGAGCACAGTCACATGAATTCATGAATCAACTCCACGTCATTCTAGGGATGATCCAATTAGGGTGTTATGATAAATTGAAAAATTACATCCAACATTTAGTAACATATAACGAAAAAGAGGTCATTTCAGTCGCAAAGAAAATCAAAGATGCTACATTAGCTGGATTTATTATGGGGAAAATTAGCTATGCTCATGAGAAAGGAATCCTGTTAAATTTTCATTGTGAAGAGACTATCTATGAAAACGAAAGTGGAGAATATACGTATTCATTAATAAAAATTGTAGGTAATTTAATAAGCAATGCTTTTGATGCTGTAAGTGAGAAAAACGAAAAGGTTGTAGACTTAATCTTTGATTATACAGATGAAACATTGTTAATAGAAGTCTCAGATAATGGTACTGGAATGTCCGAAATAAATAAGCAAAAAATCTTTGAGAAAGGGTTCTCAACTAAAGGAGTTGATAGAGGTTTAGGATTATATTTTGTAAAGAAAGAAATTGACGGTTTAAACGGAGAGTTAAATGTTGTTTCCGAAGAAGGCAATGGAACAAATTTTTATATTAAACTACCCTATATAAAAGCTCATAAATAGGTGGCTCAAGAATATTTTTTAAGCTGATTTTATAAAGAAAAAGTGCTTTAATTTTCGGCAAATATATGTTTGTTAACAAGAAAATTTGTTCGTATTTTTCTAACTGAGGTGATGAAAAATGATTAAAGTATTAATTGTAGAAGATGATCCGATGGTAGCAGAAATTAATAAGCTTTATTTAAAGGATATTCCCGGTTTTTATTTAATAGGAACAGCTTCTTCGGCGAAAGAAGCTATAACGATTATAGAGGAAAATGATATTGATCTGCTATTATTAGATATTTATATGTCTAGCGAAACAGGGATAGATCTATTAAAAAGTCTAAGAAGCAAAGATGTTTGTATCGATGTAATATTAATTACTGCAGCTTCAGATAACGAGACTATTCAAACAGCTTTTAGATATGGATCATTCGATTATCTAATAAAACCTTTTACATTTGATAGGTTTAAGCAAGGACTAGAGCAATATCGAGAACGCACTGAAACTTTAAAGCAACTTAATCAATTGAATCAGCTTGAAATAGATAGACAAGTGTTAAGAATAGATAATGATAAAGAACTGAAAGAATTTCCAAAAGGTTTAACAAAGGCTACATTAAAGCTTATATTTAAGGAAATTATCACTTATGATTGTAAGCCATTTGTAACAGAAGATATTGCCTTAAGTTTAGGAATATCAAGAGTATCAGTCAGGAAATATTTAAGATTTATAACTGATATGGGGATTTTGGAAGAAAATGAACAATATGGATCGATTGGACGACCTATTTTTCAATACCAAATATGCAAAGAAAAAGAAGCTCAAATTGATCATTTTTTCAAACAGGAAACATTCCTCAAATGAATAGTTATTTTTTCAGTTACAGATTTTGGTGATACCTTTCTTTGTTTATTTGGTTAGTATCCTAGTATTAACCAAAGGAATAGATATCTTTTTTTACTTAAGCAATAAATAAACACCGTTCTATTTTCGAACGGTGTTTTGTGTGTTTGAACCCCTATGACAAATCGACTTTAATGATCTTTGCATTTGGACGACGGTAACGAATGATAAGTGTGAATGTGTGTCATTAATGAAGTCGAAGGAAGCCACCAACCATGATTTTTCTTCGAAACTTAAAAAAAGTTGATTAATACTTAGTCTATTCTCATTAAAAATTAAAAGTATATCTTTCAGATGGCTTCTTTAAAAGAAACATCAAAATGATAATCATAGTAAAGGCTGTTAGAGCTAAGAAAGGAATGGTAATAAAGCCAAACCAATTAATATATTGTGCACTGCAAGGAACACCATTCACACAAGGCGTTATTTCGGCAAAACCAGGAACCTTTTGTACGAGATAATGATAAAATGAAATACACCAGCCGATAAACGCCAATGGCAGCACGAACTTCTTAACTGAAAAATCATTTTGGAATGTTCCAATCCCAAGTATTAGAGCTAAGGGATACATAAGAATTCTTTGATACCAGCAAAGCTCACATGGAATAAAACCCCGGATTTCACTAAAATAAAGACTTCCAAGTGTCGCTATTATTGAAACGATCCAAGCGATATATAAATATATTTGATTCCGATTTATCATTTGTCTTTACCTTTTAATGCGTCGTCTATAAGACTTTTTATCTTTTCATAATCAAACGGATCTTCGAGCATTGTACCGTTTACCATAATACTCGGAGTCAACTCAACCTTAAACTCTTCCACTAGCTTTGAGTCTTTATTTACTTCGTCAATCACTGATTGATCCTGCATATCTTTTTCTAACTGTTCTAAATTAATGCCAGGAATGGAACTTGCAATTTCATTAATTAAATCCATTGTTAGCCACAGAGCATCGTGGTCAGCATTTGTTGGCTGTGCTTTAAAAAGTTCTTTATTAAATGTCCAATAGCTTTCCGGACTTTGTTTATAGACTGCCTCTGCAGCTAAAGAGCCCAATTTTGATTCGTCACCATGAAAAAGTACGTGAACGAAGGAAATTTTGACGTCACCTTTATCAACATAGTCCTCCATTAACTGTGGAAAAAACGTCTCACTCCATGATTTACATGCAGGACATTTAAAATCTGCAAATTCCACAACTGTAACAGGAGCATCTGGATCTCCTAGTGTTGGCTGTCCCTCGATAGATGGCTGTTTATCATAGCTTATATCTTTATCTGTTTCCGAGCTTTTATTATTTAAAATGACAGCTGCAGACAGAGCTGCAAAAATAAGCACGGTAATAATCATTACTAATTTAAATGAAGAATTCTTTTTATTCGTCATTTCCTCTTCTCCCTCAAATTTTAATGCTTTTTTATCGATGAACGGGCTGGCTAACAAATGCGCCACATCCTCGAAAAAGAAAAACACTTTTTCTTTATACAGTTATCTCATTTCTTACTCTCCTGTTATTTTACAGTTTAATTTTATAAATTAAATGTTTATTCAAAAGAATATTTGAATATTTTTTGACAATTTAAAGTTTGTGGCATAAGCTAATATTATATATAATCAAATAATCTTTTGAATGAGGTGTGGAAATGAGTCAAAAGAATATAAATATAAATATAAACACGCATGACACATGCGAGACATTTTGTTTTGATGAAGAAAAGGTTAATCGTGTTCAAAAGAGAATAGAGGAAATAAGTGGAGTAGAGTTATTATTTAAAGCCTTGTCTGATTCTACTCGAATAAAAATTGCTTATGCCCTAACAATAGAGAGAGAATTATGTGTTTGTGACGTAGCGAATATAATCGGGTCTTCAACGGCAACAGCAAGCCATCATTTACGTTTATTACGTGATTTGGGCTTAGCCAAGCATCGAAAGGAAGGAAAGCTTGTCTTTTATTCCCTATCAGATGATCATGTTCATCAATTAGTATCGATCGCATTAATTCATTCTAAAGAAGGTGTAGGCAATGGAGAAGGCAATAGAAAATAATAAAGAAACATATCGATTACAAGGCCTTTCCTGTACCAACTGTGCAGCAAAATTCGAAAAGAATATTCGAGAGATACAAACAGTGAATGATGTTCAACTAAATTTTGGTGCATCAAAATTAACTGTCATTGGGGAAGCAACGATTGAACAACTAGAAGAAGCCGGAGCTTTTGATGGTATTAAAGTGCTGCCTGAGAATCAAAGAGTAAAAGAAGTAAAAATCCCTTTCTGGAAGAAAGCTGAAAATAAAAATACAATGGCTTCTCTTATTTTCCTAATCTTTGGATACACCTCCATGTATTCATTTGGAGAGGCACATCTGGCAACCATCTTTATCTTTGCCTTATCTATTTTAATTGGTGGTTTTGACCTATTTAAAGAGGGTTTGAAAAACCTTACGAAACTTCAATTTGATATGAAAACGCTTATGACGATCGCGATAATTGGAGCTGCAGTTATTGGCGAGTGGAGTGAAGGGGCCGTTGTTGTTTTCTTATTCGCAGTAAGCGAAGCCTTAGAAAGCTATTCAATGGATAAAGCGCGTGAATCTATTCGCTCTCTAATGGATATCGCTCCAAAAACTGCATTCATAAGACGTGGTCATCAAGAAATGGAATTGGATGTTGAAGACATAAAATTAGGTGATATTTTAATCATTAAACCAGGTGAAAAGCTGGCAATGGATGGAGAAGTCATTAAAGGGCAATCTTCTATCAATCAAGCAGCTATCACAGGTGAATCCATTCCTGTTTTAAAAACAGTTGGTGATGAAGTATTTGCAGGAACATTAAATGAAGAAGGTTCATTAGAAGTAAAAGTAACTAAGCTAGTTAAAGATACAACAATTTCAAAAATAATCCATTTAGTTGAAGAGGCACAGGCAGAACGTGCTCCTTCCCAAGCATTTGTTGATAAATTCGCGAAATACTATACTCCTGTTATTATTATGATCGCTTTATCAATTGCAGTTGTTCCGCCATTATTTATGGGTGGGGATTGGTCTGAATGGATTTATCGCGGCCTTGCTGTATTAGTTGTTGGATGTCCTTGTGCATTGGTCATTTCCACTCCTGTAGCTATTGTTACAGCGATTGGAAACGCAGCAAAAAAAGGTGTATTAATCAAAGGTGGAATTCATTTAGAAGAGGCTGGGCGATTAAAAGTTATTGCTTTTGATAAAACCGGGACATTAACAAAAGGAACCCCAGAAGTAACAGATATTAAAGTATTAAAAGGACAAGAAGCGAACGATTTATTAGGAATCGCTATGGCCATTGAGAAATTCTCACAGCATCCTTTAGCTTCAGCTATTATTCGAAAAGCTGAAGAAAAAGGGATTTCCTTAAATGATTATAAAGCGGAGGATTTCCAATCGATTACTGGTAAAGGGGCAAGAGCACTTGTAAACAATGAATTATATTATATTGGTAGTCCGAAGCTTTTTGAAGAAATGAGTCATCTTCCTTCTTCCGTTGAAGCGGAAATAAAAGCGTTGCAACTTCAAGGAAAAACCGTCATGTTAGTTGGCACAGACCAAGATATTATCGGGATGATTGCTGTTGCCGACCAAGTGCGAGATAGCAGTTCCAAAGTCATTCGAAAATTGCTTGAAATCGGAATACAAAAAACCATTATGTTGACTGGAGACAATCAAGCAACAGGTCAAGCAATTGCAAAACAGGTTGGATTAAGTGAGGTAAAGGCTGATTTATTGCCGCAAGATAAATTAGAAACCATAAAATCATTAAGAGAACAATATGGAAAAGTTGCCATGGTTGGAGATGGTGTTAATGATGCACCAGCATTAGCAACTGCAACAGTAGGGATCGCAATGGGTGGTGCTGGGACTGATACGGCGATTGAAACAGCTGACATTGCCTTAATGGCGGATGATTTAAATAAACTTCCTTATACAATCGAGTTAAGTCGCAGAGCATTAAGAATTATTAAGGAAAATATGACATTCGCTCTTGGACTCAAATTATTGGCATTAATCTTAATTATCCCAGGATGGCTAACATTATGGATGGCTATCTTTGCAGACATGGGAGCAACACTCATCGTGGTGTTTAATTCATTACGATTGTTGAGGGTTAAAGAATAAAAAAACATGGATGAATAGGAAATAACGAAAAGCAACTCAATTACTAAATGGGGTTGCTTTTTTGTTGAAATAGAAGTTATCACTTTATGTACAATTTCTGAATGAACAACCATTCATTTTATGCTATGATAGCAAAAAAGGGTGGGGGTGCTGAGATGTTGTTTCAAAAAAAGTTGGAGCGAGGTAATGTAGGAGACATTCATTATGCGAACGGTTCGATTCAGTTTCAGTCGGTGAAGCTAAATGTATATAGTTATGCAACAGATGGGATTGTAATTGATGCAGGCTCGAAATCATTAGCGAAACAGTTTCAAGCGTTTTTTGACGAGCAACAGATAGATGCACTGTATTGTACACATATTCACGAAGACCATACAGGTTGTGCGGCTTGGCTTCAGAATCAGCGCAATGTACCAGTCTATATACACAAAAAGTCGATTACAGAAGCACAAAAAAAGGGAAAGTATCCACTTTATAGACAGCTGTTTTGGGGTAAGCGACCACCTTTTCGCCCTTTGCCAGTGCCAGAAACGTTTCATTCGCGTACATATAATTGGAAGAGTATTTTTACACCAGGACATTCGGCAGATCATATTGCCTACTTGAATATGTCGACCGGCCAGCTATTCTCTGGTGATTTGTTCGTTCAGGTAAAAACAAAGGTCATAATGGATAGCGAATCCATTCCGCAAATTATTGAATCAATTGAGCATATCTTATCCTATGATTTTAAAGAAGTATTTTGTAATCACGCAGGATATATCAAGAACGGAAAAGAAAAGCTTCAGGAAAAGCTTGATTATTTGTATCATGTTACTGACGAAGTGAAGAAATTATTTCAACAAGGTATGTCAGTGCAGGAAATTCAGGAGCATTTTTTCCCGCGCAAGTACCAAATTACAACGTTTTCGTTAGGTCAATGGGACTCTAAGCATATTGTGACTTCGATTTTAGGATAGTAGATTGCATTGGTTTGACCGTGGACTTGGTCTTATTTTAGCTAATAAGAAAGTTTAAGTTTATTAACGTACTAAAGTAAAGTGTGAGTTCAATTAAATATCTGCTAATAAGATCGCATAAGAAAAACTAAGGCATTCGCCAAAAAGGACTTGGCGAATGCCGAGTTTTTCTAAATTATTTTTGCAGTTGTCATTGGCATTACTACATTTTCAAGTTAAAGGTAGATGTCAAAATGACAAAAGAATATTTTCCTCATGAAAACACTAGGATTGATATGGACAGTAAATAAGAATCTGAATATTGGTGCACTCCTCTTTTAATATTTCCTGATTAAAAGAGGATGTGCACTTTTTTTATACGTTAAGAAAGTATAAATTGCCAGCGCAGAAGATGATCCGACGTAGTTGCCAATTTTAGGAATTAAGTATAAGTGCAACTACGCCTCTGTCTTCGCCTTTCCAAGGCTCGCCAATCGGCGAGTTTTCTTTATTTACAATAATAAAGCGGTATTTATATCGGTTTTTAGGCAAAAATGGATAAAGCCGATAATGCAAATTGGTTTTTACGGACAATTATCACATGAATTCTGCATATTTTCTGCACTAATGTTTTGTATATTTTAGCTAATAGGAAAGTTTAAGCTAATTAACGTACTAAAGGTAGAGTGTGTTTTCAATTAAATATCTGCTTATAAGATCGCATAAGAAAAACTAAGGCATTCGCCAAAAAGGACTTGGCGAACGCCAAGTTTTTCTAATATGGAAAACTTTGAGGAGGAAAAGTATGAAAAAATGGTGGACTATACTCTTTGTGACTTTATTAGCTCTTGGACTTGTTGCATGTACATCTAATAAACCAGAACAAAAAAACGAAGAAATAACACAAAATGCTTCTAACGTGTTCAGTACTAAAAATGTAACAAGGCTTGATTCGAAAAATTTAATTGATGCAGCCGTTAGTGTTTCGAAAACGATTTGGCCAGCAACGCAAGATGATAATAAGCCAGGCACAGTATTACTTGTTCCTGCAGATAATTGGCAGTATGCTCTTGCTGCAACGGATTTAATTCACCATCCTAATAATGGACCTGTACTATTCTATGAAGATGGGGATATTCCAGAAGAAACAATGAAGGAATTGAAGAGATTATCTCCTGTAGGAAATGATGATGGAACTGAGGTCATGGTAATAGGAGATGCAGATCAAAAAATAATTGATTTGTTAAAAGATTATTCTATTGAGCAAATTACGGGAGATGATTCCGCAGAGTTTGCAAAAAATGTTGATTTAACATATGCAGAAGTAGCAGGAGATATCCCACAGAGTGTCATCATTGTTTCTTCTGAGGAAGAAGCAAAGTTGTATTCTTTACTAGCAGCGAATTGGATCGCTCACATGCCTGAGCCAGTTCTTTACGTAACGAAAGATAGTATTCCAGATGCGACAGTAGATGCTCTTAAGCTTAGAAATAATAGGGCAAATATTTATATTCTTGGACCTGATACAGCTGTTACCTCTGACATTGAAAATAAACTACAAGAGTTTGGTTCTGTAACAAGAATTCAGGGGAAGGATCCTGTAGAGACTTCTATCGCATTTGCAAAGTTTAAAGATGAAAAAACGAAATTTGGGTGGGGACTGACAGAACCAGGTTATGGATTAGAGTTCATATCTACAGAGAATGCTGAGTTTGCGATTGCGGGAGCACCTTTTGCCCACTTAGGAAAGCATGCACCACTAATTTGGCTAGATAAGGGTGAATTATCTGCCGAAACTCATGAGTTTTTAGCACAACTACAGCCTACATTTAAAGATGATCCAACAGTGGGTCCTTACAATCATGCTTTTATCCTTGGATCAAGTGATGCAATATCAATGAAAACACAGGGAATGATTGACCAAATGCTTGAAATTACCTCGGCCAGTGGAGGTGGGCATGGAGGTCATTGAGGGCTAAATTAGTATGATATTTTGAACTGGGCTTTCAATGAAGGCCTAGTTCTTATGGGGATAGATATAAATCAAACGCTAGATGGTACAAAAAATTGGACTCTTCTTGTTCAAGAAGGGAACGTTCAATAGGATATAATAATACTGGAATAAATAGATTCATATTCTAGTTATTGTTTCTTATAAAGCGGAGGTATGGGATGTATGATTTTTTCAGCCAAATTAGCAATTTATTAACTCAACCGTTGGTAAATATCGGGCTAAGTACAACAGGTCTTCCTATTCTATCTGCATTCGTATTAGGAATTGTCGGGGCATTGGCTCCATGCCAATTTACGGGGAATTTAGGTGCGATCACAGTATATGGAAATCAATCCATTCAACAAAAAATTGCTTGGAAAAGTGTTCTGTTCTTCACCTTTGGAAAAATAGCCGTTTTTTCTAGCTTAGGTATTTTAGTATGGTTATTAGGAAGCGAAGTTAAAAACTCTTTAATCTCTTATTTTCCTTGGATTAGAAGAATTGTCGGCCCGATGTTTATCTTTATTGGTCTTTTTATGATAGGTATTATAAAATTTCATAAATCTTTTTCTTTTGGCAGCATCCAAGAAAGATTGCAGCAAAAGGGAAATTTAGGTGCATTTTTTATGGGGGTAAGTTTTACACTAGGATTTTGTCCTACTATGTTTACTTTATTTTTTATGACGCTTATCCCCATGGCCGCTTCAGTAAGCTACGGTGCAGTTCTACCAATTATCTTTGCAATAGGGACCTCTTTGCCATTGATTATTGCCATTTTTTTAATATGGTATTTGGATCTAGGAGGATCATTAATCAAAAAGAAGGGGCGCAAGCTTGGCACAGTGGTTCAAAAACTAGCTGGCGGACTAATGATCATTTTAGGGATTCTCGATACGATAACTTACTGGAGTTTTTGATACTGGAATATATTCTAATCAATGAGTAAGTAGGTACTACAAGATTAATATTTTTTTCAAAAAACTAGGGACAGTAGAAATCCGCTGTTCCTAGTTTTTCTAATCTATTATTATTTTTTTCTTTTGTATTTTCTTTTTATTAGATAATAAGAGTTTGCAAGTATAAAAAGTAAAAGAATGACACCAAGCTGCAATTCGAGTTCCAATGACAGTAATTGGTTAGTAGAATATGCTTCTATAAATAGCGAGGGGATTTTACCTAAAGTACTAGCAATACTAAATGATAGCAGTTTCATTTTGCTGTAAGCTGCAGTTAGTGTAACAGCTCCAGAAGGAATGAAAGGTAAAATCCTGAGGGCAAGTACAAGTAACACAGCTTCTGCTCCAGCTGTATTTTTTAACTTTTGTAAAAGCTTAGACTCTGATTTTTTAAAGTTAGATGAAAGCTTTATTAATCCTTTTCTGTATAGAACAAAACTCACAATCGCACCAGCTGCTTCCCCAGTAATCGAAACCAATAGCCCAGCTTCAAATCCAAAAAAGACAATGTTTCCAGCTGTGATAAATGCACTAGGTAAAATACCAGATATAGCAACAATAATATTTAAAGTTAAACTAAGGAGAACAGCAAGAATTGGATTAGGTGGAAACCAGTTTAGTAAAATAGCTTCCATTCTTTATACCTTCCCAGCCCATTTATACCCTACACCCCACACAGTAACCAGATGTTCATCAGCAGGGAAACCTGCCTTTCTAAGCTTATCCCGTAAATTTCTAACATGGGAATCAATAGTGCGATCTTCTGTTGACACCCCGTACCCCCATATAGAAGTGATGAAGTGTTCTCTTGTAAAGACTTTATTGATATGATTTAAAAATAAATCCATCATCGCAAATTCCTTAGGTGTTAACGAGATTTCCTTTTTATTATATTGAAGGACAAAGGAATTTAAATCCAATACTAGACCTTGAAAGGCTACTCTGCCATTCTTGCTTTTGTTTCTTCGTAAAGTAGCTTCTATTCTTGCAAGCAATTCTTCTTCGTCAAAAGGCTTAGAAATATAATCATCTGCACCAATTTTTAATCCCTTCACAATATCAGGTTTCTCGCTCATCGCAGTAAGCATAATAATGGGGATATCCCAATGTTTTCTAATTTCACGACATGCTTCCCATCCGTCCATTTCTGGCATCATGATATCAAGTAAGACGAGGTCAGTTTGGTAAGATTCTAAATAAACAAGGGCATCTTCTGCTGAAGGGAATTTTATACATTTGTAACCTGCAGGAGTTAAATATAGTGATAGTAAATCAAGCATAAGTGGTTCGTCATCGACTAATAGTATTGTTTTCATTCGTTTTCTACCCCTTAAATATTAATGAAAACTCTGTACCTTTTCCTAACTCACTTTTAACAGTAATTTCGGCTTCGTGCTTATCAACGAGTTCTTTCACAATGGCAAGTCCAAGTCCGGTGCCTCCCAAAGATCTCGTTCGGGACTTATCTACACGATAAAATCGGTTAAAAATAAATGGAATATCGTCTTCAGGTATTCCTTTGCCAGTATCTTTTATGGTTATTTGAACAGATTGTTTGAGCTTTGTCACGCTTATTGCAGTTACTCCACCTTTGGATGAGTATTTCATTGAATTATCTAAAAGATTAAGGATGATTTGTTCTAATCTAGAAGGGTCTGCCTTAATAAAAACATTAGAAGGGCAGATAATCTCCAATCTCATTTTATTTTCCAAAAAAGCCGGGGAAAGTTTTCTTTCAATGGTTAACAGGAATTCATTTAGGTCTATTTGCTCCTTCTCGATGATAAAGGTATTCTTATCAATTTTCGCTAAATCAAATAAATCTTTAATGAGATCCGAAAGTCGATTGGTCTCTTCAAGAATAATATTTAAATATTTTTGCTGTTCATTAATAGGCAGATTTCGTTTTAGGACAATATCCGTATATCCTTTAATATAGGTTAATGGAGTTCTTAGTTCATGCGAAATGCTCGATAAGAATTCATTGCGTTCTTTCTTTAAATAATTTAGATCGTTTGCTAACAATTGGATCGATTTGGCTAGCTCTCCTAGCTCATCGTTTCCTCTTTTCGCCAGAGTAACATCAAAGTTTCCTTTGCTGATTTGGGAAGTGGCATCCTTCATTTTTATTAATGGTTTAGTAAGAGCTTTTGAAAGAAAGAAAATAATAATAACTGTTAAACTAACGGAAATCAATCCGGCAAGTAGAAAATGTTCATTCAAACGATCGATTAAAGCATGAACGGATTGTGTATCTTGGAACATATAAATATACCCTGCAACTTCTCCATTTTGTTCAACTGGACTAACAGTGGCAATAATGGGCTCTTCTCGCCAGTTTCCTTCTACAATTTTTCCTTCCCTTGGAATTTTAGAATTTGTCATTTTTAAGTACTTATAAAATTGGTCAACTTTGTCGGAAGAGTCTAGCACCTTTCCGTTCCGGTTTGTGATAACGACATCAGTGTTCGCTTCTGATTCCATAAGGGTAATATGAGCGATGGTGTTAGCATCAAAATGTTTTTCAAGAATGGCTCTGTGGGAATTCCCTCTTGCTTGTAATGCAGACAGCTCTTCTTCCACTCTTGAATCAACCATTGCGGAGTGCAGAAAGAAAAACATGAACGTTTCTAAGGAAAATATTATTAAAAAAAACAGTGTACCAATCTTTATGGAAAGTTTATTCAATTTTAATCACCTGTGTAAATTGGATGTCTTCATTTTACGTCATTTTTCAAAAACATCATATTAAATAAAATTGTAGAAAGTATGGATAAATGAGAAGAGAATCTAGGATTTAAGTCACTTTTTACAAAAAAGATAAAAATATCTCGAATCCGAGATATTTATCTTGATTTCTCTTCAATTGAGTAGTAAAGTGATATTAAGGTTAACGATGGGGAGGGAAGTGAAATGCGCAATAATACGTTGGGGTCATTAATCTGGTTACGTTTAATGCGTTTTACGAACCATAGTAACCAGCTGTCGAATGATTTTTTAAAGCGCTTTGATTTAACTACAGCACAATTTGATGTACTCGTGCAAATTCATGTATATCAGCCACTCACGCAGATGGAATTAGCTGAAAAAGTAACGGTCACGCAAGGTGGCATTTCTCGTATGCTCGTTCGGCTTGAGAAAGAAGACTATATTGTACGGAAGCAAGATTGGAAAACGAAAACAATTAGCTTAACGGAAAAGGGTGAAGAGATATTACAAGAGGCTTTGCCAGCTCAACTAGCGTTTCAAACGTCATTTTTTAATGATGTATTAAATGAAGAAGAAACAAAAACATTGTACACGCTGATAACTCGTGTACATAAACATAGCCTAAAAAAAGAATTACCGCTTGAGTAATTTTTTTTTACATCATCACTTGATTAATCAAGTTAAAAATAGGGAGGATTCATAATGTATAAAATTCCTGGACATCATCATATTTCAATGATTACAAAAAATGCTCAAATAAATAATCAATTTTATCAAAAAGTATTAGGTTTGAGGCGAGTAAAAAAGACTGTTAACCAAGATAACCCTTCTATGTATCACCTGTTTTACGGAGATTTAACGGGGAGTGCAGGGACAGAGCTATCTTTCTTTGAAATGCCGATGGCGGGAAGAACGATTCGTGGCACAAATGCCATTACTCAAATTGGTTTGCTTGTTCCATCATTTGAAAGTCTGGAATATTGGAAAAAGCGTTTTGAGCAATTCGATGTTAAGCATGGAGAAATCACTACGTATGCTGGCCGGGCTGCACTTCCATTTGAGGATACGGAAGGGCTGCGCCTTGTTTTACTTAATAATAATGGCGAAGAGACACCCGCATACTGGTCGGCATGGGAAGATTCCAGCGTCGATCTGGAGCAACGTATTTTAGGAATGGGGACTGTGGAGATTACTGTACGTTATTTGAATCGAACGGCAAGAACTTTAAGGGATATGCTTGGCTATGAAGAAGTGGCTCGTTCAGATCAAGAGGCTATCTATCAGTCTGTTGCCGGTCAAGCATTTGGTGAAATTGTAGTGAAGGAGCAGGTGGGACCGAGTGAAAAGCCAGGTCGAGGAAGCATTCATCATTTGGCGATTCGTGTGAAGAACGAGGAAGAGCTCGTGTTTTGGGACGAAGTGGTGAAAGAACAAGGCTTCCAATCAACAGGCGTTGTCGATCGCTTTTATTTCAAAAGCTTATATTTCCGTGATTCGAATGGAATTTTATTTGAAATGGCGACAGATGGACCTGGATTTACGGTTGATTCAACGGTTGAAGCATTAGGAAAAAAATTAGATTTACCGCCATTTTTAGAAGATAAACGTGCAGAAATTGAAGCAGGATTAAAACCAATTGATTAAAAGGGGTGGATGACAATGGAACAATATCGCATTGATCCAAATAAAGGACTCGAATTCGGTTTATATTCGATTGGTGATCATATACTAAATCCATTTACAGGAAGTCGTATTAGCGCCGAACAGCGTATTCATGAATTAATCGAAGCAAGTAAGCTTGCAGATGAGGCAGGACTAGACGTATTTGCTGTCGGAGAAAGTCATCAAACGCATTTTACAACCCAAGCACATACGGTCATTTTAGGGGCAATTGCACAAGCAACGAAAAATATTAAAATTGCCAGTTCGGCAACGGTGTTAAGTACGTCAGACCCCGTTCGTGTGTATGAAGATTTTGCGACATTAGATTTAATTTCAAGAGGTCGAGCTGAAATTGTTGCTGGGCGCGGCTCACGAATTGGGGCATATAGCTTGCTTGGCTATGATGTCCGTGATTATGAGGAATTATTTGAAGAAAAAATGGAACTTCTAATGAAGTTAAATAACGAGAATAGAATAACGTGGGAAGGAAAATTTCGTGCGCCACTGGAAAATGCCTATATTCTTCCACAGCCCCCAAATGGCCATATGCCGATTTGGCGTGCTGTAGGTGGCCCACCGGCAAGTGCCATTAAAGCAGGCGATGCAGGTGTACCGATGATGCTGACGACGCTTGGTGGTCCAGCCATTAATTTTAAAATTTCTGTAGATGCGTATCGTGAGGCATTAGAGCGAAGTGGCTTTGACTCAAGCAAACTGCCAATTGCTACAACGAGTCTATTCTACACAGCGGAAAATTCACAGGATGCACTGAGTGAATACTACCCACACATCAATACAGGCATGCGGGCTTTAAGAGGCGGAGGTTATCCAAAGCAACAATTTGAAGAAGCAATTGACTATCGTGATGCGTTAATGGTTGGCAGCCCCCAGCAAATCATTGAAAAAATGCTCTATCAATATGAATTATACGGTCAACAAAGATTTATGGCCCAAATTGACTTTGGTGGCGTACCATTCGATAAAATTGCGAAAAATATTGAACTGATTGCAACAGATATCCTGCCAGCAATCAAGAAACATACAGCAAAAAAATAAGAAAAAGATTCTATGGAGAGTCATCAAACAGGAGTGAAAACCATTGACAGAATTTAAAGCATTAATAAAAGAAAGAAGGTCAGCAAGTAATTTTTTGCCTGATCATCCTATATCAAAAGAAGAATTAAACAAAATATTTGAAATGGTAAAGTTTGCACCGTCCGCTTTTAACCTGCAGCATGCAAATTATCTAGTTGTTACAGATAATGAAGATAAAGAAAAGTTAAGAGCAGCAGCATATGGTCAATATAAAGTATTTTCATCCTCTGCCGTCATAATCGTAACAGGAGATAAATTAGCCTATAAAGACGCGGCAAGAATAAATGAAGGTTTACTCATGTTAGGAATTCTTAATAAACAAGAATATGATCATGAGGTTGAAGATACAACTTCATTATATATAAACAGAGGTGAAATATTTCAAAGAGATGAGGCCATCCGAAATGCTTCCCTCTCTGCGATGATGTTCATGCTGGCTGCAAAGGATAAGGGATGGGATACTTGTCCGATGATTGGATTTGATTCAGAAGCCGTTAAGGATGTTTTAAATATAAGTGATGAGCAAGAAGTTGTTATGATGATAACGATTGGGAAAGAAAAGGTTTCAAGCAGAAGACCTAGGGGATATCGTAAACCAGTTGATGAATTTGTCACTTATATTGATTAACGAGTTTGATTTTCTCATTCAAAAGTTGTAGACGTTTATCATCCCATTTTAGTAACAGTCTTCCTCCGACCTCCCGATGTTACCGTTGCTTTCTTTTTCTAAAATAAAAGTAAGAAAAATAAAGAAAGCGAGAGATTCATATGAACAAAAAAGCGGTTGTCATGATTACTGGAGCATCAAAAGGTCTTGGAAGAGCATTGACATTGGCATTTGCAAAACAAGGGATGCGGCTTGCCATTTGTGCAAGAGGGGAAGGACTGTTGCGTGAGGTAGAACAAGAAGCACGGGAGCTCGGCGCTGAAGTCATCGCAGTAAGTGCTGATAGTACTGACGTAAAGGATGTTAATCGTTTCGTATCGATTGTAGAAGAAGCATTTGGAAGCATAGATGTCCTAATTAATAATGCATCAATATTTGGACCGGGGCCAACGCTGCTGGCTGATTATCCGGATCATGAATTTTCTGAAGTGCTTCGGGTGAATGTGTTGAATCCTTTCCTTGTCACGAAGCGTGTATTACCAGGCATGTTAACACGTAATAAAGGGAGAATCCTTAATGTAACATCGGAAGCAGGAAAAACAGGATTTGCCGAATGGGGAGCGTATGGTATCTCTAAGTTTGCAGTAGAAGGCTTAACACAAACATGGGCTGATGAATTGCAAGATACAGGTGTTAGTATGGGGATGGTGGATCCAGGTGAAATGAATACGGAGATGCATGAGATTGCGGTTCCGGATTGTGATTATGAGCTTGGTGACCCGAATGAGGTTGCAAAAGTATTTGTTCACCTTGCGTTAGATGAAATGATGGAAGTGAATGGGAAGCGGTTTGAAGCACAGACCTTTTTACAAGAGAAGAGGGATGTTCTATGACGGCAACGGTTCATTCCTTCCAAGTACCTGAATATTTAAATGCGAGTGTCCCTGCAGAATATAGAGGGATACAGCGGGATCATGTGCGATTAATGACACTCGATACTGTTACTGGTGACAGCTCCCACCATTATTTTTATCAGCTCGATTCTTGTTTGCGTAAGGGAGACTTGCTTGTACTAAATAATAGTCGAACTCTTCCAGCAGTGTTAAAAGGAAAACAAGGAAAGCAAACGATAGAAATTCGGTTATCCCGAAAAGTTTCTGATGCGGATTGGGAAGCACTTATTGTTGGTGGAGTCGTGACTGTAGGAGAAATAATAAATTTACCTGGAGATTTAACAGCGACGATTACAGGGCTAGGAACAGAGGCACCTTTGATCATTCTCTCCTTTTCAAAGAGCGGATTAGATTTATACGATGCGATTTATCGATTCGGGGAGCCGCTGCACTATGAATATATTGAAACACCTTGGCCGTTAGAAATGTATCAAACAGTCTATGCTTCTGTCCCAGGCTCCGTGGAAATGCCTTCTGCTGGAAGAGCTTTTTCCTGGAAGCTTCTCAATAAGTTGAAGCAAAGTGGTGTGAACATCGCTTATCTTCAGCTTCATGCAGGCTTAAGCTATTACGGAAACGACCGTTGGCCTAATCCAAGTAAGCATTTTGAGCAATTTTGCGTTCCAGAAGAAACAGCAGAACTAGTAAACAAAACGAAAAAAAATGGCGGACGTGTCATTGCAGTAGGAACGACAGTTGTTCGGGCGCTTGAAACGGCTGTCAATGCCACTGGAAATGTTGAAGCACAGAAAGGAATTACAAGTCTTTATATTCAAAAAGGATACCCGCTGAAAGCGGTCGATGGACTTATTACAGGTTTCCATGAACCGGAAGCCAGTCATCTGGATCTGCTGACAGCCTATATAGATAAAGATTTTTTAATGCGGGCATACAGAGAGGCATTAACTGCTGGTTATCTATGGCATGAGTTTGGCGATATGAATTTGATTTTGCCGCTGGATGAGAAAAAATGAAATGGCATCATGCAGGTATTCAGGTTCGAAATTTAGAGGATTCCATCCAGTTTTATAAAAGGATGTTTGATTTTACAATTGAGCAATATCTTACATTACCCGGTGAGAAAATCGCATTTCTGAAAAAAGAAGATATTAGAATCGAATTAATTGAAGCAGAGGAAAGTCTAGTGCCGTTTAGTTCTATACACATTTCGTGGCAAGTGGAAGGATTAGAAATTTGGATGAACAAGCTGAGAAGTAAGGGACTCTATCCATTAGAAGGGCCTATCAAGCTGGAAAATGGCTGGGTTACCGTATTTTATGAGGGGCTTGATCACGAGGTAATCGAATTGATTCAGGAAGAAGGAAAAGGATTTTGCAATACCGTTTAAGGAAGCTACTATATAAACAAAGAGTGAGGGGAGAAAAAATTAAAATTTTTCTTCCTCGCTTTTATTTTTGGGCTAATTGTATAGGTATTCCTAAGATTGATTCCTGTTTCATGGACTATGAGACTATTCTTTGAAGGTAAATCTATTTTTTTGTATAATATGGAGCCATAGGTATTGATTCAGTGGTTTAATAGAAGTAGTAACTTGTATAGGAATGATTGAGAGGCTAAAGATGCCTCAAAGGATCAAATGTTAAACTATTAACAGTATGGTAAAGTCAGAAAAATGGAGAGAGACAATTGAAAAAATACAAAACTTTATTATTTGATATAGATGATACACTGTTGGATTTCGGTGAGGCAGAAAGATTAGCGTTAAGATTACTTTTCGAGGAGCACAGTTTTCCCTTAACCCCTGAAATCGAAGAGCGGTATAAAAAAATTAATCAGGGTCTATGGAGATCCTTTGAAGAAGGAAAACTAAATCGTGATGAGGTTGTAAACACACGCTTTTCTATTTTATTTAAGGAATATGGAAAAGAGGTGGATGGGGCAGTCCTAGATAGAAATTATCGTACCTACTTGGAACAAGGGCATCAGCTTATAAGTGGAGCCTATGAATTAATAACAGACTTGCATAACCATTATGACTTATATATTGTGACAAATGGTGTATCAAAGACTCAGGATAAGCGTCTGCGTGATTCAGGATTATATCCGTTTTTTAAGGATATTTTTGTTTCAGAGGACACCGGTTACCAAAAGCCAATGAAGGAATTTTTTGATTATGTCTTTGCAAGAATTTCTAATTTTGATGTGGAACAAACATTAATTATTGGGGATTCCTTCAGTGCGGATATTAAAGGTGGTCATCAAGCTGGTATAGACACATGTTGGTTTAACCCAGAAATGAAGCCCAATCACACAGACATTATTCCAACCTATCAGATTCAAAAATTAGAGGAGCTTTATCGCATTTTATCAGGAAAAGAAAATAGAGTTGGCATCTGTAATTAAATGTGAATGAAGCAATATTAACTTTGATAAGATGGGCTAAATGTGTTCAGAAAGAAATTAGTTATTATGATAGTAAGCTATCTGAAGTTTGCTAGCACTGAAAAGGGTGAATGATATCTAATTCACCCTTTTAATATTATTTACCTATTAGTCGGCCGTTCTAGCGTTAATATTTCATCTTCAAGTGAAGAAAATTGCTGTTCCACAACATGTTTGACATCTAAGACAGCAGCGTTATAGAAATGTGGAGCAAGTGACTCCTTAACGAACTCTAATACTCTTTCTGCAGCAAATTCAGTTATTTCTTCATCCCTTTCTTGCGAAAAGAAATATTGAATGTCTGATATCATTAATTGATGCTGCTCTTTGGTAAGTTTTAAAAACATAGTGAACACTCCTTCAAGAAATTTATTACTGTAACTATACATGTGGAATTTAGAAAATTACAGGCTATTTTTTCTTGAAATAGTATGTACATGTGTATTGGTCCTATAACAATCGGGTGCATTCACTATGAATGCACCTCGACTATCAGCATAAAGATTTGTTTTAGTCGTTTATACTTTTTTTCAAATTAAGAATTGCTTGTAAATGAATTCCTTCGTGAAAAATAGTGCGAATTAATACTTGTTCAATGGTATGCATCCCCATTTCAGTTGGAGCAAACTCCTCTTCTAATCGTTCACCGTATTTCTTTTTTATTTGAGATGGTTGTTTTTGCAGTAAGCTCTTTAGCTCTTCTAATGAAGGTGTCTCAGGGGTAAAGTTAGCTGGAGAGGTTCCAAACCCAAACCAAGAATGAAATTGTTCAGGTACATCTGCCTTTTCTTTCGTAACTGCTTGGATCCATAAATTTTGGTCCAGATAAATATGGCCCAGGTTCCAACGGATATTATTATTGAAATCCTTTGGAACTATTTCTGCATCCTCTTCTGAAACATTCTCTAATACATGTAGAATCTCGCTTCGATAGCTCTCTAACTGAGTAAATAATACTTCATGACGTTGTTTCATAGTATTCTCTCCTTTTTATTTGTTAGAAATGTATTCTTCTATAAAAACCGTTTTTCCTGCTAAAAATATAGAAAATAAGCAAAATACGAAAATAAAAGGCCCTTCCGAAATTGAATGGAGGGCCTTTGGGTATCTATGAAGTATATGCCTATTATTTGTGTAGTTCTCTTAATTTTGCTTTGGATGGTGTTTTATAATCCACATAGCCTTTGAGATTCGTTATGTAATAGTCCCCTCCAAGGCCATATTGTCCGCCGTGTTTAATATCGTATCTATACACACGATATTGCTCACCAGGCTTTAAAACTCTAACAAATTGCAGTTTATCACCTTGACGTTTCCAAAGGTTAATCGGTTTTGAAATGGATACTTTACCGATCTGACCTTTTTTCATTAATAGGCCATCCCAGTATACTTTCGGTGTTGGCTTTTGTACATCTGGGTTAGTCTCTTCTGGTTTATTGCCTTCTTCGGGCTTAGAATTAATGCTGCCAGTTTTCACCCATTTGGCAATGTCTGAAATGAATTGTTGTGAGACATTGCTAGGTGTCATATACTCTGTTTGTCCATTTGGCTGGCCAGGGAAGTCTGCCAGCATATGATACATATCTGGATATACTTTATACTCTACGTTGTCTCTTTGTTTAAGCTCTGTTTTCCAGCTGTCAAGCTCTGAAGCTGGCACTTGAATATCTTTGCCACCTTGTAAAAGTAGCGTCGGTACAGTCTGCTCCTTAGCAAGCTCAGTTGGAACATAGTCACGGATATCAAACCACCAGTAAGGATTTCCTATTTTGAATACAGCAGGCAGATTTTCTTTTGAATATTTAGGATCATTA
Source organism: Cytobacillus dafuensis (assembly GCF_007995155.1). NCBI lineage: Bacteria > Bacillati > Bacillota > Bacilli > Caryophanales > Bacillaceae > Cytobacillus > Cytobacillus dafuensis. The sequence continues at coordinate 4,226,640 of NZ_CP042593.1, read as the reverse complement.
AGCAAAGCTAATGACTCTTTCAAAGGTGCAAATTGTTCCATCATTGCTTCTATTTGCTCTTTAGGCATATTCATTTTCTCGGCTCTTTCAACTGCTTGGTCCAATTGCCATAGCAGTAAATCTTGAAACTTCCCTGCTGGTCCTGCTGCTCCGATAACACCTTTAATATCTTGTTTCTTATCATTATTGATTATAAGTGGAAGAGCAAAAGCACCTTGGCTGTGTCCTAGAACAAAGATATTTTTAGAATCGATTTCTGGCAGTGATTTTAATTTTTCCACAGCTAGATTTGCATCGAGTACTGTTTCCTCTTGAATGGAAAACATAGGCTTCAAACTGGATTTGATCGGATGAACTTTTGTTCTTTTATCATAACGAAGAACAGCTATACCCTCATTGGCAAGTCCAACAGCGATATCACGGAAAGGCTTTATCGAGTACATCGTTTCATCCATGTCATGAGCACCAGAACCATGAACGAGTACAACGACAGGAAACGGGCCATTCCCCTTTGGAATTGTTAGTACTCCAGGCAGGGAGAACTCTCCTTCGCCGATGGTTACTTGTTTTTCAGTATAGTTTTCTGGGTGATTGTAAGATGGATTTAAGAAGCTGTTGGGTTGATAGATCATATCAGTATAAAACTCATCTACCTTCCCTTCACTATTAAAAAGGATAACAAGCTCAAAAGGACCTTTTTCAGCCGTCATAGAGAACGTAGCTTTCGTGTGTACCCCATCATTCTTTAAATCTTTGAACTTTGTTTCTGTGATTTTCCCGTATAAGTTTAATAGGTTTGTCCAATAGCTGTTTAAAAGGTCTTTGGATAATACGGATTGAAGGTTTTTACTTAATTGCTGATAGGCCGCATCCCAGTTGTTTACTCTAGCAATCTCAACAAACTCTTTCGCTCTTTTTTCATAATCAATTTCTTTGATAGTTTCTTCAGCAGAAACACGATGTTCGCCTAAAGAAAAACTGCTTACTACACCAGTTAATCCAAGGGAGCTTGCTAACACTAATGAACTAATTGTTTTTGCTACTTTTTTTCCCATTTCATTCTCCTCCTGCTTAGGAGCCAAAAAGACTCCATCTTAATGTTCTAATAGTTATACGAATAAAAAAGGGAAATAGTTCAAATTTTTATAGAAAAATTAAACTTTTTTTAAAATATATGGATGAAACTAGCAGTTCAACGATATTTTTTTTCAATAAAGTATGATCCTGTGTAAATAAAACATTACTTATTTTGGCCACCAGATTAATACTTCTTATCGTTATATAATTAGAAGAATTTTTTTTACAAATAAAAGAAATGCGTAGCTGAAGTTGTTCTCCTAAAGAGGTTTTTTAGTAGAAAGTATATAATGTGTTAAATAAGGATATAAAGGAAAAATCATTATACCGAAAGAGAGTTGTTATAGTATGGACACTCAAGTCATTACAAAATTAAAAATACTTAAGCCAGCTAATGAGGTCTTTGAAGCCATAGTAGACCCTGAAAAAATGGCTAATTATTGGTTTTCATCGGGAACTGCAAGAGTGGAACAAGGTAAGAAAATTATTTGGAGATATGATGAATACAATGCAGAAGTGGTAATAAATGTTTTAGAAGTTGAGAAAAATAGGAAAATCGTTTTTTCTTGGGGGAAAGAGGGTCAAGAAACGGTTGTTACAATTGAACTAAAAGATTTGGATCATACGAGTACCATTATTGAAGTAAATGAATCTGGTTTGAAAGAAGATGACCCCGAAATAGTAAGCAAAATGATAGGACAAAAAGAAGGCTGGGTCTATATGTTAACTTGTTTAAAAGGGTATTTGGAAAATGGCATAAATATTCTAAGAGCCTCATTAATTCATTAATTATATAGCATTATGTTATAAAAAAACCGATTGTCCTTAGGGAGAAAATCGGTTTTTTATTATTTCAGAAAGAAAATCTTCTATTTTAAATACTATTGAAAATTAATTCATATAAACAATGGATAGGTTAAAATAGGGAGAAATAGCACAAATTATCAAAAAAATCTATTGTTCGAACGATATAATTTGAGTATATCAGAGGTGTTGGATAGTGGATTACTTTGAGAGAATACAAAACTCAATTGATTTCATCGAAAATAATCTTCAAGCTGAATGAATATTCATAACATTTCCTCAGAATCATGTTTTTCCGCATTTCATTTTCAGCGGCTTTTTCAAGCGATTACAGGGTTTTCTGTTCAAGAGTATATTAGGAATAGAAGACTGTCTGAGGCTGCGGTTTTACTTAAAGAGACAAGAATGAACATATTAGAAATAGCAATTTCTTATCAATATGGGTCGCAAGAAGCGTTTACTCGTGCATTTACAAATCGTTATGGTATGACTCCGGCTAGATATCGAAGGGGAGAAACGAAGGTAAGCTATCAAAACAAAATGAACTTTTTAGATTATAAGAATAAGATGGAGGGAGATTTGATGATAAACAGGCCTGAAATCATTCAATTAAACAAGATATATATAATTGGTTATGAGTACGAAACGAACTTAAATAATGAGAAGTATTTCGAGGAAATTCCGGGTTTATATTTTGATTTTGGAAGAAATGAATATTATTTAAGGATTCCTAAGAAAATAGCACCTAATATATCATACGGGATCTCTACTAACTTTCATGATGATGGCCGTTTCTCGTTCATTGTTGGAGAAGCAGTACAAGAATTTACTGCAGAATTAGAAAATGGTTTTGTTCATGTTGAAATTCCAGAGGGTAAATATGCTGAATTCAAAATCAACGGTCCAGCTGATTTAGTTCAGAACACAAGAAGATACATCTATGGAACATGGCTGCCAAATTCAAACTATGAAAGAAGAGAGGGACCAGATTTTGAGGTCACGGATGTCTTAAATTCCTCATTTCCAAATGAAATGAAAATGAGGATTTACATACCTATTAAGGAATAAAGGAGAATAACATGAATATTGATCAGGTATTTGCAGCTTTCCCAGTATTGGAGTCTGAAAGTTTAGTATTAAAGAAAATGGAAGAGGCCCACATACAGGAATTATATACGATCTACAGCAATGACAAAGTATTTGAATATTGTGGGATCATTCCAAAAAACAACTTGCAAACGGTAAGTAAAATGATTGGTCATTTTGAAAGGGATTATCATAAGAAAAGCCGAATCAAGTGGGGCATTTTTCAAAAGACTGAAGTGAATAAATTGGTTGGAATTATTGAATTAATGGACTTTAACCAAAAAGTGAACATGGTTACTTTAGGATACTATTTAGCAGAAGACAATTGGGGTAAGGGCATAGCGTCAGAATCTGTTCGTATGGTAGTCAAATTTTTATTTGAAGAAGTGAATATGAATAGAATTCAAGCAGAGGTAATGCCAGCAAATGAGATTTCCAAAAAAGTTCTTTTGAAAAATGGTTTTATGAAGGAAGGATTGCTAAGACAAGCGACGATTTGGTCTGGAAAAGGAGTCGTTGATTTAGAAATATATAGCATACTAAAAGAGGATTATATGAATTGTAATTTTTAATACATATGGATATTTCCATATAATAAGAAAACACTCACGAATTCCTGGCAATCATGTTAGCGTCACTCAACATAACAGGAGGGTTCGTAAGTGTTTTCCATTTCACTAAGATAGTTATTTTCTACATGTTGAAAAAATACATCAGAATAGCGTTGTCCCACGACTGGAGAACAAGGAAATATGTGATTCACCAGTGTTAAACAAACTTAGTCATCCTTCTTCAGTTTTACTGAGGGTAGTTGAAGAAGGAGCTACATTAGATTGGGAACCAATCTAGCTAAATTAATTCTTGGATCGTGTGGTAATCACAGACAGTGGTGAAGAGACATAAAGTGAAACTTCAATCAGTGGGGGTTTTCCTCATCCCCTACTGATTGTTAGTTGAACTTATCGGGCCTTTACGGGCAGTTGATCCCCCACTTACTCTTCTTTGTTTTACTCGAATCATTGAAGTGGGGGTCTTACTACCCGTTAATCTGCGATAAATATAAACTTTTAACTAGCCATTTTAATCGTCCTGTCAGATTCTTTCTTTGATTTGGCTACAATCAAACCAATAAGAAATCCGATAAGACCTGTGGTGATCCAGCCAGCGCCATTTTCAAATAAAGGAATGAAACCGAAGATGTTATTAATGGTTTCCGGTGCAATAATGCCGTCCTTTAAAGCATCAAGAATGGCAACAAATCCCACACCAATCATTGTTCCAATATAAACCGATTGATGACCTTTAAACAAATTATTTGTAAATATTAAAACGATTAAAGCAATGGCCAAAGGATAGAGTAAAAGCAAAATAGGAGATGCTAATGTTAGAATTTTGTTGAGACCAAAGTTTGTAATGATTAAGCTTAAAATGGAAAAGAGAATTAACCACTTTTTATAAGAAATGGAAGGGACAATTCTTTCGAAATATTCGGATACAGCTGCTAAGCAGGCAACATTTGTTGTGATTCCTGTTAAGAATATAATGGTCCCGATGATATAGATTCCGATCTGCCCGAATAGAACTTTGGAGCTTTGTGCTAACACTTCTCCTCCATTTTCCTTAAACCCAATGGCGTCGACACTTGAAGCACCAATCCATGCCATTGAGGTTTGCAGCCCTACCAAGCCGATAATGGTCACGATTCCTGCTTTAATAAATAGCTTTGATACTTCCTTTTCAGACTTTATTCCTAAGGAACTGATCGATTTAATGAAAATTCCTCCAAATACAAACGCGGCAAGAACGTCCATCGTGTAGTAACCTTGTACAAACCCTTTCAAAAAAGCGTCAACGCTTTGAATATACTCTCCTTGAGGCTGTCCAATACTTCCCATTGGTGTAAAAATTGATTTTCCAATTAGCAATAATAATAATATTGCGAATATAGGGGTGATTATTTTTCCAAGCCGATCGACAAATTTTGTTGTATTCCATGAAAGCAGGATCGTTAGAACGATAAATATAGCGGAGAAAATAAACAAATAAAGACTGCCATTTGATTTCGCTTCAATTAACGGATGTATGGCAATTTCATATACGACAGAAGTTGTTCTCGGGATTACATAAATCGGCCCAAGCGCTAAGAATAGTAAAATTGAGAATATGGTAGCGAACAAGGGGTGAACTCTTCCTGAAAGTTTTTCAACTGTTCCTCCTCCGCGTGTTAAAGCTATGATAGCTAGTAAAACTAAACCTACACCTGTAATTAAAAATCCACCCATGGCAATCCAAGTATTTGTTCCTGCCTGTTGGCCTACCATCGGAGCGAATATAACGTTACCAGCGCCTAAGAACATAGCAAAGAGCATGAGACCAATTGCAATCACTTGCGAAAATGATACTTTCTTTTCCATTTATTCTCCTCCTTAAGATGCAAATCGAGGATGACTTTTAATAAAGAGGGATGGATATTCACCATCCGCACTATTATAAATATTATAGTAGTATTATAACATTTCAGTCATCTTAGTTTTTACACTATTCATTTTTTGCTTAATCTTCCTAATATAAAGGCTCCAGCTCCAAGTCCAATGAGTGTATTTGTTTTTTTAGAAAACATTTGTTTGGCAACGAGATTGAGATTTTGTGGACGTTCAGCTAATCGGCGCATGAAATAGCCATACCAATCATTTCCGAATGGGACATATGTGCAGAAATTATAGCCTTCTTTGGCAAGCTTAAGCTGCAAATCTTTTCTAAATCCATACAGCATTTGGAATTCAAATTTTTCTTGCGGAATATTACTCTTTTTCGCAAAATTTTTCACATGATCAATGACATGGTGGTCATGGGTTGCGATTGATGTGAATTTCCCGTTTAACAAGTGATATTCAATTAACTTGATGTAGTTTCGGTCAATATCTTGTTTGTCTTGATAGGCTAAGTTTTCAGGCTCCTTATAAGCACCTTTTACGATTCTTAAGCGATAGTTTTCATATTTTTTTATAATTTCTTCAGATTGATAGAAGTATGCTTGAATAACTGTGCCGAGATTATCATATTCTTTCGAAAGCTCATCAATAATATCAAAAGATGGCTGAAGATGACCGTAATCCTCCATGTCAAAGTTAATAAAAATATTATACTCGTATGCTTTTGCAACGATTTCCCTTAAGTTCTCCAAACAGAAGCCATATTCAATATCCAAGCCGAGCTGGGTAGGCTTCAAGGAAATATGGGCATCCAAATTATTTTTATGAATGGCCTCAATTACGCCAAGAATTTGATTCTTAGCCTCTGTTGCTTCCTTTTTTTCAAAAACAAATTCACCTAGGTTATCGATTGTTGCCGAAATGCCATTTTCATTTAACTTTTTGACGCTTTCGACCATTTCTTCTATATTTGTTCCGGCAACAACAGATTGTGCGCCAAGTTTTAAGCCCCATCTTTTAGCCCCGCTATTAAGAGCTTTATTTTGTGATAGCATCATAAAAAAGTCTCTCGTTAAACCCAAAGTAATTACCTCCATTTTTTGCTCTTTCTACTGCAGCGACAAGCACTTTTCCAATTTATTTATTTGGTTAAATTATTTTAATAGAAATCCTTCTGCATATGGATCTGTCTCGTCTAATAAGAACTTATGAACACCTGTTACCCATGCAGATCCTGTGATTTTTGGGATGATGGCTTTAATTCCTTTTACGTTTGTAAAATCAACGACTTCACCTTTAAACTGAGATCCAATGATGCTTTCTTGAATAATTTGCTCATTTAGTTCAAGCTTCAAGGTTGATAGTTTTGCGCATGTTCCTGTTCCGCAAGGGGATCTATCGATTTGGCCATCTCCAAAAACAACGGTATTTTTATAATGATTTTCATCTAGCTGAAGACTGAATTCAACAAGGTCAATGGTCGTTATTTCCGGAATTTCGGGATGCTCGATAACCAATTGTTCATTGGCTGCTTTCCTGATGGCTATGCCAATTGCCGCAATTTGATCTTGTTCATCAATGTCTAACTTAAGATTGAATTGTTCAGCATCCACTATGGCGAAAAAACTTCCCCCAAACGCAATATCCATCTTAATTGCCCCTAAATCCTCTACTAAAACGCTTACATCCTTTTTAAATAAAAACGCTGGAACATTAATAAAGGAAACTTCCTTCACCTTATCGTTTTCATATGCAACATGGCATTCAACAATTCCGGAAGGTGTATCAAGGAATACCTTGTCCTTTTTAGCGATGAGGCCATTATTTATGGCAACTGTGACAGAGGCAATCGTACCATGACCACACATGTTCAGATAACCGCCGCTATCCATAAATAGGACACCGAGATCACAATTAGGATTACAAGGCGGTGTTAATATGGCACCGAACATATTTAAATGACCTCTTGGTTCATGCATAAGAAGTTTACGAATATGGTCCAATTCGGATTCTAAATATTGTTTCTTCTGCATCATTGTATTCCCTTGAACGTTCGGAAGACCGTCAACAATAATTCTGGCTGCCTCTCCCATCGTATGGGCATCAATTGTTTGAATATAATTTTCCAAAGTTAACATCATATTTGCAACCTCCTGATGATATTAATAGTGACTATGCAGTTAATGTGCAAATTTTATGCCAACTCGAATAATTAGGGATAATCCTAACATTGCAAACGATTTCTAGTCCTTGTACAATAGGGAGTGTTCATTATATTTACACTTTTGTAAATACACCTTTACATTTACAGTAGTGACAGCGGGAGGTGCAAGGAATGAATGATTTGTCATTGGATCATTCCTTTAATTATTTAAATGCTTTAATGGAAACAAGTTCTGATGCTATAACAATTATTAATGCATTAGGGGAAGTGCAATATTGGAGTGCACAGGCTGAGCAAATTTATGGAGTCCCGCTTAAAGATATTAAGCAGAAGAAAATAAGCAAGTTTTTTAAAATAGAAGATTTGAAAATACTCGAGATATTAGAAACAAAGAAAGCCGTTTCGAACGTGTATCATCAGCCAAGACCAGATATGCATGTTTTGATTAGTTCCTCTCCCATTTTTGATGATAAGGGGAATTTAATAGGAGCCATCTCGATCGACCAAGACATAACAAATATTGTGAAATTAAATGAGAAGTTAACTTTAACGACAACCCAATTACAAAAAATAAAGCAACAGTATCATTTGCATGAACAAATAGGTCCATTATCGGAAATTAAAGGGCATAGTGATGCTTTACAAAATGCAAAGGGCTTAGCTATAAAAGTTGCGAAAACGGATGCTACGGTTTTAATTCAAGGTGAAAGTGGAGTAGGGAAAGAACTATTTGCTCAAGGAATCCATGAAGCCAGCCTAAGAAAGAATCAGCCTTTTATTCCGATTAACTGCGGCGCTATTCCTGATGCTCTTTTTGAAAGTGAGTTTTTTGGCTATGAAAAAGGATCTTTTACTGGTGCAGATAAGGAAGGGAAAGCGGGAAAAGTGGAGATGGCAGACGGTGGTACTTTATTTTTAGATGAAATTGGTATGCTTCCACTTGATATGCAAGTGAAATTATTAAGGGTTCTCCAGGAAAGAGAAGTTTGTCGCATTGGCGGAAATACCTCGGTAAAAGTGAATATTAGAATCGTTGCAGCGACGAATAGCGATTTGGAAGAAATGGTCAAACAGGGGACATTCCGAGAAGATTTATATTATCGTTTAAATGTTGTTACATTGAAAATTCCCCCTCTTAGAGAGAGAATTGATGATATTCCGGAATTGGTCAAAAATTTCGCTCAAGAATTTGCTGTCAAATACCAAAAGGAGCTTCCAACGCTTATGAATAGTGCAATGGAAGTGTTTATGAGCTATAAATGGCCAGGAAATATAAGAGAACTAAGAAATGTTGTGGAGAGAATGATCATCTTTATTGATAAATCTGCAATTAATGCAGAAGATGTCATTAATATATTTCCTAGTATTAAACAGGAAAAAATGAACAAGGAAGGATTAGCCCTCGAGAAAGCAACGTTGGAAAAGGATAGAATTATAGAAGCCCTTCACGAAACATATGGAAATAAAAGCGCTGCAGCCAAAAAATTAGGTATTTCCAGGGTAAGCCTCTACAATAAAATAAAACAATTTGATATTAAAGTTTGAAAGTTTTTAATGCTAGAAAAAGAGGATGAGCGTTTAAAATCTCATCCTCTTATTAAATTTGTTTGGAACTAGTTTTGCTTATTCTAAAAAACTGTTAAATTGCAAGTAACTTTTTAGATCCAAGTCCTTCTTACGCTCTCCACTTAAAAAACTTCGCACCAACAGCAAATGTTGCGATCCCCCATAATACAAGTACGCCGATATTAACCCAAAAGCTCGAGTTCATGATCCCAATGCCATACACCATACTATCTCGAATCCCGTTAGCAAAGTAAGTGAGCGGGGAAATGACGGCAATGGGTTTTATATAGCTAGGGAGCATAGATAACTCGAAAAAGATGCCGCTTAAGAACATCATGAGTAAGCTGAAAATATTGGCTAACCCCATATAACCGTCCATTGATTTCGTAAAAGCCGAAATCATAAAGCCGAAAGCAGAGAAGGTAATCGTTCCGACTATAAATACGATTAGAAAAGAAAGAATATTTAAATGTAAGGAAGCTTTAAAAAAGAAGACGCCAATGAATGTGAGGATGATAATTTGAATGATCGAGAGTATGAGGCGAACTAAAGTCTGGCTTAGTCCAAATGTACCCATCGAGATGGGTGTCAGCATTAATCGTTTTAAAAGACCATTTCTGCGCATTTCAATCATACCAACCATCCCAAATAACCCTGCTTGCCCGATGGATAAAGCAATCATCCCGGTGAAAAGGAAATCCACATATTTCAGCTTATCACTTCCAGATGAAATATATTTTGTCTGCAAAGTAAGCTGAGGACTTACATTTGCAATTTGATAGTTCACTTCTTGAAGAACACCGTTAAGAATACCGCCCATTGCTTGATTCAGTATGGAATTTTCTTTTTCTTTATTTAATAGTAGCTCTACACCCTTTGCGTCAAGACTAGTTGGAAGAACAATTGCTGCATCAATCTTTTTTTCTTTTAGCCACTCCGCTGCCTCTGCACGGCTAACGGTCGAATCCTTTTCCCACGTAAGTACTGGTATTTGTTTCAATACTAATTGTATTCTGGATGCAAGTTCATTCGGTTCTTCCATAACTGTTACAATATGAGCCTCAAAGGTAGATTCGCCGTCATTGGATCCACCGAAAATAGTCAGGAAAATAACCATAAGTAAAATGGGAAAAGCGATGGACCAGCCCCATACTGCTTTTTCGCGGAAAGTTGATTTGAAATTCGCCTCAAAGAGCTTACGAAACTGTTTCATTTGTTTAGTCCCTCCACTCTTTCCCTGTAAATGTAATAAAAACATCCTCAAGGCTTAAATCTTTAATCCCAATTTGCTGAACGAGGATTTGATTCTCTGTCGTATATTTAAAAAGATGATAGAGTGATTCTTCTGGGCTTGCTGTTGAAAAAATGAGCTTGTTTTGATCTGTATGCACTTTTGTTACCCCAGGATACGCTTTAACCATCAGAACCATTTTCTGGGCGTCTTTCATACTAGAAGGAAAAGTCAGGTGAATTTCACGTTCTTTTGCTAAAAGCTGTATTAAGTTCTGCGGAGTATCTAAGGCAATGATTTTGCCTTGGTCAACAATACAAACACGATCACTTAACTTTTCGGCTTCTTCCATATAATGCGTTGTTAAAATGGTCGTTTTTCCTAAGCCTTTTAGTTTGAGGATAATATCCCATATGTTTCTGCGTGCTTGCGGGTCTAGTCCTGTTGTCGGTTCATCTAGGAATAGAATATCAGGATCATTGACTAGTGCGATTCCAATCGCCAGCCGCTGCCTTTGCCCGCCAGATAAGGTTTTGACAAATTTTTTTCGATGGTCGGTTAAATTAATAAATTCCAAAACCTCATCGATGGAGCGTGAACGTTCATAGAGCCCTGCAAACACATCTAAACTTTCGTATACGTTAAGTAGGTCAAACAAGGCACTCGTCTGCGGCTGGACACCGATGATTTGCTTAATGCGCGTCGAATCGCCTTTCCAGTTCATTCCCTTCAGTTGGATTTCTCCGCTATCTGGTTTTTGCAGCCCCTCAATCATTTCCAGAGTTGTTGTTTTCCCGGCACCATTAGGACCAATAATCGTAAATATTTCACCAGCTTCTACGGAAAAGCTAATTGAATCCACAGCCACTACCGATTGAAACGACTTTCGAAGCTCCTTTACTTCCAAAATGGGCAATTCAATCCCCCCTTTAATGATCAAAAAAATCATACACAGGTTAATTGTATTCTTTTGGAAAATGGAATTATTCCCTTTTAAGTAACTATTTTTGCATTGGCCTTCTTGATATTTCTTTTGGTAGGGTTCGTTTTTGTTAAGGATATATTTCTCTTTTTTATATTCAAAAAATTAAGACAACCAATAAAAAGTTGGCATAAAATTTGCATTTACTACTTATATAAGAACGAAACTATAATTTTTAGGAGGAACTAAAACATGATAAAAGATGTGAATGTTATTCAAGAATTAATGGACTTAGATAAGAAACATTTTCTGCATCCGACCTCTCCTATTAAACAACAGCAAGATCATGGACCAACCTTTATTTTTACAGAAGGAAAAGGGGTCATGCTGAAAGACATGGCGGGAAATACAGTAATTGATGGGATGTCTTCTCTGTGGAATGTGAATGTAGGGCATGGAAGAGAGGAATTGGGGAAAGTGGCAATGGAACAAATGTCAAAGCTCGCTTTCTCATCCTGCTTTGCTACCTATAGCAATGAGCCTGCTATTCGATTGGCAGCAAAACTTGCCCAAATTGCCCCTGGGGATTTAAGTGCCACATTCTTTACTTCTGGTGGTTCAGAAGCAAATGATACAGCCTATAAATTAGCGCGCCATTATTGGATATTAAAAGGGCAGCCGAATAGAAGAAAGATTATTTCGCGAACAAAGTCCTATCATGGAGTTGCCATGGGATCGACGAGTGCTACCGGTTTGAAGCCTTTTCGTGACTTTATCAACTCTTTTGATCCAGATTTCTGCTATGCAGACCACTTTTCAACTCAGGATTTACGTGAAGTTATTGAATCAGAGGGTCCGGAAACGGTTGCTGCCTTTATTGCAGAGCCAGTACAAGGAGCAGGTGGGCTTCATGTAGCACCGGAAAACTATTTTAAGGAAGTTAGAAGCATTTGTGATGAGTATGGCATTTTATTTATCACGGATGAAGTGATAACAGGGTTTGGCCGAACTGGAAAATATTTTGGAATTGAACATTATGGTGTGACACCAGATATGATGTGCTTTGCAAAGGGAGTAACTAGTGGGTACGCACAATTAGGAGGAGTAATGCTTTCGGAAAAAATTCATCAAGATTTTACTGAGCTTTCGACAGGCACTCTTTTGCATGGCTATACGTACAGCGGACACCCAATGGCTTGCGCAGTTGCGTTAAAAAATATTGAAATTATTGAACGGGAAAATTTGATAGAAAATGCTGAAATAATGGGAAGCGGAATGCTTAAAGGGTTCAGGTGGATTCAAGGCGAGCGGCAGATCGTAGGCAAGGTAAAAGGTCTAGGTTTAATGGGTGGAATTGAAATTGTAAAAGACCGAAAGACAAATGAGAGGTTTCAAACACCTGTAGCTCCTATCATTGTAACGGAAGCGGCTAAGCGAGGACTTATTTGCAGGTCGGTCGTTTTCGATAATCAAGATACTGTTGTATTTTCACCGCCTTTAATCATTAACAAGGAAGAAATGGAAAGAATGATTGATATCCTTCATGATACTATTGCTGCAGTAGAAGCCGAAGTATTAATATAACTGCTTTTTAAACTAGCCAAAATAATAGAAGTTTCGTATGTTAGAAGAATATAATAATGTAGTAAACAATAATAGCAATTAAAGTTAAAGGAGAGACCACAGATGAAGAAGAAATTATTCATTAATGGAGAATGGGTGGAGGCAAGTAAGTATGCACCTCTTAGCTCTCCTTACAGTGGAAAGGTTATAGCAGAGATACCAACATCAACCGTTGAAGAGGTTGATATGGGGCTTGCGGCTGCTTTTCAGGCGAGAAAAACAATGGCTGATATGCCAAGCCATCAACGTGCTCAAATTTTAGAAAAAGTGGCTTCCCTATTAGAAAAGCGGGCAGATGAAGCCGCTGAGATTATTGCCACAGAGGCAGCCAAACCGATTTCAGCCGCACGAGCGGAGGTTGCTCGAACGGTTCAGACATATAAATTCGCTGCAGAGGAAGCGAAACGAATTCATGGAGAAACGATACCGCTTGATGCAGCACCAGGCGGGGAAGGAAGAATTGCTTACACAGTTCGTGAACCAATTGGCGTGATTGGAGCGATCACCCCTTTTAATTTTCCAATGAATTTAGTTGCTCACAAAGTTGGGCCAGCCATTGCGTCAGGTAATTCCGTTATCTTAAAACCAGCAGGCCAAACACCGATATCGGCTTTGTTTATTGCGGAATTATTTCAAGAAGCGGGGCTGCCAGCAGGAGCTTTAAATGTCGTAACAGGAAGCGGTGCGCTAATTGGAGAAAAGCTTGTGAAGGATGATCGAGTAAAAAAGATTTCTTTTACCGGCAGTCCTGAGGTGGGTATCGGAATCCGAAATAAAGCTGGATTAAAGCGTGTTACGCTGGAGCTCGGATCGAATGCAGCGGTTATTATTGATAAGGATACAAATATTGATAAAATCATTTCGCGCTGTGTTTCAGGTGCCTTTGGTTTTCAAGGTCAAGTTTGTATCTCCTTGCAGCGAGTTTATGTCCATGAAGAACAATATGAAGCATTTGTTGAAAAATTTGTTACAGCCACGAAGCAGCTGAAGATCGGTGATCCGCTTGATTCGCAGACGGATGTTTCAGCTTTAATTACGCCAAAGGATGTAGAACGCACCCTTGACTGGATTGAGGAAGCAAAGCAGCAGGGCGCAAAAGTTGCAGTGGGAGGAACAGCGGAAGGCAATATTTTATTACCTACCGTTCTATTAGAAGCAGATTCGTGCTTAAAGGTTTCTTGCCAGGAAGTTTTTGCCCCAATTGTGTTGATTAATAAAGTGAAATCTGTAGACGAGGCAATTGAGCTTGTGAATGATTCCCGATACGGGCTTCAGGCTGGTATTTATACGGATAATGTTCATACCGCCTTAACTGCTGCAGAACAATTGCATGTAGGTGGGGTCATGATTAATGATATTCCTACCTTCCGTGTGGATCATATGCCTTACGGTGGAGTTAAAGAAAGTGGAGTCGGCAGAGAAGGCATTAAGTATGCGATTGAAGAAATGACAGAACTGAAATTAGTTGTGTTTAATAGAAATTAATTAAAAATGACTGCAATATCTCTTTTAAATAAAGGATGTTGCAGTCTTTTTTTCAATTTTTATGGCTACTTCCATAGATATCGGTCAGATTTTAAAATTTTTCGGATACTTTTTTAGTTATATCGGTCACTTTTTAAGATATATCGGTCAGTTAAGTACTTATCCGCTACTTTTGAATAGATATCCGCAAGTTTCCTAATATATCCGCTACTTTTCCAATATATCCGCCACTTCCGAATAGATATCCGCAACTAAATTATTTTTCAGAAAAAAATCCTTCATACACTTTCAATAATGAAACATAAACTTTCAATTTTGAAAGATATTAATGCTTTTATAATGCCACACCAACTAATAATCTGAAAAATCAATAAATATAAAACTGGCATGGAAATTGCAATATTAATAGTTCGAGGGACATGAAGTCCTAGTCGGGCGAATGCCATAGAATGTGGTGTTCATGAGCGCGATAAATACTTATAGTGAGGTGAAGTCCGTTGGCCCGTTATGAATATGGCGGTGACGAGTTTATTTTTGTTGAACTATCTGAGGCAATGAGCCTGGAAACGAATTTTCAGGCAATGGCCATTACAAAGACTTTAAGAGAGGAAAAGCTACCTGGAATACTGGATATTTGCCCCTCAAATGCTTCCTATATGATTCGTTTTAATCCAGATATCATTCACCCTGACGAATTAATTTCAAAATTGAAAGAACTTGAACAAGAGGTGTCCTTAGAGAATTTTGAAATTACAGCCCGTGCAGTTGATGTTCCGATTTTATTCGAAGATCCTTGGACGCATGAAGCGTTGATGCGTTTTAGAGACCGACATCAGGACCCAACAGCGACAGATCTTGAATATGTGGCCCGTACTAACGGCTTTCCATCAAAAGAAGAGCTAATCAAAGCCATTACGGATAGTCCTTATCTCGTCTCAATGATTGGTTTTGTTCCGGGTTTGCCATGGTGCTATCAAATGGTTCCGAATGAGCAGCAAATCGAAGCGCCGAAATATGTTCGTCCTCGAACGTATACGCCTGAGAGAGCATTTGGATTTGGAGGTGCATTTGCTGTTATTTACCCGGTACAAGGTGCAGGGGGGTATCAATTGTTTGGCACTGCAGCAGCACCGATTTTTGAAAAAGAACAGCGTTTGCATGATTTCAAAGAATCGATGACCTTCCCTAGACAAGGGGATGTTTTCAGATATCGAAGCATTTCGATGGAAGAATACGAGGAAATTCGAAGAGAAGTTGAAAATGGAGATTTCCGTTATTTAACAAAGGAAATAACCTTTAAACCGCAAGAGGTACTTGAAAATCCAAAAGCATTTTCAGATTCCGTGCTAAGGAGGCTGTACGCATGATTAAAGTGATTAATCCTGGGCTTCAAACAACTGTTCAAGATCACGGCAGAATTGGTCATTATGAAGTGGGAATGCCTCCATCCGGTGCAATGGATAAATATTCTTACCTGGCAAGTAATTTACTCGTTGGAAACAAGGATCATGCTGCCGTTCTCGAGATCACCTATATGGGACCAGTCTTAGAATTTCAACAAGATGTAAACGTTGCCATTACGGGAGGAGAGATGCCGCCAAAAATCAATGGTCAGTCAGTTCCTATGTGGGAGACACTAGCGGTCAAGGCTGGCGATGTACTGTCATTTGATTTTATTAAACAAGGAGCTCGTGTATATTTAGCCGTTTCTGGCGGGATTGATGTACCGCTGATCATGGAATCACGGTCTACCTACACATTGTGTGGCATTGGTGGCTTTGAAGGACGTGCTCTTCAAGCAGGAGATGAATTGAAAATCGGCGGAGAAAACGAATCAGAGATAGCCGTTGGAACCCGTATTAGTGATGAACTCATTCCGACGTTTTCAAAAACAAATGAGATCCGTGTTGTTTTAGGATTGTGCAGTTATCGTTTAACGGAAGAGAGTAAGGAACGCTTTTTCTCTATTGACTGGACAGTTACTCCAGAAGCGAACCGGGTTGGTTATCGTTTTAAAGGAGAACGCTTGAATTTTGTTGAGCGAGAACAGCCATTTGGAGCAGGCAGCAATCCATCAAATGTTGTTGACCTAGGCTATCCAATTGGGTCCATCCAGGTACCAGATGGCGTCGAACCGATTGCTTTGTTAAACGATGCGGTGACAGGCGGAGGGTATGCGACGATTTGTACCATTATTAGTACGGACTTAGATAAGATGGCCCAAATCAAAACGAATGAAAAGGTTCGGTTTGTGGCTGTGAATATTCACAAAGCTCTTGAGATACGAAAAGAATATCAAGGCAAAATCAATCAAATGAAGCAGCAAGTTTTAGGACATAAAGGAGGAGTAAAAAATGGCTGAGCAAAAAACAGTGCTAACCCCTATTCCAGGAGTATTTTACCGTAAACCAGCTCCTGATAAGGATGTATATGTAAAAGAAGGAGATTCGGTTAAGGCAGGAGACGTAATTGCCCTAGTGGAAGTGATGAAAAATTTTTATGAAATTAAAGCGGAAACAGAGGGAGTCCTTGCACAATTCTTTGTTGAGGACGAAGACCTTCTCGATGCAGGTCAGGAAATAGCTGTCATCATCGAACAGTAAACATATTTGTGGAAGCTGTGATAATGAATATGGCTGAAGGATGCCATAACAGCATTTTGATGTAACAAAGCCTTTGTGATGAGGAGGATAAAGGGAAGATGAGCTATTTTCGAAAGGTGCTAATTGCAAACAGAGGAGAAATTGCGAGGAGAATCATTCGCACCTGCAAAAAGCTTGGTATCGATACAGTCGCTGTTTATTCTGAAGCTGATGCTGAGGCGCCACATGTTAGTGAGGCAACTGAGGCCGTTTGCATCGGTCCAGCTCAAGCGAAAAAGAGCTATCTTAATGTAGAAAAAGTCATTCAGGTAGCAAAGAAAACAAATGCCGATGCCATTCATCCTGGGTATGGCTTCTTATCTGAAAACCCAGAATTTGTACGCCGTTGTGAAGAAGAGAATATTGTCTTCATCGGTCCTTCTGCAGAAACAATACGCCTAATGGGCAGCAAGCTTGAGGCTCGTGTTCAAATGCAAAAAGCAGGTGTGAAGGTAGTACCGGGTACAGATAGAAGCCTTGATTCTGTAGAGGAAGCAGTACTGGTTGCGAATGAGCTTGGCTACCCGTTGATGCTAAAAGCAAGTGCTGGCGGTGGCGGTATCGGAATGCAGCTTGTTCATGATCAAGAAGAGTTAATAAAGGTATTTGATGGGACGAAGCAAAAAGCGAATTCATTTTTTAATGATGGCACTGTTTTTTTAGAAAAATGGATTTTGAATCCCCGCCATATTGAAGTGCAAATCGTCGCGGATACTTATGGAAATGTTTTGCATCTGTTTGAAAGAGAATGTTCAGTGCAACGCCGAAATCAAAAGGTGATTGAGGAAAGCCCATCGCCATTTTTGGATGATGCCCTGAGAAAAGAGCTGTTGGAAGCCGCCGTTCGTGGTGTAGAGCAAATCAATTATACGAATGTAGGAACAATGGAATTTATTTTTGATGAAAACAAAAATTTCTATTTCCTTGAAATGAACACCCGTCTGCAAGTTGAACATCCAGTAACGGAAGAAATAACAGGGCTGGACTTAGTTGAATGGCAGCTGAAGATTGCTGCTAAAAAACCATTAGCTGTTACACAGGAAGAGATCAATCAAACAGGTCACGCGATTGAATGCAGACTTTATGCGGAAGATCCTTATACGTTCTTCCCAAGTCCAGGGGTCATTTCCAGTTTGGAATTGCCAGAAAATGAGGCAAGATTTGACTTTGGCTACATAAACGGCAGTGCGGTTACCCCTTTTTATGACCCGATGATTGGAAAAATTATTGTTCACGGCATATCTCGTGATCATGCTCTTGCAAAAATGCAAAAAGTGCTTGAAGAGAT
This sequence comes from Cytobacillus dafuensis, assembly GCF_007995155.1. Classification (NCBI taxonomy): domain Bacteria; kingdom Bacillati; phylum Bacillota; class Bacilli; order Caryophanales; family Bacillaceae; genus Cytobacillus; species Cytobacillus dafuensis. Next base: position 4,208,320 of record NZ_CP042593.1, on the reverse strand, counting down.
TGATATACATGGAGTGAAAACAAATCTGCTGCTTCTCAAAAAAATAATGAGAAACGATCAGTTTATGGATGGCAGCTATACGACTGCATTTCTGGAGAAAAATAAAGGTCAATTAGTTAAAGAATAAAGTATAACTTTTTCTAGTTTGAGAAATGTCTAGCGCCAGGCGCCATCGGCTCACGGGTCTAAGCCAATCCGTCACGAAGGTTAAAGAACAACCTTCATGCCGGCTCGTCTTATGCTTGAGGTCAACAGGATGTGGGTCATGCAGGCGTTGCCACAGGACAAGGAAAGCTGCGACAGCGACACATCGCAAGACCAAGAGCTCTGCTTTTGGGAGGACGTGGCGTATTTAGCCTGCGTTCCTATATTATCAAGGCGCCTTGCGCTTTTCTAATGAGGTGACACGATGTTTAAAGTTGATTTGAACTGTGATATGGGTGAAAGCTTCGGCCTTTATGAATTGGGCAATGATGAAGAGATGATGAAGTATATTACTTCGGCTAATATTGCATGTGGCTTCCATGCTGGAGATCCGCATGTCATGAGAAAGACGGTGGAGCTTGCTAAGAAATATGATGTAGGAATTGGCGCTCATCCGGGATTTCCCGATCTATTGGGTTTTGGCCGTCGTTATATGACTTGTACGCCATCCGAAATTAAAGATTATGTTATGTATCAAGTAGGTGCATTAAGAGAGTTCTGTTCTGCAGAAAATGTTCGAATTCAGCATTGTAAACCGCACGGAGCCTTATTTATGAAAGCAGCGGAAGATAAAGCATTAGCTCGGGCGATATTAGAAACAATTCATGCGATTGACCCGAAAATGATAATCTTTGCTCTTAACCAGTCTGAGGTAATGGAAGAAGCGATAAAAATGGGAGTGCCAGTTGCTAAAGAAGCCTATGCAGACCGAGAGCATACAGAAAATGGATCTATTGTACTGACGAGGAAAGGTACACAAATCACTGATTATGAAGCGATGGCGCAGAGAGTTGTCCGAATGGTCAAAGAAGAAAGAGTCATCACTTACGATGGAAAAGATGTTTCCATTAAAGCAGAAACCATATGCATTCACGGGGACACACCAGGTGCTCCTATTTTGGCCAAAAAAATCGTAGAAGCTTTAAAAGAGGGCGGCGTCGAGATTGTTTCGATTAAAAGTATGATTTAGTCCTTTCTTACACGTTAAGAAAGTATAAATTGCCAGCGCAGAAAATGATTCGACGTAGTTGCCGATTTTAGGAATTAAGTACGACGGACAGGATGTCCTAGTCGGGAGAATGCCACAGGATAAGGAAAGCTTCGTCAGAGATACATCGCACGACCAAAAGAGAAGCTTTTGGGAGGAAGTGGCATATATGAGCGCGATAAGTGCAAATACGCCTCTGTCTTCGCCTTTTCAAGGCTCGCCAATCGGCGAGTTTTCTTTAAAAAGGAGTGTAGTCATGTCTAAAATGTATCCTATTCATGATCAATTTGCACGGCCGCTTCGGGATTTGCGAATATCGGTAACAGATCGATGTAATTTTAGATGCCAATATTGCATGCCGGAGGAGATTTTTGGACGAGATCATGTTTTTTTACCGAAGCAGCAATTGTTAAACTTTGAAGAAATCGAGCGATTAGCATCAATCTTTACACAACTTGGGGTTAAGAAGCTTCGAATTACAGGCGGAGAGCCCTTAATGAGAAATGACTTACCTCGACTCATCTCTCTTCTATTGTCTTTAAAAGGAATCGAAGATATTTCTTTGACTACAAATGGGGTGCTGCTTAAAGGGTATGCCAAGAAGTTAAAGGATGCAGGTCTTAAGAGGATTAATGTTAGCCTCGATACGTTAGATGATGCCATATTCAATAAGTTGAACAGCCGAGTGTACAAGGTGAAAGATGTGTTAGAGGGGATTGAAGCTGCGGCTTCCGTCGGGATGAAAGTAAAAGTAAACATGGTCGTTCAAAGAGGAATTAATGACCATGATATCATTCCTATGGCTCAACACTTTCGCGGAACTGGCCATGTTTTGCGCTTCATTGAATTTATGGATGTAGGTAATTGCAATGGATGGGATTTAAAAAAGGTTGTTTCAAAAGAGGAAATGATCAAGTTAATCCATGAACAAATGCCACTCGAACCAATAGTTCCTAATTACTTTGGGGAGGTAGCTTCGCGTTATCGATACAAAGGAACAGACGAAGAAATAGGTGTGATCTCTTCTGTGACCGATTCTTTTTGCAGTTCATGTACAAGAGCGCGGTTATCAGCGGATGGTCAACTGTATTTATGCCTATTTGCAACGAAAGGATTTGACCTACGAGAGTTATTACGTTCAGAAGCTAGCGATACTCAAATCAGAGATAGAATAATAGAGATTTGGAAAGGCCGTTATGATCGATATTCTGATGAACGGTTATTACAAACGAATCAAGCGAATCGTAAAAAAATTGAAATGTCGTATATCGGAGGTTAATGCTTCAAATAGCCGAAGCGTTACGAACAAAGTTTGTGATTAATTATTTGAATATTATGATTATGAGAAAAGAATATGAATCAAAACTGTTTTTAAGGAGTGATCGCTTTGAAAATTGAGCATTCATACACTTTCAAGAGTATCCCAAGAGAAGTGTTATGGAGAACTATTCAAGATAAGGAGGTGTTGAAAAGAACATTACCAGGCTGTAAGTCATTTGTTGAAGTGGAGGACAATGTTTTTGAATCGGAGCTAGGTATTAGTATTGGTCCAGTTAAGGGAGTATTTATAGGCGATGTCCGCCAGGTAGATAGGAAGGAGCCTGAGTTTTACCGTCTGCTTGTTACTGGTAAGGGCAAGCCGGGTGAGATTGATGCTGACGCGGAAATGGTTCTATTGGAAACAGAGGAGGGAACCATTCTTCAATGTCTGGCAGATGTGAAGTTAACAGGAATCCTAGCTTCTGTTGGACAGCGAGTTATGAGTGGGGTAGCGAAAGTGGTTATTGGTCAATTTTTTAAAGAGATTGATAAAGAGGCGAAGCAACTGGTCTAGCATAATCAGATATTGATTGGGAGGTGCAGGAGATGGCAATTGAAAATGTAAATGTAAAGGTGAAAATCAACGGAAAAGAAAGATGCGCGAAAGTAGAACCGCGAACGCTGCTTGCGCACTATATTCGTGATGATCTTGGTTTGACAGGAACACATATAGGCTGTGATACGAGCCAGTGTGGCGCATGTTCAGTGATGGTGGATGGTGAAGTGGTGAAATCCTGTACGGTGCTAGCCGTACAAGCGGATGGATCAGAAATTACTACAGTAGAGGGACTTGGGGATGTGAATAATTTGCACCCAATCCAGCAAGGTTTTTGGGAGAAGCACGGATTACAATGCGGCTACTGTACGCCTGGTGTCATGATGGCGATGGTTGGTCTGTTGAAGCAAAACCCAAATCCGAGTGACGAGGAAATTCGCGAAGGACTTGAAGGTGTCATTTGCCGCTGCACAGGCTATCAATTTATTGTGGAAGCTGTCAAACATGCTGCACAGATAATGAGAGAAACGGAAGTTCAATTAGTAGGGGAGGAGCGCTGATCATGACAAAGGTTGTAGGTGCTCGACTGAAGCGAAAAGAAGATCCAAAGCTCATAACAGGTAACGGTTATTTTTCAGATGACATACAATTACCGGGAATGTTGCATGCCGCTATTTTGCGAAGCCCTCATGCTCACGCCATGATTAAGAGCATCAATGTGGAAGAAGCCTTAAAGGCACCAGGAGTTGTCGCGATTTATACTGGAAAAGATTTAGAAGGAAAAATTGGCCCTGTTCCTTCATCATGGCTTGTCCCGGGATGCAATCTGAAAGAAGCCCCGCAATATCCATTGGCGATTGATCGGGTGCGATATGTTGGAGACGGTGTCGCACTTGTCATAGCGGAAGGGCGTTATGCTGTTCGCGACGCAATGTATTTAATTGATGTGGAATACGAAACTCTTTCTCCAGCTGTAGGGCAGAAACAATCCATGCAAAATGATGCACCTCTTGTTCATGATGATATAGAGAATAATATCGCCTTCCATTGGAAAGCTGGAGAAATACCTGAAGAGGTTTGTGAGAATGCAGAAGTAGCTATTCGACAAAGCTTCTATATTCAGCGAGTAGCTCCGAGCCCCATTGAAACACGTGCGGCAATTGGTCAGTACAATCCTGGAAGCGGGGAATTAACACTTTGGTGTACGTCCCAAAATCCTCATATTCATCGCATGGTTTTATCCGGAGTACTCGAGATCTCCGAAGCAAAATTACGCGTGATTGCGCCAGATATGGGTGGTGGTTTTGGAGGGAAAATTGGTGTATATCCTGATGAAGCACTTGTTGGCTATGCAGCTCGTGATTTAGGTCGTCCTGTGAAATGGATTGAAGAAAGAATCGAACACTTTACGGCTTCAAACTATGGACGAGATGAAGTCCTTGACGTGGAGCTATTTGGAAAAAGGGACGGAACCCTAAGTGCGATTCGTGTCAAAAATACACATAATGTTGGTGCGTATTTATCCACAATGGGACCAGGGGTGTCAACCATTGATTTTGGTTTAATGGTAACAGGATGTTATAAAATCCCTTATGCTTCATGCGAAACATTTGGTGTATATACAAATACAACACCAACTGATGCTTATCGTGGGGCAGGAAAGCCGGAAGCAACATATCAGATTGAACGGGCAATCGATTTGTTCGCAAAAGAAATCGGGATGGACCCTCTTGAGCTTAGAAGGAAAAACTTTGTACAAAAAGAAGAGTTTCCTTTTACAAATGCACAAGGCCTATTATATGACAGCGGTGATTATGAAAAACCGCTAACAAAGGCTTTAGAAATGTTTGATTATAACAAATTCCGGGAAACACAGAAGGAATTACGCAAGCAAGGAAAATTAATTGGAATTGGATTCTCTACTTATGTTGAGTTATGCGGTTTTGGCCCCTCAAAGGTGGCTGGTGCAATCGGATTCCAAGGGGGAGTTTGGGAAAACGCAACTGTTCGTGTCCATCCGTCTGGAAAAGTAACTGTTTATTCAGGAACATCTCCACATGGCCAAGGACATGCCACAACCTTTGGTCAAGTCGTTGCAGAAAAACTAGGCATACCTATGGATGACATTGAACTCGTCTTTGGAGATACAAAGGCAATTTCTATGGGGTGGGGGACATATGGTTCCCGTTCAGTAGCTGTAGGGGGGACTGCAGTTTCCATTGCGACTGACCGTGTCATCGAAAAAGCAAAGAAAATTGCCGCTCATGAGCTTGAAGCGCCAGTAGAAGATTTAATATTTGAAAAAGGTATCTTTTCAGTGAAAGGTGCTCCAGGATTTGAACGAACTTTTCAGGAAATCGCAAAATCGGCAAACATGGCTTGGAATTTACCAGAGGGTCTGGAACCATCACTTGAAGCGCAGTCCTTTTTCGATCCAGAAAACTTTGTTTATCCGTTTGGTACACATATTGCGGTTGTTGAAGTTGATAAAGAAACAGGACAAATTGAAATCAAACGCTATATCGCCGTTGATGATGTTGGGCGAGTCATCAATCCATTGACAGCTGAAGGGCAGGTTCATGGTGGTATTGCTCAAGGGATTGGTCAGGCACTTTGGGAGGGAACGGTGTATAACGAAGATGGACAGCTTTTAACAGGTACCTTTATGGATTATGCAATGCCTAAGGCACGTTTCTTCCCGGAAATCGAAACAGCCTTTACAGAAACTCTGTCCCCGGTTAATCCACTTGGTGCAAAAGGTATAGGAGAAACAGGAACGACTGCATCGACTCCTGCGATCATGAATGCAGTCATGGATGCGTTAGAACCATATGGGATTAAAGATATTGAAATGCCGTTGACACCTGAAAAAGTGTGGCGTGCGATTTCTGAAAGTGAGGGCAAGTGAATTGATACCTTCTAAATTTGATTATGTTCGCGTAAATTCAATTGATGAGGCAATCCAACAAATGAAGCAATTTAACGGCGAAGGAAAGCTGATTGCCGGGGGACATAGCCTAGTACCACTATTGAAATTTAGATTATCGGAGCCGGGAGCATTGATTGATATTAGCCGTATCTCAGAGCTTAAAGGCGTGCGCAAGGAAGGGGACCGCATTGTCATTGGTGCTTTGACTACCCATTTCCAAATTGCGAATGATCCGATCGTGAAAGAATACATTCCGGTATTATCCGAAACTGTGCGTCAAATTGGTGATTTGCAGGTGCGAAATCGAGGCACGATTGGCGGAAATATTGCCCATGCTGATCCGGCTGCCGATTTGCCTGCTGCTGCCTTCGTCCTTGATGCTGAAATAGCTATTCATGGAGAAGACGGACCGGAAATGATGAATATTGATAGTTTCATTGTGGGGCCGCTCATTACAATGCTGCCTGAAAACAGTGTATTAACAAGTATCTCTTTTGCCATTCCGCCAGCTCATACGAAGGCAGAATATCTCAAATTCTCCCATCCAGCATCAGGTTACCCAGTAATTGGCGTTGCTGTTGTTGCAGGCGTTGGAGAAAATGATGTCATTGATTACATTCGAATCGCCATTACGGGTGTTGGAAATGTTGCGTATCGGGCAACTTCTGTAGAAGAGAAACTTTTAGGCCAAACATTGTCACAAACCTTGTTAAAAGAAGCTGCCCAATTAGCAGCTGAAGAAGGCGACATGGCAAGTGATCTATTCACTTCTGAGGATTATAGAAGAAACCTGTGTAAGGTTTATACAGAACGTGCATTAAAGAAAGTATTTTTAAAAAGATAAGAAAGTATAACTTTTCCCGAGTTAGAGAAATGTCTAGCTCCAGCGCCTACCCCCTCGAGGTCATAAGCCATTCCGCCAAGAAGGTTAAAGAACAACCTTCCTGTCGGCCCGTCTTATGTTTGTCAGGGGTGAGCACTAAGGAAAGCTCCTTAGAATAATCATCGCAGGAACAATCTGGTTTTTGATTGTTCCGAAGGCGCTTGCGCTTTTCTTGTTGATAGATGAATAGAATAGGGGCGCATCTTCTATAAGAACGCCCCTTTTTAGTTGGACAAAATAGATTCATAGGAGGTATTGATATGTATGAAAATGAATTAATTATTGAAGCGATTGACCGGACACGAAAATCAGGCCGAAAATCTGCACTAGCAACGGTTGTCAGTGTTGGTGGTTCAGCTTATCGACGAGAAGGGGCGAAAATGCTTGTTGATGAGGAAGACAACATGATTGGGATGATTTCAGGTGGCTGTCTAGAGTCAGATGTCGCTGAAGTGGCAAAATCTGTAATAAAGTCTGGTACCCCTATATTAAAAACGTATGATCTGGATGAAGATCTTGTATGGGGGCTTGGGCTTGGCTGTCCCGGTACGGTGAAAATTTACATTGAACCTGTCGAACCTGAAGCAATTTAAGACAAAAAAATAAATAAATGGAGGGATACAATGTTAGAGCTATCACCGTTTGAAGCGTGGTTAAGGAGTTTCAAAGAAGAGGAAGAGTGTGTTCTCGCGACGATACTGCCAATAAATCAAATACAGACTGAAAAGGAACCAGGACGTCTCTTTATTTCTAAAGGAAATATAATCATAGGTGATCTGGGTGATGATGAAATCAACCTGCGTGTGAAAGAAATAGCCTTAAGAAAATTAAATGAAACAAATCCGAAGTCAGAAACACGTACATTCACGCTTCCGGGTGGAATAGAGATTCATGTGTTCATTGATGTATACATTCCTCCTTCTGAACTAATGATTTTTGGGGCTGGCCATGATGCGATGCCAGTGGCAAAATATGCGGTTTCTTTAGGCTTTAAAACTACAGTCGTTGACCAGAGAGAGTTTTATAATAGTGAGGAACGCTTCCCATCTACAAATAGGCTCATTGCTAAAACGAGTGAATTTCAGGAAAAAGTTAAAATTGGCCAGAGAACATATATCGTTGTTATGAATCACCATATTGAGAGGGATCAGGAAACATTGAAATTTGTTTTACGGTCGCCATCGCCATATATCGGTGTTCTTGGTCCGCGCTCTAGGCGTGTTCGCATGCTTAAGGCGCTGGAAGAGGATGGTATCTATTTTGAGAAAGAGGAGCTCGAAAGAATGTACAGCCCGATTGGTCTCGATATTGGTGCTGTTTCACCTGAAGAAATCGCTCTAAGTATTTTAGCGGAAGTCGTTGCGAAAAAGAATGGCTATACAGGCGGATTTTTACAAGACTCTAAATATATTCATAAATCACCGGAGACAAAAGAGCTGGTATGAAAGGAAATAGGATGAGTTCATCAATTTGTGCTATTATTCTTGCGGCTGGTACATCTACAAGAATGGGGCAGCCAAAGCAATTACTATTATTAAAGGAACGGCCACTATTAGAGCATGTGATTCGTGTTGCAGCCTCTGTGGATTTTTCCGAAATTATAACTGTAATCGGCTGTGAAGCAGTCAATATACAGAAAGCGATAACAATAGATGATCCTCGCTTTCGCTGGGTTGTGAATGAAGATTATTTACTTGGGCAAAGTTCCTCTTTAAAAACAGGTATCTCAAACATTGGGAAGCAGCATGCGGGTATTATGGTTTTTCTTGGTGATCTGCCTTTTATTGCGAAAAATACTGTTCAATCCATTTATCAGATAGGTGCCGATATGCTCTTGGAAGGTGAGAAGAGCTTCATTGTTCAACCTGAGTATAAAGGGACACCAGGACATCCTGTTTTTTTTGGACAATTTGATAGAAATCTATTTATGCAGCTGAAGGGTGATCGTGGTGCTAAGGCAATTATGAATCATTTTTCACATCGCAAACTTGTTTCTGTGGAGGATGAAGGTATCGTATTGGATATTGATACTCAGGGAGACTATAAGAAGATAAAAAATCTGAATAAATAGAAATATCTATATTTTCCGATTAATAGGTTCCTATTTGCTACTAGAATAAGTATAATTGGTTCATATGAGGCTTGTTTTTATCAGGAGGGGTCGGATAGGTTGATCATTTGGAAAGATATTTTGCAACCGATTTCAGTCTTTGTTGATATACATAGTTCAATTGGAGATGTCATTCATCATTTCTCTGTACAAAATGTGGATATTATCTTTGTAAAGGATAAGGGGGCTCTAATTGGTTATTGTACAATGGAGCTTCTATTAAATCAAATCGCTCAAACCTCAGATTTAACCCAACGGATTAGCTATAAAAATGATATTTTAAAAGTGCCGCAATTTTCTCCTGTGGAATTTTACCATAATGTTTCATTAATAATTGGAGTAGATGCTAATGAAGAAATTATTGGCTATACGACCATTGATCAGGCAAGACATAATATCAGTGAGCTAAGGCTAAAGGATATCAATCTGCTTTTACACGGTGCTGGTGTAGGGATTGTTCGGACAAATATCGATTACCAAATTGAATTTATTAATGAGACGGCAGAAAATATTTTAGGCATCCCCAGTTCATTTTTATTATTTCGAAACTATAAAACACTTTTAACGAGTGATAAAAATCTGGATAAGGTTATGGATGGAGAAACGCTTGTAAGTATCAACTCTTCGATTAACTTTAAACAAATCAGTGGAAACTTCTATCCTTTAAAAGTCGATGGAAATATAACAGGACTTGTCCATGTTTTTTTCTCAAGAGAAGTTTTCGAAGAGGCCGTACAAGAGTTAGATTTTGTTCGTAATTTGAATTCAGATTTACAAGCTGTATATGCTTCTTCCCAGGAACAAATACTTGTGATCGATGATAGTGGAAAAATCATCCGTGTAGCAGGAATGTTTCTAAGGGACTTTTGGAAAGTGGACAAGCCTGAGAAAATCATCGGGAAAAATATTGATGAATTTTCAAAAAGAAACATTTTTCAGCCGAATGTTTTTGAATTGTGCCAGAAGCAAAGAAAAAAAGTTACTGCAATTCAGGATTCCGTTGGAAACTGTAGAATATGGTCAGTTGCGACCCCGGTTTATCACGAAGGGAGATTAGAAAAAGTAGTTGTCCTTTCTAGGGATATTACGCCTGAAAGTACCTCACTCCCCATTCAATCTGGAGAAGGAACAGGTCAATCACTACATAACCGTAATGAAATAAATAATAAAGAAAAACGACTTGTTTATCGTTCGAAAAAAATAGAACAATTAGTCACAGAGATCAAACGAGTGGCTCAATTTAATTCAACCGTTTTACTCGAAGGCGAATCAGGTGTCGGAAAAGAAGTATTCGCCCAAAAAATCCATACAGCAAGCCCCCGAAGCAAACAGCCATTTGTCAGAATTAACTGCGGTGCGATTCCTGAAAACCTAATCGAAAGTGAATTGTTCGGATATGAGAAAGGTTCTTTTACGGGAGCAGACAAAAATGGGAAAGCGGGTTTATTCGAGATTGCTAATAACGGTACGCTATTTCTTGATGAAATTGGCGAGCTGCCTTTAAATATGCAAGTAAAGCTATTACGCGTGCTGCAGGAGAGAGAAGTGACGCGGATAGGTGGGATACGACCAATATCGATCAATGTCCGGATTATTACGGCAACGAACAAAGATTTACAAGAAATGGTCAATCAAGGGGAGTTTAGGGAGGATTTATACTATCGATTATACGTCATTCCATTTCGTATTCCTTCCTTACGGGAACGGAAAGAAGACATCCTGCCTTTATCCATTTATTTTTTGGAGCAATTCAATCAAATGTATGATATCAAAAAAAGTTTTACCCCAGAAGCCATTGAAGTATTAGAAACATATGCGTGGCCGGGAAATGTAAGGGAACTCCAAAATATAGTAGAGCGATTGATTCTGCTGACCGAGGGAGAATGGATTCAGCGGGAGCATGCATTGAAATATCTATACGGTGAAGTGCAAAAAAAGAAAAAACAACTATTTGTTTTAGAACTGATGCCGCTGAAAGAAGCTGTAGAAGAATTAGAAACTCAGCTAATAGAACGAGGAATGCAAAAATATCGAACGGCCGATAAATTATCAAAAGTATTAGGAGTTAGTCCTGCTACGATCAGCAGACGGATAAAAAAGCTGAAATAATAAGGGGGGCACTTAATGTTTAATTTGCCTGAAACTCACTTTAATTTCGGCGGAGATGAATATATTTATGCTGAAATATCCCGTGATATGAGAATTGAAAGTAATTTTAAAGCACTGGCTGTTACGGATGAGCTGAGAAAAAGGGAAATACCCGGAATTATTGATATTGTTTCATCCAATTCATCCTATTTAGTTCGCTATAATCCGGACATCATCTCAGCAAGAGATCTACTAGACTATTTAAAAGAAATAGATTTAACCAAAAGCGATCCAACAAAGTTACATTTTTCTGTTCGAATAGTAGAGATTCCAGCATGGTACGATGATCCGGTATCGAAAGAATTTTCCTACCGCTTCAAGAATAGACACCCCTCACCAGACTTATCGGACTTTGAGTTTGTCATGAAGGTAAATGGATTTACAGACAAGGAAGCATTTATTAAATGTCATTCAGAGACTCCTTATTTAATTACGATGGTTGGTTTTTTGCCGGGAACGGCTTGGCATTTTCCACTCGGATTACAGCCAAACGAAATCATCCAAGCCCCAAAATATAATAGTCCTCGAACGGAAACACCGGAAAGAGGGATTGGCTTAGGTGGGGCATTCAATGTCATTTACCCAGTAAATGGGCCAGGAAGCTATCAGCTTATAGGCCGGTCTGCTATTCCTGTTGTCGATCAAAACAACCAATTAGAGGCCTTAAAAGAGACTTCTTTTTTAGCTAGACCGGGAGATATTTGGAAATATCGCCCTATAAATGAATCCCAATATAATAAGATTTCAAGTGAAGTAAAAACCGGAAAGTATCGATATAAAATGAAAGAAATTGATCTATCACCACTTGAATATGCCGAAAAAGGCAAACAATATGTCCGAGAGTTAATGGGGGATTTTTAATGATCGAAGTGAAGGATCCGGGGTTATGGACAACAGTTCAAGATATGGGACGAGTGGGAAAGTATCATCTGGGCATTCCTCCATCGGGAGCAGCTGATAAATACTCCTTTTTAATCGGAAACCTTCTTGTCGGAAACCCAGTAGAATTTGCAGCACTTGAAATGACGTTAATAGGCGGAGAGTTTGAGTTTCATAAAAACTTAATCATCGCTTTAACAGGTGCACCAATGGAGGCTTACTTAAATCATCAACCTTTATCCTTATGGGAAACACATTATGTGAAAGAAGGAGATATATTAACAATAAAAGCTTGTCCAATAGGGGTGAAAAGCTATCTATGTATTTCTGGAGGAGTAAATGTCCCGGATGTATTAGGCAGTAAATCGACCTATGAATTAAGTCAAATTGGAGGCTTTTGCGGCAGAAAATTAATTGCAGGAGACAGGATACCAATTAACGAACCATTACCAGGCGCTTCAAAGCAGATTGGTAAATTCACCCCATTGGAATTTGTCCCATCCTTTCATCATTTTCAAGAGTTACGTGTCATGATGGGGATGACAGGTTATTTAATGAATGATCATGCTCTAAAAACCTTCCTCAATTCAGAATGGTCGGTATCGCATGAATCCAATCGAGTTGCTTATCGTTATAAGGGTCCAAAGGTGTCCTTTACGGAGCAGCATCCACCATTCGGTGCAGGAAATAGTTTTTCCAATGTTGTTGATATTGCTTATCCCATTGGCTCTGTTTTGTTTACAAACGAAGAAGAACTCATTGTGCTGCAAAATGATGCAACAACGGGCGGGGGGTTTATTACGATTGGTACCGTCATTAGCCAGGATTTAGATCTAATCGCCCAATCAAGACCATTATCGAAATGCCGTTTCATCGCAGTAACCATTGATCAAGCCATGCAAGCTCGAGCTGAAAGAACAAAAAAGCTGGATGCATTGGTTCATTTGATAAAGTGAAACTTCAATCAGTGGGGGCTTTCCTCATCCCCCACTGATTGTTAGTTGAACTTATCGGGCCTTTACGGGCAGTTGATCCCCCACTTACTCTTCTTTGTTTTACTCGAATCATTGAAGTGGGGGACTTACTGCCCGTTAATCTGCGATAAAAAGATAGGATAAGCAAGGAAGGATTTTATTTCGCTTATTCTATCTCCTTTATACCCACATTTCAAAGTTGTCAGCCATCATTTAATATCAAATTCCACTTTTAATTTAATGTATAGATTGTAGTTTCCTAAGAATTAATTTCTTGAGATTGTGAGATCGAGTTTATGCTCTAAAAAGAAATGTATAAAAGTGTTAAATTGTCTACTTTTTCACCATTATATCCATACTGTAGATGAGGTGGAATTAATGACAATTATACGTCTTGGGTATGTTGCTATGAGCATGGGACTAAAAAGTGCATCCCCATCTAAAACAATGACATTTGCCCAGTTTCAGAAAATAGGGAATCGTGAAGCTGCTATTCAAAAACTGGAAAGTATTACGCTAATAAATTTACAAAATACTCTCAGGCATCTAAAGCATAATGCTGCTTCAGAAATTCATTTTTATCGTTTAACCTCGCGTCTTATTCCTTTAGCAACCCATGAGGTACTTAAAGATTGGGACTATTTATCGCCGCTGCAAGGATCGCTCCGAACAATTGGGGATTTTGCAAAGAGATACAAGATGAGAATTGATTTTCATCCAGATCACTTTGTTCTGATTAACTCAAAGGAAAAACATATCTTAATAAATTCTTTAAATACGTTAAAGCTGCATTATTTATTACTAAAGGGAATGGGGATTGACTCAACTCATCGTTGTGTTATGCATGTGGGCGGCAATTATAAGGAGACTGAAAAATCACTTGAACGTTTTATTGATAATTGGATGGAGGTCCCAAAATCTATTCAAAAAATGATTATGCTTGAAAACGACGATACTTCTTTTACACTTGAAAATACGTTATTTTTATGCGAAAAACTGGGGATACCGCTTGTTTTTGACTATCACCATCACCTTGCCCATCATCAAAATATAAATTGGGAAACAAACTGGGATCGGGTTGTGCACACATGGAGGGATTCTCCACTTCCTATAAAAATGCACATATCTAGTCCAAAAAGCGAGACTTCGTTTCGTTACCATTCAGATTTTATTGACTCTGGAATGTTTTTTAAGTTCCTAAAAGAAATTAAGGGCAGTGTTACGCAAATTGACTGTATGATTGAGGCCAAAAGAAAGGATGAAGCACTGTTCAAATTAATGGATGAAATCAAGACAAGAACGGATGTTGAAATCATTGATGGCTCTTCCTTTCATTTGAAGTAAATGAAAGGAAAGCCTTTTTGCTGGTTAAAAAGTGTCTGCTTTACTGATTTTAAAGTAAGCTCTTGAGATTCTCCGTGTTTATTTAGGATACGGATTATTTCTGGATGTATTTCTAGAAATATATAGTTGGGGTCTTCAGGACCGACGAACCAGCTATTAAAGGATTCATCCCAAAGTTGTTTTTTCAATTCCTGAGAAGTATTCATTTGGCAGGTTCCAGCAATTTCAACATAGGAATCGGACTTTCCTTGTCCTTCATAGCCTAAAAGGACTGAAACAAATGGATTTTTCTCTATATCATCAATTTTCTCAGTATCCATTTTCGTTGGCGAATACAAGATTAAATCATTATTATAAAACGTCATATATCGTGAGTGAGGTTTATTATTTTCAACCGTTGAAAGGACGCCTGTTCTATGATTAGAAATAATCTTAATCGCTTCAGATTTTAAATTTTGATTACTCATGGCTTGCTCCTTTTTAAATAATTTATCGTTCTTTTCCATTTGTTTTTGTAATTAAACAGTCCTAAGCAAAACGGACGAAAATCTTTAAGATTTCGTCCAGAAAGTTATATATAAAAGAATCAAATTCTTACTGCTTTAATTGATTTAATTCCTGAATGCAATCTTGAACAAGTGTAACTGCTTGGCTCATAGCAGCCCCACCGCCAAAAGCTGAAGTCACCCCAACAGCTTCTAGTATTTCTTGCTCACTGCATCCTTGATCAAGACATCCCTTAATATGATACATGATGCAATATTCATCTTGAGCATGAAGACTAATGCCAAGAGCAATAAGTTGTTTTTCCTTTTGGGTTAAGGCCCCATCTTTAAAGCATTCCTCAGTAAAAGAATGATACCTATCTACTAATTCCGGCATTTTTTCAGCGAACATTCCAAGTCCTTCTTTATACCTTAATATTGCCGTTTCGGTAGTGTTTCTTGAATCAAATTGCATGTGTCGTTCAACTCCTCTTTTCAATTTGTTAAGCACATCAAAGATTATTATGAGTAAAATTCAACAACTTAAACGAATTATTTTTATATCTGGATTTAATAATTTCGTTTAAGCTTTTACCATAAACAAGTAAACATATTTTAAGGAATGGAAGGAAAAATTTAAAAAGGAGTTTGTTTACTCTAGTCTACTTTATGTAAGAAAAGGTGATGGAATGGAGCTAAATAACGAAAGCGGAACTTATAAAGCTGGAGATATTGTATATGTTTTTTACCGAAACCCGCACACGCAAAATGTAGCCAATATACAGGAAGCAGCAATTGTAAATGATCCTGAGAATAGAGATCAGTTAGCAGTGTTTCTATATGAAACTTATTATCCGCTTTCAAATGAAATGGCTGTTTATTCTACAGAAGAAGAGGCGGAAGAAGCTTATCATTATTATTTTGGGAATACTTCAGAGGGGCTGTTAGAATGAATCATCCATTTATGCCAAAGCTCGTTTATTTTGAACCAAAAGCATTGGATTATCCATTAGGAAGAGAGCTTAAAGAGAAATTTGAAAAGATGGATGTTGAAATTCACTATACCACTTCCCATAATCAAGTAAGAAATCTTCCAGGAGAAAATGATTTTCAAAGGTATAGAGTTGCCAAGTCTACTTTAGTAGTTGGAGTTAGAAAGACGTTAAAATTTGATACCTCAAAGCCCTCAGCAGAGTATGCTATTCCGTTTGCAACGGGGTGTATGGGTCATTGTCATTATTGTTATTTACAAACAACGATGGGAAGTAAACCGTATATTCGAACATATGTAAATGTGGATGAAATACTAGATGCAGCTGACAGATACATGGAGGAACGTGCTCCTGAACTGACAAGGTTTGAAGCATCTTGTACATCAGATATTGTTGGAATTGATCACATAACCCATTCATTAAAAAGAGCTATTGAACATTTTGGAGAGTCAAAGTATGGAAAGTTAAGGTTTGTCACTAAATTTCATCATGTTGATCACTTACTTGATGCGAAACATAATGGGAAAACAAGATTTCGATTTAGTGTAAACGCTGATTATGTCATTAAGAACTTTGAGCCAGGGACTTCCCCTTTGGAGAAGAGAATTGAGGCAGCAGGTAAAGTGGCGAGAGCGGGTTATCCACTTGGTTTTATTGTAGCCCCGATCTATCTTCACGAAGGGTGGGAGGATGGATATTATCAAATGTTTGAACGTTTAGATGCGGAATTGCCGCCAGAAGCTAAAAAGGATTTAACCTTTGAATTTATCCAACATCGTTTTACAAAGCCTGCTAAGAAAGTGATTGAAAAAAACTACCCTATGACGAAACTAGAATTAGATGAACAAAAAAGAAGGTATAAATGGGGAAAGTATGGAATTGGGAAATACATCTACCAAAAAGAGGAAGAGGAGGATTTGAAAAAGCATTTATTTACCTATATGGAAAAATTCTTTCCAAGCGCTAAATTAGAATATTTCACATAGAAGATACACTTAAGGTGATTCCAAAACATAAATTTGCAATTACATAAATAGCCATGTCATTAAATATTTTCAGTTATATTGATAACACCTATAATAGTGCTTATAAGGATATTGTCTTAAAACATTGATTAAAAAACCCCTTTACATACTGTACGGGGGTATGATATAAATTAATTAAAGGGGGAAGCCAAATGGTATCCGAACTGAATAATGATTCTCTAGAATTCGAAGAAGAAAGCTGCTGCTCAACTCTAAGTGAGAGAAAAGCTCATCATTCTGATAAGGTAAAGAAAAATCTTGTGACAAGATTAAACCGAATTGAAGGCCAAATTCGCGGGATTAAAGGTTTAATTGAAAGAGACACTTATTGTGATGATGTCATTACACAAATTTCGGCTACTCAATCCGCCTTGAACAGTGTAGCAAAGATATTGTTAGAAGGACATTTAAAGGGTTGTGTTGTTGATCGTCTTCAAGAAGGGGATATGGAAGTTTTAGATGAAGTATTAATTACTATACAAAAATTGATGAAAAAATAAGGGAGTTGTTCAATAATGGAAAAAGTAACATTACATGTAGCTGGAATGTCTTGCGGACATTGTGTGAAAGCGGTTGAAGACAGTGTTGGAGAATTAGCTGGAATTGAAAGTGTTAAAGTTCATTTAGACAGCGGAACTGTTGATGTTGAATATATTTCAAACGAAGTGTCTTTAGACAAAATTAAGGAAACAATTGATGATCAAGGCTATGATGTAAAATAGTAATTTGGAAAAAAATACGTGCTAGCAATAGCACGTTCTATTTTTAAAAAAAATATACCCACCATAGGTATAGGGGGATGAGGGAATGAGTGGGAAAATGCAAGAAATGCATGAAAGCCAGTTTCAAGTTACTGGGATGACATGTGCCGCATGTGCCACACGTATTGAAAAAGGTCTAAATAAAATGGATGGCGTTCTTGAAGCAAACGTCAATTTGGCTCTAGAAAAAGCAACTGTAAAGTTTGATGGAGCAACAATGGGTCCAGCCGATATCCAGAATAAAATTAAAGCGCTTGGCTATGATGTCATAACAGAAAAAACAGAATTAGCTCTCACTGGCATGACATGTGCCGCATGTGCGACTAGAATCGAAAAAGGGCTTAATAAAATGGATGGGGTTCTACAGGCAACAGTCAACCTTGCCCTTGAAAAAGCATCAATCGAGTACAATCCAGCGGTTGTTTCAACAAAGGATATGATACAAAAGATTGAAAAATTAGGCTATGGAGCAACTGTCAAAACGGAAGACAATGAAAAAGAAACGGTTGACCAACGGATGAAGGAAATCGAAACCCAGCAGGGAAAGTTTATCTTTTCAGCGATTCTTTCCATCCCGCTGCTTTGGGCAATGGCAGGTCATTTCAGCTTCACTTCTTTTTTATACGTGCCTGATGCGTTTATGAACCCATGGGTACAAATGGCTCTGGCAACACCCGTACAATTTTATATAGGGAAACAGTTTTATGTAGGGGCTTATAAAGCGCTAAGAAATAAAAGTGCAAATATGGATGTTCTCGTTGCATTAGGAACCTCTGCCGCTTATTTTTACAGTGTCTATTTAGCTATTGGAACAATAGGAAATCATGGTCACCCAGTGGGCCTATACTTCGAAACAAGTGCGGTCCTTATCACATTAATTATTTTAGGGAAATTGTTTGAAGCTAAAGCAAAAGGGCGTTCTTCTGAAGCAATCAAGAAATTGATGGGTTTACAAGCGAAGACAGCCCTCGTTATTCGAGAAGATCAAGAATTAGAAATTCTTTTAGAAGAAGTTGTGGCAGGGGATGTTATTTTAGTAAAACCGGGTGAAAAAATTCCGGTCGACGGTGAGATTTTAGAGGGGCAGTCAGCACTCGATGAATCGATGATCACAGGAGAAAGTGTTCCGATTGATAAGACGGTTGGCGATGCAGTTATTGGTGCCACGATTAATAAAAATGGTTTTATAAAAATGAAAGCCACAAAAGTAGGAAAAGATACGGCTCTTGCCCAAATTATTAAAGTGGTTGAAGATGCTCAAGGCTCAAAAGCCCCAATTCAACGTTTGGCTGATACAATTTCAGGTGTTTTTGTTCCGATCGTTGTTGGAATTGCAGTCATTACATTTTTGATTTGGTACTTTGTTGTTGCCCCTGGGGATTTTGCTGAGGCACTTGAAAAATTAATTGCTGTTCTTGTTATCGCATGTCCATGTGCTCTTGGGCTAGCAACTCCCACTTCCATCATGGCAGGTTCAGGCCGTGCCGCTGAATATGGGATTCTTTTTAAAGGTGGAGAGCATCTGGAAATGACTCACCGAATTAAAACAGTCATTCTAGATAAAACAGGAACGATTACAAACGGAGATCCTGTATTGACCGATGTCATCACAGAAATGGGTGAAACAGAATTTCTTACATTCGTTGGTTCAGCTGAGAAGCAGTCTGAACATCCACTTGCCCAAGCAATTGTGAATGGGATTAAAGAAAAGCAGATTGATCTAAAGGAAGTTAAAGACTTTGAGGCCATCCCTGGCTATGGCATTAAAGCAATCGTCGATGATACGGAAATTCTGATTGGTACTCGCCGTTTGTTGAAAAAATTCAGCATAGAAATTGATCATGCTTTAGAAAAGATGATTGCTCTTGAGAAGCAAGGAAAGACAGCCATGTTAACAGCCATAAATGGTGAATATGCAGGGATCGTAGCGGTTGCCGATACCATAAAGGAAACATCTGCTACAGCCATTAGCCGTTTAAAAGATATGGGCCTTGATGTCATTATGATAACTGGTGATAATGAACAAACAGCAAAAGCAATTGCTTCCCAAGCTGGAATTGACCATGTCATTGCAGAAGTGCTGCCTGAGGGGAAAGCAGAGGAAGTGAAGAAGCTGCAGCAACAAGGCAAGAAAGTAGCAATGGTCGGTGATGGTATTAATGATGCTCCAGCATTAGCGATTGCAGATATCGGGATGGCCATTGGCACAGGAACCGATGTCGCAATGGAAGCAGCAGACATTACGTTAATCCGTGGAGATTTAAACAGCATTGCTGATGCCATTTTTATGAGTAAAAAAACGATTCGAAATATAAGACAAAACCTTTTCTGGGCATTAGCTTATAATGCGCTAGGAATTCCAATCGCTGCATTTGGTTTTCTTGCTCCTTGGCTTGCTGGTGCGGCAATGGCGTTCAGTTCGGTGTCAGTTGTTCTTAATGCGCTTCGACTTCAGCGTGTAAAATTATAGGAGGAGATGCTGGATATGAAAAAATGGGCGCTTTCAGCTGCTGTTTATTTGGTTGTTGTAGTGGGAATATACTATGTGGTTATGTAAAGGTTTTAAACAAATAAACATTTTAAAGATACATTGATTTATGTGCTTTTTACTTGCATTCTACATATCTATAATTGATATGTAGAATGCATTAATAATATATGAAAATATATATTGAAAGCAGACATGAGACCAATCATAGCTGCTTTTTTTAAATTGAGTTGTCGTGAAAATGGTTTATGATTATCTGTTCATTAAAATTAATATTTCTACGCTTCTAAGGTATGGCTCTTGGATATATCCATCTCATAGTAATCTCTTTAATACGGTGTTACAGGACGTTATAGGCTATCTAATTTTACATTCAGATCACAAGATTTAAGTAATCCACCTAATAATAATTTAATTCCAATAAGAACAATATCAACTATATTTTCAACTTCAATCATTACAAGATTAGCTGAATAATGGCCACTACTATTAAATAAATATTTCATACTCATTTCCTTTTTGGAAAAAATTACTATGTTGTATCATGAAGTTTAATTTCTATTTTATGAACTTTTATGATTTTTATAATCCTTTATTTTCAAAACAACCCTAGACTGACTATTATCAATGAACATTGCTGGTTCTACACCACAAATCATAGCCAACATTTTTGGTGTTAAATATAAGTTATATTGCTCAGCAATATTAAAAGGAATTTCATGTCCTTTTAATATACCTTCATCTATTAGTAATTCTAAAGATTGTTTAAAAGCTATTGGAACAGTTACCTTTGTCTCAAAATCAAATGGTTCTGGATTTTTCCACTTACGATAATGCATTTGCTTATATAGTTTAACTTCTTGATCTGCATTGATAATTTTTAAATCCCTAGCTCGTTTAATCATGGCAGCCATTGAAACATTCCATTTTCTTTTCAAATTATAGTAAGTGTCGATTTCATCTACAATTTTGCTTGATAGCTCTGCACCAAAAGATTCTTTAGGCATTAAGAAAATAGATGCTAATTTATTCGCCTCATCTTCCATCATCTTATATTCATCTTTATCTAGCTCTTGTGGATTAATATTTTGATGTAGTACCCAATGAGCCATTTCATGTGCGATACTGAATTGTTGTCGGTAAAAAGAACTTCTTTCACCAGTTCCAGTTACAATTACAAAATAATCATTATGTTCACCATTATTTTTTTCAATCCTATTCATACTACTAAAAGCATCGACCTTGCTTTCAGAATAATCCATTGAAATAACAGTAAATCCCATTAATTCAACTACTTCAACAATATCATGAATTGGCCCATCATTTAAACCTACATATTCTCTCATTTTTTTAGCAATCAAATCATATTCTTCATAGTTTTCATAATTTGCTCTATCCTCTAGTATTGGAAACTCAATATATTGTTCTAGAAAATCCCGAACAATAACAGAATATTTCAATGCTATAGATGCAGGATCTTTTGACTTTTGGGTAGCTGTTAATCTCGAACGAAAAAAAGTTCCCTCACTTTTTAATTTGAAAATATCTTTTGTATAAAAAAACTCTCGAGGATATCCTAAAATATTCGGTAACTGCAATGATTTTTCAAAACTTGGTTCACCATTTCCATTTTCATATTTTGAAATCATTTGTTTAGAGACATTTAACTTCTCGGCTAACTCGGTAATCGTTAACTTATTATAAAGTCTCGCTTCCTTTAGTCGTTGTCCATTAAATATCTTATTCATACTACTATCTCCAAACTATCTATTATTTTTCAAGCGCACAATTTGTTTCTTTTTTGATTCTCTTTCTGTGCGACTTTCTTCTTGATCTGCCACAACATCATCTGAATTAAGAACAAATCTATAATCATTTTTAATTAGTGATGTTAAATCTTTAGTCCAAACAATTTCATTTTTGGTGTTAAATACTAAGGCCTCTGCAGTGCTCGTAATTGTTTTATTAAATGCAATGACTATTACCTTACTAGGTGGATTTTCCATCATTTTCACTACTTCTCTTGCATGCATCTGTAAAGTCTCAATATCTTTACATTTATTAGAACAATTATCTCCTAAATTTAATGAAATTTGCCCTTCCACAGGTACTAAATCATCAAGATTTTCATTAAAGAGGTTCAGTAGATTTAAGTAATGATTATCTTTCCCATTACGAATGATTGAACGTAAGTTTTTAGAACTAAAGAATACATAGATTTCATTATTAGGCCCAATTAAATATACTGCTTGCCAAAGGTTTCCACGTTCTAATTTTGAATAGCCTAAATTATATTTCATAGCAATTTTTACGATTGTATTATAACGATAATCCCATTGATATGTGTGACGACTATTCTCTACTCCATTTCCAGATTCATTATTAATCGCAATTAAATACTGCTCACGTGATTCTGGATCATTTAAAACTAACGCATTAACAACTTCGCCAAGAATTGAATCATTTAAACTTATCATACTAAACCTCCTATTCTTAAATATTATTTTAGATTTATTTTTAAAAAAGTCAACTAAAATAGTAAAAAGATACAGAATTTAAATATAATTTTAAAGTCTGTATCTTTTTTATAAATCTTTCTCTTTTATCTTTTAATCTATATGAAATTCCATTTTTTAATTGGGTGAAATTCTCCACTACAATTGCCTGAGCTTTTTTTATATACAGTTAAACTTTAACCAAACGTCGCTTCTCTCTATAGCTGACGTAACTCTATTTATACTCTATAGCTGATATATTAATATTTTCTTAATCACTTTACAGCCGTATATCAGGTATTATTATATTGTAAGGCTTCTGAAATTACTCCAATTAGGTAAGGACCATTATAGTATTAAATATTATTATCTAACTCTTCATTTTCATTTTGTTCATTCGCCTGAGTAAGTATAATCCGACTTTCGACTATTTGTGATAATCTAAGCTCTTTAAGAAGTTCATTAATATGCTCAAGTTTCGAAATAGTAGTATACTCTTTAAATGAACTTTTAAACGCAAATAGCAGTATGATAAGCCCAATTGTCATAATAGTTAAGGTAAGAAATTCAATGTTATCTAGATTTTTTATAAGAAATGTAATGAATAAAGGCAATACTACTGTAATCAATCCTAGATAAATATTTTTCTTAGCTTGTTCTAGCCTTTGAATTTTTTCTAACTTTTCTTTAATTAGACTTTCTACTAAAGTATTTTCATTTTCTATAAGAAGATTAATATTCGATTTATGTAAAACCGATTGACAAAAACGTTGCATTCTTTCATTATCTAAATTTTCGACACTTCCATATAAATTTTCGACAAGCTTGAAATGAAATAAAGAACTAATTCCTACCGTTACTATAAACAAACAAAGCGTTAATAAAGCATATCCATCTTTTTGCGCATGCATAAAATACCAACCCAAAAGGGCTTCAAGTAAAATGAGAATTAATATTCCATATAATTTTTTATTAATTCTAAGAGACTCCATAATTTGTTTATGTGGATCGTACACTTCTGCATGGCACTTTAATATTTTGGTAACTGTGTTCATTTTTTATATTCTCCTTTCATTTAATAACTTTATATACGATAAAAAAGAACGAATGTTTCTTTTTTTGCAAAAAAAAATAATAATCTAGAGGGATCGTTTTTGTAGGTGCACCAAAAAGTACATTAGTCGATGGTCGTGTTCAAATTTGTCTGCTTCATGAAATATATATAGGGAAAAAGAAGAAGTTGAATCTGGTAATAAAAAATGACTCTTTAAAAGAATTTAGTGGTTTAAAAGGGAGTGGATATAGTAGTCTATAAGGAGTCTTAAGTGAAAAATTAATTAATAAGGTTTTGAACAATTTGGAGATAACTTCCTTATTAAAGTCCAATGATATAGAATTATTTATCACTTCGCTCAATTGTAACATCAGGTGACTTTTCATTGTATGAAAAGCTATTTACAGCATTTTAATGAAATATTTGATCATTCAATTTAGAAGCATCTCTTTTAGTGTTTCCAATCGTTTTTTAGCGATTAATATCAACTTTGTACTTTCAAAAAAATGGTCTCAAAATAGATTATGTGAGTATTGGGACAAAAAACGGATTATAATATTGTCAGCATATCTCAACAAACTTTTAATAATAAAGAATTTAAACGATTGGAGTCCTAATGATTATTGACATGATTGTAAAAAAATAGCATACTAAAATTGTTTACATAGGTTTACTAGGTAGGTGTATGCATGTTTAATCGAGAGCTATTGAAAGGAAGCACGTCTTTGCTGCTGCTTCAACTTTTGGAAGAGCGTCCGATGTATGGTTATGAGCTTGTAAAAGTAATGGAAGAAAGAAGCGATAAAACGTTACAAGTTAAAGAAGGTACATTATATCCAGCACTTCATAAACTCGAACAGCAAGGATATATTGAAGCATACTGGAAACCGCAAGAAAAAGGTCCAGATCGCAAGTATTATAAAATTACTTCAGAAGGCGTAAAAATGTTGCAGCATAAAACAAAAGAATGGAATCTATTTGTAAAAATGATGGATCAAATGTTGGGTAAACAATCATGATTAAAGCGAAAAAACAATATTTAGATGAAATTACCCGATTGCTTAGAAATCACCCAGATCATGAAAATATTATAGCTGAACTGTCCATGCATATTGATGAGATGATGGCTGATCTTGAAGAAAAAGAAGTATCTGAATTTGAAGCTATCCCAATAATCATGAGCCAACTAGGTACTCCTCGTCAAATAGCAAAGGAATTTAAGGGTGTCTCAACTAGAACGCCTGGAATTGTTCAAAATGCCTTTATTCTAATAAACTCCTTATTTTTCTTCGCAGGATTATTCCTTGTTTTAGGATCTCAAGTATGGAATATTGCATTTTTACAAACCATTTGGCAGGTATTATCACAGCTTAACTGGCTAATTTTAGGATGCTATACTGGCTTTTGGGCTTGGATGGGCTATGAATATGGGAAAGAATTTGGAGTTCGCGGCAAGGTATTTTTAGCTGGAACAATCAAGATTGCCATTATACCTAATTTGTTATTGATGATATTTACCCTTTTTGGGACTCTTCCATCAGAATGGTTTCATTCAATCTTAAGCTCTTCCTTTATATTAGGTTGTCTTCTAGCGACCGCGCTTTTCTTTCCAATTAGTAAAATGGGGTACTATATTGGAAAACACAAAGCCTTCTAGTAAGGCTGTCTTTTTTAAATATATACATAGAATTACTATGTATTATTAATTATATTAGATAAAGGAGAATAATGAATGACCTTTTTAATGCTATTTGGATTTCTTTTTGTGATTTTTCTCTTGCTAAATAAACAACGGCTTGTCCGTTTGGTTGGAACAAATAATAGATTGGTGCAGAGGTTATCAAACTTAAAATGGTTTCAAAATGAATGGAGTAGCGGCATCTTTTTATTTTTCCTAAATGCTTTATTATTTGCTCTCGCTATTGGAGCCATTTATGTTTTAGGCTTACTAAATATTCCGTATCTACATATATTTATCATGCTTTTGGCAGCATTATTAAGCATCTATTTGTGGATTGTTATTCATAATTCAGGATCTAAGGGCAAAAAGGAGCAATTGATCATGGGTTCAATCGGCAGCAGTTTTTATTTACTTCTTCTGCTTGTGTGCATTTATTTGATTATGACTCTTGAGCCTAGTACACCTGAGCATGATACATTTATGGCATTCATTGGTTTAATTTTTGCTTCGTTTATTTCCTTTATTGCCATGTCAGCGTGTTTCTATATAACTGGTTTTTCAAAGAATCAAATCAATGGGAAAAGATAAAAAACACTGTTACAAACACGAAATGTATGTCATAAATGATCCAAATTATGCAGTGATAGTTAAATGCTGTATAAAATAAAATGTATCCATATTTTGCTACGGTAATGCTCGTGGTAGTAGTGATGAGCATATGTCTATCCTTTATTTAGATTCCATATTTTGGATCATGTTTCACAATATTACATCTGTTAACCTACTAATAAATCATTATCTGAGGCAATAGGAGGCTAACAACCATGAAAAAATGGAAGAAACTATTAATTGTGTCTACTCTATCATTTTCAATTTTTGGATTTACTTCTCGATCTGAAGCAGCAGCGAACACTCATTTTGTACATAATGGGGAAACCTACTGGAATATTGGTAAAAAATACGGGGTTTCAGTCCTAGAGTTAATGAAAGAAAATAATAGGTCTAGTGAAATGCTATATCCTGGGGAAAAGCTCCTTATCCCAACTACGAAAATATCAGAAGCGGATAAAGATTTAATGGCTCGTCTTGTACATGCTGAAGCGAAGGGAGAGCCTTACGCAGGAAAAGTGGCTGTCGCAACAGTAATTTTAAATAGAGTTGACAGTGCAGACTTTCCAAATACAGTGAAAGACGTTATTTATGAAAAAGTTAGCGGTCATTACGCATTTGAACCAGTTCAAAATGGAACGATCAATCAACCTGCGGACAATGCTTCAAAAAAAGCTGTAGTAGAAGCACTAGCGTTTAGAGGGCAAGGAAAAGGCTCCTTATATTTTTATAATCCTAAGACGTCAACAAGTGATTGGATTTTTTCAACACAAACGACCATAACTATTGGTAATCATAGATTTGCAAAATAAGACTTATTACAGAAACACCAATCACATCTTTGTAGAATAATCATTAAAGTAGGCGTTCCTTCAAAAGGTAACGCCTACTTTTTTTGAATTAAATTCTAATTACAAAATAATTCTTTTTAACTTACTTGAAATTATTGCTTGTATTGTGGTTCTTCTTGTTCAACTTCCTGAAGTCGTGTATTTAGTTGGTCAACAATAAGTTGAGTTTGTTGAGATGTACTTTGATATAGTTGCTTTGCCTGTTGATTGTCAGTGTCAAGCGCAAAACCCTCCAAGCTTGCTTGTGCACTTTTTAACCCTGAAATCGTTTGTTTTAAGTTTGTAATGACTGTCATTTAAGACTCCTCCTCATTAATTGGCTTAACAAGATATAGGATGTTGAAAAGTGAATAGAAACATGCAACCAATTTTTGTTATAGAAAAAGTATTATTGTTTCCAATCTGTTCTTAAATGCTAGTTAATATACCAAATGACAATCTGGTTGTTCATTTTCCAGCCTTCTATATTCAGTGTAATTTTTCCACAAATAATTTTTCACACTCCGATAAAAATAATCCTATAGGCAATTTCGACAAAAAACTTTTAACAGAATCAAAAAAAAGCTGTCAAGAAATGATCAGCTTTTCTTAAATTATTGATGCTTTATTATGGGCAACTGCCAATGAAAGCTCGTGTAAAGTAATTTCAGGCCTGCTCCCAACACGGATATTAATACCCGTTTGGCCAAGGCCCTCATTAATATAGAAAGGTTTTCCATCCTGCATATGGAATCCTTTAATAATATTCATTCTTGCAAGCTTTCCCATTTTTGCAAGGTGATACGCTTTTGGATAACAGATTTGTCCACCATGGAAATGGCCAGCAAGCAAATAATCAAAATGATACTTTTTCATATGCAGAACAATATTAGGGTCATGGGTTAATACTAGGTTTGTTCCCGGTTTAATTCCATCGTAAGAAGTCTCAAGATTGCTTCGATTTGTGCTAAAGTCATCGATACCGATAATATTAACGGGATTTCCATTAACATGGATCACTTCATTTTTATTTTGTAGAACCTTGCAGTTATATCGTTCAATTGTATCTGTTAAACATTTTAAGTTTTGATCACGTAGAACATAGTCATGATTGCCAAGAACGGCATACATTCCATATTTTGAATTTAATTGATTCAGTACCTTTAAATATGGAACGAGCTTTGGAATCGTACGTTTACGGTCAAGAAAATCTCCCGTAATCGCAATTAAATCGATAGCTTCTTCTTTCAGCTTTTCATAAAGCTCATTAGGGGAGATAGATATATGTTCAAGATGCAAATCTGAAAGTTGCAGAATATTTAATTTCGGACCATGTCCGTTAATTTTAATTTTATTTATGACGATATCCTTCGTGTTTGTGAAGGCTTTTTTTATTAAAAAATACAAAAGTATGATTAACGCTGTAAATAAGAATATTTTCAAAGTTATCACTCCTTTCATATTAAAAATTATACATGAATTACTTTTCCTTTTTTACAAGTAATAGATGGTATGAGTCCCATGGGTGAATATTCCTAAGAGTCAGGTCTAAAAACAAATCAAGGGTTTTGGGAGAGATGCCATATGAAAAAGAAAGTCCTGTTTTTACCTTTTTTACAAATTCCATCTGGCCATCATCAGGCTGCAAATGCATTACTGGAAGGAATTCTACAAATTAACCCAAATATAAAATGTGATACGGTCGATATTCTTGCATATAGTTATGGGAAAATGGAGTCAATCGTTTCGAAGATTTATTTGAATTGGATCCATTCATACCCCAGTTTATATAATTTTATCTACCGAAACTCAGTCTACAGAAATAGAGAAAAAAATAAGCGGTATTGGACGTATGAATTATTATTTCTTTCTTTTATGAAAAAGCTAATTAAGGAAAAACAGCCGGATCTAATTGTATGCACTCATGCTTTACCAGCTTATATGTTAAATTACTTGAAAGCGAAAAAAGAACTAAGAGTTCCGGTCATGAATGTGTACACAGATTATTTTATCCATCGTTTTTGGGGAGTGGAGCATATTGACTTTCATTTTGTATCATCACAGCCTATGAAAGAGTTTTTGAATAAAAAGGGAGTAAGTGACGATCAGATATTTATGACAGGAATCCCGATACATCCGAAAATTAAAAAGGAGAAATATACAAAAGGAGCTTCAATACAGTCCAAACTTTCTGTTTTAATTTCTGGAGGAAATCTAGGGGTTGGTGCAATCGAGGAATTAGTTCAACAAATCAATGGGGCAGAACCTTGTAAACAAATTCAGTTTTATATACTATGCGGGAAAAATAAGAAATTATTTGAAAAGATTAATGGCCTGCAAAAAAGCTTTCTTATTCCGTTTTCGTATATAGATTGCAGGGAGAAAATGAATGAACTATATGATCAAATCGATGGCATTATAACGAAGCCAGGTGGAGTGACAATAAGCGAAAGCCTTTTTAAACGAAAGCCGATTTTTATCTTTAACGCTTTGCCTGGTCAAGAAGAAATTAACCTTCAGCAGCTAACAGAAATGGGTTTGGTTTATCACCTAAATAAGCAGGAAGTTCAGAGGCAAGTACTAGCCATTCTCCAAGATCAAAATGAAATGAAACAATATCAAATGAAAGTAGAGAGCTTTCACTCTAAAATTCAATCGAAAGAACCATCTGAAATAATAGCGAATCTGTTAAGTACATAAAGTGTATGTATATTACTAAAAGTCCTTATTTTTGCCACTTTACAAAATCCACTAAGTTTTTATTATCAGGTACTAACACCAATTGATATAATGGAAAGCAAGAAGAAATCTAAAGCGACTATACAGATATTTGAAATGGAGGCTTCAATTTGTTCGATACTCAAAAAATAAAAGAAATTATAAGACATCGCTACCCTTTTCTTTTAGTAGATAGGATTCTGGAATTAGAAGAGGGGAAAAGTGCAGTTGGTATAAAAAATGTGACAGCAAATGAAGGTTTTTTTAATGGGCACTTCCCCGATTACCCAGTTATGCCAGGAGTACTAATTGTAGAGGCATTAGCTCAAGTAAGTGCAGTGGTGATGTTAACAAAAGAAGGAAATCAAGGGAGACTAGGGCTTTTAGCAGGCATTGATAAATGTCGTTTTAAACGTCAAGTAAAACCTGGAGACCAACTCCGTCTCGCGGTAGAAATCACTCGTTTAAAAGGACCTGTTGGGAAAGGGAAAGGTATTGCTACTGTTGATGGAGAATTAGTTTGTGAGACAGAACTAATTTTTGCATTTGGTGATTAAGATTCAAAAAAAGGAAGATGAAATCGATATTAATTGTTTTATTATTTTTGTCGAGAACTAATAGTATGATAATAAAATCTATCAAAGTATAATGAAATTTACAAAGGAACAAAATATTAATATTGCCTGTCTTAGCAGAAAGGGAGATGAGAAAATGATTAATAAAGTTGGTCAAATTATGCTCTATGTAAATAACCAAGATGAGACAGTGAAGTTTTGGACAGAAAAGTTTGGTTTTATTGTAGTTTCTGAAGTAGATACTGGCCAAGGAATGAGATGGATTGAAATTGCTCCAACAAAGGATGCAGAAACAAGTATTGTTCTCCACAATAAGGAATTAATTGCTAAGATGTCTCCTGAATTAAATCTTGGTACACCGTCGTTAATGTTTTACTCAGAAAACCTCGATGAATTATATAAAGATTTCACAGATAAAAATATTAAAGTCGGGGAAATTGTCAATATGCCTTCTGGCAGAGTATTTAACTTTGCTGATAATGAGGAAAATTACTTTGCCGTTATGGAAAAAAAATGATCTAAAAATGAAACACCAAAACGACATAATAAACTAGTCGTTTTGGTGTTTTAAGTTTTATTGGGTTTTTATCTTGACACTTAGTGTACGATGTAACTATAATGATTACATCAGGAGGCGAAGGCATATGAAAATCAGCAGCCGGTTTACTGTAGCTGTCCATATTTTATCTCTCGTAAACTTTGAAAAGAGTACACTTTGTACGTCTGAATGGATTGCGGGGAGCGTGAATACAAATCCGGTCGTTATTCGGCGAGTGATGGGTATGCTTAAAAAAGCAGGATTAATTCAAGTTCGCAGAGGAACAGGCGGAGCTGAGATTCAAAAACCTTTAAATGAAATTACCCTTCTTGATGTATATCATGCAGTCGAGGTTGTTGAAGAAGGCGAGTTATTCCAATTCCATGACCACCCAAATCCTAGCTGTCCTGTCGGAGCTAACATTCAATCCGTGCTAGAATTGATTTTAATGAAAGCTCAAGAGGCTATGGAATTAGTACTTAAAGAAGTAACGATGGAGGACATCGTCACGTTTTTAAATAAAAAAATTGGATAAAGCATCTAATTTTTTTTATTTTTGTTGTAATTGTAACTGTTACAATTACAATGGGTGAAAATAAGGAAGTAAAAATGTATGTCATCTCATCATGCCGTGAAAATAAAAACTAGGAGGTTTTTTAAATGAAAATAGGAGTAATCGGAGCAACAGGAAAAGCAGGTAGCTTTATTTTAAAAGAAGCTTTGGATAGAGGTCATGAAGTTACAGGTATTGTGAGAAATGCTTCAAAAGTAACGGATACAACTGTATCTGTTCTTGAAAAAGATGTGTTAGAATTAAAGGCAGAAGATTTAAAACAATTTGATACAGTAGTCAATGCTTTTGGTGCAGCTCCGGGAAAAGAGGATCTTCATGTGGAAGTTGGAAGAACTTTAATTGAAGCTCTAAAGGGTGCTCCTGAAACAAGATTATTCGTCGTCGGAGGAGCGGGAAGCCTATTTGTTGATGAAGGCAAAACAACTCGTTTAATAGATACGCCAGAATTCCCTAAAGAGTATTTTGCAACAGCATTTAATCAAGGTAAAAACCTGCAGGACCTTCAAAAAACGACTGAAATTAAGTGGACCTTCCTTAGCCCAGCGGCCTTCTTTAACCCAGAAGGAAAAAGAACGGGGGCGTATCAAAAAGGAAAAAACAACCTCATTGTAAATGCTAAGGGTAATAGCTATGTTAGCTATGCGGATTATGCTATTGCTGTAGTTGACGAAATTGAAAATTCGAAGCACATTAACGAGCGCTTTACAGTCGTATCTGAGGCAGAGTAATACAAAATAGTGAGGGCGATTATGAAAATAAAAACCTTAATCATTTTAGCTGTCGTCATGCTTATGTTATCAGCATGCGGACCAAAAAAAATCGATGAATCCATTACATTGTTGGACCATAATAACAATGAAGTAACATTCCCACAAGATAAGCCTGTATTATTCTTTTTTATTACAACATACACCTGAGGCACCTGCCACCAGCAACTAGTTGAGTTGCATAGCAAGCTTCAAAAGTTAGATGGCCTGGATATGGAAATGTATGTGATTAGCGGTGATCAACCGGAAGAACAGAAACAATTATACAAAGAACTTGAGGATTTTTTCGGAAAGAGTCTTCCATTTGTCTCTGATCCGGAACTAGAATTAATTGATCAAATAGGAATGAAAAATGGCGATGTCGCCTATAGAGGCTATGCCATTCTTGATTCAAATGGCCAAGTTGTTTTAAAGAAGGTTAATGATAATTGGGGAGTAGAACTAGATAAAACGGTAGAAGACATAAAAAAAGCATATGAAGAAATTCAGAAGTAATAAAAAATCGGGCTAATCCTTCTAATAGGAAGAAGGATTAGCCCGATTTTTTTTGTATGAAATGTTCTTCCTTCAACACAACCCTCTCAAAATAATCATACCGCCTACTTAATACATGTTGACACATCATATTATACGACATATAATATGATCAAAACCAATACTATACGCTATATAATATAGGTGGAAGTATAATACGTATATTAGGAGGTGTAGCTATGTCATTTCAGCTTGGAGCCGCTCTACTTGATGCATGTGTTCTTGCTATATTAGCGAAGGAGGATGCTTACGGATATTCCCTTACTCAGCAAGTACGCGAGGTTATGGATATTTCAGAATCGACACTTTACCCTGTCCTGCGCAGATTGCAAAAGGGAGAGTACTTAACAACCTATGATCAGCCCTTTCAAGGAAGAAACCGGAGATATTATCGAATTACCGAAAGCGGTCGTGCCAAGTATGAAGAACTGCTTGAAGAATGGTTGGAGTATAAACAAAAAATTGATTCAGTCCTATTAGGGGGAATAAATCGTGAGTAAAGAAGAGTATTTAAAGGAGCTTCGGCAAAAACTTAAAAAATTGCCGAATGATGAAGTAGACGCAGCCTTAGATTTTTACGGTGAATACTTCGATGAAGCGGGAGAAGAAAATACAGAACAGATAATAAAAAAATTAGGTTCTCCCTCTCTTGTTGCATCACAAATTTTAGCCGAATATGCTGTAAAAGGATTGGACAACGAAGCAAGTACAACGAAAAAAGGCTTTTCGGCTATTTGGTTTATCATACTTGCCATATTAGCTTCACCTATTGCCCTGCCATTGCTTATTCTTATTATCAGCCTAGTATTTGCTTTAGTTCTCATGTTTGGAGCATTTATTTTTACTTTCTTTACAGTCATTTTTGCCTTAGTCTTTTCAGGCATTATCAGTGCAATAGCTGGGTTCGCTGTTATCACACAGCATTGGCAAACTTCCCTTTTCTTCATAGGAATTGGACTAACCGCTTCTGGAATAGGGATTCTCCTATTCTCTCCGCTTGTACTTGTCACAAAGAGTGCAAGCTTAAGCTTAGCTAAATGGCTGAAAAGGCTTTTTGACAAAATAACGCGCGGACGTAAGGAGGAGAAATAAATGAAATCATCTAGAAAAATAATCACAATTATTGCCAGCTGCATGATTGTGATAGGTATCCTTCTTGCGGTGATCGGCTTATCAGCAGGGGCTAGGTTTTCCATTACGAATACGCTGGATGGTTTTAAGGTCTTAGGGCCTGAAGATAGAAAAATAGAGGAATTTCCTTTATCTGCATTTACAAATATTAAGGGTGATCTCACAGATGCAGATATCGAAATCATTCCCTCTAATGAATACAAATTAAAAATTGAAAGACAGAAGAGTACGAAGATTACACACGAAGTAGAAAATGACACGCTTGTGCTCGAAGATAATGATTCAAAGTCCAGTCCGAAACTATTTTTGAATTTAACCTTTTCATCCATCCCGGAAACAGTTATCAAGATTTATGTTCCAAAAGAGACTAAATTCTCAGATGTCTCTTTAGTAAACAAATTTGGTGATACTCGATTAGATGGAGTGATAACGGATAAATTGAAAATCGACTCGAACGATGGAGATATTGTCCTCAATGATGTTCAAGCCAATGAACTAAATATCGAAAATGGATTTGGCGATATTACAAGCAGCAAAGTGACAACTAAGGTTTTAAACATTGATATGAACGATGGCGATGCGATATTTGATACGATAAACGCAGCTTCAACCGTCTTAAATAATAAGTTTGGCGATATAACCTTCCGAAATTTCACTAGCGAGGGACTCACAATGAAAAGCAATGATGGGGATATCGAAATACAAGGTATGCTTTTAGGAAATTCCACGATTCATTCAAGCTTTGGCGATGTTAATCTTAAGCTATTAAATAAGAAGTCCGATCTAAGCTACAATATTCGAAATAAGTTTGGTGATATTACAGTAAATGATAACCAATTTGAAACAAAAGCTACGAATACGACAAATTCTCAGAATAAGCTAGACATCACTTCGAATGATGGCGATGTTGACGTTACCTTTTAAATAGTTCAAAATCCGAGTCACTTTATTGATGACTCGGATTTTTTTTAGAAATCTGCTCTACCGGACATATTATCAATAGCTGCTTTATTTAAAATGACCGGGGGGAAGGAGTAAATGGATTTTTTTCACAGTCAGGAATCGCTTACAGCCATGCAATGGATCTTAAGAGCCTTAGTTGCTTACTTCTTCTTGATTATCGTTGTAAAAGTTATGGGACAACGATCCATTTCCCAATTAAGTTTACTTGATTTTGCCATCGCTTTAGTCATTGGGAACCTAATTGCCCACCCTTTATCAGATGAACAATTAGGTCTTAAAGGGTCTATGATTACAATGAGCGTGCTTGTTATTTTATATGCTTCAAGTGTTTTTATCACATTAAAGTCAATAAAATTAAGAAGAATTGTTCTTCCTGAGCCTTTCCCATTAATTCGAAATGGGCAAATCATGTCTAGAAGTTTGACCAAAGCCAGAATCTCAGTTGACGATTTATTATCAGCTGCAAGAAAAGAAAAAATAGATGATATCAAAAAAATTTCACTAGCGCTATGGGAACCTGATGGAACCATATCGTTTTTCATGAGTCCTGCCTTTCAAACTATAACTCGAAGTGATTTGAATATCATCTCTGAACCATTTGATTTCCCAAAAACGGTTGTTAGAGAAGGAAGAGTTGATCAAAATGTATTGAAGCAAATAGGCAAGGAGGAGAATTGGCTTTTGTCCACATTAAAAACAAACCATAATGCTGAAATAAGTAATGTTATATTGGCAACTGTGGATAGTAACAATCAATTAAATCTTTTTTTATACAAATAGGCGTCTCTGAGCTAGATAAAGTGAAACTTCCATCAGTGGGGGTTTTTCGACGCACAGGACGTGCTAGTGCCGACGTTGCCACAGGACGTGGCGTTCTTAGTCGGCTTTCATCCCCCACTGATGGTTAGTTGGCGGCCCACAGGAAGTGGGTCACGCAGACGTTGCCACACGATGTGGCGCTTTTAGTCTGTGTTCATTTTACTGCCCGTTAATGCGGGATAAATGTCTACCTACAAGGGATGCTATAACAGCGTATACATTTTCCCTTTAATTTGTATCTTTTTGGGGAGACCCTCCTCGAGCGGACTCTTTAAAAAAGTATTAGAGAGTTATTATTTTGTAGATTTAGATTAGTAATTTCCTAGATGTAATATAATTATGTTTGACAATTAATAAACAAAAATATAATATGTTTGTAATAATCCAAACAAACAAATGGAGTGACTATATAATGAAGCTGTCAGAGCTTTTTTGGAGTGCTTCCTTAGAGGAGCTGAAACGCGGGTATATTCAAGATGAGAATTCTCATATGTGCCTGCTATGCGGAAAGCAAATAGAAAAAGGGATTGTCTATCAAGAAGAAGGTGTTTTTTATGAGTCAGAAAAGTATATGCGACTTCATATTGAAATTACCCATCAATCTGTTTTTTCTTACTTAATTGATCTTGATAAAAAGCTTACAGGCCTTACGGATCATCAGAATCGTCTTCTCCGCCTTTTTTACGAAGGGAAAAGTGATGTAGATATTCAAGAGGAAATGGGAATCGGGAGTGCTTCCACGATTCGAAATCATCGCTTTGTTCTAAAAGAAAAAGAGCGCCAAGCTAAGTTGTTTTTGACAATGATGGAGCTTTTGAAGGAGAAGGATCAGCATGCTCCCACCTTTATTGATATTCATAAAACAGCAAGGATGGTCGATGACCGCTACAATGTGACAGAGGAAGAAAACGAGGAATTATTGTTAAAGTATTTTCCTGATGGGACGAATGGGCAATTGAACACTTTTCCTCTAAAGCAAAAGCATAAGCTGATTGTCCTTCGAGCCATTGCTGATCATTTTGAAGATGGCAGAATCTACACCGAAAAGGAAATGAATCAGATTTTAAAAGAATCGTATCATGACTATGTATTGCTGAGACGATATTTGATTGAATATGGATTTTTAGATCGAAAGCCTGACGGGAGTCAATATTGGCTGAAAAAATAATAAAAGAAAGCAGGTAGAATCATGGATAGAAAAAAAGAACTAAAGCAGCTTTATAAAGAAACGGAAGTGGAAGCTGGCGTCTATCAGATAAAAAACACACAAAATGGAAAATTATTTGTTGGAAGTACGAGAAATACAAGGACATTAAAAGGAAAAAAATTTAGCTTAGAGATGGGTACAGATACAAATAAAAGGCTTCAGGAGGAATGGAACCAATTTGGAAAGGATGCCTTTGTCTTTGAGATTCTAGAAGTGCTGAAAAAGAAAAAAGAAGGCTTTTTTGATGAGAAACGTGAGCTGAAGAAGCTGGAAGAGAAGTGGTTGAATCAGCTGCAGCCTTATGGAGAGCGCGGATATAATTAGGAAAAGTCCCGCTAAAAGGAGAGATAAAACTTGGAATCTACACAAAATAAAGCGAATGAATTTACGAGTTCACTGGGGAAGGGAGGAAGTCAATCGCATGTATTACGACCGATGCTTCTATTTTTAATTCCTCTGCTCCTCAGTAATATTCTGCAATCAATTGGTCAGCTTTTTGGAATGGTCATTGTTGGACGATGGCTTGGTGTAAATGAACTAGCTGCTATTTCGGCATTTTTCCCTTTATTTTTTCTACTAATCTCTTTTGCAATCGGAATTGGATCTGGAAGTTCAATATTAATAGGTCAAGCATTCGGGGCAAGAAATGAAGAGCGGTTAAAGGCAGTTGTGGGGACAACACTGACATTCACTTTTTTACTGGGTATTTTATTGGCAGTGATTGGTGGAATTTTCACGATGGATATCCTTCGCTTAATTGGGACACCTGATAACATTATTGAAGTAAGTGCTCACTACGCTAGAATTTTGTTCTGGTCCTTGCCAGTTTTGTTTTTGTACTCTGTATACACGACTTTTATGCGTGGGACAGGTGATTCAAAAACACCTTTTTATTTTCTTATTGTCAGTACTGTGCTCAACTTAGCTTTTTTACCTCCATTAGTCTTTGGATGGATAGGATTGCCAAAACTCGGTGTCTATGGTGCTGCATATGCATCCATACTCTCGACATTCTTAACATTTATTATCATGATAGTTTACTTGCATAAAGTAAAGCATCCGCTTCAGTTGGATGCGTCGATTCGTCAGTACCTTCGGATGGATAGAGGGTTGCTAAAATTGCTGCTCCGTCTTGGGATTCCAGCGAGTATTAGCATGATTCTTCTTTCGCTATCAGAAATTGCGGTTATTTCATTTGTAAATCGGTATGGTTCTGATGCGACGGCAGCATATGGGGTCGTTAATCAAGTAGCAAGCTATGTGCAAATGCCAGCAATTAGTCTAAGTATTGCTGTCTCTGTCTTTGCTGCACAATCTATTGGTGCCAATCAGCTTGATCGGTTAAAGCAAGTAATAAAGACAGGTGTTTTTCTTAACTATGTTATTAGTGGAATCTTAATTATTGTCATCTATATCTTTTCGAAAAATATATTAGGCTTGTTTATTACAAGTAAGGATACGATTAATATTGCCCAAAGCTTATTAATGATTACGCTTTGGAGCTACTTAATTATTGGGCATTCGTATATCCTAACATCTACTATGCGTGCAAGCGGAACGGTCTTATGGCCAACTATTTTAAGCATTATACCCATCTGGCTTGTTGAAGTACCAGTGGCATACTTGCTTTCAACCTACACAACTCTTGGAATAAAAGGGATATGGATCGGCTACCCTGCTGCCTTTATCGTGACCCTAGCTTTACAATACTCGTATTATCGATGGTCATGGAAGAAGAAGCGGATTGTAAGTCTTATTTAATAATAAGGTTGTGTTAAAGCTCAGTGTTGATAATGCAAATTTGTTGTGATCGGATCGGAAAGCAAGTGCCTGCAGCGGAAATTAACCAGGAAGTTTAACATATTCAATAATAAAAATATCCTCCCTTATTTTGAGAGATTTGAAGAGGGAGGGTTTTTTATTTTTTATTTATTGGGGTAGCACCAACAAAACGCGAATTTCGTACGCTAAGCAACATTTCATAAAGAAAAAGCCGATTTCCTGTACGCTAAGGGAGTAATCGGCTTCTTATTGTTAAGTCATCTGTAGTGGTCGTAGAGAGTCTAATGGTGCAATTTCTTTTTTATTAAATCGGTATTCTCCTAGAAAGTTAATGTGTTCCCATCCTAATGGAGAAATATGTCTTAATAATTCTTCATCAAATTGTTCTTTTTTCTTCAAAACGTTTATTGCTTCACTTAAATAAACAGTATTCCACACACTAATTGTATTAATTAAGAGGTTTACTGCACTACTTCTTTGAAGTTGATCTTGTAGCGCTCTTTCTCGGAATTCACCATGTTTCCCAAAGAAAATAGCTCGAGCAAGTGCATTCATGGCTTCTCCTTTATTCAATCCTCGTTGAATACGTCTACGCATTGTTTTATCTGAAAGATAATCTAAAATGAAAATTGTTTTCTCAATTCTTCCTATTTCTCTTAGTGCCTTGGCTACTTTATTTTGATGGGTATAAGACCCTAAATTCTCCATAATCAATGCACTCAATACTTTACCTTCTCGAATAGAATGAGCTAGCCGTAAAACATCATCATTTCAATAGCTCTTTCAACACTTCTAATTTACATTCTTTAATGTGTATTTCTCTATTGATTTGTTCTTTTTCCCATTTTTCCGTAATCAATCTATGCATGTTAAGAGCGATGATATTCACGTTCACAACTATTGCAAATTAAATCTTCACATATTTAATTTATCTACATTTGCATTCCATATTTCGATAACGGCTGAAACATTCAGAATTTATAATATTTACATATTAGTCACTACGAAATGTGAGGAGGTAAAAAATGAATAATTTCAAATTTATAATATTAATACTCTTAACAACATTTTTAATGGGCTCTTCTTTTGCTGTAGGTAAAATAGGTTTGTCTTATTCATCCCCGTTGTTATTAGCAGCATTGCGTTTCATACTTGCCGGATTCATAATGGCAGCAATCGTTATCATGTTAAAAAGACCTCACCCAACATCTAAAGGACAGTGGATAAAGATGTTTATTATTGGTACTTTCCAAACAGCTGGTGTTATGGGGGGGATTTTCTTGAGTTTACGAACCATTACAGCTAGTGAATCCTCAATTCTTACATTTTCTAATCCTTTACTTGTTGTTGTATTCAGCACCATCTTTTTACAAGCACGCTATAAACTTTATCAATGGATTGGTGTTCTTTTAGGGTTAGTAGGGGTAGTTATTACAATGGGAGCACAAATTGAATTTAATATTGGCATTCTTTTTGGAATTCTTTCAGCTGTTTTTTGGGCAATTTCAACATTATTAGTTAAAAAATGGGGAACGTCTTTCGATACTTGGGTTCTATCCGCTTATCAGATGTTTTTTGGTGGATTACTACTTTTACTTGCTAGCTTTATTCTTGAAAAGCCGTACTTCATTTTGAATGTTAATTCATTGTTCATTTTATTATGGTTAAGTATTATGTCTTCTATTGTTCAATTTGCTGTCTGGTATTACCTTCTACAAAAGGGGGATCCAGGAAAAACAAGTGCTTTTCTGTTTTTGGCACCTTTCTTCGGTGTATTATCTGGTTGGTTATTATTAGGGGAGAAGTTATATCCTTCAATTATAATTGGTGGCTTGTTTATTATTAGTGGTATCTATCTTGTAAATAGAAATTTTCAACAGAAAAATAATCTAGTTAAAAATACTTTACATATAAATAAATCAGTCTAAGCGTGAAATAAAAATTGACTGAAGGAGGTTTATCGCAGATTAACGGGCAGTAAGACCCCCCACTTCAAGGTTGCGAGAGAATTAAAGAAACCTAAGTGGGGGATGAAAAAACCCCCACTGATGGAAGTTTCACTTTATATAGGAAATATAACAACAATCCAATTGATCCTAAGGATTCAGGTGGGAATCTAAAATTTTTTAATTATGATAATTGGAAATATTACGGAATTTATTAAAATCGCCCTTTATTTTCCTATAAGAAACTTTTTAAATCTCTTTTTAGAATTTTTATAAAAAACAACGTTAGGTGTTGGTTTAAAACAAAGTTTGATTAGGAAAGTGTTACGAACGTTGATTTTGTAATAGAATAAGCCCTTTTATTTTGAAAAAAGATTAATCAAAATAAGAGGCTACGTTTTTCTATATAATTCATTTTAACAACAAAGTTTGATTACAATTGTAATCTAAGCTAACAAGAAAGATGCTTTCTTTATAAGAATAATATAGCTACCGGATTGTTGACTAGATACCTAGCAAAAAACTATCATTATCAACGCATAATCAAAAAGTAAATTTAGCGAAAAGGGAATAAAGATGTAAAGACACTTTAAACCACTTAATCCGTCTTTCTCTTATATAAATATGGTAATAATGAAATTACCCCAAGGATAGCTAAACAAGATCCAATCCACAGCGGAGATACAAAACCATATCCTTTACTGATTCCAAGACCACCTAGTGACGAACCAATAACAATACCCAGCGTAATAAAAGAACTATGAACGGTATTTATCATTGTTCCATTACCAGCTGTTTTCATTACCCTCGCAACCATAGCCGGATTCAATGCTACACCAGTTAAACCAATAAAAATCGTAGAAATAACCGCAATGTATCTATTCTCTGCACCTAAAGCAAATAAAGACAACGCTACGATTAATATAATTAATCCACCCATAAGTATTTTCATTGTAAATTTATCAGCGAACTTGCCAATTATTATATTCCCAATTACCGTCGCACTACCATAGAGAGCAAGTAAATATGGAATACTTGCGCTTGAAAAGCCTGTAACGTTTGTAAAGATAGGAGTGAAATAACTAAATGCTGCAAACGTACCTCCAATAATAAACATACTTGTTACGTACGCTGCCCAAAGATGAAAATTTTTAAATCGCTGAAGTTCGTCTTTCCAATTTAATTGCTCTTTATTTGAAGATGATGGTAACAACCATTGGATCATTATTCCTGATACTAGAACAAGAACAGAAACAGCCCCAAAGCTAATACGCCAGCCATAATATTGCGAAATAAAGGTTGTTATAGGTAATCCTAAGACAGTTGCAATCATTAAACCTGCAAGTACAATTGATGCAGCTTTTCCCCTTGAATCAGAGTGAACCAATGCTGCAGAAAAGGAAATCGCAACTCCAAAAGCAGAAGCTGAAGCGATACCAGTTATAATACGTGAAATCATCATAATATCATAGTTCCAAGCAATAGCTCCGAGTGATTGACCAATTAAAAATATAAACATTAAAAACAATAATGCTTGTTTACTGCGCACTCGTAGGAGAGTGAGAGTTGCGGTCACAAGGGGACCTCCTATGACCATTGCTCCTGCATAAGCTGTAATTAAATACCCAATAGACGATATAGAAACCTGAAATACAAAAGCAAGTTCGTTCATCATACCTGCAACCATAAATTCTGATGTAGTCATACAAAAGATTGCTAAAGCTAATAAATAAATAATCGATGGCATAAAAACACTCCTTATCATTATTGTAATGATTGGTACAAAAATAGTGCGAAAAAAGAGCGCACTAAGCGCCAAAAATGGACTCCATTGTTCCTTTGATAACCTGTTCAGCTAACATCTGATTTTGCATCGATACATTAAGAACACGGAATCCGTAATAACTGCTTAAAAACAGACTAGCTAATTCTTCAGCTGATTGATTCTTTGAAATTTCACCTGTTTGCAATCCTTCCTCCATCACAGTTTCAATAGCTTGTTTAAGAAGCTCAACATGTTTTGTGAAAATTTCTTGTACCATTAAATCGTTTTTAGCACGTTCTATACTGGCATTAATCAATAAACATCCTTTTTGATCAATATTCTCAAAGTCTTCTTTCAATGCCCATTCAAAAAAATTACTTAATCGTTCTTTAACTGGAATTGGAGTATCTAACAATTTCCTTTGTTCCCTAATCCCAATTTCATGGTAGCGTTCTAATACTTGTTTATACAGTTCATGTTTACTACCGAAAGTATTGTATAAACTTCCTTTTCCAAGTCCTGTATCACTGCATAAATTTTGTGTAGAACACCCCTCATATCCTCTTATCCAAAATGTTTTCATTGCAACATCTACAATTGAGGAATAATTAAACTCTCTGGGTCTGCCACGATTATTCAATCTTATTCTCCTCTCATTTTAAGAT
Organism: Cytobacillus dafuensis; assembly: GCF_007995155.1. Lineage (NCBI taxonomy): Bacteria > Bacillati > Bacillota > Bacilli > Caryophanales > Bacillaceae > Cytobacillus > Cytobacillus dafuensis. Next base: position 4,165,641 of record NZ_CP042593.1, on the reverse strand, counting down.
AACATTAGTAGAATACACCTTTTGTACCGACTGGTCAATAAAGGCGTTTTATTGTTTCTTTTAAATAAAATTTGATTATTTTAGATTACGAAGAATTAAAAATAGCCCCTTATTCAAATGTAAGTGTTATTTGAATTTAAAATTTTATCCCGCATTAACGGGCAGTAAGACCCCCACTTCAAGATTGAGAGAGAAGCGAGGAAGATAGGTGGGGGACAACTGCCCGTAAAAGCCCATAAAATGAACACAGACTAAAAGCGCCACATCGTGTGGCAACGTCTGCGTGACCCACTTCCTGTGGGCCGCAACTAACCATCAGTGGGGGATGAAAAAACCCCCCACTGATGGAAGTTTCACTTTATATATTTATGTTGAAATGTTGTTTAAAACCTACTTTTCCTTTATCTGTGACTTTTACAGCTCGAATAGATGGAACTTGAACTATCCAACTTAAATCAAAAAAGCGTTTCATCAGCTCATTTCCTAAAGCACCGGCAAGATGATGATGACGCTCACTCCAGTCTAAACATGCATGAGAAAATGATCGTCGCTTTCTTTTTAATTGATCTAAATCAATGCCGAAATCAGTAAAGAACTGTTCTCCTTTAGGTGTTACTACAAAGTTTCTTTCTTCTTTTTCCAAATAACCAGTATTCAACATTGATTCGGTTAAGCCGACTCCTAATTTTCCTGCTAAGTGGTCATAGCAAGTTCTAGCTTCTCGAAGCAATTTTACTTGACTAGATTGTTTTAACGAACGCACTTCAGGAGGTGGAGAAATCGCAAGAAAAGATTCTAAAATGCGTGCAACTTCTTCATTAGCTAGCTGATAATAGCGATGGCGTCCTTGTTTATCAACGTTAACAAGGCTAGCTTCTATTAATTTAGAAAGATGAAAACTGGCTGTTTGAGGTGTTATTGCAGCCATATAAGCTAATTCACTGGCTGTATGAAACCGGCCATCCATTAAACTTATTAGAATTGTTGCCCGTGACTTTTCTCCAAGGAGAAAGGCGATTTCCGCCACATGTGGATTTATACTCATTTTCGTCAACCTTTCTGCATTCCATATTTCGATTATATTTGAAGTGTTTGTCGCTTACAATGATTTATGACAACTCAAGGAGGTAACACAATGAAGACCTATTATGTAGCTATATTTACTTCTCAAAGAACAGAGCACAATTCAGAAAGATATGAAAGTATGTCAGACAACTTGGTAGAACTAGTAAAAACACAACCTGGATTTATTAGGATTGAGAGCGTAAGAAATAGCGAAGGTTATGGTGTTACAATTTCTTATTGGGAATCTTTAGAAGCAATTCAAAAATGGAAAGCTAATACGACGCATCAAGTAGCACAACAAAAAGGAAAAGAAATGTGGTACAGCCAATATAACATGCAGATTTGTAAGGTGGTAAGAGAGTATTCTTTTAAAGGAATTGACCTGAGTTAGTAATTCACCTAAAGGTAACTTGCGTTTAAGGGAGCTTGTAATTAAGCGACCTTTTTTGCCCTAACAGCACATTTGTACAAACAGTGGAATAGAAAAATAATTAAACTTATTTATAAAAACTAAACTTAAATCTGCTAGGTAAGAATCCATTTTGATCAAACCTTTTCAAAATGGATTCTTTTTATTTGCCCCAGAATGAGTTTTTGCGGAATACTTTTGATTAAGCTTTATTCCAAAGCTACAACAAGAAATCGGCTTTTTCTTTATGAAATGTTGCTTAGCGTACGAAATTCGCGTTTTGTTGGTGCTACCCCTTATTCGTCATTACATACAAATGTGTATTTTTACTTGAAAATTAATTTTGAACATATTAAAATATTAATAATTATTAGGAAATGGAGGTGGGGAAGTGATGAGTCAAGCTGTTTTAATGCGCGGATTTTGGATGGAATTCATTTACATTTACCGTGCGATTTTTGCTGGATTCGCTGTTAACGGGATAAGTATGCCCTTTTTTAGCAATTTCATAGCAAAAATCAAGCAGTGAACTCATCTCTAACCCACATTTTATATGTACGGATTTAGGAGGGCTTTTCATGCTCTCCTATTTTATTGGACAATAATGTGATTGCTATTTGCAGTGGAAGTAAACACCCAATCCGCTGAAATCTGCGTCATAATTATTCATTCGTGCAAGCCATGGGAAGAAGTGTCTTCCTATGGCTTTTTTTAATTTAGGCAGTGTTAAAGCTTAATGTTGATATTTACACTTGTTGATTGTAGCGGAAGGCGCGAGACTCCTGCGGGAAATGCGTGTCCAGGGGAGACCCCGCAGGAGCGTTAGCGACGAGGAGGCTTCCCCGACCGCCCGCGGAAAGCGAGTGCCTGCAGCGGAAATCAACAACAACGTTTAACAGAGCCCTATTTTAAAAAAATTGAATTAGTCATGTTGATAAACAAGGAGGAAAAAATAATGATCGCATGCAGCGTTAATCATATTGGAAAAATGTACGGTGGAAACTTAATTTTTGAAAATATCTCATTTGAAATTCATGAGAAGGATCGTGTTGGTTTGGTCGGTCGAAATGGCGGCGGGAAAACGACTTTGTTTCGATTATTGGCGGGAGCTGAAGAGCCGGACGCTGGGCAGGTTCATTGGAAGAAGGGAACGGAAATCGGGTATCTTGCCCAAATTCCAAACTATTCAAATGAAATCACGACAAAATTGGTATTACAAACAGCGTTCTCAAGCCTTTTAGAAATGGATAAAAAAATGAAGCAATTAGAAGAAGAAATGGGAAGTGAGCAGGATTCCGATCAGCTTCAAATATTGATTGAACAGTATGGGGATTTTCAAGATCAATTTGCTATAAAAGGTGGGTATGAAATAGAGGCTAATATCGAAAGGATTGTGAATGGGCTGCAAATTAGTGATTTACTTGAAAAGCCATTTGGCAAGTTGAGCGGCGGAGAAAAGACAAAGGTAGGTTTAGCTCTTATTTTATTGAAGAACCCTGACTTTTTATTATTAGACGAGCCGACCAATCATTTGGATTTAATGGCCGTTGAATGGCTTGGGGGATTTCTGAAAGATTATAATGGTACGGTTGTTGTTGTTTCTCATGATCGCTACTTTTTAGACGAGGTCGTTAATAAAATATACGATTTAGAGGACGGAGAAATTCAATGCTATCAAACGAACTTTACAGGATTTGTGAAGGAAAAAGAAGAAAGATTGCTTCGTGAGTTTCAGGCTTATGAAGAACAGCAAAAGAAAATTAAAAAAATGAAAGAAGCGATCAAGCGCCTCAGAGAATGGGCGAATCGCGCAAATCCACCGAATGAAGGACTGCACAAACGAGCACGGAACATGGAAAGAGCGTTGGAAAGAATGGAAGAACTAAGCCGACCCAATTTGAATCGCAAGAAAATGGGACTAGAAATGGAATCAACTGATCGCAGCGGTAAGGATGTTGCCCTCTTAAAGGGAGTCTCTATGGCTTTTGGTGATCAGCATTTATTCCATTCTGTTAACATGCATGTTACGTATCAGCAGCGTGTTGCGATCGTCGGGGAGAATGGTTCAGGCAAGTCGACACTGTTAAAAATCCTTCTTCAGCAAATCAGAGCCAATGAGGGAGAAGTAAGGCTAGGGAGCAATGTGAAAATCGGCTACCTTTCCCAGCATATTTTTTCAGATGCTAAAGAAGAAACAGTTATTGAAGCTTTTCGGAATGAAGTGAAGGTAACGGAAGGAGAAGCTAGACATATTTTGGCAAGGTTTTTATTTTACGGCTATATGGTTTTCCGAAAGGTTTCGCAGCTTAGCGGGGGAGAGCGAATGCGGCTTCGCCTGGCTCAGCTCATGCATCAGGATATGAACCTATTAATTTTAGATGAACCAACGAATCATTTGGATATTGAATCAAGGGAAGTGCTGGAGGAAGTACTTGAGGATTATAATGGCACCATTATTGCTGTTTCCCATGATCGCTATTTCCTAAATCGACTATTCGAAAAAATCTATTGGATTGACTCGAAGCAAGTTCACTCCTTTGATGGAAATTACGATTGGGCAAAAGGAAGGATGCAGCAGATTCAGCAGAGAAAATTACCACCACAATCTGTTGAAAAAGTGAAGGCCAAAGTCCTGATAAAAGAGGGTAAAGATAGACCAAAGCTTGATTTGGTACAGTTAGAAACCAGGATAGCAGAGGTTGAATCGAATTTATTCTCCATTGAGAATCGGCTTAACGAGCAACAAGATTTGCAAGAATTGCAGAAGCTATACCACGAAAAAGAAAAATTGGAAGCGGAGCGTGAGGAGCTTTATCACCAGCTAGAGGTATTGACTGAATAAGTGGATTCACTTATTTCGACGATAATGCTGATGAAACTAAGGAACATTACCTAAACCGGACTTACTTATAAGGAGCAGGTCCGGTTTTTTACTCGGCTTTGTTAATAAACCTTGTTGATTTATGCTGAACGATAATCGTTACCGTAAACGAGAAGAAAGAAGGAAAGCGGTCACAGTGAGAGCCTAAAAAGTGGATTTCATCATATGACACCTGTCATAAAAAACTGCTGATAAGTGTGAATTCCGGTCGTTTATTTCCAACGCTAGAATAAAGGTATCTCATATGGAAAGGGAATGGATATTCTATGAAAGGAAACAACGATCGAATTCGCTTGCTTGATATTTTAAGAGGATTTGCCGTCTTAGGGACACTTGGTACAAATATTTGGATATTTGCTCACTTAGGAGATCTGTCATATATCTTCACTTATGATCATTATGCGTGGTGGGAGTCGTTTCAAGATTTCGTCAGGATTTTTGTATTATTCTTAGTGAATGGAAAGCTGCTTGGTTTATTAACAATCATGTTTGGAGTGGGGCTCGAATTAAAATATCAGCAGGCTCTAAGAAAAGGGAATGCTTGGCCAGGGGTTTATTTATGGACTTCCTTTATCTTAATGATGGAAGGCTTTATTCATTTCACCCTAGTCATGGAATACGATATATTAATGAGCTACGGGGTAACGGCGATCATTGTTTCCTTTATTGTAAAAGGCGGAGATCGCGTTATTGCAAGAGCGATGAAGATTATTGGCGGACTTCACGGCGGATTTATGCTCTTGCTTTTAGTGCTAGGAATTGTTCTTGGCTTCTCAGGTGCGAATCTATCATTAGGCGATATGAAAGATGTTGCATTACTTTATCAAAATGGAAGCTGGATTGAGCAGGTACAATATCGTTTATTCAATTTTGTACTATTGCGGACAGAAGTCATTTTTGTAATCCCTATGAATATATTTCTCTTTTTGCTTGGTGTTCGACTCATGAGATCGGGAGTTTTTTCTCCAGATGAAAACGGTAAGAAACAGCGGGAAAAATTGTTTAAATTAGGTTTATTTGTAGGTATTCCATTAAACTTGCTAATTTTTGTGCCAGGGGGCATTTTTGATTTTCCTGTCCGCTACCTATTTGCACCAATATTATCTTTAGGTTATTTAGCATTTATTGCTAAAATAGTAGAGAGAACTCAAAAGTTTTGGCTTTGGAGCAAGCTTGAGAATGTTGGAAAGATGTCACTCAGCTGTTATGTGTTTCAAAATTTTATCTCAACCATCATTTTTTATGGCTGGGGTTTCGGACTTGGCGGCAAAGTAGATTCTGTGATGATTGTTCTTATTTGGTTATCCATTAGTGCATTCCAGATCGTTTTTGCGAATTTTTGGCTGAAGCATTATCAGTTCGGTCCAATGGAAACAGCAAGGAGATATACTTCGAGATTAGTAGGGAATAAATAATGATCTGGAAGTAAGAAAAGCGCAAGAGCTTTTGGAATACTTTCTTTTGAAAAAGGGGTTCATCGTGATGCTAAAAAAGCTTTATCCAACTGATCAGATTCAAAAATATTTGCTGATCGATGTGATTGCTGTTGTTTTCTTAATTTATAAAGTTAGCATTACAGACGGAGTGATCGAGCTTCCATGGCTGCTTCTATTAGTTGTTTTGTATTTACTTTGTTTCTACGTCTGCTTATGGCATAGGGATTGGCGGCTTCCGGCTGCCAGTTTCGTTGGCTGTATAGTTCTCGTGCTATTAGCTGTTTATGTAGATAAATGGATTATACTATACGGCTTTATTTTCGCTGATTTACTGGGAAGAGCAAGGCGGAAGGTATATATCGCGTTTGGGATAATAGGAATTGCAGCAATGCATGTTTTAGTCAGCTTGATAACGGAAGGGAGTCCGTTCTCGTTCGCTAAAACGCTTCATTTTCCTTTTATGATTGTACAAATGTTAGTGCCAATCGTTATTTTTATAAAAGAAAAGGCAAATGTTCTTCAAGAAGAACTTGATATGGCAAACGGTCAGCTCATTTTAGAGAAGGAGAGACAGCGTATTGCCAGGGATTTACATGATACACTCGGGCAAACATTAACCATGATAAAACTGAAAAGCGAGTTAACGAAGAGGTTAATTGAAAAAGATGCAAACAAGGCAATGCAGGAGTTAGATGATATATTAAATACTTCACGCTTTGCGTTAAAACAAGTACGGGAGCTCGTATCAGATATGAAATTTGTCTCACTTGAAGAAGAAATCGAACAATCACAAAAAATTTTACAAACAGCTGGGATTGTGATGATTCATAAGAAGCAGGAGCAGATGCCGTTATTATCGAATGTATCTGAAACAATGCTGGCACTCTCTGTTCGTGAGGCCATAACGAATATTGTTAAGCATAGTAATGCCAAGTGTTGTACCCTTACACAATTTGATGAAAACGGCCTCTACTATATTCAAGTTACGGATGACGGAAATGGGCAAGTAAGGGAAGGACATGGAAATGGGATACAATCCATGAAGGAGCGGATGGAAATGCTTCAAGGGGAGGCTGAAGTTAATGGAAATCCTCAAAGTGGCAGTACGATCACGTTAAGGGCTCCAATTCATTTAAATGGGAGGAGAAAGCTAAGTGATTAGAGTTATGATTGCTGAAGATCAGAAAATGCTTCGTGGGGCACTGACTTCATTATTAAAGTTGGAAGACGATATTGAAGTCGTTGCGGAAGCAGTAGACGGTCAAGCAGCATGGGAAGCCATAGAGAAGTATCAGCCAGATGTGTGTCTATTAGATATTGAAATTCCTTTTATGTCAGGACTTGAAATAGCAGAGAAGCTTAAACAAGTTAAGAATTCGACGACAAAGGTAATCATTGTTACGACATTTGCTCGCCCAGGGTATTTGCAAAAAGCAATTGACGCGAAAGTAGATGGCTATTTATTAAAAGATGAGCCGATTGATTTTTTAATTGAGGCTATTCGAAAAGTAACAAAGGGTGAACGTGTACTAAGTACGGATTTAGCGGCAGCTCTATTCTTAAAAGAAGAAAATCCATTAACAGAGCGGGAAATGGAAGTACTCCGTCTTGCAAAGGAAGGGATGACGACGAGAGAAATTGTTAAAGCGTTGTTTCTAACAGATGGTACTGTAAGAAACTATTTGTCTTCTGCCATCCAAAAGCTAGAGGTTACGACGAGACAGCAAGCAATTGAGAAGGCGAGAAATAAAGGATGGATTTAAAAATAAGCTGTGCAAAATGTTTATTTGACATATAATGGGAATCTAAGTGACTTTTGTTTCCACCTTTTTCGCGAATATCTTTAAATTTGGAATCTAACGAAGCTTTGTTTCCGCTTTCCACGATTTTTTTAAAAAAGTGGAAACTAAGCCGCTCTTGTTTCCATTTTTTCCGCGGATATCTTTAAATGTGGAAACTAACCAAGCTTTGTTTCCACTTTTCCACGATTTTTTTAAAAAATGGGAAACTAAGCCGCTCTTGTTTCCATTTTTACTGCGAATATCTTTAAATTTGGAAACTATCAAAGATTATTTTCCATTTCCATCCACCCCCCCTCCCGTAACCCGGGGTAATTCTCTCTCCCTAAACTACATCTCCCTATAAATCAACAAAATAGGTAGATCGTGACTGCCCAATCACTTTAAAATTGTTCGTAAGAATCCGCCAAATTACTTTTTTAGCTTTAATCACTATACACCAGTCATGGATAGCATTAGTAGTAATATTCTTCTTTGGAAATAGAAGGCGGAATTCATCCACACTCCGTAAAATGACACTTTTCACGTTCTCTTTGTAGCCGCATTCTTTACAAAATGTGAAAGAAGCATAAAGCATAATTTCAGCACTACAAGCCGTAATTTCAGATTTGTAATATTTTCACTGTACAAAGGCATGTAAGTAGAATTTGTGAACTCTATTAAAAGTCCAATTAAGATGCATTATATTACTTGTATAAGTATTTAATAAATATTATTAAATAAAGTATGGTGATAAAAATGCATCCAATTATTGACTATAATGAAAATCCATTTATCGTTATTTGGGAAACGACGAGAGCGTGTCAGCTAAAGTGCGTACACTGTAGAGCTGAGGCGCAAACAACACCACATCCAGATGAATTATCACATGAAGAGGGAATTAAGCTAATTGATCAAATCTACGAAATGAATAATCCAATGCTAGTGTTTACAGGCGGGGATTGTATGATGAGGGAGGATCTTTATAAGCTTGCAGACTATGCTGTGAAAAAAGGGATGCGAGTTTCGATGACTCCAAGTGCTACTCCTAATGTAACTAAGGAAAAAATGATCATGGCTAAAGAAGTAGGATTATCAAGATGGGGATTTAGCCTAGATGGTCCAACACCTGAAATTCATGATTTCTTTCGCGGAACTCCAGGTTCATTTGATTTGACAGTTGAAAAGATAAAGTATTTAAACGAGCTGAATATGTCTCATCAAATCAATACAGTCATTAATCGTTACAATTATGATCATCTTGAAGAAATGGCTGAGTTGGTGAAGGAACTAAAGGCAGTTGTGTGGTATGTTTTCACTCTAGTTCCGACTGGAAGAGGACAAATGAAGGATTGTATTACACCTGCTGAGCATGAAAAAGTTTTCCGCTGGTTGTATCAATTAAGCAAAACATCTCCTTATGATATTAAAACAACTGCTTCTCAGCATTATCGTCGAGTAGTTCTGCAAGAAAAGGTACGTGAAAAGGCTTTAAGCAAAGAAAATATTCGCTACGAGGATACGATTACAAAAGACATGGCATTTATGGTGGATGGCTTAAAACGTGCTCCTCGAGGTGTAAATGATGGAAATGGCTTTGCTTTCGTTTCACATACAGGTGATGTGTACCCAAGTGGGCTCCTTCCAATTAAAGCCGGAAATATTAAAGAAACACCATTAAAAGAAATTTACCGAGAGTCTAAGATTTTCAAAGAATTACGTGATCCGGATAACTATAAAGGTAAGTGCGGAGTTTGTGAGTATCGCTTTGTCTGTGGTGGTTCTCGTTCAAGATCTTATGCAGTAACTGGTGATTATTTAGAAAGTGAACCGTTCTGTGTCTATATTCCTGAAGCATTAAGGAATAAAAAGGAACAGACATCAATTTAAACATTATGCCATTATAAAGAAATACCGTACGAAAAAGTCGTACGGTATTTCTTTATTGCTAGTACTCTTTTTTTTAGCAAATTTGATTAACGTAAAAAGTTGTTCCATTGATATATTTAATACTTTTTCAAATGAATGAGCTCTGATGGCACACCGTAGGCAGCGGAAGCATCGTAAATGGTAGTGGTATTGCTTATATTTTCATATAAAAGTTCGTCAGGGATTAATATTTCAACGGCAAAGATATCTGCCTCAACTTCGATCTTATCTAATGAGAAAAGAGTATTTTTTCTTAAGAAAGGTGTATTCACTCTTGGATGCAGGATCGCGTGTCCTAATTCATGGGCACATATATATTTCTTCATTTCATTGTCTAGATTGTTATTAATGAAAATATACTTGTTTCTTTTATCATATTTATAAAAGCCCAAAATTTCTTCATGTAAGTTCCAAGGAATAATATGTATATTCTTTAAAGATGCAATTTCGAATGGGTCAGAAGTTTTATACTTTTTCTTTATTTCATTCACTGCTTTTTTGATCCATCCCAATGATATCGCCTCGCATCCCTACTTATTCTCTTTTTTGTTTTTATGAGGATCGTATTTCTTGTTAATCCTTTGTGTTTGGCGAACAGCATATTCCATTGCCTCTAAAAGTGATTCAATGGCCTCTGGGCTCATAGGCTCTCCATTGAAACTTAGGCCGTCTTCATTTGTTAAGTCATTTTTTATTTTTTCCATTCGTTTAGCAATGTCTTTCTCGTCCTTTTCAGAAAGTGGAGAGGCATTAGGAGAAACAAACATTTTATCTTCAGATTGACCGATCAGTTCACTCATTGGAATATTGAAAAAATCACAAATTTTATCTAGCATATCAAAACGTGGCTTCGCTATATCATTCTCCCAAGAGTTATAGCGCCCTCTTTTTATACCCAATTTGTCAGCAACCTCATATTGACTCAACCCTTTTTTATTGCGAAGACTTTTTAGACTTTGTCCAAGAGTCATCATTGTCCCACCTCGAATGAAAAATATTTTATCCACTTAGGATTGACGGATAATATAATTATCCAATATAATCATATTACTTAATAGGAAAACTCAATATATGGAAAAAAAGCAACTGCTTTTCTCTTTTTTTAATAAAAGATTATGTTAAAGCTCGGTGTTGATAATGCTATTTTGTTGTTGATTGGAGCGGAAGGCGCGAGATCCTCGAAAATGCATTCGCATTTCCTTCGTGCGGTGTTTATTCGTGGAAGATTATTCAACGTCCTGCGGGAAAAGCGAGTCAAAGGGAGACCCCGCAGGAGCGCTCTTCGACGAGGAGGCTTCCTGACCGCCCGCGATCGCTAAGTGCCTGCAGCGGAAATCAACAGAAAAATTTAACAAGTCTAAAAAAAGATAATTTTATTATCCAATAATTAATTATAGGAATAATAAATTATCTAGTCAACGTAAAAGGTAATTTTTTTTTACCTTTTTGGATAAATAAATTATCAAAAGGAGGTCTATTGATGAGTCATGATGAAATCGAAAAACTAATTTATGATTATCATTGGTTGCGGAAAGAGGTGAATCGGTTAGAAAAAATTATTTTTGGATTCTCTGTCCCTATAAAAAGTTTAGGAGCTGCACAATATGGAATAGAAGCAACATTGCCAAAAGGAAGTCCGATGAAGAGTGCAGCTGAATTAGAAGCATTAGATTTAAGAGAGAAGCGATTATATAAGCGATTAAATTTGTATAGAGTAAAAGTGTTTGCAATTGAAAAGATTACAGAGCTTTATTTAGTAGACGATCAAGAGCTTACTTTAATAGATTGCATGATGGAGGGAATGAGTTATCGAGCAATTGCCGCTCATTTAGGCATTTCAAGAGAAAAGGTACGTATTATAAAAAACGAAATGATCGACCATATCTGCCAAAATTGCCATTTTTTGCATGAGTTGAAACTAGATAAATCAGCAGTGTAAAATGAGGTCAAGGCGATGCAGTAAATTATCCCTTAGTACTAGACAACTAAGAATAAACTATCTAAGAGAAGAAAAAATACTAACTGAATGTAAAGAGCACTTACTTATATAAAAAAGTAGGTGCTTTTTTATTTGCCGTTTTGGTATTGTCGGCGTTAAAGAACAAGACATCACTGGCTGTGACCAGGGTGAATAAATAAACTTGAGGGAGGTGAAATAATGAAAAAACCTGAAAAAATCAACTCATATATTTGAGTTGATGGATGTTTACTCTGAGACATACCCTTTGCATCGCTAAATTAAATATTGTGAAAGGTGGTACAGGATGGATGAGATAAACTTTGTGAAGAATAATGTAGTGTCAATTAAAACATCAGTCGAAGACATGAAGCAGGATATTCGCAAGCTTCAGGATAAGACACTGATTCATGATCGGGAGATTCGTGAAATTAAGTCGGATTTAAAGGAAATAAAAGAGGATACGAAATGGCTACGGAGGGCGATAACGAATGCATTTATTGCGGCGTTAATCGTTGGCGCTGTAGCTATTTTTTATGCGGCAATAAATTTTAATCAGTAAGAGGCGAGATTATTATGATTAAGGATATGGCTACACTAATCGGGGGCTTTCTAACAGCCCTTTTATTATTTTTCGGAACGATCGGTGTTTCGTTTGAATGGTTTACGCAAGACAGTATCAATGCATTTGTCGTATTGATTTCAGCGGCTATTGCTTTGGGCATCAATCTATATGCTGTTTATAAAAATACGTATGTATTGACGAAGAAAGCAAAGCTTCAGAAAGAATTTCTTGAGCGGAACAATCTTAAATAAACATCCTTATTTCGTGATAACGATGCAATTTGTTTGTTAGTGGTTTATTTGTACAAAACTTTAGTTATAAAAATAATATAAGAGGTGATTTATAATGGTAAAAGTATTTATCGATCCAGGTCATGGGGGAACAGATTCGGGTGCAGTTGGAAATGGCATTCAGGAAAAAAATATTACGTTACAAATTTCTACAAGAATTAGAGACATTCTTTTAAATGAATATGACAATGTATCAATTCAAATGAGTCGTACAAGTGATCTAACCGTTTCTTTAACTGAGCGAACGAATGCTGCGAATGCTTGGGGAGCTGATTTTTTATTGTCAGTTCATATTAATTCTGGCGGGGGGACAGGCTATGAAGACTATATTTATCCGGGTGTAGGAACACCGACCACGACCTATCAGAATAATATTCACTCCGAAGTTATGAATCTTGTTAATTTTTCTGATCGAGGTAAAAAGACTGCCAATTTCCATATGCTTCGTGAATCAAATATGCCAGCATTGTTAACGGAAAATGGATTTATCGATAATGCAAATGATGCAACTAAATTAAAAACAAGCTCATTTATCGAAAGTATTGCTCGTGGTCATGTGAATGGCATCGTGAAAAGCTTTAATCTGCCAAAGAAAGCAACCGCTGTCTATCATATTGTTGTACAGGGCGATACCGTCTATTCTTTAAGCCAAAAATATGGCAGCACCATTCAACAGATTAAGGATTGGAATGGACTTGATGCGAATTACACCATTTATATCGGTCAAAAACTTCGAGTAAAATAAAGCAATTAGTGCATCTCAAAAAAGAGATTCATTTTGTCAACAAAAGGGTTTCGGAATGTTTTTATTCCGAAACCCTTTTGAGCTTTTATATGAAAATGGTTCAAAATGAACGATAGTGATCTCTTCAAATCTATTTTGTAGGGCTATTCGTGTTTGATTAAGTTGTTCGTTGACTTTCCATGATTCAACCATTGTGTAAGCCGGTTGATAATAATACATATGATTGCCTCCTCATCCTTCCTCAAATATTCCTCGGACCTGATGTATTATAAGAATGGCCTGGATATTCGATTTTGTCCTTTCAAAAATTCCGCATTTTAACTAAAGCTAGCACTAGGAGAGGATTAATAATTCTAAAAATGGAGCTTGGACATATATTAGAATGTAAATTCATTATAAAAAGGTGATCCTATATTCTTCAGAAACTAATGGTAATTTTTATAGGGAGTTTGTTATTGGGGATTGGAATAAATGGATTTTTAGTTCCTCATCGATTATTGGATGGGGGGATTACAGGGATTGCCCTGATTATTCATTATTATTTAGACTTTCCGACAGGTCTTTGTATGTTCTTAATAAGTCTTCCTCTTAGCTTTTATGCATGGTATCGGGAGCGAGATTACTTTTATAATAGCATTATTGGTTTAATTGTGGCGGCTGCATTTATTGATTGGTTAGCTCCGATTAGAACACAATTCATACTCCCTATTCTTCCTAGTGTCTTATTAGGAGGGACTCTCATTGGGGTAGGTATTGGGATAATGCTTCGATATCAGACAAGCACTGGAGGAACAGACTTGTTGGCGCAGTTTATTTCCAAGGCATTTTCCATCAATATTGGAGTAATCATTTTAATGATTGACGGAATAATTACTGCCGCAGCATATGGGATATTGGGCGTCCAAGTCTTCCTTTTTTCTTGTTTAACCATTGCTGTTATTGGGTTAGTCACTTCTTTGATCACAAGACCTATTGGTCGGGGAACATAGTTATTTGAAAAATCTTTCGTAGATTATTATATGAAATGAATTAAATTTTTTTGAGACTATAACACTCTATTTTTGTTGAAAAAGAAGATGCAATATGAAGTGAATAAGACCACACTCAGTTGTTTTTTAGTAGAGTATTGGTCAGAAAAGCAGAGAATAAGACCACCCTCAGTCGTTTTTTAGTAGAGTAGTGGTCAGAAAAGCAGTGAATAGGACCACCCTCAGTTGTTTTTTAGTAGAGTATTGGTCAGAAAAGCAGAGAATAAGACCACCCTCAGTCGTTTTTTAGTAGAGTAGTGGTCAGAAAAGCAGTGAATAGGACCACCCTCAGTTGTTTTTTAGTAGTGTAGTGGTCAGAAAAGCGGTGAATAAGACCACCCTCAGTCGTTTTTTAGTATAGTAGTGGTCAGAAAAGCGGTGAATAAGACCACCCTCAGTCGTTTTTTAGAAGAGTAGTGGTCAGAAAAGCGGTGAATAAGACCACCCTCAGTTGTTTTTTAGTAGAGTAGTGGTCAGAAAAGCAGAGAATAAGACCACCCTCAGTCGTTTTTTAGAAGAGTAGTGGTCAGAAAAGCGGTGAATAAGACCATACACAGTTGTTTTTTAGTAGTGTAGTGGTCACGAAAGAAGTTTATAAGGCCAGCACAAGTTATATTTCCAAATAAAATGGTCTCAAATCAACAATTGAGACCACTTCACATCTATTAAGCTATATATTTCGATTTTTCTTTCGTTGGCCAAATGAAATTTGAAATGGCAATGACCAAATCAATTCCTAATACTAGTGTCCAAATTTTTAATATGCCACTCAAAGCTTCTGTTCGTGATGAATCATTTATGATATAAATCATTCCAGCTAGTAGACCTGCTCCAATGAGATAAGCAAGGACATGTCTTCCCCATCCCTTTAAATAATGCTTTGCGTAAGCCAACCCAAATCTTTTTTCTGGTTTTGGTCCTTGTTTCGTCACGTAGTATTGAAACCGTTCGTCTGCCCATTGGATCATACTTTTACCAAATGCAATCGATACACCAATATAGATAGCAGCAATCCCGTGTATAGTGGTTGCCTTTGATCCATTGTATAAATCAATGCTAGTTGTGATTAATAATATTAAGTCTATGACTGGGGTTAAAGCTAAGAAAAATAATCCAAGCTTGTTTCGTTTAAACACATAACGTGTGACTAAGCCTAATGCAATAACTACCCAAAAGCCAATTTCACTAGCGACGATCATCCAAGCAAGAAAGTTCATTTTCGCACCTCTTTTTAATACAGATGTATTAATTACCATTTTATTCTATCATGTGATTAGGGACCAGAACAAAAAAAGAAAAGCCGATAATTTGCTGAAAATACAGCTGCTTATCTCTTTGATAGTCTAAACCTAAACAAAATAGAAAGTTTACGAAACGGTAAAATCCTTAACAAGTATTAAAAGTCCAAAGATATTTCCTTTTCTTTAGATTACTCCTTTAAAGAGGTAATGGCTGTAGAGGGAACAGAAAATATTAATGTGAAATTTAAATTGTTTAAGCTTTTTAATTGTTATCAAACGGCCGTTTGTTATAGCAATTCGGAGATCATTTTCAAAGTTAGAATGGAGTATCAATAAGTAAAGCGGGTAAACAACTTCAACTGTTTACCGGCTTTTTTCTATTATACTTATAAAATACTAACTGTAATGATTAAGTTTTTAGTAAATTCCAAAAATGATTGACTGCATAATATGAATTATACGATAATAATACTCGTGAGTAATATATTCTACTGATTGTGGGGTTGTTTTTCGAATGAACCTGAGAGGAAGAAAGAAAGGGGCAAATGGTCAAGAGAGTCGAGCATTGTTATTGAAAATAGCTGCAGATGAATTTGCTCATCATGGCTTTCATGGTACAAAGATCAGCTCCATTGTTAAAAAAGCACAATTGACTCAACCAACCTTCTATCTTTATTTTGAAAGCAAGGAAGCTATCTATCAGGAATTAGTAGATTTATTCCATGAAAAACTATCCTTCCTCACGAAGAAAAGTCGTCTTGAAGAGGGTCTCGACTCCCATTCCTTGCCCATTCAAATCAAACACGGACTAGCAAATATCTTAACCTTTTTCATGGAGAATCAGAGCTTAACACGGATTGGTTTTTTCATTTCTCCTCAATCAGAAGTTATTAAGAAGCAAATGGCTAAACAAATAGAAGAAAATCTTCTATCAGAAGTAGAAAAAGGCTATTTTAATCCTAATATTGATATGAGTATGGTTTCAGAAGGATTGATCGGTGTAATTGAAAGATTAACTTTAACTAAATTATTTCAGGGAGAAAAGGAACCTGAAGCACTTGCTAGAGAAATTGTTTTCCTTTTTCTATATGGAATGAATGTGCCGAGGGAGTGTTAAATGAAAGCGGGAGATGATCAGATGTATTTGGAAAAAAATAAAAGATTCAGTGAATTAGATAATGAATGGCTCGCTTTAATCTTAACAGCAAAGAGACTAGGGTTAACTCCAACGGAAATAAGAGATTTTTTTAGTAAAGATAAGCAGGAGCATGCTCTAGATCCTTTTAAGCATGCCCCACAAAAATGAAGTGTCATTTATCAATTTTGGTTTTCTCGAATGATCTCTAGGAAAACCTTCAATGCTTTTGTCTGAAATGGGGAGCTTAGTACGGTTGAAAATTCGCGTTTAATGACTAGATCTTTTGCTTTGATGATGTGTAGTGTTCCAAGTGACAATTCCTTATGAATGGCCCAATCGGATAGTAAACTTATCCCTAAACCTGCCTCTACTGCTTCCTTAATGAGTTGCGTACTGCCAAATTCCAAGCATTTCTTAGGAGCTATACGATATTGCTTAAACATTTTATCAACTGCTTCTCTCGTTCCAGAACCGTTTTCACGGACAATCCATGTTTCCTTTTCTAGTTCTGCAATCGGCACCACACCATCCGTTTGTGCTAATCTATTTTGAGGAGATGCAACAACACACATAGAATCGTTTGCAAAAGGCTCGATAAGTAATCTTTTATTATCATAATGGCCTTCCACAATTCCAACATCTAATTGTTTCGCTAGAATTAATTCTGCTATTTCCTTTGTGTTCCCGATTGTAATCTTGGGGCTAACTAAAGGATATTTTTTTTGCATTTTTGCAATCAAATGAGGCAGTACATATTCCCCGAAGGTATAGCTTGCTCCGATTGAAAGGGGACCGCTTGCATTGTTTGTAAGATCATCAATTAAATCATTCATTCTCGTATAAAGTCCCAAAATTTCTTTTGCATGATGATAAACGATTTCTCCTGCTTTATTTAAGCGCACATATTTATTGCTTCGTTCTAATAAAGTCGTTCCCATTGTACGTTCTAATGCTTGTATATATTGGCTGACTGCTGGCTGAGTCATATGCAGCTCCTCGGCAGCACGAGAGAAATTTTGTTTTTCAGCTACTTTTACAAAGACAGCTAATTGCTGATCCATTTTCATCCCACCTTTCCTTCTTCTTATTTCTATTATAACCAATTACTTATAATAGTTATTTAAAATTATTATTTTGCTTATCGTATAAAAAGCAGTATGCTGAATATACGATAAAGCTTTGTTCAATAATGATGAACATAGCTTTTGATAATAATTGGTGGTGATTAAATGACATCTCATGCAAAGGCACAATCTTCAGGCAAAGAGCCCATTCAGCCTGAGAAAAAATCAGATTCATTTTGGAAATGGATTGGTGGAATTGCTTTTACCTTTTTCATTGCCTTTCTAGGCTTTTTATTAGCAAAAACACCTGGCTTTGACCATGTTGGGCAACTAGCATCGGCCATTGTGATTGCGGTTTTGTACCGCAATATTTTAGGATATCCAGAACTGCTGCGCGCAGGAATTGGATTTTCCTCGAAAAAGCTTTTACGATTTGCCATTATTCTATATGGAATTAAGCTTAATATTGGAACAGTGTTAACCGACGGTCTTGGATTGCTGATTCGGGATGCTGGCGTCATCGTTTTTGCGATATTACTGACAGTCTGGCTAGCCCGTTTGCTAAAAGCAGATAAAAATATTTCCCTGCTTGTTGGAGTAGGTACTGGTGTATGCGGTGCCGCAGCGATTGCGGCCATTGCCCCTATCATTAAATCGAAGGATGAGGATACGGCCATTGGGGTTGGGATCATTGCCCTTGTTGGGACAATATTTGCCATCGTTTATACCATTTTACGCCCTATTTTACCGATGACAGACATAGAGTATGGCATTTGGTCAGGAATTAGCTTACATGAGATCGCCCATGTAGCCTTGGCAGCTGAGCCTGGGGGCCAAGATGCTCTCGCTATTGGCTTATTAGCAAAATTAGGCCGAGTATTCCTGCTTGTTCCTCTCTGCTTTGTTTTTATGTTTTTGATGAAAAATAAAAGCACTGATGATCAAAAAACGAAAATTGAATTTCCATGGTTCTTAATTGGGTTTATTATCATGAGTGTGATTGGCAGCTATGTACTAGGTCCTGTCATTCCTGTTTCAGAGGGCTTTATGAATGGGATAGCAAATGTGACAACCTGGTGTTTAACAGCTGCAATGGTCGGACTTGGATTAAACGTCAGTCTGCGTGATTTGCGCACGAAGGCATTGAAGCCGTTAATCGCAATGGGAATTACATCGGTTGTACTTTCTGTCTTAACCTATTTTATCGTTTAAAGGATATTATCAATAAACCATGACCATCCCATTAATAAACGAAAGTTTGGAAAATGGGATGGCCATTCCAAGTGAAGATTCCTTCTAGTTTAGAATCCTCAATCTTACCCCCTGTTAAATATTCACTCACTCCCTTTCTATTCAGCCATTAAAAAGTAATGGACTGAAAAATTATTATAGTCATCTTACCAAACTATAAATTACACAAAATTAAAAATTAACTAAAATTAGAAAAAATAGGTTAAATAGCTGTAATATGAAAATTAGGAGTATTTAAGTATTTTAAGAAGAATAATTGATGAAATTAGGAAGTAGAAAGTGAATCGATAAAATTAAATGCACAAAGGGAGAATAGGTTATGCAGCATCGGCTATTACTTGTTGATGATGATCCTTCGATTAGTGAAATGGTTAAAAACTATTTAACGAAGGAAGGCTTTGTTGTTTTAGTAGCGCTTAATGGAGAAGATGGGATATCTATGTTTTTAAAGGAAGAATTTGATCTTATCTTAATTGACATCATGATGCCGAAGTTAGATGGGATAGAAGCAATCAAGATTATTCGTGAAAAAAGTTCGATTCCGATCTTAATTATGTCTGCGAAAGATAGTGATGTTGATAAAGCGATAGGTTTGGGCTTTGGTGCTGACGATTATATTGCGAAACCATTTTCGCTGCTTGAGCTTTCGGCAAGAATAAAAGCGGCTATTCGACGTGCAACGAAGTATGCTGATCACCATGAACAAACAGATCAAAAGAATGTCCTTACGTTTGATCAATTGAAGATCGATTTAAATAGCTACTCTGTTTTCAAAGCAAATCAAGAGATGAAGCTTACATCGAAAGAGTTCGAGCTATTAAAACTATTTATCACAAATCAAAACCGTGTGTTTACAAAAGAGCAGCTTTACAATCTCGTATGGAATGATGATTATTTTGGGGATGAAAACGTAATTAACGTCCATATTCGAAGATTACGAGAAAAAATAGAAGACGATCCGTCCGATCCGAAATATATAAAGACCTTATGGGGGATTGGCTATAAGTGGGTTGGTCATTAATATGGTCACTTTTTTATGCATCATCATTTTGCTATTAATCGGGATTATTTGTTTTCAATATCAATTTAATAGAACGAGAAGTAAGAATTTAAAGTATATCCAAAGAAGGTTAAATGAAATCATTTCCAATCCGACAAATGAGAAATTATTGCTTTTTACAGATGATAAAGATTTGATTTCCATTTTAGTTGAAGTGAATCATTTGTTAGACGTTCATCAAAAAGCATTAGCACAATATATGAATACAGAAACGTCGATGAAAAGAATGCTCTCAAATATTTCGCATGATTTGAAAACCCCGCTTACCGTAATATTAGGTTACATGGAAATGATCCAGCTTGACAGTAATATGAGTCATGAGGAACGAACGGTTTTTCAGTCTAAAGTTTACAATAAAACAACGGAGGTTAAGGAACTTATCCATAAATTTTTTGACTTAGCAAAATTGGAGTCTGGAGATAATGATATTTCGATTACGAGTGTACATATGAATGAGATTTGCAGAAAGAATATCTTAGAATATTACGATGTTTTAACCGTGAAAGGCTTTTCTGTTCAAATCGATATTCCTGATCGTCCAATTCATGCTTTAGGCAATGTAGAAGCGCTTGATCGAATATTAAACAATCTTATTTCAAATGCCATCCAATATGGTGGAGACGGGAAAATGATTGGCATAACATTGAGAAATGATAATGAATTTGTTCATGTGGACGTTTGGGATAAAGGAAAGGGAATTAAGGAGCATCACAAAAATCAAGTGTTTGAAAGACTGTACACACTGGAAGACTCAAGGAATAAATCGTATCAAGGAAGCGGGTTAGGTCTAACGATTACGAAGCGGCTTGTTGAGAAGATGGGAGGAACTATTCTTCTTTTTTCTAGTAAACCTTGGGAGAAAACAGTGTTTTCATTCACATTAAAAAGAATTAATTATTGACAGAGCTTATAAAGGAAATATTTCTTTATAGGCTTTATTTAACACGTTAAGAAAGTCTAAATTGTCAGCGCAGAAGATGATTCGACGTAGTTTCCAATTTTAGGGATTAAGTACGACGGACAGGATGTCCTAGTCGGGCGAATGCCACAGGACGTGGCATGTATGAGCGCGATAAGTGCAACTACGCCTCTGTCATCGCCTTTCCAAGGCTCGCCAATCGGCGAGTTTTCTTTATGATTATCTTAACTTAAGAATTTCTTAAGAATTGTATAAGGAAAAAGCAATTTTTACCCCATAAACTTAGGATAGAAAATAGAAAAATTTGACGTATTGAAGTGTTGAGAGGAGAAGCTGATATGACCTACATTTTAAGGACAACGCAATTAACAAAATCGTATATGGGGAATGAAGTTGTTTCGAACGTTAATATGAAGATTAAAAAAGGTGAAATTTATGGTTTTCTAGGACCAAATGGTGCAGGGAAAACAACGATTATGAAGATGATAACGAACTTGGTGAAACCTACTAGCGGCGAGATTGAATTATTCGGTGAAAAACTTATGAACCAATCCTATCATCTCTTAAGCAGAATGGGTTCAATTATTGAAAATCCTATATTTTATGACAAGCTTACGGCAAGAAAAAATTTAGAGCTGCACTGTGAGTATATGGGATTTCATAATAAGCAAGCGATTGATGAAGCGCTAGGGCTTGTTCATTTGAAAAATATTGATGAAAAGGCAGTGAAGGATTTTTCACTTGGTATGAAACAGAGACTTGGCATTGCAAGGGCAATTGTAACGAAACCAGAGTTTCTTATTTTGGATGAACCGATTAATGGGCTAGATCCAGTCGGAATTAAGGAGATTCGGGACTTATTTAAAATGCTAAGTAAGGAATATGGAATAACGATTTTAGTATCTAGTCATATTTTAGGGGAAATTGAGAAAGTTGCCGATACAATTGCGGTAATCAATAATGGAAAGCTAATTGAAGAAGTGACAATGGAACATGTTCGTGAAAAGAATTCCGATTATATTGAATTAGCGACAAATGATTATAAAAAAACAGCATATCTATTAGAACATCAATTAAAAATTTCAAACTTTAGAGTGATTGATAATTATTTTATTCGAGTATATGAATCGAATATATCTCAGGGTGAGCTATCAAAAATGTTAATTTTGAATGATGTTGTCATTGAATCCATTCATAAGAAAGAAAGTTCGTTAGAAGATTATTTCTTATCTTTATTAAATAGAGGTGGCATAAGTGCTTAAGCTGATAAGATTAGAGTTAGAAAAGTTTAAATTAAGCGGATATGTTTGGAAAGCACTTATTGCAAACTTCGTCATTTTTGGTTTAATATGCGTCATCAGTTTTATTGAAAAAATAGAAGGGGCAGAAGTTTTTCAAGACCGTTATATGGCATTACAAATTATTGAGTCAATGATAAGGGCGACGTTTATCGTATTTGCTGGGGTTCTTTTATCACGAATTGTCATTAGTGAATTTAAAAACAAATCGATCTCAGTTCTCTTTATGTATCCGATTAACCGCAAGAAACTAATTGTAGCCAAATTATTGATTGTTGTAGCCTTTACGTTTATATGTATTATTTTATCTTACTTTCTAGTGGGAAGCTCATTTTACGTGTTCGATCGTTTCGCACATGTCGTTCCAGATTCATTACCGTTTGCAGATGTCTTGAGTTATTTTAGGATTGTCTCAATGAACGCACTAGCAGCAAGCTGTATGAGCCTTATTCCTCTTTATTTTGGCATGAAGAAATTTTCGGGATCGACAACGATTGTAGCTTCAATAATCACTGTTTTAATTGTCTGTCAAAATGTTGGGGGATTTACATTGAATTCTATTATTGTTATACCCATTTCTCTCTCTCTACTTGGAGTTTTCATCGCCTATTCCGCAATAAAAAATATCGAAAATACAGATGTGATGAATTAATAATTATTCGTATTAAAGCCCAAGCATGGGCTTTTTTCCACGTTTAGATAGTATAAATTGTCCGCGCAGAAGACGATCCGACGTAGTTGTCAATTTTAGGAATTAAGTGTAAGTGTAACTACACCTCTGTCTTCGCCTTTCCAAGGCTCGCCAATCGGCGAGTTTTCTTTATATGCAGAAAATCTATCTTACAAAATTGTAAGGCAGGTGTCACCTAGATAGATATGGAGAAAGTTTCATGTCTCATATAATGATATCAGCAGCTGGTTAGTAATAATTTTTTAGGGAGGGAATTGAAAATGAAAAAATTACTAAGTGTTTGCTTAACAGCTATGATTGCTGGTTCAATTATGACGGGATGCAGTGCTTTCAAGGAGGCCTTTGAAAAGGCGAATGGTTTGATCTTATATGGCGAAGAGCAAAAGATAGATGATGCGTTTAATAAAGAGGAAAACGAACTGAAAGAAAAAGATAAATATACAATTAAAGTAGCTGAAGATAATGATCAAAAAATCATGATATTAGATGAAAAAACAGCAAATGCACTTATAGAAAAAAAGCTGTTAAAAGAAGTGAAAAATGGGGATGATACTGAACCGATTACATCTTTACCAGAAGTCACAAAGGGAAAAGGTCTACTGTTTGCAAAACAACAAGTAGAAAAAGTCAGCCTTGATGGACAGCAAGTAGAAGTAACATATGGCGGGAATAAAATTATTGGTGACGGAAGAATTTACGTTGATATGTTCTTAATTGTAGATGATGCTGATTTTTCCGTAATGGAGGGAACAGAAAAAACAATGGGTATTATGAAGTACGACAAAGATCCAGATAAAAAAATTGGAACCTTCGATGTTGAGAGAGATCAACTTGTAAAAATAAAAGAATAAACCCAATAAGGTCTGCCTAAATGGACAGGCCTGTTTTCCTATATAATCAGGATAGAATGATGTTGGGTTATAGTATACTAAAGCTAGTTAAAGTACAGGAAAGCAGGGAGTAAATTGGAGGTTATCCGCTTAGAAAATGTCAGCAAGGTTTTTGGGAAAGGTGATAGAGCTGTTCCCGCCTTGAGATCTATTAATTTGACGATTCATGAAGAGGAGTTTATTGCCATTGTAGGTCCTTCAGGTTCTGGGAAAAGCACACTGCTCCATACGATTGGAGGGTTGGATTCTCCAACAGAAGGAATGGTTGAAGTAGAGGGGGAGCCTATTTATTCTTTATCAGATGAAGCCTTATCGATTTTGCGGCGCAGAAAAATTGGATTTATCTTCCAATCCTTTAATCTTGTTCCTATATTGAATGTTGAAGAAAATATCCAGCTTCCTGTATTGCTTGATCACCAAAAGGTGGATGAAGCTTATTACAACGATATTATTGAATATCTTGGCATAAAACACAAAGTTCATGCGATCCCCTCGGAATTATCGGGCGGACAGCAGCAAAGGGTTGCGATCGCTCGCGCTTTAATACATAAGCCTTCCTATATATTAGCCGATGAGCCGACAGGTAATTTAGATAGCAAGACGAGTAATGACGTGATAAATCTTTTACAATTAACCGCAAAAAGGTATAAACAAACATTAATTATCATAACTCATGATATGAAAATAGCTGAAAAAGCAGGCAGGGTTATTCAAATAGAGGATGGTACGATTCAAAAGGATGTAGCCTACCATTAAAGTGAAACTTCCATCAGTGGGGGGGCTTTTATCCCCCGCTGATGGTTAGTTGCGGCCCACAGGAAGTGGGTCACGCAGACGTTGCCACACGATGTGGCGCTTTTAGTCTGTGTTCATTTTATGGGCCTTTACGGGCAGTTGATCCCCACATAGGTTTCTTTGATTCTCCCGTAACCTTGTATTGGGGGTCTTACTGCCCGTTAATCTGCGATAAAGGAGAACGATCAGGATGTCAATTCATCGGAAATTGACGAAAAAATATTTATTACATAATAAAAAAAGAACGACCTTTACAATATTAGGTATCATGATGTCTATTGCACTCATAACTTCAATCGGAACCTTTTTATTCAGCCTGAATGATCATACAACTGAACAGACAAAAAGTGAGTATGGCTCATATCATTTAAGAATAAAAAATACGAATTCGCAAACAAAAAAACGTCTGGAAGCAAATCCTCAAATTGAAAAGATAGGTGTTTTATCTAAAGAGAAATTCTTTATAGATAGTGGAGGACAGATCGAAATTCATTTTATCGATCAGAACACTTATTCCTTACTGCCTTTTGACCCTTTAAGCAATCGCAAGAAGCAGGGGCTCATAATAGAAAAATGGGTGGCTGATCTTGAAAAAATAGATCAAATAAATCAACCGCTTCAGCTCAAAGATGCCTCTGGAATGAAGCACTCCTTTTATGTGCAAAGAATTGTAGAAAATAACAAAGCCCTTCGTGATGGGTATACATTACAAGCATACCTCGTTCAAAAAGCAGTTAAAAAGGACAGGGATATTGATCTATATATTGAATTAGCTCAGGAAGCAAATTTCCAAGTGGTGTACGACCAAATTCAGGCTTATATACCCAAAGAAAATATCGAAATAAATCACCCATTGGTTGGGATGGAGTATTCGATAAATAATAGTTTATTCACTATCATTTACATTTTTCCCATTTTCATTGTCGTACTGGCGACTGTTGCATTCATATTTAATACCTTTCAAATAAGCATCGCTGAGCGTATCCGAGATATTACATTATTGAGAACAGTCGGCGCAACAAAAAATCAGATCAAAAAAATGATTGCGTATGAAATGTGGATTTTCGGAGGTATTGGTATACCGCTCGGCTTGCTTCTAGGCTTTTTTGGCTATTGGATCGTTTTAGTCTTATACCAATTAATTTTTGAGGAAACAGAATTCTCTTTATTTTATTTCCCAATCATTTTTTCTCCGGTTATTATGCTTCTAAGCTCGTTAATTGGTGTCATTTCTCTTATTATTTCTGGATGGGTTCCACTGAAAATGGCTAATCGAATTGGACCATTAGATTCTATTAGAAGAAGCAATCGTACTGTTTTTAAAGTAAAAGGGTTCTTTCGCTTCATAGAAAGAGTTTTGAGTATCGAAACGATTATGGCACTCCGAAATATACGGAGGAATAAGCTGAAATCTATTATTGTTATTTTTTCCTTATCCATCAGCATTTTTCTATTCACTGCTTTTTCTAATATCGTTTTGATGCTATTTCAATCCGATATGGATAATAGTAATGGAGATTTTAGAATTATTTTTTATCAGTCAGAGGAAATCCCGGCTACATTCTGGAAGGATTTAAACCAAATTCCCGAAATAAGAGAAAAGCAAATTCATTATGCGGGTGAATCAGCTCCATCACAATCATCAATAAGTAATATATCAATTTATTTAAAGGATGAAAATGAAGTGGACAAGGTTCAAAAAAAGCTGGATCAAATAACCGCACACTATCCAAATTTGGAAGTAGTCAATGTGCATGAGAATATGAAAGATCAATCTTCCTTGCAAGTACAAATTCTCATTTACTTATATGGCTTTGCCATCGCGATTGGTATTATTGGCGTTTTAAATATTATTAACACATCCTCAATGAATGTCATTCTGCGTAAAAAGGAATACGCAACCCTTAAAGCCATCGGGATGTCTTTAAAGAACTTGCGAAAAATGATTATTAGAGAGGGTTTGCTGTACGCATTTATTAGTGGATTCATCGGAATATCGTTAGCAGTGTCAATTGAATTCTTACTATATCTCAGTTCCGGAATATCAAATTGGGATAGAAGCTTTGTACAAGATATCGTTGCTTTTATATCACTTGTCATGATTTGCTATCTATCAGCACGAGTTTCTTCACGGATGCTTACACATAGTGATTGGAATGATGCTTTAAAAAATGAGTAGAAATTGGAGGATTAAAGATGGTACGGATATTATTACTCGAAGATGACGCTTCATTAGCGCTGGGTCTTGAGTTTTCCTTAAAAGAGGAAGGGTATGATGTCACTCATGTAAGCTTAGTGGAAGAGTGTAAAGAAGCTTTTCATCAAGAATCATTTGATTTAGCTCTTTTAGATGTAACTCTTCCAGATGGAAATGGCTATGACATGTGTAAATATATTCGAGAAAGCTCAGATATTCCGATCATCTTCTTAACGGCTATGGACGATGAAGTGAATGTAGTGTTAGGCCTAGATATTGGAGCGGATGATTATATGACGAAGCCATTTCGGGTGCGCGAGCTGCTTTCCAGGATTCGGGCTGTCTTAAGGAGAAAGGGGCAAGCGAATTCTGGCCATCTATTAAGGAGTGGTTCTATCATTCTTGATGTCGATCGAGCTGTGTTAAAAAAGGATCGGGAAGAGATTCCTCTTTCTGCCCAAGAATATAAGCTAATGCTGATTTTTATGAATCATCCTGAAAAAATTTTAAGTAGAGATGAAATCTTTGATTTGCTTTTAGAAGGTGGCGGCGGATTTTTTGAGGATAATACTTTATCCGTTTATATAAAACGATTACGGGAAAAAATTGAAACAGATTTTTCAGACCCAGAATATATATTGACACATCGGGGGTTGGGATATAAATGGAACAAACGAGTAGTAAGAGAATAGGTTTCTTCGATTTATGGCAAAACCCTGAGGTGAAAATGACGGGAAGGCTTATCATTCTGTTATTCCTTCTATTCCTTATGATGACTAGCACTGGAATCCATTATTTTGGCGAGCAGTTTAAGAAGGAATATGTTGAATCAAATGCTGCAATGATGGGGGCTTTAGTAAAAGAGCATCCAGAGCTTCAAGATGATTTGGCGGTCCTGCTTTCAAAGGATATTAGTGATGAAGATAAGAAACAGGGGATAGCTATTTTATCGGAGTATGGAATATCCGCTACTATGTCTATGAAATTTTTTCCGGAAATATCAGATTTATTTTCTTCGCTTCTTGTTCTAACTACAGGAAGCTTATTGCTATTTTTCATGAGTTCCTTCAGTTTGAATTTCTTTTTTATAAATAGGATATATAAAAGGATTCGTGAGTTAACAGGCTATGCCGATCAAATATTGGAGGGTGGATCCATTTCCCCTTTAAAAGAAATGAGGGAAGGGGATTTTTCCAAACTAACACATAGCTTTAATCGAATGCGCTTTGTGATCCAAAAAAATATTGAGGAATTGCAAAAGGAAAAACAATTCCTTGCCGATTTAATGTCTGATATTTCGCATCAATTGAAGACACCTTTAGCAGCATTAACGATGTACAACGATATTTTGACAGAGAAGGAGCTTTCGAAAGAGCAGAAATTGATGTTTTTAGATCAGGGCAGGCAACAGCTAGAACGTATGAACTGGCTGATTCAGAGTCTATTAAAGCTGGCAAAGCTGGATGTTGGTGCTATTCAGTTTCAGAAAAAGAATGCCTCACTTTCAAGGACTGTTCAAGGGAGTGTGGAAATATTAAAAGACTTTGCCGTACAAAAAGGTGTAGAAGTGAAGGTAACCACGGATGAGGAGTGTTTTATGAAGCATGACACGGACTGGTTGACTGAGGCACTCCTTAATGTAATCAAAAATGCGATTGAGCATACGCCCTCTAGTGGAATGGTTTCGGTCATGCTGGAGAAGAGTGAAACCTTATATCGAATTCAAATTCGTGATGAAGGGGAAGGAATCGAAGCAGATGAAATCCACAATATCTTCAAACGGTTTTATAAAGGAAAGAAGAACAAAAAGTCAGGCTCTGTTGGTATTGGTCTCTCATTAAGTAAGGCCATCGTTGAGGGGCATAATGGGATGATTCAAGTGGAAAGCAGTATGGGTGAAGGAACGACTTTCTCATTTTTATTTCCGATTGGAGGATGAGGGAGATATAGGAAAGGTTCTTAACCCGTATGAATTGATAAAGTAGTATCCTATTCTAGGAGACGCTATTATTCAAAAAATTTTAACTGCCTACTCTTTGTTTTTGACCGTTTTATATTTTTTTAAAACCAAATCAGCTTGTTGATATGTCTAAAAAGTGAGGAGGTTGGAAATTTAAGAGTTACAATAAAAGGGGGATTTCTACCATTTATGAAGAATATTTAATTGTAATATAAATAAAAAGGGAGAGATTAAATGTTTCCAATTTTAGAGACGGAAAGGCTTATATTGAGAGAAATAACGAAAGAGGATGCTGAAGATATTTTTGCCTGTTTTTCAAACAATGATGTAACTCGCTATTATGGACAAGAGACATTAGATAGTATAGAACAAGCAGAAAAAATTATTGAGTTCTTTTCCAATAATTATAATGAAAAAAGGGGCATTCGGTGGGGGATTGAAAGAAAAGGTTTCAAAGGAATAATTGGAACAATTGGTTTTAATGCCTGGATGCCTAAACATAAACGAGCAGAAATAGGATACGAAATCCATCCAGGGCACTGGAGAAAAGGGTATACTTCAGAAGCATTATCAAAAGTCCTTACATATGGCTTTGAGGTTATGGATTTAACTCGTATAGGGGCTGTTGTCTTTATTGAAAATGAATCATCTAATAATCTATTAACAAAAATGGGTTTTGAAAAAGAGGGTGTATTGAGGAAGTATATGTATCAAAATGGCAAAGCATATGATACAAATGTTTACTCACTACTAAAAGAATAAACTTTCTTCAACTATTGGGAGCAAGAGTTGGAGAAAAAGGTTGTTGAATCAATGGGCTGTTCTTACAGCTCATTTTTTTGGCTAATAGGAGAGTTTAGGTTTATCGCAGATTAACGGGCTGTAAGACCCCCACTTCAAGAAGTTGAGTTAAGAATAAATTTCTAAGTGGGGGATCAACAGCCCGTAAAAGCCCATAAAATGATCACAGACTAAAAGCGCCACATCGTGTGGCAACGTCTGCGTGACCCACTTCCTGTGGGCCGCAACTAACAATCAGTGGGGGATGAAGGCCGACTAAGAACGCCACGTCCTGTGGCAACGTCGGCACTAGCACGTCCTGTGCGTCGAAAAACCCCCAATGATTGAAGTTTCACTTTATTAAAGTGCTAAAGTAAAGTGTGTTTTTAATTAAATACCTGCTAATAAGATCGCATAAGAAGAACTAAGACATTCGCCAAAAAGGACTTGGCGAACGCCAAGTTTTTCTAATCGTTATAAGGAAAAGGGTATATATAAAGCTTTAATTCAAAAAATACCAAGGAAAAAACAAAGAGAAGGTTGTGGAAGCCTTGGGTCAAAAAAATCTTTTTATATTTTTCATTGTTTCTTTTCTCTTTTCATCCATAACAGTTTTTGCAGAGACAAATGATAACACCATATCAGCATTATTAACTGCTAAAGCAAAAAGTACTTTTGATGATGGTGATAGGCCCATTCGTAATGCTCGAATAGTTGTAATCAATTCTTTAGGCGAGATTATTGGAACAGCATTAACAAATTCTAATGGCGAAGTAAAAATACCTGTTTCAGTCCTTAAGGACCCTAGATTTCCGATGAAGAATATGGGGGAAGTTACTGTCCTCGCGTTTGCAAATGGCTATAACGAACTTATTAATTTTAGTGTTCCAGTTAATGAATTTCAAGATCATACTGCAAGTGTTTTTATTCCTCTAAAGAAGATAGATCCCAACAGACGAAATGAACCGCATTTTCTTAACGGCAGTTTTCATCGTTTTACTGTCTTTGAAATGCTTAATTATTTTGCTGGGAAATTAGGATTGCAGAGACAAAATATAAATGATCCAACTATAAGTCCTGCGCCATGGGGACCTGACATAATTAAGCAGTAATTTCATCTTTTTATTAACCCGTCCAAGAGAGCACATTTCTTCAAGAAAAAGTGCTCTTTTTGCTAAACTAAAGTGAAAGATTTATTGAAGAAGGAAAATTTTATTTGCAAATTGAATAGTAAGTATAATATGGGCATTCATTATTTTTTGGGGAATAGGTGGTTAGAAGGTATGTTACCTAAATTGGATGATTCAGGTGCTATAGAAAGTCAATCGTCTGAGTTGCAGATTTATATTGATGATCCGGAAAAGCAGCGACGTTTATATAAACGGACATTGATTATTGTTGTTATTTCACAAATTCTCGGTGGTGCAGGACTTGCAGCAGGAATAACGGTCGGTGCGCTTCTTGCACAAGAAATGTTAGGAACGGATAGCTTTGCTGGTCTTCCTACTGCCTTGTTCACATTAGGTTCTGCCATAGCGGCTTTGCTTGTCGGGAATTTGTCCCAACGTTTCGGGCGCCGCTTTGGACTAGGACTAGGTTTTTTACTTGGTGGTATTGGTGCGATTGGGGTAGTCCTAGCAGCAGTGACGAATAATATTCTATTTCTGTTTGCCTCATTGCTCATTTATGGTTCTGGAACGGCAACAAACTTACAAGCACGCTATGCTGGCACGGACTTAGCCAAGTCAACTCAGCGAGCAACAGCTGTCAGTATTGCGATGGTTTCAACCACATTTGGTGCAGTTGCCGGTCCTAACTTGGTTGAAGTAATGGGGAGCTTTGCTGCCTCAATTGGTGTTCCTGCTCTAGCAGGTCCATTCATTTTAGCTGCTTGTGCTTATATTCTTGCTGGGTTCGTTTTTCTTATTTTTCTTCGTCCAGACCCTTTAGTTGTTGCAAAAGCAATTGCTAGCTCGCAGAAAATGGATGAATCAAATTTTGCAGATAAGAAACGAAAGGACCTTTCCATTAATAAACGAGGAATCGTTGCAGGCGCGACTGTTATGATTGTTTCCCAAATTGTTATGGTCGCGATTATGACGATGACACCCGTACATATGGGACATCATGGACATGGCTTAAATGAGGTTGGAATGGTAATAGGAATTCATGTAGCAGCAATGTATTTTCCGTCCCTAGTTACAGGTATACTGGTTGATAAAATTGGGCGTACGGCGATGGCAATTGCTTCAGGAGTTACTCTGCTTCTTGCGGGTATTTTTGCAGCTTTTACTTCTACAGGTTCCATTCCAATGCTTATCACTGCTCTTACTTTACTTGGTCTGGGCTGGAATTTCGGTCTAATTAGCGGTACCGCACTTATTGTAGATGGAACTTCTTTTTCCAATCGAGCGAAGGTACAAGGGTCTGTGGATGTCTTTATTGCATTAGCTGGTGCAGCGGGAGGAATATTATCAGGAGTCATTGTAGCTTACTTCAGTTACACTACACTTTCGTTTGTAGGGGGAATTCTCTCACTGCTGCTAATCCCAGTCGTATTATGGTCACGTAGTAATCCCCAACAGGAATATCATAGATTAGAGGAATGATAGGGTTTTAATGGATGTGTATAAGATTCGGTTTCCTATTTAAAATAAACGATTTGCTTACTTAGAGAAGGAGGTATGGTTATGGATTTAAAAAGCCTGCTGATTGAACTTAATGACATGACTGAAGAACAGATATTAAATCAAAATTTAGACGAATTAATCAGTGATATGCTTACTGATATAGGAACGATTGATTCCGATTTAAGAGAACTTGTTTATTCTGCTTTTGCAAAATTAATTAGTGAAAATTATTTAGATAAGAGGCAGCTGCAGTATATTATGGAAACTTGCTTAGATCATAATCATTTATTCTACAAAATTGGTGAAATCAATAGCGATTCCGTATTTACGCGTTCTTTTTCTTCATTAGTCATTGCGGTTATTTTGAATAAAGATAAGGATGATCGATTTCTTTCAACTGACATTTTGTTAAGAGCATTTGAAAGCAGTATTTCTTATTTACGACAAGAAAAGGATACAAGGGGTTATGTAGAAGGAAAAGGTTGGGCTCACAGTATAGCACATGGGGCCGATTTATTGGCTTCGGCAATAGACCATCCGAGCTATAATACTGGTATGTCTAAAGATTTTCTTGATACAGTTCATAATTGTTTATTTAAAGGTCCAGTTTACACAGATAATGAAGATGAAAGACTAATATTTGTTATTGAATCCCTGATGGATAAAGATTTGAAGGAAACAGAATTAGTAGAATGGGTTATTAATATATTTTCTGAATTGGAAGCTGTGTTTGAGAAAGAGAGTTCTTATATAAACTTCTATCGGATTAAGACAAATGTAATGAACTTTGTAAAAACACTCTATTTCAGATTAGGGTATAAAAATATAGGCCACCATGCAAGAAATACGATAAAAGAGAATTTAGAAATTTGGTTTAAAAAATATTATATAAAATGACCAATGGAATAGTATTTTTATAGCAAAAGGAAGGATTATCTAATGAGTTTATATAGATTCCTCGCATCAGACAATCCAGTGTATGAAGTCGATCATAGTGGTTTTATCCAAATGAAAGTGAAGGATATTAAGGAAATGATACCAATTCCAAACCCGCCTTTTTCTTATTCTTCTTGGGATGAGCTCGATGAAGATATGGATGTTTTATATGCAAAAAATGAAGAGGATTTAGGGGGATTGCAGATTGCATTATGTGATAATCCACCTTATGGTCTGGAATCTTATATTAATAGTAAATATATTTACTGGCTTGAGGGCAATTTCAGTTCAAAGTTTTTAAATCAACTTACAGAATATTTAAAGACAAACATCCAAAAGGGAGAAACCGTTGAACTTTGGTCCATTTGGTTTGGTGATGAAGTAAAATCGAAAAAAGTGATGAAAGTGTCTTTTGAAACACTTTCTAATACTGATTTGGAAATCCTTCGTAATCATGAATGTTGTTGTGTAATAATAGAACGAAATTAAACTTGCTCCTATTTATAATAGCTTCATAGCACATTGTTATGAAAAGTAGAAAAGATAAAAAAATAATTGAATGAGGGATGTCTTTGATAAAAGAAATTGATATTCGTAATCGAGAACTAGCTGAAGAAGTATTAAAGGTTCAAATACCTTCTTATATGGTAGAAGCAGAAATAATTGGCTTTTCTGACATCCCCCCATTGAAAGATACAGTTGATACATTGCAACAATGTGGAGAAACTTTCTTTGGTTATTATATTGACGAAGAGCTATGTGGAGCCATATCAATAAAAGTAGAAATGGGTGAAATCGATATACATCGGTTAATCGTACATCCAGATCATTTTCGAAATGGAATTGCCCAAAGACTTTTGGATTTCGTTGAATTTAACATTGAATGTAAGGAAGAGATTGAAATAATAAAAGTGTCAACTGGCTTTAAAAATGCTCCAGCCGTTAGTCTTTATATAAAGAACGGATTTCACAAAGTTGATGAAGTCAGAGTAAATGAACAGCTATCTCTTACCTTTTTTGAAAAGAAAAAATTAAATAATGGGGGTGATGAATTATGATTCACAACATTAATGAATATGTAGAGTATTTGGAAAGTGTTCGAAAGCGTACCATGCAATATGTGAAAGCTACTCCAAGTTTTACTTTAGAATGGAAACCAGCAGAAAATAAATTTTCAACGGGAGATTTACTCAGACATTTAGGTTCTTCTCAGCTAATGTTTTTAAGTATATTGGAGCAAAAGGGGTGGACCTATCCTGGGCATGAAAGAAGTAAAGGGGAAACGATAGAGGAAATTACTCATTATTTAGAAGCGTGTCATGTCAAATTCATAAAAGGCTTATTAATTCTAGGCAATGATCTACTAACCAAAAAAATTCCTACTATGCATGGTCATGAGGTAAGTTCATGGAGGATTATGATGGCATTCATAGAACATGAAATACATCACCGTGGGCAGTTATCTTCTTATTTACAAAACAACAATGTTGAACCACCGCAAATTTTCGGATTAAAGATTGAACAAGTTAAAAGACTATAAACTGCAACATTACTTTAAGTCGTTAGGCTTCTTTAATAGCCCATTTATTAAACTGAGGGAGTAGAAGAAGTAATGATGATTTTTTGTTAGCTAATAGGAATGATTAAGTTTATTAACGTACTAAAGTAAAGTGTGTGTTCAATTAAATATCTGCTAATAAGATCGCATAAGAAAAACTAAGGCATTCGCCAAAAAGGACTTGGCAAATGCCAAGTTTTTCTAACATTATCCAATACCCCACAACAATAAGGGGTATTGGATAACCTTAGGATTATCAGCAATCTAATATCCGTTTGAATCTATTATTCGTGATTCTTCCATTAACATTTTTTTATGGCTAAACCACTAAATGAAATTGGCCCGACAATAGCTGCTTCTGTGTCAGAAGTAATATTTTCAGCAGTCACTTTATATCGATGTGATCCCTTTCGCACATTTTTATCTATAGCTTGGAATGTCACAATATAATTTACCTCTGATGTAGGATCCGCTTCTATTCCCTCTTGAGCTCTAAAAATTTCTTTTCCATCACGAAAGATCTTAAATAAAATTTGAGATGTTTCACTTATCCCTCGAAGCCCTGCTGTTGCAATTAATTCTACATGATTTTTCTTTGCATTCTTTGGTATAGTTATACGGATTGAGGCTAGTACAATTTTATCTGGAGATTGAGGAATAGGAGTTTGGTTATTATTGTTAACTTTGCTAATAGGCTGCTTTGCTTGATAATCAATAATACGAACCATTTTGTCACCCCCTTAATTTTTATGTTATAAAGTATGCAGTTAAGTGAAACCAAGTTTGGACAAACATTTAATTTGATCAAAAAGTTTCTATTGCCAAAAGATTTTTTTGTTAGATACAAAGAGTTGGTTCCAAAATTGCGAGATGTAATTGTTTAGCTAACGAGTGCATTAATTATAGAAATTTTAGGTTGCTTCGGCAGCCTTTTTTTTGTTCAACTTAAGAATCGGGTTAATTTAAGTAGTGTACGAGGCGATAATGGGAACAAATATATGACTGTCCAGTGTCAATCAGGTTCTTATTGTACGAACGAGTAGCATTTCTTCAAGAAGGAGAAGTGTATTTTTTGTTGAAGTATATAGCTCAATAAAGTTTTTAAATATGGTTTTGTGTTAGTTGTGTGATCATGAATGATCTGGGGGAAAGTAAGAAAGATGAAAACAAAGTTAGAAAAAAGGCTAAGGTTTGGCATATCCTATATGTCAAATAATACAAAAACGCAATTACCAGCGAGGAATCCTAAATGGAAAATATGAAAGAAATTGTTGCAGAGCGAAGAACTTATACAGCTCATCAAGACACTCATTCACATTCATACGCCCAGTTAATCTTACCTCTACAAGGGGAACTTAATATAAAGGCGGGGGAACAGAACATTAAACTAGGCCATCAAACATTATTTTTTGTTCCTCCAAAATGCAATCATACTTTTTCTTCAGTCGTACGTAACGAGTTTTTGGTTTTAGATATTCCTGATTTTATGCTCACCTGGAATGAGTTAAAGTTTCAAAATAAGGGAGTTTCTTATAAGTTAAACAATCGATGGAGAGGGATTCGAAATCTTATTCTAGATGAGATTAATGAGTCTGTATATCCCTCTGCGCTTAAGGAGCTCTACCCTTACATTTCACATTCTTTACTCCAAAAACAACAACCTAAATCGATTAGCTATATTCATGAACACTATAATCAAAACATTACCGTACAACAATTAGCTTCAATTGAACATTATAATCGATCTTATTATTCAGATTGGTTTATAAAAGAAACCGGTAAATCACCTTCAGCATATATACAAGAAGTACGTTTGAATAAAGCAAAAGAATTACTCCGTAACACGGATTTATCTATTTTACACATTGCTATCCAAGTTGGTTTAGAACATCAATCGTCACTAACACGTTTATTTCAAAAACATGAGGAGCTAACACCTAGTCAATTTAGAAAAAAATACACCCATCAATGAAGAATCATTTAAGTTTCAAATTTGGTTACAAGGAATGATTCTGATGTAAATTGGTGCCGTGAGTATTACTATCATTTTAATTTTGAGATGGTTTAGCGTGTTTTATCATTAAGGCTTTATAGGACCGTTCTAAAAATTAGCTAAATAACGACATTTGGATAAAATAATCTGACTTTCAGTAAAAAACAATAATTCCATATAAGTAAAATTTAAATATAGACTTGGTTAGAACCCAAGTTGCTCAAGATAACTGTGCTCAGCTTTGAACACAATCAAGATAAGTAAAAAACTGGAGGTAATATTAGTGGCAACAATTGATGATTTTTTGAAATTGGATATACGAGTCGGTACAGTGATTAAAGCAGAGCCATTTCCAGAAGCAAGAAAACCAGCAATAAAATTAGAAATTGATTTTGGTGATATCGGTATCAAACAATCTTCAGCCCAAATTACACGTAGATATGAACCAAAACAACTTATTGGAAGTCAAGTGGTTGCAGTAGTAAATTTCCCCCCTAGACGTATCGCAGGTTTTAAATCTGAGGTTTTGGTAATTGGTGGCGTTCCACAAGAAGGTGATGTTATACTCTTAAAACCAGATGAACCTGTTAAAAATGGGACACCGGTTGCTTAAAACACTAATAAGTAATAATTTTTCTTTAGTCCAATAAGATTACGTGTATCTTTTAAATGAAATGGAGGGGGATTATAGGTAATGTATATTCTAGAAACTGATAGGCTAATTTTGAGACAGTTTAAAGATGATGATATGCCTTCTCTTCATTCTATTTTTTCAGATTCTGAAACAATGGAATTTTACCCAGCCCCTTTTAGCTTTGAACAAACTCAAAACTGGATTAAAAGAAATCAAGAAAGATACCAAGAATGTGGCTATGGATTATGGGGAATATGTATAAAGGAATCTAACGAATTAATAGGTGATTGTGGACTTGTTAATCAAAAAGTGGATGGGAAAACTGAGGTGGAAATTGGATACCATATCAATAAAAAGTATTGGTCAAAAGGATATGCATCAGAAGCAGCAAAAGGTTGCAAGGAATATGGCTTTTATCAATTAGGGATCAATAAGTTGATAAGTATAATTGACCAAAGAAACCTTCCATCGATTCGTGTAGCAGAGAAAATTGGTTTCATTAAAGAAAAAGAATCATTTGTTTTTGACAAAAATCATTATATATATTCAGGGTCTAAAAATACATAAGTAACACTTATTAAGCTAAAGGGTGCTATTCTTAAAGAAGGGTTGATGCGGCAACCTTTTTCTAATTTAAATATTGCAGTAGAATGGCTTGGTAATAAAAATTTTTGAATATATCTACCTGGAGGTCAAGGCTATGAAAATTAAAGGTTTCGGTGGGGTTTTTTGGAGATCAAAAGATGTTGTTTCATTAAAAATTTGGTATAAAGAAACACTAGGAATTTCCATGGGAGATTGGAGTGGTACTATCATCAAGCCAGATGCTGACAACGAAACGATCTTTTCTTTCTTTAAGGAAGATAGTGATTATTTTCCAGAAGAACAATCTGTGATGCTAAATTTTCAAGTTGAAAATATCGAAGCTTGGATGGAACATTTCAACAAAATTGGAGTACCGCTTTTAAAAGGGCCTGAAAAAAGTGAGTTTGGAACATTTATTTGGATTTCTGATCCAGAAGGAAGATGGATTGAAATTTGGGAGAAATAATCTTGAATTAACTTCTTATTAAAGAAATGTGGGCGAAAGCTTAAAGGGATCGCGGTAGCGGTCTTTTTTTTCTTATTTTATGAGCCACTATACATCTTTTTAGATGGCCTGATTATTTTTTAGCTTTCTAAAAAAACAAAGCCTCGATCCGAATATCGAGGCCATTCATAAAATATGGGAAGTGATAGCGAGTTTAATAATAGACAGCTTTTATTTTTCCAATTCAAAGTTAGCTTCACCAACGCCAAGTTCAGTATTCACAACGATTTTTACATCTGCATTTTCGAAGGCTTCGTTTACATAGACTCCGTTTCCTTCAGAAATAAATCCATTGAAATTCGAAGAACCAACTCCTTCAGATGATATGATTTTTACCCCTACGTCTTTCGGAAGGATAATCGTAGATTGGCCAACACCCATTTCTAAATCAACATCAAAACTTTCCTGCCAATCCCCACTTAAATCTACAGTAATGTCCCCAACCCCTCCGTCAATATCAAGTTTACTAAGCTTCAATCCTTGTAAATCAAGGTCTGTATCCGTTGTTCCTGTGTTCACTTCCAGATTAATCGGAACATCATTTGTAAGCTGTAGGTCCCAAGTATTTTTTATACTGCCCTTTTTAATACCTAATACTTTTCCATCAGATTGCTCAATTGTCATTTTGCCAGTATTGCCAGTACGTTTGTATTTAACTTTAGGCTTAAGTTCATCGATATTGTATTCAATTACTCCTTCAGCCCAATCCTTCGCTCCACCCGAAACATTTATTTCCCCGATGCCAGCATCCAAGGTGATATCTAATTTTTCCGCTTTATCTTTCTGAACATGAATCTCAAAATCCTTTTCCTTACCAATAACACTGTAGCTGCACCCTGTTATCCATAATAAATTAGCAGCAATTATAATTCCCAATACTAATTTCTTTGTCATTTTAATACTCCTCTGTTTTTTTATGTTAATCAAATTATAAGATAATAACGAAAATGTTAAAATCGACCTTGGAATGGATTTCCACTAAGACTTGAGACTTAGTATAAATAGTAAAAAGGAATTCGAGTCCAAATAGCGAAATAGAAAATATAATTCAAAGGAAGGTGTGAAAAAATGCAGGGAACAACATTGGAAAATATAATGATAAAAGAATTACCAGAATTAAAGTTAGTAGGATTTCGAGTTTTATGTTTAGGTGACCAATTTATAAACGAAATTCCAAAAGCATCAAAACGATTAAGTGAACGCATGAGTGAAATTAAACAAGTAGTAAATCCATTACGACAATTAGGGGCATTTGTTGTCGATAATAAAACGGATGAAGAAGATGGTTATTGGATTTGTGTTGAAGTGAACGAGTACGATGATATTCCTGCTGATATGGTGACTTTAACAGTCCAACCTCAAAGATATGCTGCTTCAAGATATAAAGGTGTTAATAATAAAATAATGGATGCTTATAATGAATTACATATGTGGATTGAAGAGAACAATTATAGAAGATTAAAAGATAAATGGCATTTAGAAATATATTATAGTTGGGAAGACGTTGAAAATATAGATGTAGAGCTATTCGATACTGTTGAATAATATCAAATCCGGATAATGCTTTAGGTTGATACGAAATGAAACCTGCTCCCTATTCAGAAGCAGGCATTTTTTTGGCTAACAGGAAATTTTTAGTTTATTAAAGTGCTAAAGTAAAGTGTGATTTTAATTAAATATCTGCTAAAAAGATCGCATAAGAAAAACTATGACATTCGCCAAAAAGGAATTGACGAATGCCGAGTTTTTCTAATATTCATATTGATTAATTTGTTTTTGGTAGCACGATCCCTTTATATAACTGAACAGTAATAAAGTAATAGATTGCGTAGATCACAATGAAAATGACAATTGGCAGCCAAACTCGGAAGTACGGATCAACGAGAATAAAAGAGAACATCTCCATTCCGATGAGTACATGGGTGATACCGACAATAGCCGGGAATAAGAAAACGAGGAATAGTTCTTTATAAATAGACTTTGTCAGCAGTGAAGTACGCACACCAATTTTGCGGAGCATTTGATAGCGGCTAATGTCCTTAGTTGCACCAGACAGGATTTTGAACATTAAGCAGCTGGCCATCATGGCTAAGAAGGCAATTCCTAAGAAGAAGCCCATGAAAATAGTTCCGCTCGCAATACCATACATATCTTGGTAGGAACGATATTTACTATACATATTGGTGTCATTTCCATATTTCTTTTGCTGCAGCGCATCGATTTTTTTCCATTCCTTCAAATAGGCTTGAAAATCATCTGATTTTCCAATAATGGCAATGCCTTCTTTTCCTTTTACATCCTCAAACATTTTTTGATCGACAATTTTAATTTTGTGATCTGGGTATAAATAATAAGGTTGAATGGTATCCAAGGCAAAAGCCCATTCTTCTGGAACTGCTAATCCACTTTGTTGATCTTCTAATCCTACAATACTGCCTATTGGAAGTTCTCCAGCAACCCTTTCTTTCTTTCTAAAGCTCTTTTCATCCTTAAAAGTTTGGATGATTGGACGCTGTTTCTCTAGCTCTTCTTTTGTATAGTAAACGAATTGGTCATCGACTTTGTAATGATACTCGTACTTTTCGTCAAACTTAATGTCTGCTAATATATTCTTTTCTTCAACGGTAGGATTATGAGTAACGACATCATAGGTGTTGAAGCCTTCCACCATAATCATGACATTATTCTTGAAAGCCATTCCAACTGATATGGCTCCAGCTCCAAGGGCAACTAACATCGCAACAGTTGCTAATACTTTCGTTAAGCTATTTATACGAAAGTTCAACTGAGCAAATGTGAAAGCATTAATTCCTTTTTCAGAGCGCTTTTTATTCGCCTTAAGTTTTTTAATAATAAGTGGCAGGACCGACATAAACAGCAAATACGTTCCAGATGTAGTCGTCACTAGCGAAATAATGATTCCTAGCTGCTGAAGGGTCGTCATATTTACCATTGCAGCATATCCAATGGCTAATAAAATGAGAGAAAGAAAAGCAATGATGAAAGTCTTTTTTCCTTTTACAAAGGAATTTTCTGCTTGTACATCTGAATGAACAAGCTGCAATACGGTCACACGAGATAGCTTCATACTATTTGAAATAGCTGAAAGAATAAACAAAACAAGGAAGAAGATGCAAGTAACGGCTATCGATGGAATATAAAATGCGTGGTATCCGCCTGCAGTAAATTCCAGCTCCTTCATAAGCAGCTGGCCGATCCCTTGTGAAAGCCCTATTCCTAATGCAATTCCGATTACAAGTGAAACGAAGCCGATCACAATGGTCTCAATAAACATAAGCAACGTAATCTTACCCTTTTTCGCACCTAACATCATATACATGCCGAATTCCTTTTGCCTTAGGGATAGTAAAAAGGAGTTGGCATATAAAATATAGAAGAAGGTAATGATGGCTAGCAGAACGGAGCCAGCATGAAAGACGAACTGGATCTGGCTAATAACAGAGTTGGATTCAATAAACGCTCGATTTAGCGCAAGAGTTTGGAACAAATAAAAGATGGATATCGAGATGACAAGTCCAACTAGTAAAACGAGATAGTCTTTCAGTTTACTTTTTAGCCCTGACATAGATAGCTTGAATAACATGTCTTATCCTCCTATGCTTTCTGGGTGCCGAGTCCAGCCAGCACATCTAAAATTTCCTTATAAAAGGCATCTCGGGTACTTGTACGATGAATTTCCTTATACAATTCGCCATCCTGAATAAAAAGAATTCGCCTGCAATAACTTGCACTAAATGGATCATGGGTAACCATCATAATGGATACGCCTTGCTCCTCATTTAAATTTGTCATCGCTTCTAATAAGCTCGCTGCGTTTTTCGAATCAAGCGCTCCAGTTGGTTCATCTCCTAAAATAATTGCTGGTTCATGAACGAGTGCTCGGGCAGCTGCACAACGCTGCTTTTGACCGCCAGAAACCTCTGAAGGATATTTTGAAAGAATAGCTGAAATCCCTAATGTTTTTGCAACTTTTTCAACCTTTGGGCCAATTTTTCGAGAAGGGATGCCCTGCAAGGAAAGTGGTAGAGCAATATTTTCATAAATGGATAAATTATCAAGCAGATTAAAGTCTTGGAAAATAAACCCTAGCTTTTGTGAGCGGAAATCTGATAGCTGCCCCTGCTTCATTTTCGTAATATCGTTACCGGCAATTTGCACGATGCCATCTGTAGCATGATCTAAAGTTGAGATCACATTTAATAGAGTTGTTTTCCCAGAGCCAGATGGCCCCATGATCCCAACAAATTCACCCTCATGAATGGAGAATGAAACGTCATTTAAAGCAATGGATTGGTTTTCACCCTTTTTTCCATAGAATTTTTTTACGTTTTTAACGTCAACAACTGGTGTTTTCATTCCTTATAACCTCCTAAGATTCTTTCTTTATCTTACAAAAGGCCTTAAAGAATACCTATCGAATTCCCTTACAGATTCTCTTACAGTTTTGTAAGATATGAAATCTGGATGTTGTCTCATGAGAGAAATTGAGTGTTTACTTAAGTTGACAATTAATAATTTTGTAAGGTATTATACCCGTAGGGGTAATGGTAATCTATTCATATTATTGGAGGGAACTTTATGACTAAGAAAGTAATCATTGTTGGTGGAGTTGCAGGTGGGGCTACTGCTGCAGCGAAATTAAGAAGAAATAATGAAGAGATAGAAATAATACTAGTAGAACGTGGAGAGCATATTTCATTTGCAAATTGTGGACTGCCTTATTATATTGGGGAGACGATCAAGGATCGAAGCAAATTATTAGTTCAAACTGTAAAAGGAATGTCAGAGCGTTTTAATTTGGATATCCGTAATTTAAGTGAAGTTTTGAGCATAGATCCTGAAAATAAAAAAGTAACGATCAAAAATTTAAAAACCGATGTGGTATATGAAGAAGCGTATGACAAATTATTATTGTCTCCAGGAGCAAGACCAATTGTACCGCCAATCCCTGGTTTGGAAGAAGCTGAAGCTATTTTTACATTAAGAAATATTCCAGATACAGATAAAATCAAAAACTATGTCGATCAGCAAAATCCAAAAAAAGCTATTGTGATTGGTGGGGGATTTATCGGAATTGAAATGGCTGAGAACCTGGTTGATAGAGGGATTGCAGTGACCCTCATCGAAATGGCTAATCAAATAATGGCTCCGATTGATTTTGAAATGGCTAGCATTCTCCACACTCATTTAAAAGAAAAGGGAGTCCAGCTAGTATTAGAAAACGGTGTTCAATTCTTTGCTGATAATGGGAAGACAGTGATTTTATCAGATGGAACAAATATCGAGACTGATATGACCATCCTTTCAATTGGGGTAAGACCTGAAAATGAATTAGCGAAAGCAGCTGGCCTTCACTTAGGAGAGCGCGGAGGAATTATTGTTAATGAATACCTTCAAACTTCGAATCCTGATATTTACGCAGTTGGGGATGCTGTGGAAGTGGTCGATTTTATAAGCGGATCGAAAGCAATGATTCCACTTGCTGGCCCAGCTAATCGACAAGGGAGAATCGCTGCGAATAATATAATGGGAAAACAGGAGAAATATCAAGGGACCCTTGGTACATCCATTGCAAAGGTGTTTGATTTAACCGTAGCTGCTACAGGCAATAATGAAAAAACATTAAACCGATTAGGTGTGCCATATGAGGTTGTTCATATTCATCCAAGCTCACATGCAGGCTACTATCCAGGTGCGTCTTCCATTGCATTAAAACTAATCTTTGACAAAGGAACAGGAAGAATTTTCGGTGCACAGGCAGTTGGAATGGATGGCGTTGATAAGCGAATAGATGTCATTGCAACAGCCATTAAAGGCGGGTTAACAGTAGAAGATTTAACTCATTTAGAATTATCATATGCACCTCCATATTCATCAGCAAAAGATCCTGTAAATATGGCAGGATATGTTGCAACAAACATTATGGAAGGTGAATTGGAGCATGTCCAGTGGCATGAAATTGA
Source organism: Cytobacillus dafuensis (assembly GCF_007995155.1). NCBI lineage: Bacteria > Bacillati > Bacillota > Bacilli > Caryophanales > Bacillaceae > Cytobacillus > Cytobacillus dafuensis. Next base: position 4,121,449 of record NZ_CP042593.1, on the reverse strand, counting down.
TGATATTATTGCCAGCGGTGGTCTATTAATTGATGTTCGCGAACCGATGGAAAGAGAATTCGGGTTTATTGAAGGATCCATGAATATCTCACTAAATGAGCTAAGAAATCGATTAGAGGAACTTCCGAAAGATCAGACTATATATGTCAGTTGTCAGGTTGGTTTAAGAGGTTATTTAGCGAGCCGTATATTAAAGCATAATGGATTTAGTGTTAAAAATGTGGATGGCGGCTGGAAAACCTATTCTTCTGTTTTCGGAAGCAATATAAATAAAGGCGTTGAAACAACAACAAATGACCTAGGAGAAACAGTTGTCAAAAATACAAATGAAATAAAAGTAGATTCAATCCTTGATGTAACAGGATTAACTTGCCCAATGCCGATTGTTAAGCTCAAAAAGGGCATCGAGCAGTTAGAAAGCGATCAAATATTAGAGCTCCATGCAACGGATAAAGGTTCACTAAATGATCTTCCAGCATGGGCCAATAATGCCGGTCACACCATCTTAAAAACGGAACAAGAGGGACCTCTTATTAAATTTTGGGTAAAAAAGAAATAATGGCAGTGATCCTCTAATTTCATTTGAATTAGGGGATCTGTTTTTAGTTGACAATATACCTATAAGGGTATAATATAAAGCTTGTCATTCCTCTAAATTACTAATAAACTGGGAAGGTTTTTATAAAATGCTATATTTTATCATCATGCTGCTTGCAATTATCACTGGAACCTTTTTTTTAAGATACTTTCCTGTTGGGAATGTTAAATGTAAAGATTTATATAACATTAATAAAGATTCACTAACGATTCTAGACGTAAGAGATTATAATTTATCATATAACGATCCCATACAAGGTGCTAAGAATATACCCGTAGCCTATTTAAAAAGGAATTACGCTGAGATTCCAAGTTTATCCGTCCATATTATAGCTGCTGATCATTTAGAAAAGAATATTAGCATTCGGTTCTTAAGAAAAAGAGGCTTTAAGATCACAGGGTATACTTTAACTGGTTGTAAATGTAAGGAAAAATTAAGTACAGTGTACTAGAAAGGAGATTAAAGATGGAATACAATGATCAAATGAAAAATAGGGTAAAGCGCATAGAAGGACAGCTGCGCGGAATTTTAAGAATGATGGAAGAAGAAAATGATTGTAAAGATGTGATTACACAGTTATCTGCTGCTAGATCTGCGATTGACCGTACAATCGGTGTGATCGTTAGTTCAAATTTAGTAGAATGTGTGAAGCATGCGGAAGAAAATGGAGAAAAGAATACAGAGGAATTAGTAAAAGAAGCAGTAAACTTGCTGGTAAAAAGTAGATAATAAAAAAGGGTTGACACTCTTTTTTATTTTTCATATTATTATACCCATAGGGGTAACGGTAAAATGATTAACTTGTTGATTGGAGAGGAAGGCGCGAGCTCCTCGAAAATGCTAACGCATTTCCTTCGTGCGGTGATTATTCTAGGAAGCTTATTCAATGTCCTGCGGGAGAAGCGTGTCAAAGGGAGACCCCGCAGGAGCGATAGCGACGAGGAGGCTTCCGGACCGCCCGCGATCGCTAAGTGCCTGCAGCGGAAATCAACAGGAACACTATTTAATAAAGGGGGATTACCTTGGCTAATAAGAAAACAACAAATATTATCCTATTTAGTGGAGATTATGATAAAGCAATGGCAGCGTATATTATTGCAAATGGTGCTGCTGCATATGATCATGAAGTAACCATCTTTCACACGTTTTGGGGATTGAACGCACTGCGTAAGGATGAACAGATCAACGTCCAAAAAGGTTTTATGGAAAAAATGTTTGCCAAAATGATGCCAAGAGGCGCTGATAAAATGGGTCTCTCCAAAATGAATTTTGCTGGATTTGGACCAAAGATGATAAAAGATATTATGAAGAAGCACAATGCGATGACGCTTCCTCAGCTTATTGAAATGGCGCAAGAGCAGGAAATTAACCTAGTTGCATGTACAATGACGATGGACCTTTTAGGATTAAAGGAAGAAGAGCTATTAGAAAACGTTGAATTCGCAGGAGTTGCTGCCTATTTGGCAGATGCTGAAGATGGAAATGTGAATTTGTTTATTTAATTTCTATTCGTTAAAACGAGGTGTCATAGTAAATGGAATATGTTAATTATATTTTACTAGCTCTATTAATCTTATTTATCATCAAGCGCATTTTACCAACAAAAGGAGTTAGACATATATCAACAGCAGAGTTGAAAAATGAATTGCAAGACAAGACGAAGCAATTCATTGATGTCCGAACACCTGGTGAATTTAAGGGAAATTCTATTAGAGGGTTTAAAAATATCCCTTTAAATCAGCTAACAAAAAGGGCAAATGAACTTGTGAAGGAAAAAGAGGTTGTTGTCATTTGTCAAAGCGGAATGCGAAGCCAACAGGCGAGTAAAGTACTAAAAAAGCTAGGTTTCTCAAAAATTGCGAACGTAAAAGGCGGAGTCAGTGCCTGGAGATAAAAAGGAGTGAGTGGAGTGGAACAATTACCTGCAAATGAAATAAAAGATTTATTATCGGAGGGAAAGTCTTTAAATATCATTGATGTTCGCGAAGTGGATGAGGTGGCGATGGGGAAAATTCCAGAGGCTCAACATATTCCATTAGGATTACTCGAATTCAGAATGCATGAATTAGATAAGTCAAAAGAATATATTATGGTATGCCGTTCAGGAGCCAGAAGCGGACGTGCTTGCCAATTTCTTGAAAGCCATGGCTATAAAGTAATGAATATGGCTGGTGGAATGCTTGCTTGGGAAGGAGAAATCGAGTAAATTTTTTTAAATAAATTTATACCCCGGTAGGTAAAAAGGAGGTTTTAATATGATTCAAATAAAAACAGACATTGTATTGGATGCAAAAGGTCTGTCTTGTCCAATGCCTATTGTGAAAACGAAAAAGTCAATGAATGAATTAGAGGCAGGTCAAGTATTAGAAGTTCAAGCAACGGACAAAGGCTCAAAGGCAGATATTCAAGCATGGGCAAAGAGTGCAGGGCATCAATATTTAGGCACATTAGAAGAAGGAGATGTACTAAAGCATTATTTAAGGAAATCACCCGGTGATGAAACAATTGAAAGAAAGCATCCGAATGTAGCTACCAATGAAGAGCTAGAAAAAATGCTGAAAGTAAACGAAAACAATGTTGTCCTTGATGTTAGAGAATCAGCTGAATATGCATTTAGTCATATTTCAAACGCCATTTCAATTCCTTTGGGAGAATTAGACGACCGTATAGATGAGCTTAATAAAGAAGATGAAATTTTTGTTGTGTGCCGTACGGGAAACCGCAGTGATCTTGCCGCACAGAGGCTAGCAGAAAAAGGATTTACAAAAGTAATAAATGTTGTACCGGGGATGAGCGCTTGGACTGGCAAAACAATAAATATCAATAACTAAGAGGTGTATAAAATGAAGGCTACTGTATATTCAACAACGAGATGTCCATATTGTGTTATGCTAAAAAACTTTTTGTTAGAGCAAAATATTTCTTTTAATGAAGTAAATGTTGAAACGAATCCTGAAATCATGCAGAAGCTTATTGCTGCTACAGGGCAAATGGGTGTACCACAAACAGAAATTAACGGAAACTGGGTCATCGGGTATGATCCAGAAACGATTATGAAGGTCATACAAAACTAGAAAAGTGAAAAAATTTTAAATACTATAATACCTTAGGGGGTAGGTTGGGGATGGCTGTAAATGCAATGACGGCAACAGAGGTAACAAAGAGAGTGTTTAATAAAGAGGAGCTATTTATTCTGGATGTCCGTAATACAGTGGATTTTCAAGACTGGAGAATTGAAGGTGAACACTTCGAGCATTTAAATATTCCTTATTTTGAACTGCTTGACGGCGTTGAAGGGATTCTTGATAAGCTGCCAACCGATAAGGATGTTTTAGTTGTATGTGCGAAGGAAGGCTCATCAATTTATGTTGCAGAAGAACTTTCAGAGGCTGGTCTTACTGTTTCTTATTTAAAAGGCGGGATGAAAGCTTGGAGTGAGCACTTGGAGCCTGTCAAAATTGGAGATTTAAAAAATGGCGGCGAAGTGTATCAGTTTGTCCGCATCGGCAAAGGCTGCCTATCTTATATGGTCATCTCAAATGGGGAGGCAGCGATTATTGATGCAACAAGAATGACGGATATCTTTACTGATTTTGCAGATAGCAAGGGAGCAAAGATTACTCATGTATTTGATACCCATCTACATGCGGATCATATTTCCGGTGGTCGAAAAATTGCTGAAAAGACAAATGCAATGTATTGGCTGCCGCCAAAGGATGCCACAGAAGTGACATTTAAATACGAGCCACTTGAAGGCGGTAAGATTGTAACAATCGGTAATACTGCGATCGATATTCATGCTCTATACACACCAGGACATACAATCGGGTCAACATCATTTGTAGTTGATGAAACGTATCTGCTATCAGGTGATATCTTATTTATTGACTCAATTGGACGTCCAGATCTTGCTGGTTTAGCGGAAGACTGGGTTGGAGATTTAAGAGAAAGCCTGTATGAACGCTACAGAGAATTATCGGAAGACCTTTTGGTTCTTCCAGCACACTTTATGGTGATTGAAGAATTAAATGAGGATGGAAGTGTAGGTAAAAAACTTGGAGATTTATTTGCAGAAAACCATGGTTTAACTATCGAAAATGAGGAAGAATTTAGAATGCTTGTGACTGAAAATTTACCGCCACAGCCAAATTCATACCAAGAGATTCGCAAAACTAATATGGGAAAAATCAATCCAGACGAAGAAGAGCAGCGTGAAATGGAAATCGGCCCAAACCGCTGTGCAGTAAGATAGAAAAGCGCGACGTCCTGTCGCGTTGTCGACACTAGTACGTCCTGTACCTCGGGGGTAGGCGCTGGAGCTAGACAGATAGAAAAGCAGAAGTGCCCTAAAAAATTATTGGAGGTAATACAAATGGAAGCTACAAAACTATTAGATGCAAAAGGGTTTGCATGTCCAATGCCCATTGTAAGAACAAAGAAGGCAATGAACGAGCTTAAAGAAGGTCAAGTATTAGAGGTACACACCACAGATAAAGGATCGAAAAATGATATTACTGCTTGGACAAAATCAGGTGGTCATGAATTAGTAAAGCAAGAAGATGAAAATGGAGTATATAAATTTTGGATTAAAAAGGGTGAATAAAAAACTGAAGAGGGAACCAATTTGGTTCGCTAATCGGCAAGCTTAAGTTTATCCCGCATTAACGGGCAGTAAGACCCCCACCTCAAGATGAGAGAGAAGCGAGGATGAAAGGTGGGGACAACTGCCCGTAAAAGCCCATAAAATGAACACAGACTAAAAGCGCCACATCGTGTGGCAACGTCTGCGTGACCCACTTCCTGTGAGCCGCAACTAACCATCAGTGGGGGATGAAAAAAAACCCCACTGATGGAAGTTTCACTTTATTAATGTACTAAAGTATAATTGGAATTTTAATAAATTGTCTGGAAATAACATCGCATAAGAAAAACTAAGCTTTCGCTGGAAGGACTTGGTGAAAGCTAAGTCTTTCTAACCTTTTCTTAAGAGGAAGTGCAAGAAATGGATATGACATTCATAATTACGATCTTTCTAATAGGTTTTATTGGATCATACATTTCCGGAATGGTAGGAATTGGCGGTTCGATAATAAAATATCCAATGCTGCTATACATCCCGCCTTTATTCGGTCTTGCAGCTTTTAGTGCTCATGAAGTATCTGGAATCAGTGCTGTTCAAGTATTTTTTGCTACCATTGGCGGTGTTTGGGCCTATCGCAAAGACGGATATTTAAATAAAGCATTAATCGGCTATATGGGCGTTAGTATATTAATTGGGAGCTTTATCGGTAGTTTTGGTTCAAAAGCAATGTCAGAGGGCGGGATTAATTTAATCTATGGAATTTTAGCTCTAACCGCTGCGGTTATGATGTTTATTCCTAAAAAAGATCTTGATGATATTCCGCTCGATCAAGTGAAATTTAATAAATGGCTTGCTGCAGCACTGGCGTTAATTGTTGGAGTTGGGTCTGGGATAGTAGGGGCTGCAGGTGCATTCTTATTAGTTCCTATCATGCTCGTTATCTTGAAGATACCAACTCGAATGACGATCGCATCTTCATTAGCGATTACATTTATTTCATCTATTGGCGCTACAATTGGTAAAATAACAACAGGACAAGTTGATTATGGACCTGCACTTATTATGGTTGTTGCTAGCTTAATTGCCTCACCATTAGGTGCAATGACAGGGAAAAAAGTAAATACGAAAATACTTCAAGCTATTCTAGCTGTATTAATTGCAGCGACAGCAGTAAAAATTTGGATCGATATCCTGTGAAAGGGATAGATTAAAGGGGGTACTTTTATGGAAAAGAAGCGGATAAATGATTGCCAAACTGGGACTTGAGGCATTAACAGGAAAAACCAGAATGACGGAAAAAAGAAGTTTTCATTTCCGCCAATATGACCTGGGGTTTTCGTTTGGCTCCTGGTAGGAGTCATTTTATTGATATCTAAATTTTTTTAGCTAAGGAGTGGTATTGTGGCTGGACATCGCTTTAATCCTGAAAAGGCGGATAAATTACTTTCGCCTAAGAGAAGAGAATTAATTGATTTAGATAAAGTTATCTCTCTACTTGGTATCCAAGCAAGTGACAAACTCGCAGATTTCGGAGCGGGCAATGGCTTTTTCACGATTCCTTTCGCACAGCAAACGAATGATACGGTTTATGCAATAGACATTGAACCGAAGATGCTAGATTTGTTGAGAAAACGAGCAGAGCAAGAGGAAGTTAGGAACATACATTACATTGAAAGTAATCTTGAAAATATTAAGCTTCCTGACAATACGATAAACAAAGCAATCGTAGCTTTTGTGATGCATGAAATTCCGAATATGGAAAAAGCCCTTAAAGAATTTAAACGTACTATTCGACCGAATGGACGGCTGCTTATTCTTGATTGGGAAGCGGTAGAATCAGAATTGGGTCCCCCTCTCCATGAAAGAATTTCATCAGCTGACATGCAATCGTTTCTCCTGGAAAATGACCTCTATGCAAAAGTCACTATTCTAAATGAAGCGGTGTATGCAATTGAAATAGAAATGACTTGAAACTGATAGACAAAAATACCGGCAAAATGATGCCGGTATTTTTTTAGAGTTCTAAGGCCTTTTTTTCTATTGATTACTTAAACTTCAAAGTTGAAAAAAAGGTGAATTGCTCAATGAGAACAAGTCCCGAAGAAGAAGCCTGGTTGTTGTCTTCTTTCGTGCTCAATGAGGACAAGTTCCAAAGAAAAAGCATGATTGCTGTCTTCTTTCGTGCTCAATGAGGACAAGTTCCGAAGAAGAAGCCTGGTTGTTGTCTTCTTTCGTGCTCAATGAGGACAAGTCCCGAAGAAGAAGCCTGGTTGTTGTCTTCTTTCGTGCTCAATGAGGACGAGTTCCAAAGAAAAAGCTTGGTAGATGCCCTCTTTTGTGATCCATGCGAACCCTACAATTATGAGAAAAAAACTGAGCACCTATCAATATCTAAAATCACCTCTAGGAATGGATTTACTAGTCTCAAAAATAGATCAAAGCTTGCTAGTCATTATTCATTTAAGGAGCTTGTAATACTAATAAAATGTATTAAAAAAAATGCAAAAAAAAATTTTTTTTGATAGATATGCGATTAAATCTTTGTGTGATATTATTTTTATAATAATTCGAATTATTGATTCCTCAGCATTAAATAGGCATTTTAAGAAGTAATACAATTGAATAAGGGAGGATAAAGCAGATGTTACTTGAAGGCAGTAATTTACTCTTTAATTTACTAGTCATCCTCATTACCATGGCTATTCATCAATTCTGGATTGAAAGTAAACCGAATAGTCCATTTGTTAAAAATTACGCAATATTATTCACATCTGCTTTAGCTATTTTTCTATGTATGTCATTCTCAATCGTTGAGGAAGATGGCATCAAATTCGATTTAAGAAGAGTTCCACTTTGGTTAGGAACAATATATGGCGGACCGTTAATAGGCATTCTCCTTTCTTTAGAAACTATGTTAATAAGGTTTTTCCAAGGTGGAATTGGAGGTATTATTTCATTATTCAGTACTCCTCTGTTACTTGCTATAGCACTTTTAGTTAGACCTTATTATTTTCGCTTAAGGACATTAAATAAAGTGATGGTAGCTGCAATTATAAATATTCTTATTTCAATATTTATTCTCATATCTGTTTCAATGGCCAAAAATACATTAGTTGATATCAAATTTTTTACGAGTTACCTAATGACGAATTTTTTTGGGATTATTTTTGTTAGTCTCTCTTTTGAAGCTATTAGGAAAAACTATTTATTCCGTATGAAAATATACCACTCTGCTAAGCTTGATCTGATCGGACATTTAGCTGCAGCAGTCAATCATGAGATCAAAAATCCTCTGACGACTGTTCGTGGAATGATCCATTTACTTAAAGATGATCCGTCTCTTCCTAATGAAAAAAAAGAATCTTTTTTTCAGATTGCAATGGAGGAAATTGATAAAATCGATCGAATTGTATCCGATTACCTCACTTTTGCAAGACCTTACCCAAATAAAATAGAGATGCTTCCAATCGGACAAGTCTTATCTGAATCAATTAGTATAGTAAAGCCATTAGCTGATCAGGCCAGTGTGAAAATAGAAATAAAAGAAATAAGTCATTGTACAATACCTGGAGATCACTCCAAATTCGTTCAAGCTTTAGTAAATATTCTTAAGAATAGTATAGATGCCTTGCCAAATGGCGGCAGCATTGAGATAAAAGCAGTTATAATGAATAATTTATGCAGCATTCATATTTTAGATAATGGGGTTGGCATGAGCAGTGAAATAATCAGCAGATTAGGAGAGCCTTATTTCACTATGACAAGTAATGGAACAGGGCTTGGCATGATGGTTGTGTTTAAAATTATTGAAAGCATGAAGGGGAAAATAAGTATTAATAGTGAGCTAGGAACAGGCACAGAAGTAATTCTTTCTCTACCAAGCTCTTGATATAGAAAGTGTATGCAAAGCTATTGAAACTACAAATTTATCGCAGATTAACGGGCAGTAAGACCCCCACTTCAAGTTTGCGAGAGAATCAAAGAAACTTAAGTGGGTGATCAACTGCCCATAAAGTCTCATAAAAGGAACACAGACTAAAAGCGCCACATCGTGTGGCAACGTCTGCGTGACCCACTTCCTGGGGGCCGCAACTAACCTCTGTGGGGTATGAAAGCCGACTAAGAAAGCCACGTCCTGTGGCAAAGTCGGCACTAGCACGTCCTGTGCTTCGAAAAACCCCCACTGATGGAAGTTTCACTTTATGTCTTATTCATCTATCACGTTAACTGTTTCATTCTGAGGCAGTTAACGTTTTTTTATGCGTATCCAGAATCAATGAAACAAATGAAAAAACCGTGCAAAACCGCTGGTATTTATTACATATTAATAATGTTTAAGTCTTATTGACAATGATTATCATTTTCCTTTACTATAAAAGTAACTTATTTTCCAGATATAATTCACTCTTGGAGGGAACATCGTGAGTATGCTTCATGGCTTGAAAGATATTGATACGGTTATTTCTAATCAACGTAAAATCGGTGGAGCTGCAGAAGCAGCCATTTTACAATTAATATCAGGTGAAACCTTTAACAATCCAGTATTCACTAATATCGACAAGTCTAAAGGACAATACGTTTCCTTATGTTTTATTGATGAGACTGGAATGAATATTTGCATTCATGTTGACCAAATTGCCATTATGAAAGGCTTAGAATATAAATTAATTTGTCAATTAAACAACCAGCATGTTAAACAATTATTGCTTACTGATACATTGCAATACTTACAAAGATTATGCGAAATCAACGATGGCTTTATCACACCTACATTTAAAAAAGAAGCGCTAGTGCTTGTGAGGAATATAAGTGTGAAAGAGCTTGAAAAGAAAAATATTACTTTACCTTTCATAATCGAAGATAATCTTATACATTTCAGTGAACGAAAATTTGCATAATAAATGAAAAAAAACGAGGTCAAGCACCTCGTTTTTTTTTATCTCATTATAGATTGACAAGCTAATCGATACCCATCGTCCAATGTATTTTTTAACTTTTTTTGCTCTATATTATTTGGCGGCAGCAAAAAGGCTGATCCGTGATCAATTTTCAATTTACATAAACCACATGTACCTTTACGGCATTTATATTGCAGCTCTTGCCCTTGTTTTAGGGCTGCATCTAATAATAACTGCCCTTTTACTTGCTGAATTTCATAGGGTTTTCCATTTTGTAAGACAATCATACTTTGTGTATTGTCTGTAATGGAACTTTTATGAATGCTTGAACTTGAATACGGCAGCTTTAATGATTCTGATACAATATTTCTTGGAATGAGCGAGCCAACAGTAAATAATCTGCTATCCAACATACATACTCCCTATTTTTCAGGATTATCAAGAGTGCAAATAGCTGCTGGACGTTTGATTCTGAGTACGACGGTTTCATACACTCGGAATGGATGATTCATTCCTTCATCTCCAAGATATGCTATTTCAAAATCCTCAGAAACGGCCATATCGAGATTATTTCTCCCTGTGTTAATGAGTACGCCTGTTTTTCCTTTTAAAACGGGTGACTGAAATACGCCATCTGTAACAAGCTCATGGACATGCTCAATTTCCAATACATTTGTATCTTTATGTACACGGTGCAACAGTGAATAAAGCTCTGGTGACAAAACGAGTGCGTAAGGACCATTATGGTTCATTTCGAGTAATTTATTTCTTGCATCAACAATATCCTGAAAAGCACTTCCTGACTCATACCAATTTCTAATTAAATGTGTCAGCCTGCCTTTGACATTCATTAATCCAGGAATATCAAATTCCTTTGATCCATGAAAAATCATTTGATCCTCTAAAATGGCGACATCACGAGATGCATTGGCTGCACTTGAAAAATCAATAGGAATATCTAAAACTTTTGCTTGCTCAATATCACGCCAATAAAGAACAAAATCTTTATAAAGCATGGGAATCGTATAATTTACACGTTTGCTTGATTCGATATTCGTATCAAACGAGCCTTGAAAATCAATTTTTGCTTCGTGATTTTCTACATAAATATCATTAAAAATGCTCTGTACTCCTCTGCCGAGCGGCCCATACAATTCGATAAACCTACGCCCAACTAATTGTCTTCGTGCCGTATCAATCACGATTTGCTGCAAATGATTATATTCCGAATCTGAAAACGGTAAATCAGGTGTATAACTCATTTCTTTCTCCTCACTTTTTTAATAAATAAGTTTAAGTTTTTCCAAGTTAGAGAACTGTCTAGCTCCAGCACCTACCCCCGACGTACAGGACGTACTAGTGTCGACAATGCGACAGGAAGTCGCGTTTTTGTCGACCTCGAGGTCACAAGCCAATCCTCCCAGAAAGGTAAAGTACACCTTTCCAGGAGGCTCGTCTTGTGCTTGTCGGGGGTGACTAAGGCGCTTACGCATTTCTTATGTTTTTAAACTGCCAACAGAAAATCCTTTTTTCATTGAACTGACCTTCTTGCCTTGTGCATCATTAGGAAGGGCTAAATGATCATGGTCTTTATCATGATGTGCATGGGGATCTACATAATCATGGTCAAATCGCTTATTAATCTCCATTAGCATTTCTTTTACTTGCTGATAATCTTTATAGGCATCCGTTCTTAATTTTTTTAATAATGTACTCCGTTCTTCATCCGTAAACTGAAAAAGTGCTAAATCAAGGTGCTCAACAAAATTATGTAAACCAAACTTTTCAAGGTTTAACTCTTGTAGAAGTCGATTAAATTCATTATTCGTCGGTGAAAATGCTTGTGCATCCTCCATACTTTCAAATTTTGAAATAAGAGGGATCAATACGTCTAAGCGTGAAAGCCTCTGTTCCTCTTCTTCATAAATATGATGGTAGTAAAGGCGTTCATGGTCGTCTTTTGCAAATTCAATTACCGGATCAAGCATATTCATAAATTTTTCAATGGCTTCCTTTGTAGTTGAAAAAATTTGATTAAAGATTTCTAACTCATCCTTCAATATTTAACACCTCCCACCTACTAATCATTACCATTATGGTCAATAGCTATTGGATTTATTACTTTTTCATTGGCTATGTTGATGATTTTTGTTGAGAAATTGCCTATAAGAGTTTTTTTAAAATTTGCTAAAATTTTAATTGACTATCCAGTCAATCAGATCTACAATGATATTGACTGAACAGTCAATTGGTGGATTATCCGATTAGAGGAGGGTTCATGTATGGCAATTGTAGAATTAAGGAATTTAACAAAATCGTATAGAAAAAACAGGGGTATTATCGATGTTTCTTTTTCAATTGAAGAAGGTGAAGTATTTGGATTTATCGGTCCGAATGGAGCAGGAAAAAGTACAACAATCAGAACTCTATTGAACTTTATCTATCCTACGAGCGGGAGTGCGACGATTTTTGGTAAGGATATTATTAAACATTCACAGGAAATTCGGCAAAATATTGGATACTTGCCGTCAGAAATCCACTATTACGATGATATGAAGGTAGTCGATTTATTGAAATACTCTGCACGGTTTCATAAAAAATTTAGTACGGAAAGAATGAAGGAATTGGCTTCTAGGCTCGATCTCGATGTAAATCGGAAAATCGAGGATCTTTCATTTGGAAACAGGAAAAAGGTTGGGATTGTGCAAGCATTGCTTCATGAGCCTAAGCTAATTATTTTAGATGAACCAACAAGCGGATTAGATCCATTAATACAGAATCACTTTTTTGACCTACTTAAAGAAGAGAGAGACAAGGGGGCGACGATCTTTTTCTCGTCACATATTCTAAGTGAAGTCCAAAAGATGTGTGATCGTGTGGCGATTATTAAGGATGGTAAGCTTGTAACGGTAGAAACAATTGAGCATTTAACAAAAAATAAGGTGAAAAATATTACGCTAACTCTTGAACATCCAGAACAGCTTCATTTTGACCTGAACGGAATGATCAAAAAAGAAGTAAATGGGAATGCAGTTACCTTGCTTTACAGTGGAGATATTAAGGCACTTCTTAAACGATTAAATGATTTGCCGGTTCAAGATGTATTGATTGAAGAGCCGACCTTGGAAGAAGTATTCATGCACTATTATGAATAGTAAGGAGTGAGACAGATGATTTTTATGAGAGAGTTGAAACGAAGCCGGAAATCGTTAATCATTTGGAGCCTTGTACTTGCAGGGTTAATCATATGGCTTTTAAGCATTTTTCCGCAATTTGCTGAAGGTCAAAAATCGATGAATGATCTTTTTGAAGCGTATCCAGAATCAATGAAGCAAATGTTTGGAATGGATAGGATTAACTTAGGGACATTAATTGGCTTTTATGGGATTGAAATCTATATGATGACAACTCTATTAGGAAGTATTTATTCCGCGCTTTTAGCTTCTAATATTCTGGCAAAGGAAGAGAACGAGAAGACGATAGAATTTTTGCTCTCCAAGCCGGTATCAAGAGGCCGAATCGTTTTAGAAAAGCTCCTTGCTGTTGTTGTAAATATCGTGATCTTAAACATTGTTTCAACCATTTCAAGTTTAATAGGTTTTCAGTTTACGAAGGATGCAGATGTACCAGGAAAAACATTTGCCTTGTTAATCATCGCGACACTTTTATTGCATTTAACATTTGCGGCCATTTCCTTCATGCTTTCATCGATAATGAGAAAAACGAGGAATACATTATCGGCATCGCTTGCCATTGTCATCGTTACTTACTTCTTAAATGTGATGTCAGGCCTGTCGGAGGACTTGGATTTCTTAAAATATTTTAGCCCGTTTAAGTATGTAGATGCGGCTAATATTATCAATGAAAATATGCTTGAGCCAATCTATATTACGATTATGGCCGCTATCATCCTGATTAGTATCTCGGCTGCATTTATCATATATAAGAAGAAGGATATTTCAGTTTAAAAGCTAAGGCTGTAGCTTTTAAATGTATCTAAATGGTTATTTTTCTTTATATACTTATAATTAGAAGGGGAAAAGTATGCCTAAAGTAAAAGTAAATGATATAGAAATGAACTATGAAGTTAGAGGAGAAGGTGAACCAATCATCTTTATTCATGGAAGTGGTGCTTCATGGAAAATGTGGAAACCCCAAATAGAACAATTTTCAAAAAAGTATAAGATGATCATGATTGATATGAGAGGGCATGGTGAATCATCAAGACATTTTCCGAATGATGAGTATTCGATGAAGCTGATTGCTCAAGATTTAAAGCTGTTTTTGGATGTGATAGGTATTGATAAGACTCATATCGTAGGACTATCACAAGGTTCTGTGATTGCCCAATTATTTGCCATCAAGCACAGTAGCTACATTAATAGACTTGTCTTATCTAATGGATACAGTGAAATTCCTACAAGGACCTCCAAATGGGTGTTAAATATAAGCAACGCAATTATGAAATTAATTCCATACGATATAATAATCAAATTAATGTTAAAAGTTTATAAAGATGATGAGTTCACAAAGAAAGTATTAAGGGATTCGTTTTCAATTGATAAAGAAATGTTACTGAAAATAAAAACAAGTGAATTTCCTACACATACAGATGAATTATATAATATTACTTGTCCTACCTTAGTTATGGGAGGGGATATGAATATTATGGGTGTAGATGAGAGAAAGGCATCTGAGACTATTTATGAACATATACCCAATGCTACATTAGCATTATTCAAAAACGCTTTTGACCCATTGAGTACAATGAAATGGGAAATTTTTAATGATATGATTTTAGACTTTTTAGAGGGAAAACCCATAAAACAATATGAAGAAGTTAGATTAACCGAAAAGAAGAAATAATTAATTAAACGATTTTCTTGTTGAACTAAATTAAGAGGGTGTATATGATTGTATTCAGCTTTCGAAAAGCAGCCCCAGGAAAAAAAAGACCTAATTATTAAAGTGGCGTTAGAGGAATTCGTGAAGAATGGATATGAGAAGACCACTACAGATATCATTACAAGCAGAGCAGGAATTTCCAAAGGGCTTCTGTTTCATTATTTTAAGAGTAAGAAAAACTTATATCTTTATTTAGTTAATTATGGAATAGAGCTTCTCACTGAAGCAACGATGAAGGAACTAAAGGAAGTTAAATCTGATGATTTCTTTGAAAGGGTAAAAGAAATCTATTTATTAAAACGCAATATTACACAGCAATATTTGCATGAAACGATGCTAATCACAGATGCTTTCATTAATCCACCTGTAGCAGTGAAAACGGAAATGGATAAATTGATGAAGAAGTTTTATGAAACATACCAAAAAGACTTTATGCTTGAACACGTTTATCTAAAGGATCTAATTCAAACGGATAGGCTTAGAGAAAATGTCTCGATTGATACCGTCATCAATATGACGATGTTTATTAGCGAACAGCTAGGTAATAAATATCAAGCGCTTCATAAAAGTAATCAATATAATTTTTTCGAGGAGCCAGACCCTCTCGTACAAGAATTAAATGATTATCTTCAGATCGTGAAAAATGGAGTTTATAAATAGTTGGGGAAATATCGCAAAACCCTGAGCCAATTGGCCTCAGGGTTTTGGCATAAAGGTTTATCGCGGATTAACGGGCAGTAAGACCCCCACTTCAAGATTGCGAGAGAATTAAAGAAACCTAAGTGGGGGATCAACTGCCCGTAAAGGCCCGACGACGGACACGATGTCCTAGTCAGGCGAAAGCCACAGGACGTGGCGTTTTGAGCGTGATTGGTTCAACTAACCATCAGTGAGGGATGAAAGCCGACTAAGAACGCCACGTCCTGTGGCAACGTCGGCACTAGCACGTCGTGTGCGTCGAAAAGCCCCCACTGATGGAAGTTTCACTTTATAGCAATAATAGATTGGAAGATCTCAAGGGAGGTGGACGAAATGAATAAGCAAAGAATAATGACTCTGCTATTATGTTTAGTTTTTTTCACCGTATCTTTAGCTTGCCAATCGGAAAAAATACCCCCTGCAGAAAAAACACAGCTGCAGGAGAATGCCTCACAGCCTAAAGAGGAGAAGCCTGTCCAAGCCGCAAATCTGGATGAAATAATGGAAAGAGCACAAAAAGGGATGACGTCAGATAGCCCGTATAATGTATTGAATAGCTCGATGAAACAAGTTAAAGCAGAGTGGGGAGAACCAGATCATGTCGATAAGGCGGGGTTTGGTTATTATGCAACCTACAAGAACAAGAATGTTGTTCTAGGGTTTAATGAATCAGGACAGGTATTTGATATTCGTTCCTACGCGAAAGATTTAAGATCCGTTACGGTTAAAGAGGCAGAAGAAGTTTTTGGGGAGCCAATGGATATTAGAATGGTAAATGATGAGTATATTTATGTATATAAATTAAATGAAAACATTGAACTGAAACTGATTATCCCAAAAAACAGGAAGGAAATTGATCATATATCTGTTTTCAATTCACAAATGGCAATCGTAAATCAACATACAGGTGACGAGTATACACTAGATATAAAAGGAAAATCGAATCAGCTAACTGCCCAAGCTTGGGAGAAAATGCAAAATTGGCGAGAGCAAATTGTTCAGTTCTCGAATGAGCATGAAAATGTGTACACAAATGGTCCAAATAAAAAAATGGTGGCTTTAACATTTGATGATGGACCAGATGAGGTTGTCACTCCAGCTATAATTGATATATTAAATGAATATAAGGTTAAGGGAAATTTTTTCTTTTTAGGCAGCGAGGTAAAGAAATACCCAGATGTCGTAAAGGAAGCCTATGTTAAAGGTAATTTAGTTTTGAGCCATAGCTACAATCACGTCGATTTAACAAGCTTAAGTAAAGAAAAGATTCAAGAGGAAGTAAACCAGGCAGGAAAAGCCATACAAGCAGTAATAGAGCAAGAACCAGCCATTCTCCGCACGCCATATGGAGAAACGAATGACAAGGTTGCGTCCATCACGGAACAAGAAGGCTATTCCATCGTTCTGTGGTCCATTGACACACTTGACTGGTCACAAAAGGAGTCTAGCAATATTGTAAACAACGTAGTCGAAAATGTTCGAAATGGGGATATTATTCTGATGCATTCTGATTCAGAAAAGACAGAGACGGCAAAAGCACTGCCTCTTATTATCGAAGCATTGCAAGAACAGAATTTTGAGATAGTAGATTTAGAAACATTATTAGGGGTAAAAGCCTATCAATAAGTAACGGAGCCCAATTCTTTTTGTGGTTATCGCTCATGAAAGTGATCCAGTGTTGCCCATACGAGTTTTTTTGTGGGGGGATTTGTCCCTAAACAAGGTCATTTTTTCGGAACCTGGTCATATCCTCCAATTTAGAATTTTGGCTAAGACAATGGGGTTATTCTAAAGGAATTACTGGTCTTGTATTTCCAAAAGAAAACATATATGGAAAATTTATTGCGATATTTAATTTTGCATGTTAAAATAAATTCAACTTACAAAGAACGGAGGGTTCCCTAGTGTCATATTGCAGACTTCGATTCCAAACTTTTAACCAGTAATTTAATACGGTTAAGGCTCTGCCTGCTGTGCAGAGTAAACGGGATTGGTCTGCCTTTTTAAGGGAACCTAATTTTACGGCATACGTGAAAAGAGGGGAGAGACGATTCTCTTCTCTTTTTTGTTGTCTAAAAAAACGGAAAAATTTCATATGACTAATGGGCTATCTTCATAATTGCCCATCATAATGCATGTGAAGACCATTCAACCACCTATTTTGGATGGTTTATTTCATCATCCTTATTAGGTTTATTTTGTTATATTCTTCGTTTACTCAAACACAGGCAGCTAGCCTGTGTTTTTATTATTTTGGCTGTGTTAAAGCTCAGTCTTGAAAAACCTTATTTGTTGTTGATTGGAGCGGAAGGCGCGAGATCCTCAAAAATGCATTCGCATTTTCTTCGTGCGGTGAGTATTCGGGGAAGATTATTCAACGTCCTGCGGGAGAAGCGAGTCAAAGGGAGACCCCGCAGGAGCGATAGCGACGAGGAGGCTTCCGGACCGCCCGCAATCGCTAAGTGCCAGCAGCGGAAATCAACAGGGAAGTTTAACGTAGTCATTATTTTTGAACGGAGTGATGAATATATGGAAAGAAAAGCTATTTTAGTAGGTGTGAATGTAAACAATAATCAAGAAGACTTTGTATACTCGATGCAAGAACTCGGAAATTTAGCTGCTGCGGGCAATGTCATCGTTCTTGGAGATATGACGCAGAATTTGAACCAAATAAATAAAAGCCATTACATTGGTACTGGAAAGATACAAGAACTGCATAATTTTCTAAAAGAGAAGGATGCAGATATGGTCATATGTGATGAAGAACTATCGCCTTCGCAAATTCGAAATTTAGAATCGGAGCTTGAATGCGAGGTAATAGACCGTACAATGTTAATCTTAGACATTTTTGCAAGTCGGGCAAAAACGAGAGAGTCCCAGCTTCAAGTAGAAGTGGCGAGATTAAAATATATGCTTCCTCGACTAATTGGCATGCGTGAATCTTTAGGCCGTCAAGGTGGTGGGGCTGGGTTAAAAAATAGGGGCGCCGGTGAAACAAAATTAGAGCTTGATCGAAGGAAAGTAGAAGAGAAAATTGCTAAATTAACAAAAGAGCTTGAGAAGTTAGTGGCACAACGTAAAACGCAAAGAAAGAAGCGCACCCAAAATGAGATTCCTGTCGTTTCACTCGTGGGCTACACGAATGCTGGAAAGTCTACGATCATGAACGCGATGCTTGAAAAGTTCAGTCGAGGAGCAGATAAACAAGTTTTCGAAAAGAATATGCTGTTCGCAACTTTAGAAACATCTGTCAGGAAAATAAAGCTAAAGAATAATAAAGCTTTTTTATTAACGGACACAGTGGGCTTTATCAATAAGCTTCCTCATCATCTCGTGAAAGCGTTCCGTTCAACATTAGAAGAAGTGATAGAAGCAGATTTGCTCATTCATGTGATTGATTATTCGAATCCTTATCATGAGGAGCAGAAGAAGCTTACGAAACATGTATTAGCAGATATTGGTGTTAAAGATATTCCGATTATCTATGCCTATAATAAGGCTGATTTAATGGAGGGAAGCTTTCCTTCTATTCATCATGATCGCGTATATTTGTCGGCAAAAAATAGGGTTGGATTGGATGAACTAAGTCAATTCATTAGTAATCAAATTTTTGATGATTATATTCATTGTGAATTCCTTATTCCTTACTCAGAAGGAGAAATTGTCTCATATTTTAATGAACAAAGTCATATCCGAGCAACTGAATATGAGTCTAGTGGAACGCTGCTCAAGGTGGAGTGCAGGAAAGCGGATGCCGAGAAATATAATCAGTATATAAGATGAATTATAAAAAAACTAAAAAATAATTAAAAATAGCTGTTGACCTTCACGTTGCGTAAAGGTGTATTGTTGATTTACAAGGAAGTTAGTTTTCTTGAAGTGTATAGCATTACTGATAAGGAGGTGAGCGAATGGAATATACAGTGCAAAAGCTAGCAAGATTAGCAGGTGTCAGCACCCGAACCTTAAGGTATTATGATGAAATTGAAATTCTTAAGCCGGCAAGAATTAATTCATCTGGATACCGGATTTATGGGCAAGAGGAGGTTGACAGATTACAGCAAATCCTTTTTTACAGGGAATTAGGCGTTAGTTTAGAAAGTATAAAAAATATTGTCACTTCGCCTTCGTTTGAGGGAGCGATTGCACTGAAAGAACATCGCGAAAAACTCCTTGAAAAAAGACAACAATTAGATTTGCTTATCGCCAATGTTGAGAAGACAATTGCCTTAACAGAAGGGAGAATTCATATGTCAGATAAAGAGAAATTTGAAGGGTTTAAGAAAAAAATGGTCGAGGACAATGAGAAAAAATACGGGAAAGAAATTCGTGAAAAGTACGGAAACGATATAGTTGATAAATCCAATGCCAAGTTGATGAACATGACTCAGGAACAGAATGAAGAAGTGACGAACTTGGCGAATGAAGTCCAGGAGACATTAGCAAAAGCATTTGCAACAGGGGATCCAGCGGGGGAATTAGCTCAGAAAGCAGCAGATTTGCATAAGCAATGGCTATGCTTCTATTGGAGCAAATACAGCAAGGAAGCACATGCTGGACTTGCACAAATGTATGTAGATGATGAAAGATTTACGGCTTATTATGACAAAGAGCAGCCGGGAACAGCTGAATTTCTAAGAGATGCTATTCTTATTTATACAGGAATGAAACAATAATAGATTTAAAAACTGTGATTTTAAAAAATTAAGCTAGACTAAAGCCCGGTTCTGTTTATCAGGATCGGGTTATTTCTTTTTGTGGTGCCGTATGCTTCCTTTTTTGCCGGAAACACACAATGAGCCTGTTATCCTTCATTTTTTTGGATAGCGGTAACAAAGAATCGGTCAATGAGCCCGTTATCCTTCATTTTTTTGGATAGCGGTAACAAAGAATCGGTCAATGAGCCCGTTATCCTTCATTTTTTTGGATAGCGGTAACAATGAATCGATCAATGAGCCTGTTATCCTTCATTTTTTTGGATAGCGGTAACAATGAATCGATCAATGAGCCCGTTATCCTTCATTTTTTTGGATAGCGGTAACAATGAGTCGTTCAATGAGCCCGTTATCCTTCATTTTTTTGGATAGCGGTAACAATGAATCGATCAATGAACCCGTTATCCTTCATTTTTTTGGATAGCGGTAACAATGAGTCGATCAATGAGCCCGATATCCTTCATTTATCCGTATAACGGTAACAATGAGTCCTTAAACATTAATCAATATATGCCCGCGTGTATTTCTTTTAAGTCCCTAAAACAAGGAATACAATCGGTATTATCCCGAATGTGATATTGACGATGAAATGACAGACGATTAAAGGAAATAGCCTTTTTTGTTTGTGATAGATAATTCCGCTGCCAATACCCCAAAGAAAGAATGCAACAGCATAAACGATAGTTCCTTGCAGAGTAGTCGCTAAGATAATATGTTGCAAGGCAAAACCGATGGATGGAATGACAATGCCGATCCATACTTTTTTATACTCATTGATAAACATTGGCTGGGAATACCCTCGATACATGAGCTCTTCAATAGGTGCATTTAAAAAAGGGAAAACAGCAGATATGCTAGCAGTCGTCCATATGAACCATCTCGGTACAGATAAAGAAATGGATTCTTCATCCGCCACAAAGACTGTTTGAAAGTGCTGGAATAAATCGGTTCCATATAGGAGAAACATTGTTCCTATGACTGCCAAAACAAAAGGGATATATAAAACAAATAACCACAAAAAACCGAATAAAATATCTTTTATTAAAAAATCAGAACGAAACCCGATTAATTTTTTCAATGATAGGCCTTCTTTTTTTAATAAGAGATGCAAAAATATAAAACAACCGATATTGACGATTGTAAAGGAAAGTGTAGATAGAATAGGGAGTAAATAGAAATCAAATTCTCCTCCAATAAAATGAAACAATATATAAAGAACCATTAAAGAGATAAAGAGCAAAGGTAGTCTGATAAATGATACTAGCCATGCTTTTTTCATGGAATTCACCTGCTCATTTAAGTGTAATTTCGTCATTATATTAAGATGGATAGTAGTGATTTGTAAAAAATATTCCTATTCATTGTAAAGGGACAACTGTACAGCAAAAAAGCTGATCCAAAGTTGGGTCAGCTTTATTTAGGATATTTTAACAGAAAAATTTATCGCAGATTAACGGGCAGTAAGACCCCACTTCAAGGATTCGCGTATGCAAAGAAGAGTAACTGGGGATCAACTGCCCGTAAATGCCCGATTGGTTCAACTAACCATCAGTGGGGGATGAAGAAAAACCCCCACTGATGGAAGTTTCACTTTATTTCATTAACAACATGTCAAGGAATTCCTCTGGTACATAGGATTTTCCATTTTTTATTTCAGGAGCTACGTCAAAATATTTTATACTACGGTTGTAACCGTATTCCTTCTTGCCAATTGAGATAAGAAATGAGCGATTTTGCTTACTCACTGAAAAGTTTTTCTGTTTGTTATTCCATTTCACGTTGTAGCCTAGATGCTCTGCTACTTTTCTAATAGGGATCATTTTTGTTTCGTCTTTAAAATAATGGTCTTCATCAATAATCTTTTGCATTTCCACCAACTTTTCGTCAGTATACTCTAGAGCAATGATCTTTACAGGGGTTGTTTGGGCTGGAATGCTTCTCGTTGAAATATTGTAGAATACGATTAATTCCTTGCCTGTTAGGTCAGCTTTCTTAATTGTTTCTCCCTTTTCATTTAAGAGAATAGTGTCTTTAGAAATATTCAATTTAATCTCATTATCAAGGCTTATGAGATTTTTATCATATTTTGATATTTTAACTTGTCCCATCTCTTTACCGTTCACAATCATTACTTCCGGTGTAATGGTAGCAGGATAAATAAGAGGCATTGGCTTATTTTTATCATAGTAGGCTTCGACCTTCATGCCTTTTTCAAGTTTATCTTTTTTAAGTTTTTCGCCTTTGCCGTTGTCGAATAGCAATACTTCATCTGTGATTGGGAAAACCATTTCTAAGGATTCATTTTGATTTTCAACCAGTAACCGAGATGATTTCTTATCTTTCTCGATATTCTGAATGACTCCAGAAAATTTAATGAATTTTGATGTCTCGATTTGTTGAGCAGATTCTACTGTAGAGGTGCCTTTTGTGTCTGCAGGTTTATTGGCAGCATATCCTGAATGATTGCTTAATGCCAATCCAGAAACCAAAACTGCTGTTGCTAGTATTCCAATTCTTTTCAATTTGTCTCCTCCTTGGATCTTTTTCTGGTTCTCCTAGAATAAGACGTTAAGTAAAAGAAAAGGTTACAATTTCTTTTAAATATATTATTTTCCAATTTTAAAAAACGAACAGTGACTGGCACTGTTCGCAAAAAAATCCTAATCTTAGCTTTCATGTTCTGTTCTAATAACTTTCAATTCATCTTTTTCTCCTTTTTCAACAACATGCTTTAAAATCGATAGCTTGTTGTTCCAGAATTGATCGAAATAAGAAAGCCACTGTTTTAGTTCAGAGAAAGTTTCTGGCTGCAATCGATAGCGCTTTTCTCTGCCGACTTTTTCCCCAACGACTAATTCGGCTTCTGATAGAACATGAAGATGCTTTGCAATGGCAGTACGGCTCATTGGAAAGTGGGAGGTGATTTCTGAAATCGGTCGTTCTTTCTTAGCAAGTAATTTCAGAACTTCTCTACGGGTTGGGTCAGCAATCGCTTGATAAATATCGTACTTTTGTAAAGCGGACATTAACCTTCAACAACTTTACGAAGTTTTTCATTAACAATCGCTTCCCAGCCGCCATTCATTCTATCACGAATGACAGTAGCATTTTCACCTGCTTTTGGAACAACTGCATCAGACTGATTCCATCCTCCATGAATGAGTGTAAACTCCGTCTTGTCTCCAATTTCCTTTAGTGTAAATGAAACGATCCAACCATCTGTATCCCAAGAAAAGGATAGGTGATATGGAGCATTGATTTCTAATACTTTACATGGAGATGGACCAAATGGCGATTGTATATGGAACTCATGTCCTACCTCTAGTTGAAAGTCATTTTGCATGAACCATGATGCAATTCCTTCTGAAGTAGATACAACATCCCATACTTTTTGAATAGGAGCTTCAAATATTATTGTTTTTTTAATATCAGGTACATTATTTTCCAAGTCAGTGATCCTTCTTTCCGGTTATTTTATGAAACTAATTGGTTTCGTATTTTTGATTATATCCAACCATTTGGTTTCATGTCAATCAAGTAATTTTTGTAAAAAAATACAAAATAACACTTGAAAATCAACATAAAAAAGTGTAAGATATTTACACTATTACACGAGAGGGTGACCATAGGGCGATGATCAACTAATCCCGTTTTCAAAAGTACATTCGTAAATTTGCGAAGTCATATTTGAATGGGATTAGTCTATACTTTTTTAGAAAAAAGATGATCATTAATAGTACTGTTGTGCTATGTCTTTTTCTATGGTTTTTGACGACTCCCATCCAATATGGCGGATGGGAGTTTATTATTTCTAGCGCAAGCAGCCTGTCAGGAACAATCTGTTCTTTGGTTCCGAAAGCGCTTCTGCTTTTCTAATTTTAAACTAAAATGTTTAGTGTTGAGAAAGAGGTTTCAATCAAGGATTCGGTTCATTCACTGTTCTTTCTCCTATCCTACCTCTCACCTTCAGAAAAGAGGAATGTTATGTCACAATTATTAAAAAATCGTTTTGTTCGGGCCGTTTTTCTATCTGCCTTGTTTCTTCAGGTAGGAATTTGGATTCGAAATTTTGCTGTGCTTTTATTCGTTATGGAAAAAACAAATGGAGATGCCTTTGCGGTTTCGATGATTTCAGTTGCTGAATTTGCGCCTATTTTTATCTTCTCCTTTATTGGAGGAACCTTTGCTGACCGCTGGCGGCCGAAAAGAACAATGATCTGGTGTGATATTCTAAGTGCCATTTCTGTGTTCGCAGTATTAATTACGCTTGTGTTTGGATCATGGAAAATTATCTTCTTTGCTACATTAATTTCAGCTATATTATCACAGTTCTCTCAGCCATCTGGAATGAAATTATTTAAAATGCATTTGGGTGAAGAATTGATTCAATCGGCTATGGCCATTTATCAAACTATTTTTGCTGTTTTTATGGTTTTTGGACCAGTGCTTGGAACTTTTGTATTCCAGCAATTTGGAATCGACGTGTCTATTGCTATTACTGGAGTTGCGTTCCTTCTTTCAGCCGTAATGCTTGCATTTATTCCTGCTGACCATTCCATGGAAAATGAAAAGAAAGAATCAACCTTACTTGAGGAAATGAAAAGCGGAATTCGCTATGTATTGTCCAAAAAGGAATTAAAGCTTCTTGGTCTTTGTTTTATGGCAGCCGGACTTGCAGTTGGTTTAATTCAGCCTCTGAACATTTTCCTTGTTACAGAGCGGTTAGAATTACCGAAAGAAAATTTGCAATGGCTATTAATGGCAAACGGAATTGGAATGATCGTAGGCGGTGCCGCATCTGTCATGTTCTCAAAGTCGGTTCCACCACAAAGGCTGTTAATGCTTGGGATGTTAGCGAATGCCATTGGTATGGCTGTGGTCGGATATTCGACCAATTTGCCTATTACTCTAGGGGCTGAATTCTTTAATGGATTATTCTTCCCATGTATTCAAATTGGGATAAATACAATGATCCTGCAAAATACAAAGTCTGAATTTATTGGAAGAGTAAACGGTACACTAAGTCCACTTTTCACCGGATCCATGGTATTAACGATGAGTATTGCAGGTGTTTTAAAGGAATCATTTTCGATCATTTTCATGTTCGAATTAGCAGCGATTCTATTTGTTTTTGGTCTTCTTGCTATCCTCCCAATATACAATATGAAAGCTCCGAACCATGGAGAAGGAATGTTAGCAAAAGATTAAGGAGTTCAAAGAGATTCAGAATTAACTTTTTCGAATTATTTTATCGCAGATTAAACGGGCAGTAAGACCCCCACTTCAAGGATTCGCGTATGCAAAGAAGAGTAAGTGGGGGATCAACTGTCCGTAAAATGAACACAGACTAAAAACGCCACATCGTGTGGCAACGTCTGTGTGACCCACTTCCTGTGGGCCGCAACTAACCATCAGTGGGGGATGAAAGCCGACTAAGAACGCCACGTCCTGTGGCAACGTCGGCACTAGCACGTCCTGTGCGTCGAAAAACCCCCACTGATGGAAGTTTCACTTTATGTGTAATACAGTTGATTTTAGCTCAGTATCAAGCATATAAATTAATGAGTCTGAAGTTTATCTCCGCCTAAGGGCGGATTTTTTTTCAGCAGATTTTCTTTAGAATGATCCTCAAAAGCGTCTAAATATTTCCTTTAGTATTACCGTACATCAGGGAGAAGGTGGGAATGAAAAATGTTAAGTGAAACAATTATTCAACTGGTGGATCAGTATGGATATTTAATTTTTTTCCTTGCCTTCTGCTTAGGTCCGTTTGGAATACCGGTTCCAAACGAAATTACTATTCTGACTGGTGGAGTATTAGCGAATGAGGGTGTTATGAATCCGTGGATAATCTATATTTGTATTCTTACTGGGTTATTAACAGCTGTTACGATTGGTTATATACTCGGCAAGATGTTTAGTCAACGTATTCTTTTGAGATTAAAAGGGAAAAAAAGTAACCGTCATTTCATAAAAGCTGAAAAGCTATTTAATAAATACGGTAATCTTGCGATATGTATTGGTTTTTTTATTCCGATCGTCCGTTATCTTGTTCCTGTTGCTGCTGGAATAAGTGGAGTGAAATACAAGGTTTTTGCCCTTCTTTCATACTCCACTGCAATAATATGGACATCCGCATTTTTTGGTCTCGGGATGACACTTGGCGATCGATTTTCACAGATACAGTTTTTTTATTGATTATGATTAGGGTCAGTTCCTTACATTTCTGTAGGAGTAGGAACTGACCCGTTTTTTTATTTTTGGATGTTCAAAGGGTTAACTTGAGGGGCGGCGGAAAACCTCCAATGATTTTATATTGAAATGGGAGGCAGGGTGTTTCCTGTTTCAAGAAGGCTTTTCAAGTTGCTTAGAATAGCTGGCCATCCATTGTTAAATCCTTGGAAGGTATCGTCCTTATCCACCAAGTCAGAAGGCAATAGATTTTCATGCTTTAGCGTTAATTTTACAGTTGAATCCATTGGTTTCAATTCAAAAGTAACCTGTGAAGGATGCTCACGAGGGGTTTTATCTAACACATAATTCCATGTAAAGGAAAGTATCCGTTGCAGCTCGCACTTTAGGATGATTCCATGGTCAGTGACCTGTCCATTCCTCGAATACGTAATGCTTGAGCCTTCCTTCCAATCGGATTGAATAGAGCTGCCGAAGAAATATTTTTCAGTAAAATCACTGCTTGTCAAAGCTTCCCACAGCTTTTCGGGTGTCGTTGAGATATACGTAACATAAACAAATACAGTGTCAGTCATTTTTTTTCCTCCTCAAGTAGGTAATGATACTAGTAATTATACCTATTATTAGCGTTAAATTTATTGGAACAATAGGAGCTTTTTGGTATAAACATTTTCTAGTTTGTGGCAGCCGATATTCCTATTTTGATTAAGCAATTGCTTATTGTAAAGCCTTTTTCATACAACAAGCAGTCAGCAGGGGATGAAAAAAACAACGGATAAAAGTTTCACTTCATGTATTCATTCGGAGCCTAGTACTTCCCTCTTATTGTCGAATTTACAGATAATATGGTAAAATTCAATTATGTTGTTAATTTTAAATTGTCACATTATTTGGTCTTTTGAGGAAAGTTGTAGGCAACCTAGAAAAACAGAGAGTGGTGAATCAACATGAAGCAGCAAAATTTGTCAAGAGGTCTAAAAAACAGACATGTACAACTAATCGCTATTGGCGGTGCAATCGGAACAGGTTTATTTCTTGGAGCAGGAAAGTCGATTCATTTAGCAGGACCTTCGATTTTATTTGCTTACATGATTACAGGTGTAATTTGCTTTTTAATTATGCGATCACTCGGAGAACTGCTCTTATCCAATTTGAATTATCATTCTTTTGTTGACTTCGTAAGAGACTATTTAGGTAATATGGCAGCATTTATCACAGGCTGGACCTACTGGTTTTGCTGGATTTCAATCGCAATGGCTGACTTAACAGCTGTTGGTCTCTATACTCAGTTTTGGCTTCCAGATGTACCACAGTGGATGCCAGGGTTAATTGCATTGGTCATTTTGCTAATCATGAACCTTGCAACCGTAAAACTTTTTGGGGAAATGGAGTTCTGGTTCGCATTAATTAAAGTCATTGCGATTCTAGCACTCATTGTAATCGGCATTTTCATGATTATTAAAGGATTTTCTACTAATTCGGGACCATCAAGTTTCACGAATCTATGGAGTCATGGAGGCATGTTTCCGAATGGCATAGAAGGTTTTATCCTTTCATTCCAGATGGTAGTGTTTGCGTTTGTTGGTATTGAACTTGTCGGACTAACAGCAGGTGAAACAGAAGACCCAGAAAGAGTAATCCCAAAAGCTATCAATAATATTCCCATTCGGATTTTAATTTTCTATATTGGTGCACTTATTGTCATTATGAGTATTTATCCATGGAACGCCATCAACCCAATGGAAAGTCCATTTGTACAAGTATTCGTGGCAGTTGGTATCGCAGCAGCTGCTGGTATCGTCAATTTTGTTGTACTAACATCCGCAGCTTCGGCATGTAACAGTGCCGTCTTCAGTACAAGCCGGATGCTATATTCACTTGCAAAAGATAAAGATGCACCTATACCAATGACAAAACTTACTTCACGTAAAGTCCCTTCCAATGCATTGTTCTTTTCAACGGTTGTCATTCTAATTGCTGTTGTTTTGAACTATATAATGCCTGAAGGAGTATTTACTCTGATTACAAGTGTTTCTACAGTATGCTTCATCTTTATTTGGGGAATTACAGTTATCAGTCATTTGAAATACCGAAAAACTAGACCTGATCTAGCGAAAGTGAATAAATTTAAAATGCCGCTTTATCCATTTTCCAATTATCTGATTCTTGTTTTTCTTGCCTTCATTCTTGTTGTTCTTGCACTTGCAGAAGATACTCGAGTTGCCTTATTCATAACACCTGTTTGGTTTATTATGCTGATTGCGATTTATAAGATACGAATAGCCAAGGCCAATCGGTTAGAGGCAGCGGAAAATTAAGATGTAACGGACAATAATCATATCCATGTATTTTTTATAATAAAGTCTAAATCAAGGGGTGTCTCAGAAGTCGTAATTTCGGCTTAGAGACGCCTCTTTTGTTTTTACTCCTGACAATTCATAAATGGAATGATTTATCATACAACAAAAACTTACTTAATATTTGCATCCGAAAATAGCTTGTTGCTCTCTTGAAGAATAAAATCCATATATAGTAGAGCGTCATTTCTTCTTTCGTTTCTAGATGTATAATACGACTGGGTGATTCCTTTACGCAGCCGCATTGATTCATTAATAATTTTATGCCATCTTGGAGGCACTGTTCTTAATGCATATTCTCCAGCTTCAACTTTTGACGTAATATCTTTTTCTAGAAAAGTATAATAGGGACGTGAAACACCGAGAACTCCCCATTCTATCGAACTTAGACTAAAGAATAAACCTGCATAATGGATTGAAGGGAATTTTTCACATTTATTTTTCCAATCTTTCCAATACGTATTAAGGTTATTATGCATTCCATTAAGAAGCTCATCCCAATTTACCGTGTAATTTAATTCTTCAGTAGCTCTTCCTTTAATGGCAATTCCATATTTTTTTAGTTGAAAAGCATCAATGGAATTTCTATTAAATTGTGTATAACCTTGAAATTTCCCCTCTCTAAATTCAAGACATGAATTTTGGTTTCTTAGTGACTCAAAATCACTTTGCATGACATAAATCCCATCTAAGATCATTTTAGGGAATCTTTTCTGAATTTCTTTATGAACTTCTGTTAACTCTACTATTTCTATATTGGTTAGTTTCCTCTGTAAAATGGCGATAAAGTCAATATCGCTAAAACCCTCTGTAAATGCTCCCAATGAAATAGATCCATATATATAATAGGCATCTAAAATATTTGGCAGCTTGGAGTCTAGTAAAACAAAATAAGAATCTATGACTAGTTTAATATTGTTTGGGATATTACTCATTTATTCCTCCTAGAATAAAAAAACTTTTCCTAATTATAACAATTAACTCGCTTTTACTTCCAGATTTGACTAGTTGGTCTGTCTAAATTGGTTAAGAGAAGAAATACATTATTTTCATCTTGACTATGATAAAAAATAGGAGTAAATTTAAAACATTAATTTTTTTAATTGTTCATTTTAGAACTGTTTTGTTGTGAACGGAGTGATGAAAATAATGGAATATGAAAATCAAGCATTCTTGCGTTCGTCGGAGCTATTCCGTACATTGTGGCGTGTGAATTTGAGCATGAGGCGAATCGTTCAGAAGTCAGCAGCGGACAATAACCTTTCTGTCCCTCAATACGCGGTATTAATGACATTGACGCCACGTAAGGAAATGACTCAAAAGCAGCTCGGTACGGTTATGCAATTTCCAAAGAGCACTTTAAGCCAGGCAGTAGAGGGACTTGTTCAAGCGGGGTTGATTATTCGTCACCCTGTAAAAGAGAACAGGAGAGAAATGCAGCTAATTATTAGTGAAAAAGGAAAAACGCTTTATGAAACAATCAAGCGCAAGGAAGGCAGTATACACCATGCTTTTGAATCAGCCATAGATACACTGTCTGTTAAGCAATATGAAGAATTACTTTGTTCACTTCGACAAATTGCCTCATTTTTAGAAGATGAATCTGAAGAGAATGGAGAAGACAAACATGATTAAACTCTTAAAAAATCTTTCATTTTATAAGTGGATTGTATTAGCTGTATTTGGACTTGTTTTTGTACAGTCCATGGCAGATTTATTTTTGCCAACCTTAATGTCAGATATTATTGACAATGGAGTAGTAAAAGAAGATAAGTCATATATTTGGGAAATTGGAGGATTAATGCTTTTAGTTGCTGCAATAGGGGCATGTGCATCGGTAGCTGCAAGCTATTATTCTTCTAAAGCGGCGATGGGGCTGGGAAAAGATATCCGTCGGAAGGTTTTTACACATGTGGAGAATTTTTCGCTCCAGGATTTTGATAAGGTTGGAACAGCTTCACTCATTACAAGAACAACGAATGATATCACCCAAATACAGCAAGTCGTTATCATGATGCTTCGTTTCGTTGTGAGTGCTCCGATTATGTTTATTGGTGGAGTTATGATGGCCGTTTCGAAGGATGCAAAGCTATCATTAATCATTGTAGCAACAATACCAATATTGATTGGTTCAATCCTTCTTATTATGAAAAAAGCCATGCCTCTTTTTAAATTGGTTCAAAAACGACTTGATCAGTTAAATCTTGTTTTACGTGAAAACTTAACAGGTATTCGTGTAATTCGTGCTTTTAATCGGGAGAAACAAGAAAAAGATCGGCTGCAGAAGGCTAATAAGGATTTAACAGATGTATCGATTAAAGTCAATAAAGTCATAGCATTTATGATGCCGATTATGATGCTCGTCATGAATTTAACAGTCGTTGCAGTCATTTGGTTAGGCGGTATTCGTATTGATAATGGCGGGATGCAGATAGGGGATTTGATGGCTTTCATTCAATACGTGATGCAAATCATGTTTGCTCTTGTCATGGCATCAATGATGTTTGTTATGATCCCACGAGCTGCTGTTTCGGCAAAGCGAATTAATGAAGTGCTTGAAATGAAGCCTATAACCTCCAATGAGGGAACGGATAAAGCAGACCGCAGTCGCGGTACGCTTGAATTTGAGCATGTCACCTTTCATTATCCGGGAGCGGAGGAACCTGCCCTATCTGATATAAGTTTTCAAGCTAGATCAGGAGAAGTAACTGCGATTATTGGCGGAACTGGTGCTGGGAAGTCAACTCTTGTGAATTTAGTACCTCGTTTTTATGATATTTCAAGCGGTGTGATTCGCGTAAACGGAATTAATGTACTGGATGCTTCTAAAGAGGAAATTCGTTCAAAAATTGGCTTTGTTCCACAAAAGGCATTACTTTTTACAGGGACAATTGCCGAAAATATTCGTTTTGGGAAGGAAGATGCAACTCAGGACGAAATCGAGCATGCAGCACGAATTGCGCAAGCCGAAGATTTCATTAGCAAAATGGAGAATGGTTATGATTCTATCATCTCACAAGGTGGTTCAAATGTTTCTGGAGGGCAAAAACAGCGCTTATCGATTGCAAGAGCTCTCGTTAGAAAACCGGATATTTACATTTTTGATGACAGCTTTTCAGCTCTTGATTATAAAACAGATGCAAAATTACGCGCAGCATTAAAGGATGAGACCAAGGATGCAACGGTTTTGCTTGTTGCACAACGGGTCAGCACTGTTATCGAAGCAGATCGAATCATTGTGTTAGATAAAGGGGAAATTGCCGGAATCGGAACACACGCAGAATTGCTTGAAAACAATGCTGTCTACCGTGAAATTGTTGAATCCCAGCTCTCAGAGGAGGAAATTGCATGAGTAAAGATAAGAAATCGCAATCTCATGGCGGAGGGCTAATGGGACAGGGAAATATGATGGTGGCTGGTCAGAAGGCGAAAGATTTTAAAGGAACTTTACGTCGTCTTCTCAGTTATTTGAAACCACGACGTAATCAGTTAATAGCTGTGTTTTTTGCAGCTATCATGAGTACTGTTTTTATGATTGCTGGACCGAAGATCATGGGGAATGCGCTGACTGAACTTTTTGAAGGTGCATACGGAAAGCTCACGGGAGTACCAGGCGCAGGAATTGACTTCGATGCAATTGGCAGGTTGTTACTTCTTTTAGCAGGCTTATATGTAACTAGCAGCATCTTTAGCTATATTCAGCAGTACATCATGGCTGGTGTAGCCCAAAAGACGGTCTATACTTTAAGGGAAGATGTAAATGAAAAGCTTGAAAAACTGCCGCTAAAATATTTCGATGGTCGTCCAAATGGGGAAATATTAAGCCGTGTAACAAATGATATTGATACAATCGGCAGTACACTGCAGCAAAGTATGACACAGTTCATTACATCGATCGTAACAATCGTAGGAATTATCATCATGATGCTCACCATCAGTCCGATATTAACGCTGATTTCAATTGTCACACTCCCGCTATCAATTTTTGTGATAAGACCATTTTTGAAAAAGTCACAAAAACACTTTGCTAATCAACAGCGAACACTTGGGGAATTAAATGGACATATTGAAGAAATGTATACCGGTCACCAAGTCGTAAAAGCGTTTGGTCATGAGAAAAAGGCCATTGCTGAATTTGATAAAGTGAATGAAGAGTTATATGATGCAGGCCGTAAAGCTCAATTTATTTCGGGTGTCATCATGCCGATGATGTCTTTTGTCGGTAATTTAGGCTATGTTTTAATTTGTATTGTTGGTGGTATTTTAGTTACAAACCGGGCAATTTCTATCGGTGATATTCAAGCGTTTATTACGTATTCGCGTCAATTTACACAGCCGATTGCACAAACAGCAAACATCGCAAACATCATTCAGGCAACTGTCGCTGCAGCAGAGCGGGTTTTCGAATTGCTAGATGAAGAGGAAGAAGTTCAAGAATCGAATACCGTTACTCTACAGCGTTCAAAGGGTGCAGTTGCATTTGAGCATGTCGATTTTGGGTATGGAGATGAATTATTAATAGAAGATATGAATATTAAAGTTCTCCCAGGACAGACAGTCGCTATTGTTGGGCCAACTGGAGCCGGAAAAACGACGCTCATTAATTTATTAATGCGGTTTTATGAAATAAATGGCGGGAAAATCACGATTGATGGATTCGACACACGTGATATGTCTCGCGAAGATCTGCGTTCTACCTTTGGAATGGTGCTTCAAGACACATGGCTCTTTAATGGAACGATTAAGGCAAACTTAGCTTATGGCAAAAAAGGTGTGACAGACGATGAAATTATCTCAGCTGCAAAGACAGCACGTGCAGATCATTTTATCCGAACGCTACCAGATGGATATGATACTGTCTTAAATGAGGAAGCATCCAATATTTCTCAAGGACAAAAGCAACTTTTGACTATAGCTCGGGCAGTACTTGCTGATCCTCCAATTATGATCCTTGATGAAGCAACCTCAAGTGTCGATACACGAACAGAGGCGCTTATTCAACAAGCAATGAACAGATTAATGGAAGGAAGAACAAGCTTCGTTATTGCCCATCGCCTCTCAACAATTCGGGACGCTGATTTAATCTTAGTCATGGATCAAGGGAAGGTAATTGAACAAGGTACACATGAAGAGCTTTTAGAGGAAAATGGCTTCTATGCTGATCTTTACAACAGCCAATTTGCGAAGAAAGTAGCAGGATAAGTATTGGAGGCTTGATTCCATAACGGAGTCAAACTTCTCATTTTTAAAATGTAAGAGCCGAGCGATGAAAAAAAGCTCGGCTCAAATTTTAACATTAAAGAGACGGGATATTCATTGATTTTTCTGCTGCATCGACCGTATGTTTTAATAACATAGATATAGTTACTGGACCAACTCCTCCAGGAACAGGGGTAATGGCACTGGCATTTTCATAACATGCCTCATAATCAACGTCACCGATGTTTCCTTTGTTATAACCTGCATCTAGGATGACTGCTCCTTTTTTTACCCAATCCCCTTGAATAAAATTAGGTTTTCCTACGGCTGCTACAACAATATCAGCTTGTTTTACGATTTCAGGTAAATTTGTAGTGTGTGAATGACAAGTAGTGACTGTTGCATTTTCATTTAAAAGTAAAGCTGATACAGGCTTGCCTAAAATTGGGCTTCTCCCGATAACGACTGCATGTTTCCCGTCAATGTGAATATTATAATGTTTTATGATTTCCATGATAGCTGCTGGAGTACAGGAAGGATATGTTCCAAAACCAAAAGCAGTTTGTCCATAACCTGTGCTTGTCACTCCATCCACATCTTTCTTTATATCAATAGCTTCGAAAGCTTTGCGTTCGTCAATATGTGAAGGAACTGGATGTTGAAGAAGAATCCCGTGAATGGATGGATCCAGATTTAGTTTTTCAATGGTTTCTAATAGTTTCTTTGTTTCTGTTTCTTTTGGGAGATGAATACGCAAGGATTGAATTCCAATTCTTTCACATGCATTGCCTTTCATTTTTACATAAGTTTCTGATGAGGGATCATCCCCTACCAAAATTGTAGCAAGACAAGGAGTAATTCCTTTTGACTTTAAACTAGTTACTCGTTCTTTCAATGTATCTGTTATTTTTTTTGCAACAAGCTTCCCATCTAGAATAACTTTTTCCATAAAAAATACCTCCTAAAAATAATAAAAGAGATAGGGATATATTATCCCTATCTCTGCCCAGACGACCCGACGATATAAAATGCAGTTTCCATGTGGTCAATTCCACTATTGTCGTCAGTTACTGCATTTCCTAAGTTGTTGGCTTGAGCATATCACACATAAAATAAAAGTTCAATATGGAAAGAGTGGGCTCAAAAACTTTCACACAAGTGAAAACTCTATTATAATCAAATTCTAAATCATCGTTTATGTATTAGGCTGTGTTAAAGACCAGTGTTGATATACTATTTTGTTGTTGATTGGAGCGGAAGGCGCGAGACTCCTACGGGAGAAGCGAGTCTAAGGAAGACCCCACAGGAGCGATAGCGACGAGGAGGCTTTCGGACCGCCCGCGGAAAGCGAGTGCCTGCAGTGGAAATCAACAGGGAAGTTTAACATAGCCATGTATTTAACTATTTTTTCTACATAAAGTACCTTGTTAATTTAAGTAATTTAATTTATCATTACAATTGCTTAATTATTTTAAGTAATAATGCTGGAGGTCATGATTTTGAACAAAGAGATGTTAAAAGGGACAATTGACCTTCTTATTCTTTCTATTCTTAAGGAAAAAGAAAATTATGGATATGAAATATCAAAGGCGATAAAGAAAAGAACAGAAGGAACATTTGAAATTCAAGAAGCTACCCTATATTTATCATTGAAACGATTAGAGAAACAACAAGCAATATCTTCCTCCTGGGGAAATGAAAGTCATGGAGGCCGGCGTAAATACTATACGGTTACAGAAGATGGCTTGAAACTGTTGCAAAGATCCATACTAGACTGGAATAAAACAGTAGATATGGTTGCTCGGTTTATTTAAGGAGAGGCTATGTTAAAGCTCAGTGTTGATAATGGCCTAAGGAGAAAATAAAATTGGAACTCTCGAGGGAAATGTTCAGCTGCACGATTTAAAATACAGCTGGATAAAAATTAGGACTTCTAACTTTTTCAGAAGACTGCATAAATGATATAATAGTGCAGTATGATTGAAAGAAAGCTTCAAAATAGACTTTTAATAGGAGCATATATAATGGAAAACTGGATTACAGATATAATGAACCAATTCGGATATATAGGTATTATGCTATTAATCGCTTTAGAAAATATCTTTCCGCCCATCCCCTCTGAGGTTATACTAACTTTTGGAGGCTTTATGACGACGACAACAGATTTAAGTATAACGGGGGTCGTCGTATTTTCAACCATTGGTTCTGTTGGAGGAGCGGTTATTCTTTACGGCATTGGCCGACTAATTGATGTGGAAAGAATGGAAAGAATCATTGAAAAATGGGGCCATATTCTTCGATTAACTAAAAAAGACATTCATAAGGCAGAAGATTGGTTTAATAAATACGGCGTTTGGACTGTTTTTTTCTGTCGATTAGTTCCTTTAATTAGAAGTCTAATCTCGATCCCTGCTGGAATGTCACATATGAATATATGGTTATTCCTGATTTTCACAACACTCGGAACAACGATTTGGAATGTGATTCTTGTTAATATTGGCGCGGCAGTTGGGGCTTCGTGGGAAGATATTGTTAAATACATGGATGTTTATTCAAATATTGTCTATGCCATTTTGGCACTCCTCGTCGTTATC
This sequence comes from Cytobacillus dafuensis, assembly GCF_007995155.1. Taxonomy (NCBI): domain Bacteria; kingdom Bacillati; phylum Bacillota; class Bacilli; order Caryophanales; family Bacillaceae; genus Cytobacillus; species Cytobacillus dafuensis. The sequence goes on along the minus strand of NZ_CP042593.1, from coordinate 4,084,710 downwards.
ATTACGATTTTATTTATTAAAAAAAGATTTGCACGTAAATAATTGAAAAAATGGACAGCCCCAGAAAAAGGGAGGCTGTCTTTTTACTTTGTATAGGAAATTATAATTTTCGCTATCTGTTGATAACTTGAGATATAGTTTATCTACGTTCAGCTCCAGCGCCTACCTCCTCGCCGACTAAAGACGCCACGTCCTGTGGCAACGTCGGCACTAGTACGTCCTGTACGTCGGAGGTCACAAGCTTGTCTAGTTACGGCTCCTAGGGACTCGTGTCATAAGCCAATCCCTTCCAGAAGACAAAGAACGTCTTCTTACAGGGCTTGTCTTATGCTGTCGTCCCTAAACAGTCGCCTCCACATTTCGATCAATCCTCCCAGAAAGGTAAAGAACACCTTTCCGTGAGGCTCGTCTTGTGCTTGTCGGAGGTGAGCAAGGCGCTTGCGCATTTGTTCATTTCCTTGGGTAATTCGCTTATTGATTAACTTGCTTCATTTATTTTTATGGTCTTTTTTTCCTTTTTAATGGAAAGAATCGCGATCGTACTTAAAATACATATCGTTCCTAACCATTCAGCATAACCGAAAGTGACATGAAGCCATACAATGGCTAAGAATGCCGCTGTTAGTGGTTCAGCACAAGCTAGTAAACTAGTATCAGATGCACTAATATATTTAAGACTTTCTAAATAGCAATAGAAAGCAATAATGGTTCCAAATACAATGATGAATAGGACGGCAAAGAAAGAAGGAAGGGACCACTGACCTTCGAACAACCAAGGAGGATGTATAAAGCTAAAACTTATTCCGCCTATTAACATCCCCCATCCAACCACAATGGTTGATCCCCATTTTGCGAGCAGATGGAGAGGATGCAGTGTATAAAATGCTAATGCGACTGCAGAAGTAAGACCCCAAAATAATGCCAAGCCTGATATAGAGAGTGTATGGATACTTCCTTGGGTTACAAGCAAGAAAGTGCCTGAAACAGCCAAAAATAATGCCAAACCCTCCATCAAAGTTGGCGACCGTTTTGCACGAAATGCTGAATAGCACATGATTAGGACCGGAGCCAAGTATTGCAGTACGGTAGCAGTTGCTGCATTTCCGTGCTTAATAGCAGCGAAAAATGTATATTGGACAGCTAACATCCCGAGGATGCCGAAGATGATAATATGAACTCTATCATGCTTATCCTTCCAAATTCCCCAAACTTTTTGTTTCTCATTTTTATAGGCAATTCCTAATAACAGAACACCAGCCACCAATAAACGGTTGACTACTAACCACTCTGGGCTGAATCCTTGCTGAAAGAGGTACTGTGCTACAGTTCCTGAAACTCCCCAAAAAATCGCTCCGGCAAGTACTAGAGCAATTCCTTTTTTTCTTGTATTTGACTGAACGCTATTACTAGTACTCATCATATATCCTCGCAATCCAGCAACTGGTCATATTACCTTCCTGCTGTGACCAATTCGTTATAGAATAATAAAGTGAAACTTCCATCAGTGGGGGTCTTACTGCCCGTTAATCTGCGATAAACATTTCTGTTAAAAATTAGTTTGAATTTTTAGAAGTATACAGTGAGTTACATATTAAGTCAATAAGAACTGACAGTATCAATAAAAAAACTTACCTGTCATACGTTGGATATAGCTATCCACTTTTCAATCCTATTTATTGACAACAAAGGATTTGTGCAATAAAGTTAAACACATTAATAGTTTAACGATTTAACAATTAAACAGTAGAATTATTTTGGTTGGAGGCGAATAAACATAAATGTCAGATACAGTGATTCAAGAATTAATCGATCGATATATTGAGTTATCATTTTCTGTTCATCGAAGAGGGGAGGCTCTAGTTAAGTGCCAAATTGGCAGTGATCTTACGAATGATCAGCATTACACGTTACGTTATATTAGCAAGGCGGGCTCTTGTACCTCGACAGAATTAGCAGAAGAATTCGATGTACAAAAAAGTGCCATCACTGCGATCATCAATCGATTATGGGAAAAGGGTTTGATCCAACGAACACGTGATGAGAATGATCGAAGGGTTGTTTATTTGACCTTAACAGATAAAGGAAATGAGCTGTTTTATCAAGCTGAAGAACGGATTCATAAGCTTGTTGAATCTTTTATTTCGAAATTTGATCAAAGTGAAATAAAGCAATTCATCGAAACATATGAAAAGCTAAATCAAGTGTTAAAAGAGAGTAGAGATTTCAGAGTGGGGGAATAAGGCGTGAAATTTATTATAAAAAATAAATGGTTTGTCATCATTGCCTGGATTGTCATGGTAGTTGGACTTTTTTTGACTGCTCCCAATATGCAAGAGCTTGTTCGTGAGAAAGGTCAAATTACGGTTCCAGATGAATATTCTTCTACTTTAGCCGGGAAAATTATGGACGATGTTCGTAAGCAGGAAGGCAGCGGGGATGAGACCCAGGTTGCTCTTGTTTTTTATAATGATAAAAAACTGACCCAAGAGGATATAAAAGAAGCGGAAAGAGCAATTCAGATTCTTGAAGATAAAGAGAAGGAGCTAGGAATAACTGAAATTCTTACTCACTTTAATGAAGAGGGCCTAAAGGATCAGCTTGTTTCAAAAGATGGTAAAGCTATTTTAACATCAGTTACTGTCAGCTGGAATGACAGGGAACCTAAAGAATTAAGTGATGCTTTGTATAAAGCAATTGATGATATTCATGTAGATCACTATTTTACAAGTGAATGGCTTATTAATGAGGATATAATGACCAGCTCTGAGGAAGGGCTGAAGAAGACAGAAGGGATTACAGTTGTTTTTATACTTGTTGTTTTATTACTAGTATTTAGATCAATTGTTTCCCCGATGATTCCTTTATTGACAGTCGGATTTTCGTATTTAGCATCCCAGTCAATCGTAGCGTTTTTAGTGGATAAGTGGGATTTTCCTCTATCAAACTATACACAGATATTCTTAGTTGCCGTATTATTTGGAATCGGAACAGACTATTGTATTTTGTTACTCAGCCGATATAAAGAAGAACTTTCACAAAGAGAGAGTATATCAGAAGCCATTGTCGAGACATACCGCAATGCTGGACGCACCGTGTTTTTTAGCGGAATCGCGGTTATGATTGGATTTGCTGCGATAGGATTCTCTCAATTTATTCTTTATCAATCTGCAGCAGCCGTTGCCATTGGGGTAGCTGTTCTTTTGATTGCTTTATTTACAATAGTTCCATTCTTTATGGCTATGTTAGGACAGAAAATTTTCTGGCCTTCGAAAAGCAAGGCAGATCATGGCGAAAGCAAGCTTTGGGGGATAGTTGGGAGATTCTCTTTGGCTCGTCCGTTCATTGCTTTACTTATTGTTGCTGCAGTATGTGTGCCTTTTCTTGCTACATATGACGGAGAACGATCTTATAATTCCTTGGAGGAAATTAGCGGGGATGTTAATTCTATTAAAGCCTTCAATGCAATTGCTGATAGCTTTGGTCCTGGGGAATCGATGCCAACTCAGATCGTATTGAAAAACGATGAAAGGATGGATTCCACTGAGTACATTGATTTGGCAGAAAAAATTAGCAAGGAATTAGAAAAAGTAGATTTAGTTGATACGGTTCGTTCTGTTACAAGACCTACTGGGGAGCCAATCGAGGATTTCTTCATTGGAAAGCAAGCTGAGACTCTTGAAGAAGGCTTAGGTGAAGGGAAGGAAGGCTTAGATAAAATTAGTGAAGGCCTAAATGAAGCCGGAAGTAAATTATCGAAGTCAGAGCCGCAATTAAAAGAAGCAACAAATGGCATCAATGCCTTGATTTCAGGAACAACCGAAATCCAGTCAGGACTAAAAGAAATTCAAACGAATCTTTCAAAGATAGAAAATGGAATTCGCCAGGGCTCTGCAGGATCTGATCAGGTTAAGGCTGGTCTTAATAAATCAAAAGCAGGAGCAGAAGAGTTATTAACAGTTTATCAACAGCTTCATGGCGGCTATAAAGAATTACAGGGAAATCTGAACAGCCTAACAACCAATTATCAAAAAATTGGTGAGGGCTTAACTGGATTATCCAATGGGATTTCACAAGCAAATGGAGCCATGTATGGTTATTTAGAAAATACCTATACAGGCTTAGCTGCTGACCAGCAATACCAAGCGATGAAACAAACGGTCATTGGTTTACAGCAGCAATTAAGCGGCTTATCTGCAAACGTTAATGAACTTAATGCGGGGCTATCAAAAATTAATAGTGGAATGGCAGGAGCAAACACGGGCTTTGAAAAAGCAATGGCAGGTCAAAATGAGCTTGCATTAGGTCTGCAGCAATTAATTGCAGGTATAGAAGCGCAGCAAAAGGGGTTAAATCAATTAGCGGATGGCCAAGGAAAAATTGTTAAAAATGTTCCAAAGCTTACAAACGGCATAGGGAGCATCAATGATGGCCAAAAGCAGCTTCTTTCTGGCTTTGGTGATTTAGGGGGACAAATTAATCAATTAACAGAAGGGCTCAGTCAAAGTACAGAAGGGTTGAATCAAGTTTCTGTAGGTCTAGGGTCTGCACAGGATTATTTGTCTGGATTATCTAGCTCAGAAAATATGGACGGCTTTTATTTGCCTAAAGAAGTTTTAGAAAGTGAAGAGTTTGCTCAAGTAATGGATGTTTATATGTCAGAGGATCGAAAGGTCATGACAATGGATGTAATCTTTAAGGCAAACCCATATTCAAATAAAGCCATTAATCAAGTAGAGGAAATGAAAGAAGCTGTAAAGAGAGCGACAAAAAATACGAAGCTTGAAAATGCAGTGGTTGCAATTGGAGGAGTTACTAGTACAAATGCGGACTTAAGCAAAATGTCGGATCAAGATTATTCGCGTACAGTTGTCCTCATGTTAATCGGAATATCCATTATTTTAGTCTTTTTATTCAGATCCATTATTATGCCGGTCTATATTATTGCTTCATTAATCTTAACTTATTTTACATCAATGGCGATAAATGAAGCGATTTATGTAAATATTTTAGGATATTCTGGTATTAGCTGGGCAGTTCCGTTTTTCGGATTTGTCATCCTTGTCGCATTAGGAGTAGACTATAGCATTTTCTTAATGGATCGCTTTAATGAATATAGGAATCTATCTGTTGCAGAGGCGATGCTTCTTTCGATGAAGAAGATGGGGACAGTCATCATCTCAGCAGCAATCATCTTAGGTGGAACTTTCGCTGCCATGATGCCATCTGGAATGCTGTCATTACTGCAGATTGCTTCTATTGTAATCGTAGGTTTATTCTTATATGCCATTGTCATGCTGCCGTTGTTTATACCGGTCATGGTTAAAAACTTTGGAGAGGCAAATTGGTGGCCATTTAAAAGAGGTACAAATTAGAAATGGTAAAGCAACCCGTGTATGGGTTGCTTTATTTAATTGGAAAAGAAATAAAAACAACGAAATATCCTATATTTTCATAGTTTGTTAATGGATTTAAAAATAGATCAATATTTTACAATTCCTTGTTGACTAGAATATGAATGCCCAGTAGAATAAAAATGTGTAAGTGAAAATAATTATCATTATCACAGTAATAAAATTGGCTGTGTAAAAGCTCAGTGCTGAAAATGCTATTTTGTTGTTGATTGGAGCGGAAGGCGCGAGACTCCTGCGGGAGAAGCGAGTCAGAGGGAGACCCCGCAGGAGCGATAGCGACGAGGAGGCTTCCGGACCGCCCGCGGAAAGCGAGCGCCTGCAGCGCAAATCAACAGGGAAGTTTAACATAGTCAAAAAATAATAAAGGTGGACATACATATGAATCTTTCAAAATTACTAAAGCCTTTCATTGTAACTACTGCTCTTACAATTGGCTTAGCTGGCTGTGGAGCAAATAACAGCAGCTCAGAGGAAGAAAAACCAGCTTCAAAGCCTGAAAAAGCTGAGAGCCAAGAAGTAAACGTTTATACAGCTAGACATTACGAAGCTGACGAAGAAGTGTTTAAGAAGTTTACAGAAGAAACGGGCATTAAAGTAAATGTTGTAAAAGGTGAAGCAGAAGAACTTATTGAGCGTTTAAAGCGTGAAGGTGAAAGCACACAGGCTGATTTATTTATTACTGTTGATGGTGGAGTTCTTGCAAATGCAAAGAAAAACGATGTCCTTCAGCCAGTTAACTCCGACATCATCAATAAAAATGTTCCTGAGAACCTTCGCGATGCAGATAATAACTGGATTGGATTATCAACAAGAGCACGTGTCATTGTTTACTCAAAAGATCGAGTGTCCCCAGATGAGCTTTCTACATATGAAGCATTAACAGACGAGAAATGGAAAGGGAAAGTGTTAGCCCGTTCTTCAACAAACCTATATAATCAGTCTCTTCTTTCATCATTCATTGAATTGAACGGAAAAGAGCAGGCTGAGCAATGGGCACAAGGAATTGTTAATAACTTTGCTCGCCAACCTGATGGCGGTGACCGTGATCAAGCAAAAGCGATTGTAGCTGGTACTGGTGATGTAGCAATTATGAACACATACTATGTTGGGCTGCTTGTGAACTCTGAAGACCCTGAGGAAAGAAAAGTGGGAGAAAGCATCGGTGTGTTCTTCCCGAACCAAGAAACAAATGGAACGCATGTAAATATTAGTGGAATTGGCTTAACAAAGCATAGTAAAAATCCTGAAAACGCCACAAAACTGATTGAATACATGACAAGTGTAGAGGCTCAGGAATATTTATCGGCAAATAATTACGAATTCCCGGTTAATGCAGATGCAAAAAAAACAGAGATTCTTGAGTCTTGGGGCGACTTCAAAATGCAAGAATTGGATTTTGATACTTTAGGAGAACATAATCAAGAAGCGATTGAAATCTTTAATAAAACAGGCTGGAAGTAAAATGGGAACAAACTTGAAACGTTTCATACAAAAGGATTTTAATAGCTGGTGGATGATCAGTATTATTGGGGCGGCAATTATTTTGCTGCCCATCCTGTTCATCTTCTTTTCTCTATTTCAGGAGCCAAATGAAAACTGGTTTCAAATTCGCGAGTACTTATTAAAAACATATGTAGCTAACACGGTAATCCTTGTGCTATCAACAGGGATTTTTACTGCGTTTTTAGGGGTTTCGCTTGCGTGGCTTATTGCTGCCTATGATTTTCCGCTCAAACGATTCTTTCGCTGGGGATTGCTGTTGCCGCTTGCGATTCCTCCGTATATTGCGGCTTACACTTACCGAACAATGTTTAGTTATACTGGGGTCATCCAAACAACGCTTCGTAATCAATTTAATTATCAAATCGATCCTGAAATCCTTTCGATTTCATCATTGCGCGGAGCTATTTTCATCTTTACGCTATTTCTTTTTCCATATGTTTATATCATGACGAAAGCTTTCCTCGAAAGCCAGAGCTCATCTTTTTTCGAAAATGCGAGACTGCTAGGCAGGAAGCCACTTTCCATTTTTGTAAAGGTTGTGCTGCCGCTTTCAAGGCCAGCTATTGCTGCCGGAGCAGTATTGGTCATATATGAAGTGCTGAGTGATTATGGCGTAACAAGCTATTTTGGTATTCACACCATTTCAACCGCTATTTTTCAAACTTGGTTCGGCATGTATGATATTGATTCTGCCATGAGGCTTGCTGCATGGCTAATGGTTATTATTCTAGGAATGTTTTTCTTAGAAAGGATGCTCAGAAAAAGACGGCGCTATCATTTGAATAATAAGTCAAGGCCTCTCGTTCCGATGCAATTGAAGGGATGGAAGGCTGCAGTAGCATTTACATATTGCAGCATTGTGTTTCTGCTTGGATTTCTTATTCCATTCATTCAGTTAATCGCTTGGGCGAAGCTGACATTTAGTAAAGTTTGGGATGAAACCTTCTTTACATTATTTTTTCAAACAGTATATGTTGCCGTTATTGCAACGGTGCTGATTCTTATTCTATCTGTTGTGGTCGCTAATGTATGCCGTTCACACACGACGGGTTCATATATTTTAGCAAGATTAACGACATCGGGTTATTCGATTCCTGGTGCCATTATTGCGATTGGTGTTCTTGCCATGTTTATCACACTTGATAAGTGGCTTGCTCCTCTATATTCATATATTGGATTGGGCAATGCACCGCTAATCTTAAGCTTATCCTTGGTTATGCTTATTGTTGGCTACGTCATTCGTTTCATGGCTACAGGATTTAATGCGGTCGAGGTTGGTTATGAAAAAATTGGGACAAAATTTTCGGAAGCATCGAGGCTTCTTGGGCATGGAATGACGAAAACATTTTTTAAAGTGGACCTGCCGCTAATTAAAGGTGCGTTAGTGAGCGGCTTCATTCTAACATTTGTTGAAATTTGCAAAGAGCTTCCTTTGGCATTACTTTTAAGACCTTTTAATTTTGATACGTTAGCAACAAAGACTTATCAGTATGCAAAAGATGAACAAATTTATGAAGCCTCTATCTCATCCTTAATGATTATTGGCATTAGTGTTTTGTCTGTTGTCGTGTTTCAAATGATCGATAAGAAGGTGCAACGATGAAAGTAGTTGAAATTGAAAATCTTACTTTTTCCTATTCCCGATCGGCATCACCAACTATTGACGAATTTTCTTTCTCGATGAATACAGGAGAAATCGTTGGTGTATTAGGGCAGAGCGGAAGTGGAAAAAGCACATTACTTCGTTTAATCTCTGGTTTGGAGATGCCAAGAAAAGGATCCATTACGATTGCTGGCAAACTGGTTGTAAACGATCGTTTATTTGTTCAGCCAGAGGATAGAGGAGTAGGCATGGTTTTTCAGGATTATGCCCTATTTCCACATATGACAGTGAAGGAGAATATCCTTTTTGGGTTATCACGAATGGCCAAGAAGGATCGGAAGCCGCGTGTAAAAGAAATGCTTGAGCTTGTACATATGGAGGACTTCGGTGACCGATATCCTCACGAGTTAAGTGGGGGACAGCAGCAAAGGGTTGCTCTGGCAAGAGCACTTGCACCAAAGCCGAAAGTATTATTAATGGATGAGCCATTCAGTAATTTAGATGCTGATCTAAAAGAATCGATTCGGGAAGATTTGCTTTTAATTTTAAAAAAGGCAAATATGACCTGCATGATTGTGACACATGACCGTAATGATGTTGAGGCCATTTGCAACTATAGCATCACCATGTGCCCACTCATTGCCGAACAGGGAGCAGCAGGTGAAAAATTTCAAACACTTTAATTGATATATATATATGTAACGAACTTGCTTATGGGCGAGTTCGTTTTTTTAAATATATTGTGATTATGATGGTATCCGTTGTTTATGAGTGATATAGAAACCTATCTTATATGACATCACATATAAATAAGCAATTGATGGCAAAATATAGATTGAAACCTGTACAAGGGTTTTACTATTTGTAACATTATCATAACGAAGGGAGTTCCAAAATGACGAAAAAATTTAATAAAGGAAGCAAGAACCAGAACTCACCAAGAGCCAATCAGTCAGATATCGTAAGCGGAGATAATAGTAAAGGAAATAAACGGAACAAGGATCGAAGCAATAAAATAGAGTAATAAAATGAAGCTTCCCAATTGAGGGAAGCTTCATTCTGTTGATTAGAGCATAAATTTATTTTTTACAGATCCATTTAAGTCTTAGGTCTTAGAAAGAAATAATTCTTCGGCTCAATGTTATTTGGTTAATTATTCCTGTAAAATAGAGGTAATATTAAATGAAAGAAAGCAGGGATACCCGTTGAAAAGAATTTTATTCATTTTTTTAGTTTTAGTAGGTCTTTATATTTTGATGACTTCCAATGTAACGAGTTTATTAACTTTTGGAAAAAGTGACAGTGAAGTGAAAGTCACGAACAATATTAATTTATTAGAGGTTAATGTTTCATCTGCTCATGCAAACATCATCCCAGAAAAAAGAAATAATGTAAAAGCAGAGCTTAATGGAAAAGGTAATTTATCCATAGATAAAAGTGGAGACACTATCATAGTTGAATATAAGCAAAGCTGGCTTAAAGGCTTTCAATTTTTTAACAAAGCACCGAAGCTAAATATTTATATTCCGGAAGATTATAATCGCAGCATGGATATTGATATTGGCTCTGGCTATTTAACCTTTTCAGGAACCTCTAAAAAACATCCGATCGAGCTAGAAGAAATGACGATTAACATGAGTTCAGGAAAGGTTGATTTAAAAAACATTAAAACAGAAGAATTTAATCATGAAGGATCTTCTGGAGTGATTGATGTCGATAATCTTAATACTGGTTCGGGATCGATTGATATGAGCTCAGGGATAATAAAAATCAGAAATTATCAAGGTAAGCTTGATGCAGAAGTTTCCTCCGGTCTTTTAGACGTTCAAATGGATAAGCTAACAGATAGCATAGATCTTCAGGCTAGTTCAGGGCAAATTAAGCTCGACCTTCCGGATCATGCAGACTTTACATTAAACGGGAAAAAAACAAGCGGCTTTATCGATTGCGAATTCCCTCTTAAAAATAAAATAACTGAGAAAAACAAAATGACAGGTGTGTACGGCACTGGAAAGCATGCCGTTGATGTCTCCATTTCTAGCGGATTAGTTAAGGTTTATTAAAATAAGCGAAAATTAGATGGGATTCATAATAAAAACTATCTATTAAATTGCAAAAAAAATGCCTCCAAATGGAAGCTGAAAAATAAGGGGGATATAAACTTTCTAAGATTAGTATGGACAATTCGTGTGTTAATTATACACATCAATTGACTAATACTTGTTATTAATAAGCTCATTCACATGATAGACTTTTCCACTTTCGATTGGCTCTCTCATTAACAGGTCTACTAATGCACTGGCAACAACTTTTGCAGGTCTTAGTAGCCCTTTTTCTTTATATTCCTTAAATTTTTCAAGGTCATTAAATGCTTCTTTTGATGAGGATCGAATAGTTCCTTGCATATCTGTGTCCATTATTCCTGGGCTAAAGGCGATAATTTTATGAGATGATCCGATAGTTTCCTGTTCGGCTGCAGCAGTTTTTGTGAACATATTTAGCCCTGCCTTTGTACTGCAGTAGGCACTCCAGCCTTGGTATGGATTTTCAGCAGCACCTGAGGATACATTCACAATCTTCATTTTGCTTTTGATATTATTTAAAAGGATATTCGAAATCATAATAGGAGCAATTAGGTTGATATGGACATTTTGGATGAGCGCTTGATGATCAAGATTCCCTGCTGTTGAGATTGGATCGATCACTCCAGCATTATTGATAACATAAACAACTTTAGAATCATATGATTCTAGAGTTGTTAAAACTTTCTTAAATGTCATTTCAATCTCTTCAGGAAGGGAAAGGTTGCAAGAAAAATGTTGATAGAATACTTGATTTTCTGCTGCTAACTCTTTCAGTCCTTTATTCTCAGTTCTTGAAACAGAGATTATTCCTACTTTTTCCATAATCATTCTTTCTGCTATTGAAGCTCCAAGACCTTTTGAGGCGCCAGTTATGATTGCAAAATTCAATCCTATCACTCCTTTTATTTTCTACTTTAATTAAAACAAAAGATGTAAGGTGAATACTAGTTATTTCCCATTTTTTTGGCTAAAAGGGAAGTTTAAGTTTATTAACGTACTAAAGTAAAGAGTGTGTTCAATTTAATATCTGCTAATAAGATCGCATAAGAAAAACTAAGGCATTCGCCAAAAAGGACTTGGCGAACGCCAAGTTTTTCTAATGGTTTTTCCTTCATCCTTCTTATACTTGTAGTAGGAAAAATAGAAAAACAGCATATAGAATACCTATATGCTGTCATTTTCAAGATTTAGCGTCATTTCGTTTAAAAAGCTAGCCGCTTCATGATTAGGGGATTGGAGTACTTCCGCGGTAAAACCGAGTTGTATAATTTCCCCTAATTTCAAAATGGCCAGCCTATCAGTCAAGAATTTCACTTCCGAAATATCATGGCTGACAAATACGGTTGTAGTACTAGTTTCTTTCAGTATGGAACTAAAATCTTTGATTAGCCTTACCTTTGTAGGATAATCAAGAGCAGAAAAAGGTTCATCCAAATAGAGTACTTCAGGTTCGAGGATTAACGCTCTTGCAAGATTAACTCTTTGTGCCTCTCCTCCAGATAATTGATGGGCGTTTTTCTTTGCAAGGTGGGAAATGCCGAATTTTTCGAGCCAGTATTCAACCTTCTCTTTAATAATAGCCTTTTGCACCTTACGAATTTTTAATCCTGCTGCAACATTTTGAAATACAGTTGTGTCAAAAATAAGTGTTTGTTGCAGAACGACTGCCCATTTCCTCCTTTGTTCCAGAGAAACATTACCGGCAGGAACTTCTATGCCGTTATAGAATATCTTTCCAGATGTGGGTGCTTGCAGGCATGATAGGATTTTGACAAGTGTGCTTTTTCCTGCTCCATTTGGCCCCATAATTCCAAGGATTTCCCCTTGGAAAATCGATAATTCAGGAACAGAGAGAATGGTACGCTCTTTGCTTGTATACTGAATATGATCTAAGTGGATGAGCGGTTTCATTGTTTTTTATTCCTTTGCTGTAAAATGGTTAAGAAAAAGGTAATAATAAATGCCAAGCTCATTAGGATAAAAGAGAGGGCTAGTGCCACATCAAAGTTCCCTTTGGAAACTTCCATCACAATGGATGTTGTTAAAATCCTCGTTTCCCCACGAATATTTCCACCAACCATCATCGCTGCTCCGACTTCAGCAATCACTCTCCCGAATCCAGCCATAATGGCAGCCATGATAGCAATTCTCGTTTCTCTTAATAGCAATGAAACGGTTTGAAATCGTGTTGCTCCTAATGACTTGATTTGGATGAGCATGTTTTTATCGATTTGTTGAAAAGCACTGCACGTTAGTCCAATAACAATTGGAAGAGATACAAGGACTTGTGCCATAACAATTGCATATGGGCTATATAATAAAGTGAGCGAACCTAACGGACCTGATCTCCATAAGAGCATCGTAATCCATAAACCGGCTACAACAGGGGGAAGTCCCATTCCAATGTTGACTAAGACAAGCAGCAATCGTCTGCCACGAAATGCAGTAAGTCCTAATATGACCCCGATCGGAATACCGATTAATGTACTGATTAAGATGGCGCTTAATGAAACCTTTAAAGTGAGCCAAGTAATCTCAAATATTTCAGGATTTCCTGAAATCAGCATTTCGATAGCTTCTCTCATTCCTTCAATTAATAAGTCCATGTAAATTCCAGCTTTCTTATTAGAAAAGCGCAAGCGCCTTGCTCACCCCCGACAAGCATAAGACGGGCCGACAGGAAGGTTGTTCTTTAACCTTCTTGGCGGACTGGCTTATGACCACGAGGGGGTAGGCGCTGGAGCTAGACATTTCTTAAATTCAGAAAAATTAAACTCTTTTTTAAAAAAAGAGTAATTACGCATTTCTACTCAGTATATGGAACGAAAAGGGATTGTCCGAAATCTTCTTTTCCGAATTCTTCAATTACCTTTTGTGTTTTATCAGCAATTATAAATTGTACAAATGCTTCTGCACCTTCACTGTTTACTTTGTCATGCTTTTCAGGGTTTACTTGCATAACATGATAAATATTTAATAGATCATCGTCGCCTTCAACCATGATGTCTAAATCGACATTATCTTTTTGAGCTAAATAGGTTGCGCGGTCAGTTAATACATATCCTTGCTTTTCAGCAGCCACTTGGAGAGTATTCCCCATTCCTTGTCCGGTTTCAGCATAGCCTTTATTATCCGCTGGCGTAATTTCTATAGACTTCCAAATTCCAAGTTCTTTTTTATGAGTACCAGAATCATCGCCTCTTGAAATGAAAACGGCACCTTTATCGTGCAATTGCTTGAATGCTGCTTTTACATCCATGTCTTTAATACCTGCTGGATCTGCGGATGGGCCAACAATAATATAATCATTATACATCACACGCTTACGGTTGATTGCATCCCCGCTGTCTACAATTTCTTGTTCAGCTTCAGGAGCGTGGACAAGAAGAACGTCTGCTTCACCTTTCACGCCCATTTCCAATGCTTGTCCTGTTCCAACGGCGATTGTTTTTACATTCGTATTTTTTTGTTCTTCTTCAAACATTGGAATTAACACATCTAGAAGTCCGCTATCCTGCGTACTTGTTGTTGTCGCTAAAATTAAATCCTTTACTTCCTCTGTTTTTGCCTCTTCAGGCTTTGATTGATTTTTTTCATTTGTGTCAGCTGTTGAATTGGAACAAGCAGACATCATAAATAAGAACACAGCTAGTAAGCTGACTGTAAAAAATTTGTTTAGTTTCATTCTAGTTCCTCCATGCTTTTGTGTTATAAGTGATTAAACCAAACTCCCTGACATCATATCCACCGGATTGACCAATGCTCTCTTTAAAATCTGTGAGTTGAATGATATCCATTAATAGCTGTAAGGCTTTCTCATTTTGCGGTGTCCATCTGAATACAAGGTCAAATTTTTCCTTCGCAACAGGAATAAAGTTTAAATCAAGCTTGCTTGCAGCAGAGAGAATCCCAAACGCTGCATCCGCTTCGCCGTTGCTAATATAAGCAGCAGTTGAGAGATGATTCCATTCTTCATTCTCATATCCTCTAATATCTGATGGTACAATTTTTTCATCAGCTAAAATGGTATCAAAAAGAAAGCGGGTGCCTGAGCCTTTTTGCCGGTTAACGAATCGGACATCCTTACGGGCGAGATCTTTAAAGTTATAAATTCCTTTCGGGTTTCCTTGGGCAGTAATAATGCCCTGCTCTCTTTCGGCAAGTCTCAAAACAGTGATCTTTTCATGAGTAAAGAGCTGCTTAATAATAGGAAGATTGTATTCCTTCGTTGAAGGATCTAGCAAATGAATGGCAGCTACATCGCAATTTCCTCTGTAAAGCATCATTAACCCCTCTAAACTTCCTATAAAAGTAGGTTGAACCGATAAACCGCTAGATTGCCTTGTCATGTATTTAATTAATTGTTCGATTAAAAAATCATGACTTCCAGCAAGACGAAGCTGTTCCTCTTGATAAGGTATACTCATCAGCCTTGAAGAGTCTGACGGTTTCTTTCCATCTATAAAGCGATCAATCTCACTTTTTTCGATTCTCATTTTATTTCCTACCTTAAAAGCAAGAAGTTCCCCACGCTTTATAAGTTCATAAACCGTATTCTTAGATATTTTGAACATTTTTGCGACTTCATCAGGTGTATAGGTCTTCTCTTGCAAACGATCACCTTCTTTCTTAACCCTTTCATAAAATACTAGAAAAAGAGAGAGGTTTCTGTGACTTTTGTTAAGTTTCATTTAGTTTTGTTGAGTTTTGTATGATATTGTCACATTTTGTCCATATTTTTTAAATTAAGGGGTAATACTTATAGGCTGTGTTAAGCTCAGTGTTGAAAATGCTATTTTGTTGTTGATTGGAGCGGAAGGCACGAGATCCTCAAAAATGCATTCGCATTTTCTTCGTGCGGTGAGTATTCGGGGAAGATTATTCAACGTCCTGCGGGAGAAGCGTGTCAAAGGGAGACCACGCAGGAGCGCTCTTCGACGAGGAGGCTCCCGGACCACCCGCGATCGCTAAGTGCCTGCAGCGGAAATCAACAGGGAAGTTTAACACAGTCAGCTAATAAGATAGTATAAGTTTATTTGCGTACTATAGAGTATGTGACGTTTCAATAGTAACTTTGCTAAAATGATTGTATAAATAAAACTAAGGTAATCGCCGAAGGATGTAGTGAAAGAGAAGTTTTTCTATTATACGAGGAAATTTCATTTTTTTATCACAATTAAAGTCTATAGTGTTACTATGACGATTTATTTAGAAAGTGGGAATAATTTTGAAAAAATGGATGACGGTTTTATTAATGAGCTCAGTATTATTAGCAGGGTGTGGTAATACGGGGCAAGAAAAAAATAATGGGGATCAAAATGACGCTGAATTACCAGCTATTATTGAAGCCGTGATTGATATTCCTGAAAAAGCAGAAGTTGGTAAGGAAACAGAATTAGCCGTTACGGTTAAGCAAGGGAAAGAATTAGTTGAAGATGCAAGCGAAGTGAAGTTTGAGGTTTGGAAAGAAGGACAAAAGGATTCAAGTGAAAAGATTGAAGCTAAGCATTCTGAAAAAGGGAAGTATATAGCTAAACACACCTTTTCTGAAGATGGAGTCTACAATGTTCAATCCCATGTAACAGCAAGGAATATGCATACAATGCCAACAAAAACCATTCAAGTAGGAAATGTGGAAGCTGCTCAGCATGAACATAATGAACAAGGTGATGAGCATGGTCAGTATCACGGTGACGTGTCTATTCATTTGCAAAAACCAGAGCAAGTAAAAGCATCTCAGCAAATCCCTTTAGCTGTTCACTTACAAAAAGACAATAAACCGCTTACGAAAGCAAATGTTCGACTTGAAATATTCCAGAAGGATTCCAATCCAGCATGGGTCGATATGACAGAGGGAGAGAATGGGGAATACACAACTGATTATCAATTTCCGGCAAGTGGAAATTATACTGTAAGAATTCATGTGGAAAACGATGAAGGACTTCATGAGCATACAGAAGAAGCTGTAACTGTTGAATAGTGACTAATTGCGCATCGATTAAGGTGCGCTTTTTTCTTTGCAAAAAAGAAGGTATTCTCCAGAAGGATTTGGCGAACGCAATAATTTTCTAACAATACATTCCTCTCGCCAATTAGATATTAATTCAATAGAATAAGAGTAGACAGAAGAAAAGCAGGTGGATTTATAATGAGTCAAACTCATCTATTTTTTAATACAGGTATTGGACGAAAAAAACCTAATAGTATTAGAGATAAAGAACAAAGCTGTCCTTTTTGTGAAAGGGAGAAGCTGACAGATATTTTAGCGGTAGATGGGTCTATTATATTATTAAAAAATAAATATCCCGTTTTGGAAAATACGTATCAAACAGTATTAATTGAAACCGATGATTGTCATGGGGAGTTATCTATCTATCCAGAAGATCATCTAATAAAACTGATTCGATTTGGCTTAACCCACTGGCTTGAGATGTCAGAATCCGAGCAATATCAATCCGTTATTTTCTTTAAGAATCATGGTCCGTTATCTGGAGGAACGATTGCCCACCCCCATATGCAAATCATTGGACTCAATGAGATTAAATATGAAGACAAGGTGCAAGCGTCCGATTTTGAAGGGTTAACCATACATGAAAAAAATGGGACGGTTTTTTCCATTTCTACTGCCCCAAGAGTGGGCTTTTATGAGTTTAATGTAAAGCTTAGGGATATCTATGATCTTACATCATTTTCTAAATACATTCAGATTGCTGCACATTATATTTTAAATAATTTCCCGTTTTTTTGTGGTAGCTATAATTTGTTTTTCTACCAGTTGAACGGTGATATTTATGCAAAAATTGTTCCGCGATTTATTACAACGCCATTATTTATTGGGTATTTTATTCCACAAGTACCAAATAATATAGAATGGATGAAGGAAGATATTCGCGAGCACTATTTTGGATAATAGCAATTATCACCAATCACAATCTTGAAGTTGTGAATTGCGTTGATAATTAATATAATGAAGTGTTGATATAATTTAAAAGATACAAGAGATAAATTTTGGTGAGTTTGAGAAATATCTAGCTCTAGCGCCTTCCCATCACAGGAGCAATTGTCCTTTGATTGTTCCAAAGGCGCTTTAAGCTTTTCTGTCGAGGAGATTGATATGACTTCTAATAAAACAACAAACCCTCCTAAGCTAGATTATAGTCTAGTATTGATATTATTTTTATTATTTTTAGTAAGCTGTATTTCTATTTATAGTGCACAGACGACAGGGCAATATAGTGAGAATTTCCTTTTAAAACAAATTGTTTGGTATATAGTTGGTACGGGTATTATTGCGGCAGTTATTACGCTTGATTCAGAGCAGTTAAAGAAGATTTCTTGGTATGCATACGGCTTTGGATTATTCTTGCTTGGTTTCTTAATTGTGGCACCTAGTAGTATCGCTCCTGTTATTAATGGTGCCAAAGCTTGGTTTATAGTCCCAGGGATGGGCTCGTTACAGCCATCAGAGCTTGTAAAGGTCTTTATTATTCTTGTCCTTGCGCGTGTAATTGATGAGCATCATCATAAGAATCCAATTAAAACAATCCAAACCGATTTTTGGCTTCTCATCAAGATAGGCTTTTTTACAGGCTTGCCTCTTTTGCTTGTGATGCAACAGCCTGATCTTGGTACGGGCCTTGTCTTTATTGCGATCATGCTCGGGATGATTTTTATTTCTGGTATTACATGGAAGATTCTTGCGCCTATTTTTGGAACGGGTATAACGCTAATTTCGGGTATTATGTACTTAGTTCTTGCGAAGCCTGAGATTTTAGAGAAATATTTTGGCGTTAAGGAATATCAATTTGGCCGTATTTATTCATGGATCGACCCATATAATTACCAGAGCTCTACAGGATTTCAATTAACGAGGTCTCTTCTTGCGATTGGATCAGGGGAAACAAGTGGAAAAGGCTATGGAACAAGGGAAGTTTATTTGCCGGAGAGCCATACAGACTTCATCTTCAGTATTATAGGCGAAGAGTTTGGTTTTATCGGGGCTAGTCTTGTTGTAAGTTTGTTCTTCCTTCTTATTTATCATATAACGAAGGTGGGGATGGAAACGAAAAATAACTTCTATACTTATATTTGTGTAGGGGTTATTAGTATGATTACCTTCCACGTCTTCCAAAATATTGGTATGACAATTGGTGTACTGCCGATTACAGGGATCCCCTTGCCATTCATTAGCTATGGCGGCAGCTCGCTTATGGGGAATATGCTTGCGATTAGCTTGATTTTTTCTATTCGCTATCACCATAAAAAATATATGTTTTCTAATAGTGATTAATTAAGAAAAGTTCAGGGACAAAGGAGTTGTTCCATAAGGTGTCTGGCATTCACATAATACACTTTATCCAGAAGCTTGTTGGTACTGGATATTGTTCGTGGTGCCAGACACCTTTGCTTTTGGGACAACCTTTATTCAATTACGCCGGTTTCTAAAATTTTGACGTCGGCATTTATTTTAAAAGTAAGATTTTGATAATCTTTTTTCCAATTCTTATCATAATTATACCCTCGGATACTCTTTCGATGTAAATAGCCAAATCCAATTGGATCGATGTCTAGTTTCTGAAAATGTTTCACCAATTTCATACATTCCACTTCTATTTCTTTTTCAAGTTTTTTGTCAATTTGATCTACAATGGCCTGCGTTAGCTTTATTCCGGTATACTCCCGAATTTCTCCTCTTATTTTAATTTGAATATTCACCTGAGAGCGGTCTTCTTTCGAAAGTTTATACTTATGTTTAGACCTTATGCTTCTTACCGCACTTTTCCTTCCTTTTCCTATATTTACATCAAAACTGCCTTCACCACTATGTCTATCTGCCAATAGCTTAAAAAAGAACATTTTTTCTTTAGGCAGGACATAGGCTTCTCTATCCCCTCTAAAAAGGCTTAATCCGCTTATTTCGACCTGTGTTTTATTTAACCTCCTTAGTTCCGGAAGATAAGGATCCTTTCCTTTTATATAAAAGTCTCTTAAAAAAACGTGTAAATTTGTTACTGGCACATCCTTCTGGTTAATATTATGTTCAATGAGTGTATATAAATAATTTGAAACTCCTTGTGGTCCATAATCACCCTTTATTATTTCCAGTGCACTCCCATGGGAGGTTGCAAGAAAGTTTCTTGATCCAATGCTCGCATCTCTTTGATAAGTATCTACGAAATCTACAATCCCTTTATCAGCAAGTTTATCTCCAAAAATCGTGATCAGTAGACCTCCAGTAACAAGATCCCCAGAGGTTTGCTTTTGTATATTCAATAATAAATCCCTTCTTAGACTGCCTTCTGTCGTAAAGACTTTATTTATTATAGTTTTATCAGGAAGATAATCTTGAACAAGGATAGCGCCAATAAACTCATCCTTTTTCAATTGGTCAAATGCTGCCGCTGTTTCAATATCAATTTCATCAATAATTTTCTCTTGCACACAGCCTGTCATAATAAGTAGAAAAAGGACCGTGAATGGAATTTTTTTCATTTTTCTTTCACCTTCTTTGCAATCATGATGCAAATGTATAATAAAGGAATATAAATAAAGGTAAAGCCAAATCCCATTTTTCCAGTAAAATTATTTAATACGTTAATCTTTTCACGAGTATCAATAAAACTGATAATGATTAACATAAAAAGAGCAATAATAACGACACCATTTCTATGCTTGAGGTGAAAAATTCTTTTTATAAGTCTAGAGGCAACCCAGATTGAGACACAAACATTAGGCAGAATGACTAAATTCCAACTGGCAATTCCGATATACTCAAATCGTTCAACAAATGGCAATTGCACTATTTTCCACATTGTTAATGTCGCCCAAATGGACTTTTCAATCTTTAGCTCTGAGAAATAAGCAATGGCCAAGATCATTAATCCCGTATATAAGAGTGTAGATGTTAACAATGCAAAATGTGCCCACTTTTTGGATTTTTGCGGTTCTTTAATAAA
Organism: Cytobacillus dafuensis; assembly: GCF_007995155.1. Lineage (NCBI taxonomy): Bacteria > Bacillati > Bacillota > Bacilli > Caryophanales > Bacillaceae > Cytobacillus > Cytobacillus dafuensis. Next base: position 4,064,153 of record NZ_CP042593.1, on the reverse strand, counting down.
TGGATAAAAAAATAAGATTATTTCAAAGCCGACAAGAGTCAGTGACATTTGGTATGAGCCTAGTATGATGTTTTTTATCGAAGTGTCAAATATAGGCAATAGGTGACTAAAATCTGCATATTTAATGTTATAGCCAAATGTAAGAAACAAGTATGAGGGGATGACAAGCCCGAAAAAGGCAATACCAACAACGACTCGAAATCCACCATATATAATATAAATACATAGGATCATGAATGCGAATGTGAACCAAAAAGTGCTTACTTCTGGAAACATCCATACTTGGATGACCTCAATATAAGATCGAAGAACAGTTAATGCATAAATGAAAAAGTAGGGGATAAATAGGGAGCTTATTATTTTCCCTACTATTTTCCCCACTACATATTCATGGGCTGTAACGATATCCCCGTTCACCTCTTCGGCAATTTTATAAATCATCCAAACAATAATATGCAAGAGTAGACCAGCTAATAATACAGAAATCCAAGCATCCTGATAGGAATATTTAGTGACACTTCGCTGATATCCAAGAATGCCAATCCCAACTTGCATGGAGGCAACCATAAAATAAACTAAGGAAGGGGAAATCTTAAATTCTTCAGGTATTTGCTCCTGCATAAACTATTAGTCACCTCCAATACTACTCATCGATGTCTTTTTTCATATGAGCCTTTTCTTTATTAAAACGGGTACGATTTTTCGTGTGTAAATAATAGGGACGTAAGGACTGCTCACTAAAAGGAAGCCTAATAATTGAATCCTTTAAATCTTTAATTCTTGGTGGATAAATAGGCTGAAAATACGGACGTCCAAGTGAAGTAAGACGTAATAAATGTGTTAGTAAGAAACAGGTACAAAATACAATTCCAAGTAAACCCCAGAGTTGTGCAAAAAGCAAAAATGGAAAGCGTAATAAGCGAATTGTATTTGCCATCTTGTAAACCGGTGTTGTAAAGGAAGCAAGAGCAGATAAGGCAATGAAAATTAAAAGAATATTACTCGTCAGCCCCGCTTCTACAGAAGCTGTCCCAATAACAATTCCTCCAACGATACCGATTGTTTGCCCAACCTTCGTGGGCAGTCTTGCACCTGCTTCTCTTAAAAGCTCGATCGTCAGTTCAAGAAATAAAGCTTCAAGGATCGGCGGAAGAGGCACCACTCTTCTGGATGCAATTAAGGTTCCAATCAAGTCTCGTGGAATCAATTCGTAATGATAGGTAAGTACGGCCACATAAAGCGGTGTTATTTGAATTGAGAATATAACTGCGAATAGACGGATTAGTCTAAAAAAGGAAGATAATATCCAATTAAGTAAATAGTCTTCGAACGATCCAAAAAATTCTACTAAAGTTGTTGGCGTGATTAATGCATGAGGAGAACCGTCTACCATTATGACAACCTTTCCTTCAGCCAGAACACTAGAAACCCTATCAGGTCTTTCTGTATCCAGTAACTGTGGAAATGGAGAATTTGAGTTATCACAAATGAGCTGAACAACAAAGGAACTATCCGTAATCGCATCAAACTCGATACTTGTAATTCGCTCCCTCACTGTATTAACATTTTCTTCATCTGTGATTCCATCCATATAAAGAATGGCAATTCGTGTTTTGGACAGGCTTCCCAAAGTATATTCCTCAACAATCAGTTCTTTTACTGGCAGTCTTTTCCTCACGAGATTTATGTTTTGACCGATCGATTCAACAAAGGCTTCTTTTGGTCCAATGACTGAAAATTCTATTTCTGGCGTCGTTATTCCACGAACAATTTCCTTTTGTGCTGCAATGAATCCAAACCGATCTTCGTTAGAGTTCAGAGTCAGCATTAAATACCCATTAAGTAATTTTTGTTCAATTTGGGAAGGATCATTCGATATTTCCAAATCTGCCAATGGAAGGATCTTTTTGATATCATCAATGGATTGCAACTCATCTTCTAATAAGTTTGGTAATACACTTTGCTGGATAATCTGTTCATCGACTAATGATGAAACAAAGGTTAGAGAAAAAGGGATATTTGTATTTTTGTTGATATGAAAGGACTTTTTAAAGTCCTTAGATTTTTCTAATGTTTTCTCCCATTCGCTTTGTTTGCGATCATTTTGAGTTTGGTTTTTTTTTATCCACTTTTTCATAAAATCACCATCATATTTGTCATTATGTTTATTGTTACCGTAAGTGGAAGGTTTATGAATAGAATTAGGAGAAGAATTGAAGTTTAAACAAGTGTATGATAAACCTGTTGATTTCCACTGCAGGCACATAGCGATCGCGGGCGGTCTGGAAGCCTCCTCGTCGAAGAGCACTCCTGCGGGGTCTTCCTTTGACTCGCTTCTCCCACAGGACGTTGAATAATCTTCCCAGAATACTCAGCGCACGAAGAAAATGCGAATGCATTTTTGAGGATCTCGCGCCCTCCGTTGCAATCAACAACAAAATAGCATTTTCAACACAGAGCTTTAACACAGCCATAAATAAAAAGAATCCGTATTTTAATACGGATTCTTTAGTAGGGAGGGATCTGGCTCCAAAAGGGGTAAGGAGCACCGAAATATAGAAATTTATCGCAGATTAACGGGCAGTAAGACCCCCACTTCAAGGATTCGCGTATGCAAAGAAGAGTAAGTGGGGGATCAACTGCCCGTAAATGCCCGTAAAATGAACACAGACTAAAAGCGCCACATCGTGTGGCAACGTCTGTGTGACCCACTTCCTGTGGGCCGCAACTAACCATCAGTGGGGGATGAAGGCCGACTAAGAACGCCACGTCCTGTGGCAACGTCGGCACTAGCACGTCCTGTGCGTCGAAAAACCCTCACTGATGGAAGTTTCACTTTATTTAAGGAAAAATTCCTCAATATCATCAAGCATTAAATTTGCAGCAATAACACCGCCTGCTGTATTCCAAATAACGTCATCTACTTTGTGAACATTTCCTTTTTGAGCAACTTCAAGCTTTTGGAATAATGGATCCTCTAACCAGTCTTTTTCAATTTGGGTTGCTTCTCCATCACCCGTTTCATATGTAAAATAGAAGAGTACATCTCCATCCATCAAAGGAATTTGTTCTTTTGTTAAATTTCTAATCGCGAATTCATCTACATTTTGGCTATCAGGTCGTTGGAAACCAAGCTGATCCAATATTACACCAGAAAATGTATCTTTCTGATAAATACGCACATCTCCTGGCATGAAACGTACCATTGAAATTTTTGTATTAACCTTGTCACCTAACATTTCCTTCAAATCATTGATGCGTGCATCATAGGCGGCAATAACTTCTTTTCCTTTTTCTTCTTTATTTACAGCTTTTGCATATAGTTCAAAGTTTTCTTTCCAGTTGCCGCGAAGTGTCTCTGCAAAGACAGTAGGAGCAATAGAGTTCAATTGGTCATAAATTTTTTCATGACGCATTTTGTTACCAATAATTAAGTCTGGCTTTAAAGCTGCTACTGCTTCAACATTTACCTCAAGCTCTGTTCCGACAATCTTCACATCTTTCAGCTTGTCTGCAACATGATCATAGAAAGTATCTTGTGTATTAGGCTTTACAGCACCCACCGGCTTTACTCCTAGTTCTAAAAGAGCTTCCGTACCTTCACTTGTCAAGATCACGACTCTTTCAGGTGTTTTCTCAATCGAAGTTGATCCCATTGCATGCTCAACTGTATAACCAGTACTTTCAGCTTTGCTGTTATCGGTTTCGCTTTTTGATGTTTTTTCTTCTTCGCTATTGCTGCAAGCAGTTAAAGCGAAGATCATCATCATAAATAGGACAGGTAAAAGCTTTTTTAAATTCTTCATTATTTTCCTCCATAAGCTGTTAATGATAATCATTTTCAATTACAAACTAATCATAAAATGGTTTTCACACATTGTCAACAACTAAATGAAAATGATTATCATGATCATTGACAGTTCAAGGTAAATAAGTTTCAATAGAATTAAAAAGATCATTATACTATTCTGTTTGAAAGGTTTTATGCCATGCTACTAAAAAATAATAGTCAAAGAGTATTAGGTCTATTTGTCATTATCATTTTATTACTTTTTTTAATGTGTGCGAGTATTGTATATGGGTACACAGATACGACTTGGAAGATGTTTTTTGATACGTTTCGACATAATGATGGTTCAACGGAGCATCTTGTTATTGAAACAGTGAGATTGCCACGGTCTTTAATTGCTGCAGCAGTTGGAAGCAGCTTAGCCATTGCAGGTGCACTGATGCAAACTTTAACGAAAAATCCGCTTGCTTCACCCGGGTTATTTGGCGTAAATGCGGGAGCAAGCTTTGCTGTTGTCGTTGCTGTTAGTGTTTTTTCAATCGCAAATCTTCAAGCCTTTACTTGGATTGCTTTTTTAGGGGCTACAGTTGCGGGAGTCAGTGTATACATAATTGGTTCTGTTGGCAGAGAAGGACTAACTCCAATGAAATTGACGTTAGCAGGTGCAGCTATTTCTGCTATGTTTGCTTCATTTACACAAGGATTTTTAGTGTTAAATGAGGCAGCATTAGAACAAGTTTTATTTTGGCTTGCAGGATCTGTCCAAGGCAGGAAATTAGAAATTTTAACGAATGTTCTTCCCTATTTAATGGTCGGCTGGATTGGATCATTAATTATTGCTACAAAAATGAATGTTTTATCAATGGGAGAAGATGTAGCAAAGGGATTAGGACTGAATACGGCTATTTTAAAAATCGCTGCTGGTATTTGTATTATCCTTCTAGCAGGCGGTTCTGTTGCGGTTGCCGGGCCAATTGGTTTTATAGGGATCGTCATCCCTCATATTACGAGAAAGATTGTTGGAATTGATCATCGTTGGGTGATTCCTTTTTCCGGTATTCTTGGTGGTATTCTTTTGCTTGCCGCTGATATTTTGGCGCGGTACATTATTATGCCTCAGGAGGTCCCGGTAGGAGTGATGACTGCTATTATTGGAACTCCATTCTTTATTTATATTGCAAGAAAGGGGTTCAATGCGAAATGAGTAAGTATAAAAATATTCGAATTCTAAAAGGAAAAGCTTCTTTTCTTATCGATAAAAGGGCTGCATCCGTTTTTTTTGTGATGCTGGCCGTGACTGGAATTGTATTCGTTTTGAGTACGGGTATAGGAGAAATGAAAATAAGTCCACTGAATGTTGTAAAAGTATTCTTTGGTGGTGGAACAGAGATGGAACAGCTTGTGGTTCAATCGTTCCGTCTGCCAAGAATTTTGATCGCACTAATCGTTGGAATGTCATTAGCTGTTGCTGGTGGTATTCTGCAAGGAATTATACGAAATCCGTTAGCTTCTCCAGATATCCTTGGTATTACTGGTGGAGCATCAGTCGCTGTCGTATCGTTTTTGACATTTTTTAGTGATGATAGCAATGCTTTAACCGTAAGTATTGAGTGGATGCCTCTTGCTGCATTTATCGGTGCAGGAGTTGTTGCCATCGCAGTATATTTTCTTTCATGGAAAAACGGTGTTACACCAATTAGGCTTGTGTTAATTGGGATTGGTATTTCGGCTCTCATGCAAGCTTTAACAACAATCATGATGATTTCAGGTCCTATTTATCGTGCGAGCGAAGCAAATATGTGGATAACAGGAACGGTGTATGGCTCAAATTGGACAAATGTTATGACCTTAGCTCCTTGGGCAGTGATTTTTTTACTTTTAGCGTTTGTGATGGCTAGAAATATTAATATACAGGAGCTTGGAGATGAAATTGCCACTGGAGTTGGAAGCTCTGTTGGAAAACAGCGATTTATATTATTAATGATTAGTACTGCCCTTATTGGAAGCTCAGTAGCATTTGCTGGAGGAATCGGTTTTGTTGGCTTGATGGCACCTCATATGGCAAGAAGATTGGTTGGTTCAGCATTCGGTGCTCTACTTCCGGTATCTGCGCTTATAGGCGCTATCCTAGTCATGCTAGCGGATCTTATTGGGAGAACGGTACTTGCACCTATCGAAATACCTGCTGGTGTCTTTACGGCTGGTATTGGTGCGCCCTACTTCGTTTATTTATTATTTAAAACGCGTAATGCCTAGTGACCATACCTTGCTAAGCTAAACGCTACACTTATCATAAAAGGAGCGGTCGATATGATGGGATCAATAGAAACTCAAAAATTAACCCTTTCATATGGGGATAGCATCATTATTAATGAACTAGATCTTAAAATCCCAAAAGGCGAAATTACGATTTTTATTGGTGGAAATGGGTGCGGGAAATCAACCTTGCTTAGATCGATTGCCAGGTTGTTAAAGCCTAAAGATGGAGCAGTGTTGCTAGAAGGGAAAGCGATTGCGAAAATGCCGACTAAAGAAGTTGCTAAACAAATGGCAATACTTCCACAGTCACCAACTGCCCCAGAGGGATTAACAGTTCTTCAATTGGTAAAGCAAGGACGTTATCCATACCAAACCTGGCTAAAGCAATGGACAGAAGAAGATGAAGAAAAAGTGAATAATGCTTTAAGAGCAACGAGGATAGAAGACCTGAAGGATCGTCCTGTTGATTCGCTTTCTGGTGGTCAACGACAAAGGGCTTGGATTGCGATGACCCTGGCTCAAGATACTGAGATTGTCCTTCTTGATGAACCGACAACCTATTTAGATATGTCTCATCAAATCGAAATTCTTGATTTATTGTTTGAGTTAAATGAAATCGAGAAAAGAACGATTGTGATGGTGCTTCATGATCTAAATTTAGCATGCCGCTATGCGCATAATATTGTAGCAATTAAGGATAAAAAGATATTTGCACAAGGGAAACCTGAACATGTCATGAATTGCAGTCTTGTGAAAAATGTTTTTGACATGGATTGTCAAGTAACGACTGACCCTCTTTTTGGTACACCTCTTTGTATTCCTTATGGAAAGGGCAGGTGTATTTTAAAGAAAGGGGAAGTGTTTATTGGTTAGTTTTTCAAAGTCTCTCGTTCAGGAACTAAAGGAAATGCGGCTAACAACTGAAAAAAATGAATCTCCCCTTTCCCTTCAAGTAATAAATTTGCTAGATGAGAATAGGATGAAGGAATATTTAGATATACTAGGAAGTCATATTGAAGCTGAGAATTATAAGGCAGCAGGCTCTATATTTATAAAAAGATATGCTTTTTTAGCAGTTTTGTATCTATATACAATGACCAGCAGGGATGAAATGCTTTCCATTTCGTTTGAAGATATATCCATTGAGACAGATGTTCAAGCTGAAGTATGGCTTCCACGTTTTTATTTTTCTCGTTTAGAGTCGGTATCGGCAGGACCTAATAGAGATTTGTGGAGAAAAAATTGCATTGAGGCTTTATTTAAAGAGCACGTGTATCCAATCATTACTTGTGTGGCAAAGGTAACAAGGATTTCTAAGCTTATTTTATGGGAGAATATTGCAATATATATTTATTGGTTATATGAGACGTATTTTTTTCAGGCAGAAATAGAAGACGAGCTGCTTGAACGTGCAAAAGAAGATTTTCAATTTATTGTTTTGCAAGCTGAAGGTAAGCTATTTGGTGATTATCACGAAAATCCGCTTAAGCGATTTTATAAAGAAAAAACCTATAATGAAAGAGTTAAAAAAGAAATTAGACAAAGGAATACCTGCTGCTTTGCCTATTTAACGAAAAGCAATAAAAACTGCTCGACCTGTCCACATATCTGTAATAGAAATGGGGAGTGGAAAATTGAAGTTTGATGGATTATTTCAGTTACTTAGCTTATCGCAGATTAACGGGCAGTAAGACCCCTACTTCAAGTTTGCGAGAGAATCAAAGAAACCTAAGTGGTGAATTAACTGCCCGTAAATGCCCATAAAATGAACACAGACTAAAAGCGCCACATCGTGTGGCAACGTCTGCGTGACCCACTTCCTGTGGGCCGCAACTAACCATCAGTGGGGGGATGAAAGAACCCCCCCTCTGATGGAAGTTTCACTTTATGTCAATTTAAAAACTAATTCAAGCCGTTCACTAAATAGAAAACGGCTTTCTTCATCTTTATTGGCTGTATTAAAGCTCAGTGTTGATAATGCTAATTTGTTGTTGATTTCCGCTGCAGGCGAGTGCCTGCAGCGGAAATCAACAGGGGAGATAAACTCCTCTTCCAAGGAATTGCTAAAAGAGACTGAGTTTCAAAATGAAATTTGCAAATATTAACTTTTTTTAAATTGATTATTTTGGCTGTTCACTTTCCCGCCACCGTCAGCTTCTACAGTAGGACCAGCATTGCCCTTTACACTTGCTGCACTAACCCCAGCTTTAGAAGGTTCCTTCTTTCTTCTTGCCATAGTATCTTCACCTCCAGTAGTAGATTGCCCATTCTTCATATTTTCATTAGAAAGACTGAAGAGTAATGTCCGTTAATTAAAAATTTTCTAATATTTAGGATGAAAATTATTGCGTAAATTTTTTAAATATTTTATAGTTATAGATAACAAGACTCATTCAGGGAATTTTTTTTGATAAAAAAATGAATGAGTATTCATTCAAAGGTGAAAAAGGAGGAAATAAAGTTGATCCAACAAATAAAAAAAGCTGCCGTTCTTGGTTCTGGTGTAATGGGCTCAGGTATCGCCGCTCACTTAGCGAATATTGGTATTCCTACTTTGTTGTTAGATATTGTACCTCGAGAATTAACGGATGAAGAAAAGGCAAAAGGATTAACTCTTGACGATAAGGCAGTTCGTAACCGCATTAGTGAAGCCGGCAGACAAAAGCTGTTAAAGCAAAAGCCTGCTCCACTTACTTCTAAAAAGAATCTTGCGTTAATTGAAGCTGGTAATTTTGATGATGATATGGAGCGGCTTAAGGATGTTGATTGGGTGATTGAGGTTGTCGTAGAGAATCTCAATATTAAAAAGCAGGTTTTTGAAAAAGTAGATCAATACCGTAAGCAAGGTAGCGTCGTAAGCTCAAACACTTCCGGTATTTCTGTTGAAGTGATGGCGGAAGGACGCTCTGAAGATTTCAAAAAACATTTTCTTGGCACACACTTTTTTAATCCTCCTCGCTATTTAAAGCTTTTAGAAGTGATTCCAACAAAAAATACAGATGCTGAAGTTTTAGCCTTTATGAAGCAATTTGGCGAGGATGTTTTAGGAAAAGGGGTTGTTGAAGCGAAGGATACCCCAAACTTTATTGCAAATCGAATTGGTACTTACGGCTTATTAGTGACAGTTCAGGAAATGCAAAAAGGCGGTTATAGTGTCGGTGAAGTCGATTCAGTCACTGGTCCGCTAATCGGCAGGCCGAAAAGCGCTACATTTAGAACATTAGATGTTGTCGGTCTTGATACATTTGTTCATGTTGCCAATAACGTATATGAGCTAGTAGATGGGAAAGAAAGAGAAGCCTTTGAGATACCTGCATTTATAAAAGAAATGCTTAATAAGGGCTGGCTAGGCAGCAAATCTGGTCAAGGTTTCTTTTTGAAACAAGGCAAAGAAATCCTCGAGCTTGACCCACAAACATTAGAATACGGACCACGTAAAAAGCTTAGCACCGCTGCGACAGAATTAAGCAAACAGGAGAAGGGTACCGCAAACAAAATGAAAGCGCTTGTTTATGCGGATGACCGTGCTGGTAAGCTTCTTTGGAATATTTTAAGCCCGGTGCTCATATATTCAGCCGAATTGCTCGGGACAATTGCAGATGATGTAGCAGCTATTGATAAGGCTATGAAGTGGGGCTTCGGCTGGGAGCTGGGTCCATTTGAAACATGGGATGCGATAGGTGTAGAAAAATCCGTAAAGAAAATGGAAGAGTCAGGAGGAGAAATTCCTTCTTGGATACATGAAATGCTCGAAAAAGGCTTTACATCCTTCTATAAAGAAGAGGAAGGAAATCTATATTTCTATCAAAACGGCGAGTACAAATTAGTAGAAGAAAACCCAAAAGTTATCAATTTAAAAAGACTAAAACAGCAAAAAGGCGTTATTAAAAAGAATAGTGGTGCTAGCTTAGTGGATCTTGGCGATGGAGTTGCCCTGCTTGAATTCCATTCAAAGAGCAATGCAATTGGTCTAGATATCATTCAAATGATTAACTTTTCAATCGATGAAGTAGAAAAGAATTTTAAAGGACTAGTGATTGGTAACCAAGGCAAGAACTTTAGTGTTGGTGCAAACCTTGCCATGATTTTGATGGAAGCTCAGGACGACAATATATATGAACTTGATATGGTTGTACGTCATTTCCAACAGGCAATGATGAAAATTAAATATAGTTCAAAGCCAGTTGTTTCAGCACCGTTTGGAATGACTTTAGGTGGAGGAACAGAGGTTTGTCTCCCAACGGCCCATATCCAAGCTTCTAGTGAAACCTATATGGGACTAGTTGAAGTTGGAGTAGGTCTCATCCCTGGAGGAGGCGGAAACAAGGAGCTTTATATTAAGCACCTTGAAAGTATGCCAAATGGAATAGAATTCGACCTTCAGAAAGTAGCAAATAAAGTATTTGAATCAATTGCCATGGCGAAGGTTTCTACGTCAGGAGAAGAAGCTAGGGATAACAACTTCTTGAACTTTGCGGATGGCATTAGTGTCAATGGTGATCATCTCCTATATGATGCAAAACAAGCTGTTCTAACTCTGCATGAAAAGGGCTACATGCCGCCTATCCGTAAGAAGGTTCCAGTAACGGGGGAAACAGGATACGCAACATTGCTCTTAGGAGCTAAGGCTATGATGTACTCTGGCTATATCTCTGAACATGATATGAAAATAGCGAAAAAATTAGCTTATGTAATTGCTGGCGGAAAAGTGCCTTTTGGAACAGAAGTTGATGAGCAATACTTGCTGGATTTAGAGAGAGAGGCATTCTTGAGTCTGCTTGCAGAGCCTAAAACACTTCAACGCATGCAGCATATGCTCGTTAAAGGAAAGCCATTACGCAATTAATAGATTGCTAGATTAACGAAATTCGCAAAAACTAAGCACTCGCCGAAAGTACTTGGCGAACGCCAAGTTTTTTTAAAAAGATTCATCACATGGAAAGAGAGGGAACAAAATGAGAGAAGCGGTTATCGTTGCAGGTGCCCGTACCCCGGTCGGAAAGGCAAAGAAAGGAACATTAGCTCATGTAAGACCGGATGACCTAGGTGCCCTTGTAGTTCAAGAAACATTAAAGCGAGCAGGGAATTATGAAGGAAATATAGATGACTTAATTATTGGATGTGCCATGCCGGAAGCAGAGCAGGGCTTAAACATGGCTCGTAATATTGGTGCGCTAGCTGGTCTTCCATATACAGTACCAGCCATTACCATCAATCGATACTGCTCTTCGGGCTTACAGTCAATCGCTTATGCAGCCGAAAAAATTATGATTGGCCACGCTGATACGATTATTGCCGGTGGAGCAGAGTCCATGAGCCTTGTTCCAATGATGGGGCATATCACTAGGCCAAATGCGAAATTGGCTGAAACAGCCCCTGAGTATTATATGGGAATGGGCCATACGGCAGAAGAGGTTGCTAAAAAATTCGGTATTTCCCGTGAAGATCAGGATGCATTTGCTGTACGCAGTCATCAAAAGGCAGCAAAAGCGATTCTTGAAGGTAAATTTGTGGATGAGATTGTTCCTGTTGATGTTACGTTAAGATCCGTTGGGAAAGACAATAAGTTAATCGAAAAGACAATCAAGTTCAGCCAAGACGAAGGCGTTCGTGCGGATTCAACCGTTGAAACTTTATCAAAGCTTCGCCCAGCATTTTCTGTAACAGGAACAGTAACAGCAGGAAACTCGTCCCAGACAAGTGATGGAGCTGCTGCCGTCATGGTTATGGACCGTGAAAAAGCTGAATCAGCAGGCCTTAAACCAATGGCCAAATTCAGATCATTTGCTGTTGGCGGTGTCCCTCCTGAAATCATGGGGATTGGACCGATTGTAGCCATCCCGAAAGCACTGAAGCTTGCAGGACTTGAACTTTCAGATATTGGATTAATTGAGCTAAATGAAGCTTTTGCATCTCAATCCATCCAAATTATTCGAGAGCTTGGTCTAGATGAAGAGAAAGTAAATGTGAATGGCGGAGCTATAGCATTAGGACATCCACTTGGCTGTACAGGTGCTAAATTAACACTTTCTCTTATCCATGAAATGAAGCGCCGCAACCAGCAATTCGGTGTTGTAACGATGTGTATTGGCGGCGGAATGGGTGCAGCTGGAGTATTTGAATTACTTTAATCGCAGATTAATGGGCAGTAAGACCCCACTTCAAGGATTCGCGTATGCAAAGAAGAGTAAGTGGGGGATCAACTGCCCGTAAATGCCCGTAAAATGAACACAGACTAAAAGCGCCACATCGTGTGGCAACGTCTGCGTGACCCACTTCCTGTGGGCCGCAACTAACCATCAGTGGGGGATGAAAGCCGACTAAGAACGCCACGTCCTGTGGCAACGTCGGCACTAGCACGTCCTGTGCGTCGAAAAACCACCACTGATGGAAGTTTCACTTTAATTGATCGTTTTAGAAATAATAGAATGGAGGAAAAGAATATGTCAAACCAAACAGAAAACCTAATCAAGGGTGGAAGTTTTTTAATTGAAGATCTTTCCTATGACCGTGTTTTCACACCTGAGGATTTCTCAGATGAGCATAAAATGATCGCAAAAACAACAGAGGAATTTGTTATTAATGAGGTCCTTCCAGAGGTTGAACATTTGGAAAACCATAAATTCGATCGGTCTGTCAAACTATTAAAGGAAGCAGGGGAATTAGGACTATTAGGTGCTGACGTTCCTGAAGAATACGGTGGTCTAGCATTAGATAAAGTAAGCTCTGCCCTTATTGCCGAAAAAATGGCGCGCGCAGGTGGCTTCTCCATTTCACATGGTGCACATGTAGGAATTGGTTCACTGCCAATCGTATTATTCGGCAACGAAGAACAGAAACAAAAATATTTACCTGCATTAGCCACTGGTGAAAAGCTTGCTGCTTATGCATTAACAGAGCCAGGATCAGGTTCAGATGCACTTGGTGCTAAAACAACTGCAAAACTAAATGCTGAGGGTACACACTATGTGTTAAACGGTGAAAAACAATGGATTACAAATGCTGGATTCGCTGATGTATTTGTCGTTTATGCAAAAATTGATGGAGAGCATTTCTCAGCCTTTATCGTTGAAAGAGAGTTCCCAGGCGTATCTGTCGGACCTGAAGAAAAGAAAATGGGAATTAAAAGCTCTTCTACTCGTACGCTGATACTTGAGGATGCACTTGTTCCAAAAGAAAATCTATTGGGTGAATTTGGAAGAGGTCATATCATTGCCTTTAATATTCTAAACATTGGTCGTTATAAACTAGGTGTTGGTGCTGTCGGCGGTTCAAAGCGTGCTTTCGAACTTGCTGTTCAATATGCTAATCAGCGTCAGCAGTTTAAAACACCGATCGCTCAATTTAATTTAACGAAAGAAAAATTCGGAACAATGGCTTCCAAAATTTATGCTGCTGAAAGCTCTGTATACCGAACTGTTGGCTTATTCGAAGACCGCATGAGCAAGCTATCAGAAGAAGAAGTAAAAGATGGAAAGGAAGTAGCAAAATCCATTGCAGAATATGCGATTGAGTGTTCTTTAAATAAATTTTTCTCTACAGAAGTCCTAGATTATGTAGTAGACGAGGGTGTTCAAATCCATGGCGGATACGGATTCATGGCTGAATATGAGATCGAAAGGGCTTACCGTGACTCGCGTATTAACCGCATCTTTGAAGGAACAAATGAGATTAACCGTTTATTAGTTCCTGGAACTTATATTCGCAAAGCATTCAAGGGCGAGCTGCCATTATTCGAGAAAGCAATGGCATTGCAGGAAGAGCTGATGATGCTAATGCCTGAAGAGCCAGGTGATGAGCCACTTGCTCAGGAAAAATATTTAGTAAAGAATGCGAAGAAAATCGGTCTTCTTGCTGCAGGCTTAGCTGCACAAAAGTACGGAAAAGCACTTGAAAAAGAGCAGGAAGTTTTAGTAAATATTGCTGATATTATTTCAAATGCCTATTCAATGGAATCTGCCGTTCTTCGTACAGAAAAGGCGATTAAAAAAGACGGTGTAGAAAAGAGCAAGCAAAAGCTACTTTATACACAAACCTTCTGCCAAGAAGCGTTTAATAAAATTGAGCAAGATGCAAAAGAAACACTCGTGGCAGTTGAAACAGGTGATGCTTTAAGAATGATGATTTCAGCACTCCGTAAGTTCACACGCCATACACCGATTAATGTGATTGCGAAGAAACGTGAAGCAGCTGATAAAATAATTGAAGCAGAGAAATACATTTTATAATATGCCAATTTACTCCCTTCATCTAAGAAGGGAGTCTTTATTATAGGCTTTGACGTGCTCACGATCATTAATAGATATTGAAAACTTTAAATGATTAATATCTAGAAATAACAATCTCTTAGAAAATAGCCCTATATTAAATTGTTTCCTTTTATGAACGAATAAATGGATATTTGTCGAACTATCCTGTGTATCAAATGTTATGAATAAATGAAAATTTATGATAGTATTTCCTTTAAAGCTGTAAATTTATTTTTTTGATTGGACATGCTAGACAATGGTGGTGAAAAAAATGGCTCTAACTTTTTATTGGTATCCTAAATGTGGTACCTGCAGAAAAGCCAAGAAATGGTTGGATGATCATCATTTAGGTTATGAAGCTGTACATATTGCTGAAAATCCACCTTCCCGCAGCGAACTGGAGGAGCTATACAAAAATAGCGGTTTAGACATTAAGAAATTCTTTAATACTAGTGGGATGAAATACCGGGAGCTTGGGTTAAAGGATAAGGTTAAAACACTATCAGATGATGAACTGCTTGATGTATTGGCTACAGACGGTATGCTTATAAAACGACCAATATTAACAGATGGGCATAAGGTTACAGTTGGCTTTAAGGAAGAGGATTACGAAAAATCATGGATTTCATAAAAAAGATTGAAAAACATCATTCTTTTTGCCATGATGAAGGAAGAGATCGAATTTACGATCATCAAATATCATAAAAATTGGAGGCGTTTAAAAATGAACACACCTAAAGAACTACGTTATTCAGAAGAGCATGAGTGGGTAAAAACAGAAGGCGAGCAAGTTCGTATTGGTATCACTGATTTCGCTCAATCTGAGCTAGGAGATATCGTATTTGTTGAGCTTCCAGAGGTAGGAGACGAAATTAAAGCGGACGAGCCTTTCGGTAGCGTTGAATCCGTTAAAACTGTATCTGAGCTTTATGCACCAGTTAGTGGGAAAGTTGTCGCTATTAATGAAGATTTAAACGATAATCCTGAGTTTGTTAACGAATCACCATATGAAAAAGCTTGGATGATCGTTGTTGAGCTATCTGATGCTAGTGAAGTAGACAAACTGATGACTGCTGAACAATATGAAGAAATGGTAAAAGAAGATTAATTCAATATCTAGTAGCTGGGTAAGAAAGTAGATTTCCCTAGCACATGAGAAGACATGGAAAGGGAGCTATCACAATTATGGTAGCTCCCTTTTCAATAGTTTTAGAACGTTAGATGAGATTTTTCATCCATTGCTTTATAGGTGTGGCTAACATGAGGCAAACTAATTAATAATGGTTAAATGGCAGGATATCCACACCATTATCAAGAATAATGAATATGGTAAGGTAAGAAAATCTCCATATTTGAATGTTTATCCACCCATAGTTGATCGGAAAAATTACAACTCAGTTCAGGTGATTAGGATGAATGATGAGCTAACGGAAAAAGTAATCATTGTAGAGGGAACAACAGATAAGAGAAAAGTTCAGGCGATTGTCAGAGAGCCGGTAGATATTATCTGTACAAATGGTACAATTGGCATCACGAAGCTAGATGAACTAATAGATATGCTATATGATAAAGATGTTTTTATACTAGTGGATGCAGACGCAGCAGGTGAAAAGCTGCGAAAGCAGTTTAAGAAGGAATTCCCAGAGGCAGAGCATCTTTATATAGACCGGATGTATAGGGAGGTTGCTACTGCACCTGAACATCATATAGCATCTGTATTACTTGGAGCTAATATTGATGTTTATACGGAGTTTTTAGATAAAGGATGATATGATTGCAGGAATGGTCTCGGGAAGAAATTGAAGCATTCATTAACGACAAAAAAACTGGCTTACTTTACCTTTACACGCCTCTATGCGGTACTTGTCAGGTAGCTGGTAAAATGTTAATGATCATTAAGGAACTAATGTCAGATTTGTCGATAGGGAAGTCGGATTTGAATTATATATCTGATATCGCTGATCAATGGGAAGTTGAAAGTGTCCCTTGTCTTTTGATTTTTAAGGAAGGCAGGCTTGATGAAAAAATGTATGCCTTTCATTCCGTTCCCTACTTATTAGAAAAAATAAAAAAAACCATCTAAAAAAATGTCAGGTGAAATCGCTTGGCATTTTTTATTTTTTCTAGCTTTAGTGCCTACCCTGACATAAAGGACCAGTAGTGTCGACAATGCGGCAAGATAAGGAAAGCTTTGTAAGACCAAAAGTGAAGGTTTTTTTTCAGAATTCTCTACTTATTTATTTACAAGTGCTTCCAAAAGCAGTTATTATATTTAGGGATGCGAAATAGTTACAAGGAGAAAAACAATGGCATTTTATAAAGAATGGGCAACTCAAATTCGCGGATATAACCATAATATTAAGCAAGCCATTTTTGCAAATATTTTTACACAAATTGGGTTAGGAATCTTTATGGTGATTTATAATTTTTATATTCGGGAGCTTGGCTTTTCTGAGAAGATAAATGGGCAAGTGATCTCTATGACAGCATTAGCAACTGCAATAATCCTAATTCCCGCTGGTATTTTAAGTGATCGAATAGGGAGAAAAAAAGCAATGCTGTTTGGGACAGCAGCTTCAGGACTTGTTCTTTTATTTAGAGGTGTTATCGAGTCCCAATCCCTTTTGCTTCTCTTTGCCTTTTTTACAGGATTGACGATTGCTTTTGTTCAAGTTTCTGGAATACCTTGGCTAGCAGAAAATTCAAAACCGGAGCAAAGAGTCCATTTATTTAGTATCCATTTTGCAGTCATGACTGGGGCAAATGTTATAGGTAACCTGAGCGGAGGTATTTTCACGGATATTTTTTCGATGTTCACAACAACACTAAATAGTATTCGATTTACTCTTCTCATTGGGGGGATTATCTTTCTTATCGGGTTAATACCAGTTATACGATTTAAGGATCCGCCTAAAAAAGCGAAGAAGAACCAAGACATAAATAAAAAATCACCAATAAAGATTTTTAGTAATAATAAAAATATCAAAGTCATTCTTCTATTCGCATTTGCCCAGCTTATGATAGGGATTGGAGCTGGATTAGTCATTCCTTATCTTAATTTATATTTTGCAGATCGTTTTTCTGCAACTAATTCTATGATAGGATTTATCATATCCATGGGGCAAGCTGCAACAGCAGTCGCTATGATTATTGGTCCAATGGTTGTGCGTAAAGTCGGTGAGGTTAAAGCGGTAGTCATTCTTCAATTAACGTCACTTCCTTTTCTTCTCCTAACCGCTTATACAGAAAATTTATGGCTTGCAGCACTTGGGTTTTTATTCCGACAAGCACTCATGAATGCTGGTAATCCAATTCAAATAACACTTATGATGTCTAAAGTTGATGATTCTATGAAAGGGCTGGCCAACTCGGTTAATCAAATGGTTTTTAATTTAGGCTGGGCAGTTATGGGACCTGTATCAACTGGAATTGTAGTTAAATACGGAGCTTATTGGGGATATGCACTTGTGTTTTCTATTACTGCTGCACTATACTTAGTCGGCTCTAGTTATTTTTATATTGTTTTTAGGAACTATAATAAGACAAAAAAGGCTGCAACAGCAGCAAAAACATTTTGAATTTTATGGGAATATGACATATTTCTTGGGAAATGAAGGACAATGCTGAAAATCGTCGAGGCATTGTCTTTTTTTGCTCTGGGGTTGTCGAATGAAAAATGGAGGAGTGATTTCCTTCGATGTAGAAGTATAGAATATGAATATTGATTACTTCTAATAAAGTAAGCTTGTAACAAACTGAGGTGTAAAAATGGTTGAATTAGCAACGGCATTTATAGAAGAGGTAAAATCAAATGGACATATAAATCAATTGCTAAGGGGCAATGCTTTTTCAATCTGTATTAAGTCTGAGATTGAAGAGATACCCTTACTCTTTCGTGATGGTGAAATTACCGTACACTTTCCCGATCCTGATCAAATCTATGATGCAATCATTACAGGACCAAAAGAAAGGATTTATTCGATATTAACAGGACAAGAGAAATTAAGAGATGCGATCACTGGAAGTGGAATCACTGTTAAAGCTACATTTCGAAAAGTACTATTTTTAGAATCACTCTTTTTCTTATGTAAGGTTCGTTAGAAAATATGGTTTTAAAAAAGGTATACCTCCATAAGAAAGGCTTCGACAGTATATTCATCGCACGACTAAAAGTGAGAGCATATGCTATTTATGAGGTTGAATGAGGCGCTTGTGCTTTTTTATCAGAAATTTCAAAATTAATATTGACTGCTTATTGTTCGTATGTTAGTATCTCTTTAATAACTTAAGTGAGTAAGTAAAACTGAATATTCTTATCAAGAGAGGTGGAGGGACTGGCCCTACGAAGCCCGGCAACCGGTACATTACACGGTGCTAATTCCAGCAGAGCATTCATGCTCTGGAAGATAAGAAGAGATGATACCAACCCTCTTCTTGTGAAGAGGGTTTTTTCAACTCTTCTTTTAAGTAGTAAAAGCAGCATAAGCAAAAAAATGATTCAATGCACGAAAAGAAAAGGAGAGATAAATATGACAGAGAAGCAAAAAAACTATCGATTAGAAACACTTGGCGTACATGGCGGTCTGCAGCCAGACCCTGTAACTGGTGCAAGAGCTGTTCCGATTTACCAGAATAATGCTTACCAATTTAAAAACACAGAGCATGCAGCCAATCTATTTGGATTGAAGGAGCCTGGTTATATCTATACTCGTATTCACAATCCAACCGTGACTGTATTTGAGGAAAGGGTTGCATTATTAGAGGGTGGAGTTGGTGCATTAGCGGTAGCCAGTGGTATGGCTGCTATTACATTAGCCATTCTAAATATTGCTCAAGCTGGGGATGAAGTTGTTGCAGCATCAAATCTTTATGGTGGGACGTATAATCTTTTTGCTGTTACACTACCTAAGTACGGCATCCAAGTAAAATTTGTTGACCCAGAAAATCCTGAAAACTTTCGAAAAGCGATTAATGAGAAAACAAAAGCTGTTTTTGCAGAAACAATTGGAAATCCAAGTCTTAAAGTATTAGATATTGAAAAAGTAGCAGAAATAGCACATGAGAATGGTGTACCATTGATTGTTGATAATACTTTTGCAACGCCATATTTATGCAGACCAATTGAACATGGCGCAGATATAGTGATTCATTCTGCTACGAAATGGCTGTTGGGAAATGGAACAGCATTAGGAGGAATCATTGTAGACGGGGGGAAATTTAATTGGAATTCGCCTAAGTTCCCTGGGTTTACAGAGCCTGATCCAAGCTATCATAATCTAGTCTACAGTGAAGCGCTTGGTCCTGTTGCTTATATTATAAAAGCGAGAGTTCAGCTTCTTAGAGATTTAGGGCCTGCATTAAGTCCACAAAATGCATTCCAATTCACACTTGGTCTCGAAACCCTGCATGTAAGAATGAAAGAGCATATTGCCAATACAAAGAAAGTGGTTGAATATTTAGAAGCGCATCCAGCCGTTAATTGGGTCCTATATCCAGGAAGTGATAATCATCCAGATAAAGCATTAGCAGATAAATATTTACCAAAGGGAGCAGGATCTGTTGTCGTATTTGGTATTGCAGGTGGAAGAGAAGCGGGAGCAAAGTTCATTAATAATCTTGAACTTTGGGCGCATGTGGCTAATGTAGGGGATGCTAAAAGCTTAGTAATTCACCCTGCCAGCACGACACATCAGCAATTAGATTCTGAAGGGTTAAAAGCAGCTGGCGTTTCAGAAGACTTAGTTCGACTATCAATTGGAATCGAAAACGCCGATGATCTAATAGAAGATTTAGAACAGGCAATTGAGGCCGCAACTGGTACAGTATCGTTCATAACAACTACATCGTTATAGATAGATAATTTGTGATAAAAGGAATGTAAATTCCAAAAAATTACCGTTGACCCCTCTTCATATCCGTGATACGATATCATTCATAAATGAGAAATGCTTAATTAATGTACAGTGTTAATTGAATATAGATGCTATGCTCTTATCAAGAGAGGTGGAGGGATGTGCCCGATGAAACCCGGCAACCGTCATTTAATGAAATGGTGCCAATTCACACAAAGCTATTTATAGCTTTGGGAGATGAGAGAAAGGATATGATTACCCATGCCTTTCTGCTCATGTCAGAAGGGCATTTTCTTTTTTAAAGAATAAGTACTTATATTCTAAAGGTAAAATACAAAAGTAAAGTTTAATTTCTCATTACCATGAAAAATGGGTTATGAAGAGGGTGAAGCATAAATGATTTCAATCAAAAATGTACAGAAAATTTTTCCTTCTAAGCAGGGCCAAGTAAAGGCAGTCGATGAAGTTAATTTAGACATTAATGAAGGTGAAATATTTGGAATTATCGGCTATAGCGGGGCTGGAAAAAGTACATTAATTCGGATGTTGAATGGACTTGAAATCCCATCAAGTGGGAACGTCGTTGTTGCTAATAATGAAGTATCACTTATAAAGGGAAAAAGCTTAAGAAAAGCTCGCCAGGAAATAAGCATGATCTTCCAGCATTTTAATTTACTTTGGTCACGGACAGTACGTGAGAATATCGCCTTTCCCCTTGAAATTGCTGGTGTGCCGAAAGGGGAAAGATTAAAACGTGTCGATGAATTAATAAAGCTTGTTGGCCTCGAAGGAAGAGAGGATGCCTATCCGTCGCAGCTAAGCGGAGGTCAAAAACAAAGAGTCGGGATTGCAAGAGCATTGGCAAACAATCCAAAAGTATTATTATGTGATGAAGCCACATCGGCATTAGACCCTGAAACGACGAATGCCATCCTTGAATTATTAGTCGATATCAATAAACGATTAGGGTTAACGATTGTCCTTATTACTCATGAGATGCATGTAATCCGCAAGATATGTCATAGAGTTGCGGTAATGGAAAACGGGAAGATTGTTGAAATGGGTCCAGTAATGGAAGTGTTTAAAAACCCTAAAGCACAAATTACTAAGCGCTTCGTCCATCAAGTGACAGAATCTGAGGAAACGAAGGAAACAATACAACAAATTCTTGAATCTTATCCACATGGTCAAATCGTCCAATTGAGCTTTGTCGGCGAAGCAGTTGAACAGCCGCTTATGACCAATCTTATTCGGGATTTCAATATTACAGTAAATATTCTTCATGGGAATATTTCTCATACACAAACTGGTTCATTTGGAACATTGTTTATCCATTTAGATGGTGATGATTCTGAGATTACAAGGGCGATTGATTTCATCCATTCCAAGCAAGTAGGCGTGGAGGTGATTTCGAATGATTAATAGCTGGTTTCCAAATGTTAATTGGGAAAAGATGTGGGAAGCAACAACTGAAACACTTTATATGACAAGCATTTCGGTTATTGCAACATTTATTCTTGGCATCATTTTAGGATTATTATTGTTTTTAACTTCTAAAGGGAATATTTGGGAGAATAACGTCATTAACAAAGTAATAAGTGCTTTTGTTAACATCTTTAGGTCCATTCCCTTCTTAATCTTAATTGTCCTTTTAATTCCTTTTACGATGTTCTTACTAGGAACAATGATAGGAGAAGATGCGGCTCTGCCTGCATTAATTATCGGGGCGGCGCCATTCTATGCACGGATGGTAGAAATCGGATTGAGGGAAATTGATAAAGGTGTAATTGAAGCGGCAAAATCAATGGGGGCAAAGACAAGTACGATTATCTTTAAAGTACTTTTACCTGAATCGATGCCTGCGCTTATTTCAGGGATTACAGTAACAGCAATTGCTTTAGTCGGTTATACAGCTATGGCTGGTGTGATTGGGGCAGGCGGCCTAGGGAATCTCGCCTATCTCGAAGGGTTTCAAAGAACTAGAAATGATGTAACTCTTATGGCGACGATCATCATTCTTATTATTGTATTTATTATTCAATTTATTGGCGATTTTATTACAAATAAATTAGATAAACGATAAGGAGTGTTAGTGGGATGAAGAAGAAATGGCTATTATTCGTATTAACTTTTACAGTAGCACTAGTTCTTGCAGCATGCGGAACAAAAGAGGAAAATAATGGTGGCAGTGCAAGTGATTCAGGTAAAGAAGATACAACATTAAAAGTTGGTGCTTCCAATGTGCCACATGCTGAAATTCTTGAAGAAGCAAAACCATTATTAAAAGAAAAAGGCATTGATTTAGAAATTATCCCATTTCAAGATTATGTTCTTCCAAACAAAGCGTTAGAATCAAAAGAATTAGATGCAAACTTTTTTCAACATATTCCATATCTGGAACTTCAAATCAAGGAAAATGGATATGATTTCGTTAATGCAGGATCCATTCATATTGAGCCAATGGGTGTGTACTCTAAAAAATATAAAAGCTTAAGCGAATTACCGGATGGGGCACATATTATTATTAGTAACTCTGTAGCTGACCATGGTCGTGTATTAGCAATTCTAGAAGCTGAAGGTCTTATCAAGTTAAAAGAAGGTGTAGATAAATCAGCTGCAACTTTAGAGGATATTGCTGAAAATCCAAAAAATATTAAATTTGATACTGAATATGAGCCATCGTTATTACCGCAAATATATAATAACAATGAGGGCGATGCGGTTGTCATTAACTCAAACTATGCTATTGATGCGGGTCTGAATCCATTAAAAGATTCAATTGCTATTGAAGGAAGTGAGTCACCTTACGTTAATATTGTTGCCGTTCGTAAAGGTGATGAAAATAGTGAAAAGATCAAAGCTTTAATAGAAGTACTACACTCTGAAGATATAAAAAACTTTATTCTTGATAAATATAAAGGTGCAGTTGTTCCTGCATTCTAATTTAATGAAAACTCGCCAATAGGCGAGTTTTTTTAAATTTTAGGCATTGTTTAATAACGCTTACCATACAGGAATTATTGCATCAATTTATTTCTTAAAAAAATTTTTATACTTTCTTTCTTACGAATTCTCACAATATTTAAAGCATAATAAAGATGTAAGCGTTTTAATCAGTTTTCATCCACTTATTATGATGTTTTTTTTCCTATTTTCACCTTTGTAATTCATTTCAGTTCGGTGTAAAATCTTAACGTAAAAAAAAAATCCGAACTGATGAAAGGATTGGTTTTTATCAACCAGCTGCAATTAAATTACACACACGATATGGAAAAAGCTATGCGTGGATCCCATGGTGTTGGGTATGCATTGTATAGTCAAAAACACGAAGTAAGAATGAAAGTAGAAAAAAAGCGTCAAGAAGACTATATAAAAAGCAAGCAGATGGTTGCTGATTTCGAGAGAAAAATTCACTCATAAAAAATGAACCTATAATATAAGGAAGAAAAGGGGACTCAGCTAAGTGCTGATCTCCTTTTTTTCAACTAATAAGAAAATTAAAGATTATTAACGTACTAAAGTAAAGTGTGTATTTAAAATATCTGTTTCTTGATAATTCCCTCTTCATACATGATATTAATGGGCAAGGTTAAAATAAATAAGGTGAATTTTATGGGGTTTAATAATCAAAAAAAACTATAAATACATATACCTCTAGTTTCCACTACGAATGACTTGTTAAATAAGTGAAAGAGAGTTGCTAACACTTTTAATTTGTTATAAGATTGTAATGAGAATAAAATGAGAATAGAGGGTTGCGGCTAACTGCCGTAAGATAAAATCTTCTTTTATTGATGGAGGGTATAGTAATGGCAGGTTCAAAATTATCAATTAATGATCTTCATGTTGAAATTGAAGGCAAAGAAATATTAAAAGGTGTTAACCTAGAAATAAAAGGTGGAGAAATCCATGCAATCATGGGACCAAACGGTACAGGTAAATCAACACTTTCATCTTCAATTATGGGTCATCCTAAATATGAAGTAACTAAAGGAAGCGTTACCCTTGATGGTGACGATGTACTGGAAATGGAAGTTGACGAGCGTGCACGTGCAGGTCTATTCCTAGCTATGCAATATCCAAGTGAAATTAGCGGGGTAACAAATGCAGACTTTTTACGTTCAGCGATCAATAGCCGCCAAGAGGAAGGCAATGAGATCTCATTAATGAAGTTTATCCGTAAAATGGACAGCAAAATGGATTTCCTTGAGATGGATCAGGATATGGCACAACGTTATTTAAATGAAGGATTCTCAGGTGGAGAGAAAAAGCGTAATGAAATTCTGCAGCTTATGATGCTTGAACCTAAGATTGCGATTCTTGATGAAATCGATTCGGGTCTTGATATCGATGCATTAAAGGTTGTTTCCAAAGGAATCAATGAAATGCGTGGTGAAGATTTTGGATGCTTAATCATCACTCACTACCAACGTCTTCTAAACTACATCACTCCTGACTTTGTACATGTTATGATGCAAGGACGTATTGTAAAATCAGGCGGCCCTGAGCTTGCACAGCGTCTTGAGTCAGAAGGTTATGACTGGATTAAGAAAGAGCTAGGTATTGAAGACGAAACAGTTGGTCAAGAAGCGTAATTGTTAGGGGGATCATTATGTCAACAGAAACAAAATTACCATTTGACAAGGAATATATTCGTTCCTTTTCAAAAGATATGGGTGAACCGGCTTGGTTGACAGAGTTTCGTTTACAAGCTCTTGAAATCTCTGAAAACTTGCCGATGCCTAAGCCTGATAAAACAAATATCAAAAATTGGAACTTAACACAGTTCAATCAGCATATTGTAGCCAGTGAGGATTTCTCATCATTAAATGAGCTTCCTGAAGAAGTTAAAACATTAATCAATCTTGAGGCTACTGAACAGAATTTATATATTCAGCGCAATAACAGACCAACTTATTTAGCAGTTTCTAAAGAGCTTCAGGAAAATGGAGTTATTTTCACTGATATCTTTACTGCTGCTAGAGAGCACAGCGATTTACTCCAAAAGTATTTTATGACTAGAGGAGTAAAAGCAGATGAACATAAGTTAACGGCATTACATGCTGCTTTAGTAAATGGTGGAGCTTTCTTATATATTCCAAAAAATGTAGAAGTTAGCGAGCCAATTCAAGCTATCTATCTTCATGATAATCAAAACGCAACTCTTTTCAATCATGTGATTGTCGTTGCTGAAGATAATAGTTCAGTCACATACGTAGAGAACTATGTTTCAACAATGGATTCTGCGAACGGAGTTTTTAATATTGTAACGGAAGTATTAGCAGGTCCAGGTTCAAAAGTCCAATATGGAGCAGTTGATACGCTTGCTAAAGGTCTTACTGGTTATGTAAATCGCCGGGGTATTGCTGACAGAGATGCTCGTATTGAATGGGCTCTAGGCTTAATGAACAATAGCAACACGATTTATGAAAATGTGACAAACCTAATGGGTGACGGATCATTTGGAGATTCGAAAACGGTTGTTGTTGGAAATGGCGAGCAAACACAAAATTTCACAACTAGTATTGTACATTTTGGTAAGAGCTCAGAAGGCTATATCCTTAAGCATGGAGTAGTAAAAGACTCAGCAACTTCTATCTTTAACGGAATTGGGAAGATTGAGCATGGGGCATCTAAGTCTAATGCAGAACAAGAATCTCGCGTTCTAATTTTGAATGAAAAAGCACGCGGAGATGCAAATCCAATTCTATTAATTGATGAAGACGATGTGACAGCAGGCCATGCTGCTTCAGTAGGGCGTGTTGATCCGCTTCAACTTTATTATTTAATGAGCCGCGGTATTCCAAAGACAGAAGCAGAGCGACTAGTTATCCACGGTTTCTTAGCACCTGTTGTAAATGCACTTCCAATTGAAGGTGTTAAAAAGCAGCTCGTTGAAGTTATTGAAAGGAAAGTAAGATAATGAATATCCAGGATATTCGCAACCAATTTCCAATTCTTAATCAAGAAGTCAATGGGAATCCGCTCGTATATCTTGACAGTGCTGCAACATCACAAAAGCCTGTTCAGGTCATAGAAGCGGTGGATAGATATTATCGTGAATATAATTCAAATGTACACAGAGGTGTCCATACGCTAGGTACGAAAGCGACGGATGGCTATGAGGGTGCAAGAGAAAAGGTTCGAAAGTTTATTAATGCGAAATCAACCGAAGAAGTTATTTTTACAAGAGGAACAACAACGGCTCTTAATACAGTTGCTGCAAGCTATGCTAGAGCTAACCTTTCAGAGGGCGATGAAATCGTCATCTCATATATGGAGCATCATAGTAACATCATTCCTTGGCAGCAAGTGGCGAAGCAAACGGGTGCCGTTTTAAAATATTTGCCACTTCAAGAGGATGGAACGATTTCCCTTGATGATGTCAAAGCAACAGTAACAGGAAATACGAAGATTGTTTCCATTATGCATGTATCAAATGTACTCGGTGTCGTGAACCCTATTAAGGATATCGCGAAAATTGCTCATGAAAATGGGGCAATCATGGTTGTAGATGGAGCACAAAGTACTCCACATTTAAAAGTGGATGTTCAAGATTTAGACTGTGATTTCTTTGCTTTTTCCGGTCATAAAATGTGCGCTCCAACAGGCATCGGTGTTCTGTATGGGAAGAAAGAGCATCTTGAAAACATGGAACCGATCGAGTTCGGCGGAGAAATGATTGATTTTGTAGGATTACATGAATCAACATGGAAGGAACTTCCTTGGAAGTTTGAAGGAGGTACCCCAATCATTGCTGGTGCGATTGGATTAGGAGCTGCCATCGATTTTTTACAAGAGGTTGGTTTAGAAAATATTGAGGCACATGAGCACAAGCTTGCTGCTTATGCTCTGGAAAGAATGTCACAGGTTGAGGGAATTACGATTTATGGCCCGAAAGAAGCAACAAAACGAGCTGGATTGGTTACCTTTAACCTGGATGATGTTCATCCTCATGATGTAGCAACTGTATTGGATGCTGAAGGAATTGCTATCCGTGCTGGCCATCATTGTGCACAACCATTAATGAAATGGCTGAAAGCTTCTGCGACAGCACGAGCAAGCTTCTACCTGTACAATACAGAAGAAGAGATTGATAAGCTTGTTCAAGGGCTTGTCAAAACAAAGGAGTATTTCAGCGATGTCTTCTAATAATTTAGATACTCTATATAGACAGGTAATCATGGATCATTATAAAAATCCTCGTAACAGAGGGGTTTTAGAAGACGGTAGCTTAACAATCAATATGAATAACCCAACATGTGGAGATCGAATTCAATTGATGTTAAAGCTAGAGGATGGTAAAGTGATTGACGCGAAATTCGATGGTGAAGGCTGCTCCATTTCGATGTCATCCGCTTCCATGATGACCCAAGCAATAAAAGGTTTAAATATTGAAGATGCCTTAAAGCTTTCAGAGGTTTTTTCACATATAATGCAGGGGAAAGAATATGATGCTGACTTAGATCTGGGAGACATTGAAGCCCTTTCAGGTGTTTCAAAATTCCCTGCTAGAATTAAGTGTGCAACATTAGCGTGGAAGGCAATGGAGAAAGGGTTAAAAGAGGATTCTAAGTAGCTTTTTAAAATGGTTGTGTAAATAGGAAGTTGATAACCCAATTTAGTCGTTGATTGGAGCGGAAGGCACTCGATCCTCGAAAATGCTACGCATTTCCATCGTGCGGTGATTTTTCGGGGAAGATTAATCAATGTCCTGCGGGAGAAGCGTGTCACGGGAGACCCCGCAGGAGCGATAGCGATGAGGAGGCTCCCGGACCGCCCGCGGAAAGCGAGTGCCTGCAGCGGAAATCAACTTATGCCAAACAATTATGTAAGTGTCTTGCACGTTCTGGACACTTTTAAGGAGGAATACGACGATGGCAAAAAAAATGCCTGAAATCGGCGATTACAAATATGGATTTGCCGATAAAGACGTTTCCATTTTCCGCTCAAAACGCGGTTTGACGAGAGAAATTGTTGAAGAAATTTCAAAAATGAAGGAAGAGCCACAGTGGATGCTAGACTTCCGTTTGAAATCATTAGAGCATTTCTACAACATGCCAATGCCGCAATGGGGCGGAGATTTAGCGTCATTGAACTTTGATGAAATTACGTATTATGTTAAACCATCTGAGAAAACAGAGCGGTCATGGGATGAAGTACCAGAGGAAATTAAACAAACATTTGATAAGCTTGGAATCCCTGAAGCAGAGCAAAAGTATTTAGCAGGGGTTTCTGCTCAATATGAATCTGAGGTTGTTTACCATAACATGCAGGAAGATTTAGAAGCACAAGGAATCGTATTTAAAGATACGGATTCTGCATTACGTGAAAATGAAGATATTTTCCGTGAGCATTGGGCGAAGGTAATTCCTCCAACAGATAACAAGTTTGCTGCATTAAACTCAGCTGTTTGGTCTGGTGGATCTTTCATTTATGTTCCTAAAGGAATTAAAGTGGAAACACCATTACAGGCATACTTCCGTATTAACTCAGAAAATATGGGTCAGTTTGAACGTACGCTTATTATCGTTGATGAAGGCGCTCATGTTCACTATGTAGAGGGCTGTACAGCTCCTGTTTACACAACAAACTCTCTTCACAGTGCTGTTGTAGAAATCATCATCAAGAAGGATGCTTACTGCCGTTATACAACCATCCAAAACTGGGCAAACAACGTGTATAACCTTGTTACTAAGCGTGCTATTTGTGAAGCGAATGCGACAATGGAATGGATTGATGGTAACATCGGTTCGAAATTAACAATGAAATATCCAGCAGTTATTTTAAAAGGAGAAGGTGCTCGTGGTATGACCCTTTCCATCGCGTTAGCAGGTAAAGGTCAGCACCAGGATGCTGGAGCAAAAATGATTCACCTTGCTCCAAACACTTCTTCTACGATCGTATCAAAATCGATTTCTAAGCAAGGTGGTAAAGTAACATATCGTGGTATCGTTCAATTCGGACGAAAAGCGGATGGTGCCCGTGCTAATATCGAATGTGATACGTTAATTATGGATAATCAGTCAACTTCAGATACAATTCCATATAACGAAATCATGAATGATAACATCTCATTAGAGCATGAAGCGAAGGTTTCAAAGGTTTCTGAAGAGCAATTATTCTATCTCATGAGCCGTGGAATTTCTGAGGAAGAAGCAACGGAAATGATCGTAATGGGCTTCATCGAGCCATTTACGAAAGAACTTCCAATGGAATATGCGGTAGAAATGAACCGTCTGATCAAGTTCGAGATGGAAGGCTCTATTGGTTAATATAATTCAAATGTCCGCTCACCAGTAACGGTGAGCGGATATTTGTTTAGCCTTTATTACAATCACGTTCGATCATACTGGTTCAAGAATGTTTACCCTCAAATTGGAGGTTGGTTTTCATGATATTAATCGGTGTTACGGGTTGGGGGGATCATGATAGCTTATATTCAAATCCAATTTCCCCTCGAGGTAAATTAAAGGAATATGGCGGTTTTTTCCCAACGGTTGAGGTGGATTCAACCTTTTATGCTGTCCAGCCCAAACGGAATTCTGAGAAATGGGTTAAAGATACACCGAATTCTTTTCAATTTATTGTTAAAGCCTACCAAGGAATGACGGGACATGAAAGAGGCGAAATTCCTTTTCAAGATAAGAACGAAATGTTTGCTGCCTTTAAAGATTCACTGCATCCATATATAGAGTCAAACAAACTTGCAATGGTGCTCTTTCAATTTCCACCATGGTTTGATTGTAAAAAACAAAATGTAGACTACTTGCGTTGGTGTAAAGAACAGATGACAGATATACCATGTGCATTAGAATTCCGTCACCAATCATGGTTTAAAAAAGAATATAGGGATAAGACGATCCAATTTATGAAGGATGAGAACTGGATACATAGTATTTGTGATGAACCACAATCTGGAGAGGGCTCGGTTCCTACAGTTTTAGTGCCAACGAATGAAGAAAAGGTTTTAGTCCGTTTTCACGGCAGAAATGTTCATGGATGGCAAAAGAAAAATGCTGAGAACTGGCGGGAAGTCAGATATTTATACCGATATAATCATCAGGAGCTATCAGAGTGGGCTATGCATCTATCGAAACTTGAAAAAACGTGTAAGAATGTTTATGTCGTCTTTAACAATAATTCTGGTGGTGACGCTGCCGACAATGCAAAACAGTTAATCAATATATTAAATATACAATATGAAGACTTAGCACCGAGACAGATGAATTTATTTTAACGCCAGAATGTTTTTGAGTATTAGTGGTTTTCCCTTAATGTTTTCCCGATTCTAGATGAATACACTCTTTTTTATTATTTTGCATACTTTGTAAAGGAAGGGAAAGGAGTGTTCATCTGTTGATTGACTTGAAACCGATAGACATACAAGGACATACCTTTTTAAGTGTTTCCGTACAACTACCCAAAACAACTTTACTTGTTGTTACAAATGATAAAGGATATATAATGTGCGGCGCTCTTGATGTCACATTGTTAAATGAGAAGCTAAAGGATCGCAAAGTGATTGCAGGCAGAGCAGTAGGCGTAAAAACTATTGAACAGCTCCTTGATGCTCCACTTGAATCTGTCACCTATGAAGCTGAAGCTTTAGGTATATACAAAGGAATGATAGGAAAAGAAGCACTTCTAAAGATGCTATAGGTATGATTTAAAGCCTGAATTTATAAAATAAATATTTAAGTTGAAAGAAGTACAGCTTAAGTGATCAGGCTGTACTTCTTTCGATATTACATTTGCTTATTTTTAAGTCTTCGGTTGATAAAGAACAATACTAGAACAGCAACTCCTAATACGCCAATAACAAAATAGAGTATGATACTCTTAAAACTACTGGTGCTTTCGTCACTTCCAGTAATACTGATCCCGCCGCCCATTTCAGGGTTATTATCCTCATTCTTGTATCTTTCGTATATTACTTTTTGAAAATCTTTAACATTCTTTTCCTCATTCATTAGCATTGCAGCTGAAGCTGTTAAAGGTCTTACACTTTTCCCGTTATAGATGTACCAAGCATCTATAGGAGCTTCATAAAGTATCTTTTCATCTTCTTTTAAATTATCCAGTTTCTTAGCCAATTCCAATCCATAACCAAAAGTGGATAACGCAAACACTCCAGCTTCATTTTCGTAAGTCCCGATTACATTTACGGGTTTGCCATCTTGATATACTACAGAAATATATTCTTTTGAACTAATAATTCCTGTTTCAACGGCGATATTGCTCTTAACGAATTCTTCAGACAATGTATACCTGTGATGCAGGGACCCAAAAGTAATATTTTCAGAATTTGGATTTAGGTTAAAGTTACCCGCATGTGCTGCATGTACGTGTTCTTTAACAATATCCAAGAAAAAGCTATCCGCAAATTGCTGAGCGCCTTGCGGGATATCACTTTCGGCACTAGCTGGTGTTACAGTTGAGAAAACCAGCAAACCTATGATTACCATTATTATACTTTTCAAATTACATCATCCTAATTATAAAATTGTCCTCGGCGTGATGTTGTCCATTCCCGATCTTTATTGCTTAAGAAAATAGAATAATTGGTGGAATTATGAAGAAATTATTACTTTCTATTATTGTACCGTCATCAAAAATACTAACATTATTTTTTGTAAAAAAGGACTATTGTAGGTTGAAATTTTAATAGAAAAAAGGTTAATGTAGAATCAATAGGAAAATTGTCGTAAAAAGTAGAAAAATCTTTATAAAATTATTGGAAATGATGGATGATTGTTTCAATTTAAAGATGAAAACTTTGCATATGAAATAGGTGTAATTCATGAGATTAGTGACAACAGCATCGGTGGAAGCAGGTTCAGTCCTTGCTAAAGCGATATACAATGAAAAGGGACAAATATTGCTAAATGTAGGAATGGTATTAAAGGAGGGCATCATTCAGCGTCTTCAAGATCTAGGGATTAGTTATGTTTATATAAAAGATAGCCAGACAGAGGATATTATATGTGAAGGAACACTTTCTGATTCCCTTCGAAGAGAAGCAATTCAGACCATCTTTACAACATTTCATGATATTCAAAAAGAAAAAAAGCTATCCAGCTCCTTTGTTGTTGAAAAAACTTCAAAGCGTTTTTCTCAATTAGTTCGTTCTCTCCTTGAAGAAATAAAAAGTAAAAATGAATTATTAAATTTACTTTCGGATGCATTTACATACGATAATTATATTTTTACTCATTCATTGAATGTCACGTTATATTCCTTAGCAATCGGAATGGAATTGAAACTTTCGCCAAAGGAGCTTGAAATTTTAGGACTTGGTGCAATATTCCATGATATTGGGAAACTTAAGGTTCCTTTAGATGTTTTATTGAAGCCAAATCAATTAACTAAAGATGAGTATGAGTCGATCAAAAAACATGCGGAAGAAGGCTTTGAAATTTTAAGAAAGGTACAGACGATTCCACTACTAGTCGCACATTGTGCCTATCAGCATCATGAGCGGATTAATGGTACTGGTTATCCAAGAGGAATAATGGGAACTGAAATTCATTATTTTGGGAAAATTATTGCTGTTGCTGATGTGTTTGATGCAGTTACATCGAATCGAGTATATAGGAGAGCAATGCTTCCACATGAAGGCTTGGAAATTCTTTACGGAGGATCAGGGACATTATTTGACCAGAAAATAGTTGAAGCCTTTCGCTTAGCTGTTGCGATATATCCAGTTGGTATTACAGTAGAACTTAATGATGGACGTAAAGGGATCGTTTCAGGACAAAATACTGGATATGGTGATAGACCAATAATAAGAATTTTGGAGCAAAATGAAGAGAGAGTTGCTCCGTATGAAGTAGATTTAAAGAAGGAACTAAACCTAATGATTCTAAGCTGTGATACTGCATTTTAATGAGAATATTGTTTGCTATTTTAGCAGGAAATACACATTGAATAAAGTTGTAGTAGGCTTTCTCTATTTAGGGAAAGCTTTTTTAATAGAAAAAATAAATTTGTTAGCATATACTCATTTTTTTATAAATATAGTCATAATAATCCTTTGAAACTCCATTTTTGTAAGAATGATAATTAGTATAATAATAAAATGAGAATAATTTTGAGCCTTTCATTCACATAGCGGTGAGTCTATGATTTTTCTATACTATCCCTTTTTTATTAAGAAGATTTAGAAAAATATTATTTTTCCTAAAATAATGTTTTGACAGACTAATCTAAAAATAATATACTAGCTTTATATTATATTAAATAGTCAGAAAACTTCGAATCCCTAAAAGAATATAGGTAGAAAGTCTGACTGCAAAAGTGGGTATAAGGGAGATTAACCACAAAATAATCGAACAAATACCTTAGTACGTTTCAAATTATTTGAAGAATCAGAAAAGGGGGAATACAAGTGGTTTTCAAGAAAAAAATTACTTCTGTTCTAATGGCTTCAACATTAGTTGCAGGAATATTAGCAGGTTGTGGAGGTAAAGAAACAAGTTCAGGTGGTGGCGACACAATTAAAATTGGAGCCAATCTAGAATTATCTGGAGCAGTTGCGTCGTATGGATCAGGAATTGCTGCTGGAGTCGATCTAGCTGTGGAAGAAATCAATAAAAATGGCGGAGTAGACGGCAAAAAAATAGAAATTATTAAAGTAGATAACAAATCGGATGGTCCTGAAGCAACAAATGCTGCTATTAAATTAACAAGCAAAGATAAAGTAACGGCAATTATTGGTGCAGCTACTAGTGGTAATACAGTTGCACAGGCGCAAATTGCTAATGATACTAAAACAGTACTTATCTCTCCATCTGGAACAAGCCCAACTGTAACAGTAAAAGAGGATGGATCAGTAAATGAGTTCGTATTCCGTACTGCGTTTATTGACCCATTCCAAGGAACAGTTGCAGCTAACTTTGCTCTAAACGATCTAAAGGTAAAAAATGTAGCTATTTATGCAGATAATGCAAGTGATTATGCAAAGGGTCTTGCTGCTTCATTTAAAGAAACTTTCGAAGCTGCAGGCGGTAAAATTGTTGCTGAAGAATCGTATGTTGCTAAGGATACAGACTTCCGTTCAACATTAACTCGTATTAAGGCAGCAAATCCAGAATATATTTTCATTCCTGGATACTATGAAGAAGTAGGTCTAATCGTTAAGCAAGCTAGAGAAATGGGAATCACAGTTCCTTTAATGGGAGCTGACGGCTGGGATTCTCCGAAGCTTGTTGAATTAGCTGGTGCTGATGCTTTAAATAACACTTTCATTATTAACCACTATTCTTCTGAAGATCAAGATGCAACAATTCAAAAGTTTGTTAAAGCTTTCGGAGATAAGTATAACGGCAAATCACCAGATGCCTTTAACGCACTTGGATATGACACAGTTTACCTTTTAGTAGATGCAATGAAACGCGCCGAAACTACATCTGATTCAGTAAAAATTAAGGATGCTCTTGCCGCTACTAAGGATTTATCTTTAATCACTGGTACAATCACTGTTGATAAGAAACACCACTTAATTAAATCAGCCACAGTTCTAGAGTATGTTGATGGAAAACAAAAATTCAACACGAAAGTTAATCCTTAAGATTAACCAAGGAAATGGGGGGATTATCTATCCTCCCGTTTTTTATTCCTAATGGTACGAAATATCAGTTTTTATGTCGAAAAGTCAGCGCTTCCGCTTTTCTTAAAAGGAGTGAGAGTTTATGGAATGGGTACAGCAATTAATCAACGGTATTTCACTCGGCAGTATTTATGCGTTAATCGCATTAGGTTATACGATGGTTTATGGAATTATTAAATTAATTAACTTTGCTCATGGCGATGTTTTTATGATTGGTGCGTTTGTTGGTTTTTATGCTATTACAGGATGGGGACTAGGTTTTTTCCCGGCTTTACTACTGGCCATGACTGTCTGTGCTATATTAGGAGTTCTTATTGAGAGAATCGCTTATAAGCGTCTACGTAATGCTACTCGAATTGCCGCTTTAATTACGGCAATCGGTGTTTCCCTCCTGATCGAATATGGAGTGATCTATGTTCGAGGTGCACAACCAGAAGCTTATCCGAATGTATTGCCAAACAAATCCTTTGAATTATTTGGTGCTCAAATTAGCAGCCAATCTCTATTAATTCTCTCCGTTTCCGTTATTCTAATGCTTATTTTGCAATTTATCGTTCATAAAACAAAAATTGGTAAGGCCATGCGTGCGGTATCTCATGATATGGACGCAGCTCGTTTGATGGGGATTAATGTAAATAATACAATTTCAGCCACTTTTGCTATTGGTTCTGCTATGGCAGGGGCGGCAGGCGTAATATTTGGTGTTTATTATACGAAAATAGACCCTTTAATGGGGATCATTCCAGGTTTGAAGGCTTTCGTAGCCGCTGTTTTAGGCGGAATAGGTATTATTCCAGGAGCCATGGTCGGTGGGCTTGTACTAGGAGTGGTAGAGACGATAGTAAGTGCTTTAGGCTTTTCACTTTGGAGAGATGCAGCAGCATTCATCATTCTTATTTTAATACTATTATTTAGACCGTCGGGCATCTTCGGTAAAAATGCTAGAGAGAAAGTGTAGGTGAGCAATTGTATGAAAAAGGCAAATGGATTTTGGCTATTTTTGATTGTATCAATTGTTATATATGGAACTGTTCAATTTCTAATTAGTGCCGGAATCTTAAATCCATTTTATTCTAATACGCTTATCTTTATCGGCATAAACATCATGTTGGCAGTAAGTCTTCATTTAGTAATAGGTATTACTGGTCAATTCTCAATTGGACATGCTGGATTTTTAGCAGTTGGGGCATATATTTCAGCCATTTTCACGATGAAATTACATCTTCCTTTTCCAGTGGCCATAATAGCCGGTGGGATTGTTGCTGCTTTAGCAGGACTAATAGTTGGGATCCCAAGCCTTCGTTTAAAGGGTGATTATTTAGCAATTGCAACATTGGGCTTTGCTGAAATTATTCGGATCGTATTCCTAAATATTGACTATGTAGGTGGAGCTGCTGGTATGCAGGTTTCCCATCTGACGACTTGGACCTATACTTTCATATGTCTATTTATTACGATTGTAGTTATTATGAATTTTACAAATTCGAGGCATGGACGTGCTTGTATTTCTATTAGGGAAAATGAAATTGCCGCAGATGCAATGGGAATTAACACAACCTATTATAAAGTTATTGCTTTTGCGTTAGGATCCTTCTTTGCTGGTGTTGCTGGAGGATTGTATTCACATAACTTTTACATTATTCAGCCGACAAACTTCGGGTTCTTAAAGTCATTTGACATATTGATTTTCGTTGTTCTAGGGGGACTTGGAAGCTTATCTGGAGCTGTTATTTCAGCTATTCTTTTAACATTAGTTTCTACCTTCCTGCAAGATTATCCAGAAACACGAATGATCATGTATAGTCTTGTGTTAGTTATCGTTATGCTATATCGTCCACAAGGACTGATGGGAACACGCGAAATCACAGATTACTTCGGCAAGTGGAAAAGTGCGAAAGGAGGTAATTAGTATGGAGAATACGCCTTTACTTCAAGTTCAAGATGCTGGCATTCAGTTTGGTGGACTAAAAGCTGTTTCCGGATTTAGTATGGAAATCCACCAAGGCGAGCTTGTTGGGCTAATCGGGCCGAACGGTGCTGGAAAAACAACTAGCTTTAACTTATTAACGGGAGTCTATGTACCTACAGAAGGCGAAATTTTACTAGAAGGAAAGCGTCTAAATGGGCTGCCTCCATACAAAGTTACACGTCTGGGAATTAGTCGTACGTTTCAGAATATAAGGCTTTTCAATGAATTGTCTGTGCTGGACAATGTTAAGGTGGCTTATCATTCATTAGCAAAGCATTCCATTATTAGCTCGATCCTACGTCTTCCTTCTCACTTTTCAGGGGAAAAAGAGATGGAGGAAAAATCGATAGAATTCCTCAAGATTTTCCAATTAGATACATTTAAAGATGAAAAGGCGAAAAATTTACCATATGGTCAACAGCGAAGATTGGAAATTGCAAGAGCACTAGCTGCAGGACCGAAGCTTTTATTACTAGATGAGCCTGCTGCTGGGATGAATCCCCAAGAGACTCATGAGCTTATGGAATTAATTGCATTTATAAGAAAACAATTTAATTTAACAATTTTATTAATTGAGCATGATATGAATTTGGTAATGGGCATTTGTGAAAGGATTTATGTGTTAGATCATGGCCAGCTTATTGCCAAAGGTACACCAGAAGAAATTCGTAATCACCCAAAAGTCATCGAGGCTTACCTAGGAGAGGAGGTTACTATCGATCATGCTTAAAGTAGATCAAATTGATGTTTTCTATGGGAATATACAAGCACTTAAAGGTGTTTCGCTGGAAGTAAATGAAGGAGAAATTGTTACATTAATTGGAGCGAATGGAGCAGGGAAAAGTACTCTTCTGAAAACATTATCAGGGCTAATTAAGCCTAAAAATGGTTTCATCCAATATTTAGGTGATTCAATAGGGGGAAAACCTGCACAAGCGATAGTAAAAGCGGGGATATCCCAGGTACCAGAGGGGCGCCGCGTTTTTGCGAACATGACAGTGGAGGAAAACCTAGAACTGGGAGCGTTTTTAAGAAAGGATTCAAAAGAAATTCACAAGGATATTCAAAAGGTTTATGAGACTTTTCCGCGATTGCTTGAGCGAAGAAAACAGCTATCAGGGACATTATCAGGTGGAGAACAGCAAATGTTAGCGATGGGGAGAGCAGTCATGGCAAGACCTAAGCTCCTTTTATTAGATGAGCCTTCCATGGGGCTAGCTCCACTTATGGTTAAAACCATCTTCCAAATCATTGAGGATATTAACCGTAACGGGACAACCATTCTATTGGTGGAACAAAATGCACATATGGCTTTATCGATTGCCAATCGAGCATATGTGATTGAAACAGGACGTGTAACCGTTTCTGGTACAGCAGCAGAGTTGCAAGCAAGTGAAGAAATTAAAAAAGCATATCTTGGTGGTCATTAATAGAAATAATAAAAGCTGACAGATTTGGTTTTAAACCTATTGTCAGCTTTTATTATTTCAAATTTCCTGTTCTTTATGGGGATTAGGCCAGCCTATATTAACATTGATTCAGCATGGTGAGACGAGCTCACTTCTTTTTATTACGCTCCTGTCTTTCCCACAATTTTAGATGAGGATACGGATCAAAAGACCATTCCGTATAGCCATTGTCTTTATATATTCCATAATGGAGATGTGGCGGGAATTTTCCAGAAGTTCCAGGTGGTCCATAACCAGAACTGCCAACTCCGCCTATAAGCATTCCAGGCTCAACAATTTGTCCGAGCTGTAAATCTTTGGCAAAACCGCTTAAATGTGCGAAATAATGATAATTATTATTTATATCTCGAATACCAATTCGCCAGCCTCCAAATCGGTTCCAACCCTTCATTTCCACGATTCCATAGGCTGTTGCACGTACTGGTAGACCGTAGCTTGCAAAAATATCCGTTCCTTCATGACTCCTTCTTCCACCCCAGCCACGAGCAGCACCCCATGTGTTTCTGTAACTGTAATGACTTCTTACAGGTAATGGAAAGGCATGTTCGTCTAAATTTATTCGTCCAAAATGCTTATAAAGCCTTGCTTTACCTATTATGATCCCAACAGTTTTGTCACGTTTATAATAATCCCACAATCCTATTTTTATATTATCGTGATCCGTCCCATATGATTGAAGATAATGGGCAAAAGTGTAAAGAATATCAACATCATTTTTTAAACTTGCTTTCTTATCTCCATTCCCATCCAGCCCAAAACCATTGAAAAATTGTATGGACAATGGATTTTCGTCGGTTATGTCAGGGTTCAATATACCAGCCCATATTTCTGGTCTTATATATATGCCGGTAATCCCTTCTGCTTTCGGAAGGTCTCTTCTGGCTTGCCGGACATTTCGCTCATATTGGTCAATCCCTGCAAGATAATACCAGGGGATATTCGTTATAGACTCAATCTGTTTATATAAAGTCATTCTTTCAGCGTATATATCAGGCTCCTTTGTCTGAGCATATCCGTTCGATTGAGGTAAGAAGGTAAGAAGCAATATAAAAATAATAATCTGAATGAGCCTCACAATAATCCTCCCTTACTATTTTAAGTTCCATTGTGTGCCTATTTAGTTTGTGAAATTTGTAAAATTTAATCTATATCAATTAATGGTAATCGCGTGCAACTATGGCTTGTCCTTGCTTTTATCATATGTTAAAGTTGCATCATACGAATGAATTATTAGGTTCGCTAGTTGGAAAGGACTTGCCGAACTCCAAGTTTTTCAAATAAGGAGTGGAATACAAATGAGTACCAAAGAAGAATATATACGCAAGCCAGAATGGCTGAAAATAAAACTGAACACAAATGAAAATTATACTGGTTTGAAAAAAATGATGAGGGAAAATAGCCTTCATACTGTATGTGAGGAAGCGAAATGTCCCAATATCCATGAATGCTGGGCAGTAAGAAGAACCGCTACATTCATGATTCTTGGTGATACATGTACAAGAGCATGCCGATTCTGTGCAGTCAAAACAGGATTGCCAACTGAATTGGACTTGCAGGAGCCGGAAAGAGTGGCAGATTCTGTTGCGTTAATGAATTTAAAGCATGTCGTTGTTACAGCAGTAGCACGGGATGATTTAAAGGATGGCGGAGCGGGAGTTTTTGCTGAAACTGTAAGAGCTATACGCAGAAAAAGTCCTTTCACAAGTATTGAGGTTCTCCCATCAGATATGGGTGGAGTATATGAAAATTTAAAAACACTTATGGATGCACGTCCAGATATTTTAAACCATAATATCGAAACAGTTGAGCGGTTGACTCCAAGAGTAAGAGCGCGTGCAAAATATGATCGTTCTTTAGAATTTTTGCGTCGGGCAAAAGAAATGCAGCCAGATATTCCAACTAAATCAAGCTTAATGATTGGCCTTGGAGAAACGAAAGAAGAAATTATCGCTACAATGGATGCTTTAAGAGCAAACAATGTTGATATTATGACAATTGGCCAATACTTACAGCCTTCGAAAAAACATTTAAAGGTCTTAAAATATTATAGTCCAGAGGAATTCCAAGAACTAAAGGAAATTGCTTTAAGCAAAGGCTTCAGCCATTGTGAAGCAGGACCTCTTGTTCGTTCTTCCTATCATGCAGATGAGCAAGTAAATGCTGCAACTAAACGAAAGCAAGAAATGGGAGAGCAGGATTTAAAAAATGCATAATGATGCACATGCAATAGTACTAGACATTTCTTAAACTAAAGAAAATTTATTATATCTTATGAATTACGAAAAGAGTTCAGATTGCTGAACTCTTTTTCTTGGCTAATAGGAAAGTTTAAATTAATTATCAGCTAATAAGATCGCATAAGAAAAACTAAGGCATTCGCCAAAAAGGACTTGGCAAATGCCAAGTTTTTCTAATGGCAATATGTTAATAAGCGATGTCATTTTAAGTTTCGATTATCATTTTTATATTTTTCTCCAACGATCTCGCCATTTTCGTTTTCGCCGCTGCTCATTTTATTACCTTGAGGAGATTTGAGCATTTCTTTAATGACTTTGTCAATGCCATTATTTGCATTTGGGTTATTAGAGGCGAGAGTGGCAAAATTTTCAACATTTTTTCTTAATGCTGTATTATCGCTAACATAAACATGGTAAAATCTAGGGACAAAAGACATGGCCATTTTCTTCACTTGATCTGCTGTTTCATTTCGATTTTGGGAGTCAGTATCATAAATAATTAGTACTTCCTCATCTGTAACGAGTGTTGAAACATCATCAACATTTGAAATATCTGTGCAATTTTGTGAAATGATGTCGGCTAATTGCTCTCTATCCAATGCTGCATACTTATTATTAGAAACATTTTCGCCCATTACATTGCTTTTTTGGTGACGAACATAGCCGAAATCAGCACTTTTATCCGTTTGCCCATTGTCACGATTATATAGCTCGGAACGCTGGTTATTGACATTTATAGTATTGCCGCTACTCTCGTATATTCCGTCTCCAGCCATTTCCTTGTTTTGACAGGCAGTTAACGCGGAAAGACCGCATAACCCTAAGATGATTAGTGATTTTTTTATTTGAAACACCTCCTCATATATAGAATAACCATGCAAATCGTTTTTTCTCTTAGAAATTGATGGAGTATCAGCTATAATTTATAATAGGAAGAATATACTCGTTTTTAACATGAGGTGATAAATATGATTTGGATAAATAATGTTTGCTATGAAGTGATAGAAGATCAGCGAGATGGGTTTAATGAAGAAGCCTTTCGGGGAAGATATAGTGATATATTGACTAGATATGATTATATAGTAGGGGATTGGGGCTACGGGCAGCTTCGTTTGCGCGGCTTCTTTGATGATCAAAATCAAAAGGCGACCTTTGATACGAAAATAAGTACGTTAACAGAATATTTATATGAATTTTGTAATTTTGGCTGTGCGTATTTTGTCGCAAAAAAAGTGGATAAGTAATAGTGAAAAGGCAATCAATCATTAACCGATTGCCTTTTTTAAAAATAAAGTATGGCTTTTTGCAGTTTGAGAAATGTCTAGCTCCACAAGGAAGGCTTCGATAGCGAATGCATCGCACGACTAAAAGCGACAGCTTT
Organism: Cytobacillus dafuensis; assembly: GCF_007995155.1. Lineage (NCBI taxonomy): Bacteria > Bacillati > Bacillota > Bacilli > Caryophanales > Bacillaceae > Cytobacillus > Cytobacillus dafuensis. Next base: position 4,022,336 of record NZ_CP042593.1, on the reverse strand, counting down.
TAGGAGGAGCACCTACCCCCTCGAGGTCACAAACCAATTCTTACAGAAAGGTAAAGAGCACCTTTCTGTAAGGCTCGTCTTATGCTTGTCGGACTTGCACAGGATGTGCTGACGTCGATGTTCGCCACAGGACGTGGAGATTTTTAGTCGACGTTCATTTTCAGGTGCTTCCGCTTTTCTATTCATCGTGAGGAGGATGGGCTCCTTCCATTTGACGAGGGAGGTCTTCATGTAAGGTTTTATTTTCATAATTAAAGGCGCTAAGCTTGCGCTGCCCCTCACGCCATGGTGTACTTTTATTTTCAACTGGTTTATCCCTATTGAACTGAGAACCGTAAGCTCCCTCCGGCAATTCTTCGGCTGTAAGATCATTCCTTTGAGATTCCACGTTTGAAAAGTCACTGAATTCACTTTGGTCCTTATCATTCATGATGATCACCTCTCATAATAATCGGTACGTCAAAAAGGAGAACCCTAGTGGATAGAGGTTCTCCTTTATTATTTGTGATTTCGGTTATTATAAACACAATAAAAGACTAAACTAACTCAAAAAGAAAAGAGCGTAATTCTTCAGCATCTTCCTCGGAAAGATTAAATGCGTATTCTAAGTAGCCCTCTTCTTTTAAATCATCTGTTCCAATAATCGCAAAACGGTTGCTTTGAATATCAAGTACGATATGTTTTCCATAGTAACGATCTGATTGAATAATGGCTAAATCAAACCGTTGATTTTCTCCCATAAAGCTAACAAAGCGCGTCTTTGTATCTACCGTATCATCGTATAAAAAAAATCGTTCGGACATATTTGTTTACCCCTTTGATTTGTAATATGAAAGAATTCCCTTTTGAAATTTGAGAAATGTCTAGCTCCAGCGCCTACCCCCTCGAGGTCATAAGCCAATCCTCTCAGAAAGGTAAAGAACACCTTTCAGAGAGGCTCGTCTTATGCTTGTCGGGGGTGATCAAGGCGCTTGCGCTTTTCTATATCTATACTATCAGAACGAAATGAAAATCTCACGGCTTTATCTTTAGATCATAATTTATTGGTTTAATAAATCTTTCAAAGATTGGAAAAAATAATCGAATTTTGTGATAAAATGGTGACATATGCCAATACAAACGCTGCATCTGAGAGGAATGAATTCATGGGCCATCAATATAAAAAGAAAAAGATAAATCTTAAAAAATGGATGAAACTTTTCTTGCCAATAGATAAAATTCGATTTTATCCCCCGCAATTTATTATCCGTGATCCCATCATGAAAGGGGTTAAAAAGGCGTTTGATAGTGGTGAGGAAGTGGCCGTCATTGTTTTCAATATCAAAAATTTACGTGAATTGTCTGAGCAGCTAGGAGAGCAAGGCTATACTCAATTTATTACATTACTAAAGAAAACCTTCCAAGAAATAATTGAGGGAGAAATCGGTAGTAAAGAAATAATTGCTCTCCATGATTATTCAAGTGATGGCTTAACATTATTTATGAAAATAAATCATGAATACCATTGTGTGAATGAAATAGATCAAAAAATGAAAAAGATCTTACGAAATTCAGAGAAAAAGCTTCATGAAGAGATGCCGCTTGCCCGTCCAATATTTGAAACTGGCTATATGTTTATAGAGAAAAAGCATTACTCCATTCAAGAAGCGATCATGAAAGCTCATCAGCAAGCACTTGCGATGGCAGAGAAACGCGTTCAAACAGAGTTTAATGAAATGTTATATTCTGTCAGCAAAATCGTTTCCCAAAAGGAAATTAGTCTGCTTGCCCAGCCGATAATTGATTTAGCAACAGGAGAGGTTCGAGCTTGGGAAATGCTCACACGTGGACCGAAGGGATCTGTTTTGGAAAGTCCCCTACAGCTTTTTTCTGTAGCTAGACAAACAAGCATGCTTTATGATCTAGAGCTCATCGTTTTTGAAAAGACTCTTGAGCAGATAAATAATACAGGCTGCACACAGGATATTTTTATTAATTTTACTCCGATTACATTAGGGAATAATCGATTTATTCGTGATATAAAAAAATTACTTGCAAAAAATAAAAATATTTCTCCACGCCAATTAACACTAGAAATAACAGAACGTGATTCGATTGAAGGGATGGAGAACTTCCTATACAATATAAAGGTATTGAGAATGTTAGGCTTTAGGTTAGCTATCGATGATACAGGTGCGGGCTACGCAAGCTTACATTCTATAAGTGAAATTATGCCTGATATCATTAAGATTGATCGATCTGTTATTCAAGATATTGATAAAAATACTGTTAAAGAGTCTATGTTAAAAGGACTTCTATTAGTTGCAAGGGAAGTAGGCTCATTAGTTGTCGCAGAAGGAATTGAAAATGAAGCGGAAGCGTCAGTCCTTTCTAGAAATAAGGTTGATTTAGCTCAAGGGTATTATTACGCACGCCCGAAAGCTCTTATGAAAGGTTTAATGTCATCGTAAGGAAAGAAAGGTGAAACTTATGTATTTTGTTGATCGTGAAAAAATAGAAACGACACTTGTTTATTTAGAGCAGCAATTTACTCTATTTGAACAAATCGATAATTTGGATTCAGAACTTGAAATAGCAGCCATGGAACGGACTAGCCAAATGATTATCGAAGCGATTCTCGATGTCGGAAATGCGATGATCGATGGGTTTATTATGCGCGATCCAGGCAGCTATGAAGATATTGTCGACATTTTAGACGATGAAAAGGTCATACATGATGAGCTTACGAAGAGCTGTAAGCAAATTATTAAGTACCGGAAAATGCTTGTTCAAAATTATACAGACATTAATCATGAGGAAGTAAAAGCCGTATTTAGTGAGCATTTACCGATCATTAAGGAATTCCCAGAAAAAATAAGGAAATACTTACTTAATGAGCTCGGGCCAGTGTCTGCTTTTCGGAATTAACCATGGAATTAAGGAATGATAAGGAATGAAATATAAAGGATATTTAATCGATTTAGACGGTACGATGTATCGGGGGACAGAGTTGATCAAGGAAGCGGCTGATTTTGTTAATAAACTACGTGAGCTTGATTTGCCGTATCTCTTTGTTACGAATAATTCTTCAAGGACACCTGCCCAAGTAGCAGAGAAACTTAGAAAATTTAAGATATCTGCTGAAGATGAGCAAGTATTTACAACGAGCATGGCAACGGCAAATTACATATTTGAACAAAAGCATGACGCTTCTGTATACGTAATTGGAGAAGAAGGCATTAGAGCTGCTTTGGAAGAAAAGGGATTACGATTTTCGGAGAAGCATGCGGATTATGTTGTGGTTGGAATTGACCGCACAATTAATTATGAGAAGCTTGCAACTGCATGCCTTGCAGTTCGTAATGGAGCTACCTTTATTTCAACAAATGGAGATATCGCGATCCCGACAGAAAGAGGGCTTCTCCCTGGAAACGGATCATTAACTTCCGTGATTACTGTTTCAACGCAAACGAAACCTGTTTTTATCGGTAAGCCTGAATCGATCATTATGGAACAAGCTTTACAAGTACTTGGCACGAAAAAAGAAGAAACGCTCATGGTTGGGGATAATTACGATACCGATATTTTAGCTGGAATGAATGCTGGGATGGACACATTACTCGTTCATACTGGAGTAACGACGAAGGAATTGCTTTCAGGATATGAAAAGAAGCCTACCTATGTTGTTAATTCTCTTGATTATTGGGAGTTTTTGTAGAATAACCAAATTGTAATGATGGTCGAAAGACATTTATCTCAGATATTGGAAGGAATAATATCTGGGCTTCAAGAATACTATTTTTTCTAATAATAATGCCTCTAATAGAAGGGTGGAGATTTTTTCTCGTCCCTTTTATTAGAGGCTTTTGTGTTTTACTTTTAGGAATAAGTTTAAATGCAAATATGCCATTGTTTTACCATTCCGGGGCTCGCAAATTTGGGAGTTTTCTTTTAATAATGGTCATTAATTTTATACATATAAATATAATATGATATCGAGAATACATCAGGCTTATTCAATATCAGTATGTGGAGGTCGTATTGATGGGAGAGAGCATAAGGATCCAAGAAATATTAAGAATCATTCGTAAACGTTTATTACTTGTAGTATCCATTACATTATTGTCAGTTCTAATTAGTGGAATAATAAGCTATCTTTTCTTAACTCCAATTTACGAATCTTCCACTCAATTGTTAATTAACAAAACGAAATCTGAACAACCGACTGGCAGCACGATAAATGTTCAAGAAAACCTAGAATTAATCAATACGTATCGAGTGATAATCAAAAGTCCTGCCATTTTAGATTTAGTAAAGAACGAAATGAATTTAGATAGATCGATAAAAGAACTTAGTGATCAAGTCAGTATCTCAAGTGAACAAAACTCACAAGTAGTGAACCTTACTGTCCAAGACACGGATCAAAAAAATGCTGTAGAAATAGCAAACACGATAGCAAGAGTTTTTCAGAATGAAGTAAAAGTAATCATGAATGTGGATAATGTGACAATTTTATCAACTGCAAATGTAGAAGCTAGTCAAGAGCCAATTAAGCCTCGCCCGATATTAAACATGTTGATTACATTTACGGCTAGTTTATTAGCGATGATTGGAATAGTGTTTCTTTTAGAATATTTTGATGATACCATCAAGTCGGAAAATGATATTAAATCTTTTTTAGAATTACCTATATTGGGATCAATTCCATTGAAAACTATTAAAGATTTTCAGGATGAGGAGAGGAAAAATTCTTTTTAGAAGGGAGCAAAGGGTCTGTGGAAATTCAGAATTTTCTTAACGGAAAAGAAAAAATAAATACAAGAAAACTAGTCACAATTTTTAATCCAAAATCGCCCATATCTGAACAATACCGAACCATTCGGACAAATATTGAATATTCTAATATCGAAAGAGAAAACCGAATCATTATGGTAACATCTTCAACCCCTGGAGAAGGTAAAACCACTACTTCTTCAAACTTAGCTGTTGTGTTTTCACAGCAAGGGAAAAAAGTATTATTAATAGATGCCGACTTTCGAAAACCAATGGTTCATAACGTTTTTGGTAAACAGAATTTTTTTGGTTTAACATCCGTTATTATTAAAAATAAACCTTTAATAGAATCTGTACAATCAACACATATAAAAAATCTTTATGTTTTGACTAGCGGACCTGTAACTCCTAATCCCTCGGAGTTACTTAGTTCACAGTCAATGAGTGATCTATTAGCAGAGATTAGGAGACATTTTGATTTTGTTATTATTGATACACCACCAATCCTTCCAGTAACTGATGCTCAAATACTTGCTAATCAGTGTGATGGAGTCATATTAGTTATTAATTTTGGTAAGACAAAAATTGAACAGGCACAAAAGGCCAAATCTTTATTACTAAATGTAAAAGCCAGAATACTAGGAGCGGTCCTCAACAACACAAAGGGAAAGTATAAAGAGTATTATTATGATCATAATAATTAAACATACCTATCAATCTCAAACACTTGAAAAATTTTGTGGCAGATTAACGGGCTGGCCAACAAAAACGACACGTCTTGAGCGCCGGAAAACCCCCAATGATTGAAGTTTCACTCTATTCCAAGCAGAGGAGGGGAAGATAGTGATTGATATTCATTGTCATATTCTCCCTGGGGTTGATGATGGAGCAAAAGATCTTATTGAAAGCATTGGAATGGCTAAACATGCATTTAGTAAAGGAATAACAACTATTTTTGCAACACCTCATCATAAAACTGAATGGCATAATAATGAGGCTAACAGTATTCTTGAAAAAGTTAATATCCTGAATATGAACTTAAAAAGAAAAAAAATTCCCGTTAACATTTTACCCGGTCAAGAACCTCGAATTTACGGAGAGCTTCTTAAAGATTATAAAGCAGGGAAAATTATGACGTTAAATAATCAACATAAATATTTATTAATTGAATTACCAGACTCACATGTTCCCTCTTATGCTGAACAACTATTATTCAATATTCAATTGGAAGGAATCATACCCATCATCGTGCATCCTGAGAGAAATGATCAGATAAGAGAGAATCCGAATATTTTACATGAATTAGTAAAAAATGGAGCGGTTACTCAAATTACAGCCTCTAATCTGATTGGTCAAAATGGAAAGCAGCTTAAAAATTTCTCTTTACAATTAATCTTTCACAATTTAACTCATTTTATTGCATCTGACTCACATCGTTTATCTAGGAACTCGTTTAAATTGAATGAAGCTTTTGAGGTAATTAATGAAGAGTTAGGATCGGATTATGTCAATTTATTTTTAGAAAATACTAGAGTACTTCTTGATGGAAAAGGAATGTATAGAGAAGAACCTACTACAATGAAAATAAAAAAATGGTTTTATTTTTTTTGAATAATCATAGTTTGTTTAATTACCTCGGAGAGACTGCCATCTCTTCGGGGTATTTTTATTCTCCGCACTCCAGGAAGTATTAGTATCTCTACATTGTCAACATAATTCTCCCTAAATATAGCAACATAAAATTTTCCTAAAACAACTAAAAACACTGCCAATAAAAATGGCAGCGGACATCCTCGTTACGTTACGGTAGATTGATAAGAAACCATCATCCGAAATTGATTTTTTAACAACGTTGATTTCTAATCATTTGAATAGTTTCAGGACCGCAATGAAAAATCATATCTATGATCGAAAGGTTAGGGATAAAATCTCCCCAGCTTTGAGCATACTTTGGGTGTTTAAAGTCTTGATAATTGAGTTGGATTTTATTTTCTTGGAACTCTTTTTCATTATTATATGCCTTTGCACCTGTACCGGATAAGTAAACTTTTCCATTTAGATGCTTAACAATGTTTAAAATCCTAGTATGCCCCTTACCAAAGTTAGTTTGAAAATCGGACTCTAGCATTATAACTGTATTTAAGTTTAGGAGAGCCTTAATATGATTAATTAAAGCAAGATTTAAGTCAATAAGTTTTTCCCAGTGAGTATTATAAATTTGTTCAAAGCCTTCCTTATACTTATTCCAATATATACTCTTTTTATAATTGTTCTGAATGGTCTCCCAATGTTTTTTTTTCCAATTTTGGCTATTATCTATTCTAAGTTCATTTATAGGAATTACTTTTTCTGTTAAAGGCACCGTTAACCATAAAGAGCCTTTAGATGTTTTTATTTTATTCCTATTTGTTTCATTGCTGCTGTTTGAATGATTTGCTTTATCTAATATGACAAATATATCGGCCTGGTCCATTTTATCAAAGTATCCAATCCATGGAAGGAAATTTGGCTGATGAATCGCAATTTTCATGATATGTAACTCCACCTCTCACGATTAAGCTTAATAGCTATGAAAATAGTTTTCAGACCATCTTCATTTAGGCATTAGTACATCTTATGAACCATAAAGGTTAAATTGACTAAAAATTTTAAAAAGCAAATAAAAGAATGGAATAGGAGCAAAAAAATAGTAAGCGATAATGATTGCATTTTGACTAAATGTCATAAAGTCATTTTATATTTTTTTGTGAATATATTGTCATAAGTCCACTGCATTAGTTTGAGATTCAATTATTTTAATAAAAAAAGATAATATTAAATTCTAGAAGGAAAATTGAACTAGGAGGAGACCTAGATGAATCACAGCACTGAAGGAAATTGGATGTACGAATTAATGTCAAGGCTCTATCCAATTTGCCGCAGTATCACAGGAGATGGAGTAAGAGAAACGCTGCAAATCATTCAAAATCATATTCCAATTACCATTCATGAAGTTGCTACCGGTACAAAAGTATTCGATTGGGAAATACCCAAAGAATGGAATATCATAGATGCATATATTCTTGACGAGGAAGGAAATAAAATCATAGATTTCAAAGACAATAACCTTCATGTTGTTAGCTATTCCATTCCTGTTGATAAATATGTCGATTTAGACGAATTGCAACAACACTTATACTCCATAGAAGAACAACCAGATGCAATTCCGTATATTACCTCATACTATAAGGAAAGATGGGGCTTCTGTATTTCTCATAATCAAAGGAAAATCTTGAAAGAAGGTAAATATCGGGTATGTATAGATAGTGAATTAAAGAATGGCCATTTAACATATGGTGAACTAATATTACCTGGAAATACTGAACAAGAAATTTTCCTGTCTACATATATTTGCCACCCTTCTATGGCAAATAATGAATTATCTGGCCCAGTCGTAACAACTTTTCTTGCAAAATGGATATTGAGCAAGCCTAGAAAATATACTTACCGGATCATATTTATTCCAGAAACAATTGGTTCTATTACTTACTTGAGCAAAAACTTAGAAAAAATGAAAGAGAGAGTTATAGCTGGATTTAATTTAACGTGTTCAGGAGATGAAAGAAGTTATTCTTACTTGCCGTCTAGATATGGGAATACACTGGCAGATAAGGTTTCCTTGAATGTGTTAAAGCATAAGCATCCAGATTATAAAAGATACTCTTTTCTTCAAAGGGGAAGCGATGAAAGACAATATTGCAGTCCAGGAATTGATCTGCCAATAGTTAGCATTATGCGGACAAAATATGGGGAATATCCTGAATACCATACTTCTTTAGATAATTTAGACTTGGTTACTCCAAACGGTCTACAGGGAACTTACGATGTATTAAAAGATTGTATTGAATTATTGGAAATAAATGAAAAATATCAAAGTAATTGTTTAGGTGAACCTCAGCTTGGAAAGCGGGGGCTGTATCCAACAATTGGTCTGAAAATAACACCAGAAGAGGTGAAGAATATTGTGAACTTTCTTGCCTACGCTGATGGTACCAATGATTTAATTGATATCAGCAATATTATTAATGTACCAGTAAGTGATCTTTCCCCTATTATAGCTAAGCTTTATGATCTTCAGTTAATTTCTGAATTATGACTGTTGGAAGCTTAGTGTTGATAATACTATTTTGTTGTTGATTCTCGCTGCAGGCGCGAGTTCCTCGAAAATGCTAACGCATTTTCTTCGTGCGGTGATTATTCTAGGAAGCTTATTCAATGTCCTGCGGGAAATGCGAGTCAAAGGAAGACCCCGCAGGAGCGCTCTTCGACGAGGAGGCTTCCGGACCGCCCGCGATCGCTAAGTGCCTGCAGCGGAAATCAACAGGGATGTTTAACACAGCCAAACTTTAAAAAAATATTAAAGAAGCAATATGGATAAAAATTACTTGAGTTAAGGAGTCATTAATTATGAGAGTTTTGGTGATTGCAGCCCATCCGGATGATGAGCTGCTGGGTCTTGGCGGAACGATTGCTAAGCATGCGAGCATAGGAGATGAAGTACATGTCTTAATGATAACAGAAGGTTCTTCAACTCAATATAAAGATCAGCCAGAAATGATTGAGCAAAAAAAAAGGGAAATTACAAATGTTAAAAACATCTTAAGTTTTTCTGAAGTACACTTCGTCAATTTACCTGACATGAAGCTGGATACTCTGGCCCATATTGAGATAAATAGTCCAATAACAAAAGCCGTCAATAAGCTTCAGCCTGAAGTTGTATACACACACTTCTATGGAGATGTTAACAAAGATCACCGTGTTATTTTTGAATCTACGATGGTAGCTGTTCGCCCAGCGGCAGGTTCTTCGATAAAGAAAGTAATCTGCTATAATACTCCTTCTTCAACAGAGTGGAATATTCAACGGGGACATACAGCTTTTATGCCTAATATGTATGTAGACATTACTGATTTCTTGGATAAAAAGCTAGAAGCACTTACTCAATATAAGAGCGAGATGAGAGATTACCCTCATCCGAGATCTCCAGAATCTATTAGATTTCATGCTAATTATTGGGGGAGTCATATTGGAGTGAAAGCTGCAGAAGCGTTTATGATAGTGAGAGAGATTAGATAAAGTGAAAAGATGATATTACTGATTTTAAGATTTCCTCTGCCTATTACATTGGTAGCGGATTTTTTTTTTTTTTTAAGAATGAATGACATGAAATTAAATTTTGAAAGGATTAATTATATGTATTAATTGAAAAAGGTACTATCGTGATTCTTTATAAAGTCCAAACATTCCATTGGTATATATGTGTTTAAGGAATAATTTGGTTTTAAATAATCGAAGATGTTCTTAACAAAGAAGTGTAGTCATATTCTATTATAAACAACAACTACCAATCTTTATGAATGATGTACTACATCATATTCTAAGCAGTAATACTATTTCCTTCATTATATCAACCCTTAAAAAAGAGAAATAGTTATTCGATTGGAGGGCTACAGCATTGTCTTACCGGTATCGCCTTTCTCTTTTTATTTTAGGAGATCTTTTTCTTATTATCGGTTTATTTATCTTTAGTCGTTGGCTATTAAACGATACAGCAACAAATCCTTTTGATTACTTAAGACTGATGGAGAAAGATGAAGTTATACCAATAGTACTTTTCTCATTTATCTATTTCCTCATAGCATTCGGATTTAAGCTGCATAGAAAAGCATGGGAGCATGGAAGTGTAAAAGATGTAACGCAGATTATTCTTGTTACTACTTTATCAATGTTTATTTTTTTTGTCATTCAAACAATAGTAAATGCAGATACCAGTTTTCGCCCGCTTTTATTATTTTGGTTATTATTTTCGATGCTTATTTGTGGATCACGCTTCATTTGGAAAATATTTTTGAATCGGTTAGTAATAGATAATTCTAATAAGAAAAGAACATTAATTGTTGGTGCAGGATCAGCAGGTACGTTGTTAGTCAGGCACTTTATTACCAATAGTTCTGAAAAATTTTATCCTGTAGCCTTTATTGATGATAATCCGCATAAACAAAAACTTGAAATTTACGGTGTTCCGGTTGTTGGTTCAGCGAAAGATATTGAAATGGTTGTACAGAAACTAAAAATTGAACACATAATCATCGCAATTCCCTCTTTAAAGAAACAACATCTAAATGAGATTCTAAACAAATGTGTAAAAACAAACGTAAAAACACAAACAATGCCAATGCTTGAAGATATTGTGGAAGGTAAAAGCACTTTTAATGAAGTACGTGATATTCAAATTAATGATTTATTAGGCAGGGAGCCTGTTATCCTTGATGATTTAAGCATTTCGGATTCAATTACCGACAAAGTAATTTTAGTAACTGGAGCAGGTGGTTCAATTGGATCAGAGGTTTGCAGGCAAATAGCAAATTTTAAACCTTCCAAAATTATCTTATTAGGTCATGGTGAAAACAGTATTTATCATATTGATTTGGAAATGAGAGAAAAGTTCGAGAATGACTTTGAAATTATTCCTGAAATAGCGGATATTCAAGATCGCGAGAAGATATTTGAAATCATTGAAAAATATCAGCCTGATACGATTTATCATGCTGCTGCTCATAAACACGTACATCTTATGGAATGGAATCCAGAAGAAGCTGTCAAGAATAATGTGATTGGAACAAAAAATTTAGCTGAAGCCTCTCATGTTCATCGAGTAAGTAACTTTGTCATGATTTCATCAGATAAAGCTGTAAATCCAACAGGTGTAATGGGTGCAACAAAAAGGCTGGCAGAAATGATTATTCAGGATCTTAATGAAAAAAGCCGAACAAAGTTTGTAGCAGTAAGGTTTGGTAATGTACTAGGCAGTAGAGGAAGTGTCATACCTTTATTCATCAGACAAATTCAAAAAGGTGGTCCAGTAACAGTGACACATCCGGATATGGTTCGATACTTTATGACCATTCCAGAAGCGGCCAGATTAGTTATTCAAGCTGGCGCGTTAGCGAAAGGCGGAGAAATTTTTATACTAGATATGGGAGAACCGGTAAGAATACTAGACCTCGTTCAGAATTTAATTCGATTATCAGGATACAAACTAGATGAAATCAGTATTGTTTTTACAGGAATACGCCCTGGTGAAAAATTGGTTGAAGAACTTCTATCAACAGATGAAATGATTGACAAACAAGTCCATTCAAAAATCTATGTTGGAAAAGCCGGTCCTATTGAAATTGATCTGATTGAAGTATTGATTTCAACTTATAATAATATGCAAAAAGAGGAACTAAGAAAAAAGCTGTTATACATTGCAAGGTCAAAGGTATTAGGAGGTAAAACTTAAAAGCTCTTTAATCAACAACTAGTATTTAATGGAGATGTTTTTATGAAGAAATGCATTGACCTTTTATTAGCGTTCTTTTTACTAATCGTCCTATCCCCCGTATTTATTATCATATCATTCATGATTTATATGAAATTGGGATCTCCCATCATCTTTAAACAACTTCGACCTGGATATAAAGAAAAGCCTTTTTATTTATATAAATTTCGCTCCATGACAGACTTGAGAGATGAAAATGGTCACTTATTACCCGATGAAATGAGGCTTACTCCTTTCGGGCAATGGCTGAGAAATTATAGTATTGATGAACTACCCCAACTCGTTAATGTTTTAAAAGGAGATATCAGTATAGTTGGACCAAGGCCCTTACTAATGGAATACCTCCCTCTATATAATTCTGAACAGGCTAAAAGACATCTTGTCCATCCAGGAATAACAGGCTGGGTCCAAGTGAATGGAAGAAATCAATTAACCTGGGAAGAAAGGTTCAAATTAGATGTTTGGTATGTAGAAAACCAAAGTCTTTGGTTAGACATTAAGATCATGTTCCTAACCTTAAAGAAAGTACTAAAAAAGGAGGGTATTCATCATGAAGGTCATGCTACAATGTACGACTTCACTGGAAATGAACAAAACAAAGAAGGAATCAATAAAATGTTTAAGATAGTAGATACAGCAGAAGAATGGAATGGAATATTAGCAGATTTTAAACATTTAGACGTATTTTATTGTCATGAGTATACCCAGTTGTTCGCGAAGGTTGAGCAAGGAGCGGCAAAAGCAGCTTTTTATGAGAATAATGACACAAAAATTTTATACCCATTTATTTTACGAGATATCTCTATCTTTGGTGAACAACAAAAAGATATAGTGACACCATATGGATATGGTGGTCCATATATCGAAGGAAGTAACGAAGAGATAAAAAAATTTTACTCTGAATTTTCTAAATATTGCAAAGGAAATGACATTATTACCGAAACTATCCGTTTACACCCACTTTATAAAAATAAAGAGTACGTAAAAGAAGTGATGGATATACGATATATTGGAAAATCAATTGCTGTCGATCTTAAACAGCCATACAAAGATATATGGATGGACTATTCAAAAAATAATCAAAGAAATATTAAAAAAGCAAAAGAATCAGGAATGTCTGCTGAAATTGTGCCTAAAACAACGGAAAATATTGCGAAATTCCATCATTTATATGAATCAACAATGAATAGAAAAAACGCTGCTGAAATGTACTTTTTTTCTGAGGATTTTTTTTGTGAATTACTATCTGATGATACATTGTATGAATCATTTCTTCTATTTGTCCAATATCAAAATAAGGTGATTGCAGGATTAATTTTATTAATTGGAAAGGAAATTGCTCATTATCAATTTGGCGGTTCTAATTATGATTACCTGCATTTAAAACCAAATAATTTATTATTTGATTATATGATCAGATTTTGTCAGGAAAAAGGAGCAAAATTTCTTCATCTAGGAGGAGGACACCAATTTAAAAATGATGGCTTATACCGATTTAAATCATCATTTTCAAATTGTCCCGATTATTCATACTACTTAGGGACAAAGATTTATAATCAAGAGATTTTTGATCAAATAAATGAAATGGCTTCAAACCATGAGTCTTTTAATCAAAACTTCTTCCCTCCTTATCGTAGTGTTTTATCAAAATAGAATTGGTTTTACATTTTCTTTAAATACAAACTTTTTAGAGGTGTAAACAGTTGAAAAAAATTTTACTTTCCACACCCCATTTGACTGGAAATGAACAAGAGTATATAAATCATGCAATTGAATCCAATTGGGTTGCCCCGTTAGGACCAAACGTAGACAGCTTTGAAAAAGAAATTGCCGATTACGCAGGGTCTAAAGGTGCAGTAGCATTAAGCTCTGGTACGGCTGCTATTCATTTGGCACTCAATTTACTAGGAGTTGGAAAAGGGGATATCGTTTTTTGCTCAACTTTAACGTTTATTGCAAGTGCAAATCCTATTATTTATCAAGGCGCCACCCCTGTATTTATCGATTCTGAACCAGAAACATGGAATTTATCACCGACTGCGTTAGAAAAAGCTTTAATTGAGGCGAAGAAAAATAATAAATTGCCTAAGGCTGTGATCGTTGTTCATTTATTTGGTCAGCCTGCAAAGTTAGATGAAATTATAAGTATTTGCAGCCATTACAACATTCCTATCATTGAAGATGCAGCTGAATCAATGGGAAGTTTATATAAAGGGAAGCAAACAGGGACCTTTGGAGAATTTGGAATCTATTCTTTTAATGGCAATAAAATCATTACAACATCAGGTGGAGGAGCACTTGTATCTGATGATATTAACGCATTAAACAGGGCAAGATTTTTAGCCTCACAGGCAAGGGAGCCTGAAATTCATTACGAGCATAAATACATTGGTTATAACTATCGTATGAGCAATATATTAGCTGGGATAGGAAGGGCTCAGCTTAAAGGACTAGATGAACGCATCCATTTACGTAGAAATATTTTTGAAAGATACGAAGAAAAGCTTGGAAGTATAAAAGGTATCAAATTTATGCCTGAATTAAAGGATACAAAGTCCAATAGATGGTTAACGGCTTTTACAATCAATAACACAGATAATAGTATGAGTCCATCTAAATTAATAAGGTTTTTAAGTGAGCAAAATATTGAAGCCAGACCAATTTGGAAACCATTGCACTTACAGCCAGTATTTAAGGATTGCCAATGCTATGATCATTTTGAAAAAGAGAACTTTTCTGTTTCATTGTTTAATAGTGGTATTTGTATTCCATCAGGATCGAATCTTTCTTTTGATGATCAAGATAGAGTGATAGAAAACATCAAAAAAGCTATTGTGGAGGATTCCTATGGAAAGAATGATAGGTAAGACAATCTTAGTAACAGGCGGCACAGGATCTTTTGGGAAAAATTTTATACAAAAAGTCCTCGAAAAGAATGTAAAAAAAGTGATTATTTACAGCCGTGATGAGTTAAAACAATACGAAATGGCCCAAGAATTCAAAGATCCAAGACTAAGGTTTTTTATAGGGGATGTTCGTGATAAGGACCGTTTGTATCGTGCATTTGATGGTGTTGATATAGTCATTCATGCTGCTGCCTTAAAGCATGTAGGTGCTTGTGAGTATAACCCTTTTGAGGCTATTAAAACGAATATATATGGCGCTCAAAACATTATAGAAGCTGCCATTGACAAAGGAGTTGAGCGGGTAATTGCGCTTAGCACTGATAAAGCGGCAAATCCGGTTAATCTTTATGGGGCAACGAAGCTAGCGTCAGATAAACTTTTTGTAGCTGGTAATTCATACGTAGGTTTTAAAAATACAAAATTTTCAGTAGTTCGCTATGGAAACGTAGTCGGGAGCAGAGGTAGTGTTGTTCCTTTGTACAAAAAATTAAAAGATACTGGAAAACTGCCGATTACCGACAGAAGGATGACCCGTTTTTGGATTACATTGGACCAAGGGGTTCAATTTGTCCTAGATAGTTTAGAACGAATGCATGGGGGAGAAATATTTATTCCGAAAATCCCAAGTATGAAGGTAGAGGATTTAGCGAAAGCAATAGCACCTGAATGTCAGATAGAAGTGGTAGGAATTCGTCCTGGAGAAAAACTTCATGAAACAATGATTACAGAGGACGATGCGAGACGAACAGTGGAGTTCGAGTCATATTATCTTATTCAGCCAGAATTTCCATGGTGGTCACCTGAATTTGTTAAGGGTGGTACACAGCTCCATGATGGATTTGAATATAGAAGTGATCGAAATACGGAATGGTTGACAGTGGAAGAATTGAATGCACTTGTTAAAGACGTGGGGGCTGATTAAATGGGGGATCATATTCATTTTGGCAATATTAGAGACTCCTATTTGCCGTATGGAAGACAGTGGATTGATGCTGATGATATTCAGGCAGTCGTAAACGTTTTAAAGGGGGATTTTTTAACAACTGGTCCTTATGTACTTGAATTTGAAAGACAAGTAGCGCAATACGTCGACGCAAAATATGCGGTCGCTTTTTCAAATGGTACTGCAGCTTTGCACGCAGCCTGTTTTGCAGCAGGTATCGGAGAAGATGATGAAGTGATCACAACGCCTATGACATTTGCGGCAAGTTCAAATTGCGTTTTGTATCAAAAAGGGAAGGTGATTTTTGCTGATATTGATGAACAAACATACAATATCGATCCAGCCTCTATTAAAGATAGAATAACAAGTAAAACGAAGGCCATTATCCCTGTTGATTTTACCGGTCAGCCTGCATATATGGACCTGATTTTGAATATTGCGATGGAATTTAATCTGATCGTTATTCAAGATGCTGCCCATTCTCTAGGAGCAGCCTATAAGGGAAGAAAAATTGGCGCTCTTAGTGATATGACCATGTTCAGCTTTCATCCAGTTAAGCATATAACATCGGGTGAAGGCGGAATGATTACAACAAATAATAAAGAGTACTTTGATAAACTAATGCAATTTCGGACCCACGGAATAACAAGGGATAAGGAAAAACTCCAAAAGGATGAAGGTCCTTGGTATTACGAAATGCAATTTCTCGGCTACAATTATCGCTTGACTGATATCCAGGCTGCTTTAGGTACTAGTCAATTAACGAAAATTGA
Source organism: Cytobacillus dafuensis (assembly GCF_007995155.1). Taxonomy (NCBI): domain Bacteria; kingdom Bacillati; phylum Bacillota; class Bacilli; order Caryophanales; family Bacillaceae; genus Cytobacillus; species Cytobacillus dafuensis. Next base: position 4,005,599 of record NZ_CP042593.1, on the reverse strand, counting down.
TCGCTTCATAGAATTGAGAAAGAAATATGTAGATATGTACAATAAAGCGTTCAAAAACATGCCAGAAATCATCCTCCCATTTCAACATGAGCACACTGAATCAAGCTGGCATCTATATATTATCCGACTAAATCTTCACTTACTTTCTGCTGGCAGACGAGAAATTTTCGAGGCACTGCAAAAACAAAATATTGGCGTAAACGTGCATTATATTCCTGTTTATTTAAACCCGTATTACCAGGAGCTTGGCTATGAAAAAGGGTTATGTCCAAAAGCAGAAAAGTTATATAACGAAATGATCACACTCCCATTATTCCCAAGCATGACTGAACAAGATGCAGAAGACGTAATAAGAGCTGTACAGAAGACAATCACCCTTTACAGGAAATAAATGAGTATAAAAGCAAATTCACGTAAGGCGGTAAAAAATGAGATATGTTTTTCGGGTTGATGCTTCCTTCCAAATGGGAACTGGTCATGTCATGCGATGTTTAATAATTGCTGATGAACTTAAAAAACAACACCAGTGCAGTTCAATCATATTTATATGTCGGGAATTTCAAGGAAACATGATTGACTTCATCATGAAAAAAGGCTACCAAGTACGGCTGCTCCCATCTATAAACAGCACAGAAACAGCTAATTCAAAAAAAATAGACAGTTCATGGTTAGGTACATCATGGGAAAACGATGCTAAGCAAACGATTCATATTTTTAAAGAACTTCATGAACCCATTGATTGGATCATTATAGACCATTATGGAATTGATAGTAGATGGCAAAAAGAAGTAAAAGAACATGTAAATAAAATAATGGTAATAGATGATTTGGCAAATCGCTCCCATTTCTGTGATGTTATTTTAGACCAAAATTTTTATCATGACTACAACAGTCGGTATGATTCATTGGTGCCGAAGCGTTGCATAAAATTATTAGGACCAGATTATGTTTTGCTTCGCCCTGAATTTATGATCACAGAAAAGAAGGCTATAGACAAGATTAAAAAGAAAAGGAAAATATTTATTTCCTTTGGTGGAGCAGATCCAACGAACGAGACTGAAAAGGCTCTAAATGCATTAAAAAAAATAAAAACCAATCATGATCTTGAAATTGATGTAGTTGTTGGAAAAGGCAATCCTCATAAAGAAAGAATAAAAAGGATTTGTGACACTGGAAGCTTTCGTTATTTTTGTCAAGTGAATAACATAGCTCAGTTAATGGCTGATGCCGATTTAGCTATTGGTGCTGGAGGGATTTCCATCTATGAAAGATTGTATATGGGGCTACCTTCTATTACCATTTCAACGGCTGATAACCAAACGAAGGCATTAAACGACCTTGCATTAGAAGGTTATGTCTATTATTTGGGTGAGTCAAAGGAAGTATCGGAAATACTCATTGAGAATACAGTCCTACATTTTCTTCTGAATAGATTGGAGCTAAAACGATATGAGTTTAATGAGAGAAGCAATTTTCTTTGGGAGCAACTACAAAATCCTTCAAATAATCAACAGAAAGATACCGATAAAAAAGGTTTTTTGTGAGAGTGAAAATTTTAATTTAGATTTATATAATTTTACAATGCTCCACTCTATTCCAATTGAATTTGTATCTAAAAAGGGTGATATCCAATTTCACACTAATGAAAATTTAGGCATATCTTGCGGGTTTGGGCTCATTTTTAATAAAATGCATATTCAATCATTTAAAAATGGCATTTGGAATATACACTATGGAAAATTGCCTTCAATAAGAAGCCGACATCCTATTTCCTGGGCCTTTCTGCTTGGGGAAAAGGAGCTATGGGTGTCTATACATGAGATTAACGAAAAAATTGATCAAGGCTATCTCCTAGCAAAAGGAAAGGTATACAGAGATTTAAACGATTCTCATAAAGAAATTGAAGAGAAGTTTGAAAGTTTAATTGAGGCTGAATTATTGGAGCAAGCAGTAAAAAACTATTTGAATAATAAGAAAGAATTATTAGTTGGAGAGCTTTATTATGAAAATTTAATCAATAAATTTGTAAGCATTAGTCCAGAAGATTACGATAGTACATTTTTATTTCATCTGTTTAAATCACAAAAAAAATATGGCGGCGTTAAAATTCAAGGAAGAACATATACAACATGCCATTTTTTCAATAGAAATTTTAAAGAATTATACGAAGGGTATAGCATATTTACGTGCAAAGATGGAGTGAAAATCGGCATAAGGTAAATGAGGGAGGACGATTGTGAGAGTTGCCATTATGCAGCCGACTTATTTGCCATGGATGGGATATTTTAATTTGATTAAATCTTCCGATGTATTTGTTTTTCTAGACGATGTTCAATTTGCGAAAAGATCTTGGCAGCAGAGAAATAAGATTTTATTACATGGAAAAGAAAAATATTTGACTGTTCCAGTAAAAACAAAAAATGCAAAAAGCTTGCAACTTTCCGAGGTTATGGTTGACGACCAGCAGGAGTGGAGGAAGGATCATAAGAATACTTTGTTTCACGCCTATTATAATCACCCATTTGGAAAGGAAGTATGGCAAGAAATATCCGAGGTTTTAGATGGTGAAAGCGACCTTTTATGTGAGATTAATATATCTATTATCAATAAAATCTGTCATAAACTTAATATGAATAAAAAAATATTAAGGAGCAATGAAATACCTGTTACTGGAAAAAAATCAGAGTATTTATTGAAGATTTGTCAAAATCTCGAAGCAGAAAAATACTTAAGTGCAATGGGTTCAAAAGAGTATATTGAAAAAGAATCTCTATTTCGAAACAGCAAGATACAGGTAGTATATCAGAACTATTCGCCTAAAACCTACCATCAATTTGGTTGTAGTGGCTTTACTCCTTATTTATCAATAATTGATTTAATTGCCAATATAGGCTGGGAGAAGGTATTAGACCACTTTGATGAAAATTGTTTTGATTAGTAAGGAGATGGAAGATTGAAAACTATTCAAATAGGCAATAAACAGATTGGAAGAGATAGTAAACCATTTATTATTGCAGAAATGTCGGGCAACCATAATCACTCTTTGGAAAGGGCACTTTCTATTGTAGAGGCAGCAGCAAAATCGGGTGCTGATGCACTTAAATTACAAACTTATACTGCTGATACGATGACCTTAAATATTGATGAAGGTGATTTTTTTATTAATGATTCTAATAACCTTTGGAAAGGAAATTCTCTTTACAGCCTATATCAGCAAGCATATACCCCATGGGAATGGCACAAGCCTATTTTTGATAGATGTCTTGAGCTTGGCATGATTCCATTCAGCACGCCCTTCGATGAAACAGCTGTCGATTTTCTAGAAAATCTAAATGTTCCAATGTATAAAATAGCATCCTTTGAAAATAACGATCTCCCATTAATTAAAAAAGTGGCCTCTACAGGTAAAACGATGATTATTTCTACAGGAATGGCTACAGCAGCAGAATTAGATGAAACTGTAAGTGCAGCCCGTAATGCGGGTTGTAAAGACATCATTTTGTTAAAATGCACGAGTACTTATCCAGCCACTTCAGAAAATACGAATATTTTAACGATTCCCCATATGAAAGAGCTGTTTAATTGTCAGGTTGGATTATCTGATCATTCAATGGGAACGGGTGTAGCAGTCGCGAGTGTTGCCTTAGGTGCAACAGTAATAGAAAAACACTTTACTCTATCTCGAGCAGATGGAGGAGTGGATTCCGCCTTTTCGATGGAGCCAGATGAAATGAAAACACTTGTAATTGAAACAGAAAGAGCATGGCAGGCACTTGGAAACGTAACATATGGTCCGACTGAAAAAGAAAAAACATCCTTAAAATATCGCAGATCGATTTATGCTTCAGCTGATATTAAAAAAGGACAGACCTTTACTAAAGATTGTATTAAAGTTATAAGGCCAGGATTGGGACTCCCTCCTAAATATTACGACTTAATAGTAGGAAGAAAAGCAAAAGAGGAAATAAAAAAAGGAACACCAATTTCGTTCGATTTATTTTAAGGCATACGGGAAGAAAGAGGATGATGAATGAAGCTATCGTTAGGTACAGTGCAATTTGGCCTTAACTACGGTATAACGAATCATTCAGGAATGACTCCTGCTGAAGAAGTGAAAGAAATACTGGATTATGCAAAAGAAAATTCGATCAATCATTTAGATACGGCCCCTTCATATGGAAATAGTGAGCAAGTAATCGGTAATCTTATTAATCATGATTTCATCATAAATACGAAAACACCGCATTTTAATTCTTGTGAAATTGGAGAACAGGATATTGATGTCTTGGAAAACACTTTTTTTCAATCATTAAAGAATCTTAAACAAACATGTTTAGAAGGAATTTATATACACAACATCCATGATATGAGGAAGAAAAATGCAGAAAAACTATTTCAAAAATTAGAATCCCTGAAAAAGCAAGGCTATGTAAGGAAGATAGGCTTTTCAGTATACGATGGAGAAGACATTGGTTTTTTATTGAAGTATTATGATTTTGATTTAGTGCAAATACCAATTAATATATTTGATCAAAGATTTTTAGTAAATAATTACTTAGTTGAATTAAAAAATAGAAAAATAGAGATTCATGCTAGATCAATTTTTTTACAAGGGATTCTTTTGTCCCAAATAAAAGAGCTACCTCCGCATTTTACCAATAATACTGCAATATTTAAAAAATATGAGAATTTTTTAAAGGAAAATCAACTTACAAAACTAGATGGAGCCATCCACTTTGTCAATAACATAAAAGAAATCGATTATATGATTGTTGGTGTAAATCATGTTCAACAGCTGAAAGAAATTCTGGAATCTTATAATAAGAAAATAGTGATAGAGGATGATGTTCATTTACTATCAATAAACAACCCCGATTTAATTGATCCAAGGAGATGGTAAGGTGAAAGAATTAAAGCTGGGTGTAATTGGAATGAGTGATGGAAATGGTCATCCGTATTCATGGTCAGCAATATTTAATGGATTCAATGATGCATATATGAAAGATTGTCCCTTTCCTGTTATACCAGACTATTTATCTAAACAGTCATTCCCAGAAGATAGTATATTTGAGGGAAAAGTATCATATATTTGGACTCAGGATAAAGAAATCTCTAAGCATGTGGCCAAGTCAAGCAACATAGAACATATTGTAGAACATTACCCAGATATGATTGGTCAAGTGGATGGGATTCTTCTGGCGCGAGATGATTATGAACATCATCTTGAAATAAGCGAACCTTTTTTGAAAGCAGGTTTACCTATTTATATTGATAAGCCCATTGCCATCAATAAAAAGCAAGCTAATAAAATTTTTTCATTGCAAAAATATAAAGGCCAAATATTTACATGTTCTGCTCTAGGGTACGCAAAAGAGTTCCAATTAACAGACAAAATGAAAACAGAGATCGGCAATTTAGAATATGTCGAAGCATGTATTATGAAAAGTTGGGAAAAATATTCCATTCATATAATTGAACCAGTCTTAAAGATCATTGGAGATCAAGGGGAAATTAAATTAGTGAACAAAACAATAAGTAATAATAAACATATCATTACTTATACCTGGGATAGTCATTTAGTTACAACCATCTCGACATTAGGAGAAAGTCCATCCCCAATTAAAATTAGATTATTTGGCTCAAAAGGTTACAAAGAGCTTGTATTTGAAGACACATTTTACGCTTTTAAGAAAGCATTACAGCACTTTATAAATATTATTAAAAAGGAAGATCCTCCAATTAATCAAGGGTTTGTTATGAAGGTAGTCGATATGATTGAAAGAGGTTTGGAATCATGATGGCTAAAACATTATTAATTACTGGCGGTACAGGAAAAGTGGGGAAGCAGTTCGTTAAGTTTTTTTTATCACAGCAATGTAAAGTAGTCATTACATCGAGAAGTAACCTGAACGTATTGGAGTTTTTGGAGCAACTAGATAAAAAGGAATATCTCGATTCATTCCATTTCATACAGGTAGATTTAGAGGATAAAAGTGCTGCAAATGTAATTATCAAATGGTGTGAGCAGAATGAAACTTGGCCCGACGTTCTTATAAATAATGCTAGAAATATAGATTATTTAAAGATGGAGAACGGATATGTACCATACGAAAACTGGCATGGAGAATTCAATTTAGATGTCATTGTTCCATATAACCTAACAATGAAATTTATTAGTCATACACAATCTATATTAAAGAATGTTATTAATATTTCATCCATGTATGGAATAGTCCCGCCGAATCCATCACTCTATGAAGACTTTCATAATCAGTCCCCTATTCATTATGGTGTTGCCAAAGCAGCATTAATCCACCTTACGAAAGAATTATCAGTCCGGCTTTCTGATAGAAAAATTCAAGTAAATACTATATCCTTTGGCGGTGTTGAAGGCCGTGTTAACGAGGATTTCAAAAAAAAATATGGAAGGCTTTGCCCGATGGGGAGAATGCTAAAAGAAGAAGAAGTGATAGGAGCTGTGCAATTTCTAGCCTCAGATTATTCAGCAGGTATAACTGGACATAATCTTGTTGTTGATGGGGGCTGGTCTGTATGGTAAGTAGGAAGAATATTGCCATCATTCCGGCTAGAGGGGGGTCCAAGCGGTTACCGAAAAAGAATATCATTGATTTTTTTGACAAGCCGATGATTGCTTGGACGATAGAAGCTGCCGTTCAGGCAAATATTTTCGATCGAATCATTGTGAGTACTGATAATGAAGAAATTGCTTCCGTTTCAAAAGCTTTTGGAGCAGAGGTTCCGTTTCTTAGAAATGAGTTTGAAGACGATTATTCCCCAGTAAGTATGGCTACGATTGCAGCACTGAAACAATCGATGAATTATTTCAAAGAGGAGTATGAAAATGTCGTTCAGCTAATGGCTAATTGTCCACTTAGAAATAGCAATGATATTGTTTCAGCATATGAATTTTATATAACTAGTGGGTTAGATTTCCAAATTAGCTGTTTTAAATTTGGGTGGATGAACCCTTGGTGGGCAGTAAAATTAGATGATAACCTCATGCCTGAACGAATTTTTAATGAGGCCTATCATAAAAGATCCCAAGATTTAAGTGATTTGTACTGTCCTACGGGAGCGATTTGGATAGCAAAATGTAATGAGCTGTTGAAAGAAAATACATTCTATGGAAAGAATCATAGCTTTTATCCTTTGTCATGGATTTCAGCAGTTGATATTGATGATATGAAAGATTTCGAAATGGCCAAGGCAGCATATATTATAAGAAGCAATCAGAAATGAAGGGAATGAAATGGAGAACTTTAGTCAAAAAGGAAATGTAAAAACGCTTATTATTTACACATTTTCGAGATATTATAAGCAAGGCATTGTCTTTCTAAGAAGTATGATTTTAGCCTATCTTTTGTCAATTGATGCATTTGGATTATATAGCTGGGTTGCTGTGCTCTTAACATTTTCTATCGTTATAAACTTAGGAACGAATTACTCGTTAGTAAAATATGTATCTATTAAGAAAGATCCACTTGAACAACAAAGGTATATAAATAATACATTTTCAATTTTAGTATATAGCTATATCATTTTTACCATTTTGGCTTTAGCTATAACAAATACGAAAATAAATATCTTTGCTGATTTATGGTTTTTAGTTATTTTTATTCTCTTTCTTTACCAAATAAACATTTATTATGAAAGTCTATTGCGATCCATTGAGAAATTTACTGAAATAGCGATTGGGTATATTCTTGTTGCTTCTCTAGAGGTTATTTTACTATTAGCCTATTTTAAAAGCGTAAATTTAGAAAAAGCTTTATATTTTTATGCGGTTTCACTTTTAGTGGCAAATGTTTATTATTTTATGACATCAAAAAAATATACTAGATTATCATTAAATTCTCCAAAGAATTTGTTCGGCCATGAATTTAATGAATTAATAAAGAGCGGTAGCTTGCTGCTGTTATTTAATTTAGGTTATTTGCTGTATATCAACATAGATAAAATTTTAATTGGAATTTATAGAGGAAATGAAGATTTAGGAATTTATAATTTTTCGACAACACTTATTGCTGGAAGTGCTATTGTATTGCAATCCATATCATATATTTATTATTCGAAGCTTTTAAAATTTTACTCTACGAACAAACCAAACACAATAGAGGTTTTTCGGAAAACATTAATCCTATTAAGTGTTTTGCTCATTCTATTTAATGCAGCTGTTATATTTGTAATGCAATTGTTTATTCAATTTTTCTTTACTCAATATGCTGAATCCTTTGTCATTATTGTCATTCTGATCGTGGGGCAATATTTTAATACCCTTGCTTTATTCTGTAATGTTATTCAAATTGCAAGAGACAAAGAAAAACTAATTGTCATTCAACAAATTATTTCGATAATAGTTAACACTTTATTAAGCGGAATATTTTTAATTTTAAATTATCCCTTATATTTTGTGGCAATCGGTACACTTATTTCCCAATTAGTATTTACTTGCTTAGCTTACAGAAACGCCAAAAGACAAGTGGTGATGAAAGATGAATCAAGTAAGGCTAGGTCGTAATCCATTTAATATGGATTCATTTATATTTAACTTTATTTTGTTTAGTATTTGCTTTTCTCAAATTATTTCAGTTTTTAGGGCAGCTAATATTTATAATACTTCGTATATTGATATAGTAATCAATGCTGTTTTTTTATATATTTTTTTAATTATGATTATTCCTCGATTTATACATCTAAAATTTACCTATAGCCTTGCTTTGATGTTGGTCATAACAGTTGTATCTCTTGCTTTTGGGGTTATTTATAACGATTTTTCTAGATATATAATTTCCGACTTTATAAACGGAATTTCGTTTGTGCTCCTTTTGGTATACATCATTAACAGTGATATCGAAAAGAGAGATTTTCATCCATTAGCTAAGTGGTTAACCATCTCATTATCCGTTTCTCTATTGATTTACTCCTTGTTTCCTCTAATAGGGATAGAAATATTGAGTGTGGGTAAAACATCAATTATGTTTTTATTTCCAATCGTTTTCTATTACACGAAAAAGCGATACTATTTAATGGTTTATAATATTGTATTAATTTTGCTGGCGAGTAAAAGAGCCTTATTATTATCTCTATTAATAACATTTATAATCGTTTTGATTGTAGATAGGAAGAATAATGTTTTCATAAGGATTATTCTTTTAACTGTATTTATTCTTTGTGTCATTTTTTTACTCTTTTATACCATGACCCCAGAAAGAGTCTTTAGCTTACCTCCATTTTTGCATGATCTATTTTATAAGTTTATGATAGTGAATCCTTTTTCAGCGTATAGCGCTATATTTGAAGATTATAGAATTCTAGAAATTAAAAATTCTTTAAATGACGTAAAATATTCGTTTGGGCTATTGTTTTCGGGGATGGGTCCTGGTTATGTTTATGATATTTTTACACCTAGGAATGAACTAATTGAAGTTGGTAAACACAACTCCCATTTTACACCTGTTAGTTTGCTTACAAAATTTGGATTGGTTTATGTAATTATCCTTTATATGAATTTAATAAGGGTCATGTTTAAGTCTTTACAGGCATTATACTCTAAGGTGTTAGACGATAACGAAAAAATTTTTTGCATGTATGTCATTGCAGCATTTATTAATTCCTTTACCGCTTTTACTTTTTTTATCGACTATTTATTTATTCTTTGCTTCGGAATCCTTTTGAAGATGAGTTTTCAATTTAAACGGAAGAACTCATCAGAAAAGTTTTGATGAACTCTTTCAGTTTATTGTTTTCAAAGAAAAATTCACCAGGGGGGATTTCATGCGTGCTGTTATTTACCTAGAAGACGAGATAAATAGTACTTTAATGAGATTTATTAAGAGAATTAACCCAGAAGAATACTGCATTATTGCAGCATCAGAAAACGTTGCAAAAAAAATAGATGCTTATAAGGTGCTCAAAATTGATATTCAACATGAAGCGTATGGAGATATTGAACCTTGTTTTACATTATACAATCAATTAACAGAAGAATTCGAAAAGATTAATCAGGATAGTATGGTTGATCTAATATTGCCATATATGAATGGTTTTTCTAAATTAACTTACCATTTTATTAACCATGTTTTAGTTCAAATTGAAGGTTTGATTAAGAGTGAAAATATTACGAACGTCACTTTTATTAATGGCCACGATAAGCTTCCATTCACTTCTATATTTTTTTCAGAGGGAGAGCGGCCGTTTAGGCTAATGTATACGAGGAGCCGATATTTAAATTATTTTATTAATAAGTTTTTATTGGATAAGGGCATTTCAACAGAATGGGTAGCAAAGGAATCGAAAGTGAAACTTCTTTTTTATAGGTTTGTAAGAAGAGAGTTTATGATTCTAATAAGATTTCTTATTTATTTTAAGATGTGGTTTACCGCAAAGGCAGCGATAAAGAGGAAAAAATTTGTCTACTCATTTAATGATGATAAAAATGACAAAATTACTTTTCTATTGGCTCGAAATATTGTGCAGGTATCTCCATTATTAAATATTTATCATGAATTAAAAAGACAAAAAAAGAGACCTCTTTTTGTAGCTATGGATATGCTTCAAAGGGGAAATTGCACATCCTACTTAAGTAAAAAAGGGATAGATTATTTATCTTTGACAGGCTTATTAACGATTAAAGACTTGTTTTCTATCCTAGGATTGACCATCAACTTACGCAAACATCTTGCATTAATGCCAAACTTTATGATTAACAACGTGTATATAAATGGTGAAGATTTGATGCGTGAAATATCTTCTAGCTGGATAGAAGGCCTTATTCGATATAGGTTGTTAAATAAAGTGTTAGAAAAGATTAATCAAGTAGAAACGATTTTTACAACGGAAACTTTTAACCATAATGCTGCGATTGAAGGGTTGTGGGCAAAAGATAATCGTATTCCCATTTATACTATTCAACATACAACCTATTGGAAAGGCATCGCACCTATAAATGTTTGGACAAATGGAATCTTTTTTATGACTTATGATATTTACCGATTTTTCCTTGAACATTGTCCGAATGAAAGAGAAAAGTTTAATTATGTTGGGCCTATCAGTTATGATTATTACTTTAATTCTAAAAAGAATGTAAAAGGAAAAATTTCTATATTTACTCAACCAGATGATTTTTTAAATGAATATATTAATATTACAAACGATGTTGCTAAATCGGTAAAAAATATTGGTAAGAGTGTAATTGTTAAGCTGCATCCTCGTGAAAAAAGAAAAAAGTTTTTTCAAAAAAAATTCAGTAACATTATTAATGAAACAGGTATTATGGGGTCCATTAGTAATGAGGAGAGTAATGAAATTATTAGGAACTCTGAGGTTAGTATTTCTATCTCTTCTGGAACGATCTATCAATCAATCCTTATCGGTATTCCTCCGATACGAGTAAATTATGAAAAAAAATATAATACAGACGAATCCAAAGTCGACTTTTTATCTCATCCTGTTACATATGAGGTTTGCAATCGCGAGGAACTTCAATATGCCTTGAATAATATCGAAATCATACATGAGAAATTCCAATTTTTTAGAGAAGACTATCTTGATAAAGTTTTGCCGGGATACACAGGAAACTCGACAATGAAGATGCTAGAGGTGGTAGAACGCCTTAGACATAAGTCTTCAAGCTTGGAGAGAAGCACTTAAAAATTCAAGTGAGGGAGCATAGCGTGTGCTTAAAACATAGAAATGAGAAGGAGACATTATGATTACTACATTAAAGATCATGAGACAGATGGGATTAGACTGGACGTTGTTCAGACTTCAATATGAACTGAATAAAAAAATGGGCTTCCTAGAAAAAAAATTTCCTCCTCATCATATGACAGATTATGAATTCTTTGAAAAAACAAATCTAAATTTCCAAACACAGGAGGAGCTTCATTTTTGGTGGAAACAAAATAAAGCTCCTTTCTTTTTTTTATCCGAAGATAAAAAAGGAATACAAGATAGGATGTTTTCGCTTCTGCCTTCTATGGAAAATGACGTTATTAAAATTGCGGATGAGATTTGTGAAAACAATTTTCTTTATTTTAGCAACTGGAATGTAAAATTTGAAAAAATAAACTGGCATATTAATCCGGTGAACAATATAGAAGTGCCGAAAGTACATTGGGTAAACATAAAAGATCTTGAAAATGACTTTGGCGACATTAAATATATTTGGGAATTATCCCGATTTCCCTTTGTCTATACTATTGTCCGTGCTTTTATTCTTACCAATGATGATAAGTATCCAGCGAAATATTGGGAGCTGTTTGAAAATTGGATAGGGGAGAATCCTGCAGAAATTGGTGTTAATTATAAATGCGGCCAAGAAATGACCTTCAGAATAATGGCCTGGATATTTGGTCTGTATGCTTTTATAAGCCATAAAGAAACAACTCCAGATAGAATGACAAAAATGCTGAAAATGATTTATTGTCATGCGGATCATATTGATAGGCATTATGATTTTGCTTTAAAGTCTGTAAGAAATAATCATTCTATTTCAGAAGCTGCAGGAATGTATACGGTAGGATTATTATTTCCCTTTTTTGATAAAGCTTCAAGATGGAAAGAAAAAGGTAAAAAATATCTTGAAGAGGAAGGTCTTAGACAGGTTTATTCAGATGGAACATACCTGCAGCATTCTATGAACTATCAACGACTAGTCGTCCAAGTATACACATGGGTGTTCCAATTGGCGAAAAAAAATAATGACCAGTTCTCAGACGAGTTACATGATCGATTAAAAAAATGTGCGTTATTCCTATATAACAATCAAGATGATCAAACAGGGAAATTACCGAATTACGGGATGAATGATGGCGCCTTAATTCACCCTTTAGCAAGCAATGATTATCTTGATTATCGGCCTCAATTAAACGCACTATGGTACGTATTAACGGGGAAGCGTCTTTATCTTAGTGGAATTCATGAGGAGAATCTCCTTTGGTTATGTGGGATTGATTCTCTAAGTGCACCAATCGATTGTCAAGAGAAAGAGACAAAAAGCTATCCGATTGGAGGTTATTACACAATTCGAGAAAAAGACTCGTTTGGAATGATAAGATGTACAACTTTCAAAGATAGGCCGGCACAAGCAGATATGCTTCACTTGGATCTGTGGTGGAAAGGTCAAAATGTGCTTACTGATGCGGGGACATTCTCATATAATACTGACATAGATCAATTTCTGTTTTTTAATGGCACTTCCTCACATAATACATTGATGATAAATAATAAAGATCAAATGGATAAAGCGCAAAGATTTATTTGGTTAAATTGGATTAAATCTAAATTGTTAAGATTTTATAAGGATGACTCCGTTACTATATTTGAAGGTGAACACAGTAACTATTCCCCGCTTATACACCGTAGATCTATTCTGCACAAGGAAAATTGCTGGATTATTGTTGATGATATGTTTGGTGATTTTCAAAGTAAGAATCAAAACTTTTCACTTAGATGGTTATTTGGAGTCAATCAGGTAGAAAAAATAAATCAAAATACTTGGGGAATTAGATTAGAAGATGAACAATTAAATCTAAAGATATTTTCTTCGCAAAAGACAAACGATCAAATCAGTATAGGGGCAACAAATATAATAAGAGGCTGGAAATCATTATACTATGGAATTAAAGAAGCAGCTCCCCAGCTTGAATTGAATCTCAACAGCAAGCAAAATACACGAATAATAACAGTTATTACAACTCAGGAAAATACAATTAATTATTCATTAGAGAATAATCATGTTCAGATAAATGATTATACTTTACTCCTGTTTGAAATTGGCGATAATCATGTTTTTAAGGTTGATTGAAGGGGTGCGAGGCGGTAAATGAAAATATTACTAATCTGTCAATATTTCCTCGGTCAAAATGATTCAGGAGGCTCCCGATTTAATCAGTTTGTGAAGTATTGGGAAGAGCTGGGGCATGAAATTACGGTTGTTGCAGGAACGGTTCACTATACAACTGGGGAAAAAGAATCAAAATATAAGGGCAAATGGATTGTAAAAGAAAAGTATTCCGACAACGTGACCATTTATCGTACTTATGTTTCTGAGAGCTACAATAAATCGTTTCGTGGACGATTATGGGGATACTTCTCTTTTACTTTTTCTTCATTATATGCAGCGCTTTTTAAAATAAAGAAACATGATGTTATGATGGTTTCTTCACCACCTTTGTTTGTGGGAATTACAGGAATATTATTAAAGCTGTTTAAAAGGACACCGATGATTTTTGAAATTCGGGATTTATGGCCCGAATCTGCCATTGACATAGGAGTTGTAACAAACAAAGCGCTAATTCATGCTGCATACCTTGTTGAAAAACTAAGTTATAAGTTTTCTGACAAAATAAATGTATTAACTCCAGCGTTTAAAAAGGCGTTAATTGAGAAAAAAAATGTACCAGAAAATAAGATAATCTTCATACCGAACGGAGCAGATTTAGATATATTTCAACCTGGTGAAAAAGAGAACTGGGTTCGGGATCAATATAACTTAAAAGGCAAATTTGTCATAACTTATATGGGAGCTCATGGTGTTGCGAATTATTTGGACTCGATCTTGAATACAGCAAAAATATGCAGAGAGTACCCCGATATCGTCTTTTTGTTAATTGGAGATGGGATGGAGAAAAAGCGATTGATGATAAGAGCGGAAGAAGAACAGATTGAAAATGTAGTATTTATACCACCACAACCTAAAAAGGTAATCCCGGACTTCTGCAACGCCTCTGATGTATGTACAGCTGTCTTAAAAAATATAGAGATATATAAAACGGTTTACCCAAATAAAGTTTTTGATTATATGTCATGTAAAAAACCAATTTTATTAGGAATTAATGGGGTAGCAAGAGAACTTATTGAAAAAAGCAACTGTGGTTATTTTGTTGATGTGGACAATCCGGAAGATTTCAAAAATAAAATACTATCAATATATCAAGATTCCAAATTGATAGAAACATTAGGAGAAAATGGCTACGAGTATGTACGAGAGACTTTTAACAGAGAAAATTTATCCAAAACCTATATTGAGGAAATAGAAAAGATTGTGAGGTCAACCTAATGTCAAAAAGTCTTTGTGTGATTGGGCTAGGTTATATAGGACTCCCAACAGCAGCAATATTTGCTAGTGCTGGATGGGATGTAATTGGTGTTGACATTAATCCGATGATTGTTGAGAAACTAAATCAAGGGAAAATCCATATAGAGGAAACAGGCTTAGAGGATGCTGTTCAGAAAGCTGTAGCACAGGGGAAGCTACGTGCTCAATTAGAGCCGACCAATGCCGATTGCTTTATCATAGCTGTTCCAACACCGATTAATAGTGACAATATCGCTAATATTGATTATGTCCTTCAGGCAACGAAAGCCATTTTACCTTTTATTAAACAGGATAATGTCATCATTATAGAATCGACCATTCCGCCTAGAACGATTGATGATAAGATTGTTCCAATTTTTCAAGAGGAAGGATGGAGAGTTGGGGAAAATATATACTTGGCTTATTGTCCTGAGCGAGTACTCCCCGGTCGAATTTTAACTGAATTAGTAGAAAACTCAAGAATTGTAGGAGGTGTTAATGAGCATTCAGCACAGAAAGCAGCGGATGTATATAAAACTTTTGTAAAAGGAACTATTCTAACTACTACTACAGTAAATGCAGAAATGGTCAAGCTAATGGAGAATACTTATCGTGATGTTAATATTGCTCTAGTGAACGAGCTTGTAAAAATCTGTGATCATCTCCACATCGATGCCCTCGAAGTAATTAAATTTGCTAACTTCCATCCAAGAGTGAATCTGCACTTACCAGGCCCTGGTGTAGGTGGACACTGTATTGCCGTTGACCCGTATTTCATTATTGAAAAAGCACCTAATCAATCTGTATTAATTTCAAATGCTAGAGAGATTAATAACTCAATGCCTTCCTTTGTTATCGAAAAAGTAAAAAAATTGGTACCTAATGTTAATACGAAAATAGCCGTATTCGGATTAAGTTATAAAGGTAATAATGATGATGTACGTGAAAGTCCTGCGGTGAGTGTATTGAAACTACTACAGTTAGAAGGATACCATATAGCAGTATATGACCCTCATGTAAATCAAAACCAAATAGAAACCAAGTTAACAAGCTTTGAAGAAGCGATTACGGATGCTGAGTGTATTTTAGTATTGACTGATCATAATGAGTTTAAGGATATTTCGGAAAATAGAATCATTCATTTAATGAAAAAACCAGTAATTTTTGATACTAGAAATTGTATAGAAGTTAAAGATAATCGAATTTCTTATTTTAACTATGGAAAATTACCATAGATAAAGGGCTGAGTATACAAAATATTTTACTGTGGAATGAAAAGGAAAAACAAAAGGATGGAGAATCTCCATCCTTTTTATGATTGCATACCTTTGTTTATCTCTTCCTCAGTTGTTAAAATGGGTTCTCTATCCATATCTCTAATCCAAAGAAGTCCATCTTGAAGTGGATTCAATTTTTTATTAAGGGAAGGGAATTTATTGTATATAACGATGTCTTTGTAAATCTCTGGCATATTCAAACCAGCCTCTGTAAAGAAGTAGCAGGTAGTAAAAAAGCGCATGTTGATTTCTGTTGGATTCGGAAAATCATTCTGATCATATGTCATATCTACACCATAAACACCATGAGGCTTTTTATCAATTGCAAATATGGTATCCGTTGCTACTCTGTTGACATTCTCATTTGAGTACGTTTCTCCCACTCCTGTAATTCCTGTCACACCAGATAAGGTACGATTTGCAAACCCCCAAGATTTTCTTCTCCTCGTCTGAGCAACAACTAGTTCACCTTCATACCAAATAGATAACCATGTTACAGTGTTATTAGGCTGAAGAAATTCCGAGGCAGTGAAATTTCCCCAGCCTTTATAGGAATCAATCCAATTTTTGGCGAAATCATAGTCGCTAGTAGGCAATGAACCTTTTCCTCCTGCTCCAACTGTAGATCTAAGCCAAACTTTCCCTTCCTTATTCCCAAGCTGAGAAAATGCCATCTTTAGGTCGAATTTATTATTAATAACAATTGTTTTAGGAACTTTTATCCCCTCTGCTTGCCATAGCATATAAGATTGATACTTATCTGTACACTTTTCAATCACTTCATGTCTGGGCATAAATAATTGAGTTCCTGTTGCAGTAATTTCCTCTCTAAATTTAGATGCTTCCAAAATTTCTCTATCACTCATAAATACAGCAAGACTAGGTTTCTCTTTTTCTAATATCTTTAAAAATGCCTTTTTATATTCATTACCAAAAGCAAACTCATATGGTATGTGACGTTTAATTTGAACTTTGGAAGTGAAAAGATTTATCGGATTTCTTGACACACCGATTATTTCTTCTTTCACTGACGATTGATTCCATGACTTAATAACATTTTCAGCAGGAGCAGCCCCAACTTCAGTTATCAGGATTTTTTCCATATAAACACCTCAATGTATTGAAAAAACGTATCTATAGGTACTATCTAGAGAATTTTTCGTATTCTTTTCTTATTTTTTGAAGCGTTCCATACTGTAATGATCTCTAGCACTGACTCCTTCTTTTTTTATGACCTTAATAATAGTTAGGGCCATGATTTTTAGGTCAAGTGAAATAGACTGATTGTCTACATACCAAATATCTAATTTGAATTTTTCTTCCCAATTAATGGAGTTTCGACCATTAACTTGAGCCCAACCAGTAATTCCTGGCTTGACCTCATGCCTCCTAGCTTGTTCTTTTGTATATAAAGGAAGATATTCCATTAATAAGGGGCGAGGCCCAACTAAACTAATGTCACCTCTTATTACATTAAACAATTGGGGCAATTCATCTAAACTATAATTTCTTAGCCATTTTCCTAATCTAGTTAATCTTAACTGCCCCGGCAACATATTCCCATCTTCATCTAGCTTTTCGATCATTGTTCTAAATTTATAAATATAAAATGGTTTTCCGCTAAGGCCAGGGCGAAGTTGCTTAAACAAAATGGGAGTGCCCATACTGATAAAAATTATGATGGCAATCGTGACCATAATTGGTGAAAAAATAAGTATTAATAAGAAAGTAACAATCAAATCTATCATTCTTTTCATAATAAATACCTCCTAAAAAAGAGATACGGATCTTGCTTAATTGTAATATTATAGTATTCAATTTTCTGAAATATGGTTAGGTTTTGACGGCATTTGATATTGGAGAACGGTTATCTGAAGAAATACTGCCACTTTTTTCCAATAATTATAGGCTCGGTGACTTTGAAGTCAGTTCCTTCCAAAACATGGATTGTATTTGCCTCAAGAAAATTTCGGTAGTTCGGGGAATAGTACTTTTCAATATATTCATAGGAATGAATTAGTTCAAATTTTCGACGTGAATGATGGTGGGCATCTGAGGCAACAAAATGAACTAGGTTATGATCTAATAAATGAAGCGAGAAATTTTTTAAACGTCTTCCATGGGATCCTGTTATACTGCCTGCTGTAATCTGGACTAATATTCCATGTTGAACCATATCAAAAATTTTTGATGGATTTTTTCTTAATACTTTATTCCTTTCAGGATGAGCAAGGATCGGAACAAACCCTTTTTTTTGTAATTCATAGAGAACCTCTTCTGTATAAGATGGATAATAGTGGCACGGAAGTTCTATTAACAAATATTTTCCTGTATTGTTTAAAGTTAAAAAATGTTCCAAGTTATTTTCGATATCAAATTGAATATTTTCATGTAAGTGAAATTCTATTCCGGGATAAACAGTTAAAGGTATTTCGTTTTCTTTTAATATTTGATTGACTTTCTCTACCATGAATATAATGGTTGATGGATCATTTTCATAAAAATGGTCATTATGAAGATGTTTATGATGAGGGGTTGCGATAACGTGACTGATCCCAGAGGCTACTGCTTGTTTGGCAAGTAAAATCGTTTCATCCTGATTTTGAGGACCATCATCAAGTTCATACAAAATATGGTTATGTATATCTACGATCATTTTTTAACTCCTTTCTATGTCAGCCTAAAACCATATTTTTTATTAAGTTATTATTTTATTCTTAATATAGAACTATTTTTCGTTTTTAACGAAATGACGAATCTTAGTTAATTGTTCAACCAAATGAGGTATGAGAGAAGAAAAGCAAAACAGACAGCGACTTACTAAGTCACTGCCTGTTTTGCTTTATTGCATCGCCGCATATGAAACCGAACCTACGCTGATGAGAGCGGCAGAAGGAATAACCACTTCCTACTCCATAGATCCATTCGCCCTATGTGCCAAACGACTAGATGCTGCAGCAGCAATTGCTCCAACAATGTCATCTAAAAATGTATGACATTTCCCTGAGCTTTTATCATTTAGATCTTTTAAGATCCCAGGCTTTAGCTTATCGATGTAACCAAAGTTTGTAAATCCAATCGATCCATAAACATTCACAATGGATAAAGCTAATACTTCATCAACACCATACAGCCCTTCATCGGTTTCGACTACCTTCTGCAAGGGCTCTAAAAGTTGCTTGTTTTCTGCTAGCATATCAAGTTGAATGCCTGTCAAGATGGCATTTTGAACTTCCCTTTTGGAGAGGACTCGCTCAACATTATCAACACAATCCTCCATTTTTAAATTAGGATGATATTTTTCTTGGAGAAAATAGACTAATTTTGCAATATCCTCAATTTTAACTCCACGATCTTGCAGCCATTTTCGCGCTGTTTGCTCAATCAAGTCTGCCCGTTTTTCCTCGTTCATCGGCTCCACCTATTTTCCTATTAGTTTCAATATATATATATACCCTATTTTTGAAAATTATGCTAATGCCAGGCTTTTGAAGGCTGAACATCATTCATCATTTCCCTACTCACTTCACTTATTCAAGAAAAGAACAAGTTTTGTGATTTCATTTCATATATTTGCGATAAGGAGTTGGATAATGGAGGTGCGAAATGTTAAAGCTGCTTAAAAATTCATACGGGGTTCAAGCGGATGAAGAGATCAGAATAGGTAAATACCGTGCTTGCAGGAAGCAAGGAGAAATATTTATCCTTGTCCCAACCGGAGCGATAAATGATGAGGAGCTTGCTGAATTAGAAATGCTTACTGATCATCTTGTCAAAAACGGTGAAAAATACTGCAGTACTTTCCTGAAAACGAAGGATGGCAAGCAATTTAGTGAGTGGGAAAATAGAAAATATTGTGTGCTGATCAATAAGGAAACGCAAAGCCGAAAAATAAATCATTTTGGCAGGAAGCTTGCAAGGTTTCACGTCAGAGGGAGATCGGTATCCTTTCCAGTAAAAAAGATAACCAGAGTCGGACATTGGAAGCAATTATGGGAAAAAAGGCTAGATCAAATGGAACATGTATGGAATGAAATGTTGTTTCAGCAGCCAGACCAAGAATTTGATCGGATGTTTCTCGAATCCTTTCCATACTACCGGGGGATAGCTGAAAATGCTATTCAGTATCTTGTAGACACAGAAATTGATGATGAGCCATCATTAGTAGATAGCGGCACCATATGTCATGATCGGTTTACCCCAGATACATGGGCAAGCTCCTACTATATGAAAAATCCATTGGACTGGGTTTTTGATCATTCTTCAAGGGATATAGCTGAATGGACGAGAGAAAAGTACTTCCGCAATATTAAAACATATGAGCCAGATCTTCGAAAATTTATTAGGGATTATCAAAGCATTGTTCCGTTATCATCTTTTTCTTGGAGACTGTATTTTTCCCGAATTTTATTTCCGCTTCATTATTTTCATTGCATCGAATCATATTTTGGAACAAGCTCGGAACAGGAGAAAAAAATGCTCGAAGAAAGGCTGCAAAAGTTTCTGCAGCAAACAGATGATCATGAAAGATTTTTAGGTGGATTTTATGAATTTGCCGAAGTGCCAGTCCAAAATATGAAAATTCCATTAATTAGCTGGCTGAAAAAATAGCATCCCATTATTGTTTGAATCCTCCCACAAGCATAACGGAAAAATAAGATTGCGGTTAAGCCCCCACTGATTGAAGTTTCACTTAAAACCAAATTAGTCTGAAAATATCTGTTGTAAAAAAAAGAAATTAACACTATAATGTCTACTATACAAATACAAATGTACATACAGAAGGAACAAGGTGAGAGGGGTAAGAAAGTGGAGGCAATCTCAATCGGCTTATTAGGTCTGGGCACAGTTGGCTCAGGTGTTGTGAAAATTATTGAAAACCATCAAGATAAGCTTATGCACCAAGTAGGCTGTCCAATAAAAGTGAAGAAGATCCTAGTAAAGGATTTAAATAAAGAACGTGCTGTGAAAATAGACAATGAGAAGTTAACAACAGATCCGGATGAAATATTATATGATCCAGAAATCGATGTCATTATTGAGGTTATGGGCGGGATGAAAGAAACGAAAAATTATATGATAAAGGCCTTAAGGAATCGGAAGCATATTGTAACAGCGAACAAGGATTTAATGGCAGTACACGGCTCAGAACTTCTGACGATTGCTTCGGAGAATGAATGTGATCTATTTTACGAGGCTAGTGTAGCGGGTGGAATTCCGATTTTAAGAAGCCTTGTAGATGGTCTTGCATCTGATCGGATTACGAAAATGATGGGGATTGTCAATGGGACGACCAATTTTATTTTAACGAAGATGAGCAAGCATGGCAGTGCCTACGAGGAAGTGTTGAAGGAGGCACAGGTCCTTGGCTACGCGGAAGCAGACCCTACTTCTGATGTTGAAGGGCTTGATGCAGCGAGGAAAATGACAATCTTAGCAACACTTGGATTTTCAATGAAAATCGAGCTTGATGATGTAAAGGTTGAAGGGATTACACGGATAACGGAGGAAGATCTTCGATATGGACGTCAGCTTGGCTATACAATGAAATTAATCGGAATTGCTCATCGAGAAGGGGAAAAGGTCGATGTCAGTGTTCAGCCTACTTTATTAGCCGATACTCATCCTCTAGCATCAGTTCAAGATGAATTTAATGCTGTTTATGTTTATGGAGAGGCCGTCGGTGAAACGATGTTTTATGGCCCAGGGGCAGGCAGTCTGCCGACAGCAACAGCTGTTGTTTCCGATCTTGTTGGTGTGATGAAGAACATGCGTTTAGGTGTAACTGGAAAAAACTCTGTAACACCACAATACAAAAAACAGCTAAAAGAACCTAGTGAAATTTACTCCAAATATTTTCTGAGATTGCATGTGAGGGATGAAGTTGGTGTCTTTGCAAATATCACATCCGTTTTTTCTGAGCATCGTGTAAGCTTCGAAAAGATTCTTCAGATGCCATTGAAAGAAAAAGAGTATGCAGAGATTGTTTTAGTAACACATCAAGCATCGTTACAAGATTATGAGGATATTTTAGTTAAATTAAGAGATTTACAGGCAGTTAAAACAATTGAAAGCTCATATCGGGTAGAAGGGAGTGCAAATGTATGAGATGGGAAGGTCTTCTAAAAACATATAAAGAGTACTTACCTGTTAATGAGCATACACCGTTGCTTACATTAAACGAAGGAAATACGCCATTAATTAGGCTTGATAAGCTATCTGATGAATGGGGCATTGATCTTTATGTCAAAACAGAAGGAGCCAACCCGACTGGTTCGTTTAAAGACCGTGGCATGGTTATGGCTGTAGCGAAGGCGAAGGAAGAAGGCAGCGACGCCATAATCTGTGCATCTACGGGTAATACTTCTGCAGCGGCCGCAGCCTATGCCGCAAGAGCAGGACTCAGGTGCATCGTAGTGATCCCAGAAGGAAAAATAGCCATGGGTAAGCTTGCACAGGCTGTGATGTATGGAGCGGAGATTATCTCAATCGAAGGAAACTTCGACCATGCTTTAGCAATGGTAAGAAAAATTAGTGAGACGGAGCCTATTACTCTCGTAAACTCTGTAAATCCTTACCGCCTTGAAGGTCAGAAAACAGGTGCATTTGAAATTTGTGATGCTCTTGGGGCTGCACCAGATATTCTTGCGCTTCCAGTCGGGAATGCAGGCAATATTAGTGCCTATTGGAAAGGGTTCAAAGAATATCATGAGTCAAAGCAAACTGGACTTCCAAGAATGCATGGGTTTGAAGCTGAAGGAGCAGCAGCCATTGTCCATAATAAGGTATTTGAAAATCCGGAAACGATTGCTACTGCAATCAGGATCGGTAATCCTGCAAGCTGGCATTTAGCGAGTGCAGCAATAGAGGAGTCAAAGGGCGAAATCGATGAAGTCAGTGATGAGGAAATCCTTTGTATGTATCGAAAACTAGCTTCAACAGAAGGAATTTTTGCTGAGCCTGCTTCTTGTGCTTCGTTAGCAGGAATCTATAAGCAGCTTCGAAACGGTAAAATCCCTCTTAAAACAAGAGTAGTTGCCATTTTAACTGGAAATGGACTAAAGGACCCTAATGTAGCAATCGATTGCAGTCCAATTAAGCCAATCGTTTTACCGAATGATGAGCTTACAGTAGCTGAGCATATCAAGGGAGTTGTTCATGTATGAGCGAAGGTGAAATGCTCATCATTCAAGTGCCTGGCAGCTCTGCTAATTTAGGACCAGGCTTTGATTCCGTAGGATTAGCGTTGAATGTTTATTTAACATTAGAGGTAGAAAAAGCTGATAATTGGGAGATGCTCCCATTAACTGACGATTTAAATGTTTTTCCAAAAGATGAATCAAATTATATCTTTCAAATTGCCATGGAAACGGCAAAACAATATCATCATAAGCTGCCAGGCTGTAGAGTAAGGGTTAAGAGTGATATCCCGCTTGCTAGAGGGTTAGGTTCCAGTGCGGCCGCTATTGTTGCTGGGATTGAATTAGCAGACTCGCTTTGCAATCTTCAATTAACGAAGCAGACTAAATTGGAATTGGCTTCGAAGATCGAAGGGCATCCGGATAATGTAGGTGCATCCCTTTTTGGTGGATTAGTGGTCGGCTGCCAATTGGAAGAGGAAGTATGTGCTGAAGTTTTTACTCATTTGAATTTAGATATTATAGTGGTTGTACCAAGAGATGAGCTTTTAACAAAGGAATCAAGAGGCATATTGCCTAGCTCCCTAATATATAATGAGGCTGTACAAGCGGGAGCAATCGGGAATGTACTAATTGCCGCATTATTAAGCAATAATCTGCAGCTTGCTGGAAAAATGATGAAAGCGGACTTATATCATCATCCGTATCGAAAAGAGATTGTGCCACATTTGACAATCATTGAAGACAAAGCAATTCGTCTTGGTGCCTTTGGTGTAGCCTTAAGTGGAGCAGGGCCAACTGTCCTTTGCCTAGCTGAAGAAGGAATGGGAGCTGCTGTTGCTGAAGGATTAGGAAGTGTTCTTCCTCATATGGACTGCCGCTTATTAAAGATTGATCAAGTCGGAAGTAAGGTATATACTAAAACCCCTGATTTTTGTGAAAATTAAGGACGTTTTTTGAAATCTGCTTCAATCAAAAAAGTGATGCCCTCACTTTTTTGATTGAAGCTTCTTTATGTGGAATTTTTTTTAGACCACTGAAAGTAAAATTTGGAAAAAAGCGGTCTATTCGAATGCTAATATGACCATCAAAGTCAACAATTCCAAGAAAGGTGGTCCAATTAGATGCTAATATGACCATCAAAGTTAACAATTCCGAGAAAGGTGGTCTAATTAGATACTAATATGACCATCAAAGTTAACAATTCCAAGAAAGGTGGTCCAATTAGATGCTAATTTGACCATCAAAGTTAACAATTCCGAGAAAGGTGGTCTAATTAGATACTAATATGACCATCAAAGTTAACAATTCCGAGAAAGGTGGTCTAATTAGATGCTAATATGACCATCAAAGTTAACAATTCCAAGAAAGTTGGTCCAATTAGATGCTAATATGACCATCAAAGTTAACAATTCCGAGAAAGGTGGTCTAATTAGATACTAATATGACCATCAAAGTTAACAATTCCAAGAAAGGTGGTCCAATTAGATGCTAATATGACCATCAAAACCAACCTTTCCAAGAGAAGTGGTCTTAATCTCCGCTAATAAGATCTTTAAAAACTTGTCATCAAAAATTTCTTTTCATTAAAATAATGAAAACACAAAATCGAATGTATTTAGAATGCAGAAACAAAAAAGAAATCGGCAACTTCTACCGATTTCCTCAAGTCCAACATTAATAATCCATATCTTTAGAATACTTGTTCTACCTCTACAACACCTGGTACTTCTTCTAATAAAGCACGTTCAATACCAGCTTTTAATGTGATTGTGGAGCTAGGACAAGTTCCGCAAGCGCCAAGGAGGCGAAGTTTCACAATTCCATCCTCTACATCAACTAATTCACAGTCTCCTCCATCGCGTAGAAGGAATGGACGTAATTTATCTAACACTTCTTGAACTTGCTCAAGCATTGTTGTTTGTTCAGCCATTTTTATCTACTCCTTTCTTAATACTTATTATAATCATATTGCAAGTAAAAATCTATTTAAAGAGAGGGAATTCCACTGTAATGAAAAAATTATAAGGCTTCTAAAGACTTTATCGCAGATTAACGGGCTGTAAGACTATCGCAACGTCTGCACTGGCACTTCCTGTACATCGGAAGACCCCCACTGATTGAAGTTTCAATAATATATTGTAAAATAGAGTTAGTTATGTTGTTAATTAAGCTTCTTTCATCGAGTGCTATAAAGGGGGAAAAGGAATTGAATCGAGTAGTTGAAATGACTGTTTATGGAGCAGAACAGTTATGTCCAAGCTGTGTAAACCTTCCATCCTCAAAGGAAACGTATGAATGGTTACAGGCTGCTATCAGCAGGAAATACCCAGATCAGCCATTTAAAATTACGTATGTAGACATTCATAATCCTCCAGAGGATGAAGAAAAAAAAGACTTTGCACAACGTGTTATTGAGGAAGATATGTTTTATCCTGTTGTTCTTTTAGAGAATGAGGTGGTTGGAGAAGGAAATCCAAAGCTAAAAACCATCTATAATGAAATGGAAAAATACGGATATAAACCAGAATAAATGAAAAAGAGCATTTCCAATTGGAAAATGCTCTTTTTTTTTGCTTCTGCTTTTCTTATTGTCTAGCTCAACAGGGAAAGCTTCGACAGCATACACATCGCACGACTAAAAGCGGTAGATTTTAGGAGGAGCGCCTACCCCTGACGTACAGGACGTACTAGTGTTGACAATGCGGCAGGACGTCGCGTTTTTGTCTATCTCGAAGTCATAAGTCAGTCCGCCAAAAAGGTTAAAGAATAACCTTCTCGTCGGCCTGTCTTATGCTATGCCTGAGGGAGATCAAGGCGCTTCCGCTTTTTTTATCCCCTGTGGTTTTTGTACATCCATAGGATTCCTGATTTAAGTATTCGAGCGACTCTGCCTGTAATGGCACGGTCTGCCACAAGTCCGAATCCGTGTTTTTTGCCAAGTGAGCCAAGGACGCCTTTTAGCTTAATAGTCGGCAGCGAATCGGGAAGTTCTTCACCTTTCCACCGTTTCAATAGGATTTGTACAATTTGCTCAGCCTGACCTTCTGCAAGCTGGGCACTAGGTGCATGAGGTAAGCTTGCGCAATCACCGACAACATAAACATGTTCATCATTAGGAAGATTATGATGCTTTGTTAAAACGACACGTCCTTGAGTATCTTTTTCTACTTCCATTTCACGAACGACTTTATTTGGCTGAATTCCTGCTGTCCATACAATAACATCACATGGTATAGGCTCGTCATGGTTAAATAGAACTTTATCCTCTACACGTGTGATGTTCGAATGACTAACAATTTCTACTTCATGGCTGTCAAACCAGTTCTCCACATACAGACTTAATCTTTGCGGAAATGCGGAAAGGATATGACTGCCTCTGTCAAACAATTTTATTTTTAAATCAGGTCGACTTTCATGCAGCTCCGAGGCTATTTCAACTCCGCTAAGTCCAGCACCAACGATTCCTACAATTGAACCAGTTGTTAAATTATTTAATGCCTGATAGGTAGCACGAGATTTTTCAATTGTTTGGATGCTGTATGTATATATATCTGCACCCGGAACATTGTGGTACTTATCTTCACATCCTAAACCAATAATCAAATCATCGTAAGGAACAGGCTGCTCATCTTGTAAGAGAATTTTATTATTATCGAGATCAATTTTCGTAATTTCCCCAAATTTAATTGTAAGTCTAGGGTGCTCTGGGTAGGAAACTCTAACATGTTGATCAGAAATAGTACCAGCTGCTAATGCGTAATATTCTGTTTTTAAGCAATGATAAGGAACACGATCGATCAAAGTAATAGATACATCTTCTGGAAGCTGGTTAGGTAAAAGACGAGCAAGAACCCTCATCCCACCGTATCCTCCGCCAAGTATTACTAGATTTTTCATTTTGTAATCCCCTTTAAGTCCGTTCTAATGTAGTATTTTTTTTCAAAAGAGCGACAAATTTAAATAATCTTAATCCCATAGAAAGTATAACTAAATTGTGACAAAATCACAACCAAATATGGAATGAACTTGACAAAACATATCAAAAGGTGATAAAGAAGCATTTTTAAAATATAGGAAAGAAACATTTTTTATGGCACTTACGGATAGTGTAAAAATATTGCGGAAAATTGTTAAAAAAGGTAGCATAATAAGGGTAAGTTTCAATGAAATTTATATCCTTTTCAAGGCGCTTGCGCTTTTCTAAGGATAAGTAAGTATAAATTTTTTCGAGTTAGAGAATTGTCCAGCTCCAGCGCCTACCCCCGACGTACAGGACGTACTAGTGTCGACAATGCGACAGGACGTCGCACTTTTGTCGACCTCGAGGTCATAAGCCAGTCCGCCAAGAAGGTTAAAGAACAACCTTCTCGTCGGCCCGTCTTATGCTTGTCGGGGGTGACCAAGGCGCTTGCGCTTTTCTAATTGAGGTGATAGAAATGATTAAACCAATCATTGAGTTTTGCGTTAGTAATTTGGCTAGCGGATCTCAAAAAGCACTAGAAGTATTAGAAAAGGATTATGACCTAGATGTGATTGAATATGGCTGTCTCGGCTATTGCGGCAAATGCGCATCTACTTTGTTCGCTTTAGTGAATGGTGATGTAGTTACAGGTGAAACTCCTGAGGAATTAGTTGAGAATATATATCAATACTTAGAGGATAATCCAATGTTTTAATTTAAAAAAATCGGCAATCATAAAATTTTTCTGGCGATTGTTTAGTTTTTCTTATAAGAGATACTTAGCAGTTATTTTATCGAAATTCGATTTTCGCTTTATTATGTTCATAAAATGATCATTTGCTTTAGCACAAAAAGAGGGTGTCCCAAAGCAAAAGTGTCAGGAAACACGAACTTTATCTAGTATCAATAAGCGAGTGAGATTCTAGATAAAGTGTATTATGTGGATGCCAGACACCTTATGGGACAGCCCTTTCTATATTTCTTGCGCTTGTTTTTCAGTCTTTTGGTTTTCTCGAATTTCATACCATCTTTCTCTTGCCATATCAATAATTCCGGATTCGGATGTTTTGCCTTGTTTTTCAATGACTTTTGAAAAAAATTTAACGGCTTGTTCATTTTGATTGGTTCTCCTTGATAATTCACCAATCAAATATAGCATTTTTACTTCTGATACTTGGGTGATATTATAATCATCACCCATATAAGAATCTAAATAAGCCGTCGTTGCAAGCTTTAAAAACCTCTGCTCTTGTTCTTCATTTTTTGTGCTTCTATACAGCCAAGCAAGCCTTACATATATTCCAGCAATAATAATATGCTTTTCTTTTTTCAATAGTCCACTGTATACAGCTAATTTGTAGGCCTTTACGGCGTCAGTTACACTGCGTTTTTGTCCGAAATCACGAGAAACCCACTGGTTACACACTTTATCTTGGATTTCTTCAAGTGTTCCCGGTGGAAAATAAGGTGAAAAATCCTTCGTGGAAGAATAGCCACAGTGCGGGCAAACACTTACATGATATAACAGTGGATTCGTTTCTTCGGAAGTATAAAAGGGACAAAAATCAGTATCATAGCTTGTTACTTTTATAAACCTAGAACGAAGCTTTTTAGTAGTAAAGGATTTTTTACACATTTTACATTCACATGTTTTATCAAAGATTGGTTCAATCTCTGTCATTACGATCACCACCTAGGGGAAAAGTTATATACAATAATTAGATATGCATTTCATTATGACTATAATTATACTCTTTTGTATTATGAAAGCACTATAAAAGTGTTATTAAAAATAACAATTTTGTTAAGACAAATCTTTGATTAAGAAACAAAAATTGTATAATTCGGATTAGTTGAGGACAATGACTGCAGTGTATATACTAGAATGAAGAGATGATTCATAAGATAATGTTATTGTTAAAATTAATGTTGGTATAATTAACATAGCTTAAATATTAGGGAGGTAAGAAATATGAACGATGTTGTTTTTATATCTGAAGCTGCTGCTTTGCAAATAAAGGAAATGATGAAGGCAAATGAAGAAGAGAACGCCTTATTGCGTGTTTCTGTAAAGGGTGGGGGCTGTAGCGGTTTGTCATATGGAATGGGATTTGCACATGAAGTGGAAGAAGCCGATACTCAATTCGAGCAGCATGGGATTCAAATTCTCGTGAACAAAGAGGATGCACCTATTCTTCAAGGAACGAAAATTGATTATAAGCAATCTATGATGGGTGGCGGGTTCACCATCGATAATCCAAATGCCATTGCTTCTTGTGGTTGTGGTTCATCGTTCAGAACAGCTGCAAATACTGGAACGCCTGAGGAATGCTAATTTTCGCATCACTTTATAATTGAAAATTGGTTAATTAACCCCATAACAAATAGTTATAAATTTAATAAGGGGGTACCCATTTATGAATTGGATACCCCCCTCTAATGAATTTCTAGTTAAACATAGAGCTGCTGTGCATAGGTTGGATTTTTGCTTTTGGATCAATGTAAGCCTTTGCATGATTAACTGCTGTTGGTGCTTCTCCAAAGCCGCAAGCAATAAGTTTTACTTTGCCATCATACGTACAAATGTCTCCAGCTGCATAAATTCCTGAAATATTTGTTTCCATTTTGGAATTAACGACGATGGAGTTCTTTTCAATTTCAAGTCCCCATTCTTTAATTGGGCCAAGTGATGAAACGAATCCATAGTTACAAATAACTGCATCTACATCGATTGTTTCTTTTTCCTTGTCATTTACACCTTCTAAAACAACTTGGCTAATGCCTTTTTCGCCACCGATTAATTCTACAGGGACAAAAGGAGTCTTAATATCAACCTTCGAGTTATGAAGATTTTCTACGCTATGTTCGTGGGCACGGAATTTATCGCGTCGGTGAACAATCGTTACCTTTTCAGCAATTGGCTCTAGCATTAATGCCCAGTCAACAGCAGAGTCTCCTCCGCCAAATACAACGACCTTTTGGCCTGCAAATTGATTTAAATCATCAATAAAGTAATGCAGGTTCTTGCCTTCGTATTGTGCTGCACTTTCTAACTCAAGTCGTCTCGGTTGAAATGCACCGTTTCCAGCCGTAATAATGACAGATTTTGTATAATGAATTTCTTTATTCGTTGTTAGTTTGAATGTACCATCTTCTAATTTTTCAAGCTTCTCAACCGATTGCTCAAGAGCAGCAGCAGGTTCGAACTTTGCCATTTGCTCCTTTAGATTATTGATTAAATCTTGTGCACGTACCTTTGGAAAACCAGCTACGTCATATATGTATTTTTCTGGATAAAGGGCCGATAATTGTCCACCAAGTTGTGGCAAGCTTTCAATAATTTTCACTGAGGCTTGTCTCATTCCTCCGTAGAAAGCGGTAAATAATCCAATTGGGCCTCCACCAATAATCGTGATGTCATATACTTTTTGATCTTCTTTCACTCCATATCCCCCCAAATATAATAGTGCAATTCCACCCTATATAATAACATAATTTCTAGTAAAGCTCACATGCTTGAAAAAAGATTGTGAATAGGATAAGTAATCAAAACAAGAGTCATATTGTAAATAATCAAAAAAAATGAATTTTCAAAACGTATTTTCTTCACTTTTTTAGGCTTGAAATCCTAATTGAAAACGCATAATATGAATTGTAGGGTATTATGTTAATATTTTGTGACAAATTTTTTACTTTTTTTTGACATCTTTAGTGAATTTCATCACAAACTCTTTGTATTGACAAATAAATATGAAGAGCGGCGGTTTATAGAGAAATTTGCCAAAATAAGGAAAAATTTTGAAAAGGTGGAAGATATACGTTGAGAAAGCAAAAGATAGTTATCTTAGGAGCAGGCTATGGCGGATTAATGACTGCTACTCGTTTACAAAAAACGGTAGGCGCGAATGAAGCTGATATCGTTTTAGTAAATAAGAATGAGTATCATTACGAAACAACTTGGTTACATGAAGCGTCTGCAGGAACTCTGCACCATGATCGAGTTCGTTATGATATTAAAACTGTTATTGACCAAAATAAAGTTGATTTTATTAAAGATACTGCCGTTGAAGTGAAAACGGATGAGAAAAAGGTAATCCTTGAGAATGGCGAAATTGATTATGACTATTTAGTTGTTGCTCTTGGTGGAGAGTCTGAGACATTCGGGATTAAAGGCTTAAAAGAGTATGCGTTTTCAATTGTGAATGTTAACTCTGCTCGTCAAATTCGCGAGCATATCGAATACCAATTTGCTACTTATAATACAGAAGAAGATAAAAAAGATGAGCGTCTTACTATTGTTGTTGGTGGGGCAGGATTTACTGGTATCGAATTTTTAGGCGAATTAGGAAATCGTATTCCAGAGCTTTGCCGTGAATATGATGTTGATTTTAACAAAGTGAAGATCATTTGTGTAGAAGCTGCACCAATGGTTCTTCCAGGATTTGATCCTGAGCTTGTTGAATACGCGGTTTCCCACCTAGAGAAGAAAGGCGTAGAATTCCGCATTGGTACAGCGATTAAAGAATGTACTACTGAAGGAATTATTGTTGGAAAAGGTGAGGAAGAAGTAGAAGAAATTAAAGCAGGTACTGTAATTTGGGCTGCGGGCGTACGCGGAAACTCTTTAATTGAGAAGTCAGGCTTTGAAGCAATGCGTGGTCGTGTGAAAGTTCAGCCAGATTTAAGAGTACCTGGTCACGACAATATTTTTATTATCGGAGATTGTTCATTAATTATTAATGAGGAAATTAATCGTCCGTATCCTCCAACAGCTCAAATAGCAATGCAGCAAGGGGAAACATGTACGAGAAACCTAGTATCATTAATAAGAAACAAAACAGAGCTAGAAACATTTAAGCCAGATATTAAAGGAACTGTATGTTCTTTAGGTGAAGATGATGCAATTGGAGTAGCATTTGGCAAGAAAATGGTTGGCTCAAAAGCTTCATTCATGAAAAAAATGGTCGACAACCGTGCACTCTATATGATCGGCGGACCATCGTTAGTACTTAAAAAAGGAAAATTTAATATTCTTTAATCAAATTACTAGAAAAACTAAGCGTTCTCGAAGTCAGTGAATGCTTAGTTTTTCTTTTTTTTATCTCTGAACAATAAATGAATAATGATTAATTTTCCATGGTAGCCTGAAACCATGTTTGTTATTTGTTACACTTAAAAAATAGATTCTATAAATATTGGGGGATTATTATGGAGGATAGAAAAAATAGGGGAAAGGTGTGGCTCGCCGTTTCTGGCCTTGTCATCTCCCCAGATAATAAGTGGCTTGTTGTCAAGAAGAAGTACGGGGGACTAAAGGGAAAATGGTCCTTGCCTGCGGGATTTGTCAATCCAGGAGAAACGGCAGATGATGCAGCAATTCGAGAAGTATTGGAGGAAACAGGAATAAAATGTACAGTGAAAGAGATGATTGGCCTCCGTACAGGTGTCATAAAAGAAGAAATTAGCGATAATATGATTCTTTTCCTGTTAGAACCCTTACCAGAACAGAACATTCACGTACAAGATAAAGAATTATATGATGTACAATTTATTGATCCATTTGTATTGGCAGAAGATGAGGAGGCTTCTGTGCTTCTAAAATTTTTAGTTCATAGATCAGATTCATCAGCCAAACCATTAATTGATGGGATCAACCCTGGGGACCAGTTCGGATATACAGCCTACAAACTGTTTTTATAAACTTACTTCATTAAAATGAAACCGCATGATACCCAATATCATAAAACCCGTTTTCCAATTAAATAATTGACTCCATAATTTACATTCAGTACACTAAATATTGATGTGCTGAGGGAGGAACAGAATCAATGCCAATGACTATTTTCGTATTGCCTATTTCCATGCTGCTTTTCTTTGTATTATTTTTTGGAATCGGTTTTATATTAAATATGCTGTTAAGAATGTCTTGGGTTATGGCGATTATTTATCCGATTATCGCGATTTTGATTATTGATAAGGTACGCTTTATAGAATATTTTCAAAACACAGGGGAATCTCTTTCCAGCTTAGGACATGAATTTTCACAGCTTGCAACAGCAGATGTGCTTATTTTAAGCAGCGGGTTGGCAGGTGCAATCCTTGCTGGGGTAGTAATTAAAATTCTTCGTAAAAAAGGATATCAAATGTTCTAAATGTCTTAAAATCTCTGCTTAAAGCAGGGATTTTTTAGCTAAAAGGAAGATTTAAGTTTATTAATGTACTAAAATGAAGTGTGTTTTTTTAATTAAATATCTGCTAATAAAATCGCATAAGAAAAACTAGGCATTCGCCAAAAAGGACTGGGAGAATGCCTAGTTTTTCTTATTTTATGTACATTTTTTTGAAAATTCATTATTAATTTTTCTCCAATCATGAATATTCCTTTGAAAGTTGGGAAATGAATATTCTTGGGAGGAGTGAAATAATAATATGAGTAAAATAAAAAATTGGACAAGACGAATAATAATGTCACTTCTATTTTTGGCTGCATTGTTTACAACCTTTCAATCTATTTCTGGGGTTCAAGCAAAATCTTTTGCAAATTATTTAAATAAAGATGATTTACAGCGAGACAAGAATGAGGATGATGGCTTTTTCGATCATTCCTTTAAGACAGTTGGGATTGCCTTTAAATATTTAAAGGAATTAACTAATTCCGACTTAAAGATTTCATCAAGTCTGGCCGTGACTGGACAGCCCCCTAAATTAGAAGATGCCATTGATTGGACAAAATATCCCGTTAGAAGAGTGACAGCAACAGGATATACTGCCTATTACGAATCGACAGGTAAAAATCCTGGACACCCAGGATTCGGTATTACATATTCAGGTGTAAAGGTGAAAAGAGATTTATATTCAACAGTAGCGGCAGATCTTAATGTGTTCCCGCTTGGTACAATCCTTTTTATACCGGATTATGGCTATGGTGTTGTAGCAGATAAAGGCGGAGCGATTAAAGGGAATAAAGTAGATCTTTATTATGAGACAGTAGATGATGTTTATAATCAATGGGGCAAAAAAACACTCGATGTCTATGTCGTTGAAATGGGAGACGGCTCCATTACAGAAGAAGAATTACTTGCATTAAACGAGGCAGAATCCATGCAAGTATTTCGTCAACAATATATAAATTCAGAACGAAAATAAAAGGACAGGCAAATCCGAAAAATGGATTTGCCTGTCTTTTATTCATGATATTTTACTCACTGAAGAATCTGGTCTCCATCCACTAGAACGAAGCAAAGGCATCAGGGTGGATTTGCTTCGCAAGTCTAACAGCGCCTTCAATTAACCGTGGAGAGGGTCTGCAATAAAGCTCTTCTTCTAGGACAAGAATGTTGTTGTTTTTAACGGCTTTCATTTGATCCCAATTCGGTCTTTTTAGAACAATATCCGGTTTGACTTTTTCCTTTCTTACACCAACCCATGCTAGGCAAATATAATCAGGTTGTCTGGAATATACATCATCCCAATCCGTTTGTACGCTTGCAAGGGCAACATCCTTAAATAAGTTAGTAGCTCCAGCAAGCTCACTAATTTCTGTAAGCCAATTTACTTCTCCTGGAGTAAAGACTGGTTTAGGCCACCATTCCCAATAAAGTGTAGGCTTTTTCTCAATTTTTGCTGCAATTGACTTCAAGCCTTCGATTTTTGAACGGAAATTCACTGCTGCCTTTTTTCCTGCTTCAGGTTGCCCTAATGCATTTGCGGTTTTAATTAAGTCACTTTCGATATCTGTTAGGCTTTGAGGATTTAAGGTGATATGGGGAATATTCCTTTTGACCAATTCTTCGATGTTTTTTTCCATCCCTGGTACACTTAATGAAGCAATTACTAGATCTGGACGCAGTGCCTCTATCTTATCCATATGAATGGATAAATCCGGTCCAAGGCGAGGAAGATGCTTAATTTGTTCAGGCCAATCAGAGTAATCATCCACACCTATAAGAAGGTCAGTAAGTCCCAAATATTCGATTATTTCAGTATTACTAGGACAGATCGATACGATTTTCAATCCATTCCCCCCTTTTTAGTTCCGAAATTATCATGAAACAAGAACATGAAGACCAAGCGTTAAAAGAATTCCTGTTAATCCGCCAAAAAACACTTCGATTGGCTTGTGGCCGAGCAATTCTTTTAACTCCTTCCGTCTTTCTTGTACTGCTTTTTTCTGCCACATCTTTGCTTCTTCAACAAAACGATTAAAGTCAGAGACTAATTGATTTAATACGATTGCTTGTTCTCCTGCTTGTCTTCTTACCCCAGTTGCATCAAACATTGTAATGATGGCAAACACAGCTGATACAGCGAACACTGCCGAATCTAAGCCTGTTTCTAAAGCAACGCCAGTTGAAAGGGCTGTAACTGCTGCCGAGTGAGAGCTTGGCATTCCCCCTGTGCTAGTAAGCAATGACCAATTTAGTTTCTTTGTAGCGATGAAATGGATTGGTACTTTCACAAATTGCGCAAATAAGATAGCTGCAATGGCAGCCCAAAGAGGGAAATTCAATAATAATTGCATGGATTAACCACCTTTATGTATAAGAATCATTCACTACAGCATATCAGCATTAGGTAAAGGAAAATGCCTTTTGCCTTTATGCGATTACAGTATTAAGACCCAAGTCCTTTTGTTAAGATGATAATAATAAATCTGTGATAGTGCAATGTTTTTTAAAGACTTTAACATATAAGAGTTCAATGTGACCGTAAAAAGGAAACCTCCAACAATCCGGTCACAAAGAAGAGTTCAATGTGACCGTAAAAAGGAAACCTCCAACAATCCGGTCACAAAGAAGAGTTCAATGTGACCGTAAAAAGGAAACCTCCAACAATCCGGTCACAAAGAAGAGTTCAATGTGACCGTAAAAAGGAAACCTCCAACAATTCGGTCACAAAGAAGAGTTCAATGTGACTGTAAAATGGAGAACCCCACCAATTCGATCTTCTCAATCATGTTCCCTTTGAAGAAGTTTTATCTCTTCCGAAAATGCCTAAATTATATTTATCGCAGATTAACGGGCTGTAAGACCCCCACTTCAAGAAGTTGAGTTAAGAAAAAATTTCTAAGTGGGGGATCAACAGCCCGTATAAGCCCGACGACGGACAGGATGTCCTAGTCAGGCGAAAGCCACAGGACGTGGCGTTCTGAGCGTGATTGGTTCAACTAACAATCAGTGGGGGATGAAGGTCGACTAAGAACGCCACGTCCTGTGGCAACGTCGGCACTAGCACGTCCTGTGCGTCGAAAAACCCCCACTGATTGAAGTTTCACTTTATATCTTAATGATTAGACCGTCGAAATATTTCCCTTTTTCCGATATAATGAGAACATCTATTATGGGGGTGAAGCAATGTTTAAGGTAATAAAAGATATGAACTACTCGAATGAGCATGATTGTCTGATCCTAGGTATTTTCGAAAAGCCTAATAAATTTGAAGGCACTCTAGCTAATGTGGATAAACAATTTGATGGCCAATTAACAGAGCTTGTAAAAAGCGGGGATCTTTCTGCAAAGAAGAAATCGGTATCAAAAGTACATACCTTTGGAAAAATTGGAGCAAAGAGATTATTTGTTGTCGGGCTTGGCCGTGAGAAGGATTACTCCTTTGAAGTGTTACGTGAAGCTTTAGGAAAAACCTTTAAAGCTGTAAAAGCTGCAAAGATTCAAGATGCAGCCATCTACTTAGATTCTTTTGTAAATGAAGATATTGATGCCTTGGATGCAGCACATGCTGTAAGTGAAGCGTATGCGTTGTCTACCTATTGTTTCGAAGGTTATAAACAAAAGTTCAGTGAACATGAGAAGTCAATTAAATCTATTTCAGTTTATTGTGAATTAACAGAGGAAGAAGATGTAAATGCGGCGTTAACGGTAGGATATGCATATGGAAAAGGAACAAACTCTGCTCGTACACTTGTGAATCTTCCTGGAAATATGCTTACAGCAACCGATATGGCCAACTATGCGAAAGAACTTGCAGCCAAATATAACTTTGAAGCGGAAATTCTTGAAAAGGAAGATATGATTAAGCTTGGCATGGGAGCGTTATTAGCTGTCAATCAAGGATCAACTGAACCGCCAAAAATGATTGTGCTTAAATACCAAGGAAAAAAAGAATGGAAAGACGTCATTGGTTTAGTCGGAAAAGGAATTACATTTGATACAGGCGGCTACTCATTAAAGACGAAAGATGGAATTGTTGGGATGAAAACGGACATGGGTGGTGCGGCAGCAGTTCTTGGCGCAATGGAGATTATTGGTGAGCTAAGACCAGAACAAAACGTCGTTGCGGTTATTCCTTCGACTGATAATATGGTAAGCGGCAATGCTCTTAAGCCTGACGATGTCATTACTTCCATGAGCGGAAAAACAATTGAAGTTTTGAATACGGATGCAGAAGGACGTCTTGCACTAGCGGATGCTGTTACATATGCTAAACATCATGGGGCAAATTATCTGGTTGATGTGGCTACCTTAACTGGTGGTGTCATTGTAGCACTTGGAAACGACACAACAGGTGCCTTAACAAATAATGAGGCATTATGGGAGCAAGTTCTTGAAGCTTCCTATGAAGCTGGAGAACCAATCTGGCGCTTGCCTTTATTTGAGAAAGACAAACAAAGAGTCAGAGGCAGTAAAATTGCTGATCTAAACAATTCCCCAGGACGTGAGGGCCATGCCATTATGGGAGGTGCGTTCGTAGGAGAATTTGCTGAGGTAACTCCATGGGTTCACCTTGACATTGCAGGAACTGCTACAACTCGCAAAGAGCATGATCTAGGACCATCAGGCGCTACAGGTGTCATGGTTCGAACGCTTGCATTACTTGTTGAAAGATTTGATGCTTAAGAAAAATAATAGAAAAGGTCCTGGAATTTTCCAGGGCTTTTTCTTTTGAAAAATATTTGACAGAAAAACATAATATATGATAGTTTTATATCTATGTTTTAGTTCTCTACCAATTTAGCATAATAAAGCAATGAGAAAGAGAGGATTTTCATCATGAATGCTGTTGTTCTAGCAGTTTTCACAATGCTTATACTTAGTCTTCTAAGGGTT
This sequence comes from Cytobacillus dafuensis, assembly GCF_007995155.1. Classification (NCBI taxonomy): domain Bacteria; kingdom Bacillati; phylum Bacillota; class Bacilli; order Caryophanales; family Bacillaceae; genus Cytobacillus; species Cytobacillus dafuensis. The sequence continues at coordinate 3,967,056 of NZ_CP042593.1, read as the reverse complement.
AATGTCGTATTTGCATTAATTGTGGGTGCGCTTGTGGGAGGCTTGTCTGGCGGATTAGGTATTCACAAAACAATCGAGGTTTTTTCTAATGGTCTAGGTGGAAGTGCTGAGGTTGCAATGAGCTATGCTTTATTAGGTGGCTATGCCATTGCTTTATCTAGAACAGGGCTTCCTAACTTAATCGTTGAATGGATTCTTCAAAAGGTTAATAAGGATGGAGAAACGAAGGCGAAGGGTCTATCAAAAGCACTTATTATTTTTTCTATTTTAATCATGTCATGTTTTTCTCAAAATGTAATTCCAATTCATATTGCCTTTATTCCAATTCTAATTCCACCATTATTAATAGTGATAAATGAATTTGGTATAGATCGCCGGTTAATAGCTTCGGTATTAACTTTTGGCTTAACAGCTCCTTATATTCTTCTTCCAGCAGGTTTCGGTAAAATATTTCATGAAATCTTAGCTGATAATATGACCAGTAGTGGACTTGTGGTTGATCCTGCCGATATTCCAAGGGCGATGCTTATCCCAACAGCTGGACTAATACTTGGTTTACTATTCGCGATATTTTTCTCATATCGAAAAACAAGAACGTATAAACAGCATAATGTAATAAAAATGGAAAAAACACATTATTCAAAGGTTAGCATCGTTTTTTCACTCATTTCGATTGTTGCTGCACTATATGTACAAATCCAACTGGACTCTATGATTTTTGGTGCAATGACAGGTATTCTTGTGATTTATTTAAGCGGAGCTGTGAAATGGCGGGAAGCTGATCAGCTTTTAACAGATGGTATGAAAATGATGGCCTTTATCGGTTTTGTCATGCTTGCTGCATTCGGATTTGCAGAAGTATTAAAAGCAACCGGTGATGTAGACAAGCTTGTTGAGCAGGTAGCGGGAATTATCGGAGACAATAAGTCGCTTGCTGCACTTCTCATGCTTATCGTTGGACTTTTAGTGACAATGGGAATTGGTTCTTCCTTTTCGACGATACCAATCATTGCTACGATTTTTGTTCCATTATCATTGGAACTTGGCTTTAGTCCAATGGCGACCATTGCTCTAGTAGGAACTGCTGCCGCACTTGGTGATGCGGGTTCACCAGCTTCAGATAGTACCTTAGGGCCAACAGCCGGGCTTAATGTGGACGGGCAGCATAATCATATTTGGGATACATGTGTACCTACTTTTCTTCATTACAATATCCCGCTCATTCTATTTGGCTGGATAGCCGCAATGATTCTATAATAGTAAAAAAGCAGCTTCGGAATCCAATCGAAGCTGCTTTATGTTTTTCTAATTAAAACCCAAACAATGTTGTAATAATATTTTTCTTCTTCATTTTTTTCCTTGGAAGTTCCTTTTCGAAAACAAACAAATTTTCCGCAGGGATGTTTTTCTTAGTAAAGTCATGTCTTGCTTCAAGTTTTTCTATCCGCTCATTTAGCTGGATAAGCTCTGCTTGGAGATCCTCGATTTCCCGTCGGTGCTGCAAAAGCTGATAGGATACAACATCATCCGCTTTTCCATTTATTCTTTGCTCTAATTCTTCCAATTTCTTTAGAATCTTTTCAGTTGCCTGATCGTGTATACTTACAGATGCGTTCATTGTTCCTCTCCTAGCTTTTTTGTCGGTAATGGATACATCCTGCAGGATAATGCCCTTATTAAGCTGCTCCTGAACCTGTTTGAGCAAGTGAATATCTTCCTCTGTGAATAAATAATGGCCAAGTTCATTCCGTTCCATTTGGAGCTCCAGTTGTCGTACCCAACGCTGCACCGTGCTCGGCGAAACCCCTAACAACTTTGCAACAGCACTTGTATTCATACTGATCCCCTCCTTATTAACAGTGGAATTCTCCTTTGAATATCGGATTCCTTCCCATATGACAAAACAAGTTTCTATTCGGCAAAGAAAGTGGATTTATTACAAGTTTTCTTGAATCTGTCGTTTTGAGTATTAATCGTCAAATCATGACAAAGTTCCTTATAGGTTATTTAATTCATGTTGATTATTCCTATTTCAATAATTATACTTAGGATAGCTTTAATTATAATAATAATTAGGAATAGTTTGGAAAGGGGATAATTGGAATGATCATTGGAGTACCTAAGGAAATAAAGAACAATGAAAACCGAGTAGCTGCGACCCCAGCTAGTGTGTATACACTTGTAAAAGCTGGGCATCAAGTTTTAGTTGAATCTGGTGCAGGTATTGGAAGCGGGTTCACAGACGAAAATTATAAAGAGGTTGGAGCAGAAATCGTTCCTACAGCTGCAGAAGCATGGGCAGCAGAAATGGTCATGAAGGTTAAAGAACCTCTTGAGTCTGAATATACATATTTCCGTGATGGATTAGTATTATTCACATACTTGCATTTAGCTGCAGAGCCTGAATTAGCAAAAGCATTAAAGGAGAAGGGTGTTACAGCTATTGCTTACGAAACGGTAGAAGTAAATCGTACATTGCCATTACTTACACCAATGAGTGAAGTAGCAGGCCGAATGGCAACTCAAATTGGCGCGCAATTCTTACAAAAAACAAATGGCGGAAAAGGCATTTTGCTAGCTGGAGTTCCAGGTGTTTCACGCGGAAAAGTAACCATTGTTGGTGGAGGAGTAGTTGGGATCAATGCTGCGAAAATGGCCATCGGTCTTGGTGCAGATGTAACAATCATTGACCTTAGTCCTGAACGTCTTCGTCAATTAGATGATATTTTCGGAAACAGCATTCAAACATTAATGTCAAATCCATTCAATATTGCACAAGCTGTGAAAGAAAGCGATTTAGTCATCGGTGCTGTTCTAATTCCTGGTGCAAAAGCACCGAAATTGGTTACAGAGGAAATGGTAAAGGAAATGGCTCCTGGCTCAGTTGTTATTGATGTGGCTGTCGACCAAGGTGGTATTTTTGAAACGGTTGACCATATTACAACTCATGATAATCCAACTTATGAAAAGCATGGAGTTGTTCATTACGCAGTGGCGAATATGCCTGGTGCTGTTCCAAGAACATCTACAATTGCTCTTACGAATGTAACCATTAATTATGCATTACAAATTGCTAATAAGGGTGTTAAGAAAGCAATTGAAGACAACCCATCCTTAAAGCTTGGCGTAAACGTATTGAATGGTCACATTACATACCAAGCAGTTGCTAGAGACCTTGGTTACGATTATGTTTCTGTTGAACAAGCATTTGAAAACTAATTCTAGAACAGCATGTTTATTTAACAAAAGCAAATAATAATTTCAATAGACGACTCTTTAACCAAATGGTAGAAGAGAAATTTACAAATTGTATTTGACATGACAAATAAATATGTATATAATTTTCCAAAAATAGTTTAAACATTGATGAGGATTAGTAAAGTGAAACTTGTTTATCTTAGAGAGGAGGCCATCTGCTGAAAGGCTTCTATAAACAGCCGCTTGAACCTGCCTCTGAGTTCTGTATCGGATGTTTTACTGAAGATACAAGCGGGTCCATATCCGTTATCATGATTCGAGTGTAAAGCCTTTGCTTTAAATTAGGGTGGTACCGCCATACTTTGGTCCCTAATTTTGAGCAGGGCTTTTTTTATAGCTATTTTTTTAAAAATTTTCATATAAAAATTGGGGTGTGAAAAATGGGAAAAGAATTTGTTAAAGATATTACAGCAATGGATGATGATTTTGCCCAGTGGTATACAGATGTCGTAACAAAGGCAGATTTAATCGATTACTCAAGTGTACGCGGATCGATGATCATCCGTCCATATGGATATGCACTTTGGGAAAACATAAAAACGGCATTGGATAATAGAATAAAAGCAACTGGCCATGAAAATGTTTATATGCCGCTATTTATTCCAGAAAGCCTTTTACAGAAGGAAAAGGATCATATTGAGGGCTTTGCTCCTGAGGTAGCATGGGTTACTCATGGGGGTTCAGAGGAGCTGACAGAGAGGTTATGTGTCAGACCTACTTCTGAAGTGCTTTTCTGTGAGCATTATAAAAATATTATTCACTCTTACCGAGATCTGCCAAAGCTATATAATCAATGGGCAAATGTCGTGAGATGGGAAAAGACAACAAGACCGTTCCTACGCACGCTCGAGTTTTTATGGCAGGAAGGACATACATGCCATGCAACAGATGAGGAAGCACATGAGGAAACGAAGAAAATGCTAGAGGTATATGCTGATGTTTGTGAGAATGTTCTTGCTATCCCTGTTGTAAAAGGACAAAAGACAGACAAAGAAAAGTTTGCTGGTGCAAAGTTTACGTATACAATTGAAAGCTTAATGCATGACGGAAAAGCTTTACAATCAGGAACTTCGCATCATTTAGGAGATGGATTTGCTAAAGCCTTTGGCATTCAATTTACAGATAAAGACGGGCAGCTCCAATATGTACAGCAAACATCATGGGGATTCACAACTCGTATCATTGGAGCCATGATCATGGTTCACGGGGATGATAGAGGTCTTGTCATTCCACCAAAAGCTGCTCCTACTCAAGTGATGATCGTGCCAATTGCTCAGCATAAAGAAGGAGTTTTAGACTTTGCCTATCAATTAAAAGAATCGTTATCCGCGATTGCGCGTGTGGATATCGATGCAAGCGATAAAAAGCCAGGCTGGAAATTCAATGAATATGAAATGAAAGGGGTTCCGCTTCGATTAGAGGTCGGGCCGAAGGATATTGAAAATAAGCAAGTCATTTTAGCAAGACGTGATACTGGGGAGAAGGTCATTGTCAGTATGGACCAATTAGAATCCCAAATTGAAATCATATTAGATGACATTCAACGTAATTTATTTGCTAAAGCGAAGGAGCTTCGTGAACAAAAAACATATTCTGCTACTACTTTTGATGAACTTAAAGATATTTTTACGAATAAAACAGGTTTCGTTAAAGCGATGTGGTGCGGGGACAGAGAGTGCGAGGATCAAATAAAAGAGGAAACAAGTGCAACATCTAGATGTATTCCATTTGAACAAGATTCTATTTCGAGAGAATGTGTTTGCTGTGGCCGCGAAGCAGATCAGCTAGTTTATTGGGCTAAAGCTTACTAAAAAAAGGAAAGTTTAATTTGTTTAAATTGTTTAAGTGATTTTGATATATATAAACATCTTTTAAGAAAAACTAAGGCCATTGAAAAAAGGCCTTAGTTTTTTTGGCTAGTGTATAAATAAACTTGTTTAATCGGTAAAATTATAAAGAACAGAATAAATTTTTTGAAATAAAAATATTAATAAATCATTTTACCCCGTATCTTTTTGGACTTCTGCTTCGTTTTACAAATAGGAAGGTGTTAAAGGAGTGAAGGAAATGTTCAGTAAGCTTAGTAAAGGGAGCAAGCAGAGCGAGGAATCAAATGAGAATGTATTTATTGAATTGTATCCTGGGCTACAGCGATATTGCCGCTTTCTTTCCAAAAATAAATGGGATGGAGAAGATATCGCTCAAGAAACGATTTTAAAAGCAATTCAGCATTATCAAAGTAACAATAAAATAAATGCTGCTTTATTAAATAAAATTGCCTATCATCATTGGATAGATACAGTTCGTAAACGAAAGTATGAAACCATTGAGGAATCTCCTGCTTTAAGCACATTTGAAGATAAGAGCCTTATAGAAACAGTTGAAAAATTAACACAGCAATTCACACCGAAACAAGCAGTAATTTTCACCTTAAAAGAGGCATTTCATTATAAAACGAGTGAAATAGCCGAATTGATAGGCATTTCAGAAACAGCTGTGAAAAGCAACCTGTACCGAGCGAAAAAGAGGCTCATACAAGATGATTCCTTTGATGTAGGACCTTTTTGGAGTGAGGAAGAGCGTGTCTTGTTAACTGAGCTCTTCTACGAATCATTAAGGACACAGGATCCTTCTCGCTTGTTAAAAATGCTCCCGGTTATTAGCTCTCTAGCAAGAAAAGCTCAAGCAATTCAGCTTGATATGCGAACAACAAAAAGTCCATTTACTCCTTCAACCACCTTCTCTATGGCAGCATAGCCTTGTTAAAACGAAGAGGAGGAAATCAGTATGAATACGATACCTTATGTAATTGAACAATCAGGCCGTGGTGAACGTTCGTATGATATTTACTCTCGTCTATTGAAAGATCGTATCATCATGATTGGGGATGAAATTAATGATCATCTGGCAAATAATGTGGTTGCACAATTATTATTTTTAGCTGCTGAAGACCCTGATAAAGATATCTCACTGTATATCAATAGCCCTGGTGGCTCCACTTCGGCTGGATTTGCAATCTTCGATACAATGCAATTTATAAAGCCTGACGTGAGAACAATATGTACGGGGATGGCTGCATCATTTGGAGCAATGCTTCTTCTTGCTGGAACGAAGGGAAAGCGTTATGCGTTACCGAATAGTGAGATTATGATCCACCAGCCCCTTGGAGGAGTGCGCGGGCAAGCAACAGAAATTGAAATCTCCGCACGCCGTATTTTAAAACTTAAAGATCATATTAATCAAATTATCTCTGAACGCACTGGACAGCCTGTAGAAAAAGTATCCAAAGATTCAGACCGCGACTACTTTATGAATGCAGAAGAAGCAAAGGAATACGGAATCATTGACGACATTTTGGTTCCGAAGTGATTTTGGCTATCAATGTAATTTGGTTGGAAATGGTATTTCTACTGTAAGCCCACTCAAAACCTCCCGAAATTGCATATGAAGTAGTGTAGGCAAAATATTAGGAGGTTGCTCATTATGTATTATTACAGAGGAAGACCCCATCCTGGAGATGAGAGATTCTTTTTCGGTGCTCCATTTTTAGGTGGTTTATTTGGCGGCTTACTTGGAGGGGCTGTTGGAAGTGCCCTGTTTGCTCGCCCATTTCCAGTCCCATATCCGTATCCTTATCCGGCTTTTCCACCATATTCTCCATATGGACCCGGGTTTGGTCCATACGGTTATGGACAACCGTTTTATTAAATCTATTGTAGATTTTTGTAGAAGAATAATTTAACAAAGAGCCAACAGATTTTATGACATATTGAGTGATCGTCATAAAATCTGTTGGCTGCTTTTTTATTTGTCTAACTCTAGCACCTAGCCCCTCGAGGTCATAAGTCATGCCGGCAAGAAGGTTAAAGAACAACCTTCTCACCGCCCTGCCTTATGCTTGTCGGGGCTGAACGAGGCGCTTCCGCTTTTCTATTTGTCTAGCTCCAGGCGCCATCGGCTCGAGGTCATAAGCCAATCCGTCACAAAGGTTAAAGAGCAACCTTTATGCCGGCTCGTTTTATGCTTGTCGGACTTGCACAGGATGTGCTGACATCGACGTTCGCCACAGGGATGTGGCGGTATTTAGTCGAGGTTCCACTGTGGAGGCGCTTCCGCTTTTCTTATTGCCATCTTAAATTTAATTTTAAACTACAGCATTCTTGGTATTTATCACCTGATTCAAAAGTTAGGATAAGACCATCAGGAGTATACTTAACGTCAGGGACTAGGACTACTCCTGTTGATTTAATCATATTTTCGATTTTTTTTTGGTCGGCTGCTTGTGCCGAACTCATTAATTCTAATGAAAAGCGTCTTGAACCAGCCATTTTTGCTAATAATAGGCTTGCATCATTCATGAGGTTTTTCATGTTTTTCGCAGAAACCATAAACTTCCCCGGATCAATTGGAGGATATTGCCGATAGCTTAATTGCTGATAATAAGGAAAGTAAGGATCATAAGAATCATTATAATGTTGTTGATAGTTTTGGTAATAATAATGGGGCATCAAGGAAATAATCCCCTTTCTAAATTAATTTCTTTTAACATGATTTTATTGTATGCAAAGTGGGCTTTCTGTGTGTTGGATCTACACTATATTAATGGGTTAGAACTCTGTTATAGTAGGATTAATAACGTAGAAAGGGGAAAACGGAATTGAACTTAAAAAATACACTTATCGAAGCTCTTGGGATGGAGATTATTTCACTTGAAAAAGGTAAGGTCATTGCGACAATGCCTGTAGATGAACAGACTCGGCAGCCATTTGGCCTATTGCACGGAGGAGCATCAGTTGCACTAGCAGAAACAGTTGCAAGTATTGGTGCTTACGAGCTGGTCGATAAAGAAAAGGAATCGGTTGCAGGACTTGAGATAAATGCCAACCATATTAGAGGAAAACGGGATGGCATGGTTACTGCAATTGCAACTGTGCTTCATCAAGGGAGAACAACAATGGTATGGGATATAAAGATTGTGGATGAAGAAGAGAAATTAATCTGTGTATCAAGATGTACGATGGCTGTACTAAAAATTAAATAGGCTGTGCTAAAGCTCAGTGTTGAAAATGCTATTTTGTTGTTGATTGGAGCGGAAGGCGCGAGATCCTCGAAAATGCATTCGCATTTCCTTCGTGCGGTGTTTATTCGTGGAAGATTATTCAACTTCCTGCGGGAAAAGCGAGTCATAGGAAGACCCCGCAGGAGCGATAGCGACGAGGAGGCTTCCGGACCGCCCGCGGAAAGCGAGTGCTTGCAGCGGAAATCAACAAGGAAATTAAACATAGCCTAAATAAAAAATAGGAAGGACTGGTTCTGATTGTAAAAGGGAGCAGTCCTTTTTTGCTATTAGGAAATAATAAGTGTATGAACGAGCAAAAAAATTAAGTATTTGCTAAAAATATCGCAAAAGAAAGATTAATTGTTTCTTTTTAAACGATATATCAGTCACTTTTTCATTATATCGGTCAAAGAGAAAAAGCCTGAGGGGCATGCCAATCAAAAAGTCATTCAATAGAAGGATCAGACTTTTTCTGCATACCTCACAGGCATAGATAATCATTTGATTAATTTTTCTTTTTACTCTTTGCTGCTAATTTCAAATCGTCCTGGACACTTTTATTCCAAAGCTTAACACCAGAGTTGTAGGCAGCGCGGCTAATGAGGTGGCCTGCAACTGGTGAGGTTATAAAGATAAAGACAATTCCGAGTAGAACGCTAGAGTCGAAATGCCCTTTCTCAACATAAAAGTAAAGAAAAGTCCCAAGTAATATCGACATGACCCCTAAGGTGGCTGATTTAGATGCAGCATGGTTTCTTGTATAAACGTCAGGGAATTTAAGGACTCCAAAGGCAGCTACAAGGCTTAAAAATGCTCCAATAATGATAAATAGAACAATGATTATATTAATTATCCCGATCATGATCAAAAATAACCCCCTTTTCCAAATATTTGGAGAAGGCAACTGTGCCGATAAATGAGAGAATTCCGAGAAGCAAAATAATCACTAAAAATGCGTTTGTTTTTAGTAATATCGACGTTAAAGCAACGATAGCAATTAGGTTGATGCCAATAGCATCTAGGGCAACCACTCGATCTGGAATGGAAGGTCCTTTAATGACCCGATATAATAAGGCAAGTATCGCAACCGATATAGCAAATATGGCTATAAGTACGACTGTTTCAATCATTATCGGCTCACCTCCATTATGGCTTTTTCGAATGAATCCTTTATCGCTATTATCGCATCCTCTACATCATCAATATCAATTGCGTGAATATATAGAAGCTTATTATCCTCTGATACATCAACAACAAGTGTTCCTGGTGTCAACGTGATTAAGTTTGCTAAGATCGTTATTTCCCAATCCTTCTCTAGCACAGTTGGCAAAGCAAAAATGCCAGGTCGAATATCGAGCTTTGGTTTCAATACAAGCTTGATTACCGAAATATTCGAGAGGATTAGCTCTTTAATGAAGAGGAGAACGAGATTAATAGCAGCTATCACTCTTAAAAGGTAAAAGCGGGACTGAAAAAATCTTCTGAAAGAAAAAATTATAACTAGCCCGAGAAAATATCCCTTTAAAAATGTAACTGGTTCGTATGACACCGTGAAAAACATCCATAAAAACCCGAGAAATACATTTAACAATATTTGAAATGCCATACTCACTACTCCTTTAAGACTGCTTCAATGTAGATACTTGGGTTACTAAGTGTTTCTGCAGCCTGTGAGATATATGGTAGTACAAATTCTGATCCAGCTCCATAAAGGACAGAAATGATTACGAGGATAACCGGTGCAACTAATAGCTTACGCACTGGAACAGCCTCTTCTTCCTTATAGGCCTGTGGAGTACCCCAAAACCCTTTAATAAATATTTTCATGATGGAAAACAATACGAGAAGGCTCGACATTAAAACAATACCTGCTCCCCAATAATGCTCTTCCTTGAATCCTTCTTGAACAATTAAAAGCTTGCCGATAAATCCACTTAACGGAGGAATTCCCGCTAATGCTAATGCAGCGATAAAAAATGTCCAGCCAAGGCCAGGATAACGTTTGATCAATCCGCTAATTTTCCTTAGGTCACTTGTTCCGGTAATGGCAATAACAATCCCGATTAGCAGGAAGAGTGCAGCCTTTATGATCATGTCATGGATGAGGTAGCTCACGGAACCAGTTAATGATTCAGGGGTCATAATGGCGACACCGAATAAAATAACTCCAACTGCCACAATAATATTATAGATGACAATTTTTTTAATATTTGAATAAGCAATCGCACCAATGACACCAACAATAATGGTTATTATGGCTAGAATACCAAGAAGCTGATGAGTATAGTCTTTATCATCTAAGAAAAATAAAGTGTATGTTCGCATAATGGAATACACACCTACTTTGGTCAGCAACGCTCCAAACAATGCCAAAATTGGAGCAGGTGGGGCATAATAGGAGCCCGGCATCCAAAAATATAATGGAAAAATAGCGCCCTTTAATCCGAATACGATTAAAAATAACACAGCAATAACCGTAACGATGCCTGATTCGCCAATTTCACTTAACCGAACGGAAATATGTGCCATATTCAGAGTTCCAACAACTGAATATAAATAGGCAACTGTAATAACAAAAAGAGCAGAAGAAATAACATTCACTAAAATGTATTTAAGCGACTCCCTTAATTGAATTTTTGATCCTCCATGAACAAGTAAAACATAGGAGGACATGAGTAAAACCTCAAAAAATACAAATAGGTTGAAAATATCACCAGTTGTAAAAGCACCAATAACCCCAACAGCCAGGAAGTTCATTGCTGAATAATAGTAAAATCTCTCTTGCTCTTTTGAAATGGTTTTAAATGAAAAAATGACACAAGTAAAAAGAATGATGCTTGTTGTTAAAACAAGTAAAGCAGAAAGCATGTCCGACACTAAGGTAATCCCAAAAGGAGCTTGCCAGCTGGATACATCAAGTGTTTGGATTCCATCGACTCTAACTTTTTGAACGAGCAATGCAGAAACAATGATCGTAATGAAGCTTGAGATACCAGCAATCCAACGTGAAAGTGAAACGTTTTTGGCAAAGAAGATTAAAAGGATCCCTGTCAGAAAAGGAATAAGTATCGGCAGTATCAAAAAGTTAATCATTTCCTTCAGTCCCTCTCAATCTTTCCATATTGTCTGTTCCTAACTCTTGATAAGCGCGATAGGCAAGCACTAAGAAAAAGGCAGTGACCCCAAAGCTAATAACGATGGCTGTCAGGATTAAAGCTTGCGGAATGGGGTCTGTATAGGCGCTTGCTTTCTCATCAAGTAATGGAACCGTTCCTCTTTTTAATCCACCCATTGTGAGTATAAGAAGATGGGCACCATGGCTAAGTAATCCTGTTCCAACAATGATGCGCAGTAAACTTTTTGAAAGCATTAAATAGGTGGCAGACATAAACAAAATGCCAATGACAAATGCCATAACTATTTCCATTATTCATCTCCTCCTATCGTTTGAATAATGGTCATCGTTACACCGACAACAACTAAGAATACTCCAAGGTCAAATATTGTAGCTGTATGAAGCGAAGTTTCCCCAAGTATCGGTAAATACACATCACCGAAAGCATGAGTAAGGAAAGGCACATTAAAGAATAAAGCTCCTGCTGCTGTTCCTCCGGCAAAAAGGAGTCCAGTGGCAGTCATATAAATATAATTAATCGGCAAAATCTCTGCGACAGTTTTCATGTCAAAAGCTAATAATAGCAAAACAATTGCTCCTGACGTTAATAATCCGCCGACGAATCCTCCACCAGGTGTATAATGCCCTCTGAAAAAAATGAATATAGAGAAAAGAATAATGATGAACAAAACAACTTTAGTCGTTGTTTGCAGGATAATATCATTTGTTTTCATTTTTCCTTCCTCCATTCATTTTTAATTTGATCATCGTGAAAATTCCAAGTGCAGCAATGGATAATACAGTTATTTCAAACAATGTATCAAATCCACGGAAGTCAACAAGGATGACGTTAACCATGTTCTTGCCAGCTGCTTTTTCATAAGTGTTTTCCACATAATACTGAGCAATCGAATCAAACATTTTATTACTGTGTGCAGATAAGGCAATGACAGTCACGATTGCCCCGACACCTATAGAAATTAATAAATTTGTCATTTTGAACCTAATTCGTTCTTCGTTCTTACTGTTTTTAGGCAAGTGATAGAAGCATAGCAGGAACAAAGCGACAGAAATCGTCTCAATGACTAGCTGTGTTAAGGCTAAATCCGGTGCACGGAACAAGACGAAGAATAGCGATACCGTGTACCCTACTGAGCCTAGAAGGATGATAGAAGTCAAACGAGACTTTGCAAACAAGATGCTAATGGATGCAACGACAATGGCAAGTGATAGGAGTATCTCGTAAAAACCGACGGATGAAATATTACTCGTATCCATTTTGAATGCATCTTTTACAGCAATGGTAGACGCAAGTATCACAATGAAAAATGAAAAGATATAAACAAGATACGTACGAATGGATCCATTCATATAGCTGCTTGTAAATTGCTTAGAAATACTCTGTGCAAATTCTAAACTTCCATCATACAAACGGTTTAGCGTCAGTTTTTTAGGGAAAAGATCATACACTTTTCTCCACTTCGGAAGGGAAATAAATAATAAAATTCCTAAAGCAATCACACCGATTGTCATGAATAATTCAGGTGTAAAGCCATGCCAGAAAGAAATATGAACATCGGCAGTATTTCCCGGCATAATCGCATTTATTGCCGGTGCAATCATACGATTAGAGAGAATATTAGGGAAGAGGCCGAAGATAATGACAAGTGAAGCAAGAATAATGGGTGAAATTAACATCCCAATGGGTGCTTCATGTGGCTTTTTCTCCAGCTTCTCTGGCTGGAATTTACCAGTAAATGTTTTAAACACTAAAATCATACTGTAAAGGAATGTGAAAACACTAGCAAGCCAAGCAATGACAGGGAAGAGAAGCCCCCATGTCTCGAAACTAAAGATATCCAAATCAAGAACGTGGAGCATGCCGGCGAAAAACATTTCTTTACTTAAGAAGCCGTTAAACGGCGGCAAACCAGCCATTGAAAATGTTCCAATAATGGCTAAAGTAAAGGTTATTGGCATAAAATTCATTAATCCGCCAAGCTTGCGAATATCTCGAGTACCGGTTTCGTGATCAACAATCCCTACTACCATAAATAGACTTCCTTTAAAGGTAGCATGGTTGATTAAGTGGAAGACGGCTGCTGTTATAGCTGCCGCATATACACTTTTCTCAATACCATCAAAATGAAGGGCAGCAGCACCAATCCCAAGAAGGGACATAATCATCCCAAGCTGACTAATGGTTGAGTATGCAAGTATGGCCTTTAAATCTGTTTGTTTAACAGCATTAAAGGAACCCCAGAAAAGCGTGACAATCCCAAATCCAGCTACAAGCCATAACCAAAGCCCTTCCGCAGCGAACACTGGGCTCATCCTAGCAACTAAATAGATTCCCGCTTTAACCATAGTTGCTGAGTGCAGATAAGCACTAACTGGTGTAGGTGCTTCCATCGCATCTGGCAGCCAGATATGGAAAGGAAATTGCGCAGACTTCGTAAATGCACCTATTAAAAAGCATAATAAGGCAGGTATAAAAAGGGTATGGTCTGAAATAGCTGGCACGATTTCCATGATTTCAGAAATATTGAATGAGCCCGTCATAATATAGAGGAGAATGATTCCTCCAAGCATAGATAATCCACCGAAAACGGTAATAATCATAGATTTTTGAGCACCATATCTTGATTTTTCTTTATGATACCAATACCCAATTAATAGGAATGAAGAAAAACTAGTAAATTCCCAAAACATATACAGGACAATCAAGTTATCTGATAAAACAACTCCAAGCATTGCCCCCATGAATAGTAATAAGTATACATAGAAGGTGTTGAGTTTTTCTTTATCCTTTGACAAATAATAAACGGAATATAAAACTACTAATGAACCAATTCCTGTAATAAGTAGGGCGAATAATAGACTGAGCCCATCTATTTTTGCTATGAAATCAATCCCAAGAAAAGGGATCCATGGAACTGATTTTGTTATTGGCTCCTGTATGGATAAAAATGATAGAAAATAGCTAAATAAGAGGATTGGTAATGGAAGAACGAACCAACCCGTATGAATTTGTCTAAAGGTCTTGTACAAAATAGGTACAAGGATTGCAAGTAAAAATGGTGATATTATTGCCAAGTGAAGCAAAGACAAAACATGACCCCCTTCATTTTCTATAACTCAAATATATGAATAAAAATGAGAGCTACTTTTTATTATGTTCTTTATTGAATTAAGTGTATTCACAATGGAATAAAGCTTCATTATTGGTTTGAATGACAATTGCCTACTAAAGGAGCAGCGATAGTAGAGCGCCAGATTTTAGTTAATGGGAATGTTTAGGTTTATTAGTGAACAAAAGTGGATGTGTAGCTTCAATAATGTTTCTACAAAAAAGAACGCCTAAGTAAAACTTTGGCTTTCGCCGAAAGACCTAGCGAAAGTTGATTTTTTCAAAAATTGAAATAACTTTCTGCTCGGGGTATCTTATTAATAGTGGCGAGGGCTTTCAAAGCCGTAATAAAAGGATGGCGTAATCCTTACCATTTGAATATGGTAAGGGTTTCGTCACCCTTTTTTCCTGTCTATTTATTTTCCTTCGATTTAGCCAATAACAAGAATGACAATAAAATAAGCTACCATTGTAATCAAACCAACTGGAACGCCAAAACGCGCCCACTCTTTGCTTGTAATATTCAATTTTCCAGCAGAAATAATATTAGGAATATTTCCTGGAATAAGCATTCCGCCGCTAATTAGAAGTCCAAGTAAAATAGCCTTTATTGTTGCACTATCCATAGCAGGGCTAATTTCTGCAGCAGCGAGAGTTGCGTTATCCAATATAGCAGAGATCATATTTATCCAATAAAGAACAAGTGGGCTAAGTCCTAATAAATATTCTTCAATAAATGGTTCAAAGCCAGCACCTAATAAAGTTAACCCCATGACAAAAAGATAGATTTTAAATGCGCGGATAATAATTTCTTTATAGCTTTCCTTTTCAAGAGAAGAAGTTAATCCATCAGCGCCTTTTTGCGGATTAATAATGATAGCTGAAAGTATCCCAAAAATAAGTATAGCGATGATAACATCAGCACCAATTAGCCTAAATAAGTAGAAAAAGTCTGCATTTAATTTGCTTATTGCAATAGTTGAAAGCGGTTCCCCAATTGGCGTTAAAGCTGCACCAAGTCCAATTGAAAAACAGGCTAATACAACAAGGCGGACTTCTGATTTACGGTCAAGACGTATGACACTAACAATAACAACAAGAACAATAGCTGCTATGATCGCAGTGATCATGCTAGAAATTAATCCAAGGACGATAACAACAAGTGCCAAAAATAAGCGAAACGGCATCATATTGCTCAATCCAAGAATCCCTTTTTCTATTGGGCTTTGGCACCATCTAAATAATAATCCAGCTATTAAAACGGCAAGAGTAATATGAATGGGGTCTTCGAGAGCTTTAATCATTAAATCGCCAGTCAAAACTTGACTGATTGTCGCTGCAGCTAACCCCATAATAAACAAGAATGCTTCTAAATTGTGTTCCACTGCTTTTACAGTGAACGGCAAAAATAGAACCAATATTAAGACAATTGTTAATCCTAGTATCATGAAAATTTCAGCCCTTTTCCCTAGTAATATCACCGTGTATACGGATAAATGAACCATAGGGTGAGGATAAGAACAGAAAAAAAGCTCATCCATGGTCATTCTCATTTTATATTATATCATGAATATTTAGTTTTTCTGCATAGATTTAGCTTTTATCTATTTTTGAGAAGTAATTATTAAATAGGTAGAAACATGTATAAAAGAGTGAAAAAATTTTTAAAAAAACCCTTTTATTTTGGAATAAAAGGGATGAAATTGAGGGAAAACTGGCATCTTCTTATCTTTACACTGGTGAAATTTTCATATGATATTTATTATTTTCCATTATCTTTTTTATTAGAAAAGGTGAATTTTTATACGATTAGTTGATTATTAACCGGGGCATATTCAGAAGTGATGTTTGAAGGAATGCGATTTAGAAATGTATTGGATCCTGGAGATATGTGAGACTGAAGACAGTCATGTGAAAGAGGATGAGTTTGGCTCATCCTCTTGCCTTATTCTTGTAAATATATATTGATGATAGAACTTCTTCCTTTATTGTGAAAAACCATAATTAAGATTGGTACGGTGATTAGAAAGGAGATGATAAAAAGCAACAATATTTCGGAGAACAGAGAGAGCTTCTTATTGATATCGTCTTTATAAGTATCAAAGAAGGTTTTTACTTCAGGATTAGAAAAAACTTGACTAGATGTCAAAACTTCTTTCTTATCTAGATCATAATAGTAGAAGTCTGCTTTTTTAAATATAAACATGCTATCGCGCTGCTGTTCAAGTTCTATAAATGCCACCGTTATGTTAGAGCTATACTCTTCAATTTTTTCTTCGTTTTCTTCTGTTTTAGGATCATCTGTCTTTAATACCTTCATAACATTTCCTTGAAAATAAATGTCATCAATAATTTTGGCTGAATTTGGATAATAATAGTTTACTGAGCTTTTTAAATGATCCTCTAACGCTTTTAAGAATTCAGACTGCAAAGTAGGATCTAAGGTTTTTCCTTGAAATGAAGCCGGTTTCATCATGAAGAATAATGCTAAAACCATACAGAAAGCTAAAGCAATCAGTTTTTTCATTCGCTTTCCTCTCTTTTCGATTTTATTATCCTGCCAGTTGTGGAAGGATTGAAATTCCCCACTAAAACTCAACTTTACTGTATATTATGACTGCTTCATGCTCATACTCCTTTCTAAAAGAAATGACACAATAAATCTAGTACTAAATCTATGCTATGAAACTTAGAAATATACAAATCATAGACATTTCTAATGTAATGTGCTTTTTCTAAAGTCTTACTTTATCGCAGATTATCGGGCAGTAAGACCCCCACTTCAAGGATTCGCGTATACAAAGAAGAGTAAGTGGGGGTCTTACTGCCCGTAAAGGCCCGTAAAATGAACACAGACTAAAAGCGCCACATCGTGTGGCAACGTCTGCGTGACCCACTTCCTGTGGGCCGCAACTAACCATCAGTGGGGGATGAAGGCCAACTAAGAACGCCACGTCCTGTGGCAACGTCGGCACTAGCACGTCCTGTGCGTCGAAAAACCCCCACTGATGGAAGTTTCACTTTATTCTTGCTATTGTCTAAAAAGATGGAATCCGTGATAATGGAGAAGTTAATATTAGATTTTCCTAATAATTCCTAAGGAAATAAGAAGGCGAATGGGGTATAAATGAAAAACACATATTTTACGAGTTATTTTCCTCTCCTTTCCATTATTTTGTTTAGCTTATCACTCTCTGTTAAGGTTGAAAATCTTTTGCTTGATTTTTTGAAGGAAAATGGGATATATGTCGGTATGCTCGAGTTTTTTTCCGAGGGCGGCATTAAGCTATCATTGCTAGTTCTTCTATTGCTCATATTTTTTATGGTGTTTGCTGCATTAAAGCTGATTGCAAATACGATTAACGAGTTATCCCTTCTTTTCTTTTCAAAGGACTCTGAGGGGGAAATCTTAAAGCAAATTCGAAGTGGGGCTTCTATATATTTTATTGGAAGTGCGCTGTCTTTAATAAGTATGAATAGCTTTATAGGAATTGGAATCATTTTTGCGGCAACGACAGTTGTTTATTTTATGTATTTTGTTCACAAGGTGAGTAATTCCCTTTCCATAAGCGGTCTTATAGGAATTATCTTTTTCCAAGTGCTGATTTGGTCAACTTTAATCACAGGTGTTATTTTTCTTGTTATTAAAGTGTATAACAGTATTATGGCGAGCTTGCCTATATAATTTGGTATTAAAATAGGGAATGGTCTATGACCATTCCCTATTTTAATAGTTTTAACATAATATCCTTCCAAATTAGCTGTTGCGGGGCGGATGACTCAATGGAGGCCATATTTTCTGGTTTATCCTTTCCTACCCAAACTCCTGCCGTATATTGATCGGTGAGTCCGATAAACCAGTAGTCCTTATAATCATTAGTCGTTCCTGTTTTTCCGCCTGCATATCCAGAAGGTAATTGAGCTTTCTGGGCAGTACCAGCTTGAACAGTTTTTCTCATTAAATGATTAATTTTATCGGTCGTTTCTTTGCTCCATATTTGAACAGGCGTATCATTCCAGCTGTAGAGAAGCTCTCCATTTTGATTCGTCACTTTTTGGATTGCTCTTGAGGGCTGATACAGACCATCATTTGCAAACACCGTATAGGCTGATGTTAACTCAAGTGGTGTCATACCACTTGAAAATCCTCCAATTGCAGCAGCAAGTGAATAATCACTTGAAGAAACCTTGCTAAATTGAAAGTTTGATAGATCATGGAACCCATTCTCAATCCCAATTGAATCTAAGATTCGTACTGCTGGTGTGTTATAGGAGTGAATAAATGCTTGTTCGATCGATACCATTCCATAACTTGCTCCACCATAGTTTTGTGGGCAATAGCCGTTCTTGCAAAAGGAATTCGCACTAATTTTTTTTCCTAATGAAGCATGAGTGCGTTCAAGATAAGGAGCATACACAAGCAGCGGCTTGATGGCTGAACCTGGCTGCCTATAGGCTTGATAGGCTCTATTGAAATCATATTTTTTATACTGTTTTCCTCCAACAAGAGCAATAAGCTGATGACTAGAATGATCAATAACGGCTACAGATCCCTCAACTTCTTTATAGGGTAATCTTTGAACAGTTGCTGATTTTGCTACTGTTTGTATGCTTGGTTCAAGAGCGGTTTCGATTATGATCCCTGATGCCATTACCTCTTCAAATCTTTTATCAAGTTCAGCTTCAACCTTTTCTTTTTCTTGCTTTGATTTAGCTGCAAGTCGTTTTTTTTCAAAGCCATCCTGTTGACTAATTAGATCTTTTAGCTCAGCTTCAACATAAGTTGCATAATCAGGAAATAAATCAATCCGTTTATTATTTTTTAAATGAATGGGCTCTTTTTTTATGTTTTCTGCTTCTTCTGGTCCTAGGTATTGTTTCTGTGTTAATTGATCAATAAGCCTTTCCTGCCGTTCCTTTGTATGCTTGAAGTTTTTGAACGGATCATAAAGAGTGGGGTTATTTGGAATTGCAGCCAAGAATGCCAGCTCTGCTTTTGAAAGCTCACTCGTCTGCTTTTGAAAATAAGTTCTTGCAGCAGCCTCAATTCCGTAAGCACCATTTTGAAAATAGATTGTATTAATATATAGCTCAAGAATTTCCTCTTTTGAATAATAGCGTTCAATTTCATAGGCATATAGAAGCTCACTTAGCTTGCGATTATAGGTTTTTTCATTGTTTAAGTATAGGTTTCTTGCAAGCTGCTGGGTTATGGTGCTGGCACCCTGCTCAATACCATTAGATTTCATATTAATAGCAAGCGCCCGGCCGATTGATGACAAGTCAAAACCGGAATGTTCATAAAAATGCTGATCCTCTGAAATAATGAATAATTCTTTTAGAAAGGATGGGATTTGCTCCGATTCAAGATTCACTCTGTTTTGAGGACGGTGGATTTCTGAAACAATGGAGCCATCCCTTGCCTTGATATAGCTCGTTTGTGGCAAAGAAATTTCTTTTAATTGGATCTTTTCTTCTAATACAGAATGAAAGCTTTGTACTTCATTTATTTCTGACCCCGTTTTCAAAATAAGGATCAAAAAGACGGGAAGCAAAGCAGCGATGATGAAATATCCAGCGAATGTACGCAATTGCCCCACTTTCCTTTCTTTTTGAAGATTTAGTTATAGAAATGTCTAGCTCCAATTTACAAGAAGTATTAGTGTCGTCTCGTCTTTCACTTTTCTGCCTATACGTATTTTATCGTAGTTTTTTTCATTGGTTTTAGAACATAAATAAAAATCCATTCAAAAGCAAATTTACACAGAAAAATTAAAATATTCCATGTTATAATAATATAAGTCATTATGTGCGTAAATCATTTTTGAAAGAAGGTGTAATGATGGGGAATGAGCTTCGGTATTTGTTTATCGATTTTGAATTTACGATGCCTGAGAAGGGAAAACGGTCTAAAGGCTTTTATCCAGAGATTATTGAAGCTGGAATCGTTTCTGTGGCAAATGATCGTATATGTGATCAGTTTTCCTCCTATGTTTCTCCGGTTCGTTTCCCGAAATTAACAGAACGCTGCAAAGCATTTCTTCATATATCACAGGAGCAGGTAGATCAAGGAATTTCCTTTCATGAGTTGGTTAATAAAATGAAAGAAATGAGCGGAAATCAATCGTGCTCCATTATTACATGGGGAAATATGGATATGAGGGTATTAAGGAATAATTGTCAACAGGCTGGACTTCCATTTCCATTTAAGGGGAAAGAAGTGGACTTCTCCATGGAGTATAAAAGGTTCTTTGGAGATCAGAATCAAACTGGCTTATGGAAGGCTGTCCAGGAATACGGAAAGGAAGGTACTGGAAAACATCATCGTGCTCTAGATGATGCCATGACCACTTATAATATATTTCGGCTAGTGGAGAAGGATAAAAGATATCTAGAAAGGCCAGAGCCTACGACAATTGGGGACCGAGTTGATTTTTCAAAACTTTTGAATAAATTCGCATAGAAAAGCCAAATCGTATTTCAAGCGATTTGGCTTTCTTTGCATTCACTAAAAAGGATTTAGCGAATGCGTGGGATTCAAAAATAATCCTTTTCAAGTGATGTTATATTTTTTAAGCTTTGTTCTGCCCATGGTGTGCCAGCTTCTTTCAGTTCTTGCTTCATTTTCTCTAATGATGCTCGTAAAGAAGTTGTATAATCAGGTGTTTCATCAGTAAATGGTTTTACCATCTGTTTAGGGACATTGGTTTGCTCTCTATATGCTAACGCCCGGCGTTCATGAAAAAAGAGTACATCGGCTTCCTTTGGGTTATGCAAATCACCCTGCATCGGATGCTTGACTACTGCTAGCACTCTGACTAGATAATGCTGTGGTCGAATATCTGTTACTTCTCCAACATACTTCCCCGTCTTATAGATTGCTGTTACAATGTCTCCGACTTTCATTTCATTCATAATAAAATCTCCTTCCTAAAGTATTTTTCCTCATTCCTTCGTCATGTCCCCATTATGAACTAGAATCGAAGAAAAACAAAGTGCAAAAAAATTTGAAATCATGTAATCTAAAGAAAGATCATTGGAAAATCTGGGCAAGAATTGGAGGAAGAATGGAATGAAGTTAAAATTATTTCTCCCTGCAGTGGCTATTATGTTATTACTAGCTGCATGCGGGACAGGGGCAAGTAAAGAGGAAGGCAGTCAAAACGCTGCAAATAAAAAATCAGAATATCCTCAATTAGTGAAGGAAGTTCAAGAGAATGAAAGACTAGTTGAAATGGAAACTTCAATGGGGACGATAAAGATCAAATTATTCCCAGAGTATGCGCCAAAGGCTGTTGAAAATTTTATTACACATAGTGAGGAAGGCTACTACGACGGATTGACTTTTCACCGAGTTATGCAGGACTTTATGATTCAAGGAGGAGACCCACAAGGAACTGGCATGGGGGGAGAAAGCATATATGGAGGTCCTTTCGAGGATGAGTTTTCTGATAAACTTTTTAATCTTCGTGGTGCTTTATCTATGGCTAATGCTGGTCCAAATACGAATGGCAGTCAATTTTTTATCGTACAAAATAGTACGGTTGACGAAAGTTTAAAGCAAGAAATGGAAAAGGCGGGCTATCCTGAGGAAATTATCAAAGCATATGAAAAGGGTGGTACGCCATGGTTAGATTCTAAACATACCGTTTTTGGACAAGTCATTGATGGGATGGATATTGTGGATAAAATTGCAACCACGGAAACCGGGGCAGGTGATAAGCCAGTTGAGGATGTCGTGATTAAAAAGATTAAAGTAGTAAAGTAAATGAGAAAAGAGTAAGCATCGCAGCCTTCCTTGCGGAGCTAGATCATTTTCTAACTCGAATTTTTTTTGAAACGATATTTCTTTAGAAAGAAATCTAATTGCAAAAAGATTGGATCGTTCCTTTATTGTTGATATAATAACATATTGAACCAGTCACTGCTTTTCAGCAGAAAGGATAGATAATATGTTGGAATCGTATATCATGTCGTTATTTTTATATTTTCCTGAAGATAAAACAGAATATATCCCTGCTGCGATAAGCTTTACGATCTTTTTTATCTTATGTGTTTTAACCTTCCGATTTATTCTTCGTGTATCTAATCGACAAGCGATAAAGGCAAAAGAGCTAGAAGATCAAATTATGAATGAAATTAATAGCAGCGAAAAGAACAGCTAATCCAAAGGCTGTTCTTTTTTTGTTTACTGGAGGATCATATTGGGAATACTATTGGACAAATTGTCTGATGGAGGATTTTACTAATGAAAAAGGCATGGATTCTACTTCCTTTTCTTATTCTTACAGGATGTGCAGAAGAAAATATTAGAAGATTAGATGTTGAAATGTATAATGCTGACGGGGATTCTTTAGGAACGATCAAATTAGAGGAACAAGCAAAGGGAGTAAAGTTGAATGTTGATTTAAAAGGTTTGCCTGCAGGTGAACATGCGATCCATATTCATGATAATGGAAAATGTGAACCACCTGATTTCAAATCGGCAGGCGATCATTTTAATCCTGAAAATAAAGAGCATGGCCTGCTTCATCCAAAAGGCGCACATTCTGGTGATCTTCCTAACCTTATTGTGGGCGATGACGGGAAAGTGAAGGAAGAGTTAATGGCACCACAGGTTACATTACAAGAGGGAAAAAAATCCTTATTTACAAAAGATGGTACATCGATCGTTATTCATGAAGGGAAGGATGATGGAATGTCGCAGCCAGCTGGAGATTCCGGTGATCGGATTGCTTGTGGATCCATTTCTAAGGATAAAAAAGAGGAGTAACTACATAACAAAGGGCTATTTCATGAGTCGAATTTTCGACTATGAGGTAGCCCTTCTCTGTTAGTGATCAAATGCCCTTTTTAATCTTTCCAATCCATCTAGCAGTATTTCTCTTGGGCAGGCAATATTCATTCGGACAAATCCTTCGCCGCCTTGCCCATACTTTGTTCCCGGTTCAAGTGCAAGTTTGCCTTTGTTTAATAATTGATCTCTTATTTGATGATCATTTAATCCAAGATTACGGCAATTAAGCCAAATTAAATAAGTTCCTTCAGGTTCCATCATTTTTATCGATGGTAAATGCTCTTCGATGAAGTTCCTTGTTATTTGAATATTTTCATGTAAATATTCCAGCAGCTCTTCAAGCCATTGTTCTCCATAACGATAGGCAGCTTCCATCCCGATAAAGCCAAACGTCGATAAGGAATGAAAGCCTTGTCTTGCTTGAACCATTTCAAATGCTGTCCGGTGTTGTTTGTTTGGAATGATAACGGCTGAAGCCTGCAATCCAGCAAGGTTAAATGTTTTTGTTGGTGCTATGCAAGTAATAACGAGATCCTTCCATTTTTCATCCAGAGAGGCGATAGGAATATGAGTATTTGGGCTGAAAATAAGGTCAGAGTGAATCTCATCGGAAAGAATTAAACAGTTATATTGATAACAGAGCTCTCCAATCTTTTGTAATTCCTCTTTCCTCCAAACTCTTCCGCTAGGATTATGAGGGTTACATAACAGAAATAACTTCACGCCCATTTTTAACTTTTCTTCAAAGTCAAAGAAATCAATGACATAGCTGTTATTCGTTAATGTTAATGGTGAGTTTATAACTACCCTATTATTTTTCTTAATCATGTCAAAAAATGGAGCATATACAGGTGCTTGAAGTAATACTTTATCTCCTGGTGCTGTGTATGCCTCGATTGCTGCTGCGATGGAAGGAACAACTCCGTGATGATAAAGAATCCAGTCACTTTCAATTTGCCAGCCATGCTTTTTCGCTAGCCACTGCTTGATTGATTCTGGAGTGGAAGTTGGGGCATGGGTATAGCCGAAAATTCCATGCTAAACTCTTTTCTGGACGGCCTCCTTCACTTCAGTTGGAGGTTGAAAGTCCATATCCGCAACCCACATTGGCAGTACGTCATCCGTTCCAAATACCTCCTTGGTTGATCCCCATTTTACTGAGGAAGTGTTTTCCCGATTGACGATCTCATGAAAATCATATTTATTCATTATATCCCCACCTTTTCTTTTAAATGATCTTTACCCTATAATAAGATACGGAAGCAAAAAGTTAAAACAAAAGGTGATTATATGCAAATTCAAGAACTGAATCTTCAGCTGGTGGATCTATTAAATGAATGGGATCCTTTCGGTATTGGTGCAGGAAATTATGATACAGAAATTGCTGATATTGTTCAGGCAGTTCATGATTTAGATGATGAAAAAAATCTAGCAAGGAAAATACAGGCTATCTTTGAGTTTTCCTTTGAAAAGTTACTCCATCTAAATCAGTGCAAAGAGATTGCCGCAAAATTATTAGCGATAAAAGATGGGGGAGCATGCACGTTATAAGCGGCAGTCTAACAAGAGTCTGCCGTCTTATTTGCAAATTGCTTGATATAAAGAAAAACCTCCTCGGGTTTCTCCTCTGGAACGAGATGGCCAGTTTCCTTTAAGATGATGAGCTTCGAATTTTTCAAATCCTTATTTAATTGTTTCCCTACGCTAAGCGGAACGACCTTATCATGCTCTCCCCATATCAATAAGCAAGGAATATCAATTTCATGTAGAATCTCTTTAGATAAATCCCCCTCACGATCCCGAATCATCTTCGTTAAAGCTGGGAATATATCATCTTCCAGAAAGGGAGCTAGATAGCCCTCTTCCATATCTTTATCAATCAATGATTGGTCGTGAACAACTAGCTGCAAGTTTTTCTCTACCCCTGAACGCCCTAGCCAACGCTTCACAAAGATATGGAAAAAGGGAATATAACTAGCGAATATGAGCAATGGCTTTGATTTTTTTAAATATGCAGAGCTGCATAATAGTATTACTTCACTAACAAGATCAGGGCGTAAATACCCGATATGTAAAGCAATTTGCCCACCCATGGAATGGCCAATGAGAGTGATTTTGTTTAGATGCAGTTTTTCTGCAATCTGAATCACTGTTGTTGCTAGATTATGATAAGAGTAAAGAAAACCCCGTGATTTGCCGCTTTTTCCAAAAGGGGGCAGATCAATGGAAATAATATTATATTCATGTGTTAAAAAAGGAATGAGGCGCCGGAAACTAAAACTGGATGAAAGGAATCCGTGTATTAATATTATCGTTTCTTTAGAAGAATCATTTGGGTAGCTTTCATAATAAACATCTGTACCATTCATATTTATTTTTTTACTTAAGCTTGTATGCGTCATTTTGATCCCCCTCATTAGCTAAATATTCAATATTTTCTCCATGAGTGTACATGCTATCCCACAGTTTTTTTCAACAATATTATTTATAAGTATAACCTAAAAAAAGGACAACCCATAAGGATTGTCCACTTCAAAAAGGGGGAATACTAGAAAGCTTTATAAAACAAGCCTGTCCAAGTTGAATAGCTTTTATACATAATTGATAAAAAAATTTCTTTGTCTTAGTAATCCTTTCTTCGCTACATAAATAATAATATGGTTTAAGAGCAGAATAGAGTTATCACCTGCTGAAAAATAATTTTTGAAAGTTTAACTAGACTATGGTATAATTTTAAATTGCGAATAAATAGGATAAATATAATATAAATTAGGAGTGTTTTCATGTCAGAAAAAATCGAAGTAGGCAGTGTAATTACAGGTAAGGTGACAGGAGTTCAAGCATATGGTGCGTTCGTTGCACTAAATGAAACTACTCAAGGGCTTGTTCATATTTCCGAGGTTACTCATGGATTTGTTAAAGATATTAATGAGCACCTTAAAGTTGGAGATGAAGTAGAGGTTAAAGTATTATCTGTTGATGAAGGAGCAGGCAAGATTGGATTATCTATTCGTGCAACACAAGAAGCACCTGCTGCAATGGAGGTTAAGGCGAAAAAGCCTCGCAAACGTCAAGCTGCCCCAATTAAAGTAGAAAGTGATTCTACTCAAGGTTTTAATACATTAAAAGATAAGCTTCAAGAATGGATCGACCAATCTAAAGCGTAATACTTGAAAAGTAATGAGAAAACCGGGCTATGCTCGGTTTTTTTTTCATTATTTTGGATGAATGAATATCGGATATCGTTTTCTTTCCTTTCAAATAATAACTTTGTCTTTGAAAAATAACCAAGGGGGAAAGAAAATGACGGAACAAACACTTTTTGAAAAAGTCGGCGGAGAACAGGCGATTGAAAAAGTGGTCGATTATTTTTATTCTGAATTAGTGTTAAAAGATCCAACCGTCAATCACTTTTTTGAGCATACGGATATGGAGAAACAGCGTCGCCACCAAACAAAGTTTATCAGCTTTGCATTAGGTGGACCTAATCAATATACAGGTACATCAATGTCCAAGGCACATAAAGGCATGAATCTGCAGCCAGAGCATTTTAACGCCATTGCCAAACATCTCCACGATGCACTCGCTCATTTTGGTGTTAGTGAAGAAGATATTGATCAAGCATTAACGAAAGTTAATACACTTCGAGATGATATATTGTATCAATAAGGGAAATTTTTGAAGCTGAAAACTACAAAGGCTAAAAACCTTTTTCAAGGCGAAATGGTTTTTAGCCTTCTTATTTTATAAGTTTATTTAAGTCGAATTTTTCTATTGATTTGATATTTTTTCATTCTGTATTGGAGATTTTGCCGACTCATCCCGAGGGATTTTGCTGCTTGGGTTATATTGTGATCGTGATGGTTTAATACTTTTTGTAAATAATGTCTTTCTGCCTCTTCGATATATTGCTCCAAAGGCTTAAATTGGCTGTTAAGGTCAATAAAATGTTCAATAAACTTAGGTTCATCACTCTTAATTTGCGGTTTATTACGAAATTGAATAGGCAAATGTAAATAGTTTATTCTTTCCTCGTGAACGATTAGATTCATAGCCCCTTCTATCACATGTTCAAGCTCACGAATATTTCCTGGCCAATCGTATTGTTCGAATATGTTTTGAACATCCTCAGCAATCCCTTGAACATGCATCCCAAATAAATGATTATATTTTTCAATAAAAAAATGTACTAATTCCCGAATATCACTTTTTCTGTCACGTAATGGCGGAATAAACAGCGACACTACACTAAGTCGATAATACAAATCTTTTCGGAGTCTGCCTTGAGAAATAGCATCGATAGGATCTTCATTAATGGTCGCAATAATTCGGACATCGATTTTCCGATCGTTTGTATCGCCTATGCGTCTAACAGTTCTTTCTTGTAGAACGCGTAATAGCTTAGCTTGCAGGGATGGATTTAGCGAATTGATTTCATCTAGAAGCAATGTTCCGCCTTCTGCCTGTTCGAAAAGCCCTGGTCTTTCGATTGAACCAGTAAACGCCCCTTTCTTTGTTCCAAATATCAACCCTTCAATAAGACTATCTGGAAGGGCTGCGCAATTTTGTGAAATGAAGGGCTTAGAGGATCTGCTGCTTCCATTGTGGATGCTTTGAGCAAATAATTCCTTTCCTGTACCAGTATCACCGATGATCAGGACAGAAGAGCTTGTTCTAGTTGCTCTTTTGCTTGCTTCAATAAGCTCTTGAATTTGCTCGCTGCTTCCAATAATACTATCGAAGGTGTAGCGGGTATCCCCTTTTTTATTCATATTTTCCCTAATCAGCTTTTCTAATTTTGTTACATCGCGGGCGATTTCCATCGCACCGATACAAACACCATCTTCAATAATTGGGAAAGTATTATTAATCGTCGTAATTTCTTGCCCTTTATTATTAAAATAGGTTTGCTTCGCGTTAATTGTTTTATCCCCCTTTGTGAGGGCCTTTAAGAGTGTGCTATCTTCATTTTTGTGAAAGGTGAATACATCTAATAGATCTTTATCTAGGACGTCTGAGAAATTCATTTCTTCCATTTCAGCCATTTTTTTATTATAAATAAGAGTTTTCCCTTCGTGGTTGACAACGTGGACACCTATATCAATTTCTTTAAGTATTTGTTGAAAAAGTCTATTAAGCAATTGAATATGTTTGATATCCTTTTCATCCATTTACTTCAACTCCTTCATCATTCTTTAAATTAAGTCTGTGTTAAGCTCAGTGTTGATAATGCTATTTTGTTGTTGATTGGAGCGGAAGGCACGAGATCCTCGAAAATGCATTCGCATTTCCTTCGTGCGGTGTTTATTCGTGGAAGATTATTCAACGTCCTGCGGGAAAAGCGAGTCAAAGGGAGACCCCGCAGGAGCGATCTTCGACGAGGAGGCTTCCGGACCGCCCGCGATCGCTAAGTACCTGCAACGGAAATCAACAGGAAAGTTTTACATAGCCAATTAAAGTGTAAACTTGGTGTAGGTTAAGTGCAATTAATTTTTGCATGTTCATATGAAGGATGCAAAGAATATTTGCATATTGAGCTAAAAATGTTGAATAATTCGGCTTTTTTATAATTGGCATAATTCTTGCAAAGATAAATAGTGATAATGAAAATATTATTTCAGGGGGATTGGAATCATGGTACAACCTTACAAACATGAACCATTTACTAATTTTAAATTAGACGAAAATCGTCAAGCCTATTTAGCTGGTTTGAAGACAGTTGAAGGCTATTTAGGACAAGATTATGATTTAGTAATCGGTGGAGAGCGTATCTCAACGGAAGATAAAATCGTCTCTTATAACCCAGCTAATAAAACAGAAGTCATTGGACGTGTATCAAAAGCAAATCGCGACCTTGCTGAAAAAGCGATGCAAGAGGCTGTAGAAGCTTTCAAAACATGGAAAAAAGTGAAGACAGAAACACGTGCTGATGTTTTATTCAAGGCAGCTGCGATCATCCGTCGCCGCAAGCATGAGTTCTCTGCCCTTTTAACAAAAGAAGCAGGGAAGCCATGGAATGAGGCTGATGCAGATACAGCAGAAGCTATTGACTTCTTAGAATTCTACGCACGTCAAATGCTTAAAATAAAAGACGGTGTGCCTGTAAACAGCCGTCCGAATGAATATAACCGTTATGACTATATTCCGTTAGGAGTAGGAATCATCATTTCTCCTTGGAACTTCCCATTAGCGATCATGGCTGGAACAACTGTTGCGGCAATCGTGGCAGGAAATACAGTTCTATTAAAACCAGCGTCTACTACACCAGTTGTAGCAGCGAAATTCGTTGAAGTAATGGAAGAAGCAGGTCTGCCAAAAGGCGTTCTTAACTTCGTACCAGGAAGCGGTGCTGAAGTGGGCGACTATTTAGTTGACCATAAAGATACTCGTTTTATCAGCTTCACAGGTTCTCGTGATGTTGGTCTACGCATTTTCGAACGTTCATCAAAAGTAAACGAAGGTCAAATTTGGATGAAGCGTTTAATCGCAGAAATGGGCGGAAAAGATACAATCGTAGTAGACAAGGAAGCAGATCTTGAATTAGCTGCAACTTCTATTGTTGCTTCTGCATTCGGCTTCTCTGGTCAAAAATGTTCTGCATGTTCTCGTGCTGTAATCGTTGAGGATGTATACGATCAAGTGTTAAATCGTGTTGTTGAATTAACAAAAGAATTAACACAAGGTGATCCTGTAGATCCAAGCAATTACATGGCAACTGTTATTGACCAAAATGCATTTGATAAAATCATGAGCTATATCGAGATTGGTAAGCAAGAAGGAAAGCTTATGACAGGTGGAGAGGGAGACGATTCTAAAGGCTACTTCATTAAACCGACTGTATTCGCTGACCTTTCACCAGATGCTCGCATCATGAAGGAAGAAATCTTCGGCCCTGTTGTCGGTTTCACAAAAGCAAAAGATTTCGATCATGCGATTGAAATTGCGAACGACACAGAATACGGCTTAACAGGTGCCGTTATCACAAATAACCGTGAAAACATCCAAAAAGCACGTGAAGATTTCCATGTCGGAAACCTATACTTCAACCGCGGCTGTACAGGCGCGATCGTAGGCTACCAGCCATTTGGTGGATTTAACATGTCAGGAACAGACTCAAAAGCGGGCGGCCCTGACTACATCATGCTTCATATGCAAGCGAAAACAACTTCTGAAATGTTTTAATTAAGTGGAATTTCGATCAAGGGGGGGAAAGCCCTTAAATCGGCAATAAAACCCTTTTTGGTTTAAATTACAATCACTTAGCGATACAATGTAAAAGATGAACACGCAAATGGGAGGAATGATTGACATGACAGAAGCATTAAAAACGAATTCATTAATTGAACAGACTGAAAAATATGGTGCGAATAATTATCATCCGCTTCCAATCGTCATTTCAAATGCGGAGGGTGTATGGGTTGAGGATCCAGAAGGTAATAAATATATGGATATGCTGAGTGCTTATTCAGCAGTCAACCAAGGACATCGTCATCCAAAAATCATTCAAGCATTAAAAGACCAAGCAGACCGCGTTACCTTAACTTCACGTGCTTTTCATAATGACCAGCTTGGTCCATGGTATGAAAAAGTATGTAAGCTGACGAATAAAGAAATGGCATTACCGATGAACACAGGTGCTGAAGCAGTTGAAACAGCTATTAAGGCTGCTCGCCGCTGGGCATACGATGTCAAAGGGGTTGCTGATAACCAAGCTGAAATCATTGCATGTGTAGGCAACTTCCATGGCCGTACAATGCTAGCAGTTTCTCTTTCTTCTGAGGAAGAATATAAGCGTGGATTTGGTCCAATGCTCCCAGGAATTAAATTAATACCATACGGAGACCTGGACGCGTTGAAAAATGCTATTACTGAAAATACTGCAGCCTTCTTAATAGAGCCGATTCAAGGGGAAGCTGGAATTATCATTCCACAAGAAGGTTTCATGAAACAAGCATACGAAACTTGTAAAGAAAACAATGTATTATTTATTGCTGATGAAATTCAAGCAGGACTTGCTCGATCTGGTAAAATGTTCGCATGTGAATGGGAAGATGTAGACCCAGATATGTATATTCTAGGTAAAGCATTAGGCGGGGGAGTTTTCCCAATTTCTTGCGTGGTTGCTAATAAAGATGTTCTAGGTGTCTTTAACCCAGGATCACACGGATCAACCTTTGGCGGAAATCCTATGGCATGTGCTGTTTCTATAGCGGCTCTAGATGTTCTTGTTGATGAAAAGCTAGCAGATCGTTCTTTTAAGCTAGGAGAGCACTTCGTCAATAAATTAAGAGAAATCAAAAATCCTATGATCAAAGAAGTTCGCGGCCGCGGCTTATTTATTGGAGTAGAACTTACAGAACCTGCACGTAAATATTGTGAAGCATTAAAAGAAGAAGGCTTATTATGCAAAGAAACTCATGATACAGTTATCCGTTTTGCTCCTCCGCTTGTCATTACAGAGGAAGAATTAGATTGGGCAATTGAACGTATAAATAAAGTTTTAGGCTAATGAAAAGGAAAATCCTTGCACGGCTAGTGCAAGGATTTTTTGCGCTTATTGAATAGTGTCTCAAAGAGAGTTTATAAAACACTTTTTCTAAAAAAACGTAATAGTATTTTTTCTAGTAAATTCGTCAATCTTCATTCAGGTATAAAAAACATGTCAATAAGTTTACACTTACATTAAGCAATGTTTCTTGATTATGATTGTGCTTTTCGTTAAAGTGATATAAGAAAAGAAGTAGATTCAAAAGGAAATTGAAAGTATTCAATACATAACTAAAAACTTTATATAAGGGAGGATCAGATATGACGCATGTTCGTTTTGATTACTCAAACGCACTATCATTTTTTGGTGAACACGAACTTACATATTTACAGGATGCTGTTAAGGTTGCACATCATTCTTTACATGAGCAGACAGGGGCGGGAAATGAATTTTTAGGCTGGATCGATCTTCCGGTTAATTATGATAAGGATGAATTTTTCCGGATTCAAAAATCAGCAGATAAAATAAAGAGTGATTCTGATATTCTGCTAGTTATTGGAATAGGCGGCTCTTATTTAGGTGCCCGAGCTGCGATTGAAATGCTTAATCACAGTTTTTATAATGCTCTTTCGAAGAAGAAGCGAGGAACGCCACAAGTAATATTTGTCGGAAATAATATTAGCTCCACTTACATGAGGGACGTCATTGATGTACTTAATGGGAAGGACTTCTCCATTAATGTAATTTCAAAATCAGGTACGACAACAGAACCAGCAATTGCTTTTCGTATTTTCAACAAGATTTTAGAGGATAAGTACGGAAAGGATGAAGCGCGTAGAAGAATTTATGCAACAACTGATAAAAAACGTGGTGCATTAAAAACAGTTGCAGATGAAGAGGGCTATGAATCTTTTGTGATTCCTGATGA
Source organism: Cytobacillus dafuensis (assembly GCF_007995155.1). NCBI lineage: Bacteria > Bacillati > Bacillota > Bacilli > Caryophanales > Bacillaceae > Cytobacillus > Cytobacillus dafuensis. The sequence continues at coordinate 3,934,281 of NZ_CP042593.1, read as the reverse complement.
TATAGGTGGCCGCTATTCTGTTCTAACAGCAGTGGGCTTACTGCCTATAGCAGTGAGTGGTGTAAATATTGCAGAGATTATGAATGGAGCAGAACAGGCACGTGAGGATTTCAGCAGTTCAGAGCTAATGGAAAATGCTGCTTATCAATATGCTTCCATCCGCAATATCCTATATAATAAGGGAAAAACGATTGAAATGCTCATTAACTATGAGCCTTCATTGCAATACTTTGCTGAATGGTGGAAGCAATTATTTGGAGAAAGTGAAGGAAAGGATCAAAAAGGAATTTTTCCTTCATCTGCAAACTTCTCAACAGATCTCCATTCGTTAGGCCAGTATGTACAAGAAGGACGCCGCGATCTATTTGAAACGATTTTGAAGGTAGAACAGCCACGTCATGAACTTGCGATTGAAAAATCCGATAATGATCAAGATGGATTAAATTATCTAGCAGGAAAAACGGTTGATTTTGTCAATAATAAAGCATTCGAAGGAGCAATGCTGGCGCATACCGATGGAGGAGTTCCTAATTTAATTCTCTCCATTCCTGAACTAGATGCATATACATTCGGATACCTTGTTTATTTCTTTGAGAAAGCATGTGCAATGAGCGGCTATTTGCTTGGAGTAAATCCATTTGACCAGCCAGGAGTAGAGGAATATAAGGTAAATATGTTCGCGCTTTTAGGAAAGCCAGGATTTGAAGGGAAAAAAGCAGAACTTGAAAAGCGATTAAAATAAGTAAAAGAAGAGTTCGTCATGTGGCGAGCACCAACTTTTTGGTATCTCATCAACTATATTTGTACTACAATAAAGCACCCTAGAAGGGTGCTTTTATCGGCTTTACTAGTCATTTTATTAATCTTATTACAAGTAGTTCCATCCCAATAGACTTCACGAAGCATAAAGACGGCTCGTTCAATCGCATTTAGTTGTTGTAATAATAGCAAATAGGCGGTAGAGATTGATTCTTGTTGTAAAAATACTTGCGAAGGATCGTTGGGAGAATTCACTATTTTAAGCAATGGTTCCGGATGCCATGGTCCGACATACCTTTCCAACCAGTGATCAGTTCCACTCCATGTTGGATGGAAAGTTCACGAAGTCCTTCAATAAGTGTCCCCCAGCCTCTATCTAGATACAAGACACCTTGTAATGAACGTTGAAGCTGCTTTAAGGCAGGACCTGCCGCCTGTAAATCAGGTAACAAGCACATAGCTGGATGTTCGAAGCAATGAATAGAACAAGTTTCGCAAAATCGGATCATGCAATTAAGTTTCAATCCAATAGCGTATACTGATCTGATTCCAGATACAAGTATCCATTTTTCCGAATTTAATTAACCATTGCATATTCGAGCTTTCCCTCCACCTACAATAACCACTTCATATTTTGTCATCTTTATCATCCTTTTCGATTATTTACTAATAAAACGGATGAGGGAGTGAATCTGTTCTAACAAAATAAATAATTGACATTTAAGGGGAAATTTTAAACAGAATTTAAAAATGACCTCACTTTTATTTAACTTTCAGTAGTTAGTATAAAAGTGGGGTTTATTTCTATGTTGATTAAAAGGGGGCTGTTATAGATGGATGTAAAACCAGTACAGATACTATCTGAAGGGAAATGGAAACGTAGACGAACTTTTAGGCTGTCAAATTGGCTTCGACATGCAGGAGCTGCGGCGGCTGTTTGGTCATTTTTATATGGAATAATAGGTCTTTACTGGGCAATTGGAGGAGCAGGGTTTCCGTTCGGTGAAGGTGATTCTCGAGGAGTGATGATGGGGTCTTTTCTTTCTAATTTGAAAGCAGATGTTGGAGGGCTGGCGTTCGCAATTATCGGATTTACAGGAACGTTCGTAGCTTTGGCAATGAATCATTCTTTGATCCAACAAAAGTGGTGGAGAGTCTTTTTTCTTACTTTCTCATGGACGTTATGTGTGATACTTCTTGTGGTTATTCCGGATACGCGAGTATTGCAGAACTTTGTTTATGCGCTCATGTTCTATTTCGAGTTGTTTGACTGGCCTGTCTTACAGCAACTCTTATGCATAGTTGGGGGAATCCTATGGGGTGCAACGGCTTTGTTTTACCAGCGTCGTTCAGCGGGAGCTTGTGTGGATTGCGGTAGGATTGAAGGTGATACGAACAAAACTAAGCTCACTAAATGGGGGAAGTGGTCTACCTTAATTGCGGTGATAATGGCACTTCCCTACGGAATTGTTCGTTTGGCATGGGCAGCAGGTTTACCATTGGGTACTCCCGAGATCGATATGACACTTACTGGCAGGTTGGTCGAAGCTTTTCTTGGGGGATTACCTATTATGGGTGCCATCCTCACATTAGGTTTAATACAGAAGTGGGGGGAAGTCTTTCCTCGTTGGTGTCTAATTATAGCTGGTAAACGGGTTCCCATTTGGTTTGCGGTCATTCCTGCGGCGATTGCGTCTATTCTTTTGACCATAGCAGGTCTTAAGGTGAGTCCGGTTATCATTATGGGAATTTTAGATGGTTCCATTAATAGTGCCAATTGGGGAGAATTACTGCCTGCTTTATCTTGGTTTTTTTGGGGCGTATCACTAGGTGCTGCAACTCTAAGCTATTATTTACGAAGACGTAGTCAGTGCAGATATTGTGGAATTGGAGGATAAAAAGAATATGAATAATGTAGTAAATAACGAAATTTCAGCTTTTCTGCTCCATTCATTTTCATTTTGAAAATCTGCTGGGTTTATCTTTACCTTTGGCTTTTTCGCGATAACACTTCAGGTCGTTCCGTCTGAGGGGATTGTTTTAAGTAAAATTGGAAGGACAATTGGGCCGATGTTTTCATGGATGCCTTGGGGAATAGCTTTAGGACTTGCAACAGTTTCCTACTATTATCGTAGGCGTGGCCAATGCGAATACTGCTTGAGAGATGACAAAGTTTGAAATAACGGACAATGAAAAATTCAAAATGAAACAAAACTCGCGGGTAAGGATGTTAGAGAAGTTTTTGGATTGAAAATAATCATGAAACCCTTTCATTTGGAGAAACTAAGAAAAAATAAGGAAAGGGAGTGTCGTAATGATTGAAATACCTTCAGAGGTTGAAGGAAAAAGTTACGATTTATATAAGCTGGAACAAGTACTTAAGCCGATTGGATATTCAATCGGCGGAAATTGGGATTATGACAAGGGCTCATTCGATTATAAAATTGATAGTAAAGATGGCTATCAATTTTTACGTCTTCCATTTACTGCAATTGATGGACAGCTGGATGAAAGGGGCTGTACGGTTGCATTAGGAAGGCCGTTCCTGCTCTCTCATCAATATGAAGAGGGATTGGATGACCAAACGAGCACTGCTGTATTTTCAGGATCATTTAATCAGTTCTCTGAGCCTGTTGATAAAGATGCACGTTTTCCTGAAGAGTATGTAAGGGTCGGAAAATCCTTAGTAAAAGAACTAGAGTCTGTATTATTGAACCGCTAATTTTTTATCCCGAATTAACGGGCAGTAAGGTCCCCACTTCAAGACTTTAAGTGAACTAAAGAGGCTAAGTGGGGATCAACACAGGACGTGGTGTTTTGAGCGTGATTGGTTCAACTAACAAGCAGTGGGGGATGGAAAGAACCACCACTGCTTGAAGTTTCACTTTATTACAATTAGCTGATCCTGAGGAATTATTTTAAAAGGGTGCGGCGGATTTAGTAAAGTTTCCTCACCCCTTTTAATTCCTAGTAAAAGAACACTATCTTTGATTAATAATTGACTAAGCTCCAAAAAAGTCATATTAGTAATTTCAGAAGTTGCAGGCTTAAAGGTTAATTTTCTTTTATCAAGCTGGTTTAATAAGTCCAATAAGGAAGTGACAAGCTCGTGTGAAGAAATACTATTAATCATAACGAAGCTCGTTAGAATGTTTGTTTGCACAATTTCATCAGCACCCGCCCTTTTGGCATTAGCGACCTGCTCGGATGTTAAAATTTCAACAATACATTGGACATTAGGATTTAGCCCTTTCACTGTCAGTAATGTTAAAATAGAACCCATATCTGCTTGACGCTCTCCTTTGTTTGGGTCCGCCGTAATGATGACCTTGCTTGCATCAAAAACATTTGCCTTTATAAGAACATGATCTAAATTAGAACAACCTTGAATAAAATGAACATTCATGTTTGGTAAGGGATTCAATCTAAGTGTTTCATCGATTAAAGTAAATGACTGGTCTTTATTGTGATTCCCAAGCGTTTGGAGGATTTCTCTCGACCTTTCGTTCCACCCAATGACAATAATATGCTTTTTTCCTTTGAATACGTTTCTCCCTTTAAGCAAATCATTTTGTTTTGTGACTGCAATAGCAGCTAATGTGACAAAATAAGAGGCTAAAAAACCAGCACCAACCATGATTAAAGCGATTCCAGCTAATCTTCCACCTACTGTTTTCGGTGCATAATCACCATATCCAACCGTAGCAGCTGTAACGATTGCCCACCAGACTCCCTCAAATAAAGTAGGAAATTGGTCAGGCTCTATTATGTGTACAATCCATCCAAATGTAAAAATGAAAATAAGAGAAATAATAAGTATTCTAAAAATAAGCGGTAATCGTGCGAAGCTTGTAAACAAATTGTATGGCAAGAATGACACCCCTAATATTGATTATTAGTTCATTATTAACCAATTTTAGCGGTTTCATAATAATGCTCGAAATAAATCCTCAACGGTTCCTAAATGAAAAATCTCCTATCTTATTTCTAGTAAAATAAAAAAAAGCTAGAATCTCTAGCTCAATTAGGAAAAATGAAGAATATGCAAATAAATTAGCCTATCTAATTTTTGGCTATAAGTTAGTGTTTCTTTACTATTTATCCCTGTTTCGTGTGCTATTCGTATCATTTCTTTTCTCATTTTGTTAATTCTTTTTAGTACTAATTGTTCAATTGACGCCTTATTCATTTTACTCTTCCCCTATTAAAGTTGTCATTAATATTATTATAGGAGATATTTCTAAATACGAAATAGATTCGACAAAGGTTCTGAGAAAAAGACAAAAGTCTGCATTTTTTTATTAATGCTCCAGATGATTTTTATTTAACAGTCTAAATATTTTCAGGGATATTTGGATTCTGAGTAATTCTTCTGAGTTTTTTAGATCGCTATTCAAAATTTCTTTAATTTTTTCTATTCGATAAATAAGGGTGTTTCTGTGCAAAAACATTGCTTTAGCTGTTTCACTAATGTTTTGATTATTAATGAAATAATTTTCTAAAGTAATAATATAACTTGTCCCATGTAAAGAGTCATGTTCATATAAATTTCCAAGACTTTTTAGGAAAAAATCTTCTAATTCCGCATCTTTAATATTTGAGTCTAATAAATGATAGACTGAATGATCATCAAAGTGGGCTATTCCATCTCGATCCTCAAACCTTTGCATTAGCCTTATGGCCTCGTTTGCTTCGGAAAAACTTTTATAAAGAGAACTAATAGGGCTATATTGCCTGCCAATCCCTATAATAAATTCTGTATTAAGAATATGATTTGATAATATTTTTTGAATATCACTAGCAAATTGTTTAGCTTCATTAATGGAAATGGATGGTCTTGTTTCATTTTTTCCAAATAATATTATGATTCGATTATTTCGATGGAAGCACGTTATTTCCCCATCTTCTTTTTTCGAATTTTCATATACTAAATTCACACATTTTTTTAATTTGCCTTCAAGTTTATATTTCCTTGCGACCATATCCTCGTACTTTTCTAGCTCACTTGATTCCATATTAATAACCATACAATGATACATATAATTAGGATTTAATCCATGTAAGCTGCAAAGAGTCTGAATGGTTTCTGTAGATGTTATTTTACCTGTCAGTAAATCATCGAAGAAATCTTGCCTAATCTTTAATTTAACATCCTCAATCTCTTTCTCTTTAATTAATTCGAGGGCAATGATTGTTGAGGCTTGTTCTAAAGTGATATAGTCGAATTCAGTAAGCTCACGAACGGTTTGCCAAACAACAATATATCCCAAAATCTCATTTGTTACGCCGATCGGCAGGATACGGCATTTTACCTCCAAATCTTCTACTCGATAAATACGTTTAATCAGCTTCTTCATTTCACTGATATCCTGAGGAATTAAATCGGTAAATTCCTTATTAAAAGTAGGTCTATTTTTTACGAGATCAAGGCAATAAGCTAAAGGAATTTTATTTTCAACATATTCTTTATAGTGTAATAATTTCCAATCCTTGTCTAAAAGAAGAATTGGATTGTTTACTGTATCAGCCAACATGGAGGAAATTCGTTCAATTCCTCCTCCTTCTAGTGCAATTCGAAAAAGAATATTATGCATGTCTAGTGTTTTTCGATTTAGTAAATCATATCTTCCTGAAGCCTTCTCATTGATAATGGAGATTACCTTAGACAAGGTGTATTCAAAGGGTAATTCTAATAGGGGAAGTCCATACTTGTTTGCTTGATTAATCATATTTTGAGGGATTTTATCAAAATATCGCTTCATCTTGATTACAAGTCCGGAACAATTTATCTCTGATAATTCCTTTATGATTTGATCTTGCAGCTGCTCATTATCCTTAAAAATATACCCTGTAGATAAAAGGAGTTCATTAGAGGATAGCCAGTCGAATGCATCTGGATTTTCCATAATATTAACAATCGAAATGACATTATTAATCCCTTTTTCCCCAGCAACCACTTTGATTCCATCTATCGCTTTAACTTGTAAAAGATCTTTTACTGTAAGCATTTATTCTCAACTCCTATGACATAAATTTAACACAGCTCTTTGTACAAATTGCACAAATGACTTTATATGTTTTTGGTTTCATTAAACGATGACGCTCATAGGCAATTTATATAAAATAATCTCGTAATGCTGGTTCATTGTCAAATAGTTATTTTTATTATGAAAAGGAGGCCTCGTAAAGTTAGACAAATCTGTGAGCATTCCAGACTAAAGAGGTGACTCAAATGAAATTAGCGATATCTGGAGATGATGAATTCATTGAAAGAATAGAGGATTGTAGTTTTCGTGGTTTTGTTCACAGTGTATTCAATTGTACATTTAATATTCGAAACCTAGAAAGTGATGAATTGTTCACGATAGTGTGCAAAAAAACAGACAATGGCCCCAATACATTAGTTGTAGATGTAGAGGACTTTAAAAATACCAGCATTGAAGTAAATGATCCAGTTATGGTTATGAAAAAATCTTTACACATCGGTGATAAGCTTCATATCTCTATTAGAGATTGTGAAAAATGGGAGAGTATTTTACCTGATTTTCCTAAAGAAATAGAAATGGTTAAAAGAAATTTAAATATCGTAAAGGATTATATTGAAGTTCATGGAAAAAGCGGAGGGGTAAAACCAGATTCAGCATCTAATCTCCTATTTTCTAAAGAAGTTTCAAGAATTCTTGATGAACAATCTCGAAAGCTTATACATGAATTGCTAAATGGCAGAATTTCGAATGCATTAAATTATGCGGTTTCACTAATTGGACTTGGTCCTGGCTTAACACCTTCTGGAGATGATTTTCTAGTTGGATTATTTACCATCATGAATATAAAAAATTGCTATTTGTTTTCAAATCAATCATTTTGCGAAGAAGTGGTTAAGAAAGCCAAAGCATTAACGAATGATATTAGCTATATGGCTTTAAAAAAAGCTTCTATTGGTAAAGTAAGAGAATCTATTATTCAGCTCGTCCATGCCATTATGAAAGGGAAAGACGAAGAATTAATTCTCTCTTTAAATAAAGTATTAAACATAGGCTCTTCATCAGGGACAGATATAGCCTTAGGACTTGTCTGCGGATTGGAAGCCAATATAAAAGCTGGAGGTAAATTATGACTGTACAAGCTGTAATCAAGCCAAACACATATTTCGATTCAGTATCATTAATGTCTTTATCAACGAAAGCGAATCAAATCGAAGGCGTTGAGCAAGCCATTATTGCAATGGGTACTGAAATGAATAAAGAGGTAATGAAAAACGTCGGATTATTGACGCCAGAAATTGAAGAAGCAGGAACAAGCGATTTGATCATTGTTGTTAAAGTGGCATCAGATGAATTATGTGAAAACGCTTTCGTTGGTATTGATGAATTATTGACGAAAAAGAAGGGTCCTTCTAAAGGAAAGAGCGAAGTTAAATTTTCTACTATCTCTTCTGCAGCGGAAAATATTCCTGAAGCAAACTTAGCAGTTATTGCTGTAAATGGAATGTATGCAGCTAGAGAAGCAAGAAAAGCGCTTGAAAATGACTTAAACGTTATGCTATTTAGCGATAATGTAAGTGTTGAAGATGAAATTGCGTTAAAGAATTTAGCCCATGAAAAAGGATTATTAATGATGGGTCCTGACTGTGGGACGGCAATTATTGGAAATGTTGCCCTATGTTTTGCGAACGCAGTAAGAAAAGGCAATATTGGTATCGTCGGTGCTTCTGGAACAGGAAGCCAAGAAGTCAGCGTTCGAATTCATGAATTTGGAGGAGGCATTTCACAATTAATCGGCACAGGCGGAAGAGACCTGAAAGAAGAAGTTGGCGGAATTATGATGCTTGATGGAATTCAAGCACTTGAAGATGATGAAGCAACGAAAGTTATTGTTCTCGTATCTAAGCCACCTGCACCAAGTGTAGAAGAGAAGGTTTTAGCGAAAATCAAGCAGTGCAGCAAGCCAGTTGTTGTTTGGTTTATTGGCGGAGACGAAACGAAAGTAACAGAAGCTGGAGGCCATTTTGCAAAAATGTCAAAAGAAGCTGCAATTAAAGCTGTCGTATTAGCTGGTGCAGACGAAAGCAAGCTTAACAAACGTGCCCTAAACATTCCTTTAATCGAGGAAGTTCGTACAAAGTTAAAGCCAGAGCAAAAATATATTCGCGGATTATTTAGTGGCGGTACGCTATGTGATGAGGCAATGCATGCAGCTATGGAAAAGTTTGATAATGTATACAGTAACATTTCAAGAAATCCAGAATATCGCTTAAAAGATAGAAATACTAGCAATGAGCACACTTTCATCGATTTCGGTGATGATGAATTTACACAAGGTAAGCCACATCCAATGATTGACCCATCTACCCGTATTGAGAGATTCATCCAAGAAGCGAAGGATCCATCAGTTGGTGTTATTGTTATGGACTTCGTATTAGGCTTCGGTGCACATGAAGATCCTGTTGGAGCAATGCTTCCAGCTATGATTGAAGCAAAACAAAATGCTGAACAAGAAGGCAGACATTTAGAAATCATCGGATACGTTCTTGGAACAGAATTAGATAGACAAAACCTTGATGATCAAGTGAATAAATTATTAGCTGCTGGTGTAACACATGCAAGCAGCAGTCAGAATGCTGGTCTATTGGCTAGAGAATTCGTTGTGAAAGGGGAATAGTCATGAGCAAAATTAACGAACTTTTTAATAATAAGCTTAATGTTATCAATGTTGGAATTGAGTCTTTTAAAGATGATATGTTAGAGCAAAACGCAGAAGTTACTCATTTAGATTGGACTCCTCCAGGCCGTGGGAACCCAAGCCTAATTGCAGCACTTGATAAGCTTGAAAATCCTGCAATTATGGCGAAAATTGAGGAAGCTAACAAATTGGCAGTTGAAAGAATTATTAACTCTAAGCCAGTTTTAATTGGCTATGACCAAGCGATCAACTGTGTACCAGGTATGACAAAAACAACTATCCTTCATGCAGGTCCTCCTATTACTTGGGATAAAATGAATGGACCTATGAAAGGTGCCGTTACAGGTGCTATCGTATTCGAAGGCTTAGCAAAAACAATTGAAGAAGCAGAGGAAGTTGCAGCTTCTGGTGCTATTACATTTGCACCATGTCATGAGCACAACTGTGTTGGTTCAATGGCAGGAGTAACATCTGCATCTATGTTCATGCACATTGTTGAAAACAAAACATACGGAAACATTGCTTATACAAACTTAAGTGAGCAATTATCAAAAATCCTTCGTATGGGTGCGAACGATGAAAGTGTTATAAATCGTTTAATTTGGATGCGTGATGTATTTGGTCCAATTTTACGAGATGCAATGAAGTTAAATCCAAATGGAATTGACCTTCGTTTAATGCTTGCTCAAGCTCTTCATATGGGTGATGAGTGTCATAACCGTAACGTTGCGGGAACTACTCTATTAATTCAAGCGTTAACGCCATATATTTTACAAACAGATTATACGATTGAGCAGAAGCGTGAAGTATTTGAATTCGTAGCAAGCAGTGATTACTTCTCTGGTCCAACTTGGATGGCTATGAGCAAATGTGCGCTTGATGCTGCTCATGGCATTGAGAACAGTACAGTTGTTACTACAATGGCACGTAATGGTGTTGAATTTGGAATCCGTGTAAGTGGCATGGCTGGAAACACTTGGTTTACAGGCCCAGCTCAAAAGGTAATTGGCCCAATGTTCGCTGGTTATAAGCCAGAAGATTCTGGTCTTGATATTGGTGACAGTGCGATCACTGAGACTTATGGCATCGGTGGATTTGCAATGGCGGCTGCACCTGCAATTGTTGCTCTTGTTGGTGGAACAGTTGAAGAAGCAATTGGCTTTACGACAAAAATGAAGGAAATCACAACAGATGAAAATCCAAATGTAACAATTCCGTTACTAGATTTCATGGGTGTTCCTACAGGAATTGATGTTCGTAAAGTTATTCAAACAGGCATTATGCCAATAATCAATACAGCCATTGCACATAAAGATCCAGGCATTGGAATGATTGGTGCTGGTATTACGTATCCTCCTGTTGAAGCATATGAAAAAGCATTACTTGCTTTAGCAGAAAACATTCAATAATACCAAAGAGGATGACTCAATAATTAAGGACTTGGCGAACGCCAAGTTTTTCTAATAGATAACAACAAAAGGAGAGAATAGTTGTGGAAAATCAATCCTTGAACACCGAACTTCTTCTTGCAAGTGAACAGGGAGATTTATCTGCTATTGAGCATTTATTAAAACAAGGCGCTAGCCTAAATTATAAAGATGCTGAAGGCCGTACAGCCTTAATGGCAGCTACACAAAAAAATCAAGTTGCAGCTGTAAAAATGCTAATTGAAGCGGGAAGTGACGTTAATACCAGAGACATCACGCAATTATCTCCATTTATTTGTTCCGCTGCAAATGGATTTCACGAAATATTGCGTTTAATGATAGCTGGCGGAGCTGATTTACCTAGTGTGAATCGTTTTGGAGGAACAGCTTTATTACCTTCTAGTGAAAAAGGCTATTTAAAAACGGTTCAAATTTGTATTGATGCTGGAGTTCCAGTTAATCATGTAAATAATTTAGGCTGGTCTGCTCTTTTAGAAGCTGTCATTTTAGGAAATGGCGGTCGTCTATACGCTGACATTATTCAAACACTTGTAGATGCAGGAGCAGATGTGAATTTGCCTGATAGAGATGGAAAGTCCTCCAGTCAGCATGCTAAAGAGCTTAATCAGCATAAGGTCGTTAAAATTCTGAATAAAGAATTTAAAGAGACAAATGAATCAATCATGAAGGCTAAGTCACTTGCTAAGAACGATCATTATGAAGAAGCGATTGCTGAAATAAATAAAGCCTTAGAAACAGATGGTCAAAATCTTGATTTGATTTATTATAAAGGCTATTTCTTACAAGAGCTAAAAAAATACGCGGAAGCTATTCAAGAATACGAAAAAGCCTTAGCTCTTGATCCAAAAGATCTTGATTTTTATTTCTACACAGCTAATTGTTATAGATTGTGGAAAAAACCCGAGGAAGCCCTAATGGAATATGAAAAGGCTTGTGGGCTAAATCCTAGTGATACATTCTATCGATATCATAAATCAAATTATTTAAGAGAGCTTGGCAGGCATAAGGAAGCTGTCATTGAAATGGATAAGCTGCTAGCTCTTCAGCATCATCGATATGATTTCTCTTTTCATAAGGCAAACAGCCTAAGATCTTTAGGCAAACATGAAGAAGCTATTGAAGCAATCGAGAATGCGATTGCCAATGATCCAACCAATCCTTTATATCAATTGCACAAGGAGCAATCCATTGAATTACTAGAAAAAGATAAAAGAAGATAATCGTTAATTATAGGAGGTAAACAAGTGGGAGAGGTAATTATTGTTGCTATCGGAGGCAATGCACTAGTTAAAGAAAACGGTCGTGACTCCGTTCAAGACCAATATGAAGCAGTACAAGAAACAGTTGTCAATATCACTGATATGGTAGAAGAGGGCTACAATGTTGTTGTTACGCATGGAAATGGTCCTCAAGTAGGCTTTGGCTTAAGACGATCTGAAATTGCCAATGAAGTTGCGGGTATGCCTATAATGCCTCTAGTAAATTGTGTAGCGGATACACAAGGCGGAATTGGATACCAAATTCAACAATCCTTAACGAGTGAGTTTGCAAAAAGAGGAATTAATAAAAAGGTTGCTACTGTTATTACCCAGGTCGAGGTTAGCAAGGACGACCCTAATTTTAAAAATCCTACAAAACCTGTAGGCTCCTTCTTTTCACTTGAGCAAATGGAAGAAATGAAAAAGGAACATCCAGATTGGATTTTCATTGAAGATTCCGGACGTGGATATCGCAGAGTTGTGCCTTCACCAAGACCAATTGATATCGTTGAAAAAGACGCTATTAAGTCATTAATTGATGCTGGTTTTGTAGTCATTGCTGTTGGCGGCGGCGGCATTCCAGTAGTGAAATCTGAGAACAACACTTACGAAGGTATTGATGCTGTTATTGATAAGGATTTTGCGACAAGCCTTTTAGCAGAACAAGTGAATGCAGAAACATTAATCATTACAACAGGTGTTTCAAGAGTTTGCATCAACTTTGGTAAGCCTAACCAAAAGGCGCTTGAGAAAATTACTGTTGAAGAAACAAAACAATATATGGAGGAAGGCCACTTTCCAGCAGGAAGCATGCTTCCTAAAATCGAAGCAAGTTTAAGCTTCATTGAAAAAAGTGGTTCTAGAGTAATTATTACGGATCCAGAAAGCTTAAAAGATGCTATTAATGAAAAAGCAGGTACACATATTGTTAAATAATGAATAATCACTAATGGCCGACCTTAATTTGGGTCGGCCTAAATGATTAAGAATGCATGAGTGTTTTCTCCATTATTTATGCAAATAGGACTTTGTTCTCATTCACTATAAATCATGGTCTCATTTTGTACAAAATACATTGTATAACTTGCCTAATAATAAACACATTTTTTTGGATTTGATATACAATGACGATTTTGTGCATTTTGTATAAACTTAGCTTGTAAGGTTTAGTGCAAATGCCTAAATTAAGGCATTGAAATAAGCCTTTCCAAAATGTCGAATTAATTAATTCAAAGTATTATTTAGAGACCTATAGGCGCATGGAAATATTGTGCGAAATGAAAACGCTAACAAGCGAATGGATCCTCGCTTTGGAGCAAAATTTAAACAGGCTTTTTAATAAAAAGCAAGGAGTGTAAATCATGGGAAACGTGACTTTTTGGAAAAAGGGAGATTTTGCTGCTTCCTTCGGTTTGTTCGTTAACGTTTTGACAGACTTTTTGGTTATGATTTCATTATTAATTGGTGTAGTAGGTATGCCAAAAGAATTCGTTTATAAACAAATTGTTCCTGGCTTTGGATTTGCTGTATTGCTATCTGGTATTATGTTTGCTTATTTTGCTTATAAATTAGCTAAGAAAACAGGTAGAAATGACATTACCGCTCTACCATCAGGTTCTAGTTCACCTGGTATTTTTCTTATCGTATTTGTGATTATGCTTCCTCTATATCATCAAACACAGGATGCTGCTTTTACTACAACAGTTGCGATCCTTTGGGTCTTCGTTGAGGCTATCATTTTATTAATAGGTGCATTTTTAGGTGAAACTATTCGAAAGCTCGTTCCAAGAACAGTATTGCTAGCAGCCTTGGCAGGTTTGGCATTTGTATTCTTAGGTATGAACCCAATGCTACAATCTTTTGAAATGCCTGTAGTAGCATTTGTTGCATTAATAATTATTTTCATGAACTGGTTAAGTAAGCATCCTCTATTCAAGAAAATACCTACAGGTTTATTATTGATAGTAGTTGGAACTGCAATTGCTTGGATAGCTGGTTATCAAAATCCTGCTGATGTTACTGAAGCTCTAAAATCATTTGGCTTTAATCCTCCTATGTTACATTTAGATGGTTTTGCCGACAGTTTTAACGCTGCTTTACCATATTTATTAACTGCTGTACCTCTAGGGTTATCAAACTACATTTTTAATCTAGAAAACGTTGAAGCTGCTGCTGTTTGTGGAGACGAATACAAAACTAGAGACGTTATGATTACAAACGGTGTTTGTTCTGCAATTGGTGGCCTTTGTGGTAACCCATTCCCAGTAACAGTATATGTAGGACATGCTGGATGGAAAGAAGTTGGTGCTGGATTAGGCTATTCTATTGCTAGCTCTGTTGCAATATTCCTGATATCAATTTTTAGTCTTATGGGTCTTTTACTAGCTGTTGTCCCAATTGCCGCTATTGTTCCGATGCTCGTGTTTATTGCGATTGTAACAGGACATCAAGTTGTTAAAGAAAGTCCGAAATTTGAAGCTCCGGCAATCTTTGTATGTTTCTTCCCATGGGTTGCTACTTGGGCACTTACTGCTGTTAATAATGCAATTTCGGCTACTGGTATGTCGGTAGGGGAGGGTGCCGATCAAGTTTCTTCACTTGCCCTTCACAATGCTGGACTTTTCTACGATGGTTTGCTTGCTCTAGGTAATGGTGCTCCTATTACGAGTGTGCTTTGGGGTTGTATAGCTGTATTTACTATCCGTAACACGCCTATTGGAGGAATAATAGCTGCTGTGCTTGGAGCCGCTTTAACTTTTGTTGGTGCTATTCATACAAGCACTCTCGGACTTGCACAAGATATTGCTATGCCTTTCGTTTGGGGATATCTACTAATTGCAGCATTTTTAGCGTACAAGCTTTATGTAAATAAGAAAGAAAATATTGGTCCTGTTACAGAGTAAAATGGAAGCTCGTGCATACAGTTATCCAAAAAATTTATATAACCAAAATTGCGGAGGATTTTTGATATGGATTACATGAAACTAGCTGTAGATGCTACAATCGAAGGCATGAATAAAAAACATGGAGGACCATTCGGCTCAACTATCGTTCGTAACGGTGAAGTAATTGCTGCTGTTGGAAATACAATGATGAGAGACACTGATGTGTCGGCACATGCAGAAATGGTTGCTATTCGTGAGGCTACTAAAAAATTGGGAACATTCGACTTATCAGATTGCGAAATTTACGCAACTTGTGAGCCTTGCCCAATGTGTGTAGGAGCAATTATCTGGGCTGGTATTAAAAATGTTTACTACTGCAGCACTAATGAAGATGCCGCTAAGCATGGTTTCTCTGACAAACATCTTCGAGCTTATTTAAAAGGTGAAGACGATAGCGTTGTTAACATGATTAAGGTTGAAAACAGAGAAGATTGCGATTACCTATGGGAGCATTTCCACAAGCTAAATGAAGAGAAATAATATTCTCAATAAATGAGTACACTAACGTCACTTATCCGGCACTAATTTCTGGTGCCGGATTTTAGCATTTTTTTATTAGGCTGCTTTCATGGAAGGAATTAAAACAATTAATGAACTCAGAAAATAAATATATAAGTACATTTCAATGGTTTGTTTATTTACTTGCTAATTCAGTTGCTCTTCCCATCGTTATTGGAAATGTGTATCAGCTTTCTGAACAAGAAATATCGTCTCTAATGCAAAGAACATTCTTTATCGTTGGTCTCAGTTCGTTCATTCAGGCGAAATTTGGTCACCGTTATCCAATAGCAGATGGTCCAGCTGGCTCTTGGGTTAGTATATTTGTTATTTATGCAAGTGTAGGGTTGCAGCAAGGTAACACCATGATGGAGACACTGCAAATTCTTGAGGCGGGATTATTAATTGCAGGCTTGGCATTGTTTTTATTAGGAATAACAAAATGGGTTCAGCATCTGCTCTTTCTCTTTACACCAATCGTTACCGGAACCTTTCTATTTATATTAGCGATTCAATTAAGTGGTGTATTTTTTAATGGGATGGTCTCAAGCAGTAATCGTGCTGGTCATTTGGATGTACTGAGCTTTTTACTATCCCTGCTCGTCTTTTTACTTATTATATTCTTAAATACAAAAGGGAAAGGATGGTTAAAGAGTTACGCTATCCTTATCGGAATATTGTTTGGCTGGAGCATATTTGCTGTATTAGGCAAAAGCCAAACAACGTTGACCATTTCATCTGATCTAATAAGATTGCCTGAGGCTTTTGCTTGGGGGCTGCCAAAATTTAATGGTGGTATTATAGTTACAGCCATTTTATTTACATTTCTGCTGCTTTCCAACACATTTGCGGCCATAACCTCAGCAGAGGAAGTGGTCCCTCATAATAAAAAATCTTTACAAGAAAGACTTAATTCAGGAACATGGGCAGGAGGCATATCCCATTTTCTATCAGCTATGTTCTCCACGATTGCTGTTGTTCCTTTGCCTGCCACTGCTGGATTTGTAAAGCTAACAAAGCAATACCGCATTCTGCCGTTCTTGACCGCTTGCGGAATACTAATCACGATCTCAATATTTCCAAGCATTGTAGGCTTATTGTCTTCATTACCTTTGCCTGTTGCCAGTGCTGCTCTATTGGCGACACTCATTGAGATGTTGGGAATTGCACTTCGTTCTCTGACAAAACAATCTTTAAATGAACGAAATTTGACCATTATTGGTGTCGCATTTCTTATTGGTATGGGCATTATGTTTTTACCAGAGGAAACGTTTAGCGGGTTACCAAATATCATCCAGAATATTTTCCATAATGGGTTACTTATCGGGACTTTTGTTGCCATAACCATTGATCAGCTTTGGAAGGATAAATAATTTTTAGCTAACTAATTTGATAATGTTCTCAGTTATACTGATTAGTTTCCATTTCATTACTGAATTTAATAGGGGGCTGTCCCAAAAGCAAAGTTGTCAGGCACCACGAATAATATCTAGTATCAATAAGCGAGTGGAATTCTAGATATATGTATTAAGTGGATACCAGACACCTTATGGGACAACCACTATATTCAATCGAAAAAAATGGGGAATGAAGACAGGCTAAAAACTAGCTGTCCTGTGTAATGGAATCCCGACTAATTAACGTTTAAATTATATTGATAAATGAACCTGAAGAAATTCAATGACCTGCTTCAGGGCGTTTTGAACAACAGGGTTATGGAAATCCTTATCAAAAACATGCTCTCCATTTGGAATTGTAATTAATTTAGCTTCGATTCCTTCTTTTATTAAAGCCCCGCGCATAAAAGCAGATTGTTCGTATGGAACATCCACGTCTTTCGTACCGTGGAGAAATAAGGTAGGGGGATATTCTTTCGAAATATTATACATAGGGCAGAATTTTAGAATTTCTTCTTGATCAAATAATGGATTAATTCCAGTTATGAATGGAATCCATTCACCTGTTTGTCTCACATATAAATATAGAAGAAATCGATCTTCAACAGATCCTTCAGTGATAATTTGATCGGAAACAAGGGTATTTGTTATTTCTTTCGATACTTTATCTTTTTGGCAATAGAATTTGTTTGGACTTGTTGCCCATTTGGCACTAATGTCTCCATATCCATAGAAGGAAACAATGGCACGTGGCTTATTTTTAAATGTTCCTGTACTAAGAGCAAGAAAACCACCTGCGGAACTTCCCACTACTGCTATTCTTTTAGGATCTATAGAAAACTGCTTAGTTCCTTCAGATTCTAACCATAGAAGAGCATCCTGCATGTCCTCAAGGATGTCTGGAAGTTTTGTCTCAGGAGCTAGTCTATAGTCGATAGAAAATACGCAAAAACCATTATTGGTATATAGTTGTATCATTTCTTCGCTAAGCTCTTTTCTTGTTCCCCAAAGTAGACCGCCTCCATGAATATATACAACAACTGGGGCGTTATTATGGTTAGTCTCGTAGAAATCAGCCTTAATTGCAAAGTGTTCATTTTCTTTGTAGATAACGGTATGACTCATTTTTTTCATTCACGTCCAATCCAGTAAGGAAATTATGTTTAGTATTTGTATGTGAATAATACGATATACAGTATATCAAAAAGATAAAAATAGGTCATTATGGGAAAATTGAAAATGAGTAAAAAATCTTATTTCAAGTGAGGGTTGTGAGCATGGCAATTGTACGACTTTCTATCTGGATGATGATACTTATTTTAATAGGATGTCAGAATCCTAATATAACTGAGAAATCAAAGGAAATAAAAGTAGAGAAGAGGGATGATATGAAAAGTCAATTTTTTAAAGCAGCTGATCAAGGAAATATTGCGAAAGTGAATGAGCTGCTAGAGCAGGGGATAGATGTAAATAGCAGAGACAATCAGGGTAGGACCGCGGTTATGATTGCTACGTATGCGAATAATGCTGAAATGGTTAAGGCATTAATTGAAAAGGGTGCAGACGTTAATATTCAAGATAATATGAAAAATAGTCCCTTTCTTTATGCTGGTGCCGAAGGGTATCTTGAGATATTAAAGCTTACGGTTGAAGCGGGAGCGGATCCAAAAATCGTAAACCGATTTGGAGGTACAGCACTTATTCCGGCTTCCGAGCACGGATATATAGAAGTCGTAAAAGTGCTTTTGGAACAGACTGATGTCGATGTGAATCATATCAATAATTTAGGTTGGACAGCCTTAATGGAGGCTATTGTTTTAAGTAACGGCGGGAAAAAACAGCAGGAAACAATAAAAATATTAATTGAGCATGGAGCAGATGTAAACATTCCAGATTCAGGAGGGGTCACACCACTTCAACATGCAGAAGAAAGAGGTTTTAAGGAGATAAAAGAAATTTTACTGAAGGCTGGAGCGAAATAAAAAAATATTCCTTCCTATTATAAATGAAGGGGTTGTCCCAATGCAAAGGTGTCAGGCACCACGAACAATATCTAGTATCAATAAAGCGAGTGAGATTCTAGATTTGTATTATGTGGATGCTAGACACCTTATGGGACAACCCCTTAAATATGTTCTAATTACTTTGTGATTTCTACTGCTTTTGCAAATTGAATAACAACTTCTTCTAAAACATCAATCCCAATCATTATGTCGTCAAGATCGGTGTATTCATCTGGATGATGGCTTAATCCATCTACAGAAGGTACAAAAATTAATCCTGTTGGACCAAGTCTTGTCATATTCATCGCATCATGCCCTGCACCACTCTGCATTACTTCGTAAGATAGTTCCTTGCTCTCACATATGTTTCTTATTCCTTCTATTAGTTCTGAAGAAAGAAGGACAGGTTCTTCTAAACTAATGACCTTGTAATCGATTTCAAGCTGCCTCTTTTCTTTAACTGAAGAAATGGTTTCATAGATGTGTTTTAACACTCGCTCTCTCGAGTCGGTTGAGGTTGATCGGATATCGATTTTTAGCTCTACCTCACCTGGAACGACATTCATTGCACCAGTAGGAATATCTAATACTCCGATAGTACCAACAGTGCCATGAGCTTGTTCTAGTTTTGCCGCCTTTTCAAGTTCTAAAGCAATCTCTGAGGCTCCAAGAAGAGCGTCTTTTCTCATATTCATCGGCGTTGTTCCTGAATGAGAAGCTACCCCAAAGATTTTGAGTAATAATCTGACTGGTGCTGCAATACCAGTAACAATCCCAATTTTATTATTATTATTTATAAGGACAGGGCCTTGTTCGACATGCAATTCGAAATATGCCTTAAATCCTTCATTCGCTCTATTTGCTTCGTCGATACTATTAAAATCAAGCGCACATAAGGCAAATGCCTTTTCCATCGTAATCCCATCACGATCCTTTAAATTTCGGTATTTCTCCTTGTCAATTAATCCAGCCATCGCCTTGCTTCCGACAGTCGATACGCCAAATCTTGATGATTCCTCACAGGCAAATGAAATAACCTCAATTGGGTGATCTGTTTCAATCCCTTTGTCATTCAGTCGTTTGATCACTTCCAGACCCGCTGTTACTCCTACAATTCCATCATATTTTCCCCCTTGGTAAACAGTATCCAAGTGAGACCCCATGACAACTGGTGGAAGCGTATTATTTTTACCCTCTCTTCTAGCAATCAAGTTTCCACAAGGATCAAGACGGATATCTAAATTTTCAGACTTGCAAAACCGCATGAAAGCATGGGTACCAGCTTGTTCTTCATTTGTGTAAGCTACCCTTGTAATACCCCTGTTTCCTGAATTGTATTGATTCATATTATTTAAGAGCATTTCGTATCTTTGTTTGGATTCCATATAAGTATCTCCTATTAATAGTAATATCAATTTATGTTTAATGTTTTAATTAGCATTTTTAATAGAAATAGTATTTAAATTGACGGAGTAGTCGTTTCATGTAGACCTTCATTATATCTATTATTTACAGTTTCTAAAAGAAAAAATGAACTAATGAGATGCGTTTTATGCTTAAGCTAATCTATCGTAGATTAACGGGGGATAAGAACCTTAACCAAAAGAGGTTGAGGGAACAATAAATTCTAAGTGGGTGATCAACTACCCGTAAATGCCCTGTAACGCCGCCACATGTAGTGCGTGAACATTGTAGTTATTCGACTCCTTATTTTTTCATACTTTTTAAGCAATTTGCCTCGGTAAACTTTTTTGTAAGCTTGTTATTTTTATAAACGAATGAAAAAACGTTGCTCTAGACCCACACGCTATCTGGTTGATAAGATAATCAAGAAGTTACAGATGGAGGGTCCAACATGGAACAACAAAGATATGAACAATTAAAAATGGGAGAGCGTGGGGCTATAATAAGCATCGTGGCTTATATTTGTCTATCCGCTCTTAAGTTAATGATTGGCTATATGTCTAACTCAGAAGCTTTAAAGGCAGATGGGATGAACAATATGACAGATATTATTGCCTCTATTGCTGTTCTAATTGGGTTAAAGCTCTCTCAAAAACCTGCAGATAAAGACCATCCATATGGACATTGGAAGGCTGAAAATGTTGCAACACTTGTGGCCTCCTTCATTATGATGGCAGTTGGAATTCAAGTATTATTCGAGGCGATAACCTCTTTCTTTCATTTGGAAAAAGAAGCTCCGGACCTAGTTGCTGCATGGACTGGGATTTTTTGTGCTGTTATTATGTATTTTGTTTATCGATATAATAAAAAGCTTGCAAACAAAATCAATAGTCAATCGGTTATGGCTGCAGCAAAGGATAATTTATCAGATGCTTGGGTAAGTATTGGGGCAGCTGTTGGAATTATTGGCTCACAATTTAATCTCCCGTGGCTCGATCCACTGGCAGCTGTTATTGTAGGCCTGCTCATTTGTAAAACAGCTTGGGATATTTTTAGAGAGGCTTCCCATCATTTGACAGATGGCTTCGATGAAAAATTGTTAGAGGATTTTAAAGAAACCATTCTACATATCAATGGGGTAAAAGGGATTGAGGAATTAAAGGCTAGAAACTATGGAAACAACACGGTTGTAGACGTGGTTATCCTAGTAAATTCAAATTTAAATCTAGAAGATGCACATGATATATCTACAACAGTAGAGAAGGTTTTATATAAAGAGCATGAAGTGTACGCTGTGCATGTGCATGTTGAACCAAACTCTGTAATTAGAACGGAAAAAAATTCGTTAAGAAAAGAAAATAGTCTAACGGAATAAATTGGTTAAAAATAAGGCACCGTTAGACTATATATGAATAATGAATTAAATAGAGCGTGGTTTTACCCCTGTGAGATGTCTTTCGAACATATCAATAATTTCAAGAAATCTTTCAGCCTCTCGGAAAACATGGTCAGCCAGCAGAGGGTGGATGATGCTCTTAATTTTACATTCTTCGATTAATTCTCGTGCTGTTTTCTTAAAGTCCTTAAGAGAAACAACTGACACACGATTTTGATCTAGGAATTGATCTAAAAGTGGTACGGTCTTAGACTGTGGACTCATAGATTCTATATCTCTAGCTTGAAAAACTAATTCATCAAAGTCATTACTGAAATTTCTGGCCAAATCAACCAGCTTTCTTTCTGATGGATCAAGGAGATGTCCGATAAATTTAGCGTGATCAGCCATTATTCT
Source organism: Cytobacillus dafuensis (assembly GCF_007995155.1). Taxonomy (NCBI): domain Bacteria; kingdom Bacillati; phylum Bacillota; class Bacilli; order Caryophanales; family Bacillaceae; genus Cytobacillus; species Cytobacillus dafuensis. Next base: position 3,912,094 of record NZ_CP042593.1, on the reverse strand, counting down.
TAAGAAGAAAACATTTTCTTTTATTATCGCGTCTGGAAGTGGTTTCAATTTTCCTTCATTTAATTCGATTAATCGTTTTCGAAAATAATTGGCCTCCCTGCTGGTATGATCAACTAAAAGCGGAAAGTTATTTGCACCAGGCAATTTGCAAGTAAGTATTAATCCTAACACTTTACGCTTAAAAGCAAATATATTTGTTGCAGCTTGTTGAACTTCACTATTAAATTTTCTTATTACTTCTGGTGATGTTTGATTATTAAAAGCATGAGACCGTTGTTCAATTTGTTCAAATACATGATAAAAATTATTCGCTTCCGCTATTAACTGTGTATCCTCGCATCTAAAGCCTAATCTAAGAAATAGCGAATGCTCCTTCATAATCCTAGACCAAAAACGAATTTCGTCTAAAGACCGTGAAACAAACAAGGCTGGATTGATTTGGGTATCACGATCTGAAATTTCTTCATGCCCAGTCATGGCCTAATCTCCTTTCAAAAATGTCGTCTTTAAAAACATATTTTGAAGGTTTGAGAAAATACATTGTCCTAGAGTTTATTAACAAATTTTACAGTAGTTTTCTAAAAAACAATGCTGAAAAATTTATATAGTGAACTATTGTTCTTTAGATTTAGTTTTTATTGGTAGGATTAATTGTTCACCTTTCTCATAAACACCCAACATCTTTTTAGTGATACTTAATTTAGGTACAACTCGATAAACGATTATTGCTATGAATATACTTATAACAGCTCCAACAATAACATCTGCTGGATAATGTACCCCCACCCAAATACGTGAAAGACCTACAAGGAATGCTAATAAAATCCATAAAAATCCCCATCTTCTTCTAAAGAGATAGAAAGTCATACAAAATGAAAAGAACAAAAGGGTATGATCACTTGGAAATGAATTATCTACTGCATGATCGATGAGCTTATTAACATTAGACAGTTCAGCGAACGGCTGGTTATTTGAATGAAGTTTTCCAGCAATTTTACCTGCTATTTCAGCAACTGCAAAAGTAATCGATGCACAAATGACCATAATTCTATTTGTGTTACTTCTTGTAAACCAAAATATTAAGACACTTAATACTAAGAAAAACACCATATATTCAGCAATGAAAGTCATAGTGGGATTTATGTACGTGGAATGTTTACCTAGATTATTAATTATTCTAAACAAATCAATATTCAATTCCGACAAATTCATTATTACTCCTCCATATGTGTTATTAGAGAGAATTATAGTGAATTCGTTCATTATTAAAAATTTGTTTATCTTACAATTTCTCTTACACTTTTGTAAGACTTAAAAGTGTATTGTGAAGAAAGGTTTAATCTTTGTGAATCTTTCTTTATTAGAGGAAAATTGCTGCACAAGGATTTCCCTGTAAGGGAAACAGGGGGGGGGCGAGATTGAGGTCAACAGTTTTATATTGTAATAAATTGAATACCGGGGCGAGTAATTTCCACGCCCCGATTTTACTTATACCTCTAAGTGTTTAAATAGAAAAGCAAAAATATCAGTATGTTCACCAATTATTTTTTCTAAGGGCTTTCCTAACCCATGGCCTGCGCCTTTCTCGATTCTTAATAATATTGGCTTAGTAGCTTGTGGATTTGCATCCTGTAATGCTGCCGTAAACTTACGGGCATGCGCAGGGACGACACGGTCATCTGAATCGGCAGTTGTAATTAATATTGGTGGGTACTGAACTCTATTCTCAATATTATGCAATGGTGAGTATGCATATAAAACTTCGAATTCCTCACGCGTTGCTTCTGGGTCACCAAATTCTGTAACCCAAAACCTTCCAACTGTAAATTTTTGAAAACGGAGCATGTCTAAAACTGGAACATTACAGATTATTGCACCAAAAAGTTCTGGTCTTTGTATCATACAAGCAGCTACAAGCAGTCCACCATTACTGCCCCCCATTATTGCTAATTTTGCTGAATTCGTATATCCCTCTGAAATTAAATATTCCGCTGCAGCAATAAAGTCATCAAACACATTCTGCTTTTTTTCCTTCATACCAGCTTCATGCCAGGAAAGTCCATATTCGCCTCCTCCGCGAATATTCGCAACTGCATATATGCCTCCGTTTTCCAGCCATAATAGATTTGATGCTGAAAATGAAGGGGTTAAGGAGATATGATATCCACCATATCCATACAGAAGAGCTGGATTTTGTCCATCCCGTTTCATTCCCTTTTTATATGTTAAAAACATCGGTATTTTTGTACCGTCTTTTGAATGATAAAAGACTTGTTCAGTTTTGTATTCAGAAGGATCAAGCTGAAAGGAAGACTTGAATACAGCAGTAACTTGTCCAGTTTCAAAACTATATTTGTAAATGGAAGTAGGTGATAAAAAGGATGTAAAACTAAAATAAAGCTCATCGTCCTCTTCTTTCCCATGAAACTCAACAATCGTTCCTAGTTCAGGCATAGGAATTTCTTTTATAAAATTTCCAGACGTAGTGAAGACCTTTAAACAATAGGATGCGTGACGAATATAGGAAACAACTAAGTGATCAGCTATGATTTCTATAGAAGAAATGGACTCGTCCATCTCAGGGATAACGACCTTCCAATTCTCATTTTCTGGCGAATCAATTGAAATACTAATGATCTGGCCATTTGGAGCTTCTTTATCCGTAAAAAAATACAATTGATTTTCTTTTTTGCCAATAAATGAATAAAGGGCATCCCCATCTTTTAAAAGCCACTTAAATTTACTATTTGGAGTTGATAAATCTTTATAAAGATATCTGCTTCTATGTTCTGTCCCCCTGCCTGCATGAAGAATTAAATAAGAATTATCACTTGTAATGGAAGGATAAAACAGCATTTGCTGATCTTCGAGGTACTCAAAGATAACCTCATCCGCACGCTGATCTGTATTCAACGAATGCCAATACACTTTATTAAAGTGATTTTCGTCATTCAATTCATTATGTGCCTCTGGATAGCGATTATAATAAAATCCATTTCCATCTTTTTCCCATGCGATACTCGAAAATTTGCACCACACAATCTTTTCAGAATAATGCTCCAAAGACTTTAAATTTAATATTTGGAATTCCTGCCAGTCACTTCCCTTTTCAGAAAGTGCATAGGCAAGTAACGTACCATTGGAATGAAATGAGAGATTGGTAATAGCGATCGTTCCATCATTACTCAATGAATTGACATCAATGATTACTTCTTCTGTTTCTTCAATGGCTTCTAAATTTTTTGAGCGATAAAGATTAGGCTGATTATTTGAACCGCAATTTTTTAAATAATAATAATAGTCCCCGTGTTTTTTCGGAACAAAATATTTAGGATAATCCCAAAGGTTTTCTAGTCTATCTTTTATGATATCTCTTTGTGGAATTGCCTCAATATACTGTTCTGTTGCCAGCATTTGCTGTGAATCCCATTCTTTCGTTTGAAGTGAATCTGAGTTTTCTAACCAACGAAAGGGGTCATTAACAATGGTACCGTGAAAATTATCTTCTATTTCCGTCTTTAATATTGTCATAAATATGCCTCCTTTTTTAAAGAATCAACAAAATAAACTTGCAACTATCGTGCCAACCGAGATTTTATTTTATGGATCATATGTGTTTAATTTTTTATACATCATTTTTGGAATAATAAAAAAGTGGAGATTTACAATAAAGTGAAATACAGGGTGTATTGCATACATTTTCGAAAATTCAAAATAATTTTACATTATTTGTTCCAATGTATAAAAACATATGCACATTTAAAAATTTTAATATTAATAAATTATTCAATTGCTCTTTTTTACTAGAAGTATTTCATCTTATTCAGGATTATGGTCCTATAAAATAGGATTTTTTTATTTTTTGTATAATTGGCACAATTCGTGCAATACGTTTATAGGGAAATTTTAAGAGAGGTGATTAAAAGAAAAAATAATAATAGGGGGAATTTATAATCATTTCTACAAAACAAAGAAATTAGAAAATTATACAAGGGGGAAAGTTTATGAAAAGGATAATGTTTTTAATGTTAGTAACAGTGATGTTTATTTCTATAGTAGGATGTACGGATTCTTCCTCTAGTAATACTCAAAGTTCAACTAATGAAAGTTCTGAGAAAAAGAATGAGAAGACTGCTGTCATAGCATTAGGTTCCGATCCTGTACATTTTAACCCAAATGTTGGGGATGGAGGTTCAGGTTATGTTACATCAAACGTTTTGAGTTCCTTAATAACTCAAGATGATGGATTTAATATATTACCTGATCTGGCAGAATCATGGGATATCTCAGAAGATGGGAAAATTTATACTTTCCACTTGCAAAAAGATGTGAAGTGGCATGATGGAGAACCATTTAAATCTAAGGATGTTAAGTGGACTATAGATGAAATTATTGAGAAGAAAGGTTTTATCGTTAACCAATTAGGTTCTATTAAAGAGATAACCTGTCCGGATGATCAAACAGTAGTTATAGAATTGAAAGAGCCTAATGCAGCAATTCTAAGTATTTTATCAGGCGCAGTAATCATGCCATCCCATCTTTATGAGGGAACTGACTGGGTGGAGAATTCAGTAAATCAGCATCCAATTGGGACAGGGCCTTTTAAGTTTGTTGAGCATAAACGAGGTATTAGTGTGACATTAGAAGCAAATAAAGATTATTTTAAAGGTGCACCTAAAATTGACAAATTAGTTTTTTCTGTCATTCCTGATGAAAATACGGTTGTTCAATCCTTCTTAAATGGTGAAGTTGATGTCATTGATTATAGCTCTGCAATTACACCAGCTGCTGTTCCTTCATTGGAAAAAACAGAAGGAGTAAAAGTTGTTAAAACTCTTTCGAACTCAAGACAGTATATGATAGCTAATTTAGAGAAAAAGCCTTGGAATGATGTAAGGGTTAGAGAAGCATTAGCATATGCGATCGATCGTGATGAACTCGTTAAGAAGGCACATAAAGGATATGCATGGAGAGCTGAAGGTTTTTATACTCCAGCAGTTGAGTGGGCATACAATGACAAAGATGTAATGCCTGAGAGGGATGTTGAAAAAGCAAAACAGTTGCTTGACGAAGCTGGATTAACACCTGACAAAAATGGTGTGAGGTTAAAAGATATTGAGATATTAATATTCCAGTTCCCGGTATTTACAGATATCGCAAAAGTTGTTCAGTCAAACTTAAAAGAGATTGGAATAGAAACGACAATATCAACTTTAGAATATTCGGCATGGGATGAAAAAGTTAGAAATGGTGATTTTGAACTTACTATACTTGGTGGTAATCATGGAATTGATCCAGAAGGTTTATTTGTAAGGGTTGGTACTGGGGGTGCTATGAACTTAATGCACTATAGCAATCCAGAAATAGATAGACTATTAGCAGAAGGATTGAAGACTGCTGATCAAGATGAGCGTGCAGTCATTTACAAAGAAATTCAAAAGATCATGTCAGAAGAATATCCTGTACTGCCATTAACAGAATGGATGTATATTTTTGTCATGAAAGATTATATCTCTGGACATCCAATTGACGATGGTATCGGTAAGGTTGGAGGAGCAGAGTATTCAATTTTAGATGTAAATAAATAAAACAATAATAGTAATCTATCAAAGGCAATGCAGCATTGTATTGCCTTTGATAAATTATGGAATGTTTAATACTTCGTTTTGTATTTAAAGAGAGGAGGCGAAACGATGAAACAATATATATTAAAACGAGTACTAACAGGAATACTGGCGGTAGTAGTCGTATTAGTGCTCAATTTCTTTGTTATTCATGCAGCGCCAGGTGATCCGATAAGAATTTTAGCGGGAAGAGATAATCCCTCCGAGGAAATGATAGTAGAACTACAAAAAAAATATGGGCTTGATCAACCGATATATTTACAATTAGTTTCCTACTTAAAGAATGTAATCCAAGGTGATTTTGGTCAGTCAATTTTGTACAACGAGCCGGTAATGAGTCTGATTGGTCATACTATGGGTCCATCGTTACTACTTGCTCTTTCTGGAGCAATTTTAGCTTTAATAATAGGAACTTTGCTCGGACTTTATGCTTCTAGGCATCAGGGATCAAAAATAGATACATTTTTTTCAGGTTTAGCTTATTTATTCAATGCGATGCCTTCATTTTGGCTAGGGATTATGTTAATTATGATTTTTGCCTCATGGTTAAAAATCTTACCAACCTCTGGAATGCTTGATTTAAGAGCGAATTATACAGGTCTACCCTATTATATAGATATTTTAAAGCATTTAATTTTGCCAGTAGCAACACTTTCGCTTATCCAAATACCTACTTATTTTAAGCTAGCTCAAACGACGGTTTTACAAGTAACTTCAGAAGATTTTATTACAACCTTTAAGGCAACAGGGATGAGTGAAAAGAAAATTTTTTATAAGTATGTATTAAAAAATGCTTTACTTCCTACAATTACTGTATTTGGTATTTCACTAGCTTATATTGTAACTGGTTCAGCGCTAGTCGAGACTGTTTTTGCATGGCCAGGTACTGGGCGTCTTATGCTGGATGCGATTATGAGAAGAGACTATCCGTTACTTATGGGTATCTATCTAATCATGTCAATTTCAATCGCAGTTATGATGGTCATAACAGATATTGTCTATGCATTTATTGACCCGAGAATAAGATACAAATAATTAAAAGTATTAGCATTAAAATGCTTTATAAAATCTCATTTTTTGAGATTAACAGGGAGGTTATGCTATGAATCCAACCAATAGGAAAAATATTGTTTTTAAAACTCTTATTGAAACATTGAAAACTAATTCACTATTAAAATATGGTTGTTTAATATTAACTTTTATTCTAATAATAGTAGCTTTTGCCCCAATTTTTGCTACACATAATCCCTATGAGCTAGATGGTGAATTATTAACACCTCCTAGTAAAGAGCATTGGTTAGGAACAGACGGACTTGGCAGGGATGTATACAGTATGCTTGTATATGGTGCTAGAACTTCACTTTTGATCGGAATCGTTTCGGCTCTTATTTCCGGAATTATAGGTACTGTAATTGGTGGTATTGCCGGCTATTTTGGGGGTAAAGTGGATCGGATTATATCAGAGATCATAAATATTTTTCTAATGATACCTACTTTCTTTTTAATATTAATCATTGTAGCCTTGTTCGGAAGCAGTCTAGTCAATGTAATGATAGTCATTGGGCTTACTTCATGGCCAAGTAATGCAAGATTAATGAGAGTTCAGGCGATGAGTCTGAAAAAACGAGTATTTGTAAAAAGCGTAGAAGCTATGGGAGAAAGCCATGGAACAATATTATTCAGGTACATTATACCTAATGGAATATTTCCAGTCATTGCGAATACCACATTAAGTGTAGCTGGAGCAATCCTAACGGAAGCGGGATTAAGCTTTTTAGGATTAGGGGATCCAAACTTAATAAGTTGGGGACAGATGATTTTTGAAGGAAAATCCTACATGACATCAGCTTGGTGGATTTCAACATTCTCTGGGCTAGCGACAGTTATTCTTGTTGTAAGTTTTTATTTAATTGGCGATGGGTTGAATACAATTCTTAATCCTAAACTAAAAGTTAGGAAGTAGGAGGTACGGGATGAAGGTCCTGGAAATAAAAAATTTAAATGTGGCGTATAAAAATAAAGAAAAGCAAGTTTTTGCTGTTAATAATGTATCTCTTTCTATAAATGAAGGGGATTCAGTGGGAATTGTCGGAGAGAGCGGATCAGGAAAATCAACATTAGCAATGGCTATATTAAGACTTTTGCCAGAAAGCAGTACTGAAATAACTGGAACGATCGATTATAAAGGTAAAGATTTATTGAAAATGAGTACAGGTGAATTTAATGAGATTAGGTGGAAGGAACTAGCAGTTGTTTTCCAAAAATCAATGAATGGACTTAGTCCAATTCATAAAATTGGGAGTCAGATTGAGGATATATATCGTGTACACGTTCCTAAAATATCTAAACAAAAAGTAAAAGAGAAAATACTTTCTCTTTTTAAATTAGTAAATTTATCGGAAAGAGTCTATAATCTGTATCCACATGAATTATCTGGTGGGATGTTACAAAGGGTTTCAATTGCTCTTAGTCTAATTCATCAACCACCAATACTCATATTGGATGAAGCTACTACAGCCTTAGATGTCGTGACACAAGGTCAAATTTTAAGTGAAATTCAAAAATTAGAAGAAAAAATTAAGATGACTAGAATAATGATTACTCATGATATGTCTGTCGTTGCTACAGCTTGTAAAAAGGTTGTTGTAATGTATGCAGGAAAAGTAATGGAAGTTGGAAAGGTTCAAGATGTATTACTTAAACCTACTCATCCTTACACACAAGGTCTTATGAAGTCTTTCCCATCTTTAAAGGGAGAAAAAACAGAACTTCGTGGAATACCGGGTTTTATGCCAAACTTAGCAGATCAAAATAAAGGTTGTATTTTTGCTCCAAGATGTAGTTTCGCGAAGGAGAAATGTCATAAGGAAGTACCAAAGGAGATTGAAATTACACATGGCCACTTCTCTGCTTGTCATATATATGGGGGTGATTTCAATTGAATGGAAACAATCAAACTGTGTTGGAAGTGAAAAATATTAGCAAATGGTTTCCACAAAGAAATTCATTCTTTAATTTAGGCGAAAAAAAGTGGGTTAAATCTGTTGATGGTGTAACCTTTACATTAAATGAAGGAGAAGTTCTTGGAGTGATTGGAGAGAGTGGGTGTGGGAAATCAACTTTAGGGAAAGTACTCGTTCAATTAGAAAGCCCAACGAGTGGTGAAATATTTCTAAAAGGAGAACCTTCTACAGAATTAATGAAAAGAGATTCTAAAATTTTTAGAAGGAATGCCCAGATGGTATTTCAAAATCCTTTTGATACATTCGCTCCAAGACATACAATTGCAAAAATCATGATGCGGCCATTGGAAATTCACAATGTTGGCTCGTCCCAGGAAGAAAGATATGAAATTTGTAAAAGTACTTTAGAAAAGGCAGGATTAAGACCCGCGGACGATTACTTAGAGAGATATCCCCACGAACTTTCTGGAGGGCAATTACAAAGAATTTCAATATTAAGGTCTATGTTGCTTAAGCCCTCCTTTTTAGTGGCAGATGAACCGGTATCTATGCTAGATGTTTCTGTTAGAGCTGATATTATTAATATGCTCATAAACCTTAAAAAGGAAAACAATACTGCAATGGTATTTATTAGTCATGATATTGCTGCTGCTAGATATATATCTGATAAAATCGCTGTTATGTATTTAGGTAAAATTGTTGAAATGGGAGAAACAGATGAAGTAATTCAAAATCCTCAACATCCTTATACGAAAGCATTAATTTCTAATTGCGCATCTATAGATATTAGTGAGAATGAGGTACCAATAAGAATAGATGGTGAACCGCCAACTCCTATTAATCCGGGTCCAGGATGTTACTTTGCAAAAAGATGTTTTAAAGCAACTGAAAAATGTTTAGAGTCATACCCGGAATATGTACAAAAGGGAAACGACCATACGTATAGCTGTTTTTATTAATGTTTAACCTGAAAAATTAGCAATGCTTATTAATATTTTAGAAAGCTTAGGAGACTGTCATGATACTTATTAAAAATGGTACAGTTCATATTGGAACAGGGGAAGTTTTTGAGAATTGTGACGTGCTTATTGATAATGGAAAAATTAGGAGTGTTAGGGAAAGTATCGATATAGATAATGTGGCTATAATTAATGCAACAGGAAAACATGTATTTCCAGGGTTTATTGACCCTGTATGCGGGCTAGGTTGCTTTGATTTATCTTCTAAAATAAATGATAATGATGAAATTACAAATCCAGTAACGATTGAAATGAATATTAAATATTCATTTAATCCACAGGAAATGGAACTTCAAAAAATATATAAATCTGGTATTACAACTGTGGGAGCATCTCCAGGGAATTCAAATATTATTGGGGGACAAATGGCTGCATTTAAGACAAAAGGCTTAAACTCTAAAAAAATGCTAGTTAAGGAGTTTGTTGGTCTTAAATGCTCCGTAATTAATTTAATTAAAGATGCATATGGAGCCAAAAATATTTTCCCTAAAACTAAGATGGGAATTTTTAATGTTTTAAAAACGCAGTTTGAAGAAGCGAAGGAATATTCTTTGGAGGAAATACCAGAAAGAGTTGACGATAGGAAAGAAATATTGAAGAAAGTTCTAAACAGAGAAATGACTTTGTTTGTTACTGCAAATGATAAAGTAGAAATAGACTCTTTGATTTATGTTTTGAAAGAATATGATCTAAATTTAGTTATTTGTAATGCCTATCAAGCTGATAGATGTTTTGATAGCATAGTAGACTCTGGGGCATCTCTTGTACTAGGAGAACACATCTATTTATCAAGACTTATTTATAACGAAACAGATTTAAGTAGAATAGTAAAATTAGAAGAAGCAGGGGTACCAATGGCAATATCTATGTCTTCAGATACTATGAGTGCAGGAAGAGAACAATTCTTATGGAATGCAATTAATTGGTATCGAGCGGGGATCAATAGTGAGAAAATCATTGAAATGATTACACTAAATCCTGCTAAAATGCTAGGAGTAGCTGATACATTAGGTAGTATTGAGATTGGTAAAGAGGCAGATATAGTCATTTTTGAAAATGACCCAATAAAGTATTATAATGCAAAACTTTCATACACAATCATAAGTGGAGAAATAGCATATTCAGCTTTGGAGGAAGAATCATGCTGTTAATAAAAAATGCAAAAATCTACACGATGGCTGGAAAGGTAATTGAAAATGGAGATATTTTAATAGAGAATGGGAAAATAAAAGATATTGGAGTTGGTCTTAATGACCAACATGAAGCTGTAATTAATGCAGAAGGATTAATTGCGACACCTGGTTTAATTGACGCTCATACACATATAGGCGTTATGAATTTTGAAAAAGATAAATATAGTGATGATGCAAATGAAATGACTAAACATTCAACACCTTCATTGGACATTAGATATAGTATTGATCTAACTTCTAAAGATTTTAGACATACTTATCCAAATGGAATAACATCTGTCGCTATCATTCCCGGAAGCGGAAATGTTATTGGCGGTCTAGGAGTAGCTTCAAAAACTTACGGTGCTAATATTTTTAATATGGTTATAAAAAATCCGATAGCAATGAAAGTTGCTTTAGGCGGAAATCCTATTGGGACATATGGGAGCAAAGGAAATACTCCAATGACTAGGATGGCCGTTGCAAAATTGCTAATGGATACACTTACAGAAGCTAAAGAATATTTTAAGAAAAAAGAGGAATATGCAAATAATCCTAAGAAGCTTCCATTATATAATGAAGAAATGGAATCTTTTATGCCTGTTTTTAATAAGGAAATTCAACTTAAAGTTCACTGTACACAATTTGATATGCTCACAGCAATTGAAATAGCAAATAAATTTGAATTAAAGCTTTCGATTGAACATGCATGGGGTGCCAAGAATTTTATAGATGAAATAGTACAATGTGGATGTGATGTAGTTTTTGGACCTATTGGTGTTATGAGAAGCTTTGGGGAATGTGATCCAATAGATATCGAAAGTGTTTACGAACTTGATAATAGGGGAGTCAATGTAGCTATAATGACTGATTCTCCGATTTTAAGTGTAGACTGTCTTATTCATCAAGCTGGTGAGGCCGTGAGAGAGGGTTGCTCAGTAGACCGTGCCTTAAGAATGATTACTATCAATGCGGCTAAAATTCTAGGTATAGAAGACAGAGTTGGATCATTAAAAGTTGGAAAAGATGCAGATATTGTCTTATTTGAAGGAATGCCATTGTTCGATACAAATGCAAAAGTTAAATATACAATTATTGATGGGGAAATTGTTTATAAGTCTTAAAAATATTAATTACTTAGATGCTTTTAATAATCCCTAATATTTAACTGATTTCATTTAAAGAATCAACATTCTAAAATATTCTAGTAGTTTCCATTTAATCCAGCGGGATAATGCACCTTTATCCCCATAAAAAAACACCTCTATGTCATATAGTTTATCTATATGACATTAAAGGTGTTTTTTCCTTGGTACCACTTTAAGGGTTTAATATATATCCTACGTTTTGTTCTTTTATATTATTTCCCTTCTATATACGTCCACTGATAGCTATAAGTGGAATTCGGATTTGCCACTAATCCTTTTACATATGGCTTTACAAGGTACGCGTCACTTGCTTGATACATCGGGGAAATAACTATATCTTTTTCGATAAGGATCTTTTCGGCCTCTTGTAAATCTGCAAAACGTTGATCAATATTAGAGAAGTCCACTTGTGCTTTTTTTACAAGCCTATCATAATCAGCACTTTGATAGCTTTGCCAGTTGTATGGTCCATCAGAGAGATGAATAGACATAAAGTCAGTTGGATCAGCAATATCACTGCGCCAGCCGGAATGAGTCATGTCATACTCTTGTTTTCCTTCAAGGGCAAGCTTTTGCTTATTCGGCTGCTGGTTGATCTTAACTGTAAGTCCAGGAAGGTTTTTCTCAAGCTGATTTTTAATATATTCAGCAACGGACTTGCGCTGACCGTCATCGTAGCTTAAAAATTCCAGTTCAATTTTGTCGGTACCTAGCTCAGCAAGTCCTTTTTGCCAATATTCATTTGCTTTTTCAACGCCCTCTGCGTTAAATTTTCCATATTTGCTTCTGAAATCCTTTCCGTCAGGTGCAGTTGCCAGTTTCTCAGGAATTAAGTAGTAAGCTGGGAGAGAACCGTTTTTAAGAATCATCTCAGCAGCTTCTTTCTTGTTCCATCCCATATCAATGGCTTTGCGGATATTAGCATTGCTTAAATATTTATTTGCAAGGTTAAAACGGATGAAATACATCTCTCTTTTCAAAGTGGAATGCAGATCTGCGTGTTCATGATACAAATCTACAAATTCTGAAGATAGGGTTGCGACATCAACAGATCCTGATTCATAGAGATTCACACCTGTTGATACATCTTTAACCACTTTAAAATTTATGTTTTCCAATTTTACATTTTGAGAATCCCAATAGGTTGGATTTTTCTTAAGAACCCATCCTTCTTCATGTTTCCATGAATCAAGAAGAAATGGTCCATTATAGATTAAGTTTTCTGGCTCTAATGCATAATTGTCACCTTGTGCTGTTACAAATTCCTCATTTTGTGGATAGAAAACGATATTATTCAGAGTATCAAGGAAATACGGAATTGCATTTTTAAGCTTTACTTCCAGAGTAAAGTCATCAATGGCTTTAACACCTAAAGCATCTACTTTTCCGTATAACTCATGATCTTTATCTTGGATTTCAACTGCATTTACTATGTTATCAAGTTCATAAGCGTGTGGAGAAAGGGTATCTGGATGGAGTGCTCGATGCCATGCGAATACAAAATCCTGTGCGGTTACTGGTGTTCCGTTACTCCATTTTGCATCATTACGCAAATGGAAGGTATAGGTTTTACCATCTTCACTTACTTCATGTTCCTTCGCTATTCCAGGAATAATATTCTGATCTGGATCTTTTCGGTAAAGTCCCTCCAAAATATTCATCATGACGGTTGCTGACAGGCCATCAATGACGCCGTTTGTCTTTAATGTAGGTATTTCATTTGAGGCATACAAATTCAAAGTTTGGGATTCAGTTGGTGTGGAGACTTGGTCTTTATCTTTTCCGTCCGTCTCAGGTGAAGTTGCAGGCTTAGAGGTGTCACTGCTTTTCCCATAACAGCCTGATAAAGCGAAAGCGATTAATAAAGAAAGCAGAAAAGTAAATGCTCTTTTTCGATTAATCAATTAAACTCCTCCTTTATTCGAATATTCAAAATATATCAAGCAAGAATTGTGCCATGCACGCTTATTGATAATAGAAGCAGTTAAGAAACAGCAGTATTATTATTGTTCTTTTAATAATAAATAGAGTGTGTTTAAAAGTCTTTACAACTAATTGTCTAAATATTTTAAAAGTGTATAATATATTGAAAATAACACTCTTAATCTTGCCACTGAAATACAAAAAAGGATATATACATTCATGGCATAAAAATTGCATTATTAATTTATGAAATAATTAACGTGAGGAGGAGAATGATGGAAAAGATTAATAGACTCCGAGAAAGATTCCATGAATTAGGTGTAGATGGGATGATGATTGTTCATCCATGGAACAGACAATACATGTCTGGCTTTACGGGAAGTAATGGGGTTATTCTTATTTCTGAAAACGAAGCTAAACTAATTACTGATTATCGTTATGTAGAGCAGGCCCAAAATCAAGCGAAGGATTACGAGATTGTTTTACATGCTGGTCATACTGGCCATAAGGGAAAAATTTTTGAAGAAGTAGTTGTACAGGCAAATAGAATGAAGATTAGTAAACTTGGTTTTGAGCAAGAACATTTATCATTTGGGTTATTTAGCAGAAATGAAGCCCTCTTTTCTGCAGAATTAATACCTACTCGCGATGTTATAGAAAAACTCCGAATGATTAAATCAAAGGAAGAAATTGAAAAGTTAAGGGTAGCGGCAGAGGTTACGGATCAAGCGTACTTACACATCTTAAACTTTGTCAAAGCCGGTATTTCTGAATTGGATGTAGCTAAAGAACTGGAATCATTTATTCATAAACATGGGTGTACGACTACATCTTTTTCACCAATCGTAGCATCGGGATATCGCTCTTCATTGCCACATGGCCGTGCTAGCGAGAAGATAATTGAAAAAGGCGATATGATTACGATTGATTTTGGTGCAAATTATCAAGGCTACTGGGCTGATATTTCTAGGGTTATTGCTGTTGGAGAACCTTCATCTGAGCTAAGACATATACATGATGTTGTACTTACCTCATTCGAAAATTGCGTATCTGCATTAAGACCAGGACTGACTGATCAAGAGGTCGATGCTTTCATGAGGGAAAATATAATAAAGCATGGCTATAATGAACGTTCAGGTACAGGTACGGGACATGGTATCGGTCTGGAGGTACACGAAGTACCACTTTTCTCTATTCTAAAAGATAAGATTCTAGAAGAGAATATGGTGATTACAGTTGAGCCTGGTATTTACCTTAAAGGTGTAGGCGGTGCAAGGGTAGAGGATGTTATACTGATAACTGAAAATGGTCGTGAGGTATTGACACCATCAACAAAAGAATTATTAATCTTATAACAAGAGAAAAAACTGAAATAAAAGGGAGTAAACATATGCAAGAACAATATCAAAGTAGATTAAATACATTAGTAAATTATTTGGAGAATCTGCATGTGGATTTAGCCATTATTAAAGATCCTAAAAATGTGTTCTATTATACAGGCTTTAATTCTAATCCACATGAGAGATTTATGGCATTAGTAATCGATCTAAAAAAACAAAGCCAATACTTATTCGTGCCTTCCTTAGATTTGGAAATAGCTGAGGGAGATTCGTATGTTAAAAGAATTATACCTGTTTCAGATGAGCTCAATCCATATAAAGTATTAAGGGATACAATTGGTGAAGGTGTTAAAACGATTGGGTTAGAAACAAAGGTGATCTCATTATTCCAACAGGAACAACTGGATTATTTCTTCCAAGATTTCAGCTACGAGAATATTGGAGATTTTATTTCTGGACAGAGAATGAGAAAGTCTCAAGAGGAATGCAAAAAGGTTCAGCATGCCATTCATGTGATTGAAAAAGTAATGGAAGAAGGCATCAAAAAGGTTAAAGAGGGTATGACAGAGCAGGAATTAACAGCAGAACTTGAGTTTTTAATGAGAAAGTTTGGCGCAGAGGGCCCTTCGTTTTCTTCTATTGTCCTTTCTGGAGCGAAAGCTGCACTGCCTCATGGCCGTCCAGATAGTAAAACGATCAATAATGGTGACTTTTTACTAATTGATATGGGCGTAATTGTGGATGGCTATTGTTCAGATATTACAAGAACTTTTGTTATTGGGGAAGAAACGTCAAAGCAGAGAGAAATTTATGATATCGTTCGTAAAGCAACGGAAGAAGGAGTAAATGCTTGTAAAACGGGGATTCCTGTTGGACAAATTGATATTGCGGCTCGTAATGTTATTAAGGAAGCTGGGTATGGGCAATATTTCAATAACCGTGTTGGGCATGGTCTAGGAATTGATGTACATGAAGAACCTTCAGTTCATGAAAACAATGATTTAATAGTAGAAAGCGGCCTCCTATTTACGATTGAGCCAGGTATTTATATTCCAGGCTATGGAGGAGTTCGCATTGAGGAAAATGTATATATTGATGAAGATGGAAATGGAAAGCTTCTTACATCCTTTCCGACTGAATTAATTAGAATTGGAAATTAGATAACGTTAAAAGCAAAAAACCAGCACAGTGCTGGTTTTTTGCTTTTAACTATTAAGCACCTAAGTACGCTTTAATAATTTTATCATCCTCACGCAGAACTTCCGCCGTATCATGCATAACAATATTTCCAATTTCAATTAAATATCCTCTGTTTGCTAGACGAAGGGCGGCTTTAGCATTTTGCTCAATTAAAAGAATTGTAGTCCCCTGTTTATTGATTTCCTGTATGATTCTCATTATTTCTTGGACGATAATAGGCGCAAGTCCCATCGATGGCTCATCAAGCATAAGCAGCTTTGGATTTCCCATCAGACCACGGCTGATCGCAACCATTTGCTGTTCCCCTCCACTTAAAGTACCTGCTAGTTGTTTATTGCGTTCCTTTAAACGTGGAAACAAGTCATATGAGCGTTCGATTCCTTCTTTTATCCATTTTTTATCTTTTCTAAATGTAAAAGCTCCTAACTCTAAATTCTCGGTAACTGTAAGGCCGCCGAAAATGCGTCTTCCTTCTGGAACATGAATGATTCCAGCTTCGACAATTTTATGTGCTGGAACTCCAACAATACTCTCACCATTCCATTCAATAGTACCTGATTTGGGTTTTATTAAACCGGAGATTGTTTTTAGGGTGGTGCTCTTGCCTGCTCCATTACTTCCAAGCAAAGCGACAATTTCTCCTTCGTTTATTTCCAAATTTATATTTTTAAGTGCATGGATTTTTCCGTAGTAAGAATTTACATCCGTCAGTTTTAAAAGAGGCTTCAAACTACTTCCTCCTTGCCTAGGTATGCTTCAATTACCTTTTCGTTTTTCAGCACTTCCTCCGGGGTGCCTTCCGCAATTTTCCATCCATAATCAATGACGGTAATATGTTCAGAGATTTCTTTGATAAGTGCCATGTCATGTTCAATCATTAATACCGTAATATTGAATTCATCACGAATCCGCCGAATAAGCTGAATTAAATATTGTTTTTCTTCAAAATTTAGTCCAGCTGCCGGCTCATCTAAAAGCAATAATTTGGGTTTAGTTGCTAATGCACGGGCAATCTCTAAATAGCGTTGAGCTCCATAAGGGAGATTCTTTGCTGATCTTTTTATATATTTAGTTATTCCTACAAATTCAATGCAATCTAGAGCAACCTTTTCTATTAGTCTTTCTTCCTCTTGTTGACTTTTAGTTCGAAACAATGCTCCCCAGACAGCTTGTTTTGTACGGCAATGCATACCAGACTTAACATTATCTAAAACGGATAAGTTTGGAAACAAACGAAGGTTTTGGAATGTGCGGGCCATCCCTAATTTCGTTATTTGACTTGGCTTTTTATTTATTAAGCTGATTCCATCCAATTGAATTTCTCCGCCAGTTGGCCGATAAAAGCCTGTCATCATATTAAATACAGAAGTTTTCCCCGCACCATTGGGACCGATAATACTAGATATAGAGTTTTTTTCAACAGTAAAGGATAAATCATTTACGGCGAGTAATCCTCCAAACTGAAGTTTTAAGTCTTTTACAGTTAATAGAGACATCCAATTCTCCTCTCTTCCGAAGTAAAAATATACATAGAGATTTAAACAGACATGGATTGATTTGGGTCATTTGATTTTTCGTTCTCGTCCATATCGGCAGCATCTTCGGTTCCGTTTTTAGATGGCCATATTCCTTGAGGCCGGAAAATCATCATAGCTACTAAGGAGACCCCGAATATTAAATAGCGCCAATCATCTGCTCCGCGTAAAAGCTCTGGAAGAACAATGACTAAAACAGCACCAATAACGACCCCTGGAATACTTCCTAGACCACCTAATACAACAGCGAGAAGGATCATAACGGATTGTAAAAAGCTAAAACTTAATGGTGCGATCGCACTCATTTTGACAGCGAAAATGGATCCGGCAATACTGCCGATGACAGCTCCTGAGGCATATGAAAGCAATTTTAGCCGAATACGATTAATTCCCATTGCTTCTGCAGCATCTTCATCTTCACGAATATAAATCCATGCACGTCCAATTCTTGAACGGCCTAACCTGTAAACGGCAATAACGGACAGAATGGCAACAATTAAAATTAAATAGTAAAAATCTTTTTGTGTGGACATGATATAGCTGCCAATAGCCGGTCTGGGAATTCCATAAATTCCAGATGCGGAACCTGTGATTTCTAAATTTGTTGCTAATATTTTGACGATTTCACCAAAACCAAGGGTAACAATCGCTAAATAATCACTTCTTAATCGGAGAGTTGGAGTTCCGATTATAACTCCAGCAATTCCTGCAAATAGAAAGGCGACAGGAAGTGTAAGCCAGAAAGACCAATGAAAAGTTGTCATAAGTATTGCAGTTGTATAGGCCCCAACAGCAAAAAATGCCGCATAGCCAAGGTCGAGCAGGCCTGTATATCCGACTACTATATTTAATCCTTGTGTAAGAACGACATAAAATAGCACAAGAGTTAAAACATCCAGCCAATAGCTATTCAGGAAAAATGGAAGAATGAATAATGCAATGATGAGCAGCAAAAGGGTTTGATTCTTATACTTTTTCATCTTTACATCCTCTCCATTTCTTTTGCTCCGAGTATGCCAGTAGGCTTAAACACTAAAAACAGGATAAGAATTCCGAATGCAAGTACATCCTTCCACGATCCGCCAAGATAAAAGGTGCCAAAAGCCTCTAGGATACCAAGAACTAACCCTCCAAGCATAGCTCCGGTAATATTTCCGATTCCTCCTAAAACAGCTGCGGTAAAAGCTTTCAGACCAATAATAAAGCCCATCATAAAATTAATTGTTCCATAATAAACACCTGACATGATTCCGGCTCCTGCAGCTAAAGATGCACCAATAAAGAATGTAAGTGCAATAATTTTGTGTACATTAACACCCATTAAGCTGCAAGCACTTTGGTCGAGAGCAATTGCTCGCATGGCTTTTCCATAAATGGTTTTATCGATAAAAAGGCGCAGTCCGAGCATTAATAAGGCTGAAAGTAAGATCATTCCTATTTGAGCAAAAGAGATTTGTGTTCCTAATATTTGCAGTCCGTCATTAGGCAGTTTAATAGGGTAAACTTTGTACGAAGCACCCCATCCGATCATGGAAGTATATTCAAGTGATAATGACACACCAATTGCTGTTATGAGGATGGAAAGTCTGGGTGCTAGAAGAAGGGGGCGATAGGCAATTCTTTCTACACCCATCCCAATTAAACCGACAATAACCATCGTTCCAATGAAGACAATTCCAACACCTAATAAGCCAGTATTAACTCCGCCATCTCCTGTAAAAATAGAGAGAAAGGTAAATCCAATGAAGGCACCCATCATATAAAGATCACCATGGGCAAAGTTTAGCAGCTTAATAATCCCGTATACCATCGTGTATCCTAAAGCGACTAAACTATAAAAAGCACCAATAACCAGTCCATCAATCAGTATTTGTAAAATAATTTCCATATTTATTTTGACTCTCCTCTGTGCTAAATTTTAGCGGATAGCATCTTCTAATTTCGGGCTGTCCCACATGGGGGCTGACTCTACGAAATATATCTTATGCTCATACATAAGAGGTCAGTCCCGTTTATGGGACAGCTCCAATATGCATAAAAGAGGAATGTTAAACACAATACATGCTTAGCATGAAAGGTTTAAACGTTCTAACAACGCGAGTTACTTTTCTAAAGTAAATTCACCATTCACTACTTTCATAACATGGAAGTTTGATTGATTTAGAGAGTTTTGGTCATTAAATTCAATCACCTGTCCAATACCTTGGAACCCTTTTGTCTCTTTTAAAGCCTTTTTCAAGTCTTCACTGCTCGTTGAATTAGCTCTTTTTAATGCGTCAGCCAATAGATTCATACCATTGTATGATAGGGCAGAGAATGGACCAGGAGATAAGTTGTTATACTTACTTTTATATTCTTTAACAAATTCATCAGCCCCAGGGATAAAGTTCGCTGTTGGAGTTGCTGTCACTAATAGACCGTCAGCGCTGTCCGCTCCAGCGATTTCGATAATGTCCGGGGAATAGCTGCCATCACCAACCATAAAAAATCCTGAAACGCCTTTCTCTTTAAATTGCTTTAGCATTAGTCCTCCAGCTGCATAATACCCTGTAAAATAAGTTCCATCAGGATTCAGCGATTTTAGCTTAGTCATTAATGAACCAAAATCCTTTTCCTCTGGATTAATGGCTTCAAATCCAATGACTTTACCGCCATTTTCCTCAACAGATTTCTGGGCGAAATCCGCTAAATTTTTAGCATAAGCTGAATTATCATGAATAATTACAATGTTTTTAGCACCTTTGTCCTTGAAATAATCAGCACCTGTTTTTGCCTGATCAGGAACAAGGCCATTAATTAGAAATAGGCTTTCATATCCTTGTGCAGGCAATTCTGATGAATTAGCCGCAGCAACGATCATCGGGATGTTAGCGTTATTGAAAACACCTGAAGCAGGCAATGTGGATCCAGAGCAATAGCCACCTACGACTGCAGTTACCTTCATAGATACAAGTTTATTTGCAGCTGTTGTGGCCGTTTGAGGATCACAGGCATCGTCAGTTACTTCCAGTTTTAATTTTTTTCCAAGAACTCCGCCATTATTATTAATTTTCTCGGCAGCCATTTTCATGGCATTTAACATGTCTTTTCCGTCTGTCGCATTATTACCTGTTACTGGCAAAAGAACGCCAACCAATATTTCATCTGAACTGCTTTTTCCTCCAGAACTTCCCTCACTGGAACAGGCACTTAGAAAAAGAGAAAGGATTAGCAACATACCGATTGCTATAATGGAATACTTTTTCAAATGAAACACCCCTAATTATTTGTTTTTTCTATTACAATACTTCCTACCTAGGTTTCTCCCGGAATACTTTAATAGATTAAAAGGAAAAGGACGATTTATTCACCTCCTTTACTAAAATATCTTTCAGAAAATAAATAATGTTCAGAAAATAAATATCATTAAATTTTATTTATTTGTAACTTTCTTATTACAAAAATTATTTTGAGGATGACCCGGGGATTACACCCGGATCAATCCTATGAAAAATATTTATCGCAGATTAACGGGCAGTAAGACCCCCACTACAAGTTTGCGAGAGAATCAAAGAAACCTAAGTGGGGGATCAACTGCCCGTAAAGGCCCGACGACGGACAGGATGTCCTAGTCAGGCGAAAGCCACAGGACGTGGCGTTTTGAGCGTGATTGGTTCAACTAACCATCAGTGGGGGATGAAGGCCGACTAAGAACGCCACGTCCTGTGGCAACGTCGGCACTAGCACGTCCTGTGCGTCGGAAACCCCCCACTGATGGAAGTTTCACTTTATTAGCCAATTTTTATCTGGGAGTTTTCACGTGTGTTCTTTGAATAAAGGCTTTCCCATAGCTCGGACATCTTTCTTCTCCCGCTATTAATTTCAGGATTAAATTGAATAGCAGCCTGCTCGCGGACAGAGCGTACATTTTGTACTGCTTCCTGCAGCTGTTTATTTATTGCTGCACCGCCTTTACCAGCATGTTTTGCAATTGTGTAGCCAGCTGTTGTTCCTTGGGCCATTGCAATTTTCCCGCTTTCAATCCCGGTAATATTGCCGGCAACAAAGAGACCTTCAAGTGGGGTTTCCATCAATTCTGAATGGATGGGGACATGACCACCAAGTTCAGGTATGTATTGGAATGGACAGCCAGAAACGGCAGCGAGCTCAGCTAGCGGGTATAAACCACCTGCAATACAAACGAAATCAGCTTCATATATCTTCTCTGAGCCCGGAATGATGTTTCCGTTCTCATCGGTATCAGCGACACGTACACCTTCTACCTGTTCTGTGCCAATAATTTCTATAGCTGCTTTGCGAAGAAGCAAAGGTGTACCATTTACTTTTACCCCATTTTTAGGGAAGAATTTCATCCCAATTTTACGGAAGGAGTCATTTTTCATGAAGCGGCTTCCCATCCGTAAAAGCGGTGATGGAGCAAGATGTGCTGCATTTAAAAGTGATTTCATGACTTCTTCTGGTTCGCCTGCTTTCCCGCTGAGCGGGCTTTTTTCAGGCAGTACAATTCGATCAACATGAATGCCAGCCAATTGCAGCTCATTTAAAATAGCAAAGGCTAAAATATTAGCACCAATGATGATCCCTTTTTTACCTACTTCTACACGGTGAACATTTGTCATTACCTGAGCAGCCCCAATGGACATGACCCCAGGAAGAGTCCAGCCTGGAAGAGGAATAGGATACTCTGCTGCTCCCGTTGCTACTAATACATAGGGAGCAGTCAATGTCCCAATGTTAGTATGCACATTCCATAAATCATCGTCTTTTTCTAAGTTATAGACAGATACACCACAGCGAATGTCGACTGATAATTTTTTTGCTTCTTGAAGAAGGCGCTCAGATTCTTTAATACCGTTCCACCATTCACCAGTCGGCTCCTGATGTAGCTGGCCGATTAGTCTGCCTCCAGGTTTTACAAATTCATCAATGACTGTTACTTTCAGGCCAAATGAAGCACTAGCAATAGCTCCTGCTAATCCTGCTGGTCCCGCACCAATTACAATTACATCCATCATTGCTGCTCCACCATCCTTTTCACAATATTAGGATGCTGTTTTCCGCTTTCAATGACCATATCTTTTTCTACAACTGTTAAGCAGGCTCTAACGTTTGCTTGATCATTCACTGTTACACGACACTCCATGCAATGGCCAATATTGCAATAAAATCCACGTGGTGTCCCACTATCCTCATGAACTCGTAATTTTCTTATTCCGTTAGCCAAAAGGGCTGCGGCAATGGTTTCATTTTCAAATGCTTCAAAGGTCCTTCCATCAAAAGTAAATGGGACTGCTTTTTTATCTTCTAATTTACCTAAAATCGGATGATTAATTATTCTAGTCATTTTTTTTCACCTACTGTTCCAAATGTTACCGGTCGAATTGGTGGCTGGTGTTTTAATGGAATAACACCTTGAGATACATTCGAAACAACATCTTCTATGATTCTATCCAATGGAATTCTGCATGTGCGCCCTCCGCAAAAACCCATACCTGCCCTTGTTCGTAATTTTAATTCCCTAGCTGTGCATTGATGTTCTTCTGCCGTAAAACGCAGCTGACCATAGGTAACTTCTTCGCAGCGGCAGACCACAATTGCTTCATTGTTGTTCATTTGGAAACCTCCTCTATTTTCTTGCTATAAAAATACTATGCAAAAAACGTACCAAATATAGAAGGTGGAGGTTTGAATACAATAAGAAAAAACAAACAATCAGTGGGGGATGAGAAAACCCCCACTGATTGTTTGTTTCAATGTATTCCAAGACGCTTTAAACGATTATATAAAGTCGCCCTGGTGATGCCGAGCTTTTTGGCACATTCTAATTTATTGCCATTAGCGATCTGTAGCGCTTTTTCAAGTACTCTTTTCTCATGCTGATCCATTTCTTCTTGCAAAGGTAAAATGTTGTAGTCCATTTCATTCGAGTCATAATGTGAAGTCAGCTTATTATTTTCGTTATCGATAGAATTAGAATGAAAAGGCAAATATTCCTTTCTAATTGCCCCATCTGTCGCAAAGACGACAAGACGTTCGACAACATTGCGAAGCTCCCGAATATTCCCTGGCCAATCATAGCGCAGCATTTCCTGCATTACCTCTTGTGAGAACTGATGAATGGGTCTCTGATACAGCATAGAAAAATCGTTTAAAAAATAATGCGTTAATTCAATAATATCCTCTCGTCTTTCTCTTAACGGGGGAATATGTATACTAACTACATTTAATCGGTAATAAAGATCTTCTCGAAATTGCCCTTCGTTCATTAAATCTTTTAAATTTCTATTTGTGGCAGCAATCACACGAAAATCTGTATCAATTTCTTTTTCGCCGCCAACCCTGTAAAATTTCCGTTCCTGTAGAACTCGCAGCAGCTTAACCTGCATCTCAAGAGGCAATTCACCAATCTCATCTAGAAACAGGGTGCCGCCTTTGGCTAATTCTATTTTTCCTTTCTTTCCTTTCTGATCAGCACCTGAAAAGGCTCCGCGTTCATATCCAAAGAATTCACTTTCAAATAAAGACGCCGGGATTGCTCCGCAGTTTATCGAAATAAAAGGTGCATTTGCCACTTCGCTTGCTTCATGGATTGCTTTGGCAAACACCTCTTTGCCTACACCGCTTTCACCTAGTATTAAAACCGTTGATTTCACTGAGCACACTTTTTTAGCAAGCTGCACCGTTCTTTGTAAGGCCGCACTATTTCCTTTAATTAAATTAAAGGGATCGACGGAAGGTTTATACCGCGCTACTTCCTGCTCTAAACGGTGAACCTCTGTAGACATATTAAATAGTTTCTCGTTTAATACGACTTGATTTGTGATATCGGTCTCCGAAACGACTGCCCCTATAATTTGATCATTAAAATAAACAGGATTTGAGTTAATTAGGACAAATAAATCTGAACGAGGCTGATGATGCTGCCCCGAGATTTTTTTTCCTTTATAAAGAGTTTGCAATATTTCAAGGTCTTTGTGTTCAAAGAAATCAGTAATAGGTTTGCCGATGATTTCATTTTGTTTCACTGAAAAGATTTTTTCAGCCCCTTCAGTCCATGTACGTACACGCTCATTGGCATCAATAACCGTGACAGAAGCATCCATTGTTCGAATGACAGTCTCATAGAATGCCTTTAATTGATGATAAGAATTATGTAGAAAATGAATGATTTGAGCAGCAGTTATACATCCTAAAGGCTTTTTGTTTACATCCAAAACAATAACAGTCGGATATGCCTGAGCTAATTGAACTAATGTATCAAATGAATCATCCATACATACAATCGTGCTAGGAACTTTCGATAATCCTAAAAAATATTCTCCATTTTTTTCTGAGATTTCCTCTTCGCAAGATAACGTGATTAATTTATTTTCAATTATTTTTTTTAATGTCGGCAAAGAAAACATGGTTCTCCTCCTAGAAGTGTAAAAAAAAATAAACACTGTATAAAATATTACACATAAGTTTATCAAATTTTTAAAAAATTCCTAGTGACTTGAAATTTATTTTTCGAAAAAATTTTAATCTCAGAAGAGAATTGTTGTTTTTAGGAAAAATATTTTTTCAGCGTAAAAAAGTAGAAATGAATGATATAAAGTCGCTTTAAAGAAAAACGAAGGCATTCGCCGTAAGGAATTGAAGAAAGTAAATTTTTTCTAAAAAAATATTATTCTGTTGGCACACTATTTGCATTAAAGAAGATAGGCAGCCCAAGAGAAGGGAGATTGGTTATGTGAAACATTGTGATGTGTTAGTCATCGGCGGTGGAATAATAGGCTGTTCAATTGCCTATTATACTTCTAAATCAGGAAAAGACGTAACAATACTTGAAAAAGGTGAATTTGTCAGCGGGACGTCTTCTCGATGTGACGGCAATATCCTCGCCATAGATAAAGATCCGGGCTTTGACAGTCAGATGTCTTTAGTAAGTCAGAAATTAGTAGATGATTTAAGCAAAGAATTAGAGCATAAATTTGAATATCGTGCTCCAGGGAGCATCCTTGTTTGTGAGTCAGAGGAAGAGATGGAGGCAGCACAGAAATGGGTAGATCGTCAAAGAGAAGCTGGTCTGCCATTCCGCATGCTTGACCGTCAGGATATTCGCCAAGAGTCTAAATTTTTTGCAGATGATTTATTAGGTGGATTGGAATGTGCAACAGATTCCACGGTTAATCCTTATCTTCTAGCTTTTTCTATGCTTGATGCAGCAAAGAAATTTGGGGCTAAAGCATATAAGCAAACTGAAGTTAAATCAATGAAAAAAGAAGAAAATGGCACTTTCACTGTTGACACAACAAATGGAGTGTTTACTGCTAATCATGTTGTAAACGCGGGAGGAATTTGGGCTCCTAGATTAGGAGAGATGCTTGATCTTTCGATTCCAATTCTGCCAAGAAAGGGACATATTATCGTTGCGTCAAGGCAGGAGCATGTAGGTTCAAGAAAGGTAATGGAGTTTGGCTACTTAATCTCTAAATTTGGTGGACACCGCCGTGTTGATCCTTTAACTGAAAAGTACGGGGTAGCACTTGTCTTTGAACCAACAGAGAGCCAAAACTTTCTCATAGGGAGCAGCAGGGAGTTCGTCGGATTAAATACAAAAGTAAATAATGAGGTCTTAAAATGCATTGCTAATCGCGCTATCCGCTTTTATCCGAAAATGGCAGATATGATGGTCATTCGATCTTATGCAGGCTTGCGCCCGTGGACAGAGGACCATTTGCCAATCGTTTCTAAAGTGGATCATATTCCAAACTATTACATAGCAGCTGGACATGAGGGCGATGGAATTAGCCTTGCAGCTATTACAGGTAAAGTCATTGAAGAGCTAATTAATGATAGGGAAACAAGTATCCTTGTTGAACCGCTAAGCTTTAACCGCTTTAACTTTATTCCGCATTCATCTCCTGCTTCTTTAAGTGAGAGATAAATGCAAAAAAGATAACCAATTCAACGGGGTTCAAATCCTTGCTGAATAAAGTTAAGTCTCTGGCAGATGCCTCAGATTTTTTAGAGGAAATTATCGGGCTATGCCCGATAAAAATCTGGGCGAAAAATCCGCCAAGGCGGATCTGATAGAAAGGGTGTTGAGCAGATGAGGGCAAATAGAGTCTTTACTACGATAGATACACATACGGGAGGAAATCCAACAAGGACATTGATTAGCGGTCTCCCAGAGCTCAAGGGAGAAACGATGTCGGAAAAAATGCTCCATATGAAAAGAGAGTATGATTGGATTCGCAAATTATTAATGAATGAACCAAGAGGCCATGATGTTATGTCTGGTGCTCTATTAACGGATCCGTGTCATCCTGAAGCCGATATTGGCGTGATCTATATAGAAACAGGCGGTTACTTACCAATGTGCGGGCATGACACAATTGGCGTGTGCACAGCATTAATTGAGTCGGGATTAATTCCCGTTCACGAGCCGATTACTTCGATCAATCTAGATACACCTGCTGGGCTAGTAGAAGTGGATATTACTGTTGAAAACGGTAAAGCAAAAGAGGTGTCCTTTTGTAATATCCCAGCATTCCTGCTAAAAAATGTTTCTGTTGATGTTGAAGGCATCGGTCGAGTTGATGCAGATATTGCCTATGGGGGCAACTTCTATGCCATTATCGATGCAAAATCGGTTGGATTGGAATTAATACCAGACAATGCTTCAAAAATCATTGAAAAAGCGATCAAAATTAGAAATACGATTAACGAAGAAACGGAAATTGTTCATCCAGAGCATCCATTCATTAGAGGCTTAACCCATGTCGAGTTTTTCACCGAACCTACTCATGAAGAGGCACATGTGAAAAATACAGTCGTCGTTCCTCCAGGTGGAATCGATCGCTCTCCATGTGGAACTGGTACATCGGCCAAACTAGCCGTTCTTTTTTCAAAGCAGGAAATTAGTATGGGTGAAGAATTTGTCCATGAAAGCATTGTTGGTTCATTATTCCGCGGGCGTGTCCTTGAAACAACAAATGTTAATGGAGTATCAGCTGTCGTGACTAGAATTGCAGGATCAGCTTGGTTAATGGGAATGCATAAATTCTTTTATAACGAAGAAGATCCACTTAAAGAAGGATTTCTCCTCATTCCCCCAATGGAGGAACATGAAATGGAGGATGTGAAATGAAAATTCAAAAAGCTTATACCGCAACAGATGTCCATGTAGCTGGAGAGGCTTTTCGCATTATTAAAGATACGCCATTCATACATTATCAGAGCTTGAAGCAATTAGATGAGCAGTTTTTTCATACTTATGCTGATGAAATTAAGCTTTTGTTAAATGAGCCTCGCGGATTTGCCGGCTTGAATGGCTGTTTGGTAGTTCCGCCGTTTAGTCGGGAAGCAGATGCTGCAGTTGTATTTTTCAATCATGAAGAAACCGTTTCAATGCATCATGCGGGAGCGGTGGCAGTTATTACCGCCTTATTAGAATGCGGTCATTTGCCAGCAAAAGATTCAAATGAATATACATTAGAAACCGTTAGCGGTGCCATTAAGGTTCATGCTGTAATGATGGACGATGAGGTGGTGTCCGTTCAGTTGGAAACAAAGCCTTGTCAAGCCGTTCAATCAAATGTCTCTTTGAGCGGGAACGGCTTCCAAACAGAGTATTCTCTCGTTCAAGCAGACCAATTATATGCCATTTTTAACAAAAAGGATGTTCCATTCCAGATTCATATAGATGATCTTGCCGATGTACAAAGCTGGGGGCAGGCTGTAAATGAAGCTCTTGCGGCTAACCAATCCATTCAGAAAGTCGTTTTATTAGATGACTCTGATGCAGGATCAGGACGAATTAAAACCGTTACCTTCCGCAGAGATCATTTTATTGACCGTACACCAGGATTCGGAACGACTGCGGCCTGCTATGCAAGCCTGCATTCTAGTGGTGCGCTTTCTAAAGAACAGACTCTCGAAAATGAAAGTATTTTTAATAGCTTACTAACTGCTCAATTAGCGGGTCACTCAGACAGCGGATATAAGTTTGCATTGACAAGCCGCGGTTTTATTACAGGCATGCAAACCTATCTGCTAGACCCAACCGACCCGTTAGCAGCGGGATTTTTATTAAAATAGGGATCATTCAAAAAGGTGTTGCTTTGATTGATTCGCTGACAAATAGGTGAAATTGGCTGAGAAACCAATAAAATTGGCTGACAAATAGCAGAAATTCGCTGACAACCAGCCGAAATTGGCTGACAAACCCACATTATCAATTAGAAATTATTCGAATTTGCTGGAAAGGTGTAATGGTTTTTAACAATTCTAAGGAGGAAAATGAACATGACAACAATTAGAGGTGCTTATCCAGTATTAATCACACCAATGACACAGGCACAGGGAATCGACTGGGGTGGAGTGAAAAATAACGTAAACTACTTTATTGACCAAGGTGTTGCAGGACTTGTAATTAACGGCAGTACTGGAGAATTTGTAAGTCTATCAAAAGAAGAAAAATTCCAAATGGTAGAAACGGTATTAAAAGAAGTAAACGGCCGCATTCCAGTTATTGTTGGAACAGCTGCTGAAACAACGACAGAAACAATCGAATATACAAAGCAGGCTGAAGCACATGGTGCAGACTGTGCATTAATTATTAATCCTTACTACATGAAGCCTAAGGAAAATGAAATTTACTACCATTTCAAGGAAGTCTCAGATGCTGTGAATCTTCCAATTATGCTTTATAATAATCCGTTCACTTCCGGCGTGAATATAAGCACAGATTTAATGCTTCAAATTGGAAGAGAGTGCGAAAACGTTACACACATTAAAGAATCAAGCGGAGAAATTGGCAAAGTAAGAGATCTTGCAAGACAAGCAAAAGGCGATTTTGAAGTGTTCTGCGGTGCAGAGGAGCTTGTCATGGAATCTTATTTTGTCGGTGCCACTGGCTGGATTTCTGTTGCTGGAAACATCGTGCCAAAGCTTGTAACAGACATGTTTAACCATTTCCAGAATGGCGATATCGAAGAAGCATGGGCCATCAATGACCGAATCTTGCCGCTTTGTGCATTTTTAGAAGGATCAGGCAAATATGTGCAAATCGTGAAGAGAGCAATGGAGTTAATGGGTCATGCGGGAGGACCGGCACGTTACCCACGCTTAGGCTTATCGCCAGAGGAAGAGCAAAAGCTAAAAGAACTACTCGCAAGTTTGGAAACAGTAAATAACTAAAATAGTTGAGGAGTGAGAACATGCAAGCGACAAATTACAATTTGAAACCGAAAGTGCAAGAATTTTTGGAAGGCGTAAAAGGACTATATATCAACGGTGCATATGTTCCGACGATCAGTGGTAAAACGTTTGCAGTTGTTAATCCAGCAAGTGAAGAAGTCATTGCGGAAGTAAGTGAAGCACAAGAAGAAGATATTGCTGTTGCGGTAGCTGCTGCAAGAAAGGCATTTGATGAAGGGGAATGGACTAAAATGGATGCGGCTGATCGCTCCCATCTGATCTATAAATTTGCGGATTTCTTAGAAGAGAACCGTGAAGAGCTTGCACAGCTAGAATCATTGGATAATGGAAAACCATACAATGTCGCACTTGCAGATGATGTTGATGGAACAATTCGGCATTTTAGATACTATGCTGGTTGGGCGACGAAACTATTGGGTAAGACAACTCCAATTTCGAAGGATTATGTGACCTATACCGTCCATGAGCCAGTTGGGGTTGTAGGTCAAATTATCCCGTGGAACTTCCCGCTTGCAATGGCAGCTTGGAAGCTCGGAGCCGCACTTGCAGTCGGTTGTACTGTTGTCATTAAGCCAGCAAGCGAAACACCGCTATCCCTTCTTTATGTAGGAAAGCTGTTTAAAGAAGCTGGTTTTCCTGACGGTGTTGTAAACATTGTGCCAGGTTCGGGCCGGATTGCGGGAGAAGCAATCATCACGCATAAAGATGTAGATAAAGTCGCATTTACTGGTTCAACAGCTGTCGGAAAAGAAGTAATGAAAAAGGCTGCTGAACAAATAAAGGGTGTTACACTAGAGCTTGGCGGAAAATCACCAGCCATTATTTTAGAGGATGCTAATCTTGAAGAAGCAATAGAAGGTGCATTTAACGGAACGATGTACAATCATGGGCAAAACTGCAGTGCTTGCACACGTGTATTTGTACAGCGGAGTCAATATGAACGTGTTGTAGAAGCTTTAGCAGAGCGGGCAAACGCCATAAAGATTGGTCCTGGTATGGATCCTGAAACGGATATGGGGCCACTTGTTTCAGCTAAACAGCAGCAAACCGTCCTTCATTATATCGAACAAGGGAAAAAAGAAGGGGCACGACTAGTGGCTGGCGGAGAAAAAGCCTTTGATAAAGGGTATTTTGTACAGCCAACCATTTTCGCCGATGTGGAAGATCATATGGTCATTGCTCGCGAAGAAATCTTCGGTCCTGTCATGTCAATATTCGTATTTGACACGATTGAAGAAGTCATTAAACGTGCAAACGATAGCGATTACGGTTTAGCTGCGAGTATCTGGACTGAAAATATCAAAAAAGGCCACTACATTGCCAGTAAGCTGCAAACAGGTACAGTCTGGATCAATGATTTTGGTCTAGAATGGGAAACAATGCCTTTCGGCGGATACAAACAATCAGGAATCGGCCGTGAAATGGGTGGAGAGTACGGCTTGCAAAATTATACAGAAGTGAAAAGTGTTTTTGTTAATATCAAGCAGAATGACCAGTACTAATTTGAAATAATACATCTGTCACAGTCGTTACTTAAAAGATAATGTTAAAAAAGGAACGGGCAGCTTCATTGAAAAGCTGTCCGTTTTCTTATCGCTAGATTTTATTGTCGGTATAAGCGGTGCGGATTTCTGGGAAGAGAGCGCTTTCAATGTCAATAAACCTGAAGGATAATATGCATTATATACCGAAAAAACTTTAATTTTTTTAAATGGACAGCTCTACTTTAATGGAGTCTGTCCATTTTATTTTTCTAAAAGCTAAACTTGAAAATTTTTTTTACATTTTAAAAAAATTATACATCTCATGTCAAATTATTTCTACACACTAATGAATTATGAAGATTTAATAATTTTTATTTTCTGAATGTTAGTTAAGTTTGTCGAGTTGGAATGAAAATTGCATTACTTTATTTTAATCCTGGCATAATCAAAAATCCCTTAGATGGAGGTGGAAAGAAATGGGCCGATATATTTTCGGAAGAATAGGTTATATGCTAATAACATTTTTCGTCATTGCCACTTTTACATTTTTCCTAATGCAGACACTCCCTGGTTCACCATTCAATGATGAAAGATTATCTGAAACGCAAAAAGAAAGGCTGTATGAAAGATATGGATTGGATGAGCCTGTTCCTATTCAATATGTCAAGTACATGACCAATATATTTAAGGGTGATTTTGGAGTTTCCTTTCAATATGATGGGCGAGCAGTTTCAGATATTATTGGGGAACGGATTGGAGCATCAGCTGTTTTAGGGGCTCAATCCTTAATTGTTGGATGTATTATAGGACTTATTCTCGGAATCATTGCCGCAATAAGGCATAATACAGCGATTGATTATGTAGCGATGATCATTGCGGTTATCGGATTATCCGTTCCGAACTTTGTATTTGCTGGATTATTGCAATATTGGGTTGGAGTTAAGCTGCAATGGCTTCCTGTAGCATTTTGGGAAGGATTTGAATATTCGATTTTACCAACGATTTCTTTATCTGTTTTTGTTATAGCAACAATAGCGAGATTTATACGTACAGAAATGCTTGAAGTATTAGGACAAGACTATATTGTAACAGCGAAGGCAAAGGGTCTAAATCAATTTTCTATTGTCATGAAACATGGAATTCGTAATGCGGCAATCCCGATTATTACTATACTGGGACCAATGACAGTAGCACTTCTAACTGGCACATTGGTGATTGAAAAGATCTTTAGTGTTCCGGGACTCGGAGAGCAATTTGTTAAATCGATTATGACGAATGATTTTCCAGTGATTATGGGTGTGACATTATTCTATAGTATTTTATTTATCGGTGTAGTTTTAATTGTTGATATTTTATATGGCGTAATTGATCCAAGGATAAGATTATCTGGGGGGACAAAATGATGATTATAAACAATAAAGAAATCACAGATGACCTGTTCCAACCAGCAGATTTAGAGAAGGGATCAGAAGCCATTTCTCGTCCGACCATAACCTATTGGCAAGAAGTATGGAAACGCTTTCGAAGGAATAAAGCTGCATTCACGGGGCTCATATTAATTTCTATTATTCTCGTTTTAGCTATTTTTGGCCCATATGCTAACGATCATGGCTACGATGAACAAAATCTAGCAAGGGCTAATTTACCTCCAAAGATCCCTGTGCTTGAACAAGTTCCTTGGTTAGGGCTTGATGGAACTGATATGCAAGGAGTAGACCGCTATAAAGAAAATGGAATTACTGAATACTTCTGGTTTGGTACAGATAATTTAGGAAGAGATTTGTGGACACGTGTTTGGGAAGGAACCCGAATTTCACTATATATTGCCTTTTTAGCGGCGTTCATTGATTTAATTATTGGTGTTGCTTATGGCGGCATTTCCGCTTACTACGGAGGCAGGATTGATAATATTATGCAGAGAATTGTCGAAATATTAGTAGGAATTCCAAATCTAATCGTTATTATTCTGCTCATCCTAGTTTTACAGCCAGGGATTGTTTCTATTACTTTAGCAATGGTTATTACAGGTTGGGTTGGAATGGCTAGAATTGTCCGCGGGCAAATTCTTAAGCTTAAGGAACAAGAATTTGTGTTAGCTTCCCGAACACTTGGAGCTAAGGACAGACGATTAATTTGGAGGCATTTAATTCCTAATACAATGGGGCCAATTATTATTACGACGATGTTTACCATTCCTACGGCCATTTTTACAGAGGCGTTTTTAAGCTTCATTGGTCTAGGGCTACAGCCGCCTATCGCTTCTTTAGGAACCTTAATAAATGATGGCTATAAACTATTGCGGATCTATCCGCATATGCTTGTATTTTCTTCGATCATTATCAGTTTAATCATGATTAGCTTTAATTTGATAGGAGATGGTCTTCGTGATGCCTTAGACCCTAAAATGCGCAAATAGGAGGATGATAACGTGGATAAAATACTAGATGTTAAAGATTTACAAGTATCCTTTGATACGTATGCTGGGGAAGTTAAGGCAGTTAGAGGAGTTTCTTTTCATCTGAATAAAGGTGAAACACTTGCCATCGTTGGAGAATCAGGATCAGGAAAGTCGGTTACTTCTAAAAGCTTGATGAAACTAATTCCGAACCCACCTGGAAGAATAACAGGCGGAGAAATCATATTTGAAGGGAAAGATTTGGTCAAATATACAGAAAAACAAATGCAGAAAATTCGCGGGTCTGATATTTCAATGATCTTCCAGGACCCAATGACATCTCTCAACCCTACCATGACTGTCGGAAAACAAATAATGGAAAGTATAATAAAGCACCAAAAGCTACCAAAGAAGCAGGCTAAGGAAAAAGCAATTGAATTATTAGAAATGGTTGGGATTCCTGATGCAAATAAAAGATTGACAGCATACCCGCACCAATTCTCTGGTGGAATGAGGCAAAGAGTGGTCATTGCGATGGCTATTTCCTGTAACCCAAAGGTTTTAATTGCTGATGAGCCTACCACTGCTCTTGATGTTACGATTCAGGCACAGATCCTCGAGCTACTAAAGAATTTACAGAAAAAAATGGAGACTTCGATTATTTTTATTACCCATGATTTAGGGGTTGTTGCCAATATAGCAGACCGGGTTGCTGTCATGTATGCAGGTAAAATTGTTGAGATTGGAAAGGTGGATGAAATTTTTTATAATCCTCAGCATCCGTATACTTGGGGTCTATTAGGAGCGATGCCAAATCTAAATGAAGAGGCTGAAGAGCTAATAACGATTCCTGGTTCGCCTCCCAATCTCTTAAATCCGCCAATTGGTGATGCGTTTGCCGATCGTAATAAATATGCGATGAAAATTGATTACCAACTAGAGCCACCTATGTTCAAGGTGTCTGACACACATTATGCAGCTACTTGGCTGCTGCATGAAAAATCACCTAAGGTTCTGCCCCCAGATGCCTTAAAAAAACATAGACAAGTTCTTTCAAAGGAAAGGCAAAAAGAGCGTTTATCAAAGAAGAGAGTAAAAAGGGAGAAGCTTCTTGAAATAAAAAATTTGAAGCAATATTTTTCATCTGGATCAAATGTTGTGAAAGCGGTAGACGGCATTAATTTTGAAATATATAAGGGTGAGACCTTCGGACTTGTTGGAGAATCTGGATGTGGAAAATCAACAACCGGTCGAACGATTATCCGACTTTATCATGCTACAGATGGAGAGGTTCTATATAAAAATGTAAATATTCACGATAAAAAATCATCTAGTGAATCTCAAAAACTAAATCAAAAAATCCAGATGATCTTTCAAGATCCGTACTCTTCATTAAATCCGCGGCAGACAGTTGCAGATATTATTGCAGAGGGCATGGATATTCATGGGCTTGCAGCAAGTAAAAAAACAAGATTGGAAAAGGTATATGAATTATTAGAGACGGTAGGCTTAAACCGCGAACACGCGAATCGATATCCACATGAATTTAGTGGCGGACAGCGGCAGAGAATTGGAATTGCCAGGGCATTGGCTGTCGAGCCGGAATTTATTATTGCAGATGAGCCAATTTCTGCTCTTGATGTGTCGATTCAAGCACAAGTAGTTAATTTAATGAAAAAGCTGCAAAAAGAAAAAGGGCTTACTTATCTCTTTATTGCACACGATCTGTCTATGGTGAAATATATTAGCGATCGTATAGGTGTGATGTATAAAGGGAGAATTGTTGAATTAGCTGAAAGTGAAGAACTGTACCAAAATCCATTACATCCTTACACAAGATCACTTCTTTCAGCCATTCCTTTACCCGATCCGGAAACGGAGAAAACTCGGAAGCGAGTAAAATTTGATAAAAAATTTGTCTGGAATGGCAAGGGGGAAGAGCCTGTTTTAAGGGAAGTAAAGGAAGGGCATTGGGTTTCGTGTACAGAGCAGGAGTTCCAGGACTATAAAAAACATTTCGACGCTATCTAAACGTGTGCAGAATAAGGATTCAATAAGGAGGAGATTTCGATTACTAAAATCACACTTAGAATAATTTTTACTTCTCTTCTCATCGCACTTATTGGTTCCTTTTTTTTAGAAAATGGGAAGTGGATTGGCTTTATCAATTTCTTATTTTTTATTGGACTCCTGTTACTAATGATTGGAGGGGCACTATTCGTACTTAAAGGCGGAATGTTTGACGGTATCATCTATAGCTTTCGCCGCTTTTATCAACATACTTCCAAGTTAGAGCAGTATGTTTCTGAACAAACAGGTGAGTCTCGTGATACACCTTTAAAAAATAGCTTCAGAGGTTTATATATCTACCCAATCATTATTTCCGGAGCTGCATTATTCTGTTTTACTTTGCTTGTATCAGTAATTTAATAGGCAATTTTACTAGAGTTACAGGTTGAATTTTTATCACAAAGAATGATTTTACATAACATGGAGGGATAAGCTGTGAAAAGACTTGAAAAATTAAGAGCAGTATTTAATGAATTTGGAATAGACGCGATGCTAATCACGAATGATCAGAATCGCAGATATATGACAGGGTTTACGGGTACAGCAGGTCTCGTATTAATTACAAAGGACGAAGCATTTTTAGTTGTAGATTTCCGTTATGTCGCACAAGCAAGTTTACAGGCGAAAGACTTCTCTATCATCGAGGTAAGTACGAAAGCGGCATTACTTAGCGAAATTGTTCGCCAAACGGATAGATTAAACATTTCAAAAATCGGGTTCGAGCAAAAACATGTAAACTTCTTTACTTATTCCGAATACAAAGAAAAGTTAAATGCTGAAATGATTCCTCTGTCAGGGGTTGTTGAAGAGCTTCGGATGGTTAAGGACGAGGAAGAAATAAAGACAATAAGAGTAGCCGCAGAAATTGCAGACGCTACCTTTACCCATATTCTTAATTTTATTAGACCTGGAGTGTCTGAAATTGAAGTCTCAAATGAATTGGAATTTTATATGCGAAAACAAGGAGCAACATCTTCAGCCTTTGATACGATCGTTGCTTCTGGGCATCGTTCAGCATTTCCTCACGGTGTGGCCAGCAGTAAGTTAATTGAGAAAGGCGATTTTGTGACCCTTGATTTTGGTGCGTATTATCAAGGGTATCGATCTGATATAACTAGAACGCTTGCAGTCGGTGAACCGAATGAAGATTTGAAAGGAATCTACGATATTGTTCACAATGCGCTATCAAGAGCACTATCTGGCATTAAACCTGGGATCACAGGTGAAGAAGCAGATGCTCTCTCAAGAGATTTTATTACCGAGAAAGGCTATGGAAAACAATACGGACATGGCTCGGGACATGGAATTGGATTAGATATTCATGAGGAGCCATTTAAGAATGTGAACTGCGAAATTATACTACAGCCTGACATGGTTCTTACTGTTGAGCCTGGAATATATATTCCTAATCTTGGTGGCGTTCGAATTGAAGACGATATTTTAATTACTCAAGATGGCAATGAAGTGATCACGAAGTCAACGAAGGAACTAATTATTTTGTAATGAGCATGTTGATTGGTTATTCATTATGTCATAAAGCCTTATTCTAGTGAATCGCTAATATAAATAAAAAGAGAAAGATAGAGGGAGAATTTTTATGAAAATGAAAAGTACGATTGTCATTGTTTTGATGCTCCTTGTTAGTACCTTTTTATCAGGCTGTTATGGAGGAGAGAGTAAAAAAACTTCCTCAGATGAAAATTCGAATAAGAATTCAAGCGAAAAATCGACTGAACAAGTATTAAACCTTGTTGAAGGTGGAGAGATTCCGACCCTTAATACACTTGGACTATTTGATGCTCTCTCAAGTAGAACAATGAATAATATTTTTGAAGGCCTGTACAGGCTGGATGAGTCACACGCACCAGTTCCAGGAATGGCAGAGAGTTATGAAGTTAGTGAGGATGGTAAGGTCTATACCTTTCATATTCGTTCTGATGCGAAATGGAGTAATGGAACATCTGTAACAGCAAAGGATTTCGAATATGCATGGAAAAAGGCAATCACCCCTGAAACGCTATCAACTTATTCTTATCTTTTTAATGATATAAAGAATGCTGCTGCTATACAGGATTCTAAAAATAGTTTGTATGGAAAGGTAGAGGAATTTGGTATTAAGTCTGTTGATGATCATACATTCCAAGTGGAATTAGATCATCCAGTACCCTACTTTTTAAGCCTTATTACGTATCCAGTATTTTTCCCGCAAAATAAGGAATTTGTTGAATCTCAAGGAGATAAATATGCGCTTGAAGTAGAAAATCTTGTGTATAACGGACCTTTCGTCCTTGATTCATGGGAGCATGAGGTTGGTTGGGTATATAAGAAAAATCCAAGCTACTGGGATGCAAAAACAGTTAAGCTAGATACAATCAATGTAAAGGTCGTAAAAGAAGCGGCTACAAGAGTTAATTTATATGATACTGGCAAAATTGATGCAACAGAAATCACCTCTGAATTTATTAGCCAATATGCTAGTTCTCCAGAATACAGTACATTGCTTAAACCTGAAGTATTTTTTATCCGTATGAATCAAAATAATAAATATTTGGCTAATGTCAATATTCGTAAAGCAATCGATATGGGTTGGGATAAAAAAGCAGCAGCAGATAGTCTCTTAAATAATGGATCCGTCCCAGCTTACTACTTAGTACCTAAAGAATTTGCTTTTGATGAGAGCGGAAAAGACTTCCGTGCAAAATATCAAGGTTTTAACGAAGAAGGAGTAGAGAAAGCAAAAGAATATTGGGAGAAGGGTTTAGAAGAACTTGGTGTTGATAGCATAGAGTTAGAGTTTTTGAGCTATGATAGCGAGGATAGAAAACGAGTCAGCGAATACTTTAAGAATCAATTAGAGACTAATTTGCCTGGCATTACAATAAAGATTAATCAGCAGCCGAATAAGCAAAAGCTTGAGCTTGAATCAAGCATGCAATATGACCTTACTTATTCTGGGTGGGGACCAGATTTCCAAGATCCCATTACATTTATTGATCTCTATCTTTCGAATGGATCGTATAATTGGTCAAATTATTCTAATGAAGAATTTGATCGTCTCGTAATGGAAGCTAAAACAAATCCGGCCGATATTGCAAAGCGATGGGAAAATATGCAGGAGGCAGAAAGAATTCTAATTGAAGAGGACGCTGTCATTTCTCCAATGTACCAATCTGGCCAAGCCCGACTTATGAAGTCATATGTTAAAGGTTATATCTCACATCCATTCGGTGTATTTGCTTCATATAAGTGGACATATATTGAAGGGAAATAAGTTTTTTTAAACGTTAACGGCTCTGAATCTAGTTAAATAGGAACAGAGCCGGTATAAATAGAAGATTTGTATAATAATTTATCGCAGATTAACGGGCAGTAAGACCCCCACTTCAAGGTTGCGAGAGAATTAAAGAAACCTAAGTGGGGGATCAACTGCCCGTAAAGGCCCGATTGGTTCAACTAACCATCAGTGGGGGATGAAAGAACCCCCCACTGATGGAAGTTTCACTTTATTTGAAAATAGAAAATTATTTAATACGGAGGAGATCATATGAACTTTAGCAAAATGTTTACAACCGTTGATCTGCATGTAGCAGGAGAACCTTTACGCGTCATAACTGGAGGTTTTCCTGAAATAAAAGGAAGTACTCAATTGGAAAGACGTTCCTATTGTATGGAGCACTTGGATCATCTACGTGAAATTTTAATGTATGAACCGCGTGGACATCATGGAATGTACGGCTGTATCATTACACCTCCAGCTAGTCCGCATGCTGATTTCGGTGTGCTGTTTATGCATAATGAAGGATGGAGTACGATGTGCGGGCATGGGATTATTGCTGTTATGACAGTTGGAATTGAGACAGGGATGTTCGATCTTTCGAATGGCAAAGAAAAATTTATTATTGATAGTCCTGCTGGAGAGGTTATCGCCTATGCGAAATATAGTGGGACCCAGGTTGAATCTGTTTCCTTTGAAAATGTTCCTTCTTTCGTTTATAAGAAAGACTTTCCTATCAAAATGGATGGCTTTGAATTTAATGTTGATATTGCTTTTGGAGGAGCTTTTTACGCAGTAGTTGACAGTAAAGAAATGAATTTAAAGGTAAACTTTAAAGATTTACGTGAAATTCAAACATGGGGTAGCAAAATCAAACATTGTATTGAAAGCCAAATAGAGGTTAAACATCCGCTTGAACCAGGATTAAAGGGAATCTATGGAGTGATTTTTTCTGATGAGCCGAATAAAGAAGGAGCGGACTTAAGGAATGTTACTATTTTTGCCGATGAGCAAGTAGACCGTTCTCCTTGTGGTACAGGTACCTCTGCCAGAGCTGCTACACTAGTTGAGCATGGACGTTTAAAAGAGGGTGAGAGCTTTGTTCACGAGTGCATTACAGATGGACAGTTTATTGGTGAAGTATTGTCGCTTACTAA
The DNA here is from genome assembly GCF_007995155.1 of Cytobacillus dafuensis. NCBI lineage: Bacteria > Bacillati > Bacillota > Bacilli > Caryophanales > Bacillaceae > Cytobacillus > Cytobacillus dafuensis. The sequence continues at coordinate 3,871,583 of NZ_CP042593.1, read as the reverse complement.
GGTAGGAGCATATAATGCAGTTGTTCCAAAGGTATCAGGTCAAGCATATATCACTGGATTTCATCAATTTGTTGTAGATCCTCGCGATCCTTTAAAGCAAGGCTTTTTATTGGACTAAAGATAGGAATAGAAAAAAACTTTGAGATTCAATCAGCATGAAAAGGCAATCAATGATATTTTTTCTTCACACTGAACCTTTGATATTTAATCAAAGGTTTTTTTGAATGGAGAACAGAAGGCATGAACCCAGGACCTCATAAAAATATATGTTATTGGGAGACTGGCAACCGAAATATGATTAGCTGTTTTTCAAATTAAAAGGGAAAAGATAAAGCTGATGAAAAAAAGTAAAATTCAAAGAGAAAAAGAAAATAGTATTAGTAAAATATCCCTTTTCTGAGATATGATGAAATCATATCCAAAGTCGGGAGGTTCCAATGAAAAGAAATGTATATTTAGTACTTGCTATTATTTGGGGTCTTTATCTTGTGTATGCAATTTTCACATATATTACTCACGTTTGGGAGTATAAAACTATCGCAGATCATATAATTGCTAATGCGTTTTTAAGTTTATTTATTTTATTAGAAATTTATTTAATAAGAAAATTAATGAAACCAAAAAATCGTGATTATGAAACCAAAGAAAAAAAAGCAATTGATTTTGAGGAAAAAAGCTAAAAGACAGGATGATATTACATTGGTAATATTTTATATTTCTTATATGATTAATGTGGCCTCTCATGGGATCAAAAAACATGGTTATTACCAGCGACTTCAAGTTCAATAATCTAGATAATTTAGGCTTTGATAAATCTGTCACTCTTATTAGAAAATCAAACAAGAGCTCCCAATATTAGTAGTAAGGTTAATAAGTGGTAAATAACAATATCTCATCTTTTCATTCAGTTTGTAGTATAATGAAGCCTGAGAATTAAGGGGTGAGAGAAGATGAAAATTATCAAATTTTTAATTATCACTGTCGTTCTGCTTGGTGTCATTGGTTACGGCGTTTATCACTATGGTACTAAGATTGCTTCCGATAAGGTAGTGGAGACTATTTCCGCAGAACTTGAGAACAGCGGAGAATTGGAAGAAATAAAGAAAACAATTGAAAGCGATCCTGAACTAAAATCATTTATTGAAGAGGCTGAAACAGCTGACAGCAGTAAATTGCCGTTTACTACAAAAGAAGAGGCAACAAAAGTGTTAATTCAAAAAGTCGGCATTTCTGAACTTAATGATATTAGGGTACAGGTACAGAATGGATCTATTTCTAAAGAAGAGGTTCTTCAAGAAATCCAAGGGAAATTAACAGAAGAAGAAATCATGGCATTAAAAGTAATTGCTTACAAAGAGCTTAATAAATAGATGGTAGGGGCTGAGAAATTCAGTCCTTTTTTTATCGCAGATTAACGGGCAGTAAGACCCCCACTTCAAGGTTGCGAGAGAATTAAAGAAACCTAAGTGGGGGATCAACTGCCCGTAAAGGCCCGACGACGGACACGATGTCCTAGTCAGGCGAAAGCCACAGGACGTGGCGTTTTGAGCGTGATTGGTTCAACTAACCATCAGTGGGGGATGAAGCCGACTAAGAACGCCACGTCCTGTGGCAACGTCGGCACTAGCACGTCCTGTGCGTCGAAAAACCCCCACTGATGGAAGTTTCACTTTATTATGAGGAAAAGATAATAATGGACGTAGAAAATTAAGGCTTTTTTCACAGGATATAAAATCAGAAAATTGGTAATTATTACTCTAATAGAAAACCCCTCCATAACCTACAATGATTTTAATAGGGAGAGGAGGGTTTTGATGAAAAAGAAAAAGTACTTTCTAGCAACCACTTTTTTAACTACCATTGCTTTAACTCTATCATCTTTGAATCTTACAAGTGCGGAAACAATTAAGCCAAAGGAGTTACAGTCAGTTAATTCTTTAGGTGAAGTAAAATCGCAGCCGAAGTATTCATACAAAGACGCTATTCGTGAAACGGTTTTTGTAGAATCAACCCTAGACACTGACAATAATGGTAAGCCTGACCGGATTGCGGTTGATATCATTCGTCCGAAGGAATCAAATGAAGGGCTTAAAGTTCCTGTTATTATGGATGCCAGTCCCTATTATGAAAGATTAGGAAGAGGAAATGAAAGTGAAGTGAAAGACAAAGATAAGGATGGGGTTAATGAGAAGTTTCCTCTTTTCTATGATAATTATTTTGTTCCAAGAGGGTACGCGGTAGCATTACCAGAAATGGTCGGTACGAATCAATCAGATGGATGTCCAACTACTGGCGGATACGAGGAAATTGAGAGCATAAAGGTTGTTATTGATTGGCTTAACGGAAGAGCTAAGGCATGGGACAAAAATAATCAACAGATAAGTGCTGATTGGTCGACAGGTAATGTTGGCATGATTGGAAAATCATACGACGGCACTTTAGCAAACGGTGTTGCAGCTACGGGAGTAGAAGGGTTAAAAACAATCGTTCCAATTGGTGCGATCAGCAATTGGTATAATTACTATCGTTATGCGGGGGTTACTTACTATAATAATGGGCCTGGCGGGTTAGCCAGCAGAGTAGTAAGCAGTTCTCGCAAAGAAGCATGTCAGCAAGTATTCGACCGGTTAAATAGAGAAGCTGATGACGCAACAGGGGACTATAATGATTTTTGGGATGAAAGAAATTATGTGAAAGATGTCAAAAATGTAAAAGCAAGTGTATTTGCTATCCATGGTTTAAATGATTTAAACGTAAAAATGAACCATTTTGGTGATTGGTGGGAAGCTCTTAATAAGGAAAAAGTTCCTCGTAAACTATGGCTGACCCAAACTGGGCACGTAGATCCTTTTGATTTCCGCAGGGCGGAGTGGGTAGACACACTTCACCGCTGGTTTGATTACTGGCTCTTAGGCATTCAAAATGGCATTATGGATGAACCGGCAGTTGATATTGAAAGAGCGGCAGATGTATGGGAAACTCAAGACTCATGGCCGGAACAAAAGGCAAAAACCTTTAAAATTCGCTTTGCACCTGGAGAAGATCAAGATTCACCTGGAGTATTGACGACAGGTCCAGTAAAAGGGAACTTTACCCAAACCTTTACGGATAATCCACGGCAAACCGAAAGAGAAATGGTTACAAACGAAACAATGGTGAAAGATGATCGTCTTGTGTTCCTAACCGAACCATTAAGCAACGATGTTCGTTTTAGTGGTGCGCCAGAAATTTCGCTTCGAGCAACAGTAGATAAAGAGAAAAGTAATTTAACAGTGCTAATCGTAGATTATGGAACAGATACCCGGGTCAACCATGAAGGCAGAGGAGAGGGCATCCAGACATTAACAAATGAAACCTGCTGGGGAGAAAGCTCCGAGACAGATGACGCCTGCTATAAAGAAACAACGAAAACTACTCATACAGCACCGTATGAGATTGTCACTCGAGGCTGGTTCGATCCGCAAAATTGGAAGTCACTGTTAATAACAGATCCACTTAATCCAGGTAAAAATTATAAATTCGAGTGGCAAGCATTGCCTGACGATTATGTCTTTAAGAAAGGACATCGCATCGGAGTGATTATTACGGGAAGTTCTTATCAGCGCTTCATTCCTTCCACAACAGGAGCTACTTTCAATGTGCATCTAGGGCAAAGCTTTATCAACCTGCCAATCGTTGAGGGTAAAAAAGCGGTTGATTTTTAAAGTATTATATATAAAAACATTAAAACCAGCAGTCTTCACTTTGAGGCTGCTGGTTTTATCATTAAAAAAATGATTTTTGCAATAATTTTTTCATTATAAAGAGGTACTATATGGATGGTATTGGTAAATTTGAAGCCAAAATGCTTTTTTCTTCGTCTATATGTAAGGGGTGTTATGAATGACAAAATTAGTCCCTAAGTTGATTACTTTGTTAATTTGTCTACTATTGGTTGCTTGTTCTAATGGTAATTTACGAAGCTCAAATTCTACCGTATAAGAAAAGAATTTAGAAGAAATCACTATTTATAAGATGGATAAAGAAACAAAACAGATAGTCTTATCTGATAAAGATGTGATTAAAACAATTAAAAAAGCAATTAAAGGTGCAAATAAACAGCCAGGTATTGTTGATGTGGCAGACCCTCAATACAAGATTAACATAGGTGATGAAATTTATTTTCTATGGCTTACAAGGTCAGATGGAACAGTAGGCACTATTATGAATGCAAAAGATACACATACTATTTATACTCTGTCTGAACATTCAACCAAAAAATTAAAGGACATACTACTTGAAAACAATTGAAAATAAGTTTTATTGTATTTGGGATCGGTTTGGTTAATATCGTTATAAGACAAAAAACGCTTAGATAATTGATAAGCTCCCCTTAAGGAGCAGGTTAAAAAATTTAACTTGCTTATCTTAGGGGGAATTCGACAAAATTAAACAATATAAAAACTAAGAAGAACAAATTTTTAATGACTTTGTTCTTCTAAGTTGTAAATTAATATTAATCTTCAATAGATGAGTTTCCGTTTCTTACATCGATGTCAATTTTAATTCTTTGCTCAGATTCAGAATCCTGTTTAGCTTCTACTTCAGCCTCTTGTTTAGCTTCTACTTCAGCCTCTTGTTTAGCTTCAAGTTCAGCTTTTTGCTCAGCTTCCAGTTTAGCTTCAAGTTCAGCTACTAGCTCAGCTTCTAGTTTCTGTCTAACATCCTGAATAGCATTCAACTCAGCTTCCAGCTTAGCAATTAAGACACTAATCTGGTCAATATCTTTATAACTCATATAAAACTCCCCCCTTTCAATTTGAATAATATAAAGTATGAATACAGTTAATTTTTGGTCAGTATAGAATACCTAGGAAAAAAGTACATTTTTAATTATTATGGACTTCCTGTTGTCGATGCCTTATGACAGTATTAATCTAATTTATTTTTCCGTTTGATTATTTCTGCTTCTCTTTTTAAAAAGAAATCTTATTCCTTTTTAAAGTTCGAAATATAATCTTTAAACGTACTTCTATTATCTTCAATCAATTTTTCAAGTTTTTCCAAAAGTCCATTCATATCATCTTTGTTCTCCGTTGTTTTCATAAAATGTTGGTAAAACAAGATAAACGCATAAGCAATTCCAGTGTTGTCCACATAAACAATGCCATTTCCACTTTGTTTTATACTCGCATTGCCATTTTCGTTTGTTAGTTTGGCACTGACAGTGTTTGAAAGATCATTTATGCGTTTATCAATAGAATGCTCTATCATTTTTTCCACTTGTCCTAATATCGCCTGTTCCCGTATATTAAAGTTTTCGCTCATTCAAATCTCTCCACACTAATATTCACAGAATATTTTTCTTTTATATTATGATTGCATCCTGAAAAGTGTGTATTTTCTTTCCAATGAAAAGAGCGATTATGTAAACTAGGCCATTTTCGAAAGGATGCAGCAAACTCCAATTACATAAAATCAAACATAATTTTATCGACCTGCCAATCGTTAAATGTAAAAAAGTGATAGATGTTTCTCAAAAATAAAAGGAGGAAGTACTCTTAAGCACTTCCTCCTTTCAATTATTTATCGCAGATTAACGGGCAGTAAGACCCCCACTGATGGAAGATTCACTTTATTTTCCGTTACCAGGCCCAATGCGTCGAGTCATGTCGGCGCTCTTACCAGAATCTGTTTCAGAAGTAACTGTTAAAGTAAGGTTGGTTGGAACAGGCTGTTTATCGCTGCCTTTTGGAATCTTAACGTACACAGGTACACTTGCTGTTTTTCCAGCTTCTACCTCAATGACATTATGCTGCAGCTGAACATCCCAGCCAGCATCTGTTTTAACATTAAGTCGTACAAGGTCAGTTGCAGTTCCGGTATTTTTTACATTGAAATGATAAACGGCTACTTTTCCTGGCGCAGCAAATTGGGATGTCCCGTTTTCAACCGCGACACCACGTTCGTATGGACCTGAGCCATCCATATGACGAACCGCTACACGGTAGGAAAGGGCACCAATATCGTCATATTTCTTATCTAAAATATAGAAATGAAGACGGTTATACTCGTCTTTATACTCACTGACAACGCCTTCGCCAGTTCCAGCTTTAAACAGGGCGTCCGCAAGCTGTTGGTAGTCTCCCTTGGACAGCATGGCAGTTGAGCCATCTGGTCGTTTGAAGTCTACGAGATTGATATCTTCTTTATTTGAATCAATGACCCAGATGTTTGGTGAAGCTTCACTGTTCTTTGTTTTCGCTAATAAAACACCGGAATCAGGAGCAAAGGAGTCATAGCCAACTCGGTCTACTACTTCTAATGTATAGTTATTGTACCACTTGGCACCACGCTGCATGTCTGCACGCCAATCATCGTTTAGTGAGTTAGGCGGAGTGTTATCTACCATGCTTATATTGATCCCAACTAACTCCTCTCGTCCAAATTGGCTACCGTTTGGCACCTCCCGTGCAAGAATATCCGTAAAGACTGGGCCTGTCTGTGCAAGCTGATCACGGTCTAGGCTTAAATATTGATCCGGTGTTAAGAAGCCTTGTTTGATTTTGTTGCGCAGCATATGGTGTGCAGGAGCAGAAGCACCTAGTGTGGATGGGACCATCCAGCGAGTGTGCGGGCCACCCGGACCATTAAAGCTGCCACGGCTCATTAATTCCCATGGACCGGAGTAAGTTCTGGATACTGGCTTCGCATATGGATTGTTATAGTTATCAGCAAGAGCCATGATATGTCCAAATTCGTGAGCGAAAGTACCCATACCATCATTTTCCCCTTGAATGGAAGTACCGCCACCAGCACTTGACCAAATACTCTTCGCTGCATACCAAGAAGTCCATGGAACGTAACGAGTTACTGCTGAGTTAGGCATACCTGGAATTTTCGGTCCAAAGGCATCTGTCACTTGATCGGGACCTTGGAACATCATTTCGCCTAATTCTTGCCAAACACCTGATTCATCATAGCCTGCATGGACAATAAAATTAAAGTCAAATTTTTCCCCTGAAGCTTCAATGTCAGCTTTTGCTTTCGCAACGGCTTCAGACCTTAGGTTTCTACCCTTGGAACCTGGAGGCATGTTCACTTGCTGTCCAAATTCATTAAGGCCATACTCGTATTCATTTCCATCCATCCGATAAGGACCAAAAGCTTTAAGCTCAATTTTCCATTTACCAAAGGAGTTTTCTCTCCAATATTCATTTACTGTCCGATAGTTATTCAAAGCTGAAGGTTTGTTGAGAAAATCTTCCCACCACTTACCAAGCTGATCGCGCGGAACATTTCCAGTACCGATAGGGTTGCCGGCAATCTCAGAACCCTCAGGCTGGCTTAAGATAAATTCTTGATCAGGGAAATCGACAATGATCAATGTACCTTTAATAACCCTTTCCGGTGTAATTTCTGAAGTATTCCAGTCAATTCCGGGTACTGGACGGTAATCACTCCATGACATGTCCCGTGGCAGGACCCAGGACTGCGGATCCACCGGTTCTGGAAAATCAGATAATCCCGGCTGATCTGCGTAAGCTGTTGAGGAAACGGCCACCGTTAAAAAAGTAGTAAAAGCAATAAAAGTCTTCTTTAGGTTCCTCAAAACACCAACCTCCTATTATATGATCTGTACAGGAAAAGTATATCATTTTCATAATAATCAGAACATATACAAAAGTCTGAAATTTATATAGTGAAAAAGTCATGTAAGGGGGAGGAAAATTTGTTTCTTAAAAAGGGGTATTTGATCTTTTCTGACAAAGTTCCTTGGAGAAATTTTTATGAGTTGTATAATAGGATTGTAGATTATTGGAATCAATACGTTAGGAGAAATGTATGACAATATATGAGCAAATTAAACATATATTAAATGCAAGAATTGGAGAAGCTGTTACAGCAGGTGAAGTAAAGGAGTTGCTCTTAAAGGAATATGGAACAAATCCTAGTAGTATTATTCTTTCTGATTATTGCTATAATCGCTACAATCAGGGGATTGCTTTCACAAAGCATCTTTTTCTATATATTAATCGAAGTACCTATAAGTACATAGGTGAGAATGCACCATATACTGGCTTTGTTTATCATAAACCAAAGGGAGAAGAAGCTGAGCGAATTGTTGGTGAATGGACAAACGGTGTGTTTAATTTTTTTGAGAATCATAGAAATATAGAGCAAGATAATGAGGTAAATCCTGCTTATATAAGCAAAACACTTGTTGCAAAGCTCTTTGAGGAGTACTTCAATATTCTTAAATTTGAAATGTCTACTTTGAATTGTAAGGCAACGGAATTAAGACATTTAATTGGAAGACTCGGTGAATTTTTTTGTGTGCTTCAAACGGGAGGAGAGCTGGCTAGACAAACCAATCAGCATGGGTTTGATGTCTTGAATAACGGAAGAAGAATTAGTGTGAAAACGACAGCTCAGGATAGTGGATTTATCTCTATTAATCAAAATACCTTTAGTCAGTTTGATGATTTTTTTGTTGTACAATACATCCAGGATGACTTTAAGGTGTTGTTCTATGGTCCGAAAGAACAAGTACCGCTTGCAAGGACGTATGGAAGTAAATATGAGGTAGATATCAATGCTTTAAAGAAAATGCAGAAAGGGAGTCTGTATAATTAATCTTGAGAGCAGGAGAATCGGTGCATAATCTTTTTATTAGAAATATTTAAAAAAAAATAAAAGCCTTGGTTACAAGGCTTCTTCTAATGGAGTATAGGGGGCTCGAACCCCTGACCTCTACGCTTTTAGTGCACATGACTACACAAGATGGAAACAAATATTCTTAGGTGGACATTTACTGATAGTGTTCGTTTTAAGTAGGGTGGTTTCAGAAGGCTTCTGACGAAGTTCGTCAACAATTCGTCAACAGAATACTAGATTGTTATTTTGCTTGTGACTTTTTTGCAAAAGAGGGTATCTAACTTATTTACTGCCACTTTTATTCCTTTTCCCTTAGAGTCATATCCTGTTTTTACTACAAGTAAAAAAAAATTATCTCCTCTTTTTTGAAAGCTCGCCATAGTCCTTCCCTCCAAGAGTAAGAATATTCGTTCTGTTTTGTGTCTATAAGAAAAGCCCAAAAAGGCATAGTTAATAACTTAAGATGTATGATTTATTATAGTCCTGTAAACATCTTCAACTTTTTTGGGATTAATTGAAGTAATTTTTATTTTTTCATCAAATGAAATTTTTATTTTATCAAATCCTTTTTCATCATCACCCATGGACCAAACTTCATCAATCTTTTAAACGAGCTTCGTGGTATCTTGGAATTTCCTTTTTGTATACCTTTGATATTAAGTTTAATGATAATTATACTCGTACCCATTGGTTTTGTAATTGGAATAACTTTAGAGATATTTACTACAAGTGATCGGAAAGTTAGAAAGGAAATTTATAGATAAGTATATTTAAATCAGATAGTTGAAGAGTCTTAACGTGGTGAGAAAAGATTTACTTGTTAATGATCTGTATGGAATAATCTGCGATGGATCAGTAAGTGCTGGAAAAACAGTTGTCATGTCTCTTTTTTTGTAATTTGGGCAATGGAAACTTAAAATAAAAAAGCCTTGATATACAAGGCTTTTTCCAATGGAGAATAGGGGGCTCGAACCCCTGACCTCTACGCTGCCAGCGTAGCGCTCTCCCAGCTGAGCTAATCCCCCATGTAGGATATATGAAAAATTATAGCTACAATTGGAGTTTTTTTCAAGAGTGAAATTATTTAAGCTAATTAGAAGGTTTAAAGGTAATAAAGTACCCAAGTGAAAGAGTGGTAAAAATATTATTTTTGCTCATAATATCGCATAATTAAAACTAAGGCCTTCGCCAAAAAGGACTTGACGAAGACCAAGTTTTTCTAACACGTTTAGAAAGTATAAATTGCCAGCGCAGAAGATGATTCGACGTAGATGCCAATTTTAGGAATTATGTATAAGTGTAACTACGCCTCTGTCTTCGCCTTTCCAAGGCTCGCCAATCGGCGAGTTTTCTTTATCAAAAGCCTGTATCTAAAGGCTTTCAATATCTACGCTTTTTACTCCCTCTAGTTCAGATACGCTGTAGTAAACATCAGTAATGCTCTTCTTATTATTAATTGTTACTTTTAGTTGAACAAGATGCTTTTTTTCTTCTAAATCTTTGATTCGGACACGTTTAATGGATATTTTTAAATTTTTTATGGCGGAAAGAATTTCTTCTATGTTTTCCTTATTGGTTACTTTTAGCTGCAGGGTAAATTCCTTCTCTCTTAATTGCTTTGGACCAATAAGTCCTATCAAAAAAGGTATGACCTCGACGCTAATAATTAACAGAGCAACACCTGTCATTGCTTCGAGATAGAAGCCTGCCCCAACAGCGATGCCTATTCCAGCAGCTCCCCATATTAATGCCGCTGTCGTAAGGCCGGATATGCTGTCATTTCCCCTTCTTAAAATAACGCCTGCTCCTAGAAACCCAATGCCCGATACAATTTGTGCGGCTAACCGGAGAGGATCCATTTGAATATTAACTCCCTCTTTTCCAGGGAATATATAGGCTGACTCTATCGATACAATTGTCAAAAGGCAGCTAACAATAGAAATAACGAGACTTGTTTTTAACCCGACCGGTTTTCTTTTTAATTCACGTTCAATCCCTATTACGAGACCGAGTACAGCAGATATCCCGAGTTTCATTAATATTTCTAATTCTAGTTCGCTCATTCTATCCCCACTCCTCATAATATTTTCGATGAAAAGGGACAAGAGCTGGTTCGGCTCCATTTTGAATCAACCTCTATTCTGAATGCATTCTCCATTATGCGAAAGTATTTATGGTAATTTTTTCTATAATATCCTATAATTTTATGGAGAATTTTGAAAAAGTATAGAAATTATCTCTCCATAGGAGGTAATATAGATGTGGTAAAACTTAAAACAACCTAACCTAAAAAATAAGGAGAGTACATTCATGTCAGACACAAAAATAAATCCTTATGTAGCCTTGGCCATTGGTGTTTTTTCAGTATCAACATCTGCCATTCTTGTTAAAGTATCAACGGCTCCATCAGGGGTTATTGCATTTTACAGGCTATTCTTTTCTGTCTTAATTATGTTACCTATATTTCTAATAAAGTATGTTCCGGAGCTTCGACTTATTACTAAAAGGGATTGGCTCTTTTCAACTATTGCTGGTGTATTTCTTGCCTTTCACTTTATTCTTTGGTTTGAGTCACTAAATTACACATCTGTAGCGAGTTCAACCGTGCTAGTAACTCTGCAGCCACTTTTTGCTTTTATTGGAACTTATTTTTTCTTTAAAGAAAAGTTTTCGTGGAAAGCCATTTTAAGCGGAATTATTGCTGTATTTGGAAGTGTCATAATTAGCTGGGGAGATTTTAAAATTAGTGGTTCAGCTTTATTTGGAGATATCTTAGCCTTGATCGCTTGTGCGTTAGTAACCGCATATTTGATGTTCGGCCAGACAGTCAGAAAAAGATTATCTCTTATTACTTACACTTTTGTTGTATACAGTATCAGTACCATTACACTATTTATTTATGTATTGATAAAACAGGAACCGCTGCTTCCATACGGTACGAGCGACTGGGTATACTTTATCCTTCTTGCTCTCATCCCGACATTATTGGGCCATACCATTTTTAATTGGTCTTTAAAATGGTTAAGTACCTCTACAATTTCTATGGCAATTCTTTTTGAACCAGTAGGTGCGGCTGTTCTCGCGTACTATTTATTACAAGAATCAGTAGTTTGGACACAGCTTCTTGGAGGAGGGATTATCATCATTGGAGTATCTCTTTTCTTACTTGATGAAAGAAGTGTAAGGATGAAGGAAATGAAGAAAAGAAAAGTTTCAGATCAAACTCGTTTAAACTAACGAGAATCATTAGGGAGTGAAGATAATGCACTTTGAAAAAACTTTTGTTGAGTTTCCTGAATTGGAGACAGAAAAAGTTATTTTACGTAAGCTTCAAATGAGTGATGCTCCTAGAATGTTTAGTTATTTTTCAAAGGACGAAGTGACGAAGTTCTATGATCTTGACACGTTTACTTCTGAAAAACAAGCTTCTGATCTAATTGAAAGACTTTTAAATAGATACAATGAAAGAAAACAAATTCGTTGGGCAATCGTTTTAAAAGAAACAGGTCTGTTTATAGGTACTTGCGGATTTCATGCGATTGAAGAGGAACATTGGAAGGCTGAGATTGGTTATGAGCTTCATCCTGACAATTGGGGTCAAGGAATTATGACTGAAGTGATTGGTGCAGTTATTCAATACGGATTTAATGAAATGAAGTTAAATAGAATTGAAGCATTTTATGATCCAAAGAATATTTCCTCTGGCAGAGTTCTTGAGAAAAATGGATTTGTCTATGAAGGGTTATTAAAGAAAAGGTTTTTTGAAAAAGGAAAATTTGTTGATGCAGCCATATCTGCCATTATTAAAGACAATTTTTAAGGAATCCTCTAAAGTTAAGGGGATTCCTTTTCTTTTAGATAAATACATAAGTCAATCCTGAGAAAATAAAACCAGATGTTACTGAAAATATGAAAGTGCCTCCATATATTTTCCCTTCAGAATTTGCTATTTTTATACCTTCTACGTATGCATAAGAGAATAGGTATACTGCCATAAATACTGATAGATATAGTGCAGCTGTTTCCAGTAAGATTCACACCTTTCTCCAAAAGCTAGTGTTAATAGATAGTATGAATTAAATAAGGGTACTATTCCTTATTATTTTTAGTTATTTTCAATTTAGGGCTGTGTATAACTTTGGATTTCTCGCAGTAACTGTGGGTAAAGTGTACAAATTTATCCACAACTTGTGGAAAAGTCAGTGGATTACTTTCGTTTTAATATTTATTTTGTTAATAAGTTTGTGGATGTGAAATAAAAATAGCAATATGTATGGTTTATTCTAGAAATCTTAATTTCTTATCACATATTGAATTTTATATAGCTAAATGATCATCCTGTAGCCCTTTAAGAAAGTTCAGAGGGAGCAATTATTGAAAAATCCCTTGAAGTAACTCTTCTTTTATACACATGTAATGTATCATGAGGACCTAGGGGAGTATAATAGTGTAATTTCTTTATTTGAAGGAAAATGGTGTTTTTTTTTAAATTGAAGCAATTTTATACTATTGTTAGGAAGTGTATTAAGATACTTTAATGCTAAATCTTTTCAAAATAAAATTCTTTATTACTTATAATCCCAAATGACATCATTAACTAATAAAAACTATAGTAGGGAATAGGAAGAAATTATAAAGAAAAAAATAAAAATTATATTGCAAACATTTTTTCTGCATGTTATATTAGAACTCGTCCTCAGGAAATAACTTAAATACGGAAAAAGATTTTCAAAAAAAGTTATTGACTAGTAATGAGGTAATGTGGTAAATTAATAAAGTCGCTTCTGAGCGATAAACAAGAAAAACATTGTTCTTTGAAAACTGAACGAACAAAAACGTCAACGTTAATTCTAAGTCTTTTTATAAGACATTTTTAAGAGCTAATCTTACTCTTTATTGGAGAGTTTGATCCTGGCTCAGGACGAACGCTGGCGGCGTGCCTAATACATGCAAGTCGAGCGGACTTGTGAGAGCTTGCTCTCGCAAGTTAGCGGCGGACGGGTGAGTAACACGTGGGCAACCTGCCTGTAAGACTGGGATAACTTCGGGAAACCGGAGCTAATACCGGATAATTCTTTTCTACACATGTAGGAAAGCTGAAAGATGGCTTCGGCTATCACTTACAGATGGGCCCGCGGCGCATTAGCTAGTTGGTGAGGTAACGGCTCACCAAGGCAACGATGCGTAGCCGACCTGAGAGGGTGATCGGCCACACTGGGACTGAGACACGGCCCAGACTCCTACGGGAGGCAGCAGTAGGGAATCTTCCGCAATGGACGAAAGTCTGACGGAGCAACGCCGCGTGAGTGATGAAGGTTTTCGGATCGTAAAACTCTGTTGTTAGGGAAGAACAAGTACCGTTCGAATAGGGCGGTACCTTGACGGTACCTAACCAGAAAGCCACGGCTAACTACGTGCCAGCAGCCGCGGTAATACGTAGGTGGCAAGCGTTGTCCGGAATTATTGGGCGTAAAGCGCGCGCAGGTGGTTCCTTAAGTCTGATGTGAAAGCCCACGGCTCAACCGTGGAGGGTCATTGGAAACTGGGGAACTTGAGTGCAGAAGAGGAAAGTGGAATTCCACGTGTAGCGGTGAAATGCGTAGAGATGTGGAGGAACACCAGTGGCGAAGGCGACTTTCTGGTCTGTAACTGACACTGAGGCGCGAAAGCGTGGGGAGCGAACAGGATTAGATACCCTGGTAGTCCACGCCGTAAACGATGAGTGCTAAGTGTTAGGGGGTTTCCGCCCCTTAGTGCTGCAGCTAACGCATTAAGCACTCCGCCTGGGGAGTACGGCCGCAAGGCTGAAACTCAAAGGAATTGACGGGGGCCCGCACAAGCGGTGGAGCATGTGGTTTAATTCGAAGCAACGCGAAGAACCTTACCAGGTCTTGACATCCTCTGCCAACCCTAGAGATAGGGCGTTCCCCTTCGGGGGACAGAGTGACAGGTGGTGCATGGTTGTCGTCAGCTCGTGTCGTGAGATGTTGGGTTAAGTCCCGCAACGAGCGCAACCCTTGATCTTAGTTGCCAGCATTCAGTTGGGCACTCTAAGGTGACTGCCGGTGACAAACCGGAGGAAGGTGGGGATGACGTCAAATCATCATGCCCCTTATGACCTGGGCTACACACGTGCTACAATGGATGGTACAAAGGGCTGCGAGACCGCGAGGTTAAGCGAATCCCATAAAACCATTCTCAGTTCGGATTGCAGGCTGCAACTCGCCTGCATGAAGCCGGAATCGCTAGTAATCGCGGATCAGCATGCCGCGGTGAATACGTTCCCGGGCCTTGTACACACCGCCCGTCACACCACGAGAGTTTGTAACACCCGAAGTCGGTGGGGTAACCGTAAGGAGCCAGCCGCCTAAGGTGGGACAGATGATTGGGGTGAAGTCGTAACAAGGTAGCCGTATCGGAAGGTGCGGCTGGATCACCTCCTTTCTAAGGATATATAGAAGTATTTCATACTTCTTAAATAAGACGTTTCTTGTTCGTTCAGTTTTGAGAGAATAATCTCTCAAAACTTTTGTTCTTTGAAAACTAGATAATGAAATGAAGAAGAATAACCGAGTAATCGCCATTTTAGTTTTCTCTCTTATTTATTCATTGAGTAAGAGTACAAACCATGAGGACAACGTTAATCGTTGGCCGAAGTAGGTTAAGTTAGAAAGGGCGCACGGTGAATGCCTAGGCACTAGGAGCCGATGAAGGACGGGACTAACACCGATATGCTTCGGGGAGCTGTAAGTAAGCTTTGATCCGGAGATTTCCGAATGGGGGAACCCCCTATCCGTAATGGGATAGGATCTTTACCTGAATACATAGGGTATTGAAGGCAGACCCGGGGAACTGAAACATCTAAGTACCCGGAGGAAGAGAAAGCAAACGCGATTCCCTGAGTAGCGGCGAGCGAAACGGGATTAGCCCAAACCAAGAGGCTTGCCTCTTGGGGTTGTAGGACACTCTACACGGAGTTACAAAGGAACGAGGTAAATGAACAGGTCTGGAAAGGCCGGCCATAGAAGGTAAAAGCCCTGTAGTTGAAACTTCGTTCCCTCCAGAGTGGATCCTGAGTACGGCGGGACACGTGAAATCCCGTCGGAAGCAGGGAGGACCATCTCCCAAGGCTAAATACTCCCTAGTGACCGATAGTGAACCAGTACCGTGAGGGAAAGGTGAAAAGCACCCCGGAAGGGGAGTGAAAGAGATCCTGAAACCGTGTGCCTACAAGTAGTCAGAGCCCATTAACGGGTGATGGCGTGCCTTTTGTAGAATGAACCGGCGAGTTACGATTACATGCGAGGTTAAGTTGAAGAGACGGAGCCGCAGCGAAAGCGAGTCTGAATAGGGCGAATGAGTATGTGGTCGTAGACCCGAAACCAGGTGACCTACCCATGTCCAGGTTGAAGTCCAGGTAACACTGGATGGAGGACCGAACCCACGCACGTTGAAAAGTGCGGGGATGAGGTGTGGGTAGCGGAGAAATTCCAATCGAACTTGGAGATAGCTGGTTCTCTCCGAAATAGCTTTAGGGCTAGCCTCATGTAGTAAGAGTCTTGGAGGTAGAGCACTGTTTGGACTAGGGGCCCTCATCGGGTTACCGAATTCAGACAAACTCCGAATGCCAAAGACTTATCCATGGGAGTCAGACTGCGAGTGATAAGATCCGTAGTCAAGAGGGAAACAGCCCAGACCACCAGCTAAGGTCCCAAAGTATACGTTAAGTGGAAAAGGATGTGGAGTTGCTTAGACAACCAGGATGTTGGCTTAGAAGCAGCCACCATTTAAAGAGTGCGTAATAGCTCACTGGTCGAGTGACTCTGCGCCGAAAATGTACCGGGGCTAAACGTATCACCGAAGCTGTGGATTGACATCTACGATGTCAGTGGTAGGAGAGCGTTCTAAGGGCGTTGAAGCTAGACCGTAAGGACTGGTGGAGCGCTTAGAAGTGAGAATGCCGGTATGAGTAGCGAAAGATGGGTGAGAATCCCATCCACCGAATGCCTAAGGTTTCCTGAGGAAGGCTCGTCCGCTCAGGGTTAGTCGGGACCTAAGCCGAGGCTGAAAAGCGTAGGCGATGGACAACAGGTTGATATTCCTGTACCACCTCTTTACCGTTTGAGCAATGGGGGGACGCAGGAGGATAGGGTAAGCGCGCTGCTGGAATAGCGCGTCCAAGCAGTTAGGCTGCAAGCGAGGCAAATCCCGCTTGCATAAAGGCTGAGCTGTGACGGCGAGGGAAATAAAGTACCGAAGTTCCTGAATCCACACTGCCAAGAAAAGCCTCTAGCGAGGGAAAAGGTGCCCGTACCGCAAACCGACACAGGTAGGCGAGGAGAGAATCCTAAGGTGAGCGAGAGAACTCTCGTTAAGGAACTCGGCAAAATCACCCCGTAACTTCGGGAGAAGGGGTGCTCATTTGGGTGAATAGCCCGGATGAGCCGCAGTGAATAGGCCCAGGCGACTGTTTAGCAAAAACACAGGTCTCTGCGAAGCCGTAAGGCGAAGTATAGGGGCTGACGCCTGCCCGGTGCTGGAAGGTTAAGAGGAGGGGTTAGCGCAAGCGAAGCTCTGAATTGAAGCCCCAGTAAACGGCGGCCGTAACTATAACGGTCCTAAGGTAGCGAAATTCCTTGTCGGGTAAGTTCCGACCCGCACGAAAGGCGTAACGATCTGGGCACTGTCTCAACGAGAGACTCGGTGAAATTATAGTACCTGTGAAGATGCAGGTTACCCGCGACAGGACGGAAAGACCCCGTGGAGCTTTACTGTAGCCTGATATTGAATTTCGGTACAGCTTGTACAGGATAGGTAGGAGCCTTGGAAGCCGGAGCGCTAGCTTCGGTGGAGGCATCGGTGGGATACTACCCTGGCTGTATTGAAATTCTAACCCGCACCCCTGATCGGGGTGGGAGACAGTGTCAGGTGGGCAGTTTGACTGGGGCGGTCGCCTCCTAAAAAGTAACGGAGGCGCCCAAAGGTTCCCTCAGAATGGTTGGAAATCATTCGAAGAGTGTAAAGGCATAAGGGAGCTTGACTGCGAGACCTACAAGTCGAGCAGGGACGAAAGTCGGGCTTAGTGATCCGGTGGTTCCGCATGGAAGGGCCATCGCTCAACGGATAAAAGCTACCCCGGGGATAACAGGCTTATCTCCCCCAAGAGTCCACATCGACGGGGAGGTTTGGCACCTCGATGTCGGCTCATCGCATCCTGGGGCTGTAGTCGGTCCCAAGGGTTGGGCTGTTCGCCCATTAAAGCGGTACGCGAGCTGGGTTCAGAACGTCGTGAGACAGTTCGGTCCCTATCCGTCGTGGGCGCAGGAAATTTGAGAGGAGCTGTCCTTAGTACGAGAGGACCGGGATGGACGCACCGCTGGTGTACCAGTTGTTCTGCCAAGAGCATCGCTGGGTAGCTATGTGCGGAAGGGATAAGTGCTGAAAGCATCTAAGCATGAAGCCCCCCTCGAGATGAGATTTCCCATAGCGTCAAGCTAGTAAGACCCCTGAAAGATGATCAGGTTGATAGGTTTGAGGTGGAAGCGTGGTGACACGTGGAGCTGACAAATACTAATCGGTCGAGGACTTAACCAAATTGATTACTCGAATTCTTCTTCTACATTATCTAGTTTTGAGAGAATAAAAAATTTCTCTTGAAAAAATTTAAAAAGACGATATAATAAATATTGTCTTTAAAAAATAGTCTGGTGGCGATAGCGAGAAGGTCACACCCGTTCCCATCCCGAACACGGAAGTTAAGCTTCTCAGCGCCGATGGTAGTTTGGGGCTGTCCCCATGTGAGAGTAGGACGTCGCCAGGCGTAAACGGAGGATTAGCTCAGCTGGGAGAGCACCTGCCTTACAAGCAGGGGGTCGGCGGTTCGATCCCGTCATCCTCCACCATATTTGTAATGCCGGCCTAGCTCAATTGGTAGAGCAACTGACTTGTAATCAGTAGGTTGGGGGTTCAAGTCCTCTGGCCGGCACTCTTGAGCAATCATTTTATTATGAGCCATTAGCTCAGTCGGTAGAGCATCTGACTTTTAATCAGAGGGTCGAAGGTTCGAGTCCTTCATGGCTCACCATTTAAATAATGCGGGTGTGGCGGAATTGGCAGACGCACCAGACTTAGGATCTGGCGCCGCAAGGCGTGGGGGTTCGACTCCCTTCACCCGCACCATTTAAATAATGCGGAAGTAGTTCAGTGGTAGAACACCACCTTGCCAAGGTGGGGGTCGCGGGTTCGAATCCCGTCTTCCGCTCCAAAAGTGCCGGGGTGGCGGAACTGGCAGACGCACAGGACTTAAAATCCTGCGGTAGGTGACTACCGTACCGGTTCGATTCCGGTCCTCGGCACCATTTATATTAATAATGCGCCCGTAGCTCAATTGGATAGAGCGTCTGACTACGGATCAGAAGGTTATGGGTTCGACTCCTTTCGGGCGCGCCATAATATCATAAAAAACGGGAAGTAGCTCAGCTTGGTAGAGCACTTGGTTTGGGACCAAGGGGTCGCAGGTTCGAATCCTGTCTTCCCGACCATCTAAAACAATGGGGCCTTAGCTCAGCTGGGAGAGCGCCTGCCTTGCACGCAGGAGGTCAGCGGTTCGATCCCGCTAGGCTCCACCATTAAATAAATATATACAATCATTTGGCGGTGTAGCTCAGCTGGCTAGAGCGTACGGTTCATACCCGTAAGGTCGGGGGTTCGATCCCCTCCGCCGCTACCAAATGTAATATCTATTGCTTAAATATGATGCAATTATGGACCTTTAGCTCAGCTGGTTAGAGCAGACGGCTCATAACCGTCCGGTCGTAGGTTCGAGTCCTACAAGGTCCACCATATTGTTTTTATTCGGAGGAATACCCAAGTCCGGCTGAAGGGATCGGTCTTGAAAACCGACAGGCGGGTCAAACCGCGCAGGGGTTCGAATCCCCTTTCCTCCTCCATTGTTAAATATTTTATTGTCGCGGGGTGGAGCAACGAAGCGTTACTTCACTGAATAAACTGCGAGTTGTACCGATCGAATTGCTGCTTGAATCAGCTTTCTGAGATCGGGACAGTCCTACTACTATTTAGTAGCATAGGATAAATCTTATAAATATTATTGTCGCGGGGTGGAGCAGTCCGGTAGCTCGTCGGGCTCATAACCCGAAGGTCGCAGGTTCAAATCCTGTCCCCGCAATATGGTCCGGTAGTTCAGTTGGTTAGAATGCCTGCCTGTCACGCAGGAGGTCGCGGGTTCGAGTCCCGTCCGGACCGCCATTATTATATTATTTGGCTCAGTAGCTCAGTCGGTAGAGCAAAGGACTGAAAATCCTTGTGTCGGCGGTTCGATTCCGTCCTGAGCCACCATTTATTTTGCCGTTAATTCATACAGCTAATGATGGCGATTGTGGCGAAGTGGTTAACGCATCGGATTGTGGTTCCGACATTCGTGGGTTCGATTCCCATCAGTCGCCCCATATAGATTTGCGGGTGTAGTTTAGTGGTAAAACCTCAGCCTTCCAAGCTGATGATGAGGGTTCGATTCCCTTCACCCGCTCCATAATGTGGGCCTATAGCTCAGCTGGTTAGAGCGCACGCCTGATAAGCGTGAGGTCGATGGTTCGAGTCCATTTAGGCCCACCATTTTTATATATAATTATTCCGCAGTAGCTCAGTGGTAGAGCTATCGGCTGTTAACCGATCGGTCGTAGGTTCGAGTCCTACCTGCGGAGCCATTATGGGGAAGTACTCAAGAGGCTGAAGAGGCGCCCCTGCTAAGGGTGTAGGTCGCGTAAGCGGCGCGAGGGTTCAAATCCCTCCTTCTCCGCCATATTATTGGCCCGTTGGTCAAGCGGTTAAGACACCGCCCTTTCACGGCGGTAACACGGGTTCGAATCCCGTACGGGTCATATAAAAGAGCTGTCAACAATATTGTTGGCAGCTCTTTTATTATAGATTTTTAATATTTCACGATTGTAGCTGATCTAAATGAGCAATTATAATAATTTTGTGGTCCTCAATCAAACTTCTGATCTTTTTCAAGCAGCTTCCTGCCTGGATTTTCTAAATCAAATTCAGATGTAATTCCCGTAGAAGGTCCTCGGAATATTTCACCAGTGGCCATTATTTTTCCATCTGGAGGTCCAAATACAGGAATTTTTATTTCGTTTTTCGTTGCCTCTTTAATTAAAAAATCTTCTTCCCTATTACTCAAATTACTATTCCTCCTTTATATATTTATTATTCCTTTATTCTAATTTGTCATTAAATGCAATAAATTATGTCGAAACGGCGAGATTCATTTTGAATATTTTCGATTATTATCATATCTTCAAAACTGTTGTCAAAATCTTTAGAAAATCTTTACGAGGTCTTTTCTGTAAACAAGCGAATATAATCATGGAAGTGTGGTTTAAAGGAGAGGATTTACATGAATACTGTATCTCCAACCGATTATGAGATGCATTTATTCCATGAAGGTACTTTATATGAAGGTTTTCGACTCTTTGGTTCTCACGTCATTAAGCAGGAGGATAAAGTTAGTACAAGGTTTTGTTTGTGGGCACCAAACGCAGAAATTATCAGATTAGTCGGTGATTTTAATGATTGGAATGGAGAGGGCTATCCCTTACATAGAGTTAATAATGAGGGTATTTGGGTGATCGATATAGATCACAATTTACAAGGAGCGTTATATAAATATGAAATCTTTACAAAAGAAGGTAATCGTTTTTTGAAATCAGATCCCTTTAGTTATTATTCAGAAATTAGACCAGGTACAGCATCTATTGTCTATTCCCTTGAAGATTATAAATGGAATGACCATATTTGGATGCAGAAAAGAGAGAAGAAAAATTTGCTTGCAGAACCTGTTGCGATTTATGAAGTTCATTTAGGCTCTTGGAGGAAACGGGCAGATGGATCATTTCTATCATATAAGGAGTTGGCACATACATTAATTCCTTACGTCGTGGAGCATGGCTTTACACATATTGAATTATTACCCCTTATTGAGCATCCGCTCGACGAATCGTGGGGCTATCAAGGAACTGGATACTATTCTGTTACAAGCAGGTACGGAACTCCGCATGATTTTATGTTTTTTATTGATCAATGCCATCAAAAAGGCATTGGGGTTATACTCGATTGGGTTCCTGGCCATTTTTGCAAGGATGCGAATGGATTACACCAGTTTGATGGTTCATATTTATATGAATATGAAAACGAGTGGGATCGGGAAAATATGATTTGGGGTACGGCAAATTTCGATCTTTCAAAAAACGAAGTGCAAAGCTTTCTAATTTCGAATGCAATTTTTTGGATGGAATATTATCATATCGATGGTTTTCGGTTAGATGCAGTGGCAAATATTTTATTTTGGCCGAATCGTTATGAAAAAAGTGAGAGCCCATTTGGTATTCAGTTTTTGCAAAAATTAAATCAGGTCGTTTACGATCGAGACCCATCCTTCCTTTTGATGGCCGAGGATTCGACTGACTGGCCACAGGTTACGTTTCCTACACAATATGGCGGATTAGGCTTCCATTACAAATGGAATATGGGGTGGATGAATGATGTTCTATGCTATATGGAAACTAGCCCAGAATCAAGGTCTCATGCTCATGGGAAAATGACTTTTTCGTTGTTATATGCGTTTAAAGAAAACTTTGTTCTCCCGCTTTCTCATGATGAAGTTGTTCATGGAAAAAAATCTCTTTTAAACAAAATGCCTGGTGATTACTGGGAAAAGTTTGCACAGATGCGTTTGCTTCTTAGTTATATGATTGCACACCCAGGAAAAAAGCTCCTATTTATGGGGTCTGAATTAGGGCAATTTGCAGAATGGAAGGATAAGGAACAGCTTGATTGGCATTTATTAGATTATGAAATGCATCAAAAAATGAATGTTTTTGTTAAAGAGCTTCTCAAACTATATAGTCGTTCTAGGCCGTTTTATGAATTAGATTTTCTACAGGATGGATTCGAATGGATTGATGTAAATAATTATCAGCAATCAATCTTTTCTTTTATCCGCTTTGGAAAAAGAGAGGATGAGCACCTTGTAGTGATCTGTAATTTTAAAGATCAAGCTTATGATGAATATCAAGTAGGTGTGCCAAAATACGGATCCTATCGGGAAATTTTTAATAGTGACCGAGAAGTATTTGGCGGTTCAAATTGTATTAATAAAAAAGTCTTAAAGACAGAAAATCAAGCGTATCATGGGAAGCCATACTCAGTAAAAATGACAATCGCACCATTTAGCGTATCCATATTACGTCCTGTTAAACATAGGAAGGAGAGGAAGGGAAATGGCAAAGAAAAAGTGTGTAGCCATGTTACTGGCAGGGGGAAAGGGAAGCAGGCTTCATTCATTGACACAAAATCTAGCTAAGCCAGCAGTGCCTTTTGGAGGTAAATATCGAATCATTGATTTTACCTTAAGCAATTGCACGAATTCTGGCATTGATACTGTTGGTGTCCTCACCCAATATCAGCCACTTGTCTTAAATTCCTATATAGGAATCGGCAGTGCATGGGATTTGGATCGTAGAAACGGTGGTGTTACTGTCTTACCCCCATATAGTGAATCGTCTGAAGTAAGGTGGTATACGGGAACAGCAAGTGCGATCTATCAAAATTTAAATTATTTAAAGCAATACGATCCAGAATATGTATTGGTTTTATCAGGTGATCATATTTATAAAATGAATTATGAGCTGATGCTTGATTATCACATAGAAAAAGGGGCAGATGCGACGATCTCGGTCATTGAAGTTCCGTGGGAGGAAGCAAACAGATTTGGCATTATGAACACAAGCGATGATATGAAAATAATCCAATTTGAGGAGAAGCCCACTGGACCGAAAAATAATCTAGCTTCGATGGGAATATATATATTTAATTGGAGGCTCTTAAAAGAATATTTAGAAATAGATGCCTTAAATCCAGATTCAAGTCATGATTTTGGCAAGGATATCATTCCTATGTTGTTAGAAGAAAAGAAACATTTATTTGCCTATCCATTTAAAGGGTATTGGAAGGATGTAGGGACGGTAAAAAGCCTATGGGAAGCAAATATGGATTTATTAGATGAAAAATGTGAATTAAACCTATTTGATTATGACTGGCGGATTTACTCCGTTAACCCTAATCATCCGCCTCAATATATATCCACTGAAGCACGAGTAAAGTGTTCCTTAATCAATGAAGGCTGCACAGTGGAGGGGGAGGTTGAAAAATCCGTCCTCTTTCAAGGGGTAATGATTGGCAAAGGATCGTTTATACGTGAAACAGTCATCATGCCAAATGCAAAAATAGGCCAAAATGTTTTTATCGAAAATGCGATTATTCCATCCAATATGAGTATACCAGATGGAATGGTTATTAGAGGCTCTGAGGAGAAGGATAAGATTGTATTAGTTTCTAATGAAATGCTGCAAAAATTTGTTTCATAAAGTGAAACTTCCATCAGTGGGGGTTTTTCGACGCACAGGACGTGCTAGTGCCGACGTTGCCACAGGACGTGGCGTTCTTAGTCGGCTTCATCCCCACTGATGGTTAGTTGAACCAATCACGCTCAAAACACCACGTCCTGTGTCTTTCGCCTGACTAGGACATCGTGTCAGTCGTCGGGCCTTTACGGGCAGTTGATCCCCAACTTAGGTTTCTTTGATTCTCTCACAACCTTGAAGTAGGGGTCTTACTGCCCGTTAATCTGCGATAAATTTCCCTAAATATACTTTAATAGGCTAGCAGTTTTCTTCTATGCTAGCCTCTAATTCTGACTTCTAAAAATTTACCATCGTTTCTAATAGGAGGGGTTTTGTTTGAAGAATCGTTTGCTTGGTGTAATTGATGCGACAACCTATCATGAAGAATTAGGAGAATTAATGATCCATAGGTCACTTGCTGCACTTCCCTTTGCTGGCAGGTACCGGCTCATTGATTTTGTCCTCTCTAATATGGTGAATTCTGATATTGAAAGTGTTGCGATTTTCCCGAAATTTCAATATCGATCCTTAATGGATCATTTAGGGTCAGGGAAAAACTGGGACCTTAATCGAAAAAGAGATGGCCTCTTCTTTTTTCCCTCTCCAATTGTTGATGGAGAGAAGCATGGAATCGGTTCCTTCAGTCATTTTGCAGCCAATCTCGATTATTTCAAAAAAAGCAGACAGGAATATGCACTCATTTCCAATTGCTATACAGTTTTTAATATGGATTTCAGGCCTGTACTAGACAGGCATATTCAAACAGGCTGTGATATTACGGAAATCCGCAAACATGGAAGATCATTAGAAATGTATTTAATTAAAACATCCTTGCTTATTGAGTTGATTCTAAAGAGGGATATGACCGGCTATTCTTGCATGCATGATGTCGTGTCAAGTTATCATCATTCCTATCAAATATGTACATATGAATATGAAGGCTATGCTGAAATGATTGATACGATTAATAAATATTTCACTATAAACCTAGATCTTCTTCAGCCCCATATATGGAAAAGTTTATTCTTAAGGGATCAGCCCATCTATACAAAGGTGAAAGATGAACCTCCTACAAGGTATTTAAAGGAGGCTTCTGTTCATCATTCAATGATAGCAAATGGATGTCAAATTGAAGGAACAGTTGAAAATTGCATCATTTCACGAGGTGTTAAGATCGGGGTAGGCTCAGTGGTAAGGAATTGCATTATTATGCAAAAGAGCCAAATTGGAGAGAATTGCCGTCTGGATTCAGTCATTTTAGATAAGGATGTCAAGGTGGAATCAGGCACACTGCTAAAAGGCTCAAACGAATCACCCTATGTCATTCGAAAAGGAACGATACAAGGAGCTCTGATGAATTCGTGAAAGTATTATTCGTTGTTTCAGAATGTGTTCCATTTGTTAAATCTGGTGGACTCGCTGATGTTGCTGGTTCTTTGCCAAAGGAGATTATTAAGCAGGGGACTGATATCAGGGTTATACTGCCGAAATATGGGTTGATTTTAAACGAATTTAAATCAAAAATGACTAAAAAAGCAGAATTTACAGTTAAGGTAGGATGGAGAAACCAATACTGCGGGATTGAAGAGATAAAGTATGAAGGGATTACCTATTATTTTATAGATAATGAATATTATTTTAATCGAGAAAAATTGTACGGAGATTACGATGATGGCGAGCGATTTGCTTTTTTTAACAGGGCTGTTTTGGATGCTCTTCCGTATATTCCGTTCTACCCTGATGTTATTCATTGTCATGATTGGCATACAGGGATGATTCCCTTCCTGTTAAGAGTTGAATATCAAGCAAAAAAAGGATATGAATTCATTCGAACTGTATTTACGATTCATAATCTGAAATTTCAGGGAATCATGCCGAAGGAAGCACTAGCTGATTTATTATGTCTTAGTGACCGTCATTTTCATGTTGATCAACTTGAGTTCTATGGCAATATTAACTTTATGAAGGGTGCGATTGTGGCAGCTGATAAAATTACAACAGTCAGCCCCACTTATAAGAATGAAATACAAATGGAGCATTATGGTGAAAATCTGCATCTTCTATTACAGCATCGGTCTTCTGATTTGGAAGGGATATTAAATGGCATTGATGAGACCATTTATAATCCTGAAAACGATTATTTTCTAACCGAAAGCTACCATCATAAAAATTTAAAAAAGAAATCGGCAAATAAGCTACATATACAAGAACAATTTGCTCTTCCGAAAGCTGCTAATATTCCTCTTATTGCCATGGTCACTAGACTGACAGAGCAAAAGGGGCTTGACCTCTTACGCTGTGTTTTTCAAGAGTTGATGTCAGATAACATACAGATGATGATTCTAGGTACAGGTGATGACCAATATGAACAATTTTTTAAAGAGATGGAGTTAGCCTATCCGAATAAATTTAGAGCATATATTGGCTTTGACGAAGGGCTTGCCCATCAGATTTATGCAGCAGCCGATCTTTTTCTGATGCCTTCAAAATTCGAGCCTTGTGGACTCGGTCAGATGATCGCAATGAAATACGGGGCCATTCCAATCGTTAGAGAAACGGGGGGACTGAATGATACAGTTCAGTCATTCAATGAAGGTACAGGGAAAGGAAACGGCTTTTCATTCAAGCATTTTAATGCTCACGATATGCTTTTTACGATACAAAGAGCACTTAGTTTTTATAGGGATGAATCCTGCTGGAACATGATTGTGAAAAATGCGATGACGATGGATTACAGCTGGGCACAGTCTGCTTATCAATATAACAGTCTTTACGCAGAAATCATCTCTAGGAGTGAAAGTCATGTTTTCTAATAAAGAAAATTTTAAACAAGCCTTTTTACAAAAGCTTGAGATGATGTGTGGAAAAAGCTTTGGAGAAAGTACAAAGCGTGATCAATTTTCTACCCTAGGAAATATGGTTAGGGAATATATTAGTACAGAATGGATTAACACAAATGAGTGTTACCGAACTTCAAAAGGAAAGCAGGTTTATTATTTTTCGATTGAATTTTTGCTTGGAAGGCTTCTCTATCATAATTTATTAAATTTAGGGATAGAGGATGTCGTAAAGGATGGCTTAAAGGATTTAGGGATTGATTTATGTGCTCTAGAGGAAATAGAGTCTGATGCTGGGTTAGGAAACGGGGGGCTTGGAAGACTTGCTGCTTGTTTTATGGACTCTTTAGCCTCGTTGAATTTACCGGGACATGGGTGCGGAATTCGCTATAAGCATGGATTGTTTGAGCAAAAAATTGTGGATGGCTACCAAGTAGAGCTGCCTGAGCAGTGGCTTCGGCATGGGCATGTGTGGGAAGTGAGAAGGGAAGATTTAGCAGTAAAGGTACCTTTTTGGGGAAGTGTTGATTGCAAGGAGGAAAATGGGGAGCTTCTTTTTCGCCATATAGATGCTGAAACAATTACAGCTGTTCCTTATGATATGCCGATTGTCGGGTATAAAACGGAAACTGTCAATACGCTTAGGTTATGGAATGCAGAGCCCTCTGCCTATCCAGTGCATAAAGATATATTAAAATATAAGAGAGATACAGAGTTAGTTTCAGAATTTTTATATCCTGATGATACGCATGACGAAGGAAAAATTCTGCGGTTAAAACAGCAGTATTTTCTTGTGTCTGCAAGCCTTCAGTCTATTATCCTCTCCTATAAAAAGCAGCATCAATGCTTACATGCTTTTCATGAGCACATAAGTATTCACATTAACGATACTCACCCCGTTCTTGCAATCCCAGAACTTATGCGAATACTGCTTGATGAGGAGGGCATGGGATGGGATGAGGCCTGGCATATAACTGTAAATACAATTTCCTACACAAATCATACTACATTATCAGAGGCATTAGAAAAATGGCCAGTCCGAATTTTTCAACCATTATTGCCGCGAATTTATATGATTGTAGATGAAATAAATGAGAGATTTTGCCAGCATCTGTGGGAGAAGTATCCTGGGGAGTGGAAGCGAATTGAGAGTATGGCCATTATTGCCCAAGATCAGGTGAAAATGGCTCATCTCGCACTTGTAGGAAGCTATAGTGTGAATGGTGTAGCTGCACTTCATACAGATATTTTAAAAAAGAGGGAAATGAATTCTTTTTATCAGATTTTTCCTGGAAAATTTAATAATAAAACGAATGGCATTACCCATAGAAGATGGCTGTTAAAAGCGAATCCACTTTTAGCAAGCCTTATTTCAGAGGGAATTGGGGATGATTGGATTTGGGAACCGAATAAGCTAATTCAATTAAGAAAATATGAGGAGGATCGCTCCTTTCTACAGCAGCTTTTCCAAGTGAAGCAGCAAAATAAGACAAGGCTAGCTAGTAGGATTAAGGAAAAGACTGGACTTGTAGTGGATACTGCCTCTATTTTTGATATCCACGTGAAAAGGCTTCACGCTTATAAAAGGCAGCTTTTAAATATTTTACATGTAATGTATTTATATAATAGGTTGAAAGAGGACTCAAGCTTCCAAATGCATCCACGCACGTTTATATTCGGTGCTAAAGCTTCACCAGGGTATTATTATGCCAAGAAAATTATTAAGCTCATTAACACTGTAGCAGATAAAGTTAATGAAGATGTGATGACTAAAGAAAAATTAAAGGTTGTATTCCTAGAAAATTATCGGGTTTCATCAGCTGAGGAAGTGTTTCCAGCAGCAGATATTAGCGAGCAAATATCAACTGCTAGTAAAGAAGCATCAGGAACTGGGAATATGAAATTCATGATGAATGGTGCTTTGACTGTTGGGACACTTGATGGAGCAAATGTTGAAATGATGGAAAAGGTAGGATCCGACCATTTATTTATCTTTGGCCTAACTGCAGAAAAGGTAATGGAATATGAACAGCAAGGCGGTTACCATTCACTGGATTATTACCATCATGACAAAAGGATACGTCAAGTAGTAGATCAATTAATAAATGGCTTCTTTTCTGATGTAGATGGTGAGTTTGAGCCAATTGTTGATTCATTGCTTATGGAAAATGATCAATATTTTGTACTTCGTGACTTCGATTCGTATGTAAATATTCAAAAACAGGCAGAAAGAACTTACGAAAATCAAGACCAATGGCTAAAGATGAGCTTAAGAAATATTGCTGCATCTGGCTATTTTTCCAGTGATCGTACAATACGTGAATATGCAGAAGACATCTGGAA
Source organism: Cytobacillus dafuensis (assembly GCF_007995155.1). Taxonomy (NCBI): domain Bacteria; kingdom Bacillati; phylum Bacillota; class Bacilli; order Caryophanales; family Bacillaceae; genus Cytobacillus; species Cytobacillus dafuensis. The sequence continues at coordinate 3,842,284 of NZ_CP042593.1, read as the reverse complement.
AATAAAATCAATTTAGAGGCTTATTGAAAAAGCGGTTTTCGTCTTTGATGACTTTGTTCCTTTAAAATCGGGGTTTATGGTAATCAAAAGGCATCTTTGATGCCCGTCTCATGAAGAAAATGGGGTAGGCGGTAATCAAAAGCGATCATTGATGCCCGTTTCATGAAGAAAATGGCGCTCACGGTCATCAACACTATTCAATTGAAATTTTTATATAATAGTCCTAGAACATGGAACAACAATCTCTTAGGAAAGAGACATTATAAAAGAGCACCAATACTAAGGTGCTCTTCGTTCATTTATTCATTTTCTTCTACATATCCATCTGTTCGTCGATAATGTACATCTCCGAATGGTGTATCGCTGCCAACTTCATCAAGCATGGCTTCGTATTCTTCGTGTTTTTTCGAAGGAAAAATCATTCTTTCTGTCCCTTCTATGTTATTGGCGATGAATGTTTCATAATCCTCTGTGAAGCCTTCATCATCATGTCCTTCATTGTAAAGGGAGTTGTAGTCCTCATAATCGCCTCTTAAGTCAGATGGTGTTTCAGATGTTCCGTATCGCGCAACCTCTTGAAAGCTATCCTCATTATCAATGACTTCCCTGAATTGATGGTGCTGAAAGGCATTTCCATGAGCAGGCTCAAGGACATCTTCTTCTACTGGACGATCGCCCGGAACTCTTTGTTCTTGGCTATGTTCCTTACAATATAAAGTATAAGGAAGAGCTTCTAGGCGCTCAAAGGGAATATCATTGCCACACACTTTGCATTTTCCATATGAACGATCCTCCATTGCTTGGAGTGCCGCATTTACTTTATTGAGCTCGGAATCATGATGTTCTTCTAAGGCAAAATCCTTTGTTCTGTCATATAATTCAGAGCCCATATCTGCAGGGTGATTATCATAAATAGATAGCTCTCCAACTGTCTCGCGGGCATTTACTCCTTGAAGGCTGCCTTCTTTATTTCCATGTAGCTGTGATTCTAAAGAAGCTTTTTCCTCATTTAATTGCTGCTTAAGTTGGCTTAGTTGTTCTATCGTTAACAAACTAATCACTTCCTCATAAAGATCGTTTCCACTTTATATTGAAATTACATTCTCAGTGGTCATACTTATGAAGTTAGTATGAACCTTATTAATAAAATCATGACAATATAAATTTTTTTAGAAAAAGGCTTTGTAAAAGAATAATGTTGTTATTTGATTTTCTCGAACGGTTGTTCTGTAATAGGTAAACTAAAATTACCGAGAGCGAGTGAGTTTTAATGGTGTTAGCGGACATAATTAACTAAATCAGAAATCTTAGCCGAAGAGACCAGCAGCGATTGAAGGAGTTCTTTACAAACTCATTAGGGAGTGCAGCAGAAACAGAGTCTGTATTCAAAGATGTATCAGAACAGAAACACAAAGACGGCTACACCTGCACTCATTGTCAATCCACTAACGTCATTCGTTTCGGTAAATACCAAGTTAAAACTACAATCAATACCATTGAACGCCAAAGATACCGCTGCAAAGAGTGCTGTAAAACATTCACAGATATGACGAACACTCCTCTTCACAGAACACATATGCCGAGTAAATGACTTCAGTTTATCGAATGTATGATTGAGGGGTATTCCCTTCGAAAATCAGCTAAACTCATTGGTGCTCATTATGTGACGCTTTTTTATTGGAGGCATAAAATTCTAACTGCATTAAAGCAGATGGATTTTGAACTTTTTGAAGGCATAGTAGAAATGGATGAAACCTATTTTCTCTATTCCGAGAAAGGAAAACGGAATATCCAAGGACGAAAACAAGGTTACGCGGTGGGAGTTCAGAGTTAGAGGAATAAGCAAGGACCAAGTATGCGTTCTTGTAGCTAGAGACCGCCAAAAGAGAACGTTTTCCAGAACAATTGGAAAATGGCGGATTATAAAAAAGAGTTTGGACGAAGCGTTAGGTTCCAAGCTATCAATTCAAAATGTTCTATGTACGGATGCTTGGCGGGCGTTTATGACTTATACCAAAGAAAAAGGAATTGAGCATCATCGCTATAAAGCAAATGGTAGGGAGCGAGTTAAGGATTTATCATATCCAGAATGTAAATAGTTATCACAGCCGTTTAAAGAGCTGGATGAGCGTTTTAATGGTGTAGCGACTTATTTGAGCTGGTTCCAATTCTTAGACACCATCAAACATATAAAAGATAACTTTACGATAACCAAAATGGTTTTAGACAGTTGTTCTTTCTCAGTTAACATAACTTATGATAAACTAATGTTATCGGAATTTTCCGAATAATAGGAAGTTTATTGTTCCGTTAAAGGGCAGGTTAATTCAATAATCGGAAGGAAAAAGGTATATAGAAAGGGGACTATTTGATATACCGGATTAAAGGAGAGAAGGCTATGAGTAAATCATTTATTGAACAAGTACATTATATTAGAATTCCTGTAAAAGATTTAGAACTGTCTGCACAATGGTATAGAGATGTATTAGGGCTCAAGTTACTAAAAAATACTGAGGAACTTGCAATTTTAAAAGTAAATGAAGGACCTTTCTTACTTATCTTAGTTCCTACCGAAGATGAAACATTTGCACATTTTACAATTGATAATGAACAAGAATTTAGCATTGGCTTTACAAGTCCAGAATTATCTAAATTTCATCAACACTTAATTGATAATCAAGTTAAGGTCGAGGATATAATAGAAGATAATGGTCATGCATTTTTCCACTTTTATGACCCAAATGGTAATAAACTTCAAGTACACTGGTAAGATTATAATAAATAAATTACCTTATTTCATTAACTGGTGCTTTAACGGAATAAGAACGGGAACGTCCAATTCAGACGTTCCCATATTTTTTGCCTCAACTATTTAACAAAGCCTAGAAAAAAACCCCATGCAAAATGCATGGGATCATTCTAAATCTTATAATAAATATCCTATAAAGAGGCCAATTGATAATAAAAAACCAAAAATAGTGTTTGTCTGTGCTGTTGCCTTCATAGCAGGCATCATCTGTATTGGAACTGTTTTTCCAATAAATCCTTTTGTTGCTTTAATCGCTTTTGGAGCACTTAGAATGACAATTGCCAGCCAAGGTGAAATAATATTCATTGCAATAAGAATGAAAACCCATGCATATGAAATAATAAACATCCCAGCAAGCAAACGTATAGCTCTATTTCGACCTAATAAAATGGCAAGAGTTTTTCTCCCAAATTCCTTATCGCCATCTAAGTCACGGATATTATTCGATAACATAATGGCTCCAACTAGAATTAATATAGGAAAAGAAACTAATATACTTGTAGGTGTTATCGTTCCTGTTTGAATAAAGAAGGAAATCAGTATAATAATCATGCCCATAAAGAAACCAGATACAATTTCACCAAACGGGGTATATGCAATTGGCATTGGGCCGCCTGTATATAAATAGCCAACCAGCATACAAACGAGTCCGACAAGAGCAAGCCACCAGCTGCTGCTCATGCAAATATAAACACCAATTAATAAAGAAATCCCATAAAGGGCTAATGCCAAATTCAAGATCGTTTTTGGTTTAATGCCATCGCGAACAATCGCACCTCCAATTCCGACCGATTCTTCATTGTCGAGCCCATGCTTATAGTCATAGTATTCGTTGAACATATTAGTTGCTGCTTGAATAAGAAGACTAGCAATTAACATGGCAAATAATAATCCAAAATGGATTTCCGCTTCTTGAAGGGCTAAGGCCGTTCCAAGCAGGACTGGTACAAAAGAAGCAGTAAGAGTATGAGGTCTTGTTAATTGCCACCAAACCTTCCAGTTTTTCAAATTGGAAGGTGGAATATTTGTATGCATTTGTGTTTGCATAGAACTCTCCCCTCGTCGTCTATATTAAATATAAAATATGAATCCATAAGTGCTTTTCTTTGTCTAGCTCCAGCGCCTACCCCCTCGAGGTCACAAGCCAATCCTCTCATAAAGGTAAAGAGCACCTTTATGAGAGGCTCGTCTTGTGCTTGTCGGGGGTGAGCAAGGCGCTTCCGCTTTTCTATTTATCAAACCTATTTATTATAATGGATAAGGCTTGTAATGTCAAAATTGATGTATAGTTCTTCCCAACGATAAGTGTAAGTTGAGAGAAGCAACGTGTCAATGGTACGGAATAACAAAACATAATTTTAGTAAGATAACTTGTCTTAAATATGACTAGCTTTGACATATGAATGTAGTGAGGAGTATGTTAAAATAAGCTTGGAATATGTTTATCGCAGGTTAACGAGCAGTAAGTCCCCCATGTTAAAAAGTTTTTAGAAACAAAAATTCTTGGTGGGGAACCAACAGCCCGTAAAAGCCCGACGACGGACAGGATGTCCTAGTCAGGCGAAAGCCTCAGGACGTGGCGCTTTGAGCGTGATCAGTTCAACTAACAATCAGCAGGGATAAAGGCAGACCTAAAAACTAGACGGATTGTCACAAAGTTTGCACCAGTACGTAAATTGAGCTGGTAACTCCCACTGATTGAAGTTTCACTTTATCAGTGTTTTTGGAGGGATTTTTTTGGTTACGAAACAAGAAACGGAACTAAAAGAAGGGATCCTGGAAGCTATTGATAGGGCAAAAGCCTTATCTAAACCAGTTTTAGTTAGTGAAGTGCAGCAGATTAATCATATAGATCCTCTTACTTTTTTTACAGCAGGAGTAGAAGGCTTTTTTGGTGAGCGTTTTTTCTGGAAAGACCCTTCAGAGGAAACCTTTATCATCGGAATGGGAATATGTAACCAAATTCAATCGGATCAGGCAGCTGGCCGCTTTTTTCATGTAGAAAAAGAGTGGAAGCGCTTTATTAAAGATGCCATCATTTTTAATCGATTTAACTTGAATGGTATAGGTCCACTTATGTTTGGTGGATTTTCCTTTGATCCATTAAAAGAGAAAACCAAGCTTTGGTCTAAATATTCCGATTCGCTATTCCATATTCCTACTTTTATGTATAGTGTCATACAAGGAAAAGCCTTTTTAACAACAAATATCATTTGTACTCAACATGATGATTACACGCTTGTTGAGATCATTAATAAGGAAAGAAAAGCACTTTTTTCATCTATAATAAATGCCAAGAAACAAGATGGGCATCAACTAGTAAAAGAGATTGAAATCAATCCCGCGGAATGGAAAGAAACTGTTTCATCTGTTGTAAAGGAATTAAAACAAGGTCCATTAGAGAAGGTTGTTCTTGCTAGAGAAACTAGATTAATTTTTGACAAACAAGTGAAAGTGGAAAATGTCCTTGAACTATTGTTGAAGCAGCAGCAAGACAGCTTTATTTTTGCCTTTGAATCGAATGGGGATTGCTTTATTGGCGCCTCTCCGGAACGGCTAGTGAAAAAGACGGGGAATAACCTCTTTACTACCTGTCTTGCAGGATCGATTGCGAGGGGTAAAACAAAAGACGAGGATCAAATGCTTGGAGAAGAATTATTGAATGATCCCAAAAATTTAATCGAGCACCAATATGTTGTGAAGATGATAAAAGAGGCTATGGAAGAGGTTTGTGAGGAAGTCTCCTTACCTAAGGAGACTAATTTGCTGAAAATGAGAGATATTCAGCATCTTTATACACCGGTGGCAGGAGTAGCTAAAGAAGATACTTCTTTGCTTTTATTAGTTGACCGTCTCCACCCAACTCCTGCATTAGGAGGGCTGCCAAAGCAAGAAGCAGTAGAGAAAATCCGTGAAGTAGAGGAGCTCGATAGAGGATTTTATGGCGCCCCACTTGGTTGGATGGATTATCAGGACAATGGAGAGTTTGCTGTATCTATTCGGTCAGGCCTTATTCAGAAGGATGAAGCTTCTATCTTTGCCGGTTGCGGAGTTGTAAAGGATTCAAATGCAGACAGTGAGTACATTGAAACAAAAATAAAATTCCGACCGATGTTGACGGCTCTTGGAGGTAATCATAAATGAATCATCAAGAAATATTAACCTCTTATATCGCTGCTTTTGTATCAGAATTAGTAAATATCGGGGTAGAGGATGTTGTGGTGAGTCCTGGTTCAAGGTCTACCCCTATGGCAATGGTAATGGCTGAGCATCCTGAGCTTCGTGTACATATTCATGTGGATGAGCGTTCGGCTGCCTTTTTTGCTTTAGGAATGGCAAAGGCCTCTAAAAGGCCTGTCGCTATTCTATGTACATCAGGGACAGCAGCAGCAAACTACTTCCCTGCTATTGTGGAAGCAAATATTGCAAGAGTGCCACTCATTGTTTTAACAGCTGATCGCCCTCATGAATTAAGAGATGTTGGTGCTCCACAAGCCATTGATCAAGTTCACTTATATGGAAATCATGTTAAATGGTTTGTTGAAATGGCGCCGCCAGAGAATTCTAAAGACATGATTCGGTACGTGCGTACGATTTGTGCTAGGGCAGCTTCTACAGCTAAACGTTCTCCAGCAGGGCCAGTACATTTGAATTTTCCTTTTAGAGAGCCATTAATTCCGCAATTGGACACGGCGGACCTTTTTGAGTTAACTGAGCGCTCGGCCGGATATGTCAGCATTCAAGCTGGAGAATATAAGCTAACAAATGAGGAGTACAGAGAAATTGGAGAAAGCCTCCGTTCCTATAAAAGAGGAATTATTGTTTGTGGATCAATTGAGGCGGAAGGCTTTAATGATGCAGTCATCGCCTTAGCAGAAAGGCTTCAATTCCCTATTCTTTCTGACCCGCTATCTCAATTAAGAAGTGGAAGCCATAGTGGAACATATATTATTGATACATATGACACCTTTTTAAAAAATGAAAAAGCAAAGCAATTTTTAAAGCCAGATGTTGTCATTCGCTTTGGTGCAGTGCCAGTGTCTAAGCCTTTAACCATTTTTCTAAAAGAAAATAGTGATGTACGACAATTTGTCATTGATGGTGGAGCTGGATGGAGAGATCCAGGAATGGTGTCTTCAGAAATGGTTTATTGTCATGAAACAGATTTTTGCCGTTCGATTATTTCTTATATTAATAAAGACAACAGTCTTTCCTATTTTGAAAAGTGGGAAAAAATAAATCAATTAACGCGAAAGAATTTAGCAAAAGTTAATGAAATAGATGTATTAAGTGAAGGAAAACTATTTTATCAGCTGACTGAAAGACTGCCTGAAGGTGCTACATTATTTGTTGGAAACAGCATGCCGATTCGAGATTTGGATACTTTTTTTCATTTTAATCATAAATCAATAAGAATTATGGCTAATCGTGGAGCGAATGGAATTGATGGTGTCATTTCAACTGCTTTGGGTGCGGGGACATTCTTACAGCCGCTTTATTTAGTATTAGGGGATCTTACATTTTTCCACGATCAGAACGGTTTAATCGCAGCGAAGCAATTTGGAATCGATATTAATATCCTTTTAATCAATAATAATGGCGGAGGAATATTCTCGTTTCTGCCGCAAGCAAGCCATCCAAAAAACTTTGAACAGCTTTTTGGGACACCATTGGATTTAAAATTCCAGTCTGTCGTAGAAATGTATGGCGGACATTATGAGTTAATAACTAGCTGGGAGCATCTTTCTTCCTCAATAAATGCAAATAAAGAAAAGCCAGGTTTAAAAGTAATGGAAATTACAACAAACCGAGATAATAATATTCAAGAGCATCGAGAATTATGGGACGCGGTTTCCCGGGAAATAAGTCAATTATTGGATGGCAAATGCTGATGAATTTTGTCATCAACGGCATTCGCTATCATGTTGAAATATGGGGAAATCCTATAGGCCGACCTTTATTGTTGCTTCATGGGTTTACAGGTAATGGAGCATCTTGGCGTGAGTTTGAAACGCAATGGCAAGATTATTCCTATCTCATTTCTGTTGATATTATCGGTCATGGAAAAACGGACTCACCTAAAGAATTACATAAATATGAAATTGAATCAGCAGCAAGCGATTTATACACTCTGTTAGAAGAAATGAAGATTGAGCAGACGGATTTGCTTGGCTATTCGATGGGTGGCAGGCTAGCTTTAACTTTTGCTTTACTATATCCTGAAAAGGTAAGAAAACTAATACTAGAAAGCTCTTCACCAGGTCTTGAAACGGATATGGAAAGAGAAGCACGTCGACTTCAGGATGAGAAGCTGGCAAATCGTATTCAAGTGCAAGGAATCGAGGAGTTTGTCGATTATTGGGAAAACATTCCCCTTTTTGAAAGCCAAAAGAGGCTACCTGAAATGATCCGTCGTAAATTAAGAATGGAAAGATTAATGAACTCAACAGTTGGGTTAATGAACAGTCTTAAAGGTATGGGTACTGGCTCACAGCCATCCTGGTGGGGGAAACTCGAAAAATTGACAGCACCAGTCCTATTCATCACTGGAAGTATTGATGAAAAGTTTTGCCGAATTGCAGAGAGAATGCAAAAAGAAGTAAAAAATGGCGAATGGATTACAGTTGATGATTGTGGACATGCAATTCATGTGGAGAAACCCAAAATATTTGGTACAATAGTAAGAGAATTCTTGTCACATGAAATAGGGAAGAAGATTTCATCCACTTATCATGAGTGATGAGAATTAGTGATCTAACCTATATAGGTTATGATACATATAGAATACATATAAAGGAGGATTCCGTAATGTCAGCAGTAGAATGGGTTGCAGGACGTAAATATGAAGAGATTATGTATGAAACATACAACGGAATTGCTAAGATTACTATCAATCGTCCAGAAAAGCATAATGCTTTCACACCAAGAACGGTTATGGAATTGATTGATGCTTTCGCTTATGCGCGAGATGATTCGAATGTTGGAGTAATTATCCTAACAGGTGCAGGAGATAGAGCGTTCTGTTCAGGTGGAGATCAGTCAGTACGTGGCCATGGCGGCTATGTTGGTGATGATCAAATTCCACGATTGAATGTTCTTGATTTACAGCGATTAATCCGTGTTATTCCAAAACCTGTTGTTGCAATGGTTAAAGGATATGCTATCGGTGGAGGGCATGTACTCCATATTGTTTGTGATTTAACAATCGCTGCAGATAATGCAGTATTTGGACAAACTGGTCCGAAGGTTGGAAGCTTCGATGCAGGTTATGGATCAGGCTATTTAGCAAGAATCGTTGGTCACAAAAAGGCGCGCGAAATTTGGTATTTATGCCGTCAATATAATGCTCAGGAAGCATTAGATATGGGTCTTGTAAACACTGTTGTTCCTCTTGATAAGGTGGAAGAGGAGACAATTAAGTGGTGTGAAGAAATGCTTGACAAGAGTCCGACAGCTCTTCGTTTCTTAAAGGCAGCCTTCAATGCGGATACAGATGGCCTTGCAGGTATTCAGCAATTTGCTGGTGATGCAACATTACTTTATTATACAACTGATGAAGCGAAGGAAGGCCGTGACGCATTTAAAGAGAAGCGTAAGCCTGATTTTGGTCAATTCCCTCGTTTTCCTTGATTAACTCGTTTACTAGAAACAGGTATTAAAATGAACAGCTTGGTGGTTATACCATCAGGCTGTTTTTATTTAATTCAATATATAATAAAATAAATATACGCTTAAGCTTTTCAATGTCTAGCTCCAGCGCCTACCCCCGACGTACAGGACGTACTAGTGTCGGCAATGCGACAGGACGTCGCGTTTTTGTCGACCTCGAGGTCAAAAGCCAATCCTCCCAGAAAGGTAAAGAACACCTTTCCGAGAGGCTCGTCTTGTGCTTGTCGGGGGTGACCAAGGCGCTTGCGCTTTTCTAAGCTAATCGGAAAGTTAAGTTTATTAACGTGCTGAAGGATATATGAATTCATAGATTGAATATCTGCAATTATTATCGCATAAGAAAAACTAAGGCATTCCCCAAAAAAAGACTTGGCGAACGCCAAGTTTTTCTAACTTTCGAGGTGTTAATATTGAACGATCAGATGATGCAAAATTTCTTACTTAAAAGAGCCTCTTTAACTCCAGATAGACCTGCGATTTATTTCGCAGATCAAACGTATACATTTTCAGATGTGTTTGATAAAGCCTTTCATATTGCTGGGCAATTAACAAGTCTTGGGTTAAAAAGGGGGCAGTTTGCTGGAGTACTTCTTGCTAATCATGCAGATTCTGCTTTTATTTACTTAGCTTTTCAGTTATTAGGGGTTAAGGCTGTTATTTTAAATAACCGTTTAACTGCTCATGAGCTTGCATGGCAAATGGAAGATTCAGATTCTCTTTTTTTGATAACAGAGGAGCTATTCACTCTTAAGAGCAAAGAAATGGAGAAGAGCCTTCCAAACGTAACCATTATTAATAAAGAAGATTTGTTCAATTCACCGTTTGTAGAACCTATCGTTGTGAATGAAATGAATCTTAATGAAGTTTGTACAGTCATGTATACGTCTGGGACGACAGGATTTCCAAAAGGGGTTCTACAAACCTATGGAAATCATATGTGGAGTGCTATTGGCTCTGCCTTAAATCTTGGTCTGACTGAACAAGACTGCTGGCTTTGTGCGGTACCTTTATTTCATATTAGCGGATATTCAATCCTCATGCGCAGCATTATTTATGGAATGAAAATGGTGATTCTTGATTCATTTCATGAGAAGAAAGCAATTGATTTGATTGAAAATGAAAAAGTAACCATTATGTCCGTTGTTAGTACCATGCTAACTCGAATAGAAGAGGAATTAGGGGATCAAAGGCTTCCAGAGCATTTCCGCTGCATGCTGCTTGGTGGTGGACCTGCACCTAGGGGACTGCTTGAAAAATGTATGTTCAAACTGATCCCTGTCTACCAAACATACGGCATGACTGAAACTTCGTCTCAAATTGTTACTCTTTCTCCAGAATATAGCATTAGCAAGCTCGGATCTGCAGGTAAGGCTTTATTTCCTTCTCAGTTAAAAATAATAGTCTCTAATGGTAAGGACGCAAAACCAAATGAAGCGGGCGAAATCCTTGTTAAGGGACCAAATATAACGATTGGTTATTTGAATAGAGAAGAGGAAACAGCTAAAAGAATTGTAGATGGCTGGTTATCAACAGGTGATATAGGATATTTGGACTCTGATGGATTTTTATTTGTATTAGACCGCCGTTCTGATTTAATCATTTCTGGAGGAGAGAATATATACCCAGCAGAAATTGAAGGGGTACTTGTTTCCCATCCAAATATATCGGATGCAGGAGTCATCGGTATGAAGGATGAAAAATGGGGGGAGGTTCCCATAGCTTTTGTAACGATTAAAAAAGATATGAAGGAAGAGGAAATGATTCAATATTGCTTAGAAAAATTAGCTAAATACAAGGTTCCTAAAAAAATCTATATCATTGATGAAATTCCGAGAAATGCAGCAAAGAAGATTTTGCGGAGAAATTTACGCTTATTGTTAAATAAAAATATGAAGAGATAAGGTGTCCCAAAAGTAAGGTGTCTGGCACCACGAACAATATCTAGTATCAATAAGCGAGAGAGATTCTAGATAAAGTGTATTAAGTGGATGCCAGACACCTTATGGGACAACCCTATTTCTTCACTTTTAAAATCAAGAAGGTTCAAAGGTTTTACAATCGGTTTCCTTGCTGTTATCTGCTGTATTTCCCTTATGGCTCACAACATAAATTTGTTCAGCAGCACATTTATTTCCTTTTGCCCAATATGAACAATTGTTGACTTCACATAAAACGTCTTTAGCCATTGCGCAGCACTCCTTAAAATTTCTATAAATGATAGGGCTTAGAACCCTATTATAGGTTTTGTATAGACAATATCCTTCATTCGTGCCAATAGAAGGAAGTCAAATACGATTAATGAAAGCGAAAAAACCTCTCAAATGAGAGGCTTTAATTTAATGCTTTTTCAAGTGCTTGCAAATTATCTTTCATAATAGAAAAATAGTCGGCATTATTTTTAATGTCATTATCTGTTAAAGTTGATAAATTATGCAGTACTAGCGGTTCGGCACCGATTTCTTTTTGTATAATTTCTGTTAGCTTTGAGCTTACATTTTGTTCAAAAAATACGTATTTTAAATCGTGCTCTTTTGCTACATTGATGATTTTTTCAAGCTGCTTTTGTGATGGTTCATTTGATGTATTAAGACCTGAAACACCGATTTGCTTTATTCCATATCTTTTCTCCCAATATCCATAAGCAGAATGGGAAACGATAATTTCTTTATGCTTCGCATGATTTGCCACTTGCTCGAAATCTGCATTTAGTTGATCGAGCTCTTTTATTAATTCATCATAATTTGCGATAAATTCATCTTTATGTTCAGGCATTTCTTCAAGAAGTGCATCTTTAACAGCTTCTGCAAGCTCCTTTGCATAAACAGGATCAATCCATACATGCGGATCGATGCCACCATGGTTGTGGCCGTCATCTTCATGATGTTCCCCATCCTCATGATGTCCATCTTCTGCTGCAGTTGAATCTAAATGAACATTGTCTCCTGCTGAAATTAGTTTAACATGTTCGTTTTTCAATGTTTTTTTTGACTTTTCAACAAAACCTTCTAATCCAAGTCCAATGTAAATAAATAGGTCTGCATCAGCTAATTTAATCATATCTTTTTGAGTGGGCTCAAATGTATGTTCATCAGCACCTGGTGGATATATAGAATGGGTTTCTACATAGTCACCGCCAATGCGTTCAGTAAAATATTGTAATGGATAAACAGTTGTATAAACCGTTAATTTATTGTCATTTTTTTTCGGACTCTCTTTTTTAGTGGTACACCCTGTTAAAATCAGATTAAAAATAAATAAAAAAAGTAATAATTTCTTCATTTCTCTTTCTCCCCTCCAATCAAAAACGTATTCATTACGATTTGAAGTTTAAAAAAATTTCTAAATCTTTTGCAATTCGTAATCATTACGATTCCAAATGTAATTTTACATAAGAAATAAATAAAAATCAAGAATAAAATTTGTCTATTAAATGTTTATTTTGTATCCTTGTATTAGTAAAAAATTTTAATAGGAGATCATGCATATGAAATTACTAGATGAAATTTTACAATTTAATAATGAATTTGTAGAAGAAAAAAGATATGAAGAATTTACAACAACCAAATTTCCAAATAAACGTATGGTTTTATTGACATGTATGGATACACGATTAGTTGAACTGCTTCCGCGAGCAATGAATATTCGAAATGGCGATGTCAAGATTGTAAAAACTGCAGGTGCTCTTGTTACACATCCATTTGGAAGTATTATGAGAAGCCTACTTGTTGCCGTTTATGAGCTTCAAGCAGAGGAAGTTTTTATCATTGGGCATTATGATTGCGGAATGAGTGGAATGAAGCCTGATAGCATGTTGGAAAGCATGAGAAAGCGGGGAAAATCAGAAGAGGCGCTTGACACGTTTACCTATTCAGGTGTTGATGTTAGGGAATGGCTTAAAGGCTTTGATAATGTCGAGGAAAGTGTTGTGCATAGTGTCCACATGGTAAAAAAACATCCATTAATGCCTAATGATGTTCCAGTACATGGATTAGTCATTGAACCGAGTACAGGAGAATTGAAAGTTGTAGTAAACGGATACGATGATTAACCGATAAGAATTTGGATAGAAAAAAACTTGTCATGAACCAATTGTATTTGGCAAATGACAAGTTTTATCGCAGATTAACGGGCAGTAAGACACCCACTTCAAGTTTGCGAGAGAATCAAAGAAACCTAAGTGGGGGCTCAACTGACCGTAAAGGCCCGACGACGGACACGATGTCCTAGTCAGGCGAAAGCCACAGGACGTGGCGTTTTGAGCGTGATTGGTTCAACTAACCATCAGTGGGGATGAAGCCGACTAAGAACGCCACGTCCTGTGGCAACGTCGGCACTAGCACGTCCTGTGCGTCGAAAAACCCCCACTGATGGAAGTTTCACTTTATTCTTTATTCCTTTTTTCTGGTACAGGGTCAAACCCACCTGGGTGAAAAGGATGGCATTTTAAAATCCTTTTAATCGCGAGCCATCCTCCTTTAATGGCTCCAAATCGTTTGACGGCTTCAAGCCCGTAATGTGAACATGTCGGATAAAAACGGCAAGTAGGCGGTTTAAGTGGAGAAATCACAATTTGATAAAAGCGAATGAAGGCAATCAAAGCTTTTTTTAGCATTTCATCATTCCGTTCTTAGTATCATGTATTATTGATAAAAAGATAGCATATTATTGAAAAATAGTCGAAAGAGAAATGTTTTGATTAAATACAATAAATTTGATGAATATACTCGGAATATGAGTTACAATGGAAGAAATAGTCAAGGAGTGATGAAGATGCCTTCAGTTGAAAGCTTTGATTTAGATCATAATGCAGTTAAGGCACCGTATGTTAGACATTGTGGAATTCATAAAGTTGGATCAGATGGAGTGGTCAATAAATTTGATATTCGATTTTGCCAGCCTAATAAACAAGCAATGAAGCCAGATGCTATTCACACATTGGAACATCTTCTCGCATTTAATATTCGTAAGCATTCAGAGAAATATGACCATTTTGATATTATTGATATTTCCCCAATGGGATGTCAAACCGGTTTTTATTTAGTTGTAAGTGGTGAACCATCAGTAGAGGAAATCATTGATTTGCTTCATGATACAATGAAAGATGCAGTAGATATTACTGAAATTCCAGCAGCCAATGAAAAACAATGTGGCCAAGCGAAGCTCCATGATCTAGACGGCGCCAAGAGGCTAATGCGTTTCTGGCAAGAACAATCCAAAGAAGATTTAAAGCAAGTATTTGCATAAAATATTGAAAAACCGGACTGAACAATGTCAGCCCGGTTTTATTTATTTCATATAAATTAGACAAGAATGTTAAGAAGTCCTTTTCTCATTATTCAATTCCTCTTGATTCTGATTATCGTGTAAATGATCTATTTGATCTACAGTGTGTTTATATGTATATGCTTTAGATGTTGTCGTCACAGCTAGCACAATAACAATAGCGACAATGAGTACTGAGATGGCTAAAACGATTACCATGCTTACTCCCCCCTTCACACTATTAGTTTACCATGAAAATGGATGTATGGAGATGGGATTTTATCGCTAGTTAAAACTTAAGCAATCCTCTTAATTTAAGTGGTGAATAAGCAGGCAGCCAATTGGACGGTCCTTACGTCAAGCTTCATAACTTCCATTCGTACATAAGCGTAATGGGGATAGGAGAGAAAGGCTTGTCACTTTAATAAGACAAGCCTTTCTAATGAACTAGATATGTAACAAAAAATATTTAATGTATATTCCGATGTGATATATTGGGACTATGCTGCCTTCTGAAATCCTCATTTGCAAACTTTCCTTTTAAACTCTCGATTAAATAAAGGCCCATTAAATCATAAAGCTCTTGGTTATCTAAATCGTGAATCATCTTTAATAAATCCTCTCTCTTCATTTCTTCTAAAAATGCAAAGGCAAGCATATCGATATCTTCTTCATCTCCAGTAAGCTTATGACGATAAAGCTCGTATAGTTCATCAATAATTTTCAATCCTTTCACCTCCAACTAATATTTTTTTATATTTTATACTAATTGAATCCCCTTCATGATAAGAAATATTCATTATTTGCAAAATTAGCTTTTAAAAATTTTTATTTTATGGAATATCTTAAGAATGTTTATATAAATGCATAATTATTAATCGGGTAATGGGAAACCATAAATAATGAAAAATGTGTAAGGAGCTTATTTTAGACGACAAAAAGGGGATGAAATGATGAGTGAAAACAAGAAAGCCTATTATATAAAGGTTGAAACCGGGGAAATCTCGCAAAGTAAAACAGATTCATCATGGGACTTTAAAATTGAAGCAACAGATGACGAGATTATTGAGCTTCGTGATTATTTCAATCAAAATTATTCTACAGAGTGGATGAACTTCTTCAGAGCACATATTCCATTCATCGAATACCACGATGATAAAGATAATGATGCCTATGATTCAACCATTAGGAAAGTGTATGAAATGATCTATCAGCTTGGGGATCAAGAAGCAAGAAGGCATATCCAAAGTATGGGGATATTAGTTGATACAGAATGAAGAAATCGGCTCACTTGCCGATTTCTCCCAATCTAATGTTAAGAAGCGATTATATACTTTTTTATTACATTTCCATTTCTACTGCTGAATCGATGATTTCTTGAGGAACGGTAATGGTATCAACTTTATTATAATCTGAATATTGACCGTTCACTTTTTGCTTCATTACCATGGTTTGACCTTCAGCTGTCATTTCCATCTCCATATCCACAATTACAGCATCTGGATAAAATGTTTCTTTATTAATTAAGAATTCGTAATTTACCTTATTAATTTTCATATTTTTTAACACTTCATTTAGCGCTTCTTCATCTCCTGCCATTTCTGGAGGAAGTGTTTTAGTGGCCACTTCTTTAATAAACTCGCTAAATTTTTCACCTGATGCATTTAATTTAAGTATATAATTTTTTGAATCTTGTTCAAAAGTAAAATCATCTACAAACCCTTGTAATTTTTGGAGTTCTTCACCAGGATTTGCTTGTTGCTGGCCAGATATTTGTAAGAATGCTTCTGTCATATCTTGCGGAAACTTCATCCATTGCTGTCCAGTAGGTTCATAGAAGAACATACCGTCTTCTGAAAAATAACTCTCTGTTTCGAATAATTCTTCTGCCACTGTCATAGCCATTTTTTGATGAAATGCCATTGGCTCAGTAACGACTTTCATATCAATCTCTGATTGTGTTTTCATATTTAATTCTTCTACATCAGAGCTCATATCCATCTCCATATCCATTTTCACAGCAAAACTTTTCAGATTGCTAGAAGCTTCTGTAGATTTCTTAAATACTTCTTCCAATGTTAATTCTGATTGCTTTTCACTTTTTCCGTTATTTTTTGAAGGTTCATTAACAGGCTCGGCTGTTTGATTACATGCCGCTAACATAAAAATAAGAAAAAAGCCTGTTAAAATCGATAATGTTTTTTTCAAAATTTGACACTCCTTTATGTTTATTCACCTATTATATACGGAAAAATTAGGTGCTGGTTTCAAAAATATGAAACTTCATACTTTATTCACAAAAAAATCCAAATAAAATAGGACATTAGCAATAGGAGATTTATCGTAGATTAACGGGCAGTAAGACCCGGCTGATGGAAGAATCACTTTATACAAGTTATAATTGAAATATATTTCCATAGTTGAAAAGAGGGATAATATGGAATCTTTTAAAGATGCAATTGGTGGTTCGGTCCGACTCTCATATAAACCTGGTTCTTTCGATAAACTTCCTGAACATGTTCTGGTCATTTGTAAATTAGGAGATAAATGGCTGCTAACAAACCATTCAAAAAGGGGATTGGAATTCCCAGGGGGGAAGGTTGAGATAGGTGAATCTTTGGAGGAAGCGGCTAGAAGAGAAGTAATGGAAGAAGCCGGTGCCACTATTTCAAAATTACAATTCATTGGTGAATATGAAGTTACCCAAGATGGTACGACATTTGTGAAAGCAATTTTCTATGGAATCATTGATGAAATGGTAAGGAAGGAACATTATTTCGAGACTTCAGGGCCCGTTCTCGTTGAAGGAGATATATTAAAATTAAGATGGGACTCACAGTACAGTTTTATTATGAAGGATAAGGTCATTGAAAAAAGTGTTAGCAAAATAATGGCAGCAAATTAGAAAACGGCATTTTTTTATGCCGTTTTTTTTAAGATCCGTTTTTTATTAATTTTTTCTCAAGCAGTTCAACAAGCTGATACATAACGGTCGCAAAGATGGCGATGACAAGAAGTGACAGCATCACTAGGGTGAAATTAAATACTTGGAAGCCGTAAATGATCATATATCCAAGTCCTTTTGATGAAACGAGAAATTCGCCGACAATGACTCCAACCCAAGATAGCCCGACATTGACTTTTAGTGTAGAAATAATGACTGGAAAGGAAGCTGGTAAGATTGCTTCTTTAAAAATTTGCAGCCGTTTCGCTCCAAAGGTTTGTAACACTTTAATATAATTTGGATCAACTTCTTTGAAGGCAGTGTACACGACAATGGTTGTAATGATGATGGAAATGATGGCACCCATTGCGACAATTGATGTGAAGCTAGGACCTAACGCTACGATTAATATTGGTCCAAGTGCAACCTTTGGCATGGAGTTAAGAACGACTAAATACGGATCTAATATTTTTGAAACAAAAGGTGACCACCATAGGATTGCAGCAAGAAATGTTCCTAAAATGGTACCGAGAATAAAGCCAAATACTGTTTCTGATAATGTAAAGCTTAAATCGATAAACAATGTACCATCCTGAATTTTTGTTAAAAGCAATGTCCAAACCTTTGAAGGAGAACTAAAGATAAGAGGATCGATCCATTGCTTCTGGCTTGCAAGCTCCCAGCCAGATACGAAGAAAAGAAAGATAATAAGTTGGTAGAAGCGAACCCATCTTTTTTCACGTTTCAATGAATGGAGATATCTTTGATGAAGAAGATCAATGTTTGTTTGCGGGCTCAAGGGACTCCAGCTCCTTCCAAACAGTTTGAAATATTCGGGAATAGGCTTCATGGCTTCTTGCCTTGAATGGTGTTTCTTCCCGCAATTCTTTCGGTATAATAAATGTTTTATGAAGCTTTCCTGGGCTTGCAGAGAACAGGAAAACGCGATCGCTCATGGCAATGGCTTCACCAATATCATGTGTAACGAGAATAGCCGTTTTTTTAAAGGATTTTAACGTATTAGATACGAGATCCTCGAGCTTTAATTTTGTTTGATAATCTAAGGCGGAAAACGGTTCATCAAGCATTAACAGCTTCGGTTCAGTTGTTAAGGTTCTTACGAGGGCAACCCTCTGTCTCATCCCACCAGAAAGCTGTTTTGGAAACTGTGACTCTACTCCTTTAAGCCCCATTTGTTCAAGTAAAGTTAGTGCGTACGCTTTTTTAGTGGAATCAAGCTGATTGCTAATTTTAAGACCAAGTAAAATATTTTCCTCAATTGTCTTCCATGGAAAAAGGTAATCCTGTTGGAGCATATAGCCAATGCTCTGTCCTGTTTTTTCTACTTTTTTTCCTTCTAGGATTACGGTACCCTCTGTTGGCTGAAGAAGGCCGGCAATAATGGAAAGCAGGGTTGTTTTTCCGCATCCGCTTGGGCCAAGGAAGGAAACAAATTCTCCTTCCTCGACCGCAATCGAGACATCGGTGAGGGCAGTTGTAGCAGAGTTTTTAGTAAAATAGGTATGATGAATTCCTTGAACGTTTAAGAAATCCATAGAAGCCCTCCTCTTAAAAGGTTTATTCATGACACTATCCAATTTATTTTTTCATGACACTTTTAGCAATATCTGTGTTGACAAGGGTTTTATACTCAACACGCTTAGGAAGTTCCCCGGCTTTATCCATAATGTTTTGCAGATTATCCCATTCTTCATTATCTAGGATTGGATCTGTTGCAAAGGATCCTTGGCTTTTATAGCGATCCACAACCGTTTCAATAAGATCGAGGTCTGTGTTTTCGAAGAATCCTTTTATAACCTCTGCCGTTTCTTTTGCGCTGTGGGAATCGACCCATTGCTGCGCTTTATAAATTGCTTTCGTGAATTTTTCCACAGTATCATTATTTTCTTTTATAAAGCTCTCCTTAGTCATAAAGGTAGTATATGGAATATGCCCAGATTCCGTACCAAAGGAAGCGACGATATATCCTTTGCCTTCTTTCTCAAAAACGCTTGCAGTTGGTTCGAAAAGCTGAACAAATTCACCTGTACCTGAAGCAAATGCAGGTGCGATATTGGCAAAATCAACATTTTGAATCAGATTTAAATCTTTATGAGGGTCAATTCCGTGTTTTTTCAGTACAAATTCACCGGCCATTTGCGGCATTCCGCCTTTGCGCTGACCAAGGAAGGTTTTTCCCTTTAGCTGATCCCATGAGAAATTATCAATTTTGGTACGTGAAACAAGGAAGGTTCCGTCTGTTTGCGTTAACTGGGCGAAATTGATGACTGGATCATTGGAGCCTTGTGCAGAGACATATATTGATGTTTCCGAGCCTACAAGGGCTACATCGATGCTATCGGATAGAAGTGCAGTCATTGTTTTATCTCCACCAGCTGTTGTTGTTAGCGTCACATTAAGCCCTTCCTCTTTAAAAAAGCCTTTCTCAATTGCGACATATTGCGGAGCGTAAAAGATAGATCGAGTTACTTCACCAATCCGTACATTTTTAACCTCATCTTTGCCACAGGCTGCCAATGGTATAATAAGTATTGAAATGAGCAGGAGAGAAAAACTAATCTTTAGCCATTTTTTCATTCAAAAGCCCTCCTTAAAAAAACAAATAATAAGCTTTAAAGCCTACATTATCGTATGAGTGTGCCAAAAATGTGTGAATGCCTATATAAAATTTTTATTTGAGAGAATTGAGCTAGAAAAAAATGGTGTTAGATTTTGAGATATCGGCTAGTTTTAGGGGATATCGGTCAGATTAACGAAATATCGGTCAGATTTTCAATAAATCAGCTTGTTCTCCAAAAGAGCTCAGTTAAAAATTTTCGAATATCCGCCACTTTTAGTAGGATATCCGCTACTTTCGCTAAAATATCCGCCAGTTTCAGTAAGATATCCGCCACATTCGGCAAAATATCCGCCAGTTTCTAAAAAGGAGATGATACTGATTGTTAAGTAAACAGAGATTTCCATCCCCCCATCCAAATATTGAATTATCCATTGTAACTTATGAAGTAAATGGATTAAAAGTAAAGGGACTTCTTGCTGAACCAAAAGATGATCGAATTTATGATGGATTTTTATATTTGCGCGGAGGGATCAAAAACGTAGGGCAGGTAAGACCTGGCCGTATCATTCAATTTGCTTCTGAAGGATTTATTGTGTTTGCCCCATTTTATCGAGGGAATCAAGGGGGAGAGGGCAATGAGGACTTTGCAGGAGAAGATAGAGAGGACGCCTTTTCTGCCTACATGCTTTTGCGATCACATCCGCGTATAAAGGGTGTACATATTTTTGGTTTTTCAAGAGGAGGGGTTATGTCTTTATTAACAGCCATTCAATTTCCTGATGCGAAATCGCTTGTCACATGGGGCGGAGTAAGTGATATGTTTCTTACCTATGTAGAACGACACGATTTACGTAAGATGATGAAGCGGGTTATTGGAGGCACTCCAACTAAATTTCCTGAGCGATATGAATATCGCACTCCTCTTTTTTACTTAGAAAACATACAGGCACCGACGTTAATTATTCACGGTGAAAAGGATGAAAATGTCTCAATAGAACATGCATACCGACTTGAGAAAAGGTTGAAAACGCTTGATAAAAAAGTAGAAAGCTGGTACTTTGAAAACTTCACACACTATTTTCCACCCGCTATAAATCGAAGGGTGGTTAAAGATTTAACTGCTTGGATGAAATCGCAAAGTGATTAAAAAAGTAGTAATGGATAATAATCAGACAATGATTACATATCAGATAGAAAATATGATAATAATGCGCCTAAATATCTGTTTAGGTGCATTTAATTATAACTGAAATAATAGTCGTAATTTTCGAAAATAAACACCTCTTACATACCTCGAATCAAATTTTTCAAATATTGTAATTAAAACTTTTCTATTCCGTCTTATGTATAACAGAAAGGAGGAAAGAAAATGGAAGCTGGCCGGCAAATTGAACAATGGTTTTATCATTACGAAAAAGAGATAACAAGATACCTCGTTTACTATACGGGATCTAAAGATGTCGAAGATCTTGTGCAAGACACCTTTTTAAGAGCGTATCTATCCTATGAACGATTTAGATATGATTCTAATCCGAAAACATGGCTTATTTCAATCGCTCGAAATTCAGCAATTGATTACTATCGAAAAAGAACAGCATGGAAAAACCTAAAAGAAAAATTATTAAAGCAAAGTACCATAGATTCTATTCAAATAGATGAAAGCATCGTCCAAAAATCGGAATTGGTTCAATTATATAAAGCTATTAATCAATTAAAAGCAAATTACCGGGATGTCGTGCTTCTTCGGGGGATTGCGGAGCTTTCAGCAGCGGAGACAGCAGAGGTGCTTGGATGGACAACAAACAAAGTAAACGTGAACTTTTATCGCGCGACAAAAAAGCTAAATTTTCTTATGAAGGAGGCTGTGCAAGGTGACCCATCTTTCAGATAAACAGCTGCTAGAGAAAATGCGAAACTTCCCTGATTATGAATTAACGGGTGATCAGCGGGATAAAGTGATGATGGCAATTAGAGCGAATAAGGAAAATAATAAAAAAGTAAACTTTTATTGGAGAAAAGCTGGGGCTATCTGTGCCATACTTGCTATTTTGATTATTGCACCAATATTGCTTTTAGAAAATCTAAAAGGGGAAAAAGCCAATCAACCCGGGAATTTAATTCCTATGGCAGTCAGTGCTGTTCATTTTCCTTTAATAGATGAAAGCGGAAATCCAACTCGTGCAGAATATAACTTTGGCATACCTAATAAAGTCAGTATCTTAAGCCCTCCCGAATGGGTTGCAGAGGATTATAGGGGTGTAGGCAAATTATTGATCTTTTTATGGGGGGAAAAGGAAAATCTTTTAAATAAAAAATTACAAATCATAGGCATTCATACTGATACAGGCCTTGAGCTTGAAATGACAAATAATCTTATATTGAGTTCAAGTCCATATGATGCCACGGCACATGCTGTAACAAGTTTTAAGGTTTTTCCTCATTCAGGCAACTGGAATTTAAAATTCATGCTTGAAGGAAAGGAATATGCAACGTTTTCGATTTATGTAAAAGAGCCCTATGTACAAGTTGGAGATTCGACGCTCTTAATATCACAAGAAGATTTGCAAATTGGACATTACAAAGATGTCTCTCTAGATATTACTGGCTCTAATCTGCCTGAACAAATTGAAGTGGAGTCATTTAATCTTGAGGATAAAAAGAAAGAGGTTTTTATTTTCAAAGATAAAATGGATTTTATTAGAGCAGATACAATGCAAAATGGATCAATGTATACAGGTGAATTAACCTTAAGGAAAAGCGGAAAATATCGGTTGAAGATATTAGATCATTCAGCCATTGTTGAGGTTAAAAAAGCGGAACCATAATGTAAAAAAAACGAAAAGGGTGCCCAATCGGACACCCTTTTTCAATCATAAAATATTAAGCAACCGGTCCGCCCTTTTCTTCAATTTCAGCAGGGACGTTTGCGAATTTCTTAAAGTTTTCACGGAACTTAGAAGCTAATTCTTTTGCCTTTGCTTCATAAGCAGATTGATCTGCCCATGTTTTGTTTGGTTGAAGCACTTCATCAGGTACACCAGGTACATGTAGAGGAATGTTTAATCCAAAGATTTCATCTTTAACTGTCTCTACATTATTTAGTTCGCCTTCTAAAGCAGATTGTATCATAGCACGAGTGTAAGGAAGCTTCATGCGGTTACCAACACCGTATTCGCCGCCAGTCCAGCCTGTATTCACTAAGAATACTTTTGCGTTATGCTCGTCGATTTTCTTACCAAGCATTTCTGCATACTCAGTTGCAGGAAGCGGTAGGAATGGTGAACCAAAGCAAGTTGAGAATGTTGCTTGTGGTGAAGTAATTCCACGCTCTGTACCAGCTAGCTTAGATGTATAGCCGCTTAAGAAATGGTACATTGCTTGCTCTTTCGATAATTTTGCAATTGGAGGCAATACTCCGAATGCATCAGCTGTTAAGAATACAATTGTATTAGGATGACCGGCGATGCTAGGGTCAACAATATTATCAATCGCTTGAAGCGGATATGCCGCACGCGTATTTTCTGTAAGTGTGTTATCATCATAATCGGCTACACGAGACTCAGAATTAATAACCACATTTTCTAGTACTGAACCAAAACGGATGGCATCAAAAATTTGTGGTTCTTTCTCACGAGTTAAGTTAATGCACTTCGCATAGCAGCCGCCTTCGATATTAAATACACCATTTGGTGACCAGCCATGCTCATCATCACCAATTAAGCGGCGATTTGGATCAGCTGATAAAGTTGTTTTACCAGTTCCAGAAAGACCGAAGAATAAAGCAACATCACCTTCAAGTCCTACATTGGATGAACAGTGCATTGGTAAAATACCATTTTGCGGAAGTAAATAGTTCATAACGGAGAAGATGGATTTCTTAATTTCTCCAGCATATTCTGTTCCGCCAATTAGTACTGTACGGCGTTCGAATGATACAATAATAAATGTTTCAGAAGCAGTACCATCAACTGCTGGATCTGCTTTAAAGTTTGGAGCAGAAATAACAGTAAACTCTGCGTGATGATCTAATAATTCTTCATCTGTTGGACGAATGAACATTTGGTGTGCAAATAGGTTATGCCATGCATACTCATTAATAACTTGAATTGGAAGGCGATGTTTTTTATCAGCACCTGCAAATCCTTTGAAGACAAACACTTCATCTTTATCTTGTAAGTAGTTTAATACCTTCTCATAAAGGTTAGAAAAAACTTCTTCTGAAATGGGTTGATTTACACTGCCCCAATCCACTTTATCTTTCGTAGACGCTTCTTCTACAATGTATTTATCTTTAGGGGAACGACCTGTATATTTTCCGGTAGTTGCACAAACAGCACCGGTTGATGTAAGTGAGCCTTCTTTACGATTTAATACCTTTTCCGCAAGCTGAGGAACGGATAGTTGTACCTGAACATTATTTCCTTTTAATAAAGCGTTTAACTTATTCGGAATGCTAACAGAATTCATCTGATAAATACCTTCCTTTATACAGTATTATTTTGATAGTGATTTCAATTATAAATAGTATAACACATTAAGATGATTAGTCTATACTATTCATGAATTTTTTTCTCTTGCACAGTATTAATATCTTTTTTGAAGAAAACATTAAATTAGGATAAATGTGTTAAACTTTAAAGTATTAATGTTGAAATTAGGAATGATTACATGAAAACGATAGCATTGTACGATAAAACATGCTCCTTATGCAAGGAAACGAAACGAATTTTTAAAAAATTTGATTGGCTTCATAAGGTTGACTGGGTTTCGTTGCAGGAATACGAAAAAAGAGATCAGGCCATCCCGTTTGATTATAACAGTTTACGTACAGAACTTCATATAATTACTTCTGGTAGAAAAGTTCTTACTGGTTTTTATGCTGTAAGGTATTTGCTCACGATTTTTCCTGCTACGGTGGTTATTGGAGCTATTCTGTATATCCCAGGAATGTCGATTTTAGGAACTTTTATCTATAAATGGATAGCAAAGAATAGACATAAAATTCTTAGGAAAAATTGTGATAATGGCAGTTGTTCATTATAATGCGCATCTATTTGAAAAAACACCAAATGAACGTAAGAATTTTATTGACATTTTTTCATTATTTCCTTATGATTTAACCTTGAACGGATACTCTCTTATCCCGAGCTGGCGGAGGGACAGGCCCAATGAAGCCCAGCAACCTGCTAATGTTCTTTAATAGCAAAGGTGCTAACCTGACGCAAGGATTGATTCCTTGAACGATAAGAGTGAAAGGCGCGAATCGATTTGCTTCAACCTTTTCACATGGATGGAAAGGTTTTTTATTTTGCATTTTGATGGAAGGCACTTAAAAAGCGCTTAATAAAAACTCCAAATTTATTTCATACTATTTAGGGAATGAGTTCCGTATCAAACTGAGTTTGCTTATGATGATAATAAAAGTTCAAAAAGGAGAACAAAAAGAGCCGAGAAGTTCGAGGAGCGATAGTCGCGAGGACCGGAGTGTATGAAATTAATACATGAGGACCGGAGAGACAGAGCGACGAAGAAATTCGACAGCTATTTTTCCCGGACTTTTTTGAATATCCTCAAAAAGCAATCTCGATTATTTTATATATAAGGAGGAATATCAGAATGTCAACAAAACGTCGTTTGTTCACTTCTGAATCAGTTACTGAAGGTCATCCGGATAAAATTTGTGACCAAATTTCTGATGCAATTTTAGATGCAATTTTAGCGAAGGATGCGAATGCTCGTGTTGCTGCAGAAACGTCTGTGACAACTGGACTTGTATTAGTTGCAGGTGAAATTACTACATCTACATATGTAGATATTCCAAAAATTGTACGTGAAACAGTAAAAGAAATCGGTTATACTCGTGCAAAATACGGCTTTGATTCAGAAACTTGTGCGGTTTTAACTTCTATTGATGAGCAATCAGCAGATATTGCAATGGGAGTGGACCAAGCTTTAGAAGCTCGTGAAGGTAAAATGAGTGATGAAGAAATCGAAGCAATTGGCGCTGGAGACCAAGGTTTAATGTTCGGATATGCTTGTAATGAAACAAAAGAGCTTATGCCACTTCCTATTTCTCTAGCACATAAATTATCACGTCGCTTGACAGAAGTACGTAAAGAGGAGATTCTTCCTTATCTTCGTCCTGACGGAAAAACTCAAGTAACGGTTGAATATGATGAAAATAACAAGCCTGTTCGTATTGATACAATCGTTATTTCTACTCAGCACCACCCTGAAATTAGCTTAGAGCAAATTCAGCGAAATCTTAAAGAGCATGTCATTAACCCAGTTGTTCCACAAGAACTAATTGATGAGAATACAAAATACTTCATTAACCCAACAGGCCGTTTCGTTATTGGCGGACCTCAAGGGGATGCTGGCTTAACTGGCCGCAAAATCATCGTTGACACTTACGGCGGTTACGCTCGTCATGGCGGTGGCGCATTCTCTGGTAAGGATCCTACAAAGGTTGACCGTTCTGCTGCTTATGCTGCCCGCTACGTTGCGAAAAATATCGTAGCAGCTGGTCTAGCTGATAAAGTTGAAGTTCAGCTTGCCTACGCTATTGGTGTTGCACAGCCGGTATCTATTTCTGTCGATACTTTCGGAACAGGCAAAGTAGAAGAGGATGTACTTGTTGACCTAGTTCGCAAAAACTTCGATCTTCGCCCAGCTGGTATCATTAATATGCTTAACTTACGCCGTCCGATTTATAAGCAAACTGCTGCTTACGGTCATTTCGGACGCACAGATATTGATCTTCCTTGGGAACGTACAGATAAAGCAGATGCATTACGTGCAGAAGCTTTGAAATAATAAGAAAAAAGCGGGAGTTACATACAAAATGTAACTTCCGCTTTTTTTTATTCGTCTTATGATTGAAAGCATTTGAATAGATGATTAGGAAAAAACACTGCTCAATTCCTCACAAAGTTCCCGCTATTACATTCACCTTTAATTAACCAAAGAATCCAACCATGACACCATTCATCTTCAAAAATCTATTATAAAAATACATAAAAAAAGTCTGTGTTAAAGCTGAGTATTGAAAATGCTATTTTGTTGTTGATTGTAGCGGAAGGCGTGAGCTCCTCGAAAATGCTAACGCATTTCCTTCGTGCGGTGATTATTCAAAGCTTATTCAATGTCCTGTGGGAAATGCGTGTCCAGGGGTGACCCCGCAGGAGCGTTAGCGACGAGGAGGCTCCCCGACCGCCCGCGGAAAGCGAACGCCTGCAGCGGAAATCAACAAGGAAGTTTAACATAGACTAAAAAAAGAATTAGAATGGGTGAAAAAAGAATGTGTGGCTTTATTGGATATGTACAGGATCAGGGTCAAGGCGATACGGATAAACAGCTGCTTTTTCAAATGAATAATCTCATGATTCATCGCGGACCTGATGAGGCAGGCTATTATTTCGATGAATATGTTCAATTCGGGTTTAGGCGATTAAGTATTATTGATATTGAACATGGGCAACAGCCTCTTTCATATGAGAACGAACGCTATTGGATTATTTATAATGGGGAAATTTATAATTATGTAGAATTGCGAAAAGAGTTAACAGAAAATGGGCTAACATTTATAACTAGTTCTGACACAGAGGTCATTATCGCTTTATATAGCTTAATAAAAGAAAAAACAGTGGAAAAGCTGAGAGGAATGTTTGCATTTGTTATCTGGGATAAGCAAGAGAAAATTCTGTTTGGGGCGAGAGATCCATTCGGAATAAAACCATTTTTCTATCACGAAAGCGAGAAGGTTACCTTCTTTGCTTCTGAAAAGAAAAGCATTTTAGCTGAGCTTCGTAATGATGTGTTGAATGAGTGCTCCTTGCAGCACTACTTAACCTATCAATTCGTTCCAGAGCCGGATACTATGACGAATGGGATAAAAAAGCTTGAACCAGGTTATTATTTTACGAAGAGAATCGGCTCTCCAATGGAACTGAATCGTTATTGGAAAGCTGTTTTTCAGCCTGTACAGAAACAAGAATCGGCTTTTATACATGAAATAAGAGCTGTTTTATTTGACTCGGTAAAATTGCACATGCGAGGTGATGTCCCGATCGGATCCTTTCTTTCAGGTGGCATCGATTCCACTATTATTGCTTCGATCGCAAAAGAATATCATCCAAATATAAAAACTTTTTCTGTTGGATTTGAGCGAAATGGGTTCAGTGAGGTGGATGTCGCTAAGGGAACTGCAGATTGGCTTGGAATTGATAATATCAGCATTAATATTACACCTGAAGAGTTTATGAATGAGCTGCCAAACATTATGTGGCATATGGATGATCCCCTTGCAGATCCGGCTTGTGTCCCGCTTTATTTTGTTGCGAAGGAAGCAAAGAAGCATGTAAAGGTAGTTTTATCTGGCGAAGGAGCTGACGAATTATTCGGCGGCTATAATATATATCATGAAGTGCACTCTCTAAAGATTTTTAATTATTTTCCTATCTTAATAAAAAAATTCTTGAGTGCCATCACAAAAATGCTGCCTGATGGAATGAAAGGAAAAAGTTTTATTGAGCGTGGGGTTACACCTATAGAGGATAGATATATTGGAAACGCAAAAATATTTTCAGAATTAGAGAAATGCAAGTTCTACAAGCGGTATAAGAAAAGCATACATTTCACCAGCATTACGTCCCCTTATTATAAAGAAAGCCTTAAATATGATGCAATTAACCGAATGCAGTATATTGATATCCATACGTGGATGCGGGGAGATATTTTATTAAAAGCAGATAAAATGACAATGGCTCATTCCCTTGAGCTTAGGGTGCCTTTTTTAGATAAAGCAGTATTTGACCTTGCCTCTCAAATACCAAGCAGTCTTAAAGTTGCGAAAGGTACAACTAAATATATTTTACGAAAAGCGATGGCAGGGATTGTTCCAGATCACGTCTTACATCGAAAAAAACTTGGATTCCCTGTCCCAATTCGATATTGGCTAAAAGATGAAATGTATGATTGGGCAAAACAAACAATTCGCGAAAGTAACACAGATCATTTGTTTATAAAAGATCATTTATATAAGCTGCTTGATGACCACTGCTGTGACAAGGTAGATAATAGCAGGAAAATTTGGACGGTGTTAATGTTTATGGTGTGGTACACAGTTTTTATTGAAAAAGATTATTCAAGAGAATTGGAAACCATATTATTAAATGAAGCTAATCATTAAGAATATTCTTTTTAAAGTTTTTCCATGATGGAAATGGGATAACATTTTATTAGGTAAAATACATCAAAATAATTTTGGAAAGTAAAGAAGCCTAAAATCGGGAATAATTAGCGAAACCAGTCTTCATAAGAGATCATCAAAGATAAAGGAACGCTTCCTTTACAAGCGTTCCTCAATAGTTAGATAGCTCTATTGCTTTTCTTTTTGCAATGATTTGTAGTACTGTCCTTTTTCAGCGTATTCCCTGCTTATTCTTTCCATGTCTATAATATCTTCTGAGGTTAATTCTCGGATGACTTTAGCAGGTCTGCCAAACGCGAGCGTATTTGGCGGAATTTTTTTACCTTGTGGAACAAGGCTGCCTGCTCCAATAAAAGCACCTTCACCGATTTCAGCATTGTCAAGAATGATTGAACCCATACCAATTAATGCTTTACGGCGAATGACACAGCTATGTAAAATGACTTGATGACCGACTGTAACCTCATCTTCGAGTATGAGTGGATTATTTGGACTTTGATGAAGAACTGAATTATCCTGGATATTAACCTTATTGCCGATAATCGTAGGGGCTACATCCCCTCTAATCACAGTATTGAACCAAACACTTGATTCATCTCCGATGACAACGTCACCTGTAACTGTGGCATAATCGGCAATAAATGCTGACTCGGATATTTGAGGATTCTTTTCTTTATATGGATAAATCATTTTTTTCTTCTCCTTTAAATGTTGGTAGTGTTTAACTCGATTTTAACATAGAAGATTTCAACAAGTTATTATCTAATTCATGATTAGTATTTAAATTAAATAGAAAATAATAAGAGTATATCCTGTGAAGTAATAATATAACTACGCTATAATTTAATTTATTGAGCTAAAAATAATAATGCGCTGAACAAAATGGTTAGGAGGATAGATGATGTGGAAATGGGAAGCTGAAGGAGAAGCTAAAGCAGTCATTGTCATGGTCCATGGTGCAATGGAGCACCATCGCCGCTATGGTTGGCTAATTGAAAAATGGCGTTTATCTGGCTTTCATGTCATAATGGGCGATCTTCCGGGCCAAGGGATGACAACAAGATCACGGCGTGGTCATATTGATTCATTTGATGAGTATATTTTTGAAGTGAAGGATTGGATACAAGCAGCTTATAAATTTGAACTTCCTGTATTTCTGTTAGGGCATAGTATGGGAGGCTTGATTTCGATTCGTCTTTTGCAAGAGGAAAGATTGAAATTAGCTGGAGTTATTCTGTCCTCACCTTGTCTTGGTTTAATAAAGAGACATTCCAAAATACTTGATATGCTTTCTCTTGGCTTAAACATGATTGTCCCAAGCTTAAGAATGAATTCTGGGCTTACGGTTGATATGGCAACTAGAAATCAAGATGTTAGGGATGCTGACTTGAATGACACTTTATATGTGACGAAAGTGTCGATTAGATGGTACCGTGAGCTAATAGCTGCGATTAAGCTCGGTTTTGAAGAACTTGAAAAAATACAGAATGTCCCACTGCTTGTTATGCAAGGAGGAGAGGATTTAATTGTTAATAAGAAAACAGTAAATGACTGGTTCAATTTTGCACCTTTTTCAGAAAAACGGTTTAAAGAATGGCCAAAATGCTATCATGAAATATTTAATGAGCCTGAAAGGGAAGAAGTATTTGAATATGCAAAGGATTTCGTAAATAGCCAGTTAAAGGCAATTGGTTATATTGTTTAGGAGTGAGTTGTTTCATGGGTGTTCCTACCATGCCAATCAGTTTAATGTCTAAAGTTTATAGAAAAGTATTGCCTCTCGTACATAAGGAATTAGATTTCTGGAGGAAAAGGGCAGAGGCGATTCCAGATCCAGAGCTTAAAAAACAAGCTTTGGCAAGCATCAAGCATAAAACCTTTCATTGTGAAGGCGGAAGCATAATGGCATTAATGGCAAAAGATAATTATCGGAAGGCAATAAAATTTATTGTTGCCTACCAAACCATCAGTGATTACTTAGATAATCTATGTGATCGCAGCACCTCATTAGATCCAGAGGATTTTGCTGCTCTACATGAGTCAATGACAGATGCATTATCAATAGATGCCACATCAAAAAATTATTATCGATTAAGAAGTGAACAGGATGATGGAAATTATTTAGCTGATCTTGCTGCGACCTGCAGGGGAGTTCTATCTGAACTCGGAAATTACGAAGAAATTAAGGATCAATTAATGGAATTATGCAGTTATTATTGTGACTTGCAAATTCATAAGCACGTAAAAGTAGAGGAGCGTGTTCCGCGGCTTCAAGATTGGTTCGATGAAAATAAGGAACAGATTCCTGACATGGAATGGTATGAATTTTCGGCTTGTTCTGGATCAACATTAGGGATTTTCTGTTTGGTGTCGTATGCAATGAGAAACGATTTTCAACAAGATGATGCTATTAATATTCGTAATGGTTATTTTCCTTACATACAAGGACTGCATATCTTACTTGATTATTTTATTGATCAGGAGGAGGACCGTGTTGGAGGAGATTTGAATTTTTGCTTTTATTATGAAAATGAAGAAAAGCTATTCGATAGGCTGAGACATTTTGTTGTAGAAGCGGACAAGCATACCGACCGCCTCCCTCATAAACGCTTTCATCAATTGATAAACCGAGGTTTATTAGGCATCTATTTATCAGATGAAAAAGTCAGAAAGCAAAAAAATGTTAAGAAACTAGCAAGAGGGATGATAAAAACGGGAGGAATGGTAAGCTATTTCTTTTATTGGAATGGCAGAGCATACAGGACAATGCAAAAATGGATGCCCAAAAGTATAATGTCCACTATCGGTTCATGGAACCGATAATGGGCATTTTTCACTAACATCGCACAACCAAAAGGGACGATTTGTCGCAGATTAACGGGCAGTAAGACTCCCACTTCAAGGTTACGAGAGAATCAAAGAAACCTAAGTGGGGGATCAACTGCCCGTAAAGGCCCGATTGGTTCAACTAACCATCGGTGGGGGATGAAAGAAAAACCCCACTGATGGAAGTTTCACTTTATCCTTTTAACGCTTTTCAATAGCAATAATAAAGGGCGGGTCGTTCTGCTGATTAATAAATTGATATTGAAGCACATGGGACTTATTCTGGTCTAATTGTTTTACATATTGAAGGAGGGTATCACGCTCGACTTTACCCTCATCATGACCATGGTAAATGACAAGCACAATGATTCCCTCAGGCGCCATTATTTCTAATAGCTGCTCAATAGCTGAAATTGTCGTTGTTGGAATCGTTACAATCGTTTTGTCGCCGCCTGGCAAATAGCCTAAATTAAATATCGCTGCTTTAATTTTTCCATGATTTTCAGGGGGGATTTTGGTTAAAATATGTTCATGCCCGCTATGGAATAAATTAACGTGGTCAGAAAGTAAGTGCTCTTCAAGACGTTTTGTTGTCTTAACAACTGCTTCATTCTGAATATCAAATCCGAACACTTTACCTGAATGGCCGACCAATTTTGCAAGAAACAATGTATCATGTCCATTTCCTAAAGTAGCATCGACAACGATATCACCAGGCGCTACGGCTTTTTCAATTAATTTTCGTGCAAAAGGCAGGATACCGTCGAGCTTCATGTTGTTGCCTCCAATTGACTTTGCTTGTAGAACTTACCTTGCCAGCTGTTTCGACGTTTCAGTTCTGCATCTATTCCATTTAGAACTTCCCATTTATTTACACTCCACATTGGGCCAATCATCAATTCAATTGGACCATCCCCGGTAATCCGATGAATAATTATTTCCGGTGGTAAAATTTCTAATTGATCACAAACTAAGCTTACATATTGATCAAATGGCAAAAACTCAAGTAAACCTTTTTCATATTGCTTTACCATAGGTGTTCCTTTTAAAAGGTGAAGTAAATGTATCTTAATTCCTTGTACATCTAACTTAGCAACCTCTTTTGCCGTTTCCATCATCATATCAGGTGTTTCAAGGGGGAGTCCATTTATGATATGTGAACAAACCCGAATACCATGCTTCCGAAGCTTATTTATTCCTTCGACATAGCATTTGTAATCATGAGCCCGATTGATAAGCAGTGCTGTTCTTTCATGGACGGTTTGCAAACCAAGCTCGACCCATAAGTACGTTTTTTCATTCAGTTCAGCTAAATATTCGACAACATCATCTGGAAGACAGTCGGGCCTAGTGGCAATAGAGAGTCCAACTACTCCTTCTTGCATTAAAACTTTTTCATACATATCTCTTAGTACATCTACAGGAGCATGTGTATTCGTAAAGGCTTGGAAATAAGCCATATACTTGCCGTCTTTCCATTTTAGATGCATTTTTTCTTTTATCTCTTTAAATTGAGTTTCGAGATCATCTGCACGGTTTCCTGCAAAGTCTCCCGAGCCGGCTGCACTGCAAAATGTACAGCCCCCATGTGCAACCGTGCCATCACGGTTTGGACAATCAAATCCGCCATCAAGTGCCACTTTAAAAACCTTATGACCGAATTCATTTCTTAAATGATAATTCCATGTATGATAGCGTTTATCATCAGACGCAAATGGAAATGGATTTGCTGGAGTCAAATCAAATACCTCCAATTTTTATTTTCAAAATATCGCATAAAACTTATCGCAGATTAACGGGCAGTAAGATCCCTACCCCAATGATTGAAGATTCACTTTATCCCGCATTAACGGGCAGTAAGACCCCCACCTCAAGATTGAGAGAGATGCGAGGAAGATAGGTGGGGGACAACTGCCCGTAAAAGCCCGTAAAATGAACACAGACTAAAAGCGCCACAACGTGTGGCAACGTCTGCGTGACCCACTTCCTGTGGGCCGCAACTAACCATCAGTGGGGGATGAAAAAAACCCCCACTGATGGAAGTTTCACTTTATCTTATCATGAAGTATGAATGTAATCCAAAGCTAAATTTGCCAGTAAATTGTCTAGATAGGAAAAAGAAATATGAACAAACTAATGATGAAGCAATTTGCTTCTGAAAAGACCCATTCTTTATCGCAGATTAACGGGCAGTAAGACCCCACTACAAGGTTGCGAGAAAATCAAAGAAACCTAAGTGGGGGATCAACTGCCCGTAAAGCCCTATAAAATGAACACAGACTAAAAGCGCCACATCGTGTGGCAACGTCTGCGTGACCCACTTCGTGTGGGCCGCAACTAACCATCAGTGGGGGATGAAAGTAAACCCCCAATGATGGAAGTTTCACTTTATCAGGAGGGGATTTGATGGCAACCCGTGAATCAATGGATAACTTGATCCAGCAATGTGAGGATGCAATACGATTTGCCAATGATCAGCTGCAAGAAGGAAGGATGCAACAGCATTATGATGATCTTGGCTATACAGATGCTCTCCAATCTCTTGAGGCTGCTTACAATGACTTATCAAAGCTTGCTCTTAGTTCGAATGCCCAACAGCGTGAGCAACTTCATCGAATGAGGCTGCAACTGCAGCAGCTCCAAAACCAAATGATTAATATTCCCCATTAAGGAGTGAGGGTATTGGCTAAAAAACGATCGAAGCAGAGAAACCCAGAACAGAAAAACCGTAATGGGATCAATAATCAAGATACAGAGCTTGGAAATGACTATGATATCGTCAAACAAGCAAAAAAGAAATATGAAATGAAGGGACAGTCAGTTAAATCAAAATTTCATCCTGAATAATCAATCTTAAAGGCCCCAATGCTTTGTGCATTGGGGCCATATTTATTTTTAAGGACTATTTGATCTCCACTGATTAAAGTTTCGCATTATTTCGATCGTTTTCCTGTTACATTGCATTTTAGTTCATGTTCACAAGTTGGTAAATAACAAACGAAAAAAGTGTGATTTGAATCACAGATAGACATTCGTTGAAATGGTTTAAATAGGGTAGGGTAAATATTTTTTCCAAATAGGGTCCTATCGAATCAAAATTGGAATATTCTTACAAAAATAAATGTGAAAATGTTCACAAAATAGTCAAGTTTTCAAATGAAACGCCCTAAATGCGTTATTTAAACAAAGGCTTAGTGAAATAGAAAGGGTGTAAAAAATGAAAAAAATTATTCTGTCTTGGATATGGATAGCTTTCCTCGTACTAAGCTTTCCGAGAAATTTCTTTGCTGAAACACAAAACCCAATCTTAAAACTGGAGGAATTAAACATACAAGTAATGCCAGAATATGCTTTGCACCCTAAGGATAAAGAAAAATCAACTCCTTCCTTGTTAATTGGCTATCATGGAACTTTAAAAAATACGACAGAAAACCCGCAGAAGGGACAGATTGAAATTCCGCTGCCAGTGAATGAAAAGAATTTTCGTATTGGCTTTGTAGCTGACTACAATCGTGACTTATCTGAAATGAATGAAATTGATTATAAAATCGATAAGAAAGCAGGCATCATTTCTTGGGAAACGAGTGAGGATATTCAACCACAGGAAGCTTATAAATTTGTAATTGAATATTATTCAGACCAGATTAAAACAGATGAAGATAAAAAATCACTGTCTTATCATTTTAAAAGCTTCACTGATATCGGGCTAGTAAGTGTGATTTTTCTAGAACCATTAAAAACCGAAAACTTTACATTGACTCCTGCGGCAGATTCGCATCAAGAAAATGGATACGGGATGAATATGTTTTTGTATCAATATCAGGGGATGAAGCTTAATGAGGAAAAGGAGTTTAAGCTCGAATATAATCGTTCAGAAGCGAAGACAACAATAGAATTAATGGAAGAAATGGCTGGAAATTCTCCTCATGGAGAAGGAGCAGTTAAAAAAAATGAAACTCTTCCCATAGGAGTAACCATTTCTGTTGTTGGGGGCATAAGCATACTTTCAGCGATCCTTCTCGTTATTTTTTTTAAAAAAAGGAAGAAGAAACCAAATGTAAAGAAAAATGAAACGAATAAAGTAAATGAATTTGAGCTTAAGAAGTCAAGATTAAGAACGATGCTCCTCGAAGGAAGCATTACAGAGGAAGAATACAAAGAATTATTAAAGAAAATAGGAGGATAAAAAATGTCTAAAAATAAAAAAATTATGTTTGGTTTATCACTTGCAGCAGTAGCCATTATGATCATGTTTTTTTCAACAATGCCAAGTGCTGGTAGTAAAGAAGTTTCAATCGAGGAATTAATGACAAAAAAAGACATTTACCAAGATGAATATGTATTAACTCAAGGATTA
The DNA here is from genome assembly GCF_007995155.1 of Cytobacillus dafuensis. Taxonomy (NCBI): domain Bacteria; kingdom Bacillati; phylum Bacillota; class Bacilli; order Caryophanales; family Bacillaceae; genus Cytobacillus; species Cytobacillus dafuensis. The sequence continues at coordinate 3,805,625 of NZ_CP042593.1, read as the reverse complement.
TTAAAAGAGGATTCAATTAAATGGAATGCAGACAAAATTGAGCTGAAATTTGAAATTTTTGAAGAAGGAAAAACAAAATATCTCCCTATAAGATACGAAGGAGTCAAGCCTGATAATTTTTCTGATGATGTGATTGTTATTGTAGAGGGCTTTTTAAGGGAAGATGGAGTATTTGAAGCGGAAAAGGTCCAGACAAAATGCCCTTCCAAATATGAAGGCGAAGATCCAAATAATTATGATGCAGGAATGCATAAAAAAATGAATGAAAATAAGCAGGACTAATTAGACAGGCTGGTGACAACATGTATTTAATTGGTAATATTGCTCTCATCTTAGGAATCGTCATATCTTTATACTCATTAGCTGCTAACATAGTCGGACTGAAAAGAAAAGATAGAAGGTGGCTTGAAAGTGCAAGAGGAGGGATCATGTCCCTTGCTTTTGTAACGAGTATTGCAGCCTTTCTATTATTCTATATTCTAGGTACAAGTCAGTTTCAATATCAGTATGTAGCTGCATATACAAATAGTCAGCTGCCTTTAATCTATAAGTTAGCCGCATTTTGGGCTGGAAATGCAGGGTCATTATTGCTTTGGACCTTTTTGTTAAGCATCTATGCAGCGATTATCGTTTTTAATAAGAAAAAACAAAACAGTATGATTCCCTATGTATCCATTATTTTATTGCTAAATATGCTATTTTTCTATATTGTGATGGTTTTCAATGCAAATCCATTTGAAATGACAGATACAATACCTGCTGATGGTAAGGGATTAAATCCAATGCTCCAAAATCCTGGTATGGTTATCCATCCACTTACGCTCTATATGGGTTATGTTGGATTAGCTGTTCCATTCGCATATGCCATCGCAGCTTTACTCATGAAAAAGATGGACGCACAGTGGATTAAATTAACGAGACGTTGGACTTTAACTGCATGGCTATTCTTAACACTTGGCAATATCATAGGCGGCTGGTGGGCCTATCTTGAATTAGGCTGGGGCGGCTATTGGGCGTGGGACCCAGTGGAAAATGCTTCCTTCTTGCCTTGGCTAACTGTTTCAGCTTTTCTGCACTCCGTTATGATACAAGAGCGAAAAGGAATGCTTAGAACATGGAATTTAAGCTTGATTATTTTATCTTATATCCTTTCCTTGTTTGGGACATTTTTAGTGCGAAGCGGAATTTTAACAAGTGTTCATGCTTTTGGAGACAGTAACCTTGGCACTTACTTCTTAGTATTTATGGCATTTATGATGCTCTTTGCGATTTATGTTGTAGCAACTCGCTATCAGCTTATTAAAAAAGAGAGTAAACCAATCGAAGCCTATTTTTCTAAGGAAAGCAGCTTTCTTTTGAATAACTTTATCCTTGTTGCAGCTGCTTTTGCAGTGTTTTGGGGTACGATGTATCCATTAATTTCAGAAACGATTACAGGCACAAAAGTAAATGTTGGTGCACCATATTTTAATAAAGTAATGGCACCGATTATGCTGGCACTAATCCTTTTGATGGCCATTTGTCCTTTAATAGCATGGCAAAAGGCAGTATTTGATCGATTCATTAAAAACATGCTGGCTCCTTTATTAACAGCAATTGCTTTTGCTATCATCCTTGTCGCAATCGGAGTAAAGGGCTTATACGCCATTATCGGCTTAACCGTTACGGTATTTATGTTTGCTGTTCACTTAACAGAATTTTGGCGTGGAATTTGTGCACGCAGGAAAGCGACGAAAGAAGGCTTTTTGAAAGCAGCCATACAATTGACTCGAAAAAATCAGCGCAGATATGGAGGCTACATCGTTCACATCGGCATTGCCATTATTGCGGTTGGCGTCATTTCTTCCCAGGCTTATTCTCAAGAGGTAATGAAAACAGTAAATAAAGGTGAGACCTTTAAGGTTGGTCATTATGACCTTACTTTCAAGAATCTTGCGGAAACAAATAAAAATGGGAATGGAATCGTTTATGCAAATCTTGATATTACCTATAAAGGAAAAGACGATGGCAGCATTAAACCAGAAAAGATATTTTATGCTACATGGCCAGAGCCTTCAACAGAAGTAGCCATTAAATCCAACTGGAAAGAGGATTTATACGTTGTTCTCAGTTCTTGGGAAAGTAAGGATAAGGTCACATTCGTCGTAAAAATAAACCCATTCGTTAGCTGGATTTGGGCAGGAGGAATCATAATGCTAATAGGAACTGCTATTGCATTACTTGGAGGCAAAACAACCTCCTCCTTAAGAGTAAAAAGTCAGCAGGCTGGGGGGCAAAAATGAGAACAATCTCGAGAAGAAAGCTAATAAAATATTCATCTGTGCTGCTTGTCTCGTTTGTATTCCTCCAACTAGGAATAAATGTAAATACAATAAGTGCAAAATCAACCTACACCTATAATTCTAAAGAGTTTCACTCTGTTATAAACAAGCTTGATATGCAAGGACATGCAGACCATGATATTTCAACATGCACAATCAAAAAGGTCTACTATGATGAAGTGTTAGAGGCACTGAATGAAGGGACCTCAGAAAAAGAAATTTTGCAGTCATATGTTGACGAGTACGGTCAAGCTGCATTAAGAGCCCCTGGAACTGAAGGAAGTGGCATGATTGCCTGGATCATGCCAGTAATTGGTTTCATATTAGGTGGCATTGGTGTTGGATACGGAATTAAGAAACTAACAAATAAAAATGCAAGTACAGAGACGTTATTAACAAATGAACTACCGGAAACTGAAATGAAAATTATTGAACAAACATTTGAAGAGGAAAGGCGAAGGCATTTTTAAAAGGGAGGGATTTATATGGACTATGTGTTTCTTATTGTCGGTTCGGCGATTGTTATAAGTTGTATTTATTTTATTATTTCCCCCTTTTTTAACAATGAAAAAATGGTATTAGCTGAGGGAAACGAAGAAGAAATGCCATTGGAAATGATTTATGCAGCAGTTAATGAGCTTGAAATGGATTATTTGATGAAGAAAATTACCAAAGAGGATTTTGAGTCGATGAAGAACCGATATCAATCACTTGCTGCAAGCTATATGAAAATAGAAAGTAACGAAAGATCTAGTCATTCAAAGGGAAATAAAACAAATGACGTAATTGAACGGGAAATTTTAAAGGAACTAAATAAACTTCGCAAGCAGAAAGGACAGATGGAAGGATGAGTGAAATACCGCCTTTCCACCCAGAATGGCTAGTATCCTTTTGGCTGGGTACGCCAATTTTAAATACAATTAATCCTCACTTCGTATTGATTGTATTAATTGCTGTCTTGATTTTCAAGCTTATAAAAAGAAGAAAGAACACACATGAACATGATTATGAAGAGATGCAATTTCAGCTTCTTTTAAAAAAGAAGGCAGTCATTGAAGAACAAATGACAGAGCTTGAAAGGAATAAGAAGCTAGGAGAAGTAACGGATTTACAATATTCCAAAATCATTGAGGAATACAAGCAGCACCTTGATACAGTGAAAAAAGAACTGCTTCGATTCACTCAAGAAAGAGTTGGATAAAATGCTTGAATTAAAGAATATGACAAAAATTATTGGAGATAGGATCATCATTAGAAATCTTTCACTAGCTATCGAGCCGGGAGAAAGTGTAGCCATACTTGGTCCGAATGGAGCTGGGAAAAGTACATTCTTTAAGCTTGCAGCAGGGCTGATGCAGCCCACGAGTGGAGACATATATTTAAATGGAGAGCTAATAAAGAAAAAATCACAATTATTGAAGCAAAAAATTGGATATTTAGGGCATGAATCCTTTCTATATACGGCTTTAACACCACTTGAGAATTTACTCTTTTATGCAAAATTATACAAAGTAAAAAATAGAGAAGAAAAAGCTATGGAGCTATTAAAAGCAGTGGGACTCCATTATTTTAAAGATATTCCTATTCGTTCATTTTCAAGAGGGATGGTACAGCGGCTAGCAATTGCTCGTGTTTTGCTAGCTGATCCAGAAGTGCTTTTACTTGATGAGCCACATACGGGATTAGATCAAGAAGCAATCAGTTTGCTTAATAATCTTATACTAGAGAAGCAGAGGAAAGGCATTGCTATACTATTAATCTCTCATGATTTTGAACAAGTCATTAAAGTTTGTGAAAGAGCGATTATCCTTAATAAAGGAAAAGCTGCTGAGTCTCGGAGCATTGATAGGCAGGCAGGTTTAGCTGGTTTGAAAAAATGGTATGACAAGGCGGTGAGCGGATATGATGACGATTCTCTCTGACGCTTTAGCAATTGCTAGTAAGGATATACGAAATGAATTGAAATCAAAGCAGACAATCGGCATGATGGTCATCTTTTCTAGCCTTGTCATACTCATTTTTAGTTTTGCATTTGATCCTACAAATAACACTGTAAAAGCGATTATTCCAGGTCTTATTTGGGTCATTACTATTTTTTCAGGGCTACTAGGGTTGAATCGTTCATTTTTATTAGAGAATGAGAATGCAAGCTTAACAGGGTTAAAGGTAGCCCCAATCGATTTATCGAGTATTTATCTTGGCAAAGTCATTGCAAATTTTCTATTTGTCATCATTACGCAGATCATTAGTATTCCTGTTTTATTTATACTATTTGATTATCGTTTTACAGGCGAATGGGTTTGGTTCCTTTTGATTGTGTTTATAGCTACATTTGGATTTATTACTGTTGGCACCTTCTTGGCAGCATTAGCAGCAAATGCAAAGAATAGTGAGATGCTGCTCCCTGTATTGCTGCTTCCTTTGCTCAGTCCTTTGATGATTGCTGCTGTTCAAGCAACGAGAATTGTTCTTGGACAAGATGGAATAGAAGATGCATTATCTTGGCTTCAGCTAATGGTTGGATATGATTTGCTCTTCTTTGCCGCATGTTTTTTCTTATTTGAGTTTTTAATGGAGGGATCTTAATGAAACAACAGTCTTCATTGATTGATCGTATATTATTTCTTTGTCTCGTCCCCGCCTTCTTTATTGCATTGTATCTGGTGTTTATTTGGTCACCAATTGAAAAACAAATGGGCGTTACCCAGAAAATCTTCTATTTTCATGTAGGCTCTGCTTGGGTCGCTTTCTTAGCATTCTTTGTAGTCGGTTTTTATAGTGTTTTAACATTAAGAAGACCAACAGAATCTAGATTTATTCATGCAGGAGTTTCGGCCGAAACCGGTGTTCTCTTTACTACAATCGCATTGGTTACCGGAATGATTTGGGGGAAATCAGCTTGGAACACATGGTGGACATGGGAGCCTCGACTCGTCACAACATTAATACTGTGGTTTATTTATGTAGCCTATTTGTTCGTAAGAAGAATGGAAGGGGCATGGGAAAAAATCGCAAAGCTTTCAGCCGTGTTTGGGATTATTGGATGTATTAATGTTCCAATTGTCTTCATGGCCATTCGCTGGTGGAACACAAAGCTGCATCCAATTGTTTTTGGAGAGGGGAAAAACCAAAAGGGTGGAGGAATCGAGCCAGAGATGCTTATAACTCTTCTTTTCTGCATCGGTACAATTACCCTTTTCTATATTTTTTTAATGCGTAAAGGAACAGAAATTGAAAAAATGCGTTTGACTGTAAAAAAAACAAAAGCAAAAGTAATTGAAAAATTAGCAAGTTAATAGGAGGCGGAAACAATGCAATATTTATTTATAGCATATTCAGTTATTTGGGGATTACTTGCAGGATATATTTTTATTCTAGGAAAGCGTCAAAAAGACTTGAAAAAAGAGCTTCAGCTCCTTGAGGATTGGAAGTCAGAACATTAAAAAGCGGGTGAAATGAATGAGGAAAAGACTCGTTCCAACTATCATCATCATAATTACTATTGGGATCATCGGTGTTCTAATAAGCGGATTAAGCGAAAAGGTATCAGCAAATCCAGGCGATACAGCCTTTGATTATACCCTTAAGGATATGTATGGAAAAGAACATAAATTATCTGACTCTAAAGGAAAGATTGTTGTATTAAACTTTTTTGCTACATGGTGCCAGCCTTGTATTGATGAAGCTCCAGAGCTAGAAGCATTTGGAGCGGAATATAAAAATGCAGAGCTTTTCATAATCGCAAAAGGCGAAACAACAAAGAGAATGAACAAATACATTGAGGAATCAAATTCCAAATTGAGCTATTTACTAGATACAACTGAGGATGTATCTAAGAAATATAATGTTATTGGCCAGCCTGAAACGATCATTATTGATGAAAATGGAATAATTGTTGAGAGATTTTCTGGCCCTACGACTAAGGAACATTTAATTGAACTTATCGAAAACATTCACAATTCCCAGGATTAAAATGCTGTTATCAGCGTTTTAATATATATAGATAAAAAAAGGGAGGTGAAGAAAATGCTAAAAAAGCTATTAGCCATCGATAAAAAGCTCTTAATTATGATTGGAGTATTTGTGGGAATTATTGTCTCTGTCGTTACAGTTAAAACATTTGCCTATACAGATTCTGCAGATTTCTGTCAAAGCTGTCACATTATGACGAATGTATATGAATCTCATGGAGATTCAACGCATGCAAAGCTAGCTTGCAGTGATTGTCACTTGCCTCACGAAACATTAGCAGGGAAGTTAGTGTTTAAAGCAAAATCAGGTATTGGACATGTGTATTACAATACGCTCGGTTCTGAAAAAATACCTGAGGTACTGCTAACGACCGAAGATTCAAAAAAAGCCGTCAATCAAAACTGCATTAATTGCCATGAGAGCACATTAGATAATGTTTCTCATGATGCAAAGGATAGCTGTTCAAGCTGCCACCAGGCAATCCCGCATGGCAAAGGCTTTAAAACAGAAGATTTCTATAAACCACCTAAATCAGGAGAATTGTTAGATACTAAAGGAGGTACGATGAATAATGGCTAGGACTTATCGATGGACATTTTTATTCCTGGCTGCTGTCATGCTCATTATCTCAGGCTGTTCAAGTTCAGACAATGCGAGTACTGAAGCAAGTTCTGATAAAACTGGTCTGTCAAAGGATGAGATTAGTAATGAAGCGTTTAAGGATTTATTTCCGCTTCAATATGACAGCTATCAGAAAAATGCAAAAGAGGAAGATACGAAATACAGTGGTTCTGTAAAAAGAAGTAAATTCGATGAAGATAAAGAACCGTACTTACCGATTCTTTTTAACGGATATGGATTTGCTACTGATTACAACGAGGATCGAGGACATGTTTATGCAAATGAAGACATTCGATCAACCATGCGAATTACAGATAAATCAATTGGATCTTGCTTAACATGTAAATCAACAGCAGTTCCGCAAATGATTGAAGAAATGGGCGATGAATATTGGGGTGGAAGCTTCAATGATGTCGTTTGGCCAAAGGCGGAGTCGATGGGACACTCTCCAATCGGTTGCTCTGACTGCCATGATCCTGAAACAATGGACCTTCGCATCACTCGTCCAAGCTTTATTAAAGCAATGGAATCTAAAGGTGTTGACATGTCAAACCCGACGAAAAATGAAATGAGAAGCTATGTATGTGGTCAATGTCACGTAGAGTATTATTTTGCACCAGAAAATGGGGAGGTTACATTCCCATGGGCAAATGGCTTTAAGCCAGAAAATATGTATGAATACTATGATACTGTGGCTAAAGACAGAGGATTTGAAAAAGATTGGGTTCATAATGTTTCAGGTACTCCGATGTTAAAGGCACAGCATCCGGATTTTGAAACACATATGGAAGGTCCTCATGGAAAAGCCGGTGTAAGCTGTGCTGATTGTCATATGCCATATGAGCGTGCTGACGGTAAAAAGAAAATTAGTTCTCACTGGTGGCAATCACCACTTAAAACTATGGAGAAATCTTGTGCAACCTGTCATAGCAACCGCGACCTTGATGATCTCAAAGACCGTGTTGTAAGCATCCAGGATACACATATGAAGGCATTACATTCAGCTGAGGATATTTCTATTTCTTCACACTATTATGTAAATAAAATGATCACTTCTGGAGTAAGTGAAGAGAAAATAAAAGAAGCACAAGAACATGTACGTAAAGGACAATGGTACTGGGATATTGTTGCCGCTGAAAGTGCTGCAGGCTTCCATAATCCGCAAGGAGCAATGGATTCATTGAAAATCTCTAGTGATGAGTCGAATAAAGCGATTCAAATTGCTACTGAGGAGCTTGCAAAGAAAGGCGTAAATCTAGAAGAATTAAATAAAGAGATAGAAAAAGCGAAGAAGGCTGTTTTAGAAGAGAAGGAAAATCCGAAAAAGAAAGAGCATGTAATTAATGGATATTTCCCACCTCAACAGCCTGCTCCGAAAAAATAAAAGCGAAAAGTAAACTATGAAAACACTGTACAAATGAGACTTGTACGGTGTTTTCTTTATTATTTTGTCAAAATTATGAACTACTGTCAATTAAACTGCCTGAAATATCATAATGTTTTTATGGGATTATTTCGTATTTTCTGTATTTATTTAATGGCTTTAATATCTATTGCAAGGACAATAAAAAAGAAATAAAATTATTTTGGTAACCGAAATAGAATGGAATTTTTTCGTTTTTTTGAAAAACGATGATAGGCGATTATTTTAAAAGGAGGGTGTTTCATGCCACGCGCCTTATGGTTATTAATTATTGGGATGGTCGTGAATGTAACAGGCTCTTCTTTTTTATGGCCATTAAACACGATTTATATTCATGATCATTTAGGGAAATCTTTATCGGTAGCAGGTTTTGTCCTAATGCTAAACTCTGCTGCAAGTGTGGTCGGAAATTTATGTGGAGGCATCCTTTTTGATAAAATTGGGGGCTATAAATCGATCTTGCTTGGAGTAGTAACTGCGTTATTATCATTAATCGGCTTGTCCTTCTGGAATGGCTGGCCTACATATGTGCTCTTTTTAACCATTGTTGGTTTTGGGTCAGGGATTATCTTTCCCTCTATGTATGCAATGGCAGGTTCAGTTTGGAAGGAAGGCGGAAGAAAATCCTTTAACGCTCTTTACGTAGCACAAAATTTAGGTGTTGCACTTGGGGCTGCACTTGGAGGGTTTGTTGCATCTTTTTCCTTCCAGTTAATATTTATTGCAAATACACTCATGTATGCGCTCTTTCTTCTAATTGCCGTTTTTGGATATAGAGGTATTCATACCGAAACAGGTACTCAGACTTCAGTTCTAAAAGAAAAGCCAGTTCATAAAAATCATTCTCGGCTTTATGCTTTATTAATATTGTGTATTGGCTATAGCTTATGCTGGGTTGGATATGTTCAGTGGCAGACGACAATTGCTTCCTTTACACAGGAGCTTAATATTTCGTTAAAGCAATATAGTTTGCTATGGACGATTAATGGCGCATTGATTGTTCTTGGTCAGCCCTTCGTGAACATAGTAGTAAAACGAATAAAATCTCTAAAGACACAAATAAATGTGGGGATCGTTATTTTAATATTTGCCTTTTTAATTGCATCTGGCGCAGAGGAGTTTTCTGCTTTTCTTGCAGGGATGATTATATTAACAATTGGTGAAATGTTTGTTTGGCCAGCTGTCCCAACCATTGCTAATGATCTCGCGCCAAAAGGAAAAGAGGGCTTTTATCAAGGCATTGTGAATAGCATGGCAACAGCGGGCAGAATGATTGGCCCCTTGCTAGGCGGTATCCTTGTTGATATGTACGGTATGTCAATGCTATTTACTATTGTTATTGGCTTGCTCTTTATTTCTATCTTTACTACGCTTATTTATGATAAAAAAATAAAGAATTCGAAGAAACTTGCTCATGCTTCTTAAAACCTGCAGAATTATTGCAGGTTTTTTTATTAATATTGCTGTGTTAAAGCTCAGTGTTTATAAAACTATTTTGTTGTTGATTGAAGCGGAAGGCGCGAGCTCCTCGAAAATGCTAACGCATTTCCTTCGTGCGGTGATTATTCTAGGAAGCTTTTTCAACGTCCTGCGGGAAAGCGAGTCGAAGGAAGACCCCGCAGGAGCGATAGCGACGAGGAGGCTTCCGGACCGCCCGCGATCGCTAAGTGCCTGCAGCGGAAATCAACTGAGAAGTTTATTATAAAATATCAGCTTGTTCCATATAAATCGTTTATTTCACTCTTATTCACAAATAAGATTTCCTTAAAATAGCTTTTTAATAACAGCCATCTTGCAGGATAAATTTGAATAAATTCTTCGATCGTTCTTTGAGAAGGGATCACAAGGCAGTCTAAATGAGCATTCGTTTGTTTCAAGTCAAATAATAGAGCGTGGGGGATGGTATAATAATCATTTATTTGGTAAGGATTGAGCTTCTCAACTTGGATTTTGTTCGCCTTCATATAAGAGACTGCTGCCATTTGCTGATAAGCAATTCTCACTTGTTTATCAAACAATTTCTTCGGTTCATTTTCATTCAATAATAAAACACCTTTCAAGAAAAACACTCCCATTCGTTTTACTATTTTTTTAGACCAAAAGGGTATAAAAGATACATGTTCATCTAAATTATCTGATAAGTATGATAAAATACAGAAAGAGATTTCCATAATATCCAAATAAGGGGACTATGATGAGAAGCGCACTTTTAGATATACCTATTGATATTGTTGAAACAATTGTGGAAAATGCTTTTGGTTGGCTAGTAGTTGTTGATAATAAAGGAAAAATCATTTACATAAACAAAAACTATTGTGAGTTTTTAGAGGTTGAACGAGAGAAGGTTCTTGGTGTACATGTCTCAAATGTCATTGAAAATTCCCGCATGCATATTGTTGCTGCTACAGGAAAAGAAGAGGTCGCTGACCTTCAATACATAAAAGGGAATTATATGATTGCAAACCGTATTCCGATCTTATCTAATGGGCAGGTGGTTGGAGCTTTTGGTACTGTGTTCTTTCGTGACACAAGGGAATGGATGAAAATGAATAGCCATGTAAAAAGCATGCTAACAAAGATTCAAAGCTATATTCAAGATATTGATCGCAGTGTGAAATATAGCCTGGATGATCTGCTAGGGAAATCAAAAGAAATTGAAAGTCTTAAGGAAAAAGTAAAGATGATTGCAGCAAGCGATATCTCAGTTCTTATCCGTGGTGAGAGTGGAACTGGCAAAGAGTTATTCGCACACAGCATCCACCAATTAAGCAATCGAAGCCATCAGCCATTTGTGAAAATTAACTGCGGGGCCATACCTGAAAATCTTCTTGAGTCTGAATTATTTGGCTATGAAGAAGGCGCCTTTACTGGAGCAAAAAAAGGCGGAAAAAAAGGGAAATTCCAATTGGCTGATGGGGGAACTTTATTTTTAGATGAAATTGGCGATATGCCCTTGAATATGCAAGTAAAGCTGTTAAGAGTCATTCAAGAGGGTGAAATTGAAAGTATAGGGTCCACAGAGTCTATATCCGTAGACGTTCGAATTATTGCTGCCACAAATCGCCCTCTGGAAAAAATGATGGAAGAAAAAAGATTTCGTGAAGACTTGTTTTATCGGATTAATGTCGTTCCATTCACGATTCCTCCATTACGTGAAAGAATGGACGATATCCCGGTTTTGCTCGATTATTTTATCAAAAAAATTACGAAAAAATCGGGGAAGCGAATAAGCTTTGTTGAAGATGAAGTACTCGAGCGATTTACTCAATATAGCTGGCCAGGAAATATTAGAGAGCTTGAGAATGTCATTGAAGCATCCGTTCATCTTACAAACAACGAGGTCATATCATTAGATTCTTTGCCTGATTATTTAAAAGAATCATCGGTTTTCCCCGTTGGGAGTAAAAAGCTAAAGGAAATTTTGGAGGAAACAGAAAAAAGAGTATTGATTCAAAGTATAAATAAATTTAATGATGACAAGATTGAAGCAGCAAAAGCATTGGGTATTAGCAAGTCTTCCATGTATGAGAAATTAAAAAAATACGGAATTTTTCATCTCTAGTCCAGAAAATTGGAATACAGTCCAGTTTTCTGGACTTCCTTTTATCTATTAATTTCTGCAGCAAAAAAGCCAATGGTTTTCACATCTATTATTGAAACTACTCTATTAAGTATGAGAAACTATCAATTTTGCATTCCAGCTTTTCGGAAAAAATGTTCATAAAAAATTCAAAAAATCCCTTCCCATAAGCTTTTATTTTTGGCACAAAGCTTGCAAGTAAGTGGGTAGGAAGAATTTTTTGAATCTTCTGTTATAATCCTTTGTAAAAATGTAGTAGCTCATCATTTGAAAGCGTTATCAAGAATGGGAGGGATGTAAAAAGAGGGAAAGAGCTTAGAAAATGATTGTAAAAAACATTAAAGGGGGAAATGAAATTGTTAAGCATGATTGGATTAATTGGTGGCCTTGCATTATTAATTTATTTAACGATGCGAGGGATGAATCTGCTTGTCGTTGGACCATTGTCAGCGATATTTGTTGCCGTTTTTAGCGGTATGCCTCTATTTCCACAGCTTGCTGCGGAAGGCGAAGCAAATTTAGTTGGTAATTATATGTCCGGATTCTCAGGTTTCGTGACGTCATGGTATTTAATGTTCCTATTAGGAGCAATTTTTGGAAAGGTCATGGAGGATAGCGGGGCAGCAGATAGTGTTTCGAAAATGGTTGTGGATAAGCTAGGAATGAAATATGCCGTTTTAGCAATCGTAGCATCTTGTGCGATTTTAACCTATGGTGGTGTAAGTTTATTTGTCGTAGCATTCTCTGTTTATCCTATGGCTTTAAGCTTGTTCAAACAGGCAAATCTGCCGAGGAGATTTATCCCAGCAGCACTTGCATTCGGGTCCGTAACATTTACGATGACTTCTGCAGGGTCACCAGAGATTCAAAACTGGATTCCAATTGAATTTTTAAACACAACTCCGTATGCAGGCTGGGAGGTTAGTTTGATTGTAGCCGTATTTATGATGATCTTTGGTTACTGGTGGCTGAAAAGGATGATAACAAAAGCTGTTAAAAAAGGAGAAACATTTGTCTCAAGGGATAGTGATCCAGTAACAGAAAACAAAGCTTTACCAAACCCATTTATGGGAATTCTTCCTTTAGTTGTCGTATTATTAATTTCTTATGTTTTTCACGATTCTCTTAAACAATCTGCACTTATTATTGCTTTATTAGGCGGAGTTATTGCTACTTATTTATTGAATAGAAAATACTTCAGAAATTTCTGGAATGCCGTTTCAGAGGGAACTCTAGGGGCATTAATTGCTATCGGTAATACAGCGGCTGTTGTCGGATTTGGAGGAGTGGCAAAAGCTGTTCCGGCTTTTACAACTGCTGTTGAATTTATGACTAGTATTCCTGGAAGTCCGCTTATTGGAGGGGCTATTGCTGTAAGTGTAATAGCTGGAATGACGGGCTCAGCTTCTGGAGGTCAGGCGATAGCCTTGCCTTTAATTGCACCACATTATATGGATATGGGAGTAAATCCTGAAGCATTGCATAGGGTTGTTGCCATATCGTCGGGTGCCTTGGACTCTCTGCCTCATAATGGTTATGTTGTGACAACAGTACGATCTATTTGTGGTGAAGCTCATCAGGATGCTTATGGTGCAGTTGGCGCACTAACGGTTATTGTTCCTGCCATAGGTGTTGCAATTGCGATCATTTTATTCTCATTAGGCTTAGGGATTTAGATTTCAAAGAGATCTTGGTATGTTAGGTATTTGAAAGGAGTCACAACATGGTTCAGGAAAAAGTTATTTTTATTACAGGTGCTGCTCAAGGAATTGGTTTTGAAATAGGGAAAAAATTTGCAGCAGCTGGAGCAAAAATTGTTTTAACCGATATTCAAGAAGATGCAGTCAAAAGGGCTGCAAAAAATTTGCAGGATGAAGGCTATGACGCTATCGGATTAAAATGTGATGTGACATCAGAAATTGATATTCAATCCTGCTTGCAAGAAGCAGTAAGCCATTATGGAAGTTTAGAGGTACTTATAAATAATGCTGGCTTGCAGCATGTTTCATATATCGAAGACTTCCCAACCGATAAGTTTGAATTTCTAATAAAAGTCATGTTGACGGCACCATTTATTTCCATTAAGCATGTTTTGCCAATTATGAAAAAACAGCAATTTGGCAGAATCATTAATATGGCTTCCATCAATGGCTTAGTCGGCTTTGCAGGAAAAGCTGCTTACAATAGTGCAAAGCATGGAGTAATTGGGTTAACGAAAGTAGCGGCATTAGAAACGGCCACAGATGGAATTACCGTTAATGCCATCTGTCCTGGCTATGTGGATACAGCCTTAGTTCGGAATCAGCTCAATGATTTAGCCAAAACGAGAAATGTGCCGCTTGAAGATGTATTAAATGAAGTAATTTTTCCATTAGTTCCTCAAAAAAGGTTATTAACTGTTGATGAGATAGCTGAATGTGCTATTTTCTTAGCTAGTGATTCTGCAATGGGGATGACTGGGCAGGCGATTGTGATAGATGGCGGGTATACGGTTCAATAAAGTGAAACTTCAATAAGTGGGGTTTTTTTTCATCCCCCACTTATCCTTTTTTAGTTCCCTAAAAGTTTTGATGTGGGGGTCTTACTGCCGGTTAATGCGGGATAAAACATTTCAAGGGGCAATCAGTATTGATTGCCCTTTATTTTTTTGGGGAAAATAGTAAAAATGTTTTCACACATGAACATTTACTTCATATGCTAAGTATTAAATTTCTCGTCAGGATGAGCCCCCTTGCATCTTGGCGGGAAATTATATACAATTACATTTAATTAAATAGTTATCTGCTAAGATAAGGAGCAGTAATGGTGTTTTATTCTGATTTAGAGAGCTGACGGGTGGTGCAAGTCAGTCAGGTATCCCATGAACTCGCCTTTGAGCAGCAAGTGTGAATGAACAGTAATGCTTGCCGTATACCGCGTTAAGGTTGAATGAAGCGAGTGACTTTGTCACTAATGTGGGTGGTACCGCGGGAGATATACATAATCCTCTCGTCCCTATTATGGGATGAGAGGTTTTTTTATTTTATTTTTTAGGAGGAAATTGAGATGAGTTTCAATCATCAACAGATTGAAAAGAAGTGGCAAGCATTTTGGGAAGGAAATAAAACATTTAAAACGAGTGAAGACAAAGGAAAGCGTAAATTTTATGCGCTTGATATGTTCCCATATCCATCTGGTGCAGGACTTCATGTAGGCCATCCTGAAGGATATACGGCAACTGATATTCTTTCACGAATGAAGCGGATGCAAGGATATAATGTTCTTCATCCAATGGGATGGGATGCATTCGGTTTACCAGCTGAGCAATACGCTTTAGATACAGGAAATGACCCAGCTGAATTTACTGAGCAGAATATCAATACATTCCGTCGCCAAATTAAAGAACTCGGTTTTTCATATGACTGGGATCGTGAAGTGAATACGACAGATCCTAATTATTACAAATGGACTCAATGGATTTTCACTAAGCTTTTTGAAAAAGGCCTAGCTTATATCGATGAAGTAGCCGTTAACTGGTGTCCAGCTTTAGGAACAGTTCTAGCTAACGAGGAAGTCATCGATGGGAAGAGTGAGCGTGGCGGCCACCCAGTTGAAAGAAGACCAATGAAACAATGGGTATTAAAAATAACTGAGTATGCTGATCGTTTACTTGAAGATCTAGATCTATTAGATTGGCCAGATAGTCTTAAAGAAATGCAGCGCAATTGGATTGGACGTTCAGAGGGTGCTGAGGTTACTTTCCAAATTGAAGGGCATGAAGGAACATTTAAAGTATTTACAACACGTCCTGATACTCTTTTTGGCGCTACTTATGCAGTCCTAGCTCCTGAACATGCTTTAGTAGAAAAAATTACAACGGCAGAGCGACAAAGTGCTGTCAATGAATATCTTGAAAAAGTTAAAACAAAGTCTGACCTTGAAAGAACAGATTTAGCAAAAGAAAAAACAGGCGTATTTACAGGTGCCTTTGCTATTAACCCAGCTAATGGCGAAAAAATGCCAATCTGGATAGCGGACTATGTATTGGCTAGCTATGGAACTGGTGCAATCATGGCAGTACCTGCTCATGATGAGCGCGACCATGAATTCGCAAAGCAATTCGGACTTCCGATCATTGAGGTTGTTGCTGGTGGTGATGTGGAAAAGGAAGCTTACACAGGCGACGGAGAACATGTGAACTCAGATTTCTTGAATGGAAAGAATAAAGATGTGGCTATTGCGGAAATGATTTCTTGGCTTGAGGCGAAAGGTCTTGGAACGAAGAAAGTGACATTCCGTCTACGTGACTGGTTATTCAGCCGCCAGCGCTATTGGGGTGAACCAATTCCAATTATTCATTGGGAGGATGGCACGATGTCAGCAGTCCCAGTGGATCAGCTGCCATTAATTCTTCCGAAAACGACAGAAATTAAACCTTCTGGTACAGGGGAATCTCCGCTTGCTAATATTGAAGATTGGGTTAATGTTGTAGACCCTGAAACAGGGAAAAAAGGGCGTAGAGAAACGAACACAATGCCTCAATGGGCGGGAAGCTGCTGGTATTATTTACGCTATATTGATCCACACAATAGTGAAGCACTTGCAGATCCAGAAAAGCTAAAAGAATGGCTTCCAGTTGATATTTATATCGGAGGAGCAGAGCATGCCGTTCTTCACCTTTTATATGCACGATTCTGGCATAAGGTCCTTTATGATATTGGGGTTGTTCATACGAAGGAACCTTTCCAAAAGCTATTTAACCAAGGAATGATTCTTGGTGAAGGCAATGAAAAAATGAGTAAATCAAAAGGGAATGTCGTAAATCCTGATGATATTATTGCGAGCCATGGCGCAGATACTCTTCGCTTATATGAAATGTTCATGGGACCACTAGATGCTTCGATTGCATGGTCAACTAATGGTTTAGATGGCTCAAGAAGATTCCTAGACCGTGTATGGCGCTTATTTATTGAGGAAAACGGAGAACTAAATCCAAAAATCCAAGAGTCAGAAGAAGTAAGCAACCTTGAAAAGGTTTACCATCAAACAGTGAAAAAAGTAACAGAGGATTATGAGGGATTACGATACAATACAGCGATCTCACAAATGATGGTCTTTATTAATGAAGCATATAAAACGACAGTTCTTCCTAAGCACTTTATGGAAGGCTTCGTTAAATTGCTTTCACCAATTACACCTCACGTTGCGGAAGAGCTTTGGGAAAAGCTTGGCCATAGCGAAACCATTGCCTATGAAGCATGGCCAGCATTTGATGAGGCAAAGCTTGTAGATGATGAAGTTGAAATTGTTATTCAAGTAAATGGTAAAGTAAAAACGAAGCTGCTTGTTCCAGCAGATGCTCAAAAGGATGCTCTAGAAAAAATCGCAATTGAAGATGAAAGAGTTAAAGAGCAAATTGATGGAAAAACCATTCGCAAAGTCATTGCTGTCCCAGGAAAGCTGGTCAATATTGTAGCGAACTGATAAAAGTGGCGGATATATTGCCAAGTGTGCAGATAAATAAAAAGAGAAGGTCAAATCTCCTCTAGTAACTATGTCTAGACAAATAAATAATAACATCCTCCGATTGCGTTTTCGGAGGATGTTTTTTAATATGGGTATAGGGAAAACTAATATTTGGTTTAGAAAGGAAGTATTTGATGGATATAGAAATTATGACAACTGATGATTTAGAAAAAAAGGTAGCTGCTGGTGAAAAATTAGAGCTTGTCGATGTAAGGGAAGATGAAGAGGTTGCATATGGCATGATTCCAGGAGCAAAGCATATCCGCATGATGACAATTCCTGAAAACTTGGATTACTTTGATAAAGATAAAGAATATATTTTTATTTGCCGTTCAGGTGCCCGAAGTGAAAATGTTTGCTACTATATGCAGGATCAAGGATATAAGGTTCGCAATTTGGCAGGCGGCATGATGCAATGGAAAGGCGAAACAATATAATTTTATTAAAGAAAAAGACCGAATCAATCAAGCAGGAGTGATTGATTGATTCGGTCTTTTTGCTAATCTTCATTACACTTGAATAAAAAAGTATAAATCTTGCCCATCTTTATATGGTTCTTTTGCTAAAGTATAGCCATGCTTAACGACTTCTTCAGGGACGTTTTTGAAAGAAGCTGGACAGTCTGCAATAACTTGCAGTACTTCACCTTTTTTCATATCTTTTAAGGTTTCTAATGAGTAAATAACAGGGAAGGGACAAGGCTCTCCTCTTAAGTCTAAAGTATAATCAATAACCATGCTGCTTCATTCCTCCTTTTTTAAAACCAGTTCCGAATCGATAATGTTTCTCCCAAAATACAGCTACTGCAAACCAGACAGCGAGCATAATGAGTGTTAGAACGAGGGCTGTTATTGGTCCAAATTTTTCAATTAAATTAATTTTAGAACCACTTTTAACAAGTGTGTTAAAAATACCTAAATGATCCCAGCCGTATGCTAGGAAGGTGGCACCAATAATATTTCCTGCAAAAACAAATAAATATAAAACCTGACCTTCCATTACTCGGTACATCATACCTGTTTCACAGCCGCCAGCTAGTACAATTCCTAGACCAAATAATACTCCACCGATAAATGTGCTTGGGGCAGCAATTTTCGTAATCGGCTCTAATCCGTAAACAACAATGACGACGAAAGTAAATAATGTACTGATGGCGATCCCAACGGCGATTGCTTTTGTCATAGTTGCTCGTCCGCTTACCCATAGATCTCTAAAAGCAGAAGTGAAGCAGATCTGCCCTCTTTCTATTAATATACCAAATGCTGCTCCGAAAATAGCAGCAATCCCAAGATAAGGTTTACCAGTAACAAAAAAATAAATAATTAGTAACGCATACACAATCGCAATGAGAATTCCGATATAAGGCTGAATAATTTTCTTATTTTCAGCCTTGGTTGCAGTATTCCCTTTGTTGAGAACTGGTTTGCCCTTCCACCATTTCGTGCTGACGATCTTAAATCCTATATAAGTGCCGATTGCTGTGGCAACCATAAAGATCCAAGAATGGAAGGAAAATTGCGGCACACCAGTAAAAAAGGCAGCCAAGTTACAGCCTAATGCTAATCGTGCTCCAAATCCAGCAATTATCCCGCCAATTAATCCTTGTACTAATCTGCGCTTTTGTTTAGGGACTCTTATTTTAAAATTATTACTTAGAAGAATCGTAATGAATGCCCCGATAAACATCCCCCAAACAATCCATCCATCCGTTCTTTCGAAGGTAGATCCCTTTATTGTTATAAGTTTGAAATACTCCCAATCTGAAATATCAATACCGAAGAGCATAAGGATCTGCCCTCCTAATCGAGTAAATTCACCTGTAACAGCCCATACAGTATTTGTTAGCCCAAAGTAGAGGGCACTTAATACACCTGCAATCCCTATGGCCCAATATGGATTCCAATATTGGCCAAATACTTTTGAAGTAATACGATTCAATATAAAGACCCCTTTATCCTAGTTCTGTTGCATTTGCAAGTTTATATGATTATAAAAACTATGACAATAATAAATATCAACAACCAATTACTGAAATTGGCATATATTCTAATGGAATTACGTTGACTTGACTAAACTCTTAGCATTCTCAATAAATAATTTAGCAGCTAATGATAACGTTTTATTTTTATGGTAGACAAGATAGATATACCTTTCATCTAGAAAGTCCTTAATCTCATGCATACGAATCATTTTATAGGCTGCATACTCTTTTGCTGCAACTTCTGAAATAATAGAAATACCGATGCCTTGTTTAACGAATTGAATTAAACTATTTCCAGATTCAGTATAGGCAGCAATTTGCAACTGCTCCTTTGATACTCCATTTTTCTTGAAGTACTTATTAAGTTGTGCCTGAGTACCAGAATCAGAATTCCTCATTATGAGTGGATATTTAATGATATCATCGAAACAAACGGCATCTTTTTCTAACTTCACTTGATTGGAAGTAATTAGAACAAGCTTTTCCTTTTGAAAAGGTAGATAACAAAGCTTGTCATTTTCATATTTTTCTCCGAGTACTCCAATATCGACTGATCTATTCAGGACGTTATGAGCAACAGTTTTTGAAGAAGCCTCTGTTACATGAAAAGTAATATTTGGAAAAGAATTAGTAAAGATACTGATTAAATTAGGAATAATAAATGAGCTAGGGACGGAACTTGCAGCTATTCGTACAATTCCACGAAAATCCATCATTCCTGTTTTTAGATCGAGAATGGCCTTATCTCTTAACAGTAAGATTTGTTGTGCCCAAGCATGTAAGCGTTCTCCGTGAGGTGTAAGAATCGTTTCTCTTCCATCGCGATCAAAGAGTTTAAGGTTTAGGCTTTTTTCTAAAGCTTGAATATGTGAACTTACAGTTGATTGACTTAAAAAAATATCATCAGCTGCCTTTGAGAAACTTTTATGTTCAACCACTTTTGTAAAAATAAATAATTGATGTAAATCCATAATATGCTCCTCATAATCTATCGATAAAATCGATTAATATACAAATATAATTACGATACAATGTAATTATATAAGAATACCATTTCTTCATAAAATTAGAAAGAGTGTTTAAAGGGACTGATCCGCTCATGGACAATTATTGGCGAGAATGTCATCTACATTTCATAATTTGGTATAAAAAGTAATAAAATTTGATTATTCTGTAAATAATGTGTAAAAAAGCATTATAAAGGATGAGGCTTTTGATTAAGGTGAAATTATTTGATCATGAACATGAAAAAGATCTTGAGGCAGCTATGAATCGCTTTTTAGAAAAGATTGAAGAGAAGAAGTTGCTTGATATTAAATATAATATCGCAGCTATCCATGAAGAGGAGGACGAGCAGATTTATTGTTTTTCAGCGATGATTGTTTACAGAGCCTGAAAGTTGATCAGGCTCGAATTTTTATAAAGCAGCATTAATACCAGCAAGTCTTCCGGTCACAAGTGCGGACGTAATATTATATCCCCCTGTATAGCCATGAATGTCGAGGATTTCTCCGCAAAAGTATAAGCCTTCCATCAATTTTGATGCCATCGTCTTTGGCTCGATTTCTTTTACAGAAACCCCGCCGCCAGTTACAAATGCTTTATCTAAGGATAGTGTTCCATTTACATTAAACTGAAACTGCTTGCAGTTTTTAGTGAAGCTTTTTATTTTTTCATTTGATATTGTAGCCCCCTGTGCGCCAGGATCAATGTCACTTTGCTCAAGTAAGAATAATAAGTATCTCTCTGGTAAAATCCCTTTTAAAAGATTCTTAATACTTTTCTTCGGTTCTTCTTTCAATTGCTTATTGATTTCCTGAAATAAAGTTTCTTCTTTTTTATCAGGAATGGCATCAATACTCATCGTAATCTCTTTAAGATTCCATTTCTTCAGCGCTTTTACTACAAATTGGCTACATCTTAAAACGGCCGGACCACTCACACCAAAATGGGTGAAAATCATGTCCATTTTATGGGTGATTATTGCTTTTCCTTTTGGATTCAATACACTAAGAGCAACGTTTCTTAACGATAAACCTTGTAATGTTTTTTCTTTAATAAATGGAGCAGCAGAAGTAACTGGCACCTCTGTTGGGAACAACTCTGTAATTGTGTGCCCAGCTTTTTTTGCCCATGCATAGCCATCACCCGTTGAACCTGTATGTGGAACTGATTTTCCTCCTACAGCAACAACCACTGAATTTGTTTCGTAAGTTTCTCCATTTTTCATTTCGACGGATTTCACTCTTCCATCCTCATAATGCACAGTTTGTACGGGACTGTTTGTTTTTATATCAACCTTCAAATGCTTTAGTCTTTGAAGTAGTGCATCGACAACAGATTGAGCTTTATCAGTCACAGGAAACATTCTTCCATGGTCTTCCTCTTTTAATCGAACGCCTAATTTCTCGAAAAACGTAATAATATCCTCATTGCTAAATAAAGAGAATGCACTGTATAAAAAACGGCCATTCCCTGGAATATGCTTAATGATCTCATCAATCGGAAGCTTATTTGTCACATTGCATCTGCCTCCACCAGAGATGGCTAGTTTTCTGCCGAGTTTGTCCCCTTTATCAATTAGTAGCACCTTTGCTTTTTGTTCAGCTGCTCCAATTGCAGCCATTAAACCAGACGGACCTCCGCCAATCACTATTACATCATATTTCATATAGTCACCAACTTAACTTTTGTACTAGATGCAATCAATTATAAACGATTCAAGAGAAGATGCCTAACACGCAACTCATATCTATTGAAAAAAGCGATGAATAGTCATAGTTACTATTGATAGGTTGAATTTATTTATAGGAAACTAATTCATTATAATGAGTTTAGGCTTAACCTCTAAAAGGAGGTGTCGAATGGATAAGCATATGCAGGCAAATGTAGTCTATGATGCTGGCCCGACCGGGTGTGGAGAACTGATAATGAACGTATTTCTAACAATGCGAAAAATGCAAGAGGGAGACATCATTGAAGTGATTTCCTATGATCCTGGTGCACGTGAAGATTTACCAGCATGGTGCCGATTGCAGCACCATACGTTATTAAAACGTTTTGACGAAGGAAAGATTAGTCATTATTTTATCAAAAAAGGAAATTAGAAATAATTTAATGGGGGAATAGACAATGTCAGGAAAATTCACAGTAAGTATAACAAGTGCGAAAAATGATCCGGATAAAGCGACAGTCGGTTTTGTGGTTGCGAATGCAGCTGTTGCATCAGGACAAGAAACAGTTGTGTTTTTGAATGTTGAGGGCTCCTTTTTAGCTGAAAAAGGCTATGCAGATGAAATTCATGAAGAGGGCTTCGCACCGTTAAAGCAGTTGATGGATCAATTTACAGAAGCAGGTGGAATTATTTGGGTGTGTAGTCCGTGTTATAAAAAGAGAGGCCTTTCTGAAGATAATTTAATAGAAGGAGCAACCATTGTTGGCGGTGCAAGATTAATAGAATTCCTTTCACAAGGAGCGGCCTCAATCACTTATTAATTCTTACCCTTAAGGAGGAAATTTTATGCTTGATCCTCATGCAGTTTGTGATGGAGGGGATCTTGACTGTGGTTCAGGTCTCCTATTAATTATTAATAAAAATATGTCACCACTTATAGAAGGACAAGTTTTGGAAATTAGAAGCAGGGAAAGCACAGTAGCAGATGATTTGCCAGCATGGTGTCGAATGGTCAAACATGAATTTTTAGGATCTGAACCGGGTGACGACACAGTCCGCTATTTTGTCCGTAAGGGGCAAACGGAATCTAATATCGAAAAAGACCTTGAGGCAGCTAAAGGCTACAAATGGAATGTTCGTGTACAAGGTGAAAAAGGTTTAAGGGCGAAAGTTTATGCTCGAAATCATCGTTTTTATTCTGGGCAGCCAGCTGAATTCAGTCCAAATGTGGATGCTCCGAGTGCAGTAGACTATTTGATTACATCGCTTGCCTCCTGCTTAGCTGTTGGCTACAAAGCTCATGCCTCAAGAAGAAATGTGACTGTAGACCAAATTGAATTATCACTTAAGGGTGAAATTGAAAATATTCTTTATCATATGGAAATTGAAGAATCGGGTAATCCTAGTTTGAAACAAATTTCTGGTACTTGTTATGTGTCATCCTCTGCTGATGAGAAATTGCTAGAAGAAATCTGGCAGATCACTTTAGACAGGTCGCCAATTTATCAAACTTTGAAAAAGGCAGTTGAGATCAATCTAGTTTTCTCGCTTGTTTATTAAAAATAGCAGATAAGAGGAGGATGTAATATGGGATCAACACTCTTTCCTGCAACTGTAATAGGTAGCTGGCCGCGAACAGTTGAGGTTCAAAAAGCAATGAGAGAGAAGCGGGCAGGAAGAATGACAGATGCAGAGTTTCAAGCAGTGGCTGATGATGCGGTTATTCAATGCCTTCGTCTACAAGAAGAAGCTGGAATGGATATTGTAACGGATGGGGAACAGAGAAGAGATAATTATATTTCATTCGTAGCGGAGCATTTACATAATGTAAAAATGTTAACGGTTTCAGAATTACTTGAATACATCGAGGACAAGGCGAGCTTTGAAGAAATTCTTGGCACATTAGATGTCCCAGCTTTTTCATTATCGAATCCTGCTGCTACGGGGAAAATTAGTCGAAAAAAACCGCTTGCATTAAATGATTATTGTTTTCTAAAAAAACATACAGATAGAAAGATAAAGGTTACTCTTCCTGGCCCCTATTTATTAACAAGATCGATGTGGGTTGAAGGCTTATCAATTAAAGCTTACCCAACGAAAGAAGACTTGGCTATAGATATTGTCAGCGTTCTACGAGAAGAACTGGAGGAATTGATTGCGGAAGGTGTTGATTTCGTTCAATTCGATGAACCTGTGCTGACTGAGCTTGTTTTTACACAAAAGAACACCAATCGTACATTTATGTGTGGTGCTCTAACTGCAAAAGCAGATGCTGAGGAAGAAATAGAGTTTGCTCTTGGATTAATGAATAGTGTTATGGAAGGAATGCGAGGCAGAGGAACGAAATTTGGCGTTCACGTTTGTCGTGGAAATTGGAGCAGGGATGATAGTATTCTTCTCAAAGGCCCTTATTTTTCTTTAATACCATATCTTTCAAGAGTTGATATTGATCAATTAGTGCTTGAATTTGCAACACCAAGAGCTGGGGAAATTGAAGCGATTAAAGATTTTGCTAATGTTGAGATCGGGTTTGGAGTTGTGAATCCAAGAACGGACACTGTTGAAACAACAGATGAGATCGTAGAGAAGGTAAATCAATTATTAAAGATAGTGCCAGCAGATAAAATATATTTAAACCCCGATTGCGGCTTTGGAACATTTGCGCAAAGACCGATGAACAGTGAAGAGATCGCTGTTAATAAATTAAAAGTGATGAGCAAGGCAGCTAATCTGCTTAGAGAGCAATTTAAATCTGTTCGAAAAAGTGACTAGGTATGTACAAAATGCAGGACTTTCTATCGAAACTACTAGGGTGAAAACAAAATACATAGTCTTGTAAAAAAGCTAGTAAAAAATTGCTGGCTTTTTTTTCATTTGTTCCCAAAAATGAAACCTTAATATTTTATTTTCACCGTAGTAGCATTCTTAAAAAAAGAAGAGTAAACTACTAATAGTGTGCATATTTTTAAATTGTGTTTGAAATGAGTTCAAAATTATATTAGTTCTTCAAATAAATAGTAGCGTTTGTAGACCAAATTAGTTTAAAATAATTTCTTATGTATTTGTTTTTATTTTATGGCTGAGCAAGGCGGGATTTTATGTCATCTAAGCTTTTAAGGGGTACATTTATATTAACTTTAGGCACAATAATTTCAAAAATATTGGGACTACTCTATGTAATTCCTTTTTACCATATTGTCGGAGATAAAGGGAACGCTCTTTATTCTTTCGCCTATGTTCCATATACGATTTTTATTAGTATTGCAACCGCAGGGATTCCGTTGGCGGTTTCTAAGTTTATTTCAAAATATAATGCTTTAGAGGAGTATGCAGTTGGGAGAAAGCTTTTTAAATCAGGACTGATCATTATGACGTGTACTGGAGTCCTGTCATTTCTTGCACTGTATTTTTTTGCTCCAGTAATAGCTGAAATGAGTACTTCATCTGAAGCAGGCACGAACGTTAAAGATGTAACGACTGTCATAAGGGCCGTCAGCTTCGCCCTAATTGTTGTCCCTTTCATGAGCCTAATTAGAGGGTTTTTCCAAGGGCATCAGTCAATGGGGCCGTCAGCTGTTTCTCAAGTTATCGAACAGATTGTTCGAATTACTTTCGTGTTAGCTGGTGCATTTGTTGTTTTGAATTTCATGAACGGAACGATCACACAAGCAGTAAGTGTGGCTACATTTGCAGCGTTTATTGGTGCTATTGGTGGTTTAGCAAGTTTATTATGGTATTGGTATAAGCGTAAGTTCTATTTTGACGATTTGCTCTTATATGATAAAGGAACAATGGATATCTCTCTTAAGGACATGTACAAAGAGATCATCATCTATGCTGCACCTTTTGTGTTTGTAGGGATTGCGAATCCGCTTTTTCAATTAGTCGACCAGTTTACCTTTATTAAAGCGATGCAGTCCATTGGTTTTGAGTATGATAAAGCCGAATCTGCTTATGCTGTGATAACGATGCAAACGCATAAGCTTGTTATTATTCCAGTTTCCTTGGCAACTGCATTTTCATTAACATTAGTTCCTTCAATTACAAAAGCATTTGTAGATCTAGACCGTTCAAGCTTGAATCGTCAATTAAATCAGACATTCCAAGTAGTATTATTTCTGACTCTACCTGCTGTAGTTGGGCTTTCGATGTTGGCAGAGCCGATATTTACTTTGTTTTATGACCATAGCGAATTGGGGACAGAAGTATTAAGAACGTATGCGCCTGTTGCTATATTATTTGCCTTTTTCTTAGTAACAGCTGCGATTTTACAAGGGATTAATGAACAGAGATTTACCGTATTGAGCTTACTTGTTGGTTTATTGTTAAAGCTAAGTCTAAATATCCCGTTAATAAAGCTCATGGAAACAGAGGGATCAATTGTAGCAACGGCTATTGGGTATACTGCATCAATCTTAATTAATTTATTTGTTATTAAAACCTTTGCTAAATATCCTTTTAGGCTTGTATTTAGAAGAAGCTTATTAATTGTACTATTTACTTTCTTAATGTTTATTGGAACAGGGACAGTATATAAAATTCTTACGTTGTTCTTATCTCCGGCATCTGATTTCCAAGCATTACTCATTGTGATTATTTGTGCAGGAGTCGGTGCTGGAATCTATTTCTATTGCAGTTTCAAAACGAGACTTATTTACTTCTTATTTGGAGAAAAAGTTGACCGGGCATTGAAAAAATTGAAATTGAGATCCTAATCATTATTTAGTCGCAGATTAACGGGCAGTAAGACCCCCACTTCAAGGTTACGAGAGAATCAAAGAAACATAAGTGGGGGATCAACTGCCCGTAAAGGCCCGACGACGGACACGATGTCCTAGTCAGGCGAAAGCCACAGGACGTGGCGTTTTGAGCGTGATTGGTTCAACTAACCATCAGTGGGGGATGAAAGCCGACTAAGAACGCCACGTCCTGTGGCAACGTCGGCACTAGCACGTCCTGTGCGTCGAAAAACCCCCACTGATGGAAGTTTCACTTTATTTGAGGGAACCGTGCTTTCTATAAGGAGGTAACAATTGTATGCGGATTGATAAAATGCTTGCCAATTTAGGATATGGAAGCAGGAAGGATGTTAAGAAGCTTTTAAAGGATGGAGCCGTTCATGTTAATGAGCAAAAAGTGAAGGACGCTAAACACCATGTCAATCCAGAAATAGATTTGGTTACGATTCATGGTGAAAAAGTAGAATACAAGGAATTTATTTATTTAATGATGAATAAACCACAAGGGGTTATTTCCGCTACAGAAGATATCGAGCATGAAACTGTTCTGGATTTATTGGAAGCAGGAGACCTTGTATTCTCTCCATTTCCGGTAGGGCGTCTTGATAAGGATACGGAAGGACTGCTCCTGTTAACGAATGATGGTCAGCTTGCTCATCGTCTCCTTTCTCCTAAAAAGCATGTGCCGAAGACGTATTTTGCTGTTATAAACAGTGAAGTAACAGAAGAAGATGTTAAAGCTTTTAATGAGGGTGTCATATTGGATGATGGCTATAAAACGAAGCCTGGAGAATTAAAGATTATGAAATCAGGTTTGACATCAGATATTGAGCTGACGATTTCGGAAGGAAAATTTCATCAAGTTAAAAGAATGTTTGAAGCAGTTGGGAAGCGGGTTATTTATCTACAAAGGATTTCTATGGGTCCTCTTCAGCTCGACGAATCTTTGGAGCTTGGAGAATATAGAGAATTAACGGAAGAGGAAATAAATAAATTAATTGAATATGAAGCAAAGTAAAAATCGCCTAAAAAGGCGATTTTTTTTATATATATTCATTAGGATGACATTTTCACTTTCTTTTTGGTTGTTGTCCATCTTCCTCGACTAGGGCTTTTCACTAGGTCGTTATAAACAAGAACATTTAAATCTCGTTGAATGGTGCGAGGAGTAATACCAAATTCCTCTACAAGTTCACCAGTTGTTACAGTTCCGCGCTTATTTATAAACATGTAGACGGATTTGATACGGTTTAACATCCGGTTAGTTGAATGTTTCAAAGAACCACTCCCTATCCTTTTTTCAAACCAATGGCAAATTCCTGCAACTGACAGCTTCGTTGAAGAAACAAGTCCTTCAAGCACATGTAGTTTTTCTTTTCCGCAGCCATCTCCTTTTCAAACTTCAGGTGATTATTTCCAAATATCATCCTCTACCTACATTGTACCCTTATTATTTAATAATTTCTACTTTATTGGGAAATTTACAAAATCTTTATAAGTTTCCCGCTTTCCTTACCTATTTTCTAAATACTATGGTAACTAATTCTTGTATTATGTTTGTCTTCGAACTACAAGGGGGAAATTACCTGTATTCAATAATTACCTTCTCTTCTATAATCAATGAAGGTTTTATTATACATAGAGAGGAACAGGGGTTTATGCGGGAGGAATCATTAAGAAATCAATTAGTATTTCCGAAAGAAAATATATACTTTGCATTTGTTGTTTTATTAAGTATATTAACTTACATTTATTTAGCCATTTCGATAGTAGGTATCATCATTATTTTAACAATATTATTTCTTTCGATTGTGCTGCATGGAATTATGGTGGGCGGCATTAGACGAAATGGAGTAAGGATAAGTGAAAAGCAGTTTCCAGATCTGTATAAAAAGGCTGTTGTAACTGCAAAGGATATGGGTCTAACAGTTATGCCAGATATTTATGTTATCGAATCAGAAGGCATGTTAAATGCATTTGCCACAAGATTTTTCCGAAAGAATATGGTTGTTTTGTATTCAGGTATTTTTGAGTTAATCGAGAGGGAAGCAGAAAAAGAAGTTTTGTTCGTCCTTGCTCATGAATTTGCCCATTTAAAAAGAAAGCACATTATTATTAGTATATTGCTATTACCAGCTATGTGGATCCCTTTTCTTGGGAATTCCTATTTAAGAGCCTGTGAATATACATGTGATCGATATGCTGCTTATTATATTCAATCATTCGATGCTGCAAAAGATGCTTTAACAATGCTTGCAATCGGAAAAGAATTATACCCTAAGGTCAATAAGCAGGCATATATGGAACAGCTACAAACGGAACATGGATTTTTTGTCTGGTTGAATGAAAAGTTATCAACTCACCCTCATCTGCCAAAGCGAATATATGCACTGTCAAGATTTTTCTCGGAGGATTCCACGGTTGAACTTCATGAACCAAAAAGTAAGGTATGGATTGGTCTTTTTGGAGCCATGCTTTCAGTTGTTATTCTGTCTGCAGGAATATGGGGTGGATATAAAGCTCTTAAAAAAATGGATTTCTGGACGGAAATGGCATTAGGCGTAGAAGGAGCTACTCCGTTAATGAGTGCTGCAAGTGAAAATGATGTAGAAACAATTCAGAAATTACTTGCAAACGGTGCCGATGTGAATGAATTCGATGAAGAGGGTTCGACAGCACTTCATTGGGCTGTTTACAATGGAAATACGGATGCGGCAAGTATCTTACTTGAAAATGGAGCCGATCCTAATATTGTAGATATATATGAATCTACACCTCTTATAAGCTCTGTTTTTAATGATGATATTGAAATGGCTGAACTGCTTTTACAAAATGGTGCAGATCCAGCATATGTGGATTCTGAAGGCTATACTGCATACAAATATGCAGAAGAATATGGAAATGTAGATTTAATGGAAATACTTAAACCTTAAAAAATGAACTGCTCTGGCTATAGAGCAGTTCATTTTTTTATATCATTTAAGATTTTTAAAGAAACCTTTTCCATTTTTTATCCGTAATATTAGCAAGGAGGAGAAGTCATGCAACTATTAAATGTAAATATTAAAGAAGCGGGCTATGAAAAAGATAAATCAGTCATACATAATATTCAGTTCAATGTCCAGGAGGGTGAGCTTATCGGGCTTATTGGACCAAACGGAGCAGGAAAAAGCACGACAATTAAAACGATACTTGGATTGTTGGAAAATATGAAAGGGGATGTAATATTTCAGCAAGAAGCCAAATATTCATATATTCCGGAAAGACCAATTTTTTATGATGAGTTGACTTTATGGGAGCATCTTGACTTTATTGCGGCAGTTGAGGGGATTCCTGATAAAGAATACCTTCAACATGCAAAAGAATTACTAGGGAATTATAATCTAGCAGATTATGCACATGAATATCCAGGCAAATATTCAAAAGGAATGCAGCAGAAAGCGATGCTTATTATGTCGATGATTACAAATCCTGATGTTTATATCATTGATGAACCATTCATAGGGCTGGATCCTAATGCGATGAAGCTTTTCCTAGAGTCTATTCAGAATGAGCGTAAAAGAGGTGCTGGCATCCTTATGTCTACACATGTATTGGATACAGCAGAAAAGGTATGTGATCGCTTCTTAATTATTCATCAAGGAAAGCTCCAAGCAGCTGGAAAATTGGATGAAATTAGAGCTCAGTGCAATCTGCCTACTGGATCACTTTATGATTGCTTCCATTTGATTGCGGAAGGTAAAACAAATGAATAGTAGAATGATATTTATGAATCGTTTGATAAGAGCGTGGAAATATCAATATGGAGTTATTCGATCAATAGCTGATTGGACAATCATTCTATACTTAATCATTCCTTCTGCTGCCATCTTTATTATGATGTACCGAACGTGGTGGCAGGAAACGCCTGCTTGGATTGAATATCTTCCCTTTTCTTTAATATTCTTCACTATCTATTTATTTTCATGGAGCGGTCGTATTCGTACATATGTTCAGGAAGCTGATAAAGTTTTCCTTATAAAAAAAGAGCTAATCTTTATTGGTATGAAGAAGTGGGGATATGCTTATTCGCTGTTCGTTCAGTTTTTTCGTATAGGTGTCTCTATACTAATCTTGCTTCCTTTTATGAGAATCCACTATCTTTTAGATTGGCAGCAAATATTACCATTATTTTTTTATTTTTTCTCACTTAATACAACCATTTTGCTTGTGAAATTCTATTTAAGAAGAATAGATATAAAATTTATTAAAATCGCAGCCGGAATTCTATTATTTATTGTATTTAGCTGGTTTAGCCAACTAATTTATTTACTATGGGAAAAAGATTTATTCATATTCATTTATACATGTGGTGCTGTTCTAATGGCTGTATCCATTCATCAAAGCTTGAGGGCATTAAAAAAAATGTCTTCTATTGATCATGAAATTGCAATGGGTCTTGAAGACAAAATGAAGAACATTAATTTAATTTTCAGCCTTTCTTATGATATAGAAAAGCCTATTGTTTCTAAAAGAACGAAGCCGTTGCTATTTCGCCGCTCGAAACGTATTTTTAAGAAACGAACAAAGGTGAATGGGCATACAGAATTATTTATTAAGATTTTTATCAGAAGTTACTCATATATTTTCGGATTCTTCCAAATTATCTCTGTAACGACAGCTGCAATGATCATTATTCCGCCACTGTGGATTAAGGCGATTATTTTCATAGGATTTCTAATTATGATGCATTTCTGGCTTTCATTAATTTGGAATAAGATTACGGCATCAAATCCGATAAGCAAGAAGTATAGTGAAATGCCTTCCTATTTTTCTGCAAGAAAAAGGGCTGTTACAACCTTATTTATTGCAGCAATTCTTATCCTTAGCCTATTTATCACAGGCTGGTTTTTGGTTCTATCTCATTTTGGAGTCAGTATTGGTATGCTAGGGCGTTAATGTTCCAAATGATTAATCATTTCCAATAAGTTTTCATATTTAAATACAAATTGATATAATTTTTCCTAGTAATACATATTTAAAATTCCAACAACGTATCAGGAGGAAAAGCAGTGAGTACAATTAATTGGACACAGGAAGTTGAAAATAGACAAGATGCATTAATCGAGGATACGAAAAAGCTTCTACAAATAAAAAGTGTGTTAGATGAAGAAAATGCTACCGAGGATGCTCCACTTGGAAAAGGTGTTAAGGAAGCTCTAGACTTCATGCTGCAGCTAGGAGAAAAAGACGGATTTATAGCAAAAAATGTAGGAAATCTTGCGGGGCATTTGGAGTTTGGACAAGGAGAAGAAATTGTAGGTATTCTTTGCCATGTCGATGTTGTCCCTGAAGGAGACGGATGGTCCAGTGATCCCTTTGGTGCTGAAATACGTGACGGTAAAATTTATGCAAGAGGGGCGATTGATGACAAGGGCCCAACCATGACAGCTTATTATGCGATGAAAATTATCAAGGAGCTTGGTCTGCCCCTTAATAAACGCGTCCGTATGATTATTGGAACGGATGAAGAAAGCGATTGGCGCTGTGTAGATCATTATTTCAAGCACGAAGAAATGCCAGCGATGGGATTTGCCCCTGATGCTGATTTTCCGATTATTTATGCTGAAAAAGGAATTTCTGATTTT
Source organism: Cytobacillus dafuensis (assembly GCF_007995155.1). Lineage (NCBI taxonomy): Bacteria > Bacillati > Bacillota > Bacilli > Caryophanales > Bacillaceae > Cytobacillus > Cytobacillus dafuensis. The sequence continues at coordinate 3,773,182 of NZ_CP042593.1, read as the reverse complement.
GATATTGTTCAAAAGGCAGACAGCTTAAATGAAGATGAAGAATCTCAAGTAAAAGTTATTTCATTCCAGTCAGGACGTAGATATAATATGGTTCCAGACTTTGCTAAGGGCGTATTAGATGTACAATATGAACCCACAGAGATCATTCAAAAATATGCTGATTTCCTAAAATTGCATGAATTAAAAGGGAAGTATTACATCGAAAATGGTGAATTAATTCTTGAGGCTGAGGGGATATCCGCACATGGAATGGAACCTAATAATGGGAAAAATGCGGGTTTGTATATGGCAGAATTTTTATCAGCATTGAATGTTGACGCAAAAGCACAGCATTATTTTCAATTTACTGCCGATTATTTCAGAGAAGATTCAAGAGGGCAGAAGCTTGGGATTGCTTATTCTGATGATATTACGGGGGATTTAACGATCAATGTCGGGAAGTTATCCTACACAAAGCAAGAAGGTGGCAGACTTGGTCTGAATCTTCGTTATCCTGTTACAAGCAAAATGGAAGAGACAAAAGAAAAGCTAGAATCTTTACTGAAAAAGGAAAGTTTTATCATTGAAAATTTCTCTGACTCGAAGCCACATCATGTGGATGAGAATGACTTTTTAATTCAGACCTTAAAGAAAGTATATGAAGAACAAACAGGTGAAAAAGCTGAACTGATTTCAATTGGCGGAGGAACTTACGCTCGTTCATTGCAATCAGGAGTAGCCTTTGGACCGTTATTTCCAGGCAGAGAGGACATCGCTCATCAAAAGGATGAATATATGCATATTGAAGATATGCTGAGAGCCGCAGCAATTTATGCTCAAGCAATTTTTGAACTTGCAAAATAATAGGAAAATTTGTTAAGATTGCTCCGAAGTTATTATTTGCCAAAAAAATAGAGGCATAACAATGAGGAGATGCGTGGGAAATGGAATTTGTGATCGTAAATGGGGAATTTATCGAACGGTCAGAAGTAAAGATTGATATGGAAGATCGCGGCTATCAATTTGGAGACGGAGTTTATGAAGTTATCCGAGTTTATAACGGAAAAATGTTTACTGCAAATGAGCATCTTAATCGTCTAATTGAAAGCGGCAAGAAAATCAAAATGGATATTTCATATACTGTTGAAGAAATGAAAGAAATGTTAAACAAGCTAATCCAAAAAAATAATCTCGATCTTGGTACCATTTACATGCAAATTACTCGAGGAACAGCACCTCGAAATCATGTATTCCCAGGAGATCATGTTCTTCCAACCTTTGTAGCAAATACGAAGGAAGCAGCAAGACCGATAGAAAACATGAAATCAGGTGTAAAAACAATTTTAAACGAAGACATTCGTTGGCTTCTTTGTGATATTAAGAGCTTGAACCTGCTAGGAAATTTAATGGCGAAGCAAAAAGCTGTTGAAGCAGGCTGTTTCGAGGCGATTCAGCATCGTAATGGAACAGTAACAGAAGGAAGTTTATCGAATGTACTGATTGTGAAAGACGGCAAGGTTATCACTCATCCAGCTGATAATCTAGTCCTTAATGGAATTACAAGACAGAAAGTATTAGAAATTTGCCGAAATAATGGTATGTCTTATGAAGAAACGACCTTCACTCTAGATGACCTAAATGCAGCAGATGAAGTGTTTATCTCTGGTACGACTACAGAAGTAACGCCTGTTATTGAAATAGAAGGAAATAAAGTAGGCGATGGTACACCAGGGCCTATTACTAAAAAGCTTCAGGAGCTTTTTGAGAAGGAAATTGAGAAAGAATGCGGCAATTTAAGCGTAGAAGCTTAAATGAAAATAAATAATATAATGATTTAGTAAAAAAGCAAGCTAACATCATTTTTGATGCTTAGGCTTGCTTTTTTCAATTCATGAATATTGCTAAAATGGCTTGGTGGGTGCAGTAGTCAAAAAAAATGATTCATTGAGTGGAATTATTTTTGCTCAAATGTCGAAATTACATAATTCTATTTATTAAGCAATTATAAAGATAAAAGGCTAGTGAGTTTTCGTTGCGTATAATCAAAAATGAAAGAGGGAACAACGAATGGCGAACAAAGAAAAGATATTAATTATTGAAGATGATGGATCTATTGCGCGCATTCTTTGCGACCATTTGCGAAAGGAGGGCTATTTTGTTACTTGGGCATCTACTGGTAAAGAAGGCTGGGAGGATTTTAAAGCAGATCAATATGATCTTATTTTAGTAGATTTGATGCTTCCTGAAATGGATGGATTTACACTTTGTAAAACCATTAGGCTAGAAAGTGATGTTCCTATTCTAATCGTTAGTGCGAAAACAGAAAGCGATAGCAAAATTAATGGTCTTGACTTAGGGGCAGATGACTATATTACGAAGCCGTTTAGCCTAGAGGAATTAAGTGCAAGGATAAGCTCGCATTTAAGGCGGTATCGCCGCTACTTGAACACGGATGAATCTCAAAGTATTCACTACTTTGGAGGGCTTAAAATTGATTTTCAAAAAGAGGTTTTACACTTAAATGAGGAAACATTGCAATTAACAATGAAGGAACTTGAGCTGTTATTTTTATTAGCAAAAAACCCCTTCAAAACCTTTTCTAAATCAGAGCTGTATGAGCATATTTGGCAGCAAGAGGATTTAAATGGAAATAATACCGTCACAGTCCATATTAAAGGCTTACGTACAAAGTTAAAGGATGAAGCAAAAACAGCAAAATACATTCAAACGGTCTGGGGAATCGGCTATCGTTTTATCGGAGAAGTTATTTCATGAAAATAAAAACATGGTTAATGCTAAGTTATTTTATCGTTATGATTCTTCCTGTCGCAACTCTATATTTTTTCTATATAACCATAAGCCATTATGATGAAAAACATAATTTCTTAGAATTTATGGAAATGAAAAAAACGATTGATGCTTTCGAGTCGAAGCTCGAGAATCCCTCTTTATATAAAATTCAGCCGATTGAAAAGTATGAGCCGATAAAAAAAGAGACGGATGAGTCAATGAATATTACCCTTTATCGTTATGATGGGTTTAAGCTATATTCGACATTAGACAATATCGGATTTGAAATGTATTTACCACAATTCAGAGATGAATTATTTCAGGACTTAAATGTTTTGAAAAAAAATCATCGTACATTTACATACAAGAAAGCCGTTTTCGATTCTAATAAATTAATTGGCATTTATGAAATTAAGATGACTAGGAATGATTGGCTTCAAGGTGTAAATAATCGAACTTTACTGCTAGGCTCATTATTTGCTCTCTCTTTTATTATCATCTACATAGCTGTTTTCATTCTATTAAACCGTAAGTTAAACCGCCCTCTTAAATTATTAAGAGAAGAAATGACGGCCTTTGCTCATGGAGAAAAAAGTAGAGAACAACTCGTCCATGCAAATGATGAGCTTGGAGAATTGATCCATCATTTCGAAAAAATGAAGTCACAAATTGAAAAAACGAACGCTGAAGTGAAGCGACAACAAGCTGAGAAGGAGTATATGGTTGCTTCTCTATCACATGACTTAAAAACTCCATTAACAGTTATTCGGGCGTATTCAGAGGCACTTCATGGAAATCAAGTGCTTACCAACGAGGAAAAGATAGAGTACAAGACTATTTTATTCGAAAAATTAGATTATATGAAGAGCATGCTTGATGATTTAGCGCTATATACTGCCCTGCAGTCAGCGAAGGATAAAGTGGAGTTAGTGAATGTCGAGGGCGAAGAGTTTTTTGAAATGCTTCTTGGAGGCTATCATGAGCCGTGTATGACGAAAGGGATCCGATTGACGGTTAATCAAATGATCACAGCCAATTATCAATTAAACACGAAGCAAATGATGAGAATTGTGGATAATTTAATGGAAAATGCACTTCGCTATACTAAAGATGGACATAATATATGGCTATCTGCTCTATCAACAAGCTCACCATTGCCAAAGTGGATATTCGCCCCCTTTGTTAAAGAGGTAGAAATGTGGAGAGAAAACGGAACAATTATATTGATTCAAAATGAAGGGCTTGCGATACCAGAGGAAAATTTAGAAAAGGTATTTCAGCCATTTGTGCAAATAGAGGAAGCAAGAGGACAAGGCGGAAGCTCTGGACTCGGGCTTAGTATCGCCAAAATGGCCATTGAACAGCATGGCGGAAAAATAAAACTATGGTCAGCGAAAGGATACGGCACTTTAGTAGCTTGCTGGCTTAAGGAAGGATAGGTTCAAATGAAAATAAAAGGCTTATTAGTTAGTTCATGCTTAGCGTTAGGAGTTTTAGCAGGGTGCTCAGGAGATTTGAATGTGTCGGCGGAAGAGATTATTACAAATGTTCTTGAGGCGGATAAGGAGCTTAAGTCTTACTATGCTGAAGGTGAAATGAAGTTTTTTGAAGGGGATACTTTAAAGGAAGCCCATTTGATGAAGGAATATGTTAACGAGAATGGTAAAAAGAAAGTAATGATAATAGATAAAAACACCAAAAATGAAACAGTATCTGTAAATGATGGCAAAGAATTAATTACTTATGATAAAAAGGAAAATAAAGCATTTAAAATAGATGTTTCTTCACTGGATTTACCTGAAAAAACTCAGCGGGAGCAGCTGATCGCAATGATGGAAGCATTAAAGGACACTCATAATTATGAGATTATAGGTGAAGAAAAAGTGAATGGATTTTTGACACATCATGTCAAATTAATTCCGAAAGAGAAAAAATCTTTGCTTGGTGAAATGGAATTCTGGGTAGATCAAAAAACATGGTTCCTTGTAAAGTCCATAAGTACCGTTGGTGAAAACCGTTCCGAAATTGTTTATACGAAGTTAGATACTTCAACTAAGTTTGCTGAAGACACGTTTAAAATAAATTTACCGAAAGATGTTGAGATTAAGAATATTGATGAAGATTTAGGTCAAAGAATTGGTACAATTCAAGATGCGGAAAAGGGATTAGGAAAACCATTTTTAGTTTTCGATGAAGAAGACTTAACATTTAGCGGTGTAGAAATTTTGGAAACAAAAGGTGAAATTAATAGAACGGAAGTTTCAATGAACTATTTAAAAGAAGGGAATCCTCAGCTCAATTTATCTATTTTTCCAGCACCAGAAGGTCAGGGAATGGAAATTGCGTATAATGGTTTGAAGGTTCGTGGGAATAATGCGGAATATATGGAGGAGATAGACGCCCTTAGCTGGGACGAAGACGGCCTGCGCTATTCAATTCTTATAAACAATCCTGATTTGTCTTTAGAGGATGTTATGAAAATGACCGAAAAAATGAAGCTAAGTTCAAGCAAATAATGATGTGATTGGATAAATTATAGTTTTAATAAATAAATTTAAATTGTGGCCATGTTCTTGTTACCGAACCTCAACTAAGGTAGAACATGGCTTTTTTATTTGCTAAAATAGGTTAATATGTCACTCACTCACTTAATGGAGGGCTAAAATGGAGAAAAAGACTCATTTTTTCTTTGCGATCAGTTTACCAATTGAAACAAAGCTAAAGTTAAAGGAAGTATGTTCGATAATAAAAGAGAATCTTCCGTTTCAACGTTGGGTTCATTTTGAAGATTTTCATATTACTTTGGCATTTCTTGGAGCGGCTGAGGAGGATATGCTGCGTCATGCACAAATCCTTATTAAGGAAGGATTAAAAGAACAGAAGCCTTTTTCATTACATATCAATCAGCTTGGAGTGTTCGGTAGAGGAGATGCGCCTAGAATATTTTGGGCTGATACTCTTAAAGAAGAAAGATTAACAGAAATACATAATATTGTATATCAGGCGTGTGTCAAAGCAGGCTTTGAACTAGAAACTAGACCATTCAAACCTCATATCACATTAGCGAGAAAATGGACAGGCAGCTCTTCTTTTCACACAAGTCTATTAGGGGAAAACAATCCTTTTCATCCTTCACCTCTAACTTTTAAGGCAAGTGAGGTAGTCTTATATCAGACTCATTTAGATCAAATTCCTAAATATGAAAGAACAGCAATCTTTCCGTTGCTGGACGAATAAACTTATCATACAATAATCTTACAGTTCAGTAAATATTCTATATTTTTTAATTATTATTAGGGAATTTAGGGTAAACACTGAGCAAACAAGGCAGGCAAATAGAAATGGGACAATTAATTAAAATACAGGATTATGTTTCACGTTATGAACAGAATATCTATTTATACCCTTCGCGTTATGTCAGATTGAAAAAACAGCAATGGGGTAAATTGAAATCTGCGTGGGAAAATAACGATCCCAGTTTTTTTATGGATCAATATCAGGCAAATCAAGATACAACTGACTGGTTTATAGAAGAAAAACAGCCCTTTATGAACAAATTAAAGGGTTTTCTAAAGCTAGGAAAAAATGAAATAGATGAAGAAGAAATGATTTTAGAAGAACCGGAAAAAACGGAAGATGAAGATGAGGAAGAGGAAGTAAATTTTGATTTCAAAACAAACTTTACTTATCGGCCGGATTCGATTGAAGAATTAAAGCATCAATTTCTTGATCAGCTCTTCAGCTTTCAAATGAAATGGGCCAGCTCTACATTAACAGAAAAATCATTCGTCGAAAGAAAATTCTATTATGATGAAAGGCTCAAATATTTTCTTCAAAGATTTCCAGACACTTATCTTGTTCTATATTTTCCACTTTTTTTATTAAAAAAAGCTCCTGTAGAAGTAGAAACAATTATCTTAGGTCCTACAGGTGTTTGGTGCATCAGTTTTCTTGAGAGTGAGGATCTTGCCGTTTTTATTGGCTCTAAAGAGAGGTTCTGGGTGAAGCGCGGAAAAGGTGAGGAGAAAAAAGTCTTGAATCCATTACCCGCCTTAAATCGAACGGGGAAAATTGTTCAGCAAATTTTTCAAATGAATGAAATAGATCTGCCTATTCACAAAGTAGTCTTATCTAGAAACGGATATATTGATTATCCGGCATTACCATTTGATGTTCAGCTTATAGAAAAAAGAAACTATGAAGAATGGTTTAATAGTATGAGAAATCTTAGTTCACCATTAAAACACAACCAAATCAAAGGAGCTCAAGCTTTACTTCAATTTTGCCAAACAACATCAATTAGAAGGCTTGAATGGGAGCTTCCAAATGAAGATTAATATTTTAAAAGGCTGATCTTATGAAAAATATTTATTTTATCATTAACCCACAAGCCAAAAATGGCTATTGTCAAAAGGTATGGAACCGATTAGAAAAAATATTAATAGAACAAAAAACTTCTTATATGGCTTTTTTCACAGAATACAGTGGACACGCAGAGGAAATTTCGCAAACCATTGCTGCTAAAGCAGAAGGAAATAGGACTACGATCATTGCAGTTGGTGGTGATGGTACAATGCATGAGGTCTTGAATGGTGCTGCATTATTTAGCAATGTTCAAGTAGCATTTATTCCATGCGGATCAGGCAATGACTTTTCAAGAGGCTTTGGAATTCCCAAAAAACCATCTGAAGCACTCCTTTCATTATTAAAGGAACTAGCGCAACATAATCCGATATTTGTTGATACAGGAAAGATACTAACAGAAGACAATAAAGATATATATTTTATTAATAATATGGGTGCTGGATTTGATGCGCTTATTTCTAGAGAAGTGAATCGTTCAAGAATTAAACGATTATTAAACCGCTTTTCTCTCGGGAAATTTGTTTATGTATATTTTTTATTAAAAAATATGTTTACGTATAAACCAGTTTCGATGGATATAAAGATTGATGGTAGAAAATATTCCTTTCATTCTGCATGGTTTGTAACTGTGTCCAATCAGCCTTACTATGGCGGAGGAATGAAAATCTCTCCAGATGCATCTCCTTTTGATGGCGTATTAAACATTACTGTTGTCCACAATTTATCAAGAATCAAGCTATTATTTGTTTTTATCACTGTGTTTTGGGGTGGACATACTAAGTTTAAGGAAGTAACAGCATTAACTGGCAGAAGCATTAAAATACATTCTTCCAGTGCGCTATTTGCTCACGCGGATGGGGAAGACATCGGCTATACTCCATTAAAGGTATCGGCGTGTCATAAAGCTCTCCCTGTAATATTATGTGGCATCTTGAAAGAAGAGGAGGTAAACATGAATGATTTCTATTAAACGCAATTTCTTTGCATATTTAGATGAGATGAACATCATGACTGTTTTACTTCCTTATGACTATAATGGTGGAAATTCTGCTTTTTTTTCCTTAATAAATGAACATGATCAAGTTATTTCTGATGTTAAAATACTTAATCGAACAGCTATAGAAGATTCGATGAAATATGTTTGCAAAATCGAAAGGGCTCCTATTATTGGCGGGCAGTATTGGGTGTTAGATGAGTTTGGCGGAAAAACCGATTTACAAATAGGTGCAGTTATTCGAACACCCGCTTTCGATGAAGCATTTTATTATGAAGGAGCTCTTGGTTGTTCTTACACAAATGAAGGAACAAGCTTTACGGTTTGGGCACCCACTGCAACAAGTGTAAAGCTTAAATTGATGCCTGAAAGAGAAACTACTCATGAAACCGTTGAGATGGAAAGAAAAGAAAATGGCGTTTGGTGCATATACGTCAATCGAGACTTGGAGAAATACCGCTATTCATTTCTTGTTTGTATTAACCTGGAATGGCGGGAGGCAGTGGATCCATATGCCTTTTCTGTTAGTGTCAATGGCGAATATGGCATCATCGTTGATTTACTAAAAACGAAAATGGCAAAACCTCCTCTTCCTCCTCTTGAAAACCCAACAGATGCAATTATCTACGAAACCCATGTCAGAGATTTTACTATTCATCCAAACAGCGGTGTGACAAAAAAAGGGACATATCTTGGTGCAGGAGAATTGAATACGACAGATAAAGAGGGAGCTCCAACCGGATTATCATATGTAAAGAACCTTGGTGTGACCCATATTGAGTTTCTTCCACTTCAGGATTTTGAAGGTATTGATGAAAGGGGACTAATTCAGGAATATAACTGGGGTTATAATCCATTGCACTTTAATACTCCAGAAGGGAGCTATTCTACCGCCCCCGTTGATCCATATGCCAGAATTCGGGAATTGAAAGCAATGATTTATGCTGTTCATTCACAAGGATTAAGAGTCATCATGGATGTTGTTTATAACCATGTCTATATACGAGAAAATTCTTCATTTGAAAAAATTGTACCTGGCTATTATTTTCGCCATGATGAGTTTGGAATGCCTTCAAATGGAACAGGTGTTGGAAATGATTTTGCTTCAGAACGATTAATGGCAAGAAAATTTATTATTGATTCGGTTAAGTTTTGGCTTAAGGAGTATCAAATAGATGGATTTCGCTTCGATTTAATGGGTATCCTGGACATCGAGACGATGAATAAAGTTCGTGAAGCGGTTGATTCAGTAGATCGAACAGCCATTATTATTGGCGAAGGATGGGATTTGAATACACCCATTCCGGGAAATCAAAAGGCGAATATCAGCAATCATGAGCATCTGCCGAGAATCGGACATTTTAATGATTGGTTTAGGGATACGATAAAGGGAAGTACATTTAATTTATATGATAAGGGGTATGCTCTAGGGAATGAACATTATTATGAGGCAGCTAAGCAGGTTCTTGCGGGCAGCATCGGATTAGAAAAGAAAGAAAGAGGACTCTTTCTATCACCGGTCCAATCCGTTAATTATGTGGAGTCACATGATAACCATACATTATGGGATAAATTAATTGTTTGTTCATCTACGTTGGAAGAGAAAATAAAAAAGCGTCAGCATCGTCTTGCAACAGTGATGGTACTGCTAGCACAAGGAATTCCCTTTTTGCATAGCGGCCAAGAGTTTTTCCGGACAAAAGAAGGAATAGGCAACAGCTATCGGGCATCTGATGAAATAAACCGTTTAGATTGGGATCGAAAAGCTCGATATTCTGAAAATGTAAATTATATTAAAGGGATAATTAGGATAAGAATGGACCATAAAGCTTTTCGGTTTTCCACTTCTGAAGAAATAAGGAAGCATTTAACGTTCCTCTCCACTGAAAAGCCCGTTATTGGCTTTATTATTGAAGATGTAAGAAATCTTGGTCCCTGGAATCGGATTATGGTCCTATTCAATCCTGCTCAAAAAGAACAAACTGTCATGATACCTAAGGGGAAATGGGAGGTGCTTGCAGATGATCAGAAAGCTGGAACCACTCCAATTCGATTTGTTTATGAATATTCCCTTTTACTCACGCCAATTTCCTCTTATGTTTTAGTATGTAAATAAAAGAGATTTTACGAGTCTGTTTAAATAACCAAAATAAATAAGCTTGACGAAAAAAGCTAGTAAGAGATAAAATTTATAATGATAGCTATTGTGAGGAACTTGCATCAATAGCTTTTTTTCTTTTATTAACCTTGATATTCTTTTACAGATTGCGCTTTTCTAACAATACATTTTTTTTGGTGGGCTTTTCATTGAGTCCGCCTTCTGTTTCCATTTGGCGTACTCACGCTACCATATTTCATAAACTGTAATTATAGGCAAGGTAACTATCATCATCTGGTAGTTTGAGCAGGAAAAAATCTCTGCTTACTATGAATGCAGTTGGTAGCCTTTATGTTTATCATCAAGAGGGGATTGTACGCTTTTATAATAGCTGTTAGCATAAATGGCTTACTAAATTGCAGGTGAACAATTTTGAAACATTTATTAGGACAAGAATGGGAAATCGTTCCTGCTGGTGGTGCGACGGGAGAGGCTTTTTTTGCTAAGCACGAAGAGCAAAGACTGTTCCTAAAAAGGAATTCGTCTCCTTTTCTTGCAGTGTTATCCGCAGAGGGAATTGTTCCTAAGCTTGTTTGGACAAAAAGACTAGAAAACGGTGACGTCATAACCGCCCAGCAATGGCTTAATGGAAGAGAACTGAATCATGCGGAAATGAATAATGAACGTGTGGCAAAGTTGCTCAAGAAAATCCATAGTTCAAAGCCATTGCTAGGCATGCTTAAGAGATTGGGGAAGTCTCCGCTTGCCCCTGAAATGCTGCTTCGCATCATTGAAGAGCAACTTGATGGGGATCTAAAGCAGGATCAGACAGTGATTCATTCAATTGAATTTCTCAGAAAAGAAATATTGAATATACGCTGTGATGAAAAAACCGTATGCCATTGTGATGTTAATCATAACAACTGGCTTCTCACTGAAAACAACCAGCTGTACTTAATTGACTGGGATGGGGCAATGATTGGAGATCCTGCCATCGATCTTGGAAGTGTTTTATATTGGTATATTCCAAAAGATGAGTGGTCTGATTGGGTTGAGCGATATGGACGAACACTTACTAAAGATTTAATTCTTAGGATGAAATGGTATGTGATTGCTCTAACATTAAATTCAATTCAGTGGCATAAAAATAAGCTTCGTTTTCAGGAAATGAAAAAGCTACTTGGATTTTTAAATGAAATTCATGATCATTAAGTGAACTGATTAATATCACTGACCCATTGTGTAAGTTCATTCTGATGGGATTCAATATGATTATCCAAATGAACGGAATTAATTCCATGTTGACTGTATTTATATATTTCTTCTAATATTGATTGTGCATGTTCATCCAAGCTTGGATGAACCATTAACGATTTGACTAACCGTTTTAATTGTTCACATTCTGAAACTGATCCACAACAATCCATTTGATGGTTGTTTAATATATCTTTTAATAAGTTTAATTTATCTTGATGACTAATTGGCATAATAGAGGTGCCACCTTTCTCCTTTTATTAAGGTAGAAAAAAAGGAATTCATATCTAGGTTGTGAATTCCTTTTTTCATTTATGCATGACCTATGCTTACAAATAAAATAATGAGATTTGAAAATAAACTTTACAGCTAATACTTTGGCAGCTTCATCGCTGCAAGACTAAATATTTTTCATAGTTGCCATCTATAGTATTTGCATGATATTGTTTGAACTGATATTAATTTTTAGGAGTGTCAAGCATGCGACAACGGAATAAGCCATGGGCTAAGGAAAAACTTGCCGACTACCCGCAATATGTAATAGCTTCACCTGATCAATTCAAAGGGAAATGGCATGATGTTTTTGAGAAGAAGCAACCCCTTCATATAGAGATAGGAACAGGTAAAGGCCGCTTTTTGACAGGTATGGCTAAAGCTAATCCTGATATTAATTATATTGGCATTGAATTACAGGACAGTATTATTGTAACGGCACTTGATAAGATTATTGAGGAAGAAATCCCTAATATTAAGCTAATGAATGTTAATGCAGAAGATTTACGAGAGTTTTTTGAAAAAGGGGAAGTGGATCGAGTTTATTTAAACTTCTCTGATCCTTGGCCAAAGACTCGCCATGCAAAGAGGAGATTAACTTTTAAGCATTTCTTGAATATATATGAGGATATTCTTATCGATAATGGGGAAATACATTTTAAGACCGATAATCAAGGTTTATTTGAATTTTCTCTTATGAGTTTTTCTGAATATGGAATGCTGCTAAAATATGTGAGTTTAGATCTTCATAATAGTGATTTTGAAGGAAATATTATGACTGAATATGAAGAGAAGTTTTCAAACAAGGGCAATCGTATTTATCGATGCGAGGTTCAATTTAAATAAGTGACAGTAGAGAACGCATTATGTTTAATGCGTTTTTTTTTGTTAAGCTTTAATTTTATTCCTATTATTAATACGTTAAAAATATACTTTTCATATTTCGGAAAATACACTATGCTATAATCGAAATAGTGACTGAATATTCGTTATATTAAAATTACAGGAGGTTTGTACAATGGATAAGGATGTAATATTTCAAGAGTCTTCAGGTACAGGCTGGGTCATATTAAATCGTCCTAGAGCATTAAATGCATTATCACTGCAAATGGTAACGGATATTTATAACAAACTAAAAGAATGGTCAGAAAACGAAAGCATTGCGCTCGTTTGCATCAAAAGCCAAATTGAAAAGGCTTTTTGTTCGGGCGGGGATATTCGTTCCATATGTGAGATGGCTAAAATAAATAAGTCGAGCACATTTTTTAAGGAGTATTTTTCAACAGAATACAAGATGGATTTACTCGTTCATGAATACCCTAAGCCAATTCTTGCTTTTATGGATGGGGTTGTTATGGGCGGTGGTGTGGGCCTTTCAATAGGAGCTAAATTTAGAATTATGACGGAAAGAACAAAATGGGCCATGCCTGAAATGAATATTGGTTTTTTTCCTGATGTGGGTGCAAGTTATTTTCTTAATCAAATGCCTGGAAAAATTGGTACTTATCTAGCTTTGACTGCTAAGGTCTTGACTACAGGAGATATCCTTTACACAAATGCAGCGAATTATTATCTAATGAGTTCGGACTTATATAAAGTGGAGGATTATATAAGAAGCTTCAGTTGGAGAAAAGGGACAGTAGAAGAACCTCTCACTTCTTTTTTAGAAAGTATTTGTATGAAACAGGAGCAGGTATCCTTTTCAATAGATGAAAAGAGGATTAATCAGCATTTTCAATACAAATCCATGGAAGAGATTATCGAATCTTTAGATGAGGCTATAGAAAAAGGTGATAAATGGGCGGAAGAAACGAGAAGTTTACTGCTGCAGAAATCCCCGACTTCTCTAAAAGTCACATTAGAATTAATTCAAAGAGGAATTGAGTACACTTTGGAGGAGAGCTTTGAAACGGATGTAATACTTGCTCAAAACTTTTTACATACAAATGATTTCCATGAGGGAGTAAGAGCTGTATTAGTAGATAAAGACCATTCCCCTAAGTGGAATCCTGATTCATTGAATAATGTAAGCAATGAATATGTTAATAGCTTTTTTTATTTTGAATAGGATGATGGGGAAATTTAATTTCTTGAAAGCAGATATGAAGACAATTTTTGAATTTAAGGAGTAGATCGAATGAGATTAGAAAAGCATTTGTTATCTATCTTAGAATCACTTCATGATGCAGTAATTGTCATTATTATGGACAGTACAATTGTCTACGTAAATAAGGCTTATTCTATACAGTTTGGTGTTCCCGCAAAAAAAATAATTGGAAAAAAATTAAAGCAGATCGAGGAACACTCAAGAATTTTAGAGGTTTTAAAAGATGGCAAGCCGAGAATAAATGATTGCAGCTACGTACATTCTCTCAAAAAAGACGTATGTGCAAACATAACTCCATTAATTGAAAATGGTGAGATGATTGGTGTCGTTACAATCATGAAGGACATTTCTGAGCTAACAAAAATGGAGGACGAATTAACAAAGTATAAAAGCGACGTTACTAAACTTAAAGAGCAATTGGATAGAAGAAACTTTTTTAAGCTCGAAAGTCATTCACAGCTAATGAAAAAATCAGTTCAGTTAACAAAAAATGTTGCTGACACGAATGCAACGGTAATCCTTTACGGTGAAAGCGGAGTTGGTAAGGAGATTTTTGCTACCGCCCTTCATGAGGCTAGCAAAAGGAATAATAATCCTTATATTGCTATAAATATTGCATCAATCCCAGATGCGTTATTTGAAAGTGAAATGTTTGGATATGAAGACGGTTCCTTTACAGGGTCAAGAAAAGGGGGGAAAAAGGGTCTTCTAGAAATGGCAAATGGAGGGACGCTTTTTCTAGATGAAATCGGTGAAATGTCTTTAAATGCTCAATCGAAGCTGCTTAGAGTCATTCAAGAACGTCAATATCAAAAAGTAGGCGGTACAACACTAAATCCCTTAGATGTTAGAATCATTTGTGCAACTCACCGTAACTTAAAAGAAATGATCAAAGAAGGCAAGTTCAGAGAGGATTTATTTTATCGGATTAATGTTGTCCCAATCCATATTCCACCGCTCCGTGAAAGGAAAGAGGATTTGGCATTTTTAACAAATAATATCATGCATGATTTATGTTTGAAGTATGGAAAACATGTAAGGATTGACGAAGAAGTCATCTCCCGTATGAAACAATATGAGTGGCCTGGAAACGTAAGAGAACTTGTTAATGTGTTAGAAAGAATGATTGCGGTCTGTACTAAATCATATCTTGACCCAACAGATCTCCCTGAATATCTATTTAATGACCAGCCTCTTTACATGCCTAGCTCCAATCCTTCTGTTCATTCTATTTCAACTCCGAAAATGACGAATCGGCTGGATATGATCTTAGAAAATGCAGAAAAGGAGCATATCGAATTTGTAGTGAGAAGCAGCAAAAATAAATCAGAGGCCATCCGAGAATTAGGTATGAGCCGAAAATCCTTCTATGCCAAAATAAAAAAATACCAAATTCAATAAAGTGAAACTTCCATCAGTGGGGGGGTTCTTTCATCCCCCACTGATGGTTAGTTGAACCAATCACGCTCAAAACGCCACGTCCTGTGGCTTTCGCCTGACTAGGACATCGTGTCCGTCGTCGGGTCTTTACGGGCAGTTGATCCCCACTTAGGTTTCTTTGATTCTCTCGCAACCTTGAAGAGGGGTCTTACTGCCCGTTAATCTGCGATAAAATATTTAAAAATAATAATGCTGGCATAAAACTTGCATTATATTCTTCTGAATTTATGTCTTTTAGGAAAAATGGCAGTAAAATAATGGGCATAGGAGGAAGAGTTAATGAAAGTAGATATTGTGAGAATGGAAGAAGAACAAGCAAAAATCATTCTTCAGGAAACAGCTGGATTGGCGATCATCACGATACACAGGCCACAAAAAAGAAATGCATTAACAGCAAAAATGTGGAGGCATTTGTCAAAAGTAGGAAGGGAGATATTAGAGAATCCGAAAAACAAGGTTGTACTTTTACGAGGAGCGGGGGAACAATTTACAGCAGGATCGGATATTAAGGAATTTCATGAAATGACATTAGAGGAAGCAGAAGAATCATTCGTACTTATGGAAGAGGCTATCTCAACATTTGAAAATTTGCCAATCCCTACAATCGGAGTTATTAATGGCCCAGCAATGGGAGCAGGGTTAGAGCTGGCACTTGCCTGTGATCTTAGAATAGGCTCGGAAAAATCAAAATTAGGAATTCCTGTTGGTAAATTGGGCATCACACTGAATAATAAATTCGCACAGCGGCTAGTTGATTTGATTGGACCGAGCCTTGCCAAGGATTTAGTTTATACTGGTAGGGTATTAAAAGCTGAGGAGGCATACCGATTAGGAATGATCAATTATTTAGTGAATGAGGATAATCTTGATCGTTATGCAATTAGAATGGGAAAATTGGTTGCATCTCAGTCGCCAGCTTCATTACTTTCTATAAAGAAGTCGGTAAGCCAATGTGTAAATAGTGTCCCTGAATTATGGAAAGGAACTTCTAGTTTTGTAGATACCTATGATTTTCCGGAAGGTGTGTCCGCTTTTGTTGAAAAAAGGATACCAAGATTTTCGCGCAGGACAACCAATGGAGAATAAGTAAAGTAAAAAGGAAGATCACTTTGTGCAGGGACTTCCTTTAATTCTTTTTCTTTTAAGCTACAACCGTTTGCGTAAATGTGATTTCCAGATGTTTCACCTAGGGAAACATATTCATTTACCTAATTAACTTGCTTTATTAATCATGATGTATATTGAGTGAAGTTCAATTTGTAAATTACGCAAAAAATGGCTGTAGATATCCTCTTGAAGAATTTCAATTTTCTCGTATAAACTGCCGCAAATTGGATATTTTATGTTCACCTTAATAGTAAGGGTCGGTAGCTGCTGCAAGTTCATCACAACGGATTCACATTTCACGATTTGTTCATGGTTCAAACAGATAAATTCAACCATTTCTTGAAAAACTTTTTTATAAATCTTAATAGATCCCTTATGGAAATCAGGGTGGACGATTGTCGTTTCACCTATTCTTTCTTTTTTAGTCGAAAATATTTCTACCCCTTTTTGAATCATTCTCTTGAAGAAGTTTTGCTCCACTTGTTTATAAGGCAGAGGGATAACATGCGTTCCCTCTGTTTTTCTTATATATTGTGCAATTTTGATTTGACTGGAGGATCGTATATCTTCAATATGATTGAATAGTTTTATTTCCCCTATTTCTAAGCGGCTGGCAATTTGCTTAACCATTTTGTCAGACGTTCCGATAATTAGAATCCTGCTGATGAAATGATTGCGAATGGCCTGCTGGACCTCCTTCTTATGCTGTTCATCAAAGAAGGTAGCTCGCTTTACCGCTGATATCGCGTTTTTCTCAAATTTTGCAGAGGTTCCCGCTATTTTTTGTCCGTTTAAAATTAGAAGACCATCATCAATTATTGCGGGAATCTTACTTTTATATGCGAATGATAAGGCGCTTGTACTTTTTCCTGTTCCACTTGGGCCGCTTAGCGCAAAAATTTCCATATGATCCTCCTATTAAAGGGGTTGGCTCAGACAACCTCTTTTATTGTTTTAGCTAAAATTCACTAATTAGCTGAGCTGTTTCATTTTGAAACAGATGTTTCCAAAGGATACAAGTGTATTTCTTTTGGAAACAAAATGTTCTGAAAATTAAGTTATTTAATTAGTAAATCAATATTAAACTTTTGGCATAAAAATTGCAAATATAGAAATAAGTCAAAAAAATAGAGGTGAAAAAGAGGATGTCAAAAGTAAAATATGAAGAAAAAAACAGAATTGGGATCATTACAATTGATTCACCTCCAGTGAATTCCCTAGATCGCGAAGTTTTTGATCAGCTGGAAAGTGTTGTCACACAAATTGGTGCAAATGTAAATGTGATCATCATTGAAGGAGCTGGGACAAAGGCATTTGTAGCTGGTGCAGATATAAAGGAGTTTCCAGGGTTAGCGCCGGAGGCAGGAGAAGCACTATGTACAAGAGGACAGTCAATTTTTAATTTGTTGGCTGAATTAAAGCAGCCTGT
The DNA here is from genome assembly GCF_007995155.1 of Cytobacillus dafuensis. Lineage (NCBI taxonomy): Bacteria > Bacillati > Bacillota > Bacilli > Caryophanales > Bacillaceae > Cytobacillus > Cytobacillus dafuensis. The sequence continues at coordinate 3,755,346 of NZ_CP042593.1, read as the reverse complement.
CATTGCAGCAATTGATGGTTTCACATTAGGAGGAGGTTTAGAGCTTGCACTTGCTTGTGATATTCGGATCTCCACTGCCCGGTCGCAATTTGGACTTCCAGAGGTTAAGCTAGGCATAATTCCTGGGTATGGAGGTACGCAAAGATTACCGCGGCTGATTGGTATTGGAAAAGCAATGCAGTTAATTTTTACTGGAGACTTCATCACAGCTGAAAAGGCTTATCAGATTGGGCTAGTTGAGGAAGTTACAGAAACTGATGCTCTAAGTAAAGCAATCGAGATTGCAAATTCCATTTCATCAAGAGGCCCAATTGCAGTGAAAGCTGCAAAAGAAGCGGTCATGAAGGGGATGCAATTGTCATTAAAGGAAGGATTAAATCTTGAGGCGAAATTATTTGGAGATTTATGTACAACGGAAGATAAAGAAGAAGGAGTAGCTGCTTTCTTTGAAAAAAGAGAACCAGTATTTACAGGAAATTAAGGAGGAGTTTTAACATGAAGAAAATTGCAGTGATTGGTTTTGGAACAATGGGATCTGGCATTTCACAAGTATGTGTGGAAGCTGGCTATGAAGTAATCGCCATTGAAATGGAAAAATCTTATTTCAATCGCGGCCTTGCGCAAATAAAGAAAAACTGGAATAGATCTATCGAAAAAGGAAGAATTGATGAAGCAAAGAGAGAGGAATATGAGCAATTACTTACAACTTCTACTGAATGGGAAGCGATTGCGAATGCTAATTTCGTTATTGAAGCTGTCAGTGAAGATATAGAGTTAAAAAAGGAAATATTTAAGAGAATTGATGAAATAGTGAATGAACAGGCGATAGTAGTAAGCAATACATCAGGCTTAAGTATTACAGAAATAGCAAGTGTGATGAAAAACCCTGGAAGAGTTATGGGATTCCATTTCTTTAACCCTGTTCCGGTCATGAAATTAGTAGAACTAATAAAAGGATATGATACAACGGAAGAAACGTATCAGCAGTCAAAAGAATTGGTTGAATCACTGGGAAAAGAAGCGGTTTCTGTAAAGGAATCACCATTGTTTGCGGTTAATCGGATTTTAGTTCCAATGATCAATGAAGCAATATTTGTTTTACAAGAAGGTGTGGCAACTGCTGAGGATATTGATAAAGGAATGAGACTAGGTGCAAATCATCCAATTGGACCACTTGCACTAGCAGATTTAATTGGACTGGATACACTTTTATTTGTACAGGATTCACTTTATGAAGAAACACAGGATTCTAAATACCGTTCGGCTCCGCTATTGAGAAAGCTAGTAAGAGCAGGGCATCTTGGAAGAAAAACTGGTAAGGGCTTTTTCGAATATTAATAGGCTTATCGGATTATAGAAAAGGAGGTCAATAGATGAGTACAACCATTGGAGAAATAATTGAATGGTCAGCTATAAATTACCCTAATAAAATTGGGCTAATTTATCGGGAAAAGGAGCAAAGCTTTACCTTTCAAGAACTAAATGAAAAAGTAAATCAATTTGTTTCCTCCCTATCACAATTAGGTGTAAAAAAAGGCGATGTTGTTTCAACATTCCTTTATAACACGAGTGAATTTGTTATTGCATTATTTGCGTCAGCAAAACTCGGTGCAATTTTCAATCCGATTAATTATCGGCTAACACCAAGTGAGCTTCAATATATTTTAAATGATGCTGGCTCCAAGGTTCTTATTTTTGAAAAAGATACAGCTAATGTCGTTGAAGAAACAACGAATCTGGGTGTCAATGTTTCACATTGTATCTACACAGATGAATATGTGCCACAATACGCACTAGATTTTTATAAGCTGCTTGAAACAGGATACACATCAAAGCCAGATGTTACCGTAACCGAAGATGATATATATATCATGATGTACACGAGCGGGACGACTGGACGGCCAAAAGGAGTCATTCATAAGCATAGAGATATGGTTCATCATAATTTTTTGATGATTGAATGTATGAAACTCAGTAAAAATGATGTAGGACTTTCTGTTGCACCATTAAATCATACAGCAGAATTACATACATCTTTTCTTCCAAGAGTAATGGTAGGAGCAACTACTATAATTAAGCATCATTTTGAAGCGGAAAAGGTATTAAAGACCATTGAAGAAGAAAAGGTTACCCATATATTTGCCGCCCCGACAATGGTCAACATGCTTTTGAATGTTAAAGGGTTTGAGAATTACGATCTTTCAACCTTAAGGCTTCTCGGTTATGGAGGCGCTTCCATGGCTCCAGTACTGATTAGAAGATTTCAAGAAAAGACAAATGCAGATTTAGTGCAAATGTTTGGGACAACAGAAATGGGTCCAGTAATGAGTGTCTTATATGCAGATGAGCAATTAGAAAGAGCGGGTTCAGCTGGTAAAGCTATTCTTACACATCAAATGAAAATTGCCCGTGTACAAGAAGATGGAGGTCCAACTAATCCTAGTGATGAATGTGCAATTGGTGAAATAGGTGAAATCCTTGTTAAAGGACCTTGTATGATGAAGGAATATTACAGCCGTCCAGAGGCAACCGAAAAAGCACTAGCATATGGCTGGTATCATACTGGAGATATGGGCTATGTAGATAAAGATGGGTATGTTTGGATTAAAGACCGAATGGATTTCATGATTAATTCCGGTGCTGAAAATGTATATCCGAGAGAAGTAGAGGACTCGATTCAAGAGCATCATGATGTATTAGAGGTAGCTGTTATTGGAAAGTCCGACCCGTATTGGGGTGAAATCGTTGTCGCTTTTGTTGTAAAAAGAGAAGGAAGTTTCATAACGGAAAAAGATTTAGATCAATTTCTAATAGATGGGAAGAAATTAGCCAAGTATAAGCGCCCGAGGGAATATCACTTTGTAGAAAGTCTGCCAAAAACGACAAGCGGGAAGCTGCAAAAATTTGTTCTTTCGAAGGAACTGTCCAAAGAAGAGGGGGGAGTTAAATGAAAGCAGAAAAGTTAAAAAGCAATGATTTTGATTTATCTAATGAACATCTCGAAATTAAACAGGAAATTCATCGTTTAGCACAAGAGCGAATTAAGCCAAGGGCAATGGAAATTGATGAAAAAGCCGAATACCCTATGGATATTTTACACCTACTTTCTGAGTATGGTTACATTGGTGCCAATATGCCTGAGGAGTATGGTGGCTTGGGACTGGACTTATTAAGCTTCTGTCTGGTCGTAGAGGAAATATCCCGTGTGTGTGCATCTTCTTCACAGGTAGCTGTTGTTCAAGAACTAGGAACACTGCCAATTATTATTGGCGGAAATGATGCTTTGAAAAAAAGATTTATTCCAGACTTAGCAGCAGGGAAGAAAATTGCCGCCTATGCATTAACTGAACCAAACGCGGGCTCTGATGTTAAGAGCTTAAAAACACGTGCTGAGCGTGATGGAGATTCGTATATTTTAAACGGACAGAAAATGTTTATCAGCAATGGAGGGGTAGCGGACGTCTATTCAGTGTTTGCCCAAACTGAAAAAGGAATTACAGCCTTTGTCGTTGAGAAAGATACCCTTGGTTTTCATGTCGGTAAATTAGAAAAGAAAATGGGAATAAAAGGGTCACCAACAGCCCAGCTCTATTTCGAAAACTGCAGAGTACCTGTGGAAAATAGAATTGGTGAAGAGGGAGAAGGCTGGCTGATTGCAATGAAGACTTTTGATAAATCGAGGCCAACTGTTGCAGCTCAGGCTTTAGGGATTGCACAAGGAGCCTTTGATTTAGCAGTGAAATATGTACAAGAGAGAGAACAGTTTGGCAAAAGTATCGCCTCATTTCAAGCGGTACAATTCATGCTAGCTGATATGGCAACACAAATAGAGGCTGCACGGGGCCTAGTATATAAAGCCGCTTCAAAAGTAAATGAAATAACATCTACAGGGAAAAATCCGGAATTAACAAAAAGCTCTTCAATGGCCAAGATGTTCGCATCAGATGTTGCGATGAAGGTGACAACAGATGCAGTACAGCTTTTAGGGGGCTATGGGTTCATCCATGAATACGAGGTTGAAAGAATGATGAGAGACGCAAAAATAACACAAATATATGAGGGAACAAACCAAATTCAACGATTAATTATCGCAAGAAATCTTTTAGGAGGAAGGTAATGAAAAAATATAAAATCATGTTTATTCATGGAGCAGGCGGTACAAAAAGCAAATGGCGTGCCATGAAAGAATACTGTGAAGAGGCACTTTATGAAGCTATTGATCTTCCAGGACATGGAGAAAATGAGTTTAATCTTATCACTTCCATTCAAGATCATGCCGCTTATATCGATCAATCTATTCAGGAAGACACGATCGTCGTTGGCCATTCAATGGGTGGGTTAATTGCGCTTGAATTGGCTGCAAGAAACAAATGTGTAAAGGGAATTGTCCTTGCAGCAAGCTTTTATGAACTGCCTGTGCATCCAAAAATACTTGATAAGCTGGCTAATGGTGAGTTTCCAAGCTCATTGTTTCATGCGTCATACAGCAGTGATGTGTCAGAGGTGTTGCTAGAGGAAGAAAAAACGGAAATGAATAAGGTTCCAATTGAAATTACTTATGCAGATTTTAAAGCATGTAATAGCTATTTAGATGGAACTGATAGATTAACTGCTTTAGACATTCCGGTTTGTGCCATTTTAGGAAAACAGGATAGGCTATTACCAAGCGAACCAGCAAAATTGCTGAAAAATCTAAAGCCTGATATAAAAATTGTCGAAATCGATGGCTCTGGTCACTATATTATGCTAGAAAAACCAAAGGAATTTTCCGAGGCTTTAACAATGTTTACTCAAGAATTAGAGCAGCAAACAGTCTAAATTGAACCGAAATTGTATGATTTACGATAATCTGGAGGAGTGAGAGGGAAATGGGATTATATAGGAAAAGGAATGACGGTGGTGAACAACCTTATGTGCTTGGACCTCTAAAGTTTAGACTTCCATTTATTCATTATAAATTTGAATATCCTGACTGGATTCAAGGAGCCATTTTATGTGTGGTTCCTATGGGAATTACAGCAGTCATGATGGACGTTCTGGGGATTCCATTTGAATTAGCAATTGCCTTTGTTATTATAAACAATTTTCTTTACCTTCTTCATACCCATTTTGGTGACCCGTCTATCGCAGGATGGATCACTGCTGGTATTCCCTTATATGTAGGTTTTTTAACAGGCTTTCCTGAGGGGGAGGCAAGAATTCTTGCTCTCATCGCCTTACAATTAACTGTTGCCCTTTTGTTTTTGCTCATGGGGATTTTTAAAGGAGCAGATATGCTTATTAAGCGATTACCTATTTCTCTCAAAGCCGGAATACTCCTTGGTGCAGGATTTGCAGCTATCTTTGGTGAGTTTTCCCCAAATGGTAGAGTTTGGACAATGCCTATTACGATTCTATTAGGTGCAGCGTTTGGCTTTTTCATGATGTTTTCGAAAACAGCAGAACCTTTAAGAAAGAGATACTCACTTTTCCGTTATATTGCTCAATTTGGAATTGCCATCCCCTTTGCCATATCCTATTTAATAGGTATGCTAATCGGCGAGGTTAAGATTCCAGAGATAGCATGGAATATCGTACCAGTGCCAATCGGCGAAATTATTTCCAATTATAGTGTGTTCGGGATAGGGTTTCCTCCATTTGAATATTTTATGAAAGCGCTTCCGTTAGCCATTGCAGCTTATATTATCGCTTTTGGTGATATATTAGTAGTTAGCTCTCTCATTGATCAGGCTAATGAGGTTCGCAAAGACGAGAAAATTGTTTTTAGTGCTAGTAGAAACAGTATTATCGTTTCAATCAGAAACTTTTTACAAGGAATATTTATGCCTTACTTACCTTTATCAGGTCCACAATGGACCGGTGGGCAAGTATTGGTCATAAATAGATATATGAACAATGGCCGTAAGCAAGTAGATAGTTATTGGGGAGGTGCAACAGGGATATTCTGGGGAATGAGCATTGCGCTAATGCTCGGACCAATCGTAACCTTGTTCAAACCTGGTATTAATATTGGAATGGCATTAACTATGCTTATACAAGGTTATTTATGCGGCTATTTGGCTATGGAAGTGCTTAAGGAAAAAGGGAATTTAGAAAAAGGAATTGCAGTCATTATTGGTGCAGTTCTTGCTTCAAAAGGAGCAGCTTGGGGTCTTGGAGTAGGTATTATTTTATGGCTCCTTCTTGAGAAAAACTGGGTTAAAGATATGAAAGAAGATTCAAGCGAAACAAAAACTGCTTAATTATTGTAGAGTCAAAATTCAGAATATTATGATAAGAAGGAAGAGAAGAAAATGTTTCTTCTCTCTTTCTTATTAAAAAGAGTTGGAGGTATTTAAATTGCTATATATCAATGGAGAGTGGGTCGAATCTGAATCTAATCGTTCATTTCCTGTATATAACCCTGCAAATGGTGAAGTAATTGGAGAAGTTGCCGATGGGAATCGAAAGGATACGAAAGAGGCAATTAATGCAGCTGCCCAAAGCTTTAAGACTTGGTCCAAATTAACAGCATATGAGCGCTCCAGTTACTTATACAAAGCCTATCAGATTATGATGGAAAGAAAAGAAGAACTCGCTCGCTTAATGACAATCGAGCAAGGAAAACCATTAAAAGCTGCACGTAATGAGGTCCAATATGGCGCAGATTTTTTATTATGGTATGCGGAAGAAGCTAAACGAGTTTACGGAGAGATTATTCCAGCGCCGAGAAGAGATCAAAGATTCTTGGCCATTCGTCAGCCTGTAGGTGTTGTCGGTGCCATTACTCCATGGAATTATCCAGTTTCAATGATTACAAGGAAACTAGCTCCTGCTCTTGCTGCTGGCTGCACAGTTGTATTAAAACCTGCTGAGGAAACTCCCTTATGTGCAAAGGAAGTGTTTAAGGTTTTTGCGGATGCTGGAATTCCGAATGGTGTCATAAATTTAGTTTCTTCAACAAATCCAGAGGAGATTGGCGAGGAATTATTATCAAACAAGTCGGTTAAAAAAATTACGTTTACCGGATCAACGAATATCGGAAAGCTTTTAGCAGAAAAAGCAGCAAGATATGTTAAAAGAATCTCCATGGAATTAGGGGGACATGCTCCATTTATTGTTTATGATGATGCTGACCCAGTCCATGCTGCCAAAGGCGTTTCATTAGTGAAGTTTTTGAATACAGGGCAAGCCTGTATAAGTCCAAATCGAATCTTCGTTCATCGCTCAATTGCTGAAGAATTTACGAATACATTGATTGAACGAGTTCATAAGCTAAGAGCAGGCAATGGATTAGAAGAAGGGGTTAGCATAGGCCCGCTTGTTAATGAAGCTGCAATTGAGAAGGTGGATAATCAAGTAAAGGATGCTATTGAGAGAGGAGCATCTTTGAAAATTGGCGGCAACCGAATGATAGAAAGTGGATTGGACAAGGGAAATTATTATGCCCCAACGATATTGTCGGGAATCAACAAAGAGATGAAGATATTTAGTGAAGAAACCTTTGGTCCGGTTGCGCCCATTATCATTTTCGATTCTGACGAAGAAGTAATGCAGATGGCAAATGATACGAATTATGGACTCGCTGCCTATGTCTATACAAATAATTTATCAAGAGCGATGAGAGCATTTGAAGAATTAAACTTTGGAATTATTGGGATAAATGATATAAATCCTACATCTGCTGCCGCACCTTTCGGAGGTATGAATGAAAGCGGGTTAGGCAGAGAAGGTGGAAGAGAAGGTATTGAAGAGTATTTAGAAACAAAGCTTGGCGGATTTTCTATCTAATTCTTAAATATTGAATTTCAACTATTTTACCAATGTAAAAAGAGTTATTTATCGCAGATTAACGGGCAGTAAGACCCCACTTCAAGGTTGCGAGAGAATTAAAGAAACCTAAGTGGGGGATCAACTGCCCGTAAAGGCCCGACGACGGACACGATGCCCTAGTCAGGCGAAAGCCACAGGACGTGGCGTTTTGAGCGTGATTGGTTCAACTAACCATCAGTGGGGGATGAAAGCCGACTAAGAACGCCACGTCCTGTGGCAACGTCGGCACTAGCACGTCCTGTGCGTCGAAAAACCCCGACTGATGGAAGTTTCACTTTATAGGGCGGCGGGTTCGATTAATCTCCCGAGCTGAGTCTGATTTTGTAAAAAAAAGCTCTAGAATAGCAAAATCGCTCCCGCCTACTATTAAATGGACTCTACCTAGGATAGCTTGTATGCATCCAAAATCAATCCAGTACCTGTATCTGCAATAAATTCATATTGCTCTACTTGATCGCCTATTTGTCTAGAAATTCCGCCTCGATATATTTCGTATTTTAGGTGACCCTTTTGATATTTCTCTGCTTGCATCTGAATCCACGAACCGCTTATTGGTCCCTCTTTCTTAAAAGCATTTTTTGCATTAGCCAATGCTTTTTCAGGCGAGACGGTAGTTTTTTGTGCTAGCAGCTCTCTAGCAGCATATCCACCTGCTAAACCGACTCCCACACCTAACAAAAATGATTTCCAGTTCATAAACACTCCCCCAGATGAGATAAATAAACACGAATAATACATCCATTTTAAAAATTAAGTATAAGCTTTCTCGAGTAAGAAATGTCTAGCTCCACAATGAAGGCTTACGTTTTTCTGTCTACTGTACCATCTTATCAAAGAACAGGCTTGGATAAAAACATTTAGAGTGGTAAGCAGAATTAAAGTTCTGTAAAATAAAAATATACATAAATTTCTTAATGAAAATAAAGGAGCATAAAGATGAACGAGAAAACACGTCAGCTTTTTAAAACATTAACTGAGCTGCCTGGTGCGCCGGGAAATGAACATTTAGTACGTAAATTTATGCGAGAACAGCTTAGTCAATTTGCAGATGAAGTGGTTCAGGATAAGCTGGGAAGTATTTTTGGAATAAAGAAAGGTGACGAAAATGGGCCAACTGTAATGGTTGCAGGCCATATGGATGAAGTTGGTTTCATGGTCACTTCCATTACTGACAATGGCATGCTGCGCTTTCAAACATTAGGCGGTTGGTGGAGCCAAGTATTATTAGCTCAAAGAGTACAGATTATGACAAATAATGGGCCTGTCATTGGTGTGATTGGTTCTATTCCTCCACATCTTTTGGATGAAGCTAAACGCAGTAAGCCAATGGAAATAACAAATATGTTAATTGATATTGGTGCTGATAATCGTGAGGATGCTGAAAAAATAGGGATTAAGCCTGGTCAGCAAATTGTCCCTATTTGTCCTTTTACACCTATGGCCAACGAAAAGAAAATTATGGCAAAAGCATGGGACAATCGCTATGGCTGTGGATTAGCAATAGAGCTTCTAGAAGAAGTAAAAGATGAAAAGCTGCCTAATATTCTTTATTCAGGAGCAACCGTACAAGAAGAAGTTGGTCTTCGAGGTGCGCAAACCGCTGCAAACATGATTAATCCAGACATTTTCTTCGCATTGGATGCTAGCCCAGCAAATGATATGTCAGGTAGCAAAGATGAGTTCGGTCAGCTAGGAAAAGGGACTTTATTGAGAATTTTAGACCGCTCTATGGTGACTCATCGAGGAATGAGAGAATTCATCCTTGATACGGCTGAAAAGCATAATATACCTTATCAATATTTTGTATCTCAAGGAGGTACAGATGCAGGACGAGTTCATCTATCTAATGAAGGTGTTCCAAGTGCAGTAATTGGTATTTGCTCTCGCTATATTCATACACATGCTTCGATTGTACATGTAGATGACTATGCTGCAGCGAAGGAATTACTAATAAAGCTTGTAAAGTCGTGTGACCGTACAACGGTTGAATCTATTCGTCAAAATAGCTAAAAAAACTTATATTTTCTTTGGAAAGAGGCAGCCATTTTGTTGCCTCTTTTCGATTTCCCTTTTAAGGAGCGCATATGATGAAAATAATAATTGGTTCTAAAAATCCAGCTAAGATCACAGCAGTTGAAACCGTATTTCATAGCTATCAAGCTGAGTTTATATCAGTCAATGTTCCATCTGGAGTAAGAGATCAGCCATTTTCAGATGAAGAGACAATTAAAGGAGCCATTAATCGAGCTTACAGTGCCTTAAAGGAAGGTGGCGGGGATATTGGGATTGGACTCGAAGGTGGGGTTCAGAAGACAGAATATGGGCTATTTTTGTGTAATTGGGGAGCACTTGCAGAGGAGGGAAAGCCTCCAATTATTTCTGGTGGTGCTAGAATCCCTCTCCCTAAGAAAATTGCAGACAGATTGCTTTCCGGAGAAGAACTTGGTCCAGTAATGGATAGATTTACAGATAAAGAGGGTGTTAGGAAAAAGGAAGGGGCAATTGGAAACTTTACAAATGGACAAATCAGTAGGTCGGAAATGTTTACACATGTGGTTAAGCTTCTTGTTGGCCAATACGAGTATAGATCTAAATAGGATTAGGGAAGTTTTCTATACAAAGGTAGTGAAAATATGGTTCCTTGTTACAATTTAGTCAAAGGGTTGCCAGATGATCAATAAGAAATGTATGATAGAAAAGGATGATAGATTTTCCTAGCAAGGAGGAAAAAAGTATGAGAAACCATTATAAAGCTGCCTTGCTCTTGTTTTTTGCTATTATACTGCTGAGTGCTTGTTCTGCTTCATTAAAAGAAGAGCAAAAAGTGGCAATGGATACTGTTAATAAAGCCTTCAACAATAAACCAAAAGAGACAAATAATGAAAATGAAGATATTAAGTTCTATCTACCATTTGGCTTTGAAGTTGAAGAAGAGTCACCAAACAATATTATTCTAAAAAATGGCTCGAAAAAATATATACTATTTTATAATCAGCATGAAGGCCCTGATAGTAAAGTTGTGTATGATGCTACACTAAAGCAAAATGAGTATGATTTAAAAGAAACATATAGTGAAAATGGTAAGTTTGGATTTTTATTAATAAAAAATTCTGACAATAATATGAATGAAGTGACAATTGGTATTGGTGGAGTGAAAATTACGACCAATATTAAAACAAAAAATTTATCAACCGAAGCAAGTTCAATGATCGATATCGTTCAATCCGTTAAGATGAAATAAGAAAAAGCGAAGGTCTCCTTGCGCTTTTCTTATTTCATCTTCTTTCTTATCGCAGATTAACGGGCAGTAAGACCCCCACTACAAGGTTGCGAGAGAATTAAAGCAACCTAAGTGGGGGATCAACTGCCCGTAAAGGCCTATAAAATGAACACAGACTAAAAGCGCCACGTCGTGTGGCAACGTCTGCGTGACCCACTTCCTGTGGGCCGCAACTAACCATCAGTGGGGGATGAAAGCCGACTAAGAACGCCACGTCCTGTGGCAACGTCGGCACTAGCACGTCCTGTGCGTCGAAAAATCCCCACTGATGGAAGTTTCACTTTATTCTTGAATGTGGTTTTGCGCATTTTATTAGCTTAGCTACTATAAGTTTGCTATTATCTAAATAAATAAAATGAGGAAAAGGTGAACGAAATGAAAAAGCTTGAAACAATGGAACAATTTGAACAGCTAAGAGATCAAGGTAAGCATATTTTTATGTTTTCTGCTGATTGGTGTCCGGATTGTCGCATAATTGAACCAATTCTTCCAGAGGTTGAAGCAAAATATCAAGATTATTCCTTTATCTATGTTGACCGCGACCAATTTATTGACTTATGTATTCAGCTTGATGTGTTTGGTATTCCAAGCTTCATTGGCTTCCAGGATGGGAAAGAACTTGGCCGTTTTGTCAGCAAAGATCGAAAGACACAAGAAGAAATTGAGAATTTTATTAATCAATTGGATCAGTAAAATGATAACCCTCCATCCTTTTAGATGGGGGGCTTTTAGTGTACAATTTTTTTAGATAGTTAATTGTCAGCTTTTCTTCTAAGGAGGGACTAATATGAAAATGAATAGTTTAAAAATGAAGAAAGAATTAGAAAAACGATTAACAAATTCTAATCGAGTTTTTTTATTTGATAAGAAAAAAGATGAGCTTCGCATTGAAAATAAAGAAACTGGAAAGGGAATTACAATTTCGTTGCCAGGAATTATTGCTAAATGGGAAGTACAAAACGTGAAGGCAATTGACGAGGTCGTCTATTACGTTGAAGAAGGTTTAAAGGCAATGGAAGAAAGACCAATTCAGTTATCAGGATATGAAAAGAATATATTTCCAGTTATACGTTCAACTTCATTCCCGATAGAATCTGAGGAGGATGTTCCATTTTTAGCAGATGCCCATACTGCAGAAACAAGAATCTATTATGCACTCGATCTTGGAACAACCTACCGGCTTATTGATACAAAGCTTATGCAAAAGGAAGGTTGGGCTCATGAAAGAATAAAGGAAATTGCTCTATTTAATGTACGCTCGCTTTCAACAGATTTGAAAAGTGATACAGTTGCTGGAAATACTTTTTATTTTTTAAATAAAAATGACGGATATGATGCAAGCAGAATTTTAAATGATTCTTTTCTTAAGGAAATGGAAAAGCAAATAATTGGTACAATGGCAGTGGCAGTTCCGCATCAGGATGTTCTTATTATTGCTGACATAATGAATGATACAGGCTATGATATTCTCGCTGAAATGACAATGAGCTTTTTCGCGAGCGGGAGAGTACCAATTACAGCATTGTCCTTTTTATATGAAAACGGTGAGCTTGAACCAATATTTATCCTTGGCCAAAATCGAAAGAAGTAGATAGTTAGTAACAAATCGTTTTAGGGATCACAAAGCTGTGGTCTTTTTTTATTACAGATATTCCCTTCAATTATGACAAAAATATTTAATTTTTATCGAAATATTTAACCATTAAAAACAATCTCTTATTTTTCCTTCAAATATCGCGAAATACTGATAAAATAAAGCTTCACCCAATGGGACAGAAAGTTAACCGTAATAAATATACTAATTGGGTTTCCAAATATTTTGTAGGGGTTTTACTGCCTGTAAAACTGCGATAAAATGGATGGGATAGAATCAAAGAAAGAGTTGGTATAAAATGAGTTGGATTAAAAAGCTATTTCAAATGTTCAGAGATGATGAGGATCAGAATGAATTCAATGAAGAAAATATGATTCATAATCATCAAGATTATGAATCTGAAACATACAGTCAAAAAGGTATTTCTAAAGATGTAAACGCAAAGGTTGTTTATCAATATCCAAAAGGGCAATTTCGTTTTCCACTGATCCCTGATGATAACCAGGAGCAAAAAATAAAAGGTGAAAGAAATCGAAACATTGAAAGAGAAAAAGTGTCATTCTCTCCCAAAACAAAAGAAGAAAAGCCTAAACGTAATCCAGAACATCAATATGCTGCTACAACTAAAAATAAAAATGAAAAGGAAGTTTCAAAAAGAAAAAGACCTTTTCGACCAACGGAAATTCCATCTCCGATCTATGGGTATAATCGTCCTAAGACAGAAATTACTAATAGGCAGGTAAAGACAGAACCGATAGAATATGAATTAACTGATAGCGTCTATGATGATATGAAAGAAAAGCTCGAACCTAAAGAGGTGCTAAGATCAATAACTGAAGAGTTAATTGATCCTTCTTCATATGAAAACACCAATAAGATAGAAGCACTAGCAGATCAGTTACTTGAAAATCAGCAAGAAGAACCTATTTTCTCGGCTTCAGTAATGGAAACTCAAGAGAGTACATCTGAAGAATCACCTAACTCCATTGATCATTATCAAGTGATAGAAGAGAAAGAAGACCTCGAAACACGGAGCAGTGTTTTTGAAATAAATAATGAAGAGAAGGTCAGTGAAAATTCGAAGATAATTGTTGACCAAGAAAGCAATATTGAACAAAACGTAAGCAGGATTCCAAGTGAAGAAAGTAAATTAGAGGAGAAAATCTCATCTCCTACTAGGAAGCATATACCATTTAATGTTTTAATGCTCAAAAATGATAAACAAAAGCTTACAGAGAAAACAGAAACGATTCCATCACCTGCAATAGAAAATAATTATTTACACGATGAGGAAACTAAGTCAGATACAATTTCAGTAGAAAAAACATTCATGGATGAAGAGATTTCATATTATGAATTTCCTTACAAAAGCTTGCTTAGTCCCCCAGTATATCAAGAAAAGTCCTCTGACTGGCTGATCGAGCAAGAGGAATTATTGAATTCAACATTAATAAACTTTAATGTACGAGCGAAAGTTGTCAATGTTACTCAAGGACCATCCGTTACGAGGTTTGAAGTCCAACCAGAGCCAGGTGTAAAGGTAAATAAAATTACAAATCTCACTGACGATATTAAATTAAGCTTAGCAGCAAGGGATATTAGAATTGAAGCACCTATTCCAGGAAAACATACCATTGGGATTGAAGTGCCGAACAAAGCTAGCAGGCCAGTGTTTATTAGTGAAATCATTAATAGCCCAGTGTTTAATAATCATGCATCTCCTTTAACGGCTGTTCTTGGATTAGATATTGGCGGGAACCCAATCGTAACTGATTTAAGGAAAATGCCACATGGTTTAATTGCAGGGGCAACTGGATCAGGGAAAAGTGTGTGTATTAATTCAATTCTTGTCAGTCTTTTATATAAAGCAACACCTGACGAATTAAAGCTAATATTAATTGATCCAAAAATGGTTGAACTAGCTCCTTATAATCAAATTCCACACCTAGTTAGCCCTGTAATAACGGATGTGAAGGCGGCAACTGCTGCATTAAAATGGGCTGTGGATGAGATGGAGCGTCGATATGAGTTGTTTGCCCATGCTGGCGTTAGGGATATTAACCGTTTTAATGAGGTTGCTGAAGAACATAAGCGCTATTCAGACAAGCTTCCATACATGGTTATCATTATTGATGAGCTCGCAGACTTAATGATGATGTCACCTGCTGATGTGGAGGAAGCGATTTGCCGGATTGCCCAAAAAGCGAGAGCCTGTGGAATACATCTAATTATTGCTACACAAAGACCATCCGTTGATGTCATTACAGGATTAATAAAGGCGAATGTCCCGACGAGAATTGCTTTCTCTGTCTCATCCCAAATCGACTCAAGGACTATTATAGATATTAGTGGTGCTGAAAAATTACTTGGACGAGGAGATATGCTATTCTTAGAAAATGGCTCATCCAAGCCTGTTCGTCTTCAAGGCACATATGTTTCTGATCAGGAAATAGATGCTGTAGTTGCCCATGTAAGAAAGGAACGGGCCCCTGAATATTTATTTGAACAAGAGGAATTACTGAAAAAGACACAGGTCATGGAAGATGAGGATGAACTTTTCTATGAAGCCTGTGAGTTTGTTATTGATCAAGGAGCTGCTTCAACATCAAGTCTCCAAAGAAGATTTAAAATCGGTTATAATCGAGCAGCAAGGCTAATCGACATGATGGAGAAACAAGGGTTTATTTCTGAAACACGCGGAAGCAAGCCTAGAGAGGTTCTGATAACAGATGAAGAACTTGAATCCATTTTAGATACTAGTACAATAAATTAATAAATGGTATCCTTTACTTGCATGTTTTAAGCTAGTAGAAAAGTTTTAGTATATAGCAACCTAAAATGGTTACGAACTTTCTATATAGATTCAGCTAATGAGTTCACATAAGAATGGCTAAGCGTTCGGCGGAAGGACTTAGCGAACGCCCATTTTTCTAATTATGTATTTGAGGAGCTTTAGAATGAAGGAAATTGAACTTAAGGTAAAAGGGGAAATAAAACGCCTTACAAATCAGACATTTAAATTTGACGAAAGGGTCAGAGATGGCTGGTTTTCTGCCGTATATTTTTTAAAGACTAGAGATATTGTAAATAAATATCATAAAGATAATATTGTTACGATGCAATTTTTTCAAAAAAATCATGCCGTTCTTTGTGGTACGGATGAAGCAATTGCTCTTCTAAAAACTTTTGCTGATAATCCGGATGAACTTGAAATATATTCTTTAAAAGATGGTGACCAAATCTCACCATTTGAAACTGTATTGACCATTACAGGGAGATATCAAGACTTTGGTTATCTAGAGGGAGTGATCGATGGGATTCTCTCTCGTCGAACTTCAGTCGCTACAAATGTGTATAATGTTGTGAAAGCAGCAAGCGTTTCTGGGAAACAGAAGCAGGTCATCTTCATGGGTGACCGCGATGACCATTATATCACTCAAGCAGGGGATGGATATGCGGCTTTCATAGGTGGAGCAACAGCACAAGCCACTCATGCTATGAATGAATGGTGGGGAAAAAAGGGCATGGGCACGATGCCTCATGCACTTATTCAAATGTTCAACGGGGATCTTGTTGCTGCAACGAAGGCTTATCAAGAAACATTTCCGGAAGATGAATTAGTTGCGTTAGTTGATTATAATAATGATGCAATCACTGACTCCCTAAAAGTAGCCAGAACTTTTGGGAAGGATCTGAAAGGTGTACGCATTGATACTTCTCGTACAATGATTGACCAATATTTCCTGAGAAACCAGCACTTACTAGGTACATTTGACCCGCGAGGAGTTAATGCAGAATTAATTTTTGCCCTTAGAAAAGCACTGGATGATGAAGGGTTTAATCATGTAAAAATTGTTGTAAGCGGAGGTTTTAATGAATCTCGCATACTTGAATTTGAAGAGCGTGGCGTTCCTGTAGACTTGTACGGAGTAGGCAGCAGCCTATTAAAAATTAATATTGGTTTTACAGGAGATAATGTATTAATTAATGGCAAACATGCTGCAAAAGCTGGTAGACGCTATCGTCCAAATCCTCGCCTTGAAAAGGTAGACTAAACAAAGAAAAGCGTAATGTGTCTAATGAACGCAGACTAAAGCCGCCACGTCCTCCCAAAAGCTCTGCTTTTGGTCGTGCGATGTATAGCTGACGGTTCTTTCCTTGTCCTGTGGCAACGTCTGCATGACCCGCATCCTGCGGGCCTCAAGCATAAGGCGAGCCTCCATGAAGGTTGCTCTTTAACCTTCATGGGGGATTGACTTATGACCTCGAGCCGATGGCACAAGAAGCTAGACAATGTAAAACGGCATGAAAAGATCAATCTGGGATTTCATTACATAGTTTTTAAAAATAAATAGTGCTATAATGTTTGAATATGATGATCAGTGGACTGTAAAGCTTTAAGAGAAGTTAGAGTTACGCTTAAAAATAGTTAAGTTAATACTCTATATACCATTAAGACCGACAGTCCTATTTCAATTGATGTCCCTAATTGGGATATGCGCATAACTAGATAAATGTCATATACTATTTTACAGATATACGATGGTTGGAGGTTCTTTATATGACTATTTACCATTTCGTAGGTATTAAGGGGTCCGGCATGAGTGCTTTGGCACAGATCCTTCACGATATGAAATTTGAGGTGCAAGGCTCAGACTATGAAAAACACTTTTTTACACAAATGGCCCTTGAGCAATCAGGAATAAAGATCCTTCCCTTTCAAAAGGAAAATATTAAGCCTGGTATGACGATAATTGCTGGAAATGCATTTCCGGATTCTCATGAAGAGATCCAAGAAGCAATGGAGCTTGGATTGCCTGTTATACGTTACCACCGTTTTCTTGGTGACTTTTTGAAAAAATTCACGAGTGTCGCTGTGACAGGTGCTCATGGAAAAACTTCAACTACGGGCTTGCTGGCACATGTAATGAAAGGTGCTAAACCAACTTCATTCCTTATCGGTGATGGAACTGGCAGCGGAGACGAGAACGCTGAGTTTTTTATATTTGAAGCTTGTGAATATAGAAGGCATTTTTTGTCTTATTTTCCTGACTATGCAATTATGACGAATATTGATTTTGACCATCCCGATTACTTTGCCAATATTGATGATGTGTTTTCTGCCTTTCAGGAGATGGCATGGCAAGTTAATAAGGGTATTTTTGCATGTGGTGATGACGAGCAATTGCAAAGGATTCAAGCAAAGGTACCAGTGGTTTTTTATGGCTTTGGAGAAGAAAATGACTTTCAGGCTCGAAACATTATTAAAACGACTGAAGGAACCACTTTTGATGTATTTGTGAGAAACACTTTTTTTGAAACTTTTTCCATTCCTGCATTCGGGGATCATAATATATTAAACTCCTTGGCAGTTATTGCTCTTTGTCAATATGAAGAAATCGATGCACACATTGTCCAGGATTACCTTAAATCCTTTAGTGGAGTGAAAAGAAGATTTACAGAGAAGCAGGCTGGAACACAAATAATCATAGATGATTATGCACATCATCCGACTGAAATTAAGGCCACCATAGATGCGGCAAGACAGAAATACCCTGAACGCGAAATTATTTTCGTATTTCAGCCACATACATTTACAAGAACACAGGCATTTCTTGATGACTTTGCAGAGAGTTTAAATTTAGCTGATAAAGTTTATTTGTGTGAAATTTTCGGTTCTGCCCGTGAAAACCATGGAAAATTATCAATCGAGGATTTAATAGAAAAAATTCCTGGTGCTGAAAAATTAATAGAAGAAGAAACGGCTGTTTTAAAATCTCATGAAAATAGCGTAATTATTTTTATGGGAGCTGGGGATATTCAGAAGTTTCAGGAGGCATACGAGAGTCAATTATTATTATAAAATTGACCATGTATGAATTAACATAAAAGGATGCAGCTATATTGACTGCATCCTTTTCTTAATGATAAGAAAGTATAACTTTTCTCGAGTTAGAGAAATGTCTAGCTCCAGCGCCTACCCCCTCGAGGTCATAAGCCAGTCCGCCAAGAAGGTTAAAGAGCAACCTTCCTGTCGGCCTGTCTTATGCTTGTCGGGGGTGAGCAAGGCGCTTGCGCTTTTCTTATTTCAAGTTTTCTGGATTAAGTGCTTCAAGCTCAGGAATGACAAAACGGCCGTCTTTGCGAATTAAACAATCATCGAAATAAATTTCACCGCCGCCGTAATCTGGTCGCTGGATGTTGACCATATCCCAATGAATATTTGATTTATTGCCATTATAAGCCTCGTCATAGCATTGGCCTGGCGTGAAATGGAAGCTTCCATCAATTTTCTCATCAAATAATATATCCTGCATTGGATGTAATATATACGGATTTACCCCGATGGCAAATTCTCCGATATAGCGGGCTCCTTCGTCTGTATTAAAGATTTTGTTTATTCTTTCAGTATCATTGGCTACTGCTTCAACAATTTTTCCATCCTTAAAGGTTAACTTCACATTCTCAAACGTAAAGCCATTATATGGTGATGGAGTATTGTATGTGATGACTCCATTTACAGAATCACGAACGGGTGCTGTATAGACTTCTCCGTCTGGAATATTCATTTGTCCAGAGCATTTTATTGCTGGAATATCTTTAATAGAGAAGGTTAAATCTGTTCCAGGACCTGTAATCTTTACTTTATCTGTTTTATTCATTAATTCAACGAGATTATCCATTGCTTTGTCCATTTTTCCGTAGTCAAGATTACATACATCAAAATAGAAGTCCTCAAAACCTTCTGTGCTCATTTTCGCTAATTGAGCCATTGAGGAGGTTGGATATCTGAGAACAACCCATTTTGTTTTTGGTACACGAATTTCACGATGGACCTTCTTCCCAATTGTTGATCCATGGATTTTCATTTTTTCATCCGGTACGTCAGAATGTTCATTAATGTTATCCCCAGAGCGGAGACCTATGTATGCATCCATTTGACTCATAACATTTGCTTCAAAATCCGCCATCATATTAAATTGTTCTTCCTGTGCACCAAGGAGGAGTGAACGATCAACCTGATGATCTTTCAATAAAACAAATGGAAATCCGCCAGCAGCGTATGCTTCTTTCACTAGAGCTGTAACAAGTTCTCTTTGCAGTCCGAAGTTCTCAATAAGAACTTTCTCACCCTTTTGAAGTTGTACAGAATAGTTAATTAAATTTTTTGCTAGTGTTTCAATACGAGGATCTTTCATCTAATCCATCCCTCCGATAAAACTAATTCAATTCTCAATAAATATTGTATACTAATTTCTCTTTTTTGTTTAATAATATATTTTCTCTTTCGACAAATATGTTAAAATGTCCATTGTACATAGAATCTTAGAAAATAGAAGAAGGATATTTGTTCTATTAAATGGTATTTTATTAAGAGGGGGGTTTTAGTTCCTAAAATAAGAAAGTTTTCTCGAGTTAGAGGAATGTCTAGCTCCAGTGCCTACCCCCTAGCCGACTAAAGACGCCACGTCCTGTGGCAACGTCGGCACTAGTACGTCCTGTACGTCGGAGGTCACAAGCCAATCCTCCCAGAAAGGTAAAGAACACCTTTCCGAGAGGCTCGTTTTATGCTTGTCGAGGGTGAGCACTACGGAAAGCTCCATAGAGTAATCATCGCAGGAACAATCTGTACTTTGATTGTTCCGAAGGCGCTTGCGCTTTTCTTATTACAACTGGGTAAAAAGATAATAGCAGTCAAACGGAGGTTATTAAGGTGCAAATTATTATGTATTTAAGTATAGCAGTAATCGCAATTGCGTTTTTAATTCTTGTTATTTATTTATCAAAAACATTGAAATCTTTACAAATTACTTTAGAAAGTGTTTCTAAAACATTAAGTGGTTTAGAAGGTCAGCTAGATGGAGTTACGAGAGAAACAACAGCTTTACTCCAAAAAACGAATGTATTAGCAGAAGATATTCAACAAAAATCTGAAAATCTAAATAGTGTTGTTCATGCTGTTAAAGAAGTTGGAGAATCTGTAAGAGGATTTAATAATTCTATTAAAAGGATTACTAGCTCCGTTAATGATCAGCTAGAAGAAAATCAAGATAGAATATCGCAAGTCGTTCAATGGAGTCAAGTTCTCCTGGAGCTAAAGGATAAGTGGAAAATGAGAAAGCAGGCCCATGAAATTGTAGAAGACAAGAGTGTACCCCAAAAAGTAAGCAAGCAAGAGCCTCAGAAAAAATGGATTCGAAGTAGAAATTAAAAGGAGGAGATAGAACATGAACAGTCAAGAGCGTGGGCAGTATGAACAAAACCAATCGAAATCGGAAGAAAGTATTAACACAAAGGACTTTTTAATCGGTGCTTTAATCGGTGGAATGGTAGGAGCAGCTGCAGCGCTTTTCCTAGCCCCTAAATCTGGTAAGGAATTGAGAAGTAATATTAATGAACAAGCAATCGTTTTAAAGGGAAAGTCAGGTCAATTTCGAGATACAGCAAAGGCAAAAGGAACACAATTGGCTGTAGTGGCTAAAGAGAAATCAAATGTAATTGCACAAACAGTTTCTAAACAGTCAACCGATATCGTAAATAAAGTAAAAAGCATGACGCCAACAGTGAAGACAATTGGAAAAGTTGAAAATAGTGATACTGATAAAAGCGAACAAGCTAAAAGTGATGATATCCAGAAGAAGCTAGAAGAAACAAAAAAAGCATTTGATGAGACAGAATATAAATATAATCAATAAGTCATAATATTGTTTTCATAAAGGTGAAGTGATAAGATTACTTCACCTTTATTTTTTAGGAGGGAATAATATAATGAATAAATTCAACACGATTGAAGAGTTTGATCAGACTGTACAAAATGCAGAGCAAATCATGGTATTAAAGCATAGTTCAACATGTCCAATTAGTCAGGCAGCCTTTGAAGAATATGAAAGCTTTGCAAGCGAAAATAAAAACCTTCCCATCTATTATCTTATTGTTCAGGAAGACCGTCCTTTATCAAACCATATTGCAGAAAAGTCCAATATTAAGCATGAGTCTCCTCAAGCAATTCTATTCAACAATGGTAACGCCGTTTGGCATGCATCTCACTGGAAAATTACATATGATTCATTAAGAAAGGCTCTAAATGAATAAAAAAACATCCATTTTTGGATGTTTTTTAATTTAATGAAGTATTTGTTTTTGTAGGCCACACTATTTTTAACTCATCGCCTGGTTCAATTTTGCTATGGAATGAAGCGTCTTCTCCATTTATTAATAATACAAATTTACCATTAGATTCTGCAGGTATTTCAACATCTACATGTCCAAATACGTCTTGAAAAATGAATGGTTCTATTTTACCTTGCTCAATGAAAAGGTGATCCCCATCTCGGATGATGTCCTCCTCTAATAATACTACCCCATCTCTTTTCATGACTGAAATTTGTTTTTTTAGATTAATATTCTTGTTGTTAAAAGAAACTGGGATGTATTGTGATAACATCATTTGTTTCATATTTGCCAGTTCTCGTACTGAAATTGTTTGTTTATCTTCTATTATGATATGGTCACCATGTTCAAAACTATTATATGGTTTAACTTCTTTTCCGTTACGGAAAATTGTTCCTGAAAGTTGAGGGATAAAGTTTTCTTTTCCATTTATTTTAATCCTAAAGGGCCTAATTTTAGCGACTAGTTCATGTAAATTCAAAGAAATAAGCATTTCTTCAATCGTTTCTGAAATTTTGCATTCTATTACAGCTCGATCTTCTACATACTTGTCTGGATTTGCTGGTTCCCCATTACATGTTAAGGAGGCTGATATTGTATATGTCTCCTCATTTATTTTAATTTCTTTATTTGGTATTTCATCTACTAAATCTTTGATTTGCAGCTCAGCTTTTTTGCCATCTTCGCCTTTTTCAACAATGAGCTGGTCACCGTTTCCAATTTCATTATCTAATGAGTATGACGTTCCATTGCATAAGATTAGAGGAGCTTTTCCATGACCGCCAGGAATAGTAATATTTTGTCCGTTTACAGTTACGATCATGGCTAATCCAGGCTTACCGTATAGTTTATTCATTTTAATACCAGCTGCAAGAAGACAGTCACCAACAGTAAGTTTTTTTACTTCAAATAATCTCACTGGCTGTTCATTAACATATACTGTTTTATATTGAACAGGTGATTTATGAGCTGCGATGGCAATACCAATAGGTGTAACGAGGTCTGGCCCCTTAGTTATATGATCAGATAAGGTTAATGATTGAATGGCATCTATACCTCTAATTGCGACCCTATTGTTTGGCAAATTGAGTTTTTCTGCCACTCTTAATGGCAATTCTGGTGTCAGGCTGCCTCCACCTACGAGCATGACCGCCTTTGGAGGCTGATGATTGTTTAAACTCAGAATTTCATCACATATAGAAGTTGCTAATTTTTCTAATGCTGGAGAAATGCTATTAATAATTTCATCTTTCTTTACTTCCGTTTCAAATCCAAGAATATCCGTGACCATTATAGTGTCATGATTATGTAATTCTCTTTTTGCTTTTTCAGCAAGTGGAAAATCTAACAGCAGATGATCGCTAAGCGCCTCGGTTATTTCGTCTCCTGCTACTGGAACCATGCCGTATGCGATAATTGTTCCAAAATCTGTTATGGCAATATCTGAAGTACCAGCTCCTATATCAACTAAAGCGACATTTAATCTTCGCATAGTGGGTGGAATTAACACATTTATGGCTGCAATAGGCTCTAGAGTAAGTGCTTCCATCTCCAGTCCTGCTCGGTGAAGGGCAGATAAGAGTGATTCAACAACAACCTTTGGTAAAAAGGTGGCTATAATTTCAACAGATGCTTCCTCCCCTTGCTGGTCAATTAAACTACCAATCTCTTCACCATCTAAACGGTAATAAAGAACAGAATAACCTACGCAATAATAATAGTAAGTCTTTTCTGATTGATACTTTTCTGCTACACAAGCTTGTGCTTGCTGTACAGCACTTAACTCTAGATGAAGAATATCTTGTTTTTGGATTAATGGCTTCCCGTTAATATTGATGCTTACTTTTGCTCGCTCTGTTTTTAAAGCCCGCCCAGCTGCAGCAACACAAACCTTCTTCAAAGGCCCGTGTTTTTTCTCAAGTATTTCTTTTATTTCTAATATAATTTTTGAAACAGACAAAACATCATGAATTTGTCCATCAAGCATGGCTCGTTCTGTATGCTCTTTCAGAAGGAAGTCGACAACATGATATTGACCCTGATTTTCTTCTAATATAATTCCTATTACTGAACGCGTTCCGATATCTAAAGCAAAAAGCTTTTTTTGTTCGTGCAAGTGAATACACCTTCTTTTACAAGATACTGTACTTTATTACTTAAAAGCGTTTAATTAATAAAGAAAAAATCCGTGACATGCAGTTCATTTTCATATATAATAACTCTAATTATTAAAAATGTATCATATATTTAAGGGCCGATAAAGAAGAATGAGAGGAATCATGTGTATTGGGATAGGATAACTTATTCTTAATGGCTACCTCATTCGAATCGATCTTAATTATCTATTGAAGGGGAGGGATTGAATTGAGTAATGAACTTAATCAATTGCGAAATCGAGTAGATGAGTTAAATTTGCAGCTCCTTTCATTTATTAATGAGAGAGCTAAATTAGTTCAGGAAATTGGGAAGGCGAAGGAAACACAAGGGGTTCATCGTTACGATCCTGTCCGCGAACGACATATGCTGAATTTAATTAAAGAGCATAATGATGGGCCTTTTGAAAACTCTACAATTGAACATGTTTTTAAGGAGATTTTTAAGGCTGGATTGGAACTGCAAGAGGATGATCACCGTAAGGCTCTTTTAGTTTCTAGGAAGAAAAAGCCCGAAAATACGATTGTGGATATTAAAGGAGAAAAAGTTGGCGATGGAAATCCACATTTAGTATTTGGTCCTTGTGCGGTAGAATCTTATGAGCAAGTAGCTACCGTTGCTGATGCAATCAAAGGGAAGGGGCTTAAGCTTCTTCGTGGAGGTGCCTTTAAACCTAGAACATCCCCATATGATTTCCAAGGTTTAGGTATTGAAGGGCTGAAAATATTAAAAAGAATAGCAGATGAATTTGATTTAGCTGTTATTAGTGAAATTGTAAGTCCTGCTGATATCGAAACAGCTGTAAATTACATTGATGTTATCCAAATCGGTGCAAGAAACATGCAGAATTTTGAATTATTGAAAGCAGCAGGAGCAGTCAATAAGCCAGTATTACTGAAGCGTGGTATTTCTGCTACTATTGAGGAATTCATAAATGCTGCCGAGTATATTATGGCTCAGGGAAATGGGCAGATCATACTTTGCGAACGCGGAATACGTACGTATGAGCGTGCAACTCGCAATACTTTAGATATTTCTGCAGTGCCAATTTTAAAACAAGAAACGCATTTACCAGTATTAGTCGATGTCACACATTCAACTGGAAGACGAGATTTACTTCTTCCTGCAGCAAAAGCGGCATTAGCAATTGGAGCAGATGGTGTTATGGCTGAAGTTCATCCAGACCCAGCAGTGGCATTATCAGATAATGCCCAGCAAATGGATTTAAAACAGTTTGATGAGTTTATGAAGGAACTGCAATCGTCTGCGTTTGTTAAAGTATAATAGATGGAAAGCCTTCTGCATTCGACAGAAGGCTTCTTTTATTTGAAGTTAAGGAAGGATAACTTTTCTAAGTTTGAGAATTGTCTAGCTCCAGCGCCTACCCCCTCGAGGTCACAAGCCAATCCTCCCAGAAAGGTAAAGAACACCTTTCCGTGAGGCTCGTCTTGTGCTTGTCGGGGGTGAGCAAGGCGCTTGCGCTTTTCTTAGTGTCATTTTTGTAAAAAAATGAGTCTTGACATTGCGGCAATTCGTAGACTGTCGTATGATTAATTACATAATTATGCATGTGTAACCAATCACAAATGTCAACGTGATAAGGTTAAGAAACTTGTAGTAAACTAAAATAAAATGATTCGCCTAAGAGTATAAGGAGTGAAAAAAATGAATGTAACGATATACGATGTTGCTAGAGAGGCTAATGTATCAATGGCAACGGTTTCCCGAGTAGTGAATGGGAATCCAAATGTAAAGCCCGCAACTAGGAAAAAGGTAACGGAGGTGATTGAAAGACTTGGTTATCGTCCAAATGCAGTTGCGCGTGGTCTTGCGAGCAAGAAAACGACTACAGTTGGTGTAATCATACCAGATATTTCGAATATCTTCTTTGCAGAGCTGGCTAGAGGAATTGAAGATATTGCAACCATGTATAAA
Organism: Cytobacillus dafuensis; assembly: GCF_007995155.1. NCBI lineage: Bacteria > Bacillati > Bacillota > Bacilli > Caryophanales > Bacillaceae > Cytobacillus > Cytobacillus dafuensis. Next base: position 3,729,400 of record NZ_CP042593.1, on the reverse strand, counting down.
TACAATATTATTCTTAGTAATTCGGATCAAAATTTAGATAAGGAACTACATCTATTAAATACAATGCTTGGAAAGCAAGTCGATGGAATTGTTTTTATGGGAGGGAATATCACTCCGGAGCTAGTTGAGGAATTTGAAAAATCTCCAGTTCCAATTGTTCTGGCAGGCTCAATTGAGGAATCTGAAACAATCCCATCAGTAAATATCAATTATGAGCAAGCAACATATGATGCTGTCACATCGTTTATTAAAAATGGCCATAATGAAGTAGCAATCGTTTTAGGGCCTTTGCATGAGCCGATTAATAGCGTGAAAAAACTTGAAGGCTATAAGCGAGCATTAGCAGATGAAGGAATATCTTATAATGAAGTGTTAGTAGCTGAAGGTGATTACACATATGATTCTGGAATTGAGGCATTCGAAAAGCTTCTTGAAGCAAATAAGAAACCAACTGCAATTTTTTCAGCATCCGATGAAATGGCATTAGGCATTGTTCATGGAGCAGAAGATAAAGGATTTAATATTCCAGAAGATTTCGAAGTGATCAGTTCCGATAATACAAGATTATCATTGATGGTTCGACCTCAGCTAACAACTATTGTACAGCCACTTTATGATATCGGGGCAGTTGCAATGAGACTTTTAACAAAGTATATGAACAAAGAAGAAGTAAGGGATCATATTGTCGTTCTCCCACACCGAATTGAACAACGAAGCTCAACAAAATAATGGAAATGCCGATATAAGAAGAAAAGCGGAAGCGGTTTGTTCTAAGGAACGTCGAATAAGAACCGCCACGTCCTGTGGCGAACATCGACGTCATCACATCCTGTGAAAGTCCGACAAGCATAAGACAGTCCGGCATGAATGTTGTTCTTTAACTTTCTTGACGGAATGACTTAAGACCTCGAGGGGCTAGGTGGTGTAGCTAGACAGAGAAAAGCGGAAGCGGCTTGCCCAGGGGCGACAAGCTTAAGACGAGCCGTCAGAAAGGTTGACCTTTAACCTTTTTGGCGGAACGGCTTAAGACCTCGAGGCCCTAGACGCTGTAGCTGGACAGAGAAAAGCGGAAGCGCACTTTTCATTATTTTTAAAGATCGGGAGAGGACCTTATGAAAAAAATGGATGCACTAACGCCAATCGGTTTGATTGTTGGCTTAGTTATGCTTGTTTTTGGGATTATAACAAATGGAGGAATAAGTGGCTTTTTTTCCTTTATTGATCCAGCTTCCATGTTAATTGTTTTAGGTGGAGTTATTGCAGGTTTGCTTGTAAGCTTTCCACCAAAAGATATGAAACATGTTTTTACTGTTATAAAGCAAGGATTTAGCCAAAATGAGCAAAATTTGGACCAATTAATTAAGACGCTTGTCACTCTTTCGGAGCGTGCGCGTCGTGAAGGGCTGCTTTCTTTGGAAGTTGAGATAGAAGAGGTTGAAGATCCTTTTATTCGTAAGGGAATTTTGCTTGCTGTAGATGGAATTGAGCCTGATATGATTAACGATATTATGAACGCGGAAATTACGGCTATGGAAGAGAGGCATCGAAAGGGTAGAAGTATTCTGGAAAAAGCCGGGGAATACGCGCCGTCATGGGGGATGATTGGTACATTAATTGGACTAGTTCTCATGCTAAGAAACTTAAATGATCCATCAAGTCTCGGTCCCAATATGGCAATTGCTCTATTAACCACTTTATATGGAACATTACTAGCGAATTTAGTATTTCTTCCAATAGCCTCAAAGCTAGCTTTAAAAACAGAGAAGGAAGTCTTTTTAAAGCAAATAATTATTGAAGGTGTGCTTGGTGTACAAGCAGGTCAAAACCCTAAGCTTCTTGAAGAAAAGCTGAGTGCTTTCTTATCTACAGAAGAGCGAAAAGCAGCAGCGTCATTGATGTATTCTGGGGAGGATTTAAAAAATGAAGCTTAGGAGAAGGGAATCTCAAGCTCCTAAAGGTGCTCCTGGCTGGATGGTTACATTCTCTGACTTAATTACATTAATATTAGTTTTCTTTATTTTGCTATTCTCAATGTCTCAGATTGATATGCTAAAATTTAAGGCAATAACAGAATCATTTCGTGAGCAATTTTTTGATTTCTATCCTTCAGTTGTGCCACTAGATAATCCAGCAGGAATAGAGGCGGATATGCCTGTGAATGACAAGAATGAAGGAAAAGCTAATGAAAATAGTGATCAAGATTCTACGGATGAGTCATTGGAAAATCTTTTAACAGAAGTTCAGAGCTTCTTAGATAAAAACGGTATGGATGATGTAATTATCGCCAATCGAACGGAACGTGGTGTTGTACTGGTCCTTCAGGAAAAGGTTTTATTTGCACCTGGGGAAGCCAATGTAATTGCTGATGCTCATCCATTTCTAGATAAGGTAGGCGAACTCTTAAAAAACCTGCCTAATTTAGTAAAGGTTGAAGGACATACAGATGACCGCCCTATGAATAGTTATCGATATCCTTCCAATTGGGAGTTATCTGCTGCACGGGCAAGCAGTGTTATCAACTATCTTATAGAAGAGCATCAATTGGATAGCAGCAGATTTATTGCTGTTGGCTATTCTGATACTAGACCAATAGTTCCGAACGATTCACCAGAAAATAGACAAAAAAATCGTCGCGTTGAAATTGTTATTTCAGATCCAAAATATAGTAAAGATGATCTCGTTTCAAATTAAAAGGACCTATAAGGTCCTTTTAATTTGTTTCCCTTTTGCTATGATTTCTAATAGGATAGAGAGCCTTTTCTAATGTTTGTTTGTTTTTTTCGGTTATTTCCATTTTTCTTGGAATAGGCTTGTACAAGTCATCGGGATCGTCCCACTGTATAGGAAGCGGAACAGGAGAACGATCTTTCCAGTTATTTAACCATTCTAACGGCAAAGATCCATAACAGTTAGAGTTTTCAGTCATTTCTAACCAAATGAACGCCCATGCTCGAGGAACGACCCGCCATATATCATATCCCCCTCCCCCTACTGCAATCCATTTTCCATCACAATATTGATGAGCAATCTCATGGGCAATCTTTGGGATTTCACGATAAATTTTCATAGTTGAAGAAAGATGTGTAAGGGGGTCTAAATAATGAGAATCGGCCCCGTTCTGTGTCAAAATGACATCGGGTTTGAAAAACTCAGCAATTTCCTTTAATGATGCTCTGTAAATATCAAGCCAAGAGTCATCTTCTGTAAACGCATCTACGGGAATATTAAATGAATAACCGTACCCCTTTCCTTGTCCACGTTCATTTACATTACCAGTTCCAGGGAATAAATATCGCCCAGTTTCATGGATTGAAAGTGTACAAACATTAGGATCATCATAAAATGACCATTGAACCCCATCTCCATGATGTGCGTCTGTATCTACATATAGGACTCTAGCATTATAATTTTCTTGTATATACTTAATTGCTACCGAGCTATCATTATAAATACAAAAGCCAGAAGCTTTTCCTCTGAAACCATGGTGAAGGCCGCCTCCAAGATGAAGAGCATGCTTAGCACGACCGCTCATGACATAGTCAACAGCAGATAGTGTTCCTCCAACTAATAATGAACTTGCCTCATGCATATTTTTGAATATGGGTGTATCTTCTGTACCAAGGCCGTAATTTTCCCCTACTTCAGTGGATAGCTGGCCGTTGCTGGCCAGCTTCACTGCATTTACATAGCTTGGGTCATGTATGAGTTGAAGCTCCTCATCGGTGGCAATACGGGGAGGAACAATTTGATGATCCTCAATTGCCTTTATTTGTTGAAGCAAATCAAGTGTAAGTTTAATTCTTATTTGATTAAAAGGATGATTCTCACTGAATTTATAGTTCAGCAAGTCTTCTGAAAAGATAAAAACAGAATTCTGTTTCATGAAGACTGCCCCGGATGATTAGGCCATAATACTTGATGACCGGCTTTCTTTAAATCTTCAATAATAGTTAAGGGGTTCATCATTTGAACTCTTAATACGATTATTTTGTATTTTTCATCACTTTTATCAGGATAAACTAGTACACTTTGAATATTTGCTTTACGGTTTCTGATTACTGTAGTGATCTCATACAGCATCCCGGATTTATTTGGAACTTTCACTTCAATTTGTGATCCTGGCTGGTGTGCACCTGTTAATTCAACTAACGTCCTTAAAAGATCTGTTTCAGTTACAATTCCCACCAGCTTTTCATCTTTTAGAATTGGAAGGCATCCAATTCGGTGCTCGTAAAGGATGGCTGAAATCTCTTCAACAAAATCAAGAGGGTGTCCCGTAATAATGTTTGTTTTCATAATCATTTTTAACGGGTTCTGTAATCCCTCTTTAAATTTATCAGTATCAAAAATGGATGGTGTTGCATCGCGAATATCTCTATCTGTTACAAGTCCTACTAGATGATGTTCATGATCGATTATAGGAAGATGGCGTATTTTTTTTTCACCCATTAACTTGATAGCATCTGCAATACAGTCATCCATTGACAATGCAGTTAAATCTGTTTTCATAATTTCTTCAACAATCACTTCATATCACCCTTATAAAATGATAAATAACAATCTAATACATAAATCGGTTCATGAAACGAAGGCGGTCAAATTTCTGTACGGAATCAAGATCTACCCTTTTACCGATCTTTGCCATCAAGCAATTTGCAGGATGAGAGCTGATTTCTGGATCATCTGTTGCATACCATTCCAAGCCGCCTGCGTTCATCATTTTCTCCATTACCTTCCGATATTCCCAGACATTTAAGCCAGTTCCTTTTAAATCCCAATGCCAATAATACTCAGTTGTAATAATAATATAATCTTCCATCGCATCATCCATCATAGAGACCATTATAAGGTTTTTACCAGTACCTGTACCTCTATACTCGGGGATAACTTCGATGGCGCCAAGCTCTATTAAATTCTCCATTTTCCCTTCTGACCATCTTTCAAGTGGATCAGGGTATACAAATGTGACGTAGCCGACAATTATGTCTCTATACCTAGCGATAATGATTCTACCTTCTGGAAGGCCAGCAATTTCGATCAGAGCTTTTTTCTGCTGCTCTGGGGGACGAAATGCGATTAAATCTTTATGAAACTCTAAATCTGCTAATTTTTGAGCAGAAATGGGTCCTTCAATAATTATATTTCCTCTAGGTGTTTTTATTTCTTTTGCATTATACGTTTTTCGATGTTCCATTTATTCACCGCCTAATGACATGTTCATTATGAATACTATTATACATAAAAATAATTGGTTTTAAGCGCTTTCACAATATTTTCTGTATTATTCGAAAACATTTTGTGACAGATTTGTCAGATGAACTTAGCGATTAAAGAGTTAAAGAGATCGAATGTCTGAAAAAATTATTATCTACTATCTTTAATGGCAGCTTCTTAAATTTTAGCTTTGTTAAAGCTCAGTGTTGATAATGCTATTTTTGTTGTTGATTCTCGCTGCAGGCGCGAGCTCCTCGAAAATGCTAACGCATTTTCTTCGTGCGGTGATTATCGGGGAAGATTATTCAACGTCCTGCGGGAGAAGCGAGTCAAAGGGAGACCCCGCAGTAGCGATAGCTACGAGGAGGCTTCTGGACCGCCCGCGATCGCTAAGTGCCTGCAGCGGAAATCAACAGGGAAGTTTAACATAGCCTAAATTTTAGTATAAAGAGGAAAATCCGGATTGAATATTTTAAAAATTGAGAAAAGATAAAACTTATACTATAATATTAGCAAACTATCACAGCAAAAGCACACTGATAATCTCAAAATGATTTGCTGAGGTTATTCAGTTGCTAAAGTTGTACATTATCAAAAGGGGGATATTGATATATGAAAGTCGAAGCGTTACCGGCAACAAGAGGGGATAATAATTTAAAAAACTATGATGAAATGTACAATCAATTCGATTGGGCAGAAGGTGAGAAAGCTTTTTCTTGGTATGATACAGGTCGCGTGAATATGGCTTATGAGGCGATTGACCGACATGCAGAATCATTTAGAAAGAATAAAATAGCTTTATATTTTCGTGAAGGTTTAAGAAAAGAAAAATATACTTTTAAGGAAATGAAGGAGCTATCCAACAAGGCTGGTAACATCCTTAAATCTTATGGAGATGTTGAAAAAGGAGATCGCGTATTTATCTTTATGCCGCGTTCTCCAGAGCTTTATTTTGCTGCATTAGGTGCAATTAAGCTTGGAGCGATTGTTGGACCTTTGTTTGAAGCGTTTATGGAAGGTGCTGTTAGAGATCGGTTAGAAGATAGCGAAGCAAAGGTTTTGATTACGACACCGGAATTATTAAATCGTGTTCCAGTGAATGAACTTCCTGCACTCAAAACTGTTTTTCTTGTTGGGGAAGGAATTGAGGAAGAAGGACCTTATATTGATTTTAATAAAAGATTGAGTGAGGCAAGCAACAAGCTTTCGATCGAATGGGTTGAACGAACAGATGGGTTAATTCTTCATTATACTTCTGGTTCTACAGGAAAGCCTAAAGGGGTATTACATGTCCATAACGCCATGATTCAGCACTATCATACAGCAAAATGGGTACTAGATATGCAGGAAGAAGATGTATATTGGTGCACGGCCGATCCTGGTTGGGTGACGGGAACCTCCTATGGAATATTTGGGCCATGGCTTACTGGTACATCAAATGTAGTTGTAGGAGGAAGATTTAACCCAGAATTCTGGTATAAAATAATTGAGGAATACGGAGTTACGATCTGGTATAGTGCCCCTACTGCATTTAGGATGCTTATGGGAGCTGGGGACGAGATTGTAAAGAAATTTGAACTTAGCACGCTTCGTCATATTGTCAGTGTTGGTGAACCATTAAATCCAGAGGTTATTAAGTGGGGAATGAAAGTATTCCAAAAACGGATTCATGACACATGGTGGATGACTGAAACAGGAGCACTATTGATCTGTAATTATCCTTGTTTGGAAATAAAACCTGGTTCCATGGGTAAGCCGATACCTGGAGTAATCGCTGCAATCGTAGATGATCAAGGTACTGAACTTCCACCATACCGTATGGGCAATCTCGCTATCAAAAAGGGCTGGCCTTCAATGATGCAAACCATTTGGAATAATAAAGAGAAATATGATTCGTATTTCATGCCTGGTGACTTGTATGTTTCGGGTGACTCAGCTTATATGGATGAGGAAGGTTATTTTTGGTTTCAAGGACGTGTTGATGATGTGATCATGACCTCTGGAGAACGGGTAGGGCCGTTTGAGGTAGAGAGTAAGCTATTAGAGCACCCAGCTGTGGCTGAAGCAGGTGTAATTGGAAAACCGGATCCAGTACGTGGAGAAATTATTAAAGCGTTTATTGCTTTACTTGAGGGGTATGAACCTTCTGAAGAGTTAACGGAGGATATTCGTCAATTCGTAAAGAAAGGTCTTGCAGCGCATGCAGCACCTCGTGAAATAGAATTCCGTGATAAGCTTCCAAAAACAAGAAGTGGTAAAATCATGCGTCGCGTTTTAAAGGCATGGGAATTAAACCTCCCTACAGGTGATCTTTCAACAATGGAAGACTAATTGAGCAAAATAGATCAAAAAGAGGGGCAGCTATAAGTCGAGTTCTCGACTTATAGCTGCCCCTTTATCATATATTAAATGCCTATATAACAGCATTTTTATTTTCAAAGGAGATGTCATTTTAGAACAGTTCCCTCTTTAATTACTTTAAAAGCGATTAATTTCTGTCCATAGGTGGCTGATTGTCACCATCTTCATTACCGTCGCCGGGGCTCGTTCCAGATCCTGGATTTGAACCATCCCCGTCATCAGGCGGGTCTTTGTCCTCTTTAGGTGGTTCAGAAGGTTGATCTTTATCAGGTGGTGGTTCAGTTTGCCCAAATTGAATGACATTGGATGGGGCAGATTCTTTACCTGCAATATCAACTGCTGTTACATAATATTCTCCAGTTGACACTTGATAAGATCGTTGATCACCAGCAGTAATGCTTCCAACCTTTTTGATGGTGCCGCCAGATTTTTGATAAATTCGGTAGCCAATTACATCATTTTCAGGATGTTGGTTCCATATGATTTTAGAATTAGAAAGACTGACGCTTGGTGCAGACGGATTTTTTCCATTTTCCTCTAATTTTGAATCGGCTACAAAGAGGCCAGCCCATTTCTCTCGTTTAGGTATTAACTGTGATACATCTTTTATTGGAATTCGATACTTCTCTTCAAAAAGCTTAGGACTGATAATGACTCCATTTTTGGTAAATTCCTCTGGTGTGCTTTCCAATGCTAAATATCGTTTATCTCCAATATACACAAATTTTCCGTCTGCAAAATTGTCATCAGACTGTGTAGGAACAAACTTGGCGTTATACAAATCTGTTTCAACAAGGCCAGCTTTTGAACATGCTTCAGATGGAAGAAGTCCAGAAGCAGCACAGTATGATCTGCGTACAATTCCACCAGGCATTTGGAATTGTTGATTTGATGTTACAAGTTCAGGAGCCGCATCATATGCAGCATTCATTAAATCTGCCCATAAATAAACATTTCTAGCTCCGTGATGAAGACCCTTATAACGAAGCTCTAATGGTTTCGGTGTATCGTATCCATTCCAGACACCAAAACTAACCTTTGGATTGACTGCGACAAACCATGAATCCTTTAAATCTTGGCCTGTACCTGTTTTTCCAGCCCAATCGGAATTAAATTTTAAACGGCCTTTTAGCGAGCTTGCTGTTCCATTACTAATAACATCTCTCATCATATCAATAGTTAGATAAGCAGTTTGAGGGCTGAAAACCTCAACTGGCTCTACTTCATGCTGATAGATGACTTTACCGTTTTTGTCTACTATTTTTTCAATCATGTAAGCATCTATAAATTTTCCGCCATTAGCAAATGTGCCATAAGCATTAACATTTTCTTCCACTGTTACACCGTTTGTAATGCCGCCGAGTGCTAATGAATTTGTTGTGTAGTCATTTTCAATAACAGTTGTAAAACCCATCTTCTCTAGATATTGTGCTGGTCGTTGATCAATAATTGTCCGATAGGTTAGCATGGCAGGCACATTATAGGACATTGCCAATGCATGGCGTGCAGAAACTAATCCACTATATGTTTTATCATAGTTTCTTGGATATGGTTCATTTGGACGATGAGGATCCAGATAGACCTCGACATCCGGTATTACTGTTCCTGGAGATACCTTTCCTAACTCTAGGGCTGGAGCGTAAACAACTAAAGGCTTCATTGTTGAACCGTTAGATCGTGTAGAAAATGTAGCATGATTTACCTGGTTTAACTCAAAATCTCTTCCACCGACAAAGGATAGAATTTTTCCAGTGCTGTTATCGATTAGAATTGCTCCAAGCTGTACCGGTTCAATAACCTCTTTCATTTCACCGGTTTCAGCGTCTTTAACCATTTCTACTTTATCGCTTCCATAGTAAGCAAAATTATCTTTTGCCGTTTGCATGGCATCATAAATACCCTTGTGGATGGTTGTATGGATTTGATAACCGTTTTGACGTATATTACGGTCTGCTAAAATCTCGTATTCATTTTGAAGCTCACTATTATTTTTTAAATCCTGCTCAGTGTATCCGTCATTTTTTGCTAATATTTCTGTCATGATTTCAACAGCGCGCTTCTCTATTTCCATGGTCAAGTATGGATACTTTTCAACTGTACTTTCGACGCGTGGAATAAAGTCCTTTGTGATATCATAGGCTAATGCCTCTTCGTATTGCTTTTGATCGATTTTTCCATTATCATACATTCTTTTTAAAACGGTTTTCATTCGCGTAAGGCCAGGTTCAAGCCCTTCAGGTGTTTTTAGTTCTCCAGCTTGTGTATAAGGCGTGTAGCCGAATGGACTTTGCGGAAGACCAGCGATGAAAGCGGATTGTGCAAGATTTAAGTCCTTTGCATTAACACCGAATATTCCTTTAGCAGCTGCTTGAACACCTGCAATATTTCTCCCAGATGAATTTCTGCCAAAGGTTGAAACATTTAAATAGGCTTCCAAAATTTCCTTCTTATCAAAAAACTTTTCTAAACGGAGAGCGAGTAATATTTCTTTAGCCTTTCGTTCGAAGGATACTTCGTTGGTTAATAATTGGTTTTTGATTAATTGCTGTGTAAGTGTGCTTCCTCCACTTTGGACAGAAGAATTTGTCACTTCTTGAAACACGGCACGCATTATCGCTTTAGGTACGACCCCATTATGCTCATAATAATATTCGTCCTCTGTTGCTACGACTGCGTCAATTAAATATTGAGAAACGTTATCGAGCTTGACTTCCTCACGTTCTAGGTCCGTTCGAAGCTTGCCGAGATAAACATTGTCTGCAAAATATATATCAGAGGTTTCTTCATAGTTATAAATATCTTTTTTCATTTTTTCATATGGACGTACCTTTTCGTCTTTTACCAGGGAGGCAAAATAACCTGCCCCAACTCCCCCGGCAAATGAGCCGACAAGAACGACAACCACAATAAAAAGCAAAATTAAGTTCCAAGCAACCTGAAAGGAGATACGCGCTCCTTTTGTTGCTTTTTTATTCGTTAATAGGCTGAACCACGACCTCAATTTATCTTTAAAATGTTGATTCTGTTCCATGTACATCATCCCCCTAAAATCACATACATTATAGCATAAACAGAGATATTAATATGGTTTGGTTCGCAATTTTTCTGAAATTTCCTTTTTTCGTAATGGAAAAATAACTTACTGGCTTTTCCTGCCTTTCATTGAAAAATATTTTAATAGGTATTTGACAATTTTTGCACTATATGATAAAAATGCTATAATATAAAAAAATTATAAGCATTGATGGGAATTAGTAATGCTTCAATCTCTGTTTCAGAAAGTCGGCGGTTGCTGTGAGCCGATACATATTGAAGGATGAATTACCTCCCTGAGCTTTCACTGTCAACCTGTGTTCCAGTTATAGCAGTGAACGGTTAAACCGTTAACATGTTGAGTGGAGGGCATTTATTTGTCCTCAATCTGGGTGGTATCGCGCAAAAATATGCGTCCCTGCAATTTAGCAGGGGCGCTTTTTATTTTTTTGCATTGTTAAAACTCAGTGTTGATAATGCTATTTAGTGTTGATTGGAGCAGAAGGCGCGAGCTCCTCGAAAATGCTAACGCATTTTCTTCGTGCGGTGATTATTCTAGGAAGCATTTTCAATGTCCTGCGGGAAATGCGTGTCCAGGGGAGACCCCGCAGGAGCGTTAGCGACGAGGAGGCTCCCCGACCGCCAGCGATCGCTAAGCGCCTGCAGCGGAAATCAACAACAGCGTTTAACAGAGCCATTTTTTTAAAGGAGGAAATTAGAAATGAATTTACTTGAAGAATTGCAATGGAGAGGAATTATTTATCAACAAACAGATGAGGAAGGCTTAAAGGATACATTAAATAAAGAGAAAATTTCTTTATACTGTGGAATGGACCCAACTGGTGATAGTATGCACATAGGGCATTTGCTTCCGTTTTTAACCTTAAGAAGATTTCAAAACCATGGACATCGTCCAATCGTTCTTGTTGGCGGGGCAACCGGATTAATCGGTGATCCAAAGGCAACTGAGGAAAGAACACTGCAAACAATTGAAACTGTGCAGCACAATGTAGAGTGCTTAACTGCTCAATTAAAAAGAATATTTTCATTTGATGGTGAAAATGGTGCTACGATGGTAAATAACTATGATTGGACAGCACCATTAAACATCATTACCTTTTTAAGGGATTTCGGAAAGCATATTGGGATAAATTATATGCTTGCGAAAGATACAATTGCTTCTCGTTTAGAAACAGGCATATCATTTACTGAGTTTACTTATACGATTTTACAAGGAATGGACTTCAAACATCTATATGAGAATCATCAATGTAAATTGCAAATTGGTGGCAGTGACCAATGGGGAAATATCACAACTGGTCTTGAGATGATTCGCAAAATGACAGGGGAAGGCGCTAAAGCATATGGCCTTACAATTCCACTTGTAACAAAAGCTGACGGAACAAAGTTCGGTAAAACAGAAAGCGGTGCTGTCTGGTTAGACCCGGAAAAAACGACTCCATATGAGTTCTACCAATTCTGGATTAATTCAGCTGATGCAGATGTTATTAAATACTTGAAATATTTCACGTTCTTATCCCGAGAAGAAATTGAAAAGCTGGAACAGTCTGTTCAAGAAGAACCACATCTTCGCAAGGCTCAGAAAGCGCTGGCAGAGGAAATGACCCGTCTTATTCATGGAGAAGAATCTCTAAATCAAGCGATTAAAATTACGGATGCTCTCTTCAGCGGAGAAGTGAGAAATCTATCAGCTGCAGAAATTAAACAAGGCTTTAAAGATGTGCCTTCATATGAGCATGCTTCCGGTGAAGAAATTGGTCTTGTTGACCTGCTAGTAGCTGCAAAAATTTCGCCATCTAAACGTCAAGCGCGTGAAGATGTCGCTAATGGAGCGGTTTCAATTAATGGTGAAAGAGTGACAGACACAGATTATATTCTTTCTGTAAAAGATCGTATCGAGGATGAATTTACTATTATTCGCCGTGGTAAGAAGAAATACTTTTTAATTAAATATTAAAATATTAAACGATATATACTGAAGAGGTTGTCCCATAAGGTGTCTGGCATCCGCAATAAACTATATCTAGAATCCCGATCGCTTATAGATATTAGATGTTGTTCGTGGTGCCTGACCCTTTGCTTTTGGGACAGCCTTTTATATGTTCAATGCTCTTCAATACTTATAATTATGGTAAAAAAGGCAAAAAAAAATCCAGTATCTATAAAACAGGATTTTTTTGCCTTTTTTTAGTGTAATTATTACCTAGTGTTTATAACACCCATACCATCCAATATTACTTTTGCATCTGTATTTAAATATTCAATAATATCTGTTCTTAGTAGCAATTTTGCTTTATCCTTGACGATAAATTTTAAAGATCTAATATCAAAATTAGATGCATAAGAGTTTATTGCAATCAGTATAGCCATATCTTGTCTTGAAATAGGCTGGTATCCTGATTCAAGTCTGTCAGTTAAAAATTTTAGTAATTCTCTTGCGTTGCTTCTTAGTGAGAGCCTATGTTTATTTAATATTTCCAGATTCTCTTCAATAAGTTTTCGAGCCGTGACAAAATCTAATTCATCCATGTATTTATTGATTTCAAAAATTAATTCATCTACCTTCAATTCAATTACACCTCTTTATTTATTTTTTTTCTGATAAATTTAAAATAGTTCTTCCAACATATATGTAAAAAAGCAATAATAATATTTTGAATTAACATTAAAAAAGACTATTCTGAATAGATTAGAATAGCAAAAAAATTTAATACTATAATCAAAAAATTGGTAACTTGTCTATCATTGTATAGGTATTTAGAATTGACGAAACCTTAGGATGCAGGTTTTTTATCCTAATTTTTTGAGTGTTTTGCCTTTCTTATTATGTATATATAGGACTTTATTCATATTATGAAGTTATAATATAGTATTTTTTTACTAATTTCAACATTTAATTGCAATATTCATCATAAATCTACAAAATTCTACATTTCAAACAATAATAGTTGGATGAACACTTATTTAAGGAATCGTAGCAGGAACTTTTTTGTTTTGCTCTTTTGTAAGATGCCTACAGCGCACAAAAAAAGCCCTAGAAACGTTGGTTAACAAGGTTTCTAGGGCTATAAAAGCGTTATTTACAATGCAATTTAATTAACGAGAGTAGAACTCAACGATTAGAGATTCGTTAATTTCAGCAGGAAGTTCAGAACGCTCTGGTAAGCGAGTGAAAGTTCCTTCTAATTTATCAGCATCAAAAGTTAAGAAGTCAGGAACGAAGTTGTTTACTTCGATAGCTTCCTTAACGATGTCAAGGTTACGAGACTTTTCACGAAGGCTGATTGTTTGGCCAGGTTGTACGCGGAATGATGGGATATCAACGCGAGAACCATTAACTAAGATATGACCATGGTTAACAATTTGGCGAGCTTGACGACGAGTACGAGCTAGGCCAAGGCGATAAACAACATTATCAAGACGAGATTCTAAAAGAATCATGAAGTTTTCACCATGTTTACCAGTTAATTTACCAGCTTTATCAAATAAGTTACGGAATTGACGCTCATTTACTCCATACATATGACGAAGTTTTTGCTTTTCTTGTAATTGTAATCCGTATTCAGATAATTTCTTGCGTTGGTTTGGACCATGTTGTCCAGGAGCGTAAGGACGCTTTTCTAATTCTTTACCTGTACCGCTTAGGGAAATTCCTAGACGGCGAGATAGTTTCCAGCTTGGACCAGTATAACGAGCCATTTAAGACTCCTCCTTTATGTTTTTATTTTGTAAAATAAAAACAGATGTGCTCAACTTTGATGAACATTTTGTTTTCATGTACCTTCGCCCTAGCAGCTAAGGGTTACACAGTACCCCGTCATCAGTAATGTCTGATTGAGGAACAAAATGAAATCATTAAAGAGTTCACATAGGCTGCAATATTTTACACAAAGAATATTATATAGTTTTTGAATATGAATAGTCAAGGGGGATTTTACTGTGTATTGAAAGAAACCTTGTATTTTTTTACTATCTCATCTATATAGATATGATATAATAAGAAGAAAGATAATTTGAAATAAGAGTGATCTTAGTGAATGAAACGTCTAAAGAGAGGTTTATCCGATTTGTGTTAATCGGTTTTTTTATGCTTGTGACGATATTTGCTTTTATATATCGATATGATACGCAATTAACACAAAAAGAAGAGCAACAACAACCTCTAGCAATTGTATTGAAGCCAAGTGTACAAGCGACAGATGATCCGATTGTCGCATTATATGAAAATAAAAATAACGAGCATATTTTAGCTATTTATCAAATTGATAGAAGTGACCGCTTTAAATTTCGCACCCTTCATGCAAAAAAATTAAAAAGTGCGCCAACTCAATTATCACCTGATCGGAAGGAAATTGGAATTTGGGCACTTATAGATGGAAAATGGGTGTATTTTAATTCAAGTTTGAAAGAAGAAAAAAGGCATGTGCAAAATAGAAGCCTCTATAGTCCTTATGAAACACAGTATGAATTCGATAAAAGCAAATCATTAATAAAGATAAACGACAACCAATCAATATCATTAGATGCAGGAACTTCCCCTTCAGTTGGTGTACACTCACTATCGGAGGATGGGTTATTATGGTTAGTTCTAACTAATGTAAGTGTGAAAATTGCGACAATTGAAACGGAATAGACTTATAGATGTGGGAAAGTTTGAATTTTTTCCAACGTATAGATCCATAAACAGTATTCATAATAGGTGATGATAAAGATGGTACACTCAGAGCATGAAATGATAATACAATTAAAAAGTCATTTTTTGGATATTATTGACACAGAAAATGGTTTTTTGGTATATGAAGATTTATTACTTAATATGCTCAAATCCATCAAATCATTGATAAATGCTGAGGAAGCAACTCTGTATAGTTTTAATAATTGTAAACAGCAATTATTGATAGAAGCTTCAACAAAATTAATTGATGATCAACATAAGATATCGAATAGCTCCATCTTAGAAATTACAGAAATGGTAAAAGAAAAAAGGATTGAGCAGCGAGTTTTTTCTGGATTTGAGGGAGATGGTTTATTACTCATTCTTAAAAAGAATGACCATTTGCTAGGGGTTATTGCTCTAAAGGGTGATTGTAAAGCATTTGCTCAATTTTCGGATCAAATTCTGGAAGCGATTAGTTTAGAGTCTGCGAAATTTCTAGATAAAGCACAATTTTTGACTAAGACAGCTTCAGAAGAAAAAAGGTATAAACAGCTGTTTCGTGTTACGGAGAAATTTCATTCTACGATGAACATGGATGATGTCTTAGGGGAAATCATCTATACACTTCAGGAAGTTTACCCAACATTTACATATTATTTACTTCTTTCTCATGATAATAACAAGCTTAGCGATTTGCCAATTAAAGATTTAGAATATGACAGTGAAAACATTGCAGCCATGCAAGCATATGTTACAGGCAACATCCAATTAGAGGATTCTATTCAAAACAAAAGATCGGTTATGTATGCACCATTGAAAGGAAAACAGGGAGTATATGGCGTTTTGCAAGTCATTGCACCAAATACACTTGTATTTCCTAAAAATGAAGTAGAATTTATTGCTCTATTAGCGAATACAGCAGGAAGCGCTCTAGAAAATGCTAAGCTTTATCAGCAATCAAAGCGATTAGTTACGGATCTTAAATTAATTAATGAAACCTCACATCGTTTAAATTCAAATATGAGATTGACAGAAACAATTGCATACATGACAGAACAAATTTCAAGCTCCTTTGATGCTGAAGAAATCGGTTTTATCCTGCTTTCTAAAAATGGTTTACAAAGAGAAATATTAAAAGGAAGTACAGATTTCTATTATAAAAGGGATGCTGAAATTTATCTTGAAATTGTGCAAGATAAAATTGAAAAAGAGAAGGAAGCATTATTTATAGGCGATTATAATCTACCTGATAATCTGTCTGTTAAACATTATAAATCTATAATGGCAGTTCCTATGATCCAGGAGGGTGTGCTAAAGGGATTTGCACTCGTTATGAGTAAAGCACCATACCATTTTTCTTTTGAAACATTTAAGCTATTGCAATCGCTTATCCATCATTCAACTCTTGCATTCACAAATACAATGCTGCGAGAGGAACTAGAAAAAATGGTTGTCACTGATCATTTAACGAAATTGTTCTCCAGAAGTTATCTAGATGAGAAGATTCATAAATCATTGAATGAAGATCAAGAAGGAACCTTTATCATGATTGATATTGATAATTTCAAAATGATTAATGATACCTTTGGCCATCAAATCGGGGACGATGTCATTATACAAGTGGCAAATTTAATTAACGCAAATATTAGGGGCTCTGACATTGGTGCAAGATGGGGTGGTGAAGAGCTAGCTATTTATTTACCAGGAGTGTCATTAACTTCAGGTGTGTTAATAGCTGAAAGGCTAGTAACTAAAGTCTTCGAAAGTTCTGAACCGCAAGTGACCATATCGTGTGGTGTCTCCCATTGGTCCAAAGGGCGTAAAGATTCTTATGCTGCATTATTTAAACGGGCCGATAAAGCATTGTATGTCGCGAAGCAAACTGGTAAAAACAAGGTTATCGTACAAGAGAATGACATTGTATTAGAAAAGGCTTAGCTGTAGTTTATTACTTCGGCGGGCCTTTTTGGCTTTGTTCATGAAGTTGTTAAAAATGCGATAAATTATCAGATTTATCCTAAAGTGAATAACTTTCAAAATTATCTTACTTGTCATATTCTATAAGTAGAAGATTTTTTTGCGTTTTTATGAAAGCGTTCCGATGAAAGGGAGAGTGCTATGAAAGAAAAGAAGGCAATTAAATTTGAAACAAAAGTAATCCATGAAGGTTATGATGCACATAAGCATAGCGGAAGTCTTGTTCCTCCTATTTTCCAAACTTCAACATTTATCTTCGAGTCAGCTCAGCAAGGGGAAAAGCGTTTTGCAGGTGAAGAAGAAGGCTTTATTTATTCTAGACTTGGAAATCCAACGGTAAAAATGTTAGAAGAAAGAATTGCTGCTCTCGAAAATGGAGAGGCCGCACTTGCATTTGGGTCTGGAATGGCTGCTGTATCTGCTGTTTTGATTGCTATGACCAACACGGGAGATCATATTTTATGCTCTCAAGGTATATATGGCTGTACCTTTGGATTGCTGGAAATGATGAATGAAAAATATAAAATTACCCATGATTTTTCTGCAATGGAAACGAGAGAACAGCTTCTAGAGGCCATACGTACAGAAACAGTTTGTATATATGTGGAAACACCAATAAATCCAACAATGAAGCTAGTAGATTTACAAATGGTGGCTGAGGTAGCTAAAGAAAAAGGAATTCCAGTAGTAGTGGATAATACCTTCTGTTCCCCATATTTGCAAAACCCAATTTCTCTTGGCTGCGATGTTGTCATTCATAGTGCGACAAAGTATATTTGCGGTCACGGGGATGTAATTGCTGGACTTGTGGTAGGAACAAAAGAGTTTATTAGCAAAGTAGCAATGACTACACAAAAGGATATAGGCGGTGTCATTTCTCCATTCGATGCTTGGCTATTACTGAGAGGATTAAAATCCCTTGCGGTTAGAATGGATCGGCACTGTGAGAATACTGAGAAATTAGCAAACTATTTATTGGAACATCCTAAAGTAGAAAAAGTATATTATCCGGGAGATTTTCGAAATTCTGAGTATGAAATAGCACAAAAACAAATGAGAAAACCTGGTGGGATGATTTCTTTTACATTGAAAGGAAATAAAGAAACAGCCCAATCATTTATGAATAATTTAGAAATGATAAAAATAGCCGTCAGCCTAGGTGATGCAGAAACATTAATCCAGCATCCTGCAACAATGACCCACGCAGTCGTTCCAAGAGAATCTCGTAAGAATATGGGAATCGATGACTCATTATTAAGACTATCAGTTGGTCTTGAGTCATGGGAGGATATGCGGGATGATTTAGAGCAGGCACTGGAAAAGATATAAAAAAAGAATGGTTTGTCCCATGAGGTGTCTGGCATCCACTTAATGTTCTATATTTAGAATCCCACTTGATTATTGATTCTAGATATTGTCCGTGGTGCCTGACACCTTTGCTATTGGGACAGCTCCTTCTTTGCTAAAATTATAAGTATGAAACAAGTATTTTCGTAAACTCTTCTAATTCTCTTTGATCAACCTCATCAAAGCGTTTTTTCACAGGAGAATCTATATCTAATACACCAATAATGCCTCCATCCTTAATGAGCGGAACAACTATCTCTGATTGTGATGCAGCATCACAGGCGATATGGCCAGGGAATAGGTGTACATCATCTACACGCACTGTCTCCTTATTCTTCGCTGCAGTACCGCAAACGCCTTTGCCTATCGGAATTCTGACACATGCAGGAAGGCCTTGGAATGGGCCTAATACGAGCTCAGAATCTTCTAGTAAATAAAATCCAACCCAATTAATTCGATCTAGAAATTGATTTAGTAAAGCAGATGCATTGCTCAAGTTCGCAATTCGATTCGTCTCACCATCTAGCAATGCAGCAAGCTGTTTCTTCACTACTGAATAATTTTCTTCTTGGCTGCCACGATAATTTTCGACTTTAAACATCTTAAAGCAACCTCCTTTTTCAAAAAATAGGATGTAATTTGCAAAAATTCGCAGAAATTAGAGAAACTTTGTCGAGATTTTTATAAAGGATAAGGTGATTTTAACAAGAATGTTTTTATATAACAATATATCTAATGAAAGAAGGTGATAACATGATTAAAAATGGAAAAGAGGCAATTGTTACAGCTGCAATCGCTTTATTTAATTCAAATGGTTTTGACGGTACATCCATTCGTGATATTGCTAAAAAGGCAAAGGTGAATCCTGCAAATATTTCCTACTATTTTGAAAGTAAAAACGGATTGCTGGAGCATTGTTTTACTGCTTTCTTTGAAGGGTATGTCGATAGTATTGAAAAGGGTTTTTCTCTACTAGATCAAGGCGCTGCTAATTGTTTGAAAAAAATAGCAGAAAACATCATGTATTACCAATATGAAAACATTCATCTTACAAGGATGGTTTTAAGGGAAATTTCGATTGACTCTCAAGTTGTTCGTGAAATTATGTCTACCTATTTGATGAAAGAAAGGTTTTATTTAAGTAAGGTGATGGAAAGAGGAGTAAAGACAAGAGAGTTTCGGACGCTAACATCTAATTATATGATATTGCAGTTAAAGGGATTATTAAGTATGCCTTTTTTGAATACACAATATATGACTGAGGTTCTCCATATGTTGCCTAATGAAAAATATTTTGCAGAAAAATACATTCTAGAAATATTCCATTGGATCGATGGAGTTCTATGTAATCGAGAAATCGACAGGTTCTATCTTGCTGTAAAGTAAATCAGAAGGAAATCCAAAACATGGATTCCCCTCAAAATAGCATGGTATGTTTACCTTGGCCGAGTTCTTTAATTTGGTGAGCATCAGAACCATAGACAAGGTTAATATCTCTATGCATCGCTTCCTTTACAACCCAATTGGGAGGATATGGTTCTTTACAAAGAGGCTTGGAATACCCAGCTCCATTATAGTCAATTTCATAGCCCTTTTTTTGGATAGCTGAAAGCACCTCTAATATCTCAGGAGTAAAGTCCCTTTCGGAAGGAAATTTCTTTTGAAATTTTTTCACCAATGTAATATGACCTATCCTTTTCGGTTTACAAGGGCCTAATTCACAATGTATGGATTGAAGCAATGTCTTAAAGTAAACACTGTATACTTCATTAATGGAGCCATATTTTTGAATCATCGTACCAAATGTTTCTGGACTATAGTCCAAACATTCGTATTCGCTTCCATACTTTAAAAAATGCACAGATAATATGGAATCATCTAATTGGTGGCCGAACTGATTTAAAAAATTCGTAGTCTCGCGTTCAAATCCCTCGATAAAATCAACTTCAAGACCTGTATTGATTTTTATTTTTTCTTTATAAATGGATTTCACTCTGCTAATTTCCTCAAAATAAAATCCCAAATCCTCCATTTTCATAGCGCTGTCCTTGGCAGGGGTAGGATCTTTAAACCCTTCTGGTAACGGGGCATGCTCAGTAAAAGAAATTTCTTTAAAACCGAGTTCAATCGCTTTTTCCACATACCCCTCCAACGAGTCTTGTGTGCCATGCGGACAAAATGATGTATGAATATGTCCATCTTTTATCATTGGATAGCAACCTTCTTTCCATTAAAAAGAGCGAAATATTTGAAAATATTAAATACTTAGTGTTCAATTAAGGATATAATACCAATTTTTTCACAATAAATTAGATAAAAAAATGAAATAAATAGTCAAAAATTGTCGTATACATGGTATCATAAAAACATTGAACTGAACATGATATTAAAAAATATATATAAAATGTAATTCTGGCTCGGAAAAGAACAGGGGGCTTTTGAAAAAATGGAATACATAATTGGCGGAATCGTCATTGTAATAGGACTATTTTTTACAGGATTTATATTAAAGAAAAAACATTATAAAGAAATTGATCGGTTAGAAACATGGAAGATGGATATTGTGAATCGCCCTGTTCTCGATGAAATGTCGAAGGTGAAGCAATTAAATATGACAGGTCAAACGGAAGAACTATTTGAGCGCTGGAGAACGGAATGGGATGATATTGTTACAGCTCAGCTGCCAAATGTTGAGGACTATTTATTCGATGCGGAAGAATTTATTGATAAATATCGTTTTAAAAGAGCAAAAGAAGTTCAAAGATCAATTGTAAAATATTTAAATGAAATCGAAGAGAGCATTCAAAATTTATTAAATGAGTTGAATGAACTTGTTGGAAGTGAAGAGAAAAATAGGACGGAGATTGAAGAGCTTAAAGATATATACCGTGAAAGCAAGAAAACATTACTTGCTCATCACCATACATATGGGAAAGCCGCTGAAATTCTTGAACAGCAACTAGATAATGCCTTCACAAAGTTCGAAGACTACGAAGAAAAAACTGAAAATGGCAACTATCTTGAAGCAAGAGAAATTGTTTTAACGATAAAAGGAAATCTAGAAGAAATCAAAAGTAAAATGGATGTAATACCGACATTACTTGTTGAATGTCAATCGAAAATGCCAACTCAATTAAAAGAGCTTACAGAGGGCTTTAAAGAAATGGCGAGTCAAGGCTTTATCCTCGATCATATCCAATTTGATAAAGAGCTGGTAAGAATTGAGCAGGAAATAACAAATTATTTAAGTAGTGTTGAAAAAGCAGAAATTACAGATGCTGAAAAGGGTATAAGTGAAATTAAAGACAATATTGATTTGCTCTATGATTTACTTGAGGAAGAAGTTCATTCAAAGCATTACATTGGCCAGCAGAACGAGACTACAAAAAATATGTTATATACTAACAAAGAAATTAACAAACAACTAAAAGATGAATTAGGCCTTGTTCGTCAGAGCTATCATATTACAGATAAGGATAATGAGATTCAAAGCAATTTAGAAAAGAAGTTAACGAAAATTTTTAAGAGATTCGAAATCCTTGAACATAACATTGCTACAAAAAGTACCGCACACTCTATATTAAAGGCAGAACTTGAAGAGATAAAAGCACATATAGAAGAAATTGAAGAAGAACATGCTAAGTTTGCTGAAAAGTTGCAAGCCTTAAGAAAAGACGAAATAACTGCACGCGAGAGTGTTCAAGACTTAAGAAAAAAATTAGCTGATACAGTAAGGCTTGTTTCAAAAAGTAATGTGCCAGGTCTTCCTCAAGATTATCAATATTTAATGGAGGATACCAAGGAAAGTATTGAAAATGTCTTTGTTAAGTTGGATGAAAAACCATTAAATATCCCAGTTGTACAACAATACTTAGAGGTTGCTGTCCTTACAGTAGAAAAGATGGTTAACATGACAAATGATATGATTGAAACAGTCATGTTTGTAGAAAAAGTCATTCAATATGGAAATAGATATCGAAGAAGATATCCTTCTGTTGAACAAGGATTGCATGATGCTGAGATCTCTTTCAGGAGCTATGATTACAAAACAGCTTTAGAACAAGCAGCGACCGCAATTGAGGAAATCGATCCTGGTGCAATGCAGAAAATAGAAGTAATAATAAGTGAACTTTAAAGAAAAGACACAGCTTCTTTAAATAATGAAGGCAAATTAAAAAGCAATCAGCATTTTCGCTGATTGCTTTTTTTACACGTTAATTTGTAATCGTTTCCTCAGCAGTACCAGAAGCTAAAGAAATTACATATCCGACAATCGCTCCTAAAATGGCAGGTACAATCCAGCCAATTCCTTGATCGAATAGCGGTAAGAAATTAAGTGCATCAGTAATAGCTGTCATGTTTAATCCTGCTGCATTTAAACCATCAATTAAGCTAATGATACCTGTTGGAATTAAGGCCCATATATATACGATTGAAGAACCTTTAAATGCATTATGCAAAAAGGATAGGACAATTAAAACAATTGCTAGTGGATAAATAATAACTAACACAGGAACCGAGAACTTAATAAGCTGTGTTAAACCTATATTTGCTATGATTGTACTAAAGATTGAGAAAATTATAACTATAGTTTTGTAAGAAAAACGTGGCATAAGCTTTGAAAAATACTCTGCGCAAGCTGACACAAGACCGATTGAAGTCGTTAAACAAGCAAATAAAATCGCTAATCCAAGTATGATAGATCCAAATGATCCGAACAAGTAATTGGCAGCTCCTGAGAGAATAGCTCCACCATTTTCCTGAGTCCCTAAAGTATCTGGTGCAGTTGAACCGATATAAGCTAAAGAAAGATAAACGATGACAAGACCTGTTGCAGCAATTATACCAGCTTGTACACAAATCTTTGTCAATGATTTTTTATTTGTAACACCTAGCCCTTTTATTGAGCTAATGACAATAATCCCAAATACAAGAGCGGCAATCGTATCCATTGTTAAATAGCCTTCAACGAACCCTTTAAATAAAGGACCATCTGCATAAGGACCTACAGGTGCATGCGGCTCACCTAATGGAGTAATTAGACTTTTAACAACGATGATTCCTAATATAATTAGTAAAGCTGGTGTTAATATCTTTCCAATTGTGTCTACTAGCTTAGTTGGATTCATCGCAAGTAATGCTGTAACAAAAAAGAAAACAATCGAAAAAATAAGTAATGGCCAACGGCTGCTGGAAGCGTTTTCAGATAGGAACGGTAAAACACCGATTTCGAAGGAAACAGTCCCAGTCCTAGGAATTGCAAATAATGGTCCAATGACTAAATACATCACGACTGGGAATACAATCCCATAAACAGGATGAACCCTACTGGCCATCGTTTGAACATCACCGGCTTTTGCGATGGCAATAATTGCAAGAAGTGGTAATCCTACCCCGGTTATTAAAAATCCAATAATAGCAGTCCACATATTGCTTCCTGCTTCTTGACCTAAAAATGGCGGGAAAATCATATTTCCAGCACCAAAAAATAAAGCAAATAACATAAGACCAACGGCCATGATTTGCTTCGAAGATAAATTTTTATTCATACTTCATCCCCCTGAATCCGTATCTAAATATTTCAAACGTTTACATAGTAACATAGGTTGTAACAGAATTGTCGAAAATAACTAAAGTTTCAATATTAAATATATTGAGATAACAACGTTTCATCTTTTTAATATTCAATTGTATTGTATAATCACACAATAATAAAGTAGATTTTTAATAAAAATAATCTTTATTAAAGAAATTAATTCTTACAATAAACAGATTAAATCACTTCATCTTTAATCAGTTTTTGCGGTAAGATAAAAATGATTCATTTTAATAAAAGTTAAATTATGATAATATATACAGTTGCCGTCCGTTTTTGGAAAGAGAGGGATAAAAATGATTTATTTTGATAATAGTTCTACAACCAAGCCTTATCAAGAAGTTATGGATTCATTTCGCAAAGTTTCTTTAGAGTACTTTGGCAATCCCTCTTCTTTGCATAGCATGGGTGCTAAGTCAGAAAAGCTCCTATTTCAAGCTAGAGAGCAAGTGGCCAGGCTGCTAAAGGTTCAAACAAATGAGATCTTTTTTACATCAGGTGGTACGGAAAGCAATAATATTGCTATTAAAGGGGCAGCTCTTATGCATCGAGGAAGAGGCCGTCATCTGATCACAACGGAAATAGAACATCCTTCCGTAAGAGAATCAATGGAACAATTAAAAGAGCTTGGATTTAGGATAACCTATATCCCAGTTGATCATAACGGAATCATAAATATTAACGATATTGCGGATGCAATTACTGATGAAACGATTTTAGTTTCTGTCATGCATGTTAATAATGAGATTGGATCTATTCAGGCAATTAAAGAGATCGGCCAGCTCCTAAAGAAGCATTCGAAAATACTTTTTCATGTTGATCATGTTCAAGGTATTGGAAAGGTTCCACTTTCGATCTCTGAGTGTTTTGTAGATCTGTGCACTATTTCAGGCCATAAATTTCATGGTTTAAAAGGGACAGGCGCACTGTTTATCCGAAATGGTGTAAAAATCTCTTCGTTAATTTCTGGTGGTGGCCAAGAATGGAAGCTTAGAAGTGGC
Organism: Cytobacillus dafuensis; assembly: GCF_007995155.1. Lineage (NCBI taxonomy): Bacteria > Bacillati > Bacillota > Bacilli > Caryophanales > Bacillaceae > Cytobacillus > Cytobacillus dafuensis. The sequence continues at coordinate 3,704,193 of NZ_CP042593.1, read as the reverse complement.
ACGGAAAATGTGGCCGGAATGGTAGCAATGGCTAGAGCACTAAGGTTAACATTCCAGCAACAAGAAAAACACTTAGATAAAATGATTAAAATAAAGGATTTTTTAAGGAGAGAATTGGAAATGATACAAGGGGTTACAATTCATACCCCACTTAACCAATCAGCTCCTCATATTTTGAATTTTTCAATTAAGGGCTTCAAGGCTGAAGTTTTTGTCCATGCACTTGAGGAAAAAGAAATGTTTGTATCAACGACAAGTGCTTGCTCATCTAAAAAACAGAAGGCAAGCAGCACTTTACTAGCAATAGGAGTCCCAGAGGATGAAGCTTTGAGTGCCATTAGGATAAGTTTATCCTATGAAAATACCCTAGAAGAGGCTGCTCAGTTTATTGAAGCGGTTAAAGAAACAGTTAAAAGGCTAAGAGAGGTAATGAAATAATATGAATTATGATCGCATTCTAATCCGATATGGGGAACTATCAACAAAGGGAAGAAATCGGAAACATTTTATTGATAAATTGAAGAGAAATATTAAGCAAGTTTTACGTGATTTTGAAAATGTAAAAATTGAAGGAAACAGAGAAAGAATGTTTGTCCTTTTGAATGGGGAAAACGGTACTGAAATTATCGACCGCTTAAAGAATGTGTTCGGCATACAATCTTTTAGTCCAGCAATTAAAGTAGATAAAAATCTAGAAAATATGAAGGATGCTGCTCTTACCCTGTTCAAAAATCAATATAAAGATGGAAATACCTTTAAAATTACAACAAAAAGAGCAGATAAAAAATTTATTCTCAATACAGACGAAATAAATCATACATTCGGCGCACATTTTCTTAAAAATATTCCAGGGTTAAAGGTTAATGTCAAAACCCCAGATATTAATCTTCAAATCGAGGTTCGCGAGGAAGCGGTGTACTTGTCCTGTGAAAATATTCTAGGTGCAGGAGGTCTTCCGGTTGGATCAAGCGGAAAATCCATGCTCATGCTTTCAGGAGGAATTGATAGCCCAGTAGCGGGATATTTATCCATGAAAAGAGGGCTTGAAATGGAGGCTGTTCATTTCTACAGTCCACCATTTACGAGTGAGCGTTCAAAACAAAAGGTTATCGATTTAACTGAAAAACTGGCTAATATTAGTGGAGGCATCCTTCTTCATATCGTTCCATTTACCGAAATTCAACAGCTAATTCAGCAGCAGGTTCCAGAAAATTATACAATGACAACAACAAGAAGAATGATGCTGCGAATTACAGATGAAATTAGAAGAAAAAAGGAAGGATTGGCGATTATTACTGGGGAAAGTCTCGGCCAGGTTGCAAGTCAGACCCTTGAGAGTATGTTTGCGATCAATGATGTCACAAACACACCGATTTTACGACCATTAATTACAATGGACAAATCTGAGATCATTAATATTGCAGAAAAAATTGATACATTTGAAATATCTAATCGCCCATATGAGGATTGCTGCACGGTTTTTGTACCATCATCACCGAAAACAAAGCCAAAACGGGAAAAAGTGAGGTACTTTGAGAGCTATACTGATTTTGATCCGTATATTTCAAAAGCAGTAGAAAATACGGAAACAATCCTAATTACTCCTCAAACTGTGAAACAAGAATCGTTTGAAGATTTATTTTAAATATAAGCTGAGTTACTGCTTAGTGTTTATACTGCTATTTTGTTGTTGATTGGAGCGGAAGGCGCGAGATCCTCGAAAATGCATTCGCATTTCCTTCGTGCGGTGTTTATTCAGGGATGATTATTCATTGTCCTGCGGGAGAAGCGAGTCAAAGGGAGACCCCACAGGAGCGACAGCGACGAGGAGGCTCCCGGACCGCCCGCGGAAAGCGAGTGCCTGCAGCGGAAAACAACGGAGCAGTTTAACTCAGTCTAAAGGAGTCAGGAAGAAACAATTACCAATAAAAAACTGAATATGGCCATGTGATTCTACACATTCTATACTCACAAGGAGGTGAAGTCACATGGCAAACAACAGTTCAAACCAACTTCTAGTTGCTGGAGTACAGCAAGCTCTTGATCAAATGAAGTATGAAATTGCTACTGAGTTTGGAGTAAACCTTGGTGCAGATACAACTTCTCGTGCTAACGGTTCAGTTGGAGGAGAAATCACAAAGCGTTTAGTACAAATGGCTGAACAGCAATTAGGTGGTTTCCAAAGATAATATAAAAAATAAATAATATGGCTACAAGGAGCAGGATATCTTTCCTGCTCCTTATTCATGTTTTCCAGTAAAATAGACTAAACAGCCTTGTTAAAAATAAATAATTTAAAATTTTGAAATAATTTAGTATAATAATTTTTAAATACGTATTCGAAATAAGCAGTACAATACATAAATTACTAGGGGGAGATATGATGAAGCGCGAAGACTTACTGGCTCCAGAGAAGTATAATCTTGTATCGGAGATAGAGCGTTTTGCATGTGATTCTGAGAGGCTGGCGATCAGATGGGAAGGCGAGCAAGGGGAAAAGAGTGAAATCACTTACAAAGAACTGATTCGTAATGCAAATAAAATTGGGAACATTTTTATCAATCATGGGTTAAAAAAAGGTGATGTTCTTCTTATAATTGTTCCACGATTAATAGAAGCTTACCAAGTATATATAGCTGCTTTAAAAGCTGGACTTGTCGTAATACCAAGCTCTGAAATGCTACGAGAAAAAGATTTACAATATAGAATTACTCACGGTGATGTGAAGGGAATTATTAGCTATTATCCATATGTCGAACAGTTTACGGAAGTAAAGGAAGCGGAGCAACTTGCGAAGTTTGTTATCGGCGGTCAAGCAGAAAATTGGATAGATCTAGATGACGCCATGAAAGCTGCATCTGATAAGCTAGACATGGCAGAGACGAAACAGGATGATATGGCTTTCTTATCCTATACATCTGGAACAACTGGAAATCCGAAAGGAGCCGTTCATACTCATGGTTGGGCATTTGCACATCTTCGGACGGCTGCTCCAAACTGGCTATGCATTGAAGAGGGCGATACAGTTTGGGCAACAGCAGGACCTGGCTGGCAAAAGTGGATTTGGAGTCCATTCTTATCTGTACTAGGCTCTGGTGCTACAGGGTTCGTGTATAATGGAAAGTTTGAACCGAAAAAGTATTTACAGCTTCTCCAGAATTATGATGTAAATGTTCTTTGCTGTACACCGACAGAGTACCGAATTATGGCGAAAGCAGATAATATCCATGAATACAAACTCCCTCACCTTCGAAGTGCTGTTTCGGCAGGAGAGCCATTGAACCGAGAAGTGATCGATATATTTAAGAAGCATTTTAATGTGAATGTACGAGATGGATATGGACAAACCGAAAACACACTGCTAGTTGGTGTTACGAAAGGTATGGATTTAAAGGCTGGTTCTATGGGCAAGCCAACACCGGGAAACAGAGTTGAAATCATTAACGAAGATGGAGAACCTTGTGAAGTAAATGAAGTTGGTGATATCGCTGTTCATATAGAAACACCAGCGTTATTTAAAAACTATTATAAAGATCCTGAAAGAACAGCTATGCAGTTCCGAGGAGATTACTACATCACAGGAGATAAAGCAAAAAAGGATGAAGAAGGCTATTTCTGGTTCGAAGGCCGTGGAGATGATATTATTATTAGCTCTGGCTACACGATTGGACCATTCGAAGTAGAAGATGCGCTTGTCAAGCATCCTTTTGTTAAGGAATGCGCTGTTGTAGCAAGTCCTGATGAGGTTCGCGGGCATATTGTAAAAGCATTTGTTGTCTTACAGGATGGGGTAGATGAAGAGGATCTGAATCTTATTAAAGTACTTCAAGACCATGTAAAAGAATTGACAGCGCCATATAAATACCCAAGAAAAATTGAGTTTATATCTGAACTTCCGAAAACAACTTCTGGAAAAATTAGACGTATTGAACTTAGGAAACAAGAAATGGAAGCAACTACAAATTAATTTTATTTTTTTATGCAGGTGAATAAAGCACCTGCATTTTTCTGTGATAAAAATTGAAGGAAGGGGACTAAGAAAATGGGTAAACTCTGGTATGGAGGAAATATTTATACAATGCAATCTGAAAATCATATCGTTGAAGCTGTTTTTACAAGAGGCAATCGAATTATTGAGTTAGGTGCACAAAAAGATTTAGAAAAAAAATATTCCACAGAGATTACAAAGAGAATGAACTTGCTTGGTGGTACGATGATCCCAGGATTTGTTGACAGTCATATGCATTTAATTGGTCATGGTGAAAAGCTTATTCGATTAGATCTTTCTGGCTGTCAATCGAAAGCAGAAGTACTAATGGCCGTAAAAAATTATTCTAGAAAACAAGAAATAGGAGATTGGATTATAGGGGAAGGTTGGAATGAAAATCTATGGGGGCAAGATGCAGAGCCTATTTTTGCCCATGAATTGGAAGAGATTGTGCCCGATCATCCTGTTCTCCTAAAAAGAATCTGCCGTCATGCTCTCGTAGCGAATAATTCAGCATTAAGAACCGCCAATATTGATGAAAATACGATAAGTCCAGCTGGTGGCGTAATCGAAAAGGATGTAAATGGACAGTTAACCGGTATTGTGAAGGATCAGGCCCAGGAATTGATCTACAATGTCCTTCCAAAAGTGTCAGATACTTATTTGAAAAATGCCCTTCGTGCAGCAATAAAAGATGCACATCAATTAGGTATAACAGGCGCCCATACAGAAGATTTAAGCTATTATGGCGGATACAATCAGACATATCAAGCATTTAGGCAGGTTATAGAGGAGGAGGAGGGCTATTTATTCAGAGCGCATCTTCTTGTCCACCACCTTGTTGTTGATGATATGAAAGCGGCTGGTGAGCACTATTTGAGTGGAAATGAATGGATTGAATTTGGTGCCATGAAGATTTTTGCTGACGGGGCATTGGGAGGTCGAACCGCTTTACTAAGTCATCCTTATGCGGATGATCCTTCAACTTCAGGGGTAGCGATTTTTACACAGGAAGAGTTAGATGAACTTGTTAAAAAAGCGCGAGAATATGAATTACCAGTAGCTGTTCATGCAATTGGAGACTTGGCATTTGAAATGGTCTTAAACTCAATTGAAAAACATCCACTTAAGGGAGATGGAAGAGACCGACTCATCCATGCGCAAATTTTACGGGAAGAATTAATCGATCGAGTGAGACAATTACCGGTGATACTTGATATTCAGCCTAGATTCCTAGCTTCAGATTTTCCTTGGGTAATCGATCGCATTGGAAAGAATCGTGTAGGTTGTTATTATTCATGGAAAACATTACTACAAAATGGATTACATTGTGCAGGTGGATCTGATGCACCAATTGAACCGCTAAATCCACTTCTAGGCATCCATGCTGCAGTAACTCGGACAAATGTTGATGATCCAGCGAAAACGGTTTATCATCCGCTCGAGTGCTTATCAGCTTTTGAAGCTGTTAGCCTTTTTACAAAAGGAAGTGCTTATGCAGCTTGTCATGAAAAAGACAGGGGTGTAATGAAAGAAGGGTTTTTGGCAGATTTTACAATTCTGAATGACGATATTTTTAAGATCAACCCCGAAAAAATTCCATATATAGCAATCTCTAAAACGGTTATTGGCGGGAAGATAGTTTACGATTCAGAAGTAGAGAAATAAAGGAATTTCCTTTTTTTAGAATTGAACATAAAAGATTGCGAGCTTCTTTCGATTCGATCTATAATAATATTATTTCGATAAAAGAATGAATAGAGGGAAAAGCAAATGAAAAAAAACGAAGTCCAGATGGGGGTCTTGTATGCAGGCTTTTCCTATTTTATATGGGGATTATTGCCGATTTATTGGAAGTTTCTTCATCATGTAAGTGCTGATGAAATATTGGCGAACCGGATTTTTTGGTCATTTTTCTTTATGGTAGGTGTTCTGCTAGTTACTAGAAAATGGGGAGAATTTATTCAAACACTGAAAAATTTTCGCTCGAATAAAAAACAGCTATATGCTTTAGTCATTGCTTCACTCCTAATAAGCTGCAATTGGTTTATCTATATATGGGCAGTCAATTCAGACCAGTTGATTGAAGCAAGCCTAGGATATTATATTAATCCTCTAGTAAGTGTTTTACTTGGAATGATTGTATTCAGGGAGAAATTATCGCCTGCCCAGTATTTCTCTTTTTCTTTAGCAATTATAGGTGTTCTAATTTTAACGATATCCTATGGTAGATTTCCATGGATTTCATTTATTTTGGCATTGTCCTTTGGTTTATATGGTTTATCAAAAAAAATGATAAAAGTAGATTCAGCAATCGGATTAACCTTAGAGACACTTGTTGTTATGCCTATTTCATTAATATATATAGCTATTCTATTTATTAAGGGGACACAATCCTTTTTGACAGTATCTGTCGGTACGGATTTGCTTTTGATTGGTGCAGGAGCCGCCACGGCTATTCCACTTTTGTATTTTGCTAAAGGAGCACAAAAGATACCAATGTCGACTCTTGGCTTTTTACAATTTATTGCACCAACCTTAACATTAATTCTTGGTATTTTTATTTATCATGAACCTTTTTCAAAGGTGCATTTCATCTCATTTCTATTTATTTGGTCAGCTATTACACTGTTTTCTCTTTCTAAAACAAAGATTTTTTCCTCCTTTGATCTAAAGAGGAAGAAAGGAAAAAGTCTCGGAGCTTAATGTGAATAAAGGGGTCTTGGAAAAATGGATAAACTATTTATGCAAACATCAGATCAAATGCTGCAAATTTTAAATGATCTTATTTCTATTGGCAGTATTTCGTTATCAGAAGCAGAAAAACAATTCCCATTAAGAGTAATAGAGCATTTAATGAAAATACCTTATTTCACAGAAAATCAATCCTATATGACGGAACATCCAACTAAGGATGGAAGGTCATTTTTAACAGCATTGTATAGACATGAAGAAGCAGTAAAAACGGTTGTAATGATCAGCCATTTTGATGTTGTGAATGTTGAGGATTATGGTGAATTAAAGCATCTTGCCTTTCAGCCTATTGAGCTGACAAAGGCTTTGTTTGATCGCGAAGATGATTTGCCAGAAGATGCAAGAGAGGATTTACAAAGCAATGAATGGCTTTTCGGCCGAGGAACAATGGACATGAAATGTGGATTAGTTCAACATATGTCACTGCTTGAAAAAGCCTCAAATGAACAGTGGAAAATCAATTTATTATTACTTACTGTTCCTGACGAAGAGGTCAATTCTGTTGGGATGCGTGAAGCTATTCCAAGGCTTTTAGAAATTGCTGAGCAATATCAATTAAACTATACATTATTCTTAAATTCAGAGCCGATGTTTGCATTAGAGCCTAGAGATAAAAATTATTATTTCTACACAGGTACGATTGGAAAGATTATGCCAGCTGCACTTTGCTTTGGAAGAGAGACGCATGTAGGCGAGTCTCTTTCAGGCATTAATGCCGGCTGGATGTCAGCTGTGTTAACTCAGGAAGTTGAATGGAATGAGATGCTTTGTGAAACAGTGAATGGTCAGCAATGTCCGCCTCCGACCTTATTATGGCAACGGGATTTAAAGAAGGATTATTCAACTCAAATTCCTCATCGATCTGTAAGCTTATACAATGTATTTTTGATGAAGAAAAATGCAGCTGATGTCATGGAAGCAATGAAAACTGTTGCTGAAACAGCTGCTGGTAAAATGGAAAAATTTATGATCGGAAAATACCGTAAATTTAATCTGGATACACATCAAATATCTAAAATACGAGTTGTATTTTATGAGGAATTAAAAGAATATGCATGCAAAAAAATGGGAAATACGTTTATATATGATTTAGAGAAAAAAATAGCTGAACAAACAATTGGGGATAATCGCGAACAATGTATAGAGATTGTTGATCAAATGGCAATGCTTTGCCAAGAGTTAGGTCCGATGATTGTTTTGTTCTATGCACCGCCATATTATCCTGCCATCAATACTGGGGATAATCCTGTTATTCTTGAGCTGTCGGATGCAATTATTCAATATACAAATCAGCATTTTGGCTATGATCTTCAGCCAATTGAATATTTTAATGGAATTTGTGACTTAAGCTATGCTGGGCTTCAAGGGGAGCTTACTAATATGAAAACATATGATGCGAATTTGCCTGGTGGTCAGGAGATTTATTCCATCCCCTTCATGGAAATGTCAAAGCTTACAGCTCCAGTCATTAATGTTGGACCGATTGGAAGAGACGCACATAAGAAAACCGAAAGACTTTATTTGCCTTTTGCCTTTGAGCAGCTGCCAAAGCTTTTGGAGCATCTTTTGCAAACACATATTAAACAGTAAATCTTCAAAAAAAAGTGCTGACTAAAGAAGGTCAGCACTTTTTTTTCTGAAGGCACTTGAGCTTTTTTATCGCAGATTAACGGGCAGTAAGACCCCACTTCAAGGATTCGCGTATGCAAAGAAGAGTAAGTGGGGGATCAACTGCCCGTAAATGCCCATAAAATGAACACAGATTAAAAGCGCCACATCGTGTGGCAAAGTCTGCGTGACCCACTTCCTGTGGGCCGCAACTAACTATCAGTGGGGGATGAAGGCCGACTAAGAACGCCACGTCCTGTGGCAACGTCGGCACTAGCACGTCCTGTGCGTCGAAAAACCCCCACTGATGGAAGTTTTACTTTATAAGAATGTTCTTTTCACCTTTTCCCAGAAGGAATTATCTTTTAATTTTACAGTTTTTATTTTTTTATCACTGAGCTTAATATCAATTTTCTCAACATGTTGAATGCTCAATGCCTCATTATCCATTCCCATGGTCGGATGATCATTTCCGTCTTGTACGACTTCTAATGTTAGTTTTCTTTCTCCACTTAATATGAAGGACGAGCCAAGTGTACGATAGCGATTATTATTGAGTGAAGCCATTTCACTTACTTGAAGACATGGAAGAAGCGGATCGACTATTGAACCTCTGAGAGATTTATTATAGGCGGTGCTTCCGGTAGGTGTTGCAACAACCATTCCGTCTCCTCGGAAAGTTTCGAAATGCAAGTCGTCAATTAATACATCCAATACAAATGTTTTAATAATAGCTGATCGGATGCTGAACTCATTTAAGCAATAAAAAGAAGTTTGATCATCAATCGTTACTTCAATTGTAGGATAACGCCGGACTTCAATCTGTTCATTTGTCATTGCCTCAATCATTTTATCTGTATTATCAATATGAAAGTCACAATACATGCTGAGACTTCCAAGAGTAGAAATTCCTGCATATAAACAATCATCCCGGAACCCAGTTTTTCGAACTGCTTGTAAAAATGTCCCATCTCCGCCAATGCTAACGATAATATTGGCCTTTTTGTAATCATTTACAATTGTAAAATGATGAAACTTAGCAAGCTCATAAAGAGGTTTAACCTTAAGATTCATGTCTGAATCTTTTTTATGATAAAAATATATGTTACGACGTGTAGACATCTATTTTCCTCCAAATAATAAAGATAATAAAAAAATAATAGATCAACCGAAGTTCATGATTATTTGGTATGATATGTAATGTTCATCAAAATTAGTTTACACTTTTTTAGAACAATTTGAAAGTTTATGACTTATTAAGATTGGGCGAGACATCTTTAGGGGATATTATATTATCTTCTTAAAGATTCAAAAGGTTGTTTTTCTTAAAGGGAGGATTAAGAAATGAATGGAAAGCGATGGGCCGCATTAGGGATTGCGTTTGGATTATTTATTTTTTCAGTTTTTACAAATTTTCTTACGGGGCTTGCATTCAAGGATGTTGAAAGCTCATTTACAGAGATGTTTGCAAGCAGTAATGATGCATTTGTAGAGGAAGTAATTGAGGAAGGAAACGAGCTCAAAAAAATTGCAGTTCTTGAAGTAGATGGTGTCATCCAAGATACAGGCCAGCCCACTTCTCTTTTTACTTCAGCAGGATATAATCATAAAGCCTTTATGAAAAAGCTCGAGCAAGTAAAAGAAGATGATACTGTTAGAGCGGTAATTATTCGAGTGAATTCACCAGGTGGTGGAGTCGTAGAAAGTGCTGAGATACACGACAAAATTAAAGAAATTCAAACGGAAACAAAGAAGCCTGTCTATGTATCAATGGGCTCAATGGCTGCTTCAGGTGGGTATTATATTTCAGCACCAGCAGATAAAATTTTTGCAAGTCCTGAGACATTAACGGGCTCACTTGGCGTCATTATGCAAGGAATCAATTATTCCGGTCTTGCTGAAAAGTACGGTGTAGATTTCGTAACGATTAAAAGTGGTCCATATAAGGATATCATGAGCCCATCAAGGGAAATGACAGAAGAAGAAAGAAAAATTTTGCAAGCAATGATCAATAATTCTTATGAAGGCTTTGTGAAGGTGATTTCTGAAGGGCGTAATATTCCTGCTGCAAAAGTAAAAGAAATTGCAGATGGAAGAATTTATGATGGCCGTCAAGCGAAAGAGTTAAATTTAATTGATGAGTTCGGTTATCTTGATGACGTTATTGAAACAATGAAGAAGGATCAAAAGCTTAATGATGCAAAAGTTGTAAAGTATACTGAGAATCTTGGATTTGGCTCCATTTTTAGTATGGGAACGCAAAAGTTTATCGGCAAAGACACCGAAATGGCAGGCTTGATGAAGCTCTTGTCACAGCCTAATTCTCCGCGTCTTATGTATTTATATGCTGAGTAGGAGGTGCAATGATGACTTTAAATCAATCTGAAGAAAAAGAGTTTTCAATTGCGGAACAAGATGTCCATCATACTGATACAACGATAGCCAGTCCATCTTTAGAAAAGAGTGAATCGAATAGCAGCTCTAATCCGGTTCGATTTGCTGGATTTTGGATGCGATTTTGGGCTTTTTTACTTGATTTAATAGTTATAGGCAGTATTGATCGATTAATTATTAATCCAATTTTTAGGCTATTAGATATATCTCTAATTGAATATAATTTCTTTGCACCAATTTCAATTGCAACAGCTATTACGTTTTATGTTTATTTCGTTCTAATGACACGTTTCTTTAACCAAACTTTAGGAAAAATGGTTTTTGGCTTGAGGGTTGTTGATCTAAAAGGGAAGAAGCTGACATGGGGAACCATTATTTTTAGAGAATGGATTGGACGATTTATATCAGGTACAATCGTAATTGGGTATGTCATTGTTGCATTTTTACCGAAAAAACAAGGATTGCATGATATCTTTACAGATACAACGGTTGTCCACGAGAATTAATGATTTCATAATAAACCTGTTAGACTCAATAGAGCTTACAGGTTTATTTTTTTTTGCAAAGGCTATAATAATAGGCTGAAAGGTTGTGAATATATTTGAAATGGGTGCTTATAGCCTTAATTATTCTTATATTACTTTTTATCATCATCATCATAACAAAATTAAAAATTTTATTGCATTTTACTCATTTTAATGATGATGATCATTTGAAAATTGAAATCAAAGCTTGGTTTGGCTTGATTAAATATAAAATTGAAATGCCCCTTATTAAAATTGATGATGATTCCCCAACTATTGTAGTGAAGCAACAGAAGGGGAATGAAAGTGATTCAATAAAGAAGGATACGAAGCAATATAGTGCAAAGTATATGCTTGATAGCATGCATGATATGAGGGAATTACTTCATAGTGTTGTCTCCATTAATAGAATTATTAAAAAGTTCTTGAGAAAAGTGACGATTCAAACACTGGAGTGGCATACAACAATTGGGATTGGAGATGCAGCATATACGGGGATGCTGACAGGAGCTTTTTGGGCAGTTAAAGGAAGCATTGTTGGAGTGGTAAGTCATTTTATGAGATTGAAATCATTCCCGAACATTACGATTACCCCTCAATTCCAAGTTGCCGTCTCACAAACAACCATTTCATGTATGATTTATTTTCGAATCGGACATGCTATGTTAGCAGGAATCAAATTAATTAAATATTGGAAAGGTGGAAGGGCTAGATTTAGAACAAAGCCGTTAGCCGCTCTTTCTAATAATAAAACAAAATCAGTATAGAAGAGGGGGTTTTAGTAGATGTCTGAGCATCCAATTCAAGGATTAATGACAACTGCTATGGAAAATCTGAAGGAAATGATTGATGTTAATACAATTATTGGTGATCCAGTTGAAACACCAGATGGCAGTGTAATATTGACTGTTTCAAAGGTTGGATTCGGTTTTGCAGCTGGTGGCAGCGAATTCAAGCTAGACAGCCAGTCCAATAGTGGCGGGCAAGGGCAATCGAGTGGACATCCATTTGGCGGTGGAAGCGGAGGCGGAGTATCGATCACTCCGATCGCATTTCTTATCGTCAACTCTGGTGGCGTGAAAATGGTTCATCTTGATGAAAGCACACATTTATACGAGAGAATTCTCGATCTTGCTCCTCAAGCAGTCGATAAGATCCAACAGATGTTTAACAATAAAAACAAACAAGGAAGCAGCGATCATACTCATAATAAAAACCAAGACTATAATGGCCCAAAGCATGATTTAAATATTTAAGTATTAAAGTTAACTTTTCCAACAGTTAGGAGAGGTTAACTTTTTTCTTGGCCATTAGAGTATTGAAAAAAAAGATAATTTTAATACGAAATAAAATGAAATAATTGCAAAAAAGATTTTGAAAAGATATGATTTACATTGTACATATGTTGTTTAAGGAGGATGAAATAATGGCGTCAATTACTTTTAAAGGGAATCCAGTAACTTTATTAGGAAATGAAGTTAAAGTAGGAGATAAAGCTCCAGATTTTAAGGTTCTTGCAAATGATTTATCTGCAGTTACTTTAGCTGATTCCAAAGGACATGTTCGTTTAATCAGTGTAGTTCCTTCAATCGATACGGGTGTTTGTGATGCGCAAACCCGCCGTTTTAATGAAGAGGCATCTAAATTAGATAATGTAAAGATCTTAACTGTTAGTGTGGATCTTCCGTTTGCTCAAAAACGTTGGTGTGCAGCAGCTGGAATTGAAAATGTTCAAACTGTTTCAGACCATCGCGAGCTTTCTTTTGGAGAAGCTTATGGAGTGGCTATTCAAGAGCTACGCCTTCTAGCACGTGCTGTATTTGTAGTTGATTCGAATGATACAGTTACATATGCAGAATATGTAAGCGAAGCAACAGATCATCCAAATTACGAAGCAGCAGTTGAAGCTGCAAAGCAAGCGAAGTAAGTAGAAAAGCGGAAGCGCCGTGATCAGGGGCGACAAGCATAAGTCGAGCCCCTAGGCGCTGGAGCTAGACAAAGAAAAGCTTAAGCCATGTCCTGAATGGAAGCTCAATGTTGAGCTTCTTTTTTTTTTTACTTGAGTAAGTAAAATGAATTCTTGTTTGTTACTATCCCCTAATACTTGTGATAAAAATAAAACCTCGTTAAAATAGGACAATAGAAAAGAATCGGGAGGAATATATAATGAATAGTACACCGGTTGAGGAATTGTTTACTGTTTTTAATGAAACGGCAATGATCATTCAAGAAGAACTAGCATGTACATATTTAGAAGCATTAGCAGAAACAGGGGAAAATATTTTTCACGGAAGTATCCTTCAGGAAGAATTGAGCGAATTGACGGTAAAAAGATTAAGAAAAAATTATGAGACGATTCAAATGGAGAATTACTCGAAGGAAGAAATTCGAAAATCCATCCAGCTTGCCATTCTTAAAGGAATGAACGAGCTTATTCAGCCGAATCATCAAATGACACCTGATGCTATTGGACTGCTCATTGGCTATTTAGTTGATAAGTTTGTACAGAAAAACGAATTTCGATTACTTGACCCTGCTGTGGGAACAGGAAACCTTTTAACAACCGTTATCAATCAACAGCAAAACAAAATGGTTGAGGCTACGGGGATCGATATTGACGATATATTAATTAAACTGAGTTATGTTAATGCAAATCTGCAGCAGCACCCAATTCAATTTTTTAATCAAGATAGCCTAGAATCATTATTTATAGAGAAGGCAGATGTGGTAGTAAGTGACTTGCCTGTAGGATATTATCCAAATGATCTTAGAGCATCAGAATACGAAATGAAGGCAGATCAAGGGCATACATTTGCTCACCATCTTTTTATTGAACAAAGCGTTCGGCATGTGAAAGAGGGCGGATATTTATTTTTTATTGTACCGAATGGTCTTTTTGAAAGTGAGCAGGCTTCAAAGCTTCATGAATACATAAAGAAATATACAAATATTCAGGGGTTCTTACAGCTGCCGCAATCGATATTTAAAAATGAAAAGGCTGCAAAAAGTATATTTATCCTGCAAAAGAAGGGAGAAGGTGTAAAGCCTCCGAAACAAGTTCTTCTTGTGCATCTGCCTAGCTTGTCAAAAACTGTGGAAGTAGAGAAAATACTGAATAAAATTGATATATGGTTTAAAGAAAATAAATAAGAAGGAAGCCCACAAAAGTGTGGCTTCCTTCTTATTTATTTTCAAAAGTGTAGTATTCTAATAGTAGGTAAAATATATGGTGATTCTTGAAAATTTTGATTAATAATGATTAAATGAATACTCGAGAGATGCTAATATGTTTTGAAGTACAAAATAAAGAAAAACAAGAATGAATAATAAGAAATCCTTTAAAAGGAGCGGTTGTATATATGGCAAAAATAATTGCGATAAATGCCGGCAGCTCTTCATTGAAATTTCAACTATTTGAAATGCCGAGCGAAGAGGTAATAACGAAGGGATTAATTGAACGCATTGGATTAAATGATTCGATATTTAACATTGTTGCAAATGGTAAAAAAATAAAAGAAACGATGGAAATACCTAATCATGAAATAGCTGTTAAGCTTTTATTAGAGAAATTAACATCCTTAGGAATTATTCATTCATTAAATGAAATAGATGGAATTGGCCATAGAGTCGTTCATGGCGGTGAAGAATTTTCTGATTCTGTTTTAATTAATGAAGAGGTTTTGAAAAAGATTGATGCACTATCAGAGCTTGCTCCCTTACATAATCCTGCTAATATAACGGGAATCGAAGCTTTTAAGCATGCTCTTCCTAATGTTCCGGCTATTGCTGTCTTTGATACTGCATTTCATCAAACAATGCCAGAAAGCTCGTTTTTATATAGCCTGCCATATGAATATTACAAAAAGTACGGAATTCGAAAATATGGATTTCACGGCACTTCTCATAAATATGTTTCGCAGCGGGCTGCTGCAATGCTTGGCCGCCCATTAGATCAACTTCGTTTAATTTCCTGCCATCTTGGCAATGGTGCAAGTATTGCTGCGATTGAAGGCGGGAAATCCATTGACACCTCAATGGGGTTTACACCGTTAGCTGGTGTTACAATGGGGACACGATCTGGGAATATTGACCCTGCCTTAATTCCATTTATTATGGAAAAAACAAATAAAACGGCAGACGAGGTATTAGATGTCCTGAATAAAAAGAGTGGAATGTTAGCGGTTTCAGGATTTTCAAGTGACTTGCGTGATATAGAGACCCATGCATCAGAAGGCGATGAACGGTCGAAATTAGCACTTGAAGTATTTGCAGGCAGAATCCATAAATATATTGGTTCATACGCTGCGCGAATGTACGGAGTTGATGCCATCATTTTCACAGCTGGAATTGGAGAGAACAGTGATGTCATTCGTGCACGAGTAATTCAAGGTCTTGAATTCATGGGTGTTTATTGTGATCCTGCACTAAATAAGGTTCGTGGAGAAGAAGCATTTATTAATTATCCTCATTCACCTGTAAAAGTTATGGTCATTCCAACAAATGAAGAAGTCATGATTGCACGTGATGTAATGAAATTAACAAAATAATTTGAGAGACCACAGTTATTTAAAAGGAAATCAAAAGGATTTGAAATGGAGGCTTACAGCATGGCAATGACCGAACGGGAGAAAGTGGTCTTGGCCCAAATCCAAGATTGGGTAAATAAACTTTATAGCTATGAACCCAATGATTTTGAGTTAACTTATGAAAAATATTTGGAAAGATCTTTTTCGCTGCTTCCAGAAAACATTCAGCAACAGTTTTTTTCTGTATTGGACAATTGGCTGTTTCATCTTCATGCTCTTATTCAAGGCTCTCAGCTGCAACTTGATGCGAAAGAACGGATAATAACAGCCGGGCGTGTGTTTAACCCAGGAATAGAAACAATTGAAGAATTAATTTCTTTAGATATTGATAAGCTTCAGTACATCGCACAGCAGCAAATTTCTCGGCATAGGGTGTATTCAATAGCACAAGGAGGATTGGCTGGAACAGGAAGCTCCATTATGCTTGGGGCGGATATCCCTGCAATGGCAGTTATTAATCTTAGGGTCGTCCAGCTAATCGCAATGACATACGGTATTGAGGTTAATACTCCTTATGAGATGATGTGCTCGCTTAAAGTTTTTCATGCGGCTACACTTCCAAGGCGTATGCAAAGCAGAGCTTGGGATGAATTAATGTCAGAGCTTAATAATGAAAAGGATTTTTACTTTTATGAAGGAAATGAGGAGCTCGCTAATTTAGCTTGGATGGAGCAGCCACTACAACAGTTATTAAAGGGAATAGCTATTTTCATATTCAGGAAAAAGTCCATTCAAGGAATTCCTTTTATTAGCATGGCCATTGGAGCCGGAACAAATTATCGGCTGACACGAAAAGTAACTGAATTCGCCCATACATATTATCAATTTAGATACATACATAGGAAGGGTGGAGAAATGATATGAGTACGACCGAGCATAAAAAAGAAGCACCGAAACAGGTTAATTGTAAAGTCATTACGATTAGTGATACAAGGGATAAGGAAACAGATAAAAGCGGAAAGCTAATGATCGATCTTTTATTGGAAAAAGGTCATATAATCCGCGATTATGTCATTGTAAAAGACGAAGCAGATCAGCTTCGTGCTGAAGTGTTAAAAGGGTGTAAAGATCCAGAAATTGATGTCGTTCTCACGAATGGCGGAACAGGAATTGCACTTCGAGATATTACAATTGAGACAGTCAAAGACTTATTTGATAAGGAAATTTCCGGTTTTGGAGAGCTTTTTAGAATGCTAAGCTATCAAGAAGATATTGGCTCAGCAGCAATACTTTCACGGGCAGCGGCAGGAGTTGTAAACAACAAAGCTGTATTTTCAACACCGGGTTC